>CALRQH020000014.1:0-168425 GCA_943370265.1 Mesorhizobium carmichaelinearum
GCATGGCTGGGGCGATGCCGCAGGCTCGCCAAGGACTGGGAGAAATCCATCGCTTCTGCAGAAGCCTGGATATACGTCGCCCACATTCGCCTGCTCACACGCAGGCTCGCAAGAGCTTGATATCAAACCATTCTTTTTGATTCAGGCTCCTAGACCAGTAGGCGAAGTCTTTTCAATCGTCGCACCGCAAGTTGATCGGCCGTCGTGAAGCTATGTCGTTGACAGCACTCTGCAAGGGGTTTCCTGTTTCAGGGTCGGGACAGCCGGGAGGTATATTTAAGGATCGACCGTGCAGCTCCGCGTCAATCTTCGCTCGCTGCCTGCAGGTGCCTGGCAAGCATCAACCGCAATTCCTCCAGGACGCCGTCGCGCAATCTCTTTTCGCCGACCAGCGCCAGCGGGATGCGCATCAGCTGCGGCACGATGACGGCCAGACGTTCGGCCTGGCCGGCCGGCAGCGGCGGTTCGGCCTGCGCGAACAAAGCCGCGATCTGCGCCCGCCGTCTCGCGCGCATCCTGCGCCGCCAGCCATCGTCGCCGGGAAGGTCGAGAAGCGCGGAATAGGCTGGATGCTCAGCCAGGAAGTCGCCGAGCACATTGAACAGAGCATCGGCGATCGCCGCCGGCGCGAGGCCCTTGGCGCGTTCCTGCAAGGCGTCGAGCTGCGTGGACAGGCTTTCCGCGTGCTCGGCCAGAATGGCCCCGGCCAGCGCTTCCTTGGTCGGGAAGAACAGATAGAGCGTGCCGATGGCAGCACCGGCGCGCGCGGCGATCTCAGTCATCGTCGTGGCATCAAAGCCTTTCTCGACGAACAGCTGCGCGGCGCTCGCCATCAGGGCCGCGACCCGCTCGCGTCCTCTTTTTTGCTGCGGCGCACGCGGATTTGACACCGAGGCTCTTGCTTTTTCCGAGGCCATCCTCATATTTCCAAACCTGAGATTATCCTCATATATAGCGCTGGCGACGACCGCGCCAGCACCTTCGAGAGCCGCCATCATGAACGCCGCCGCATCGACCCGTCCACAGAGCCACAAATGGATGGTTCTGAGCAACACCACGCTCGGCATGCTGGCCGCGGCCATCAACGGCTCGATCCTGCTGATCAGCCTGCCGGCGGTGTTTCGTGGCATAGGGCTCAAGGCGCTCGACCCCGGCAACATCAACTACCTGCTGTGGGCAATCATCGGCTACATGATCGCCACGGCGGTGCTTGTCGTCGCCTTCGGCCGGCTCGGAGACCAGTTCGGCCGCGCCAAAATGTACAATCTCGGCTTTGCAATCTTCACGGCCGCCTCGATCGCGCTCAGCCTGCTGCCGGGACAAGGCGATTTCGCCGCGATGTACCTGATATCCGTGCGCATCATCCAGGGCATTGGCGGCGCACTGATCATGGCCAATTCCACGGCACTATTGACCGACGCCTTTCCGGAGAACGAACGCGGCCTCGCGCTCGGCATCAATGTGGTGGCGGCCATCGGCGGCCAGTTTGTCGGCCTGCTGATCGGCGGCTTGCTTGCCGACACCGACTGGCGGCTGGTGTTCTGGATCAATGTGCCCTTCGGCCTCGTCGGCACCGTCTGGGCGTACCTGAAGCTGCATGACGCCCCGAACCGCACCACGCATACGATCGACTGGCTCGGCAATATCAGCTTCGGGCTCGGCCTCGTGCTCATCCTCACCGCCATCACCTATGGCCTGCAGCCCTATGGCGACCAGGTCATGGCGTGGACCAGCCCGAAAGTGCTGACCTTGTTCGCCATTGGCTTCATCTCACTCATCGCTTTCATCTTCATCGAGCAACGCGTCGCCAAGCCGATGCTCGACCTCAAACTGTTCCGTATCCCTGGCTTCGCCTATGGCAACATCGCCAACCTCGCTTCGGGCATAGCGCGCGGCGGCCTGCAGTTCATGCTGATCGTCTGGCTGCAAGGCATCTGGCTGCCGCTGCATGGCTATTCCTTCGAGGAGACGCCACTGTGGTCCGCGATCTTCATGCTGCCGCTGACCATCGGCTTCCTCATCGCCGGGCCAGTGTCCGGCTATTTCTCGGACCGGGTCGGCGGCGTGCCCTTCGCGGTCGGCGGCATGGTCGTGGGGGCTGCCAGCTTCGTAGCGTTGATGGCGCTGCCGGCCGACTTCTCCTACACGGCCTTCGCGGGTCTTTTGTTCCTCAACGGCCTTGGCTCGGGCCTGTTCGTGGCGCCGAACTCGACGCAGATCATGAACTCGGTGCCGGCGCGTGAACGCGGCCAGGCCTCGGGCATGCGAGCCACCACCACCAATGCCGGGCAGGTGCTGTCGATCGGCCTGTTCTTCAGCCTGATGATCGTCGGCCTCGCCGCCAGCCTGCCGCAGAGCATGGAGGCCGGCCTGCTGGCGCAGCATGTGCCGCAATCCATTGCCCATCAGATCGCCAACATGCCGCCGGTCGCCAGCCTGTTCGCCGCCTTCCTCGGCTACAATCCGATGGGCGAACTGATCCCGGCGGATGTGCTGCATGCCTTGCCGCAGCAGAGCATCGACACGTTGACCGGCCACGCCTTCTTCCCCGAACTGATGTCGAGGCCGTTCAAGCACGGCCTCGTCTTCGCCTTCACCTTCTCGGCGGTTCTTTACCTGATCGCTGCCTTCGCCTCCTGGCGCGGCGGTCGAAGCGCCAGCGCCGCGATGCCGGAGATGCTGGCGGCGGAGGCTGCCGGCCAGCGCTAGGCACTTCCAAAGCCGGCAATGATTGCGCCAAGCCGGTTCCCATCCGCGTCGTCGCGCTGTAAATCCCGTTCGGGCGGCCACGCCGCTCACCATGCTGGGAGGTTTTGCTTGTCCGATTTCCTGAAGATCAGCCGGGACGGCGATGTCGCCATCGTCACCATCGACAATCCGCCGGTCAATGCGCTGAGTTTTCATGTCCGCGAGCCGCTTATGCAGGCGCTGGTTTCCTTGCGTGATGATCCGTCGATCGCGGCCATCGTTATCGCCTGCGCCGGCCGGACTTTTGTCGCCGGGGCCGACATCACGGAATTCGGCAAGCCGGTGCAGCAGCCCGATCTTCGCGCGCTGATCGTAACGCTCGATGCCATCGCCAAGCCGACGGTCGCCGCCATCCACGGCACGGCGCTCGGCGGTGGGTTGGAACTGGCGCTCGGATGCCATTTCCGCGTCGCCGATGCCGGCGCCAAGCTCGGCCTGCCGGAGGTGAAACTCGGCCTGTTGCCAGGAGGCGGCGGCACGGTGCGGCTGCCGCGTCTTGTCGGGGCGGTGAAGGCGCTGAGGATGATTGTGTCGGGTACGCCGATCGGTGCGGACGAGGCGCATGCCGCCGGCCTGGTCGATGCCGTCTTTCAGGGCGATCTGACCGCCCATGCCGTGAACTTCGCCAGGGAAATCGCCCGCAAGGGTGGTCCCTTCACGCCGGTGCGCGACCGCGATGACGGGCTGAAGGAAACCGACCTGGCGGCTTTCGACGCGGAGGCCGCGGCCCTTGCCAGGAAAGCGCGCGGGCTCGAGGCGCCGATCGCTTGCACGCAAGCCGTGCGCAACGCCGTCACGCTGCCTTTCGACGAAGCACTGGCGGCGGAGCGCGCGCTGTTCGTGACGCTTGTTGCCAGCGACCAGTCGAGGGCGCAGCGGCATCTGTTCTTCGCCGAACGTGAGGCGGCAAAGATTCCTGGCAAGGATACGCCCAAGCGCAGGATCGGCCGCGTCGGCGTCATCGGCGCCGGCACGATGGGCGGCGGCATCGCCATGGCCTTCGCCAATGGCGGCTACCCGGTTACCTTGCTGGAAACCAGCCATGAGGCGCTGCAGCGCGGGCTCGGCACGATCGAGAAGAACTATGCCGTGTCTGTCACGCGCGGCTCCTTGACCGAAGATGCCAAGCGCGACCGGCTCGCCCAGTTCAAGGGCTCCACCGACTATGCCGACCTCGCCGATTGCGACCTGATCGTCGAGGCGGTTTTCGAGGACATGGCGGTCAAGAAAGAAGTGTTCGGCAAGCTCGACGCCATTGCCAAACCGGGCGCGATCCTGGCCACCAACACCTCCTATCTCGACATCAACGAAATCGCCGCCTCGATCTCGCGACCGCAGGATGTGCTCGGCCTGCATTTCTTCTCGCCGGCCAATGTCATGAAGCTGCTGGAGATCGTGCGCGCCGAGAGGACCGCGTCCGATGCGCTGGCGAGCGTCGTCGACATGGCACGGCGGATCGGCAAGGTGGCTGTCGTCGTCGGTGTCTGCCACGGCTTCGTCGGCAACCGCATGCTGGCCGCGCGTGGCTCGGAATCCGAGGCATTGCTTCTGGAGGGCGCGACACCCCGCCAGATCGACAAGGCGTTCACCGATTTCGGCTGGCCGATGGGACCGTTCCAGATGGGCGATCTCGCCGGCCTCGACATTGGCTGGCGCAATCGCAAGGCGCGCGGCCTGACGGCCGTCATCGCGGACACGCTGTGCGAACAGGGGCGTTTCGGTCAGAAGACCGGCCGTGGTTTCTATCTCTACGAGGCCGGCGCGCGCGCGGCCGTTCCGGATCCCGAGGTTGAGGCTTTGATCCGTGACAAGGCCGTCGAGAGGGGTATCGCGCCTCGTGAGATCAGTGCTGACGAGATCATCGAGCGCACGCTCTATCCGATGGTCAACGAAGGCGCGAAGATCCTCGAAGAGAAGATCGCCGCCCGCGCCTCCGACATCGATGTCGTCTGGGTCAACGGCTACGGTTTTCCCATCGGCAAGGGTGGTCCGATGTTCTGGGCCGGCCTTGAAGGCGCGGCCAGGATCATCGAGCGGCTCGAGTATTGGCATGAGCGCACCGGGAAGGATGTTTTCAAGCCAGCGCCGCTGCTGAAGCGGATGGCCGAGGCTGGTTCGTGGGATGCCGCCGCCTCCAGCTGACAAGGTTCGCGATCGGCATGATTTGCCGGCTATCTTATCCGCGCGTCGATGATCTCGACGAAGCGGGCGAAGAGGCCGGCCTGCGACTTGATCTTGAGCTTGCGGTAGATGTTGCGGCGATGGACCTTCACGGTTCCCGGAACGATGCGCATGGCCCTGGCGATCGATTCGGTGGAATGCCCCTGCAGCACGAGATCGACGACATGCTTTTCGCGCGGCGTCAGCGACAGGCTCTGCCAGATATGCGCGCGGTCGAACTCGTTGACCGGGGCAATCGCTTCGTCCTGCTTGGTTCCGGTGGGCTCATCCGTCGGAAGACCCGGCCAGCGCAGCCTGGCGAAATTGATTACCGCCGGCGCCATGTCGCGCAGGAGCCGGGCATCGGCGGTTCCGAAAGGCCCTGAAGCACGCAGCCGCATCAGCGAGATAACCAGAGCGTCCTTGTCCGGCAGCGGCACGAAGAAGCCGACCTCCTCGGCCAGCCTGGTCTGGCTGTAGTAGGAGCGAAAATATTCGCTGGCATAGAAGCGGTCCGGCGCCAGTTCGCGCATGCGCCAGAAACCCTCCTTGCGTTCGACCGCCGCATGGTGGAACGGGTCCAGAAGATAGGGCCCTTCCTGGTAGAGCGCCACGAAGACGTGGCTCTCAGTCGGCGAGAAGGTCTCGAACAGCAGCGGTGGTCGTGAGGCGCCGCGATAGCCGAAGATGACGCAATGGTCGAAGCTGACATGCTGCCGCAGCCAATCGACCATCGCCTTGCCGAAGAGATCGCCGCTCGTCTCCCGCGTCGCCGCGACCAGTTGGGCAAGGCGGTTGTATTCGTCGCTGCGGGACACGCTCGATCATACCCCTCTAAACGATAAAATAGATCAGATATACCACCTGCGAGGTATATACTAGTCGCACTTGGCTCTGGTAGCGTCTCGAAATTGCCCTGTCGCTGGAGCCCGCAGCCGTTGACCGCAGTGCCCGATATCGAGTTTCGCGGCGTCACCAAGCGCTATGGCGCGGTGACCGCGGTCAGTGGCATCGACCTCGCTGTGCCGCCCTCCGCCTTTGTCGCGCTGCTCGGGCCGTCCGGCTGCGGCAAGACCACCTGCCTGCGCATGATCGGCGGGTTCGAGCAGCCGAGCGAAGGCCAGGTGTTGATCCGCGGCCAGGACATGGCGGGCACGCCACCCTACCGGCGGCCGGTCAACATGGTGTTCCAGCAATATGCGCTGTTTCCGCACCTGGATGTCGAGGACAACGTCGCCTACGGGCTGCGCCAAGCAAGGCCGAGGCTGTCGTCACGCGAGATCGGCCAGCGAGCCGGCGAGGCTCTCGAAATGGTGCGGCTCGCCGGCTATGGCCGCCGCAAGATCCATGAACTGTCGGGCGGACAGCAGCAGCGCGTGGCACTCGCCCGCGCTCTGGTCAACAAGCCGGCCGTGTTGCTGCTCGACGAGCCGCTGGCCGCGCTCGACAAGAAGCTGCGCACCGACATGCAGATCGAGCTGCAGAACCTGCAGCGGGAGATCGGCATCACCTTCGTGCTGGTCACCCACGACCAGGAGGAAGCGCTGTCGATGAGCGATTTCGTCTGCGTCATGAATGGCGGGCGTATCGTCCAGCTCGGGCAACCCAGCGAGATCTATGACGAGCCGGCCGATCTGTTCGTTGCCGACTTCGTCGGCAAGACCAATCTGTTGAGCGGCACCGTCGCCGGGCATTCCGGCGATCTGGTGGAGGTGGCGCTTGCCGACGGCACCGTGATCGCGGCGCGCAGGCGCGCCGCCTTGCGGCAGGGCGAGGCCGTTTCGGTCAGTCTTCGTCCCGAAACGCTCAGTCTTGGTGCTCCGACAAGCCGCCCGTTCAAGGGCATTGTCCGCAACCGGATCTTTCTGGGCTCGACTGCTGAATACGCCATCGAGGTCCAGGGCTTAGGGACGCTGCTGGCCAAGGCCGACCATGTGATCGGCCATGGAAATCTCTTCAAGCCGGGTGAACCCGTCGCCATCGGCTTTGCCACCGGGACGCCGCTGGCGTTTCCGGAGACCAAGAACAACGGGACCAACCAGAGGGTAAATAAACATGTCGAAATCATATCGTGATGGACTGCCGATAAGCCCTGAGAAGTTCGTCGACCAATTGATGCGCCTGAAGCGCGGCTCGATCGGCCGCCGCGATTTCCTCGGCCTCACCGGGCTTGGAATTGCAACAGCCGTGATGGCGCGCGAGATCGGCATCATGCCGACGCCGGCCTTTGCCGCTGAAAGCCTCGGCGACCGCATGTCGATCGCCACCTGGCCTAACTATCATGACCCGCAGACCTTCGAGAACTTCAAGAAGGACACCGGCGTCGCCGTCGAGGTCAACGTGTTCGGCTCCAACGAGGAGATGCTGGCCAAGCTGCAGGCCGGCGCTTCGGGCTGGAGCCTGTTCGTGCCGACCAACTACACGATCTCGACCTACAAGAAGCTTGGGATCATCGAGCCTCTGGAGATGGCGAAGCTGCCTAACTTCGACGGCACGCAGGAGGACCCGCGCTTCACCGCCGAAGGCACGATCGACAAGGTCATCTACGCGGTACCGAAAAACTGGGGCACCACAGGGTTTGCCGTCAACACCAAGAAGCTCGCCAAGCCGATGACGAGCTGGAAGGAGTTCTGGGACACGGCGATGGCCGAGGGCGATGGCCGCACCATGGTGCACGACTACCAGCTGACCACGATCGGCAATGCGCTGAAATACTACGGCTACTCATTCAACTCGCTGAAGCAGGACGAACTCGCCAAGGCGGAGGCACTGCTGCTGAAGGTCAAGCCGCATCTGTTCGCGGTCTCGTCCGACTATCAGCCGGGGATGCGCGCCGGCGATGCCTGGATGACCATGTGCTGGACCAATGACGGCGCGCAGCTTCATCGCGACATTCCCGAGATCGCCTATGTGCTGGGCAAGGAAGGCGGCGAGATCTGGACCGACTTCTACGCCATTCCGAAGGACGCGCCGAACAAGCCGGCCGGCTATGCCCTGCTCAACTATTTGATGAACCCGCAGGTCGCGGTGAAGGAGCACCTTGCCAATGGAGCGCCCTCGACCGACGCGCGGGTCAACAAGCTGCTGCCGAAGGAAGTGCTGGACAATCCGATCCTCTATCCGGCCGCCGACCTTTTGACGCCGCTGGAATTCGGCGCGGCTGCGACGCTGACCGATCCGGGCCGCGCCGAGCTGATGGCTCGCTTCAAGTCGGCCTGAGGAGCGGCCTGACGCGGACAATTGACCGGCGGGCACGTGCCCGCCGGCATCGGGGCGGTTTCAATGCACGGCAACAAACTTCGTCATAATTTCCTGACCGCCCTGCTGCTTGCGCCTGCGACGGCGTGGCTGGTGGTGTTCCTGGTGCTGCCGTTCATCGCCATCGCCGTCTTCAGCGTCGGCGAGAGGGCGCCCGAGGGCGGCTATCAGGCCGCCTTCACCTTCGCGCAATATGCCAATCTCCCGGCGCGGGCCACCGCCTTCTGGAACACGATGGTGCTGGCGCCGGTGGGCGCGCTCGCCTGCCTGCTCGTCGCCTATCCGGTCGCCTATTACCTCGCCTTGCGCGCGCCGGCGCGGTGGCGGCTGATCCTGCTTGCGCTCGTCGTCATTCCGTTCTGGACCAGCCTTTTGATGCGAACCTATGCCTGGATGTATGTACTGGGCGGGCGTGGCATTCCAGCACTGCTCGCCTATATCGGGTTCGAGGATGTCAGGCTGATCAACACGCCGGGCGCGGTGCTGCTGGGCATCGTCTATGGCTATTTGCCGCTGATGATCCTGCCGATCTATGTCAGCCTCGAGCGGCTCGACCGAAGGCTGCTGGAAGCCTCCGCCGACCTTGGCGCGACGCCGATCTCCACCTTCCTGGGCGTGACGCTGAAGCTGTCGTTGCCGGGCGTGATGACCGGCTTCTCGCTGGTCATGATCCTGTTGCTTGGCGAATACCTGATCCCGACGCTGCTCGGCGGCGGCAAAGTGTTCTTCATCGGCAATGCGCTGGTCGACCTATTCCTGCAATCACGCAACTGGCCGTTCGGGTCGGCCATCGCCATCACTCTGGTGCTGGTTTCGGTGGTGGTGCTGATTGCCGCCAACCGCATCTCGACCCGGGTTTCGGGCGCCCGCCGCGTGGACCTGATCTGATGCGCGCCTTCGTCATTGCCGTCTTCGCCTTCCTTTATCTGCCGATCGCGCTGGTCGTGCTGTTCTCCTTCAACGCCGGCCACCATGCCAGCGAGTTCACCGGCTTCTCCGTGCAATGGTATGGCAAGGCGCTGTCGAACCCGTTCCTGGTCGAGGCGCTGAAGAACAGCCTGTTCATCGCCACCACCAGCGCCTTGCTTGCGGCGCTCTTCGGCACCGCCGCCGCACTGGGCCTGGCACGCGTCGGGGTGCGAACCCGCGCTGTCTTCGACGCGCTGCTGGGTGCTGCCATCGTCGTTCCCGGCGTCGTCATAGGCATCTCGACGCTGGTCGCGCTCGTCCAGCTGTTCGCGGTCGTCAATCCGTTCCTTGCCTCGATCTGGCCGGGCGATCAGCCGCCCAAGCTGTCGCTCGGCTATGGCTCGATCATCGCGGCGCACGGCCTGTTCTCGATGGCGCTGGTCACCATGATCGTCGGCACGCGCCTCGGCAGCCTCGACCGCAATCTGGTCGAGGCCTCCAGCGATCTCTATGCCACGCCGCTGACGACGTTCCGCTCGATCGTCCTGCCGCAGATCATGCCGGCGGTGGTCGCCGGCTTCCTGCTCGCCTTCACCTTCTCGTTTGATGATTTCATCATCGCCTTCTTCGTCGCGGGCGCGCAGACGACGCTGCCGATCTACGTGTTCGCGTCGATCCGGCGCGGGGTGACGCCGGAAATCAATGCGATCGCGACCATCGTGCTCGTCGCGTCCGTCCTGCTCGTGGTGCTTGCCCAGTGGCAATTGCGCCAGCGCAAGCCATCAAACTGAAAGTCGCATCATGATCCTCAAAGACCGCATCGCCGTGGTGACAGGCGCCGGTTCCGGCATCGGGCGCGCCGGCGCCATCATCATGGGCCGGGAGGGCGCCATGGTCGTCATTGCCGACAGGGACCAGGACGCCGGCGAAGCAACGGCTTGCGACATCCGCGCGACGGGTGGGCGGGCTGAGGCGATCGCCACCGATGTGGGCGAGGACACGGCGGTCGAGCAGCTCATCGCCGGCACGCTCGACAAGCACGGGCGCATCGACATCCTGCACAACCATGCCGGCATCCAGGTCGGCGGCACGCTGACCGAGGTCGATGTCGACGGCATGGATGCATCGTGGCGGGTCAATGTCCGCGCCCAGTTCCTGGCGGCCAGGATCGTCATGCCGTCGATGGTCGCGCAGGGCGGCGGCGTCATCCTCAACACGGCATCGAATTCGGGCGTGTTCTATGATCGCGAAATGATCGCCTACGCCACGTCCAAACACGCGGTGGTGGCGATGACCCGGCAGATGTCGCTCGACTATGCCCGACACAATGTGCGCGTCAACGCGCTCTGCCCGGGCTGGGTCGACACCCCGTTCAATGAACCGTTCATCGCCCAGATGGGTGGACGCGAGGCGATCGAGCGCTATGTCCGCACCAAGATCCCGATGGGGCGCTGGGCCAGCGCCGAGGAGATCGCCGAGGCCATCCTGTTCCTGGTCTCCGACCGCTCATCCTTCATGACCGGCCAGGCGCTGGTGATCGACGGCGGCGAAAGCATCGGCTGAGGCCTCGGGACGGCGGCCTGCCTTTCATTTCACGCCGATGCCGGCGGTCAGCCCACCGTCTACTCTGTAGTCGGCACCGGTGCAGAAGCCCCCTTTGGATGAGTACCGGAATGCAATCAGCTCGGCCACTTCCTCGGGCTCGACCACCATCTGCTACAATTTCATGCCGGTGGTGGACTTGGACCGGACCGATCTCGCCTACCGGCTGCCTGCCACGGGCTATGCCCTGCGCTTCGATGCGATCGACTTTGCCGCCTATGATGTGTTCGTGCTGAAGCGCCGAAATGCCGAGGCCAGCTACAGCCCGGCACGGCTGAAGGAGGCGGAAGCGCGGTTGAAGACGCTGAGCGACGAGCGCATCGACAAGATTGAGCGCAACCTCATTGCCGGGCTTCCCGGTTGAAAGGTCTGGCCGAACTGCGCGGCATCATGCGGGCGGTGGAGCGCTTCGGGCTCGCCTGAGACCTGATTCAGATCCTGGCTGTTGTCTCCACCTTCAGCCAGTCGGCAAAGAGCGTCATCGCCTGCGAGCTCTGGCGCCTGCGCCGCGCCGACAGCCAGTAGCGGCCGACATCGACCGTGCTGTCGAAAGGCTGCACCAGTTGGCCGGAACCAAGCTCGCGGCTGAACATCGAGATCGGCAGCAGCGCCACGCCGGCGCCCTGGACGGCGGCGTTGGCCATGGTGACGGAGGAGTCGAAAACGATACCCTTGATCGGCGGGCAATGGCGCCCCGCCGCCTCGAACCAGCGCAGCCATTCGTCTTCCCGGTAGGAGCACAGCAGCGTTTCACCCGCGAGATCCGACGGGTCGCGCAGACGCGCGGCGATCTCGGGCGCACAGGCCGGCGAGAAGGAGCCGGGCAGCAATGGCGTGTTCTCGGTCCCCGGCCATGAGCCGTCGCCAAAGCGGATGGCAAAGTCGAGGCCATCGGCGGCGATGTTGACCCGGTTGTTGTTGGTCGAGATGCGCAGCTCGATGTCCGGATAAGCCTGGTGGAACAGTGGTAATCGCGGGATCAGCCAGCCCGAGGCGAAGGTGCCGACGACGCCGACGGTGACGATGTCGTTGAAGCGGCCGCCCTCGAAACGGTCGAGCGTGACACTGATCCTGTTGAAGGCGTCGCTCAGCACCGGCAGCAGAGCCTCGCCCTCCTCGCTCAAGGCGAGGCCGTGCGGCAGTCGGCGAAAAAGCCGGACGCCAAGGACTTCTTCAAGGCCCTTGACCTGGTGACTGACGGCTGCCTGGGTGACGCGCAGCTCAAGGCCGGCGCCGGTGAAGCTGAGATGGCGGGCGGAGGCTTCGAAGGCCCTTAGGCCATTCAGTGGGAGGTGCGAGCGCTTCATGTTTCCAGCCCTAGTTTTTCTTATGACGGACGCGATGTTTACTCGTTTGCGATGGCGCTGGATCCGGTCCAGTTCTGCGGCGCGGGGTAACAGAGAGTGTGGACATGACGAACAGACGCAATTTCATCGGCGGTCTCGCGGTGGTCTTGACGGCGCCGATCAACCTTGGCGCGATTGCGAGGGCAGCGACGAGCCCGACAAAATTTGATGGGCTGACGCCGAAAATAAGGCGGATCGAGGCGGAAAGCGGTGGGCGGCTTGGCGTGGCATGCCGGATCTCTGGGACGAGCGCACAATTCGGCTATCGCGAGAACGAGCTGTTCCCGATGTGCAGCACCTTCAAGGCGCTGGCCGCCGCACTCGTCCTGCATCGGGTCGACGGCGGTCTCGAGCAGCTCGACCGCGGCATCAAGATCCCGCATGACGCCATCATCGCCAATTCTCCGACGACCAAGAAATTCGCCGGCGGCGAGATGACGGTCGCGCAGCTTTGCGAGGCCGCGGTGACGGTCAGCGACAACGGCGCGGCCAATCTGCTGCTGGAGTCTTTTGGCGGACCGGTGCAGCTTACGGCCTATCTGCGTTCGATCAACGACACGGTGACCAGACTCGACCGGATCGAGCCGGAGCTGAACGAGTCCCTGCCCGGCGACGCGCGAGACACCACCTCGCCACTGGCCATGGTCGAGGATTACGAGCGTCTCACCCTCGGCGACTCTCTGTCGCCAAAGAGCCGGGCAAAGCTTGTCGACTGGCTGGTCGCCAACAAGACGGGCGATGAGCGCATCAGGGCAGGCTTGCCGAAAGGCTGGAAGTGCGGCGACAAGACCGGGACTGGCGGCCACGGCAGCACCAATGACGCGGCCATCATCTGGCCGGCCTCCGGCAATCCGATCTTGATGTCGGTTTACCTGACCGGCACGGAACAGAGCCTGGCCAAGCGCAACGCGGTGATTGCCTCCGTCTCGCGGACGTTAGTCGAAGCGATCCAGGGATAAGAGGCCATCGGGCGCGCGGTCCTGCCGCGCGCCATTGTCTCGTTTGTTTCAGCCAAATTCCGGACGGAAAACCGCTTCCTTTTCGGGATTTGCCTCACACGTGCTTGCGGCCGCCGGTCTCGCGGAACCAGCTGTCGGGGTAGGGATACCACCATTCCTGGATCGCCGGTCTGTGGTCGATGATCACCATCTTCGAGCGGCGGAAGGCATCAAGGCCCTGGCGGCCGAGTTCGCGGCCGAGGCCCGATGCCTTCCAGCCGCCGAAGGGCAAGGCGTCATTGTCGATCAGAGGATTGTTGACCCACACCATGCCGGCTTCGAGCCGCTCGGCCGCTTCATGCGCTTCGGCGAGATCGGTGGTGAAGACGG
Source organism: Mesorhizobium carmichaelinearum (assembly GCA_943370265.1). Classification (GTDB taxonomy): domain Bacteria; phylum Pseudomonadota; class Alphaproteobacteria; order Rhizobiales; family Rhizobiaceae; genus Mesorhizobium; species Mesorhizobium carmichaelinearum_A. The sequence goes on from CALRQH020000014.1 coordinate 13,352, forward strand.
AGGCGCCAAGCCCGAAGGGGCTGTCATTGGCAAGCCTGATCGCCTCGTCGAAATCCTTGACGCGGCAGATGGCGGCGACCGGACCGAAACACTCCTCGCGCACGATGGCCATGTCCGGCGTCACACCGGTCAGAATGGTCGGCTCGTAGAACCAGCCGGTGGTGTGCGCCGGCGGGACGCGGCCACCGGTCATGGCGGTTGCGCCGTTGCGAATGGCATCGTCGACTAGGCGCATGACCTTGGCTCGTGCCGCCTCGCTGACCAGGGGACCGATCTCGGTCTTGTCCATGCCGTTGCCGATGCGCAGCGCGCGTGTCCTCTGAGCGAACAGTTCGACGAAGCGGTCATGCACCGCATCGACCACGAAAAAGCGCTCGGCCGAGGTGCAGACCTGGCCGGTGAGGTGGAAGGCAGCGGTAACGCTGCCCGCCGCGGCGACCTCAAGCGGGGCGTGCTCACTGATGATCAGCGGATCACTGCCGCCGGCCTCGATGACGCAGGGTTTCATGCGCTCGGCGCAGGCCACCGCCACCGCCTTGCCGGCAGCGACCGAGCCGGTGAAGGCGACGGCATTGGTGCGCTCGGAGGTGATCAGTGCCTGCGCGGTGGCGGCGCCTCCGGGCAGGCAGGAGACGAGGCCTTCGGGCAGCGAGCGGAACACGCTCATGTAGTCGAGCGTCGACAGCGTCGTCGCCTCGGCCGGCTTGATGACGCAGGCATTGCCGGCGGCGAGCGATGCGGCGACGGTCCAGCACATCAGCAGGATCGGAAAATTGTAGGGCATGATGTGCACGGACACGCCGTAGGGCTCGTAGCGTGCATACTGGAACGAGCCGGCCTGCGTCGTGCCGGCGATCTTGCCGGCATCGTCGCGCGCCATCTCGGCATAGTAGCGGAAGATCGGCGCGCAGTTGGCGATCTCGCCGATGGCTTCCGGATAGGGCTTGCCCATTTCGCGCACCATCAGCTCGGCGCAACGGGTGAAGTCCGCGGCCTCGATGGCGTTGGCGACCGCGTGCAGGTGTTTCGCCCGGCTCTTGGCGTCGAGCTTCTTCCAGGCGGCCTGCGCCCTGGTCGCCGCTGTGAGCACGGCGTCGATCTCGCCGTCGCCGGCTGATGCGATGGCGCCGACCGTTTCCAGTGTGGCCGGGTCGATCACAGGTTTGTTCGCGCCAGCCATTGGCCGGTAGTCCGGATTGACGAAGAAGGTCGGCCGGTCAGGGGAGAATTGCATGGACATCCTCTCAGATCCGCTCACCGGATCATGTAGACCTTCTTGATGGTCTCATGGACGGTGCAGACGCCTTTCCAGTCCTGCGGGAAGAAGGCTGCCGTATCCGGCTCGATCTCGATGACTTCGCCGGATTCATGGACATAGGTGCAGCGGCCCTGGAGGAAGTGGCAGAACTCGTCGCGGGTGACATGGCAATGCCATTTGCCGGGCGTGCAGACCCACAGGCCGCATTCGGAGCGGCCTTCCGGTCCCTTGTGCAGCAGCTTGCCGGATGTGTGGGACTCGCCCTCGATCATGGTGGGGATGACGCCCCAGTCGACGAGGTCGGTGATGGCGAGCGGGGATTGCATGATCGGCGTGGTCATATCGATTTCCTTGAAATGTTCTGAGTGCTCACCGGCACATGAAGGCCTTGGTCAGCGTTTCGGTGATGATGGAGGTGCCGGTCCAGCCGGCGGGGAAGAGGACGAGCGTGCCGGCCTCGACCGGGATCTGCTCGCCATTGTCGTGGACATAGCTGCCACGTCCTGACAGGAAATGGCAGAATTCATCGGCTACGAAAGTGACCTTGCGGGTGCCGGGCGTGCATGACCACAGGCCGCATTCGCTCGATCCGTCCGGGTTCTGCGACAGGATCTTGCCCGATGCACGCGGCGAACCGGCGAGCGCGTTGCTGCCCGCGCCCCAATCCTCCAGTTCCATGGCCGAAGCCTTCGGCCAGTACGGTGTCGGCATGTCATGTATCCCCGTTGATGGTTTAGGCCAGCATGTAAACGTTGCGCATGGTCTCATGCACCGTGCATTCACCCGTCCAGCCGGCGGGGAACATGACCACGGTTCCAGCGGAGACTTCTATCACCTCGCCGACATCCGACCGGTAGGTCGCGCTGCCGGCGACGAAATGGCACAATTCATCGCGTGGGATCGAGAGCCGCCAGCGTCCGGGCGTGCAGACCCAGATGCCGGATTCCGGCTGGTTGTTCGGCCCCTTGTGCACGAGCTTGCCGGTGGAGTGCGAAGCGCCATCCAGCGCGTCGGGCTGCGCGCCCCAGCCGACGAGGTCGGTGCGGGTGGAGGCCTGGTGGAGGTGTGGCGCGGAGGAGGTCATAGCAGCGCCTCCAGCAACCCGGCAGCCTTCTCCGGGCCGTTCTGCGCGTGCATCTGCGCCGATGTCTTCGCCAGCTTGGCCTTCATCGCCGCGTCGGTCAGGCAGGTCTCGATCCTGGCGACCAGCTCGGCATCGCTCCAGTCATAGCGCGGCATGCCGAAGCCGTGGCCGGTTTCCTCGACGCGGGTGGCGTTGTCGTGGCCGTCCCAGACATAGGGCATGATGATCGCCGGCTTGCCGAAATAGAGGCACTCGGTGAACGAGTTGTTGCCGCCATGGTGGATGACGGCGTCGACCTGCGGGATGACCGAGGGCTGCGGAAACCAGCTGTCGACGATGACGTTGCCGGGCACGTCGGTGTACTGGTCCTTGTAGCCGCCGACATTGACCAGCGCGCGGTAGCGCGTCTTGCCCAGCGTCGCGATGATGCGCTTCAGCAGGTCGACATCGCCGGCGCCGAGGCTGCCGAAGGAGACGTAGAGCAGTGGCCCGTCATTGTTCTTAGCGAAGGTCGGCACCGTGTAGGGCTTCTCCTGCCGCACGCAGCCTTCGAGATACTGGAATTTTGCAGGATCGAGCGGCTGGCGGCGCTTGAATTTTGCTGCTTCCGGATAAAGCAGCAAATTGAGATGAGGCGAGGCCTCGAAGAACTGGCCGACCGGATAGGATGCTTCGTTGTTGGCGGTGAGGAAGGCGTTGAAGTCGTCGTGGATCGGCTTGATCACGGCGTTGAAATGGTCGCGGTAGCGCTGGTGGCCGGCGTGGTCGTCCTCGCCGCAGCCTGAGAGATGCGGCGGGATATCCTCGTCCTCGATCTCGTTTTCCGAGCAGGAGATGACGCGCACCCAGGGCTTGCCGTACTGCTTGATCGCCGGGAACAGGATGACGTTGTCGACGCAGATCACATCCGGCTTGATGGCGTCGAGAACGCGGGGCAGATCCTTCTGCGCCCATTTGGCGCTGTCGACGATCGCGGTCCAGCAATCCTTGACGTAATTGCCGACCTGATCATAGGGCGACTTGCGGAAGTTCGGGATGTGGCCGTTGATGAAGTCCTCCCAGAACTTGGCCATCTGCTCGGGCGGCATCGGCTCGGAGAGGTTCACCGGATGGGCCTCGAAGCCGTAGCCCTTGTAGACATCGACGAAGCCGGGATCGGACAGGAACACGGCCTTGTGGCCACGCGCCTCGACGGCTTGCGCGATGCCGACGGAATTCAGCGCCGGGCCATAGGCCGCTTCAGGAAAAAACGCGATCGTCTTCTGCGCCATGGGATCTCCTCACTCTGCGAAAATACGGGTGTCTGTGGCGTCCCAGCCGAGCTCGACGGCATCACCGGCGGAGACCGGCCTGCGGTCGGCGGCGTCGGCGGTGACGCGCACCAGGAACGGTTTTGGCGACAATGCGGTGCGGACATGCAGTTGCAGGTCGAGCCCGTGATAGGCCAGCGCCTCGACCGTGCCTGTGGTGCGGTTGACGGTCTCGGCTGATGGGAACAGCCGGATGCGTTCGGGCCGCACCGACGCGATCGCCGATGTGCCAGGGGTGAGCGTGGCGGGAACCTTGCCAGCGATGCGCGCACCGTTTGTGGCGAGCACACCGACGGCGGCAGCCTTGCCCGGAACAAAATTCATCACGCCGATGAAATCAGCCACAAAACGGTCGGCGGGATGCTCATAGACCGCGTGCGGGGTATCGCATTGCAGGAGCCTGCCGTCCTTCAGCACCGCCATGCGGTCGGCCATGACCAGCGATTCCTCCTGGTCGTGGGTAACGATGACGAAGGTGATGCCGACCTCGTGTTGCAGGCGTTTCAGCTCCAGCTGCATGGCGCCGCGCAGCTTCTTGTCGAGCGCGCCGAGCGGCTCGTCGAGCAGCAGCAGCCGGGGCCGCTTGACCAGCGCGCGGGCCAGGGCGACGCGTTGCTTCTGGCCGCCCGACAATTGCTCGGGCTTGCGATCGGCGAAGGGGACGAGTTCGGTGGTCACCAGGATGGCGTCGACGCGCGCGCGGATTTCATTAGCCGGCAAACGCTCCATCTCCAAGCCGTAGGAGACGTTGGCGCGCACGCTCATATGCGGGAACAACGCGTAGGACTGGAACATCAGATTGACCGGCCGCTTGTTGGGCGGCGTCCTGGCTATGTCGTTGCCATCGAGCAGGATGCGGCCGGCATTCGGCGTCTCGAAGCCCGCGAGCATGCGCAGCAGCGTGGTCTTGCCGCATCCCGAAGGGCCGAGCAAAGCGAAGAACTCGTTCTCGCGGATGCCGAGCGAGATGCCGTCGACGGCGGTGACGCGGCCGAAATTCTTCGACACATGATCGATGGCCAGCAGCGTGCGCGGTTCGCTCATTGGCCGACAATCCCACGGTTCAGGCGCTGTGACAGGGTGAGCGCGGTGATGGAAACGGCCATGACGATGGTCGCCAGCGCGTTGATCTCCGGCGTGATGCCGAAACGGATCATGGCGTAGATCTGCATCGGCAGCGTGGTCGAGGCGCGGCCGGCGCCGGATGTGAAGAAGGCGATGATGAATTCGTCGACCGAGAGCGTGAAGGCGAGCAGCGCGCCGGCGATCACCGCCGGCAGGATGACCGGCAATGTCACGCGCCGGAATGTGGTGATGGCGGAGGCGCCGAGGTCTGCGGACGCCTCGACGATCGACCAGTCGAAACTCTTCAGCCTTGCGCGCACCACCGAGCAGACGAAGGCGAGGTTGAAGACGACATGGGCGAGGATGATGGTGTGCAGGCCCATGGTCAGGTTGAGCATGGAAAAGAACGAGAGCAGCGCGATGGCCAGCACGATGTCGGGAATGATCATCGGCGCGAAGATCAGGGCTTCGAGCCCCCTACCGTATTGCCGGCGCATCTCGACGCCGATCGCCAGCAGAGTGCCGAGCAGCGTGGCGATGGCGGTCGAAACAACAGCCACGACCAGCGTGTTGAGCGCGGCGGAGAGGATCGCGGAATTATGGGCAAGCGAGACGTACCATTTCAGCGAGAAGCCCGACCATGCCGTAGGCAGCCCGCCTTCATTGAAGGACAGTGCCACAAGCACGGCGATCGGGATGTAGAGGAAGGCGAAGACGAGGCTGAGGATCGTGCGCATGCCGAAAGTGCGGGCAAATGATGGGGTCATGTCTGCCATCCGCAGACTTGGAGGCAGAGGGGCAAAGAGCGCCCTTCTCCCCGTTCACGGGGAGAAGATGCCGGCAGGCAGATGAGAGGCAGCGCTGAGCGTCGCAAAGGTTGGCGCCGCCCCTCATCCGCCCCTTCGGGGCACGACGGCCCTTCGCTGTCGCTCCAGGCGTTCGTTGTTCGAAAAGCCAAGCAATTGGCTTTTCGTCCGCTATGCGGATCACGCCTCACCCCCGCAAACGGGGAGAAGGAAGAAAGTGCACGCTCAGCCATCGGCGTTATCCTTGGCCTCAGCCGCCCGCCCCGAGGCGCGGTCGGCGGCCAGGGCCTGTGCCATCAGCACCAGGAGCATGATGACGATCAGCGCCATCGCCAAGGCCGCGCCGAACGGCCAGTCATTGGCGGTCAGGAACTGGTCGTAGACGAGGTTGCCGATCATCTGGAAGCGGCCGCCGCCAAGCAGGGCCGGGGTGACGAAGTTGCCGATCGAAAGCACGAAGACGAAGACGGCACCTGCGGCAATGCCGGGCACGGTCAGCGGCAGGATGACACGGCGGAAGGTGGTGACGGCCGAAGCGCCAAGATCACGCGAGGCTTCCGCCAGTTCCGGGTTGAGCCGCGACAGCGGGGCGTAGCAGGCGAGGATGACGAAGGGCAGGTAGTTGTAGACGAGGCCGGCGATGACCGCGCCTTCGGTGTAGAGCATCGACGGCGGTTCGCCGATGTAGCCAAACCAGCGCAACAGCTGGGTGATCAGGCCCTCGCGGTTGAGCAGCACGATCCAGGCATAGGTGCGGATCAGGTAGTTGGACCAGAACGGCAGCACGGCGAAGAACAGGAACACCGGCTGCCAACGGCGCGGCGCGGCGGATATCGCGTAGGCCGCGGCATAGCCGATGGCGACAGCGATCAGCGTGGCTGTGCCGGCGATGCGCGCCGATTTGAGGAAGATGCCGGCATAGAGCGGGTCGAAGACCAGCCCGAAATTCTCCAGCGTGAAGGTGTAGTCGATGCCGCCGTAGATGCCGCGCCGGAAGAAGGCGAGGGCCAGCACCAGCGCGCAGGGAATTACCATCAGCGCGGTCAGCCAGACCAGCGCCGGGGCCATCAGCAGGGAAGAGCGGAGTCGGGTTTGGGACAATTTTTCAGGTACCGCACAGGGCCGGTGACGGAAGCGCCACCGGCCGTGATGTCTGGTTCGACGCCGCCTTACTGCGCGGCCTTGATCTCGCTGACGATCTTCGAATAGTCGCGCTGGGCTTCGCCGACGTCGCGCAGTTGCTCGAACTTGACGAGGTCGGCCACAGGCATCGCCATGTTGGGGAATTTGGCCAGGAAATCGGCGGGAAGGCTTTCCATCGCCGGCTTGTTCGGCACCTTGTAGTCGATGTTCTGCGCCGCCCAGGCATGGTTCTTGGCGTCGAGCATGAAGTTGATGAACTTGAAGGCGTCGTCCTTGTGCTCGGAAGCCTTCATCACGACCATCGTGTCGACCCAGAGGTCCGAACCTTCCTTCGGGATGACGTATTTGATCTCGGGCTTTTCGGCGATGCCGTAATTGCACCAGCCGTCCCAGGCCTGCACCATCAGCGCTTCGCCGGAAACCAGCTTGGAATAGAAGGTGGTGTCGTCATAGGCGAGCAGGGTTTTCTTGGCCGAAATCAGCAGATCCTTGACCTCGGCGAGTTTGGCCGGATCCGTCTCATTGACTGAGTAACCCTTGTCGAGCTGGCCGGCGGCCAGCAGCCAGCGGTCGGTCGCCAGCATGGTGGTCTTGCCCTTCAGCTCATCGGAAGGCGCCAGCAGGTCGCTCCAGCTCGTCGGCGCTGTCTTCACCAGGTCCGAGCGGTAGCAGAGGCCGGTGGTGCCCCAGGTGTAGGGCACGGAGAAGGTGTTGCCGACATCGTGCGGCAGCTTGGTGGCTTCCGGGTAGAGGTTGGCGAGGTTGGGGATCTTGGCGTGATCCATCGGCTCGGTCAGCCCAAGCTTGTTCAGCACCTCGGCGAAGGGCGAGGAGACGAAGACCACGTCATAGCCCTTGCCGCCGGCGGCGATGAGCTTGCCCATGATCTCTTCATTGGTGGCATGGACAACCACTTCGCCGGAGACGCCCGTCGCGGTCTTGAAGGCGGCCATGGCGTCGGGCGCCATGTAGCCGTCCCAGTTGGAAATGACGAGGTCGGCGGCCATCGCCGGCGCGGACAGCGCGAGCGCAAGGCCGAGAGCGACAGAAGACGTTCTCAGCGCACGGCGCGACAGGCTGGTAGCGGTCATGACAGACTCCCATTCGGTTGATCGTCGAATTCTTGTTGGACCGGCGCGACATGTGCCGCAGCTTCGGTCCCGTTCCCCTCGGTCTTTTTATTGCCGATTGCACAGACAGTACTATTGCAGAAAAAAGTACGTCAATCCATAATTTGACAACTGACCGAGGAATCTGGCCGATTGCGTCCTTGAGACTGATCGGTCAACGATGAAGGTCACGCCATTCACGAGACCAGTCATGCAAGCCGCAGCCCGACGACCTCGCACCAACCATCTCGATCTGGCGCAGCGCATCCTCGATGTTGCGCGGCAGCGCGGCTTCGAGCCCGGCGCACGCCTGCCAGAGCAGCAAATTGCCTCGCTTTGCAATGTTTCGCGCACGCCGGTGCGGGCCGCGCTTGGCCTGCTCGCGGAGCAGGGTGTCGTGCGCTGGGAGGCGGATACCGGCTATCATCTGGCTGTCAACCTCGCCGCGCAGCCTTCAATCGCCGCCGAACTGCCCGCTGCCGAGGAAGACGAACTGGCGGACGCGATCCTGCGCGACCGGTCGGCGCGTCGTTTGGACCAGACGGTGACCGTGGCGGGGCTGATGCGGCGGTACAGTGCCGAACGAAAGACGGTACTAAAAGCGCTGAATAAACTGACCGAAGAGAATCTTCTGGATCGTGCGCCGGGTCAATCCTGGCTTTTTCGGCGCGCGCCCGATGATCCGGAGGCGCAAGGCGAAAGCTATGAGTTCCGGCTGTTGCTGGAGCCCGCCGCCATCCTGGCGCCCGGCTTCCGGCTGGATGGCACGCGGGCCGTGGCGTTGCGCCAGGGTATGGAGGCGCTGGCCGCGCTGCCGGATGCCGCGTTCGACACGCGCGAGTTCCAGCGGCTCGACATCGATTTTCACGGCATGATCGCCGACGGCTGTGCCAATCGTTTCCTCACCGATGCGCTGTCGGATCATCTAAGGTTGCGCCGGCTGCCGGGCATTTATGCCGGGGTCAATGTGTTCCGCCTGAAGCAATCCTTGCGCGAACACCTGAACATACTCGACCATCTCGAAAACCGGCAGTATGAGGTGGCTGCCGATCTGCTTCGTATCCACCTGCGGCTCTCCCGCAGCCAGAGACCGCAAGCGGCCAGCCGCGGCGCCCCCGCACTGTTCGGCATGATCAGCCGGCCCGATTGAAGAGGAAATAATTGACGCGTAAAGCCAGCCCGACCATCGCGCTGTTTCCCGAAGCCAGTTTCGGCGCGGCGTTGAATTGCGTCGGTATCGCGCAGGCGTTGCGCGCCCAGGGCGCTCGGCCCGTCTTCATCTGCCATGCCGGGTTTTCCGGCGTCTTCGCCGACTACGGTTTCCAGGAATACCAGCTGCCGACCGACGAGCCGCTGAGCGACAGCGAGCGCCAGAGCTACTGGCAGGCCTTCGTGCGCCGGCACCTGCCGCATTTCCGGTTGAGCCCGATCGACCAGCTGGAAACCTATGTCGCGCCGACCTGGCAAGCGATCGTCGACACCGCCGTCAATGCCGAGGCGCCGCTGCGCCAATTGCTGGCGCGGCTGAAGCCGGACGCGGTGGTGCTCGACAACGTCATCATGTTCCCGGCGATAGCTGGCGCCGGCTGCCCATGGGTGCGTGTCGTCTCCTGCGCCGAAACGGAACTGCCGGACGCGGCAGTGCCGCCCTATTTGTCTGGGCTTGGCGCAGACGATCCGCAGCGCGGGGCGTTCGAGGCCCGCTATCTGGCGGCGTCGGCGCCGGCGCATGACCGCTTCAACCGCTTTCGGATGGATGCCGGCCTGGCGCCACTGCCCAAGGGCCTGTTTCTCGAAACCTCGCCCGATCTCAATTTGTTGCTGACGCCATCAATCGTGCGCCGCGAGCGGGCCGAACCGCTCGACCCCGATCGCTTCGTGTATCTCGAAGGTTGCGTGCGTTCGGAAGGGCCGTTCGAGGTGCCGGTGTTTCCGCGCAACAAAGGGCCGCTGGTCTATATGAGCTTCGGCAGTCTCGGCGCCATGGATGTCGGCCTGATCGAGCGGATGCTGGCCGTTTTCGACAGGTTGCCGGCTCGCTTCATCGTCAATGCCGGTGGCCTGCGCGACGCCTATCGCGCGGTGCCCGACAATGTCTATCTCGACGCCTGGTTTCCGCAGCCTTCGGTGGTGGCGAAGTCGGACCTGTTCATCCATCATGGCGGCAACAACAGCTTTTGCGAGGCGCTGCGCTTCGGCGTGCCATCGCTGATCATGCCCTATTGCTGGGATGGGCATGACAATGCGCAACGTGCTGGAGAGACCGGCGTCGGCGACCATATCGGCCGCGACGCCTGGACGGAAGGAGTATTGGAGAGAGCCATTCTCGGCCTGCTGGCCGACGATGCCATGCGCGCCCGCCTCAGGGACAATGCAGCCCAGATGGCGCTGAAACCCGGAACGGACGTGGCCGCGCAAGCCATACTCTCTCTGATACGGACCTGAACGAAATGCTTGATAAAAACACGAACACCTCTCTCTTCAACGGTAACGACCCCAAGGCCTGGCTGGTCCAGCACGGCATCACCGAGGTCGAGTGCCTGGTGCCGGACATGAACGGCGTGCTGCGCGGCAAGGCGCTGCCGACCGTAAAGTTCCTCAAGGCGCTGGAAGACCGCGCGCTCTATCTGCCGAGCAGCGCCTTCCTGGTCAGCATCGACGGCCGCTATTCCGGCTCGATCGACGAGGGTTTTGCCTATTCGGACCCGGACATGCGCATGGTGCCGGACGTTTCGACGCTCTGCCTGGCGCCGGGCGCCGGCGCGGGCAAGGCCTATGTCTTCGCCGATGCGTTCCACATGGATGGCAGGCCATGGATGGCCTCGCCGCGCCACGTGCTGCGCGCCGTGCTCGATCTCTACCGCCAGCGCGGCTGGCGGGCCGTGGTGGCGCCGGAGCTCGAATTCTATCTCACCGCGCCCAATCCCGATCCGGACCAGCCGCTGACCGCGCCGGTCGGCGCCAATGGCCGCGCCGAGGGGGTGCAGCATCCCTACGACATGGCCGCGCTTGAGGAGTTCGAGCCGGTGATCCGGCGCATCTATGATTATGCCGCGGCGGCCGGCCTGCCACTCGACACGCTGATCCATGAATCCGGTACGGCACAGCTCGAGATCAATCTGCTGCATGGCGATGCGCTGCCGCTCGCCGACCAGGTGCTGCTGTTCAAGCGATTTACGCGCCAGGCCGCGCAGCAGTGCGGCATGCACGCCACCTTCATGGCCAAGCCCATCGCCGCACAGGCCGGCAGCTCGATGCACCTGCACATGTCGGTCATCGACGACGCCGGCAACACGCTGTTTGCGGGCACTGACGATGCCGACACCGAGATGTTCGGCCATTTCATCGGCGGGCTGCAGAGATACGTTCCTGAAATCATGCCGCTGTTCGCGCCCAACGTGAATTCGTACCGCCGCATCCGGCCGAACCACAGCGCGCCGGCCAACATCGAATGGTCGCATGACAACCGCTCCTGCGGCCTGCGCGTGCCGGCCGGCGGCCGCGCTGCGCGGCGTGTCGAGAACCGCTTGCCGGGCGCGGATTCCAACCCTTATCTGGCGATCGCCGGCTCGCTCCTTGCCGGCTATCTCGGTGTCGCGCAGAAACTGGCACGCTCAGCCGAGGCATCGGGCAATGCCTACAAGATCAAGAGCACGCTGCCGAAGACCATGGAGGAGGCGCTGGATCGTTTCGAGGCTTGCGGCCCGGTGCGGGAACTGCTCGGCGAGGACTTCTTCCAGACCTATCTGCGCGTCAAGAGCGTCGAGCTCGACCTGTTCCAGGGCGTGGTGACGAGCTGGGAACGCGACCACCTGCTGCTCAAGGTGTGATCATGGCTTCCAGCTCAACGGGTTTCAATTCAGGTCTCGATATCGGCAAATCCTACTATGTCGCCACCGCCAATCCGGCGCCGGACCATTCGGCGCTCACCGGCGATGTCGAAGCCGATCTGGTGGTGGTCGGCGGCGGCTGCACCGGCCTGTCCGCCGCCCTTCATGCCGCCGAACGCGGCCTGAAGGTGGTGCTGCTCGAAGGCGGCAAGATCGGCTGGGGTGCATCGGGGCGCAATGGCGGCCAGATGATCCCCGGCCTGCGCAAGGGCGCCAAGGGCCTGGTCAAGCTCTACGGGCCTGAACGGGCGAAGACGCTGTTCGACCTCGCCTTCGAGGCGCGCGGGCTGGTGCTTGATATCATCGAGCGCCATGCCATCGATTGCGATCTCAGGCTCACCGGCCATCTGGTCGGCGCGGTGAATGGCTCCGACCTGAAGGACCTCGCAGACGAGGCCAGGTGCCTCGAGAGCGTGATGAAGTTCCGTGACGTCGAGATCCTGTCGGCGGCGGACGCGCGGACCAAGGTCGATACGCCCTATCTCGGCGCAATGTACGAGCCGCTCGGCGGGCACATGCATCCACTCAATTACACGCTCGGCCTTGCCCGCGCGGCAGTGGCCGCCGGCGTCGTCATTCACGAGAATTCGGTTGCCGTGAAACTGGAGCGCGAGCCTTCGATCCGGGTCTCGACGGCCAAGGGCTCGGTCCGGGCAAAACATGTGGTGCTGGCGGGCGATGCGCTGCTCAATGGGCTGGAGCCGCGCGTCAACAGCCGCATCATGCCGGTCGGCAACTATATCGTCGCCACCGAGCCACTGGAGGGCAAGCGCAATGTCATCCCGGCCAATGTCGCGGTGTCCGACACCCGCTTCGTGGTCAACTACTACCGGATGTCGGCGGATGGGCGCCTGCTGTTCGGCGGCGGCGAGCGCTACACGCCATCGCCGCCGGCCGACATTGCCGACTTCGTGCGACCGCATATGGAAGCCACCTTCCCACAACTCAAGGGCTGCCGCATCGATCATGCCTGGGGTGGGCTGGTGTCGGTGACGACATCGCGGCTGCCGCATGTCGGGCACTATGGCGAGGTCTATTTCGCGCATGGCTATTCCGGCAAGGGCGTCATCCTGTCGACGCTGTCGGGCAAGCTCCTGGCCGAGGCCATCACGGGTGACGCCTCACGGCTCGACCTGTTCTCGACGCTGACACCGATGCCATTCCCGGGTGGCACGGCGCTGCGCGGGCCGCTCTATGTGCTGGGCATGTTGTGGTACGCGATGCGGGATCGCATCAAGCATTGAGGTAGCTGATATTGGGGACGTCATCTGCAGACGTTGGCGCTGCCCCTCACCTGCCTGCCGGCATCCTCTCCCCGTATAGTGACGGGGAGAGGGGCGCTGTCTTTGGCGATTTCGCTAATCGCCAGCGTTGCAAAGGAATGCCGGCGCTGCGGCCAGCTATTTTCTCCCCGTCACTATACAGAGAGAAATGTCCGGCAGGACAATGAGGGGCGGCGCCAGCGTTGAAGGCGTTCAGGCCATTTGATTAGACGACAAAGAAATCCTCGATGCTCTGTTTGGCCGCCAGCAGCGCGGGCAGGATTTCCCGTTCCATCTCCGCGACCGAAAACCGCGCCGACTGGGTCGAGACATTGATTGCCGCGACCGTGCGTTCTGCGCGGTCGCGGATCGGCACGGCGATCGAGCGCAGGCCGAGTTCCAGTTCCTCGTCGACGATGGCAAAGCCGTCGGCCTTCGCTTTGCCGATGGCGTCGGCAAGCTGCCTGATATCGATGATCGTCTTCGGCGTTCGCCTCTCGATCGTCGCCTGGCCGAGGAATGCGTCCAATTCCCCTGATGTCAGGCCGGCAAGCAGGATGCGTCCCATCGAGGTGCAATAGGCGGGCAGCCTTGTGCCGACATCGAGCGACACGCTGAGGATGCGACGGCCGGGAATGCGAGCGACATAGACGACGTCCTGGCCAGACAGAATGGCCGCCGAGCAGGCCTCGTTCAGTTGCGCGGCAACCGCGCGCATGATGGGCGCGGCGAAGGTCCACAACGAGGCGCCGCCGAGCCAGGTGCGGGCGACGGTCAGCAGGCGCGGCGACAGCGAAAACACGCGACCGGCTTGCCTCGCATAACCGGTGGCGACGAGTGTCAGCAGGAAACGGCGGGCGCCGGCGCGGGTCAGGCCCGCTTCCTCGGCCATTTCGGTCAGCGTCATGCCCGAAGGATGGCGTGCCAGGATCTCCATGACGGCAAGGCCGCGCTCAAGCGAGCCGACATGGTCACGCGAAGCAGCTTCTTCGTCCATCTCACCTCCTCAGAACGGCATCGTCGTCCGGATTGACTCCGCACTTTCTCTCGAAGTAAAAAGTATCGTATATAAAACATATGTTCGCAATACGAACATTCTGAATCCCGGAGCATGTTGGATGGTCAAGTTCCTGCCGCTCAAAGAGGCCGTTTGCGAGAACCTCAAGGACGGCGACGCGGTCGCCTTCGAGGGCTTCACCCATCTGATCCCGACGGCGGCGGCGCATGAGGCGATCCGCCAGGGTTTTCGCGACCTGACGCTGATCCGCATGACGCCGGACCTGATCTACGACCAGATGATCGGCATGGGCATGGCGAGGAAGATCATCTTCTCCTATGTCGGCAATCCCGGCGTCGGCCTGTTGCGGCGCGCCCGCGACGCCATCGAGAACGGCTTTCCGCGTACGATCGAGATCGAGGAGCACAGCCATGCCGGCATGGCCAACGCCTATGAGGCGGGCGCTGCCGGACTGCCTTGCGCTGTGTTCCGGGGCTATCGCGGCGCGGGACTGGCTGATGTCAACCCGAACATCAAGTCGGTCATCTGTCCGTTCACCGGCGAGGTGTTGGCGGCCGTTCCCTCGATCCGGCCTGACGTCACCTTTATCCATGCGCAGAAAGCCGACCGGAGAGGCAATGTGCTGGTCGAGGGCATCATCGGCATCCAGAAGGAAGCGGTGCTGGCAGCCAAGCGGGCGGTGGTGACGGTGGAGGAAGTGGTCGATAATTTCGACGATCTGCATCCCAACCTGACCGTGCTGCCGCGCTGGACAATAGCAGCGATATCCGTCGTGCCCGGCGGTTCGCACCCGTCCTACGCGCATGGCTATTATGCGCGTGACAACGCGGCCTATCTGGAATGGGACGAGATCGCCGCCGACCGTGAAAAATTCCAGGCGTGGATGCAGGCGAATGTCATCGGAAAGAGCGCCGACGATTTCGCTGATAGGGTAGAGCATCTGAGGAAGGCGGCATGAGCGATAATCAGGGCCCCTTGGGCTTCACCCCCAACGAGATGATGACGATCGCGGCGAGCCGTGCGCTGAAGAATGACGATGTCTGCTTCGTCGGCATCGGCGCGCCCTCGGCCGCTTGCAATGTGGCGCGGTTGACGCATGCGCCGGGCATCACGCTGATCTATGAGAGCGGCACGATCGGCACCGCGCCCGAAGTGCTGCCGCTGTCGATCGGCGACGGCGAATTGTGCGAAACCGCCGTCACCACCGTCGCGGTGCCGGAAATGTTCCGCTACTGGCTGCAGGGCGGCCGCATCTCGATCGGCTTTCTCGGTGCTGCCCAGCTCGACAAATTCGGCAACATCAACACCACGGTCATCGGCGACTATTTCCATCCCAAGACCAGGCTGCCCGGCGGCGGCGGCGCGCCGGAGATCGCGACCTCGTCGAGGGAGATCTATATCACCATGGCGCAGACCAGGCGCGGCATGGTCGAGAAGATCGACTTCTTCACCTCCTTCGGTCATGGCGAAGGCGGCGATCATCGCAAGCGGCTGGGCATAGATACTGCTGGCCCGACCTTGCTGATCACCGATCTCGCCATCTGGAAGCCGGATCCCTTGACCAAGGAATTCACGGTCGTGTCGCTGCATCCGGGCGTCACGCGGCAACAGGTGCAGGAGACCTGTGGCTGGGTGGTAAAATTCGCTGCCGTACTTGACGAAACGCCGGCGCCAAGCGAACTCGAACTGAAGACATTGCGCGACCTGCAGGCCCGCACCAAGGCGGCGCATGAAGGAACCGGAAAAGAGAAAGCTGCCTGACATGGCCGAGGCCTATATCTGCGACTACATCCGCACGCCCATCGGCCGCTTCGGCGGTTCGCTGTCTTCGGTGCGTGCCGACGATCTCGGTGCCATCCCGCTGAAGGCGCTGGTCGGGCGCAATCCCGGCGTCGACTGGCAGGCGGTCGACGATCTCGTCTATGGCTGCGCCAACCAGGCCGGCGAGGACAACCGCAACGTGGCTAGGATGGCGCTGCTTTTGGCCGGGCTGCCCAAGGAGATTCCAGGCTCGACCGTCAATCGTCTGTGCGGCTCGGGCATGGATGCGCTGACCATCGCGGCACGCGCCATCAAGGCCGGCGAAGCGGCACTGATGATCGCCGGCGGCGTCGAATCCATGAGCCGCGCACCTTTCGTCATGCCCAAGGCCGATACGGCGTTTTCGCGCAATGCCGAGATTTACGACACCACCATCGGCTGGCGCTTCGTCAACCCGCTGATGAAGAAGCAGTACGGCGTCGATTCAATGCCAGAAACCGGCGAGAATGTCGCCGAGGATTTTTCGGTGTCGCGCGCCGACCAGGACGCCTTTGCCGCGCGCAGCCAGGACAAGGCCGTGGCCGCGCAGGCCAATGGCCGGCTGGCGAAGGAGATCACCCCGGTGACGATCCCGCAGCGTAAGGGCGATGCTGTCATCGTTTCGAAGGATGAGCATCCCCGGGCCGGCACCACGGTCGAGGCGCTGGCCAAGCTGCCGACGCCATTCCGGCAGGGCGGCACGGTGACGGCCGGCAATGCCTCCGGCGTCAATGACGGTTCGGCGGCGCTGATCGTTGCTTGCGAGGCGGCGGTGAAAAAATACGGCCTGACGCCGATCGCCCGCATCCTTGGCGGTGCTGCCGCTGGCGTCGAGCCGCGCATCATGGGCATCGGTCCGGCGCCGGCGACGCAAAAACTGTGCGCGCGCCTTGGCCTGACGCCAAAACAGTTCGATGTCATCGAGCTCAACGAGGCCTTTGCGTCACAAGGCATCGCCGTGCTGCGCCAGCTCGGCATTGCCGAGGATGCCGGGCACGTCAACCCGAATGGCGGCGCCATCGCGCTCGGCCATCCCTTGGGCATGTCGGGCGCCCGTATCGCCGGCACCGCGGCGCTGGAGCTTCGCGAACGCGGCGCCCGCTATGCGCTGGCCACCATGTGCATCGGCGTCGGCCAGGGCATCGCGATCGCGCTCGAACGGGTGTGACAGCATTCCATTATCCGGCTAACTAATGCGCGGGGCGGCCGCTCCTGCAGAGGAGCGGCCGCTTTCTGCGCACTCTCAAATTTGACCATGTGGACAAAAGTCCAGCGCCGTTCCATAGTTCCTTGTCTGATAGAGAACAGCCGGCTCGACACGGCAGTCAAACAGAGGGGCAATCAATGGAAGACCGGAAGAATCCAATTCAATCGAAGGGGCTTTCGCGGCGCAACGTCCTGGAACTCGGCGCGCTTGGCCTGGCAGCGGCGATGCTGCCGGGCGCGGCCTTCGCGGCAGGCAAGAAGCTGAAGGTGGCGGCGATCTTCGCCACGCCGATCGAAGAGCCATGGGACAACCAGGTCCATGTCGCGCTGCTGAAGGCCCAGAAGGAACTCGGCATAGAATACAAATGGTCGGAGAAGGTGCAGACCGCCGATTTCAGCCGCGTCATGCGCGAATACGCGCAAGGCGGCTATGAACTGGTGCTGGGCGACGCTTTCGCCGCCGAACGAGAATCGCGCAGGACGGCCAAGCAGTTTCCGAAGACCGCCTTCCTGTTCGGTTCGGGCGCCGGGCCGGCGGAACCCAATTTCGGCGTCTTCGACAACTGGATCCACGAGCCGGCCTATCTGTCCGGCATGATCGCAGGCAAGATGTCGAAGAGCGGTACCGTCGGCGCGGTCGCGGCGATGGGCATCCCGGAAGTGAACCGGCTGGTCAATGCCTTCTTTGCCGGCGCCAAGGAGGTCAATCCGAACATCAAGAAGAAGGTCTCCTTCATCGGCTCCTTCTTCGATCCGCCAAAGGCCAAGGAGGCCGCTGTCGCCCAGATCGACGCCGGCGTCGACGTCATCTACGCCGAGCGCTTCGGCGTCATCGAAGCGGCGGTGGACAAGAAGATCCTCGCCATCTCCAACATGTCCGATCAGTCGAGCCTTGGCCCCGATACGGTCATCACAGGTCCGGTCTGGGACATGTATCCGACGGTCGAACAGGCGATCAAGCTGGTCAAGGCCGGCGTCTTCACGGCGCAGGACTATGGCGATTTCTCGCGCATGGCCAAGGGCGGTTCGTTCCTGGCGCCCTACCACAAGTTCGACAAGACGCTGCCCGCCGACGTCAAGGATCTGGTCGAGAAGAGGAAGGCGGAAATCCTCGAAGGCAATTTCCGCGTCGACGTGGACGAGAACACGCCGGTTTCGGATTAAGGCTTTTACCCTCCCCCTGTGGGAGGGTCGATCCGCGATGCGGAGCGGGGTGGGGTCTCGTGGCGCGCACCCCGTCTCACGATCTTTCGCTTCGCCGCGGTCGCAAGCTGACCCTCCCCACACGGGGGAGGGTGAGGAGCCACTCGAACGCCACCTCCCAACGGGAAAAACCCTTTGCCGACGCTCGCCCCACTCATCGAAATGCGAGGCATCACCAAGAGCTTCGGCGCCGTCATGGCGAACGAGGCCGTCGATCTTAGCGTCGCGCCGGGCGAAATCCTCGGCCTGCTGGGCGAGAACGGCGCCGGCAAGACGACGCTGATGAACGTGCTGTTCGGCGCCTATGCGCCGGATGCCGGCGAGATACTCATCCAGGGCCAGAAGGTGAGGATCACCAGCTCGGCCGATGCATTGGCCGCCGGCATCGGCATGGTGCACCAGCATTTTCACCTCGCGCCACGCCTGACGGTGCTGGAAAACCTGCTTATCGGTATCCCCGGCAAATCGGGGAGGATCGACCGTGCCGGTGGGCTGGCGCGGCTGGCCGAAATCGGGCGGCAGCACGGGCTGACGCTTGAACCGGACCTGTCGGTCTCGGCGCTGTCGGTTGGCGAACAGCAGCGGCTCGAAATCGTCAAGGCACTGTTTCGCGGCGCCAGGCTGCTGATCCTCGACGAGCCGACGGCGGTGCTGGCGCCGAGCGAGGTCGACGGGCTGTTCTCGGCGCTCCGATCGATGGCGGGGCAAGGGCTCGGCATCATCTTCATATCGCACAAGCTCAATGAAGTGCGGGCGCTCACCCATCGCTGCACGGTGTTGCGGCATGGCCGTGTCGCCGGCCGCGTCGACGACCCCGCCAACACGACATCGGCCGCAATGGCTGAGCTGATGTGCGGCCACGAGATCGTGCCGCCTGCAAGAGGGCCATCGACACCTGGTGCGGCGGTACTGACGCTCGACGGCATCTCGACATCGCAGCATTCGGGCACGGCGCTGCGGGATGTGTCGCTTGCCGTCCGGGCCGGCGAGATCCTCGGCATTGCCGGTGTGTCGGGCAATGGCCAGCGGGCGCTGGCGGAGGTGATTTCGGGCGTGCGTTCGCCCGATGCCGGTCAGATGACGATCGCAGGCAGCAAGGTCACGCGGTTCTCGCCGCGCGAGGTGCAGGCGCTTGGTCTCGGCCGCATCCCGGAAGACCGCATGACGACGGGGCTGGTCACCAACCTGCCGCTGGCCGATTCGATGGTGCTGCCGCGCATCGGCACGGCCGCGTTCAGCAGCCGGGGCCTGCTCAAGCCCGATGCGATCCGTGCCTTCGCCGAGGCACAGATCAAGGCCTACGACATTCGCTGCCCCGGGCCGATGACCCGCGCCGGGGCGCTGTCCGGCGGCAATCTGCAGAAGGCGCTTCTGGCGCGTGAACTCGCCTTCGACCCAAAGGTGCTGATCGTCTCGCAACCAACGCGCGGCCTCGACATCGGCGCCGCCCGCTTCATCCACGAAAAGTTCCTGGACATGCGCGCCAAGGGTTGCGGCATCATCGTCATCGGCGAGGATCTTGAAGAATTGCTGGTGCTCTGCGACCGCATCGCTGTGATGTATGAGGGCCGCATCGTCGGCACGCTGGACAGCGCCGACGCGACTATCGCGCGGCTCGGCCTGATGATGACCGGGGCGGAGGGGCACAGCTGATGTTTCGCCTGGAAGTCCGGACGTCAACGCCGGCATGGTTCAACCTCGCTCTGCCGCTGCTGGCGATCGCGGCGGCGCTTGTCCTGTGCAGCGGCCTCATCGCGCTGGCGGGTGCCGGCGTGCTCGATGCCTATGGCGTGATGTTCACGGCGTCGCTCGGCGACAGCTATGCCATCACCGAAACCATGGTGCGCGCGGCACCGATGATCTTCACCGGGCTGGCGGTAGCCGTCGCCTTTCGGGCAAAGTTCTGGAACATCGGCGCCGAGGGGCAATTGCTTGCCGGCGCGGTGGCCAGCTGCTTTGTCGGCACGATCCCGATGCCGGGACCGCTGGCCATGCTGTTGATGGCGATCGCAGGTGCAGCAGCCGGCGCGGCCGTCGCACTCATCCCGGCGACGTTGCGGGTAAAATTCAAGGTCGATGATGTCGTCAGCTCGCTGTTGCTCAACTCGGTCATCTACTACGCGCTGATGGCGCTGATCGAAGGTCCCTGGAAGGACAGTTTCAGCGGGTACCCGATCTCGCCGCCGATCGAGGATTCGGCCAATTTCCCGGTGCTGATCGAAGGCACGCGGCTGCATCTCGGCGTCATCGTGGCGCTGATCGCCGCCCCATTGATCTGGTTCCTGATCGTGCGCACGACGCTCGGCTTCAGGATCAGGGTCACCGGTGAGAATCCCGAAGCCGCACGCTATGCCGGCATCAACGTTGAGCGCGTGCTGATCTCCACCGCGCTGCTGTCCGGCGCGCTGGCCGGATTGGCGGGCGTCGGCGAAGTCGGCGGCGTGCATTTCCAGGTGATGAGCGACATCTCGCCGGGCTACGGCTATTCCGGCATCGTCGTTGCCATGCTGGCACGGCTCAACCCGCTTGGCGTCGTGCCGGCGGCAATCTTCCTTGCTGCCGTCATGACCGGAGCCGAGGCGATGTCACGTGCGACCGGCGTTCCAGCCTTCCTCAGCGATGTCATCCAGGGCACCGCATTGCTCGCCATGCTGGTGGCGCTGCTGTTCACCGCCTACCGCATCCGCCGTGTCGGAGCCGCCACATGAGCGTCGTGCTGGAACAGATCTTCCAGGTCGGCTTCCTGGCCGCCATTATCCGCATCGCCACGCCGCTGGCCTTTGCGACGCTCGGCGAAATGTTCTCCGAACGGGCCGGCGTGCTGAACCTCGGCATCGAGGGCATCATGCTGCTCTCGGCGATGGCCGGCTTCACCGCCACTAGCCTCAGCGGCAGCCTGTGGCTCGGCGTTCTGGTGGCGGTACTGACCGGCATGTTGATGGGCGCGCTGCACGCGCTGTTCACGGTGGCGCTGGGTTTGAGCCAGCATGTCTGCGGCATCGGCATCACGCTGTTCTCGTCGGGCCTCGCCTATTTTCTCTACCGGCTGATCTTCGGCCAGCAATCGGTGCCACCGAGCATCAAGGGGTTCGAGACACTGCCGATACCCATCCTTTCCGACATTCCGGTGCTCGGGCCGGCGGTCTTCAACCAGTTTACGCTGGTCTACATGGCGATCCTGGCCATCCCGCTTGCCGCCTTCGTGCTCTACCGCACGCCGTGGGGCCTGTCGGTGCGCATGGTCGGCGAAAACCCACGCGCCGCCGACTCGGCCGGCGTCAGCGTCATCGCCACGCGCTTCCAGGCTGTCATCCTTGGCGGTGCGCTGATGGGGCTCGCCGGCGCCTTCCTGTCGATGGCGCAGTTCAACGCTTTCACCTTCGGCGTGGTGTCGGGGCGCGGCTGGGTAGCGATCGCGCTGGTCGTGTTCGGCCGCTGGGATCCGTGGCGCTCGGCGGGCGCCGCGCTGCTGTTCGCGTTTGTCGATGCCTTGCAGCTGCGCATGCAGGCGAGTGGGCTCGGGCACATCCCCTACGAGGCGTTCCTGATGCTGCCGTTCATCTTCACCATCGTCGCCATGGCTGTCATGTCGCGCAACGCGGTGGCGCCGTCGGCGCTGCTCAAGCCGTTCCGCCGGGAAGAACGGTAGACGGGTAGGACTTGGCGTCTTTTCCTCTCCCCCGATCGACGGGGTAGAGGAAGGGCGCCAAGCTGTCCCTGGGACGAAGAATCTGGACTTGGGAGGCCTCACATCGCGGTAAAGCCATTATCCACGAACAGATGCGTGCCGTTGACGAAACTGGCCTCGTCGCTGGCGAGGTAGAGGGCGGCTTTCGCCACCTCTTCCGGCTCGCCGATGCGGCCCTGCTGCGCGGCAAGTGCCGCATCGGAAACATCGACGCCGAGCCTGCCCAGATCGGCGACCTCGCGCAGGCCGTGCGGCGTGCGGATGAAGCCGGGGCAGACCGCGTTGCAGCGGATGTTGCGGTCGCGGAACTCGACGGCAATGGCGCGGGCGAACATATGGCAGGCGCCCTTGGTGGTGTCGTAGAGCACCTCCATCGGCGTGGCCGCCACAGCCGAGATCGACGACGTGCAGACGATCGAGCCGCCGCCCGCCCCGATCATGCCGGGCAGCACGGCGCGCGTCATCAGCAACATCGAGCGCACATTGACGGCGTGCAGCCAGTCCCATTCCTGAACCGTTGTCTCCAGGAACGCTTTATCACGATGGTGCCTGCGTGGTTGAACAGCACCGTTACCGGGCCGAGTTTTTCGGTCGCCCCTTTCACCGCCGCCTCGATCTGCGCCTCGTCGGACACGTCGGCCACCCAGTGTTCTGCCACGTGCTCCCGCGCGCGTATCGCCGCCGCGGTGGCGGCCGCCGCCTCGCCATTGCGGTCGATGATCGCCACCTTGGCGCCCTCGGCCGCGAACAGCTCCGACGCAGCCCCGCCCATGCCCGTCGCGCCGCCCGAAATGATAGCAACCTTGCCGGCCAGTCTTCCGCTCATTTTCCGCTCCCCTGCTTGATGATTCCGCGTTTGTTGGGGGCGATGCTATCGCGTGCACACCGGGCGAAGTGGGTGCGGCGAGGACAGGGCATAGGTCCATTCGGGCATCCAGGGCGAGCTGGGCATGCCTTATCCATGGACCATCCAGATGCGCCATCTCAGCAATCTTTTGCTATTCCTCGACAAATTCTAGAAAAACAATTCTGCATATGGCTTAAAAATAGCAATCGACAAAGTCTACAAGTTTTATAGATTAACGACCGAGACGGAGGTCGTTATGTCCTATACCCAGAACGCTCAGACTGATCGCAGCGCCCAGAGGCTGGCCAGTGCACAGACCTTTCGCCCCGCCTATGCCGGCGCCTTCGCCTATATCGTCTTTGCCCTTGCGTTCGTGTTCACCGGGGCTGTCGTGCTGGGCATCATTCCCTGAGTCCGAGGATTCAGAGCCAAGGGTAGCGTCCTACCGCTTCTGCGTATTTGGAGTTGAATGAACCGACTGCTGGTGCGCTTTCGCGCGCCCGGGTGCGATGCGATGCAAACTTCGAATTTTGCCGCACTCATAATTCCAACGTGATGGAGATGGCAATGCCGATCGAGTTCACGCACGTCCCCGGAAAAGTCCATCCTGCCGGCACCGGTTCGACGGTGCCCGTCTTCTATGATTTCGCGGAAACCGCGACAAGGCTGACGCTGATCGAGGATGTTGGCTTCCGCAGGGTCGTCGTCGACGACCAGGCCGGGCTGCTGACCAACATGGACCTTGCCGCCCAGGTGCTTGATCGCACCTCGTCGCTGGAGGTCGTCCTGACGCATTGGGCGGGTGTGATCGAGCCGACCGTGGCGGCGCGCCAACTGGCGGCGATCGACAGGAAAAGCGGCGGACGGCTGGCGCTCAGGATGATCAGCGAGCCGTTGAACGACGAGGATGCCGAGACACGGCCAGTCGGACATGGGGTCGTCTGGCAGCGCATCGACGAATATCTGGTACTGTTGAAGCGCCTGTGGTCGAACGACCGGCCCTTCGATCATGAAGGCGCATTCTACAGCATCAAGGGCGGCTACGTGCCTCGCAAGGGGCCGCTTGGGGCCAACCTCGTCATCCGCATGGGCGGACAGTCCGGAACGGCTCTCAAGGTGGCCGGCAGGCATGCCGATGTCTTCGAGCTGGCGCCGGGCTCGATCGACGAGGTCCGGCAGCTCATGGAACGGGCGCGCGGCGCCGCCGCCGAACACGGTCGGGCGGGCAAGCTGCGCTTTGCGCTTCCAGTCGGGATTCACCAAGGCGGTCCCGCCTCCGGCCATAAGGCGGTCGATGTTTCAGGACCACCGGCGCAGGCCGCCCTGTCACTGCTTGCCTATGCCGGGCTGGGGATCGACGAATTCATGGTCGTCGGTGTCGATACGCCGCGCGAGATCGCGACAATTGGCCGGGAAACGCTCGCCTTGATGCGCAACTCCCTGGCCCGCCGTGAGGCCGATGCTTTCCAGCCCGGGGCGTATGCGTCTCGCCACGCGCAAGGGACGTATTCAGCAATCTGAGGTCATCCGCTTTTCAGAGCCGTGGATGATACAGGACGAGCGGTGCAGCCGTGCCGTGGCATCAATGCGAAGGCGCAAGATGCTGGGCGTCATGCAGGCGACGACAGATGCCGTCGGTGCGGATCAGTTCGCCATGCGATCCCTGCTCGACAACGCCTGAATCGGACATGACGACGATGCGATCGGCGCCACGGATCGTCGCGAGCCGATGGGCGATGACCGGCGGGATGCGGCCTTTGGCGAGCGCGGCCAGTGCCGGCTGGATTTCCCGCACCGTTTCGGTGTCGAGCGCCGATGTCGCTTCGTCGAGGATGAGGATCGGCGGGTTCTTCAGGAACATGCGCGCGATGGCCAGCACGGACGTTTGCGATGCACTGCCAGCTGGCACTGCTTGCGAGCGCGAAGCCACTGGCTGCAACATGCCATGGCCATTTCGGCATACCCCACTGCTTTCAGAATCTCGACGTGCAGTCGGGCTGTACCAAAACTTTGTTGACTCAAAAACTCATCTAAATGTTGACTAGTAATGTCATGTTTCATAGTCAACTGGCATCGGCGGTCGAAAGCCAGATTTCTGGACCAAGGGGCCGCGCAGCGCTGAAAGGCGGCAAGCTGCTGACGCGGGGCACCCCGGACCGGATCATGCAAGGTGATGTGCTCAAGGGCATTTGCGGCGCGGATATGGGCGTGTTCGCGCATCCCGTCACCGGCCAGCCGACAGGCTATGTGCAATGACGGCATTTGCATATGGTTGCGCAAAATAGGAAGTGGCACACCGCTGGGAAAATGAGGACGAAAACCTTGTCGAGAATTGGTCTGTTCGCCGCGCTGGTTGCATCCGCCATGCTGTCGGCCGGAGGTGTTTCGGCGCAGGAACAGCCGGCGGGAAATCCCCCGATCGTCGAAACGCCTGCCCCACCCGCGGCGGCTGCGCCCGCTCCAGCCATGCCCGTCCAGGCTCCAGCGAACGCCCAGCCCATTGCCGTTGGCGCTCCAGCGGCCGGCGGCCCGGCGCCGTCACTGACCTTGCCGCACGACCTGTCGCCATGGGGCATGTTCATGGCCGCCGATATCGTCGTGAAAGCGGTAATGCTGGGCCTGGCCTTCGCGTCCCTCGTCACCTGGACGATATGGGTGGCCAAGTCGCTGGAAATCCTTGGCGGCAAGCTTCGGGCCCGGCGCGCCGCGCGCGCCATCGGCGATGCCGCGACGCTGGCGCAGGCCGGCCGCGCGCTGGGACACGACAGCGGCCCCGGCGCCTTGCTGGTTCGGGCCGCCGAGGAAGAGGCAGGACTGTCCGCTGGAGCGCTCGACCATGTCTCCGGGGATGGGCTGAAGGAGCGCGTCGCGTCGCGTCTGTCGCGCATCGAGGCAGCGGCGTCGCGGCGCATGTCGCGCGGCACCGGCGTGCTGGCGACGATCGGGTCGACCGCGCCCTTCGTCGGCCTGTTCGGCACCGTCTGGGGCATCATGAACGCCTTCATCGGCATATCGCAGGCACAGACCACCAACCTCGCTGTCGTCGCGCCGGGCATTGCCGAGGCGCTGCTCGCCACCGCCATGGGGCTGGTCGCCGCGATCCCGGCGGTCGTGATCTACAACGTCTTCGCGCGCTCCATAGCCGGCTACCGGCAGATCCTTGCCGATGCCTCGGCCGGTGTCGAACGGCTGGTCAGCCGGGACCTCGATTTCCGTACGGTTCCGCCGTTGAGCGCCATGGCGGCGGAATGACGGAGCAGCGCCATGGCAGGTAGAATACGCGAAAACCTGGACGGCGATCTCGAGGAAAACCACGAGATCAACGTCACTCCGTTCATCGACGTCATCCTGGTCCTGCTGATCATCTTCATGGTCGCCGCACCCCTGGCGACGGTCGACATCAATGTCGACCTGCCGGGCTCCACCGCCACGCCGGCGCCCCGGCCCGAAACGCCGCTGTTCCTGACGCTGAAGGACGATCTCACGCTGGCTGTTGGCAATGACACCGTGCCGCGCGCGGGCTTTGCCGCCGTCCTCGACGGCAGGACCAAGGGCGACAAGCAGACGCGCATCTTCCTGCGCGCCGACAAGGCCGTCGCCTATGGCGACCTGATGGAGGCGATGAACCTGTTGCGCGGCGCCGGCTATCTGAAGATCGCGCTGGTCGGCCTGGAAACGATGCCATCCGCCGATGCGGCGGCGCCGGCCGCAAGTGGAGCGGCGATGCCATGACCCGCCAGCCGGCCGCCATGCCCATGGTCCAACTGTCGCGCTTTGGTTGGCGCGACCTGGGCTTGTGGACGGCTGCCACCGCGCTTGTTCTCGGTGCGCATGTCGCTATCGCCTACGGGGTTCAAGAATGGAGTGACGCCGACGCGGCGGACGGTGGTCCGCCGCCAGCGATGGTGATCGACATGGCCCCGATGATGGTTGCGCCAGCCATTGAGGAACAGGCGGCAATGCTGGATCCGACCCCGTCCGACCAAACGGAGCCGACGGAAATGCGGGAAATGATCACCAAGGCGGAGCCTGTCACAGACCCCTCGCCTGAGCCGGTGACCGAGGAAGCGGAGACCGCTCCGTCCGTCCGGGTAGAGCAAGCGCAGCCGACCGTCACCGAGCCTACTGATCAGCCCCTGCTGGACGAGGTCGTTCCGGATATTGTCCCGGCCGTCGCGCCTGACGTTGCCATTCCCCTGCCGGAGCCGAAGCCGGTCGAAACGCCGGTCGAGAAAAAGAAGCCGGTTGAAGCCAAGGCCAAGAAGCCCGTCGACAAGCCCAAGCCGCGAGAGAAAAAGGAAAGGAAGGCACCTCCAAAGAGCGTTGTCGCCGCGAGCGCCGATGTGAAATCCTCGGCCAGGACAGCCGCGCCTAAGTCCGCTGAAGCGGCGTCGAGGTCCGGTAGCGACAGCAAATGGAGTTCCCGTATGAACGCCTGGATCAGGCGGCACACCTTCTATCCGAGGGCCGCGAGTGCGCGGCGCGCGGGTGGCAACCCATACGTGACCTTTATGGTCGATGCATCTGGCCGGGTCCTCTCCGCCAGGCTTTCCCGCTCGTCTGGCAATGAGGACCTCGATCGCGCGGCACTCTCGGCCCTGCAGGGCGCCACGGTGCCGGCGCCGCCACCCGAGAAATTAGGGACTAGCATCATTGCGCCGTTCGAGTTCCGACGGCCAAACTAGTGGAATTGGATGCGGGCATTGCTGCCCGCATCCCTGTAAGGGCTACGACTGGCGCTCCTCCCGCGCGCGCCGCTCCTTCTTCTTGCGCCAGGGTGCGTTGGCTTCCCAGTCGCCGGCCATGATGCAGCCATAGGGCAGCACCTCGTCGACGATCTCCGCCAGACCGAAGTGCTCGATCTGGCGGCGCATGGACGACGCGTTCTTGTAGGCGCTCGGCAGTTCCGAAATATCCGTTACGCCGGAGAAGAAACGGGCGTCGATGCCCTTGGTCTCCTCAGCGAAAATATCGGCCTCGCTGCGCCCAGCCTGCATGCGCCGGTGCTGGGTGCGCGAAAAGTTGCGCCCGGCGCCATGCGGCGAGAAGCCAAGTCCATGCGCCGCGTTCCTGCCGCGCACGATCAGCACCGGTTCCGCCATGTTGAGCGGGATCAGCGTCAGATCGGTCGCGTCGTCGGCCCAGTCGTCGAAGGCCGGCGTGGCGCCCTTGCCGTGGTAGAACAGCCCGTCCGAACGGCGGAAGACGAAGTTGTGCTCGTTCCAGAACCGGTCCGAGATCTTCGCCGACAGCTTCTCGGCCGCCAGATCATGAATGAGCATATGGTTGCCCTTGGTCCATTCGCGGATCACCTGCAGGGCCTCCCAATACTCATCACCTTCCCGCGTGTCAGCGGGAATCCAGGCGTTCCGCGGCAAGGTTTCCGGCGACAGCGTCCTGCGGACGCCCTCGGCGATCCTCATGCCCTTGCTGTAGAGCCGCGCGCCCGGCGAGCGCGAGCCGTGATGGGTGACCAGCGCCGTCTCGCCGCTCGACTTCAGCGTGCCGACATAGGCGAAATGGTTGCCGTCACCCTGCGTGCCGAAATGCTCGATCGCCGCACTCGTGATATCCCGCAGCAAGGGGTTGGCCTCGAAACGCTCGAAGACCTCCTTGGCCGGCCGGATCTGCTGGCCGCGCGGACGCCCGCCCGGCCCGAAATGGGTGACCCCATGAACGGCATCGAGCAGCGCGGCAGGCGCCACGCCCGGAAATACCGAGATGGCCATAGAGCAGCAGATATCGGCCGAATGCATGCCGGGATGGATCGCCTCGGACACGGCGACACCGCCAACCGGAATGGTGCCCGACGGACCGGCCGGGCAGGCATCCGGCATGATGGCGCCGGCACGGATCATCGGCGTGCGCATCAGCTCGACCATGGTGCGCGTGACCGCTTCGATGTTGGCGGCTTCCTCCGGCGTATCCGCCTGGATGTTCAGATGCAGCGGGACGGAGGTCGCCACCTGCAAGGGCATTGCAGGCGGCGGCGCGAAGCCACGCGCGACCTCCAGCGCATCGCCTTGCGATCCGCCGCTCTCCAAGACCGCGTTGGCGGCGGCGAGCGCCCTGCCGAACCACTTGCCCTGCGGCATGCCGGCGTCGATCAAATCCTGTCCACTCAAAATCTCGGTCATGTCTTTCACTTTCGGTCTATATCAAGCACTGCGTATTGCGGACTGGCGACAAGGATCGGCAAGACAGTTACTGAGCTACTTTCCATCCTTGGGTGGAAGGGATGGCTTGAACATCCGACCTTCCGCGACTTTCGTTGCGGACGCTCTATCCCTGTAGTGCTGCCTGCATTCGCCATTCGTTTCCTGTTCCGGGCGGGCGACAAGTCGATGCGAGAAACCGATCGATCAACCGACCGACGGGCGGATTCGAACCGCCAGATGCCAATGTATTCCCGCAGGCATTCGCCCTGTTCAATCGGCTGGCGACAAGGGTTGGCAAGACGGTGACTGCGCCACCCCGCTCCGCAGAGCGAGAGAGTGATTTGAACACCCGACCTCCCGTCTTTCGACGGACGCGCTACCTGTAGTCCTGCCGGCATTCGCCATTCTATTACGTCGCCGCGGCGACAAGGGATGATGAAACACCGGGAGTCCCGCTCGTGCCAGAGAGCGCCAGCAAGGTGAGGAGTCGAACCTCACGGAGCATCCCGTTATGGTGCTGTAGTTCCATCCGGCATTCGCCGCGGCTTGGTCTATGAGATGTGACGACAACAATGTTTGTGGAACGTTTGTTCTGCTCTACCAACTGAGCTACGGCGCTTTCGCTCCGGCGGGCTCGAACCCGCGACACGATGTAGTTCCACAGGCATTCGTCACGCCTTATATTCAGTTCCTTTCTTCATCACTTGCGGCGGGAGCCGCGTAAAAAGTCGTCGGGCATGACGACAAGGTTTGACGAAACATCCCCTGCCTTGCGGCAGGTTCCTGCTCTAACCGCTGAGCTACGGGTCCATAGTGGCGGACCCGACGGGATTCGAACCCGCGACCTGGAGGGTAACAGCCTGTAGTTCCATCGGCATTCGTCATGCCCTGAATTTCATCTGGCGGTCCCGGCGGATGTACCACCGGGACCTTTTGCTTGGCGCAATTCCAGACGGAAAACCGCTTCACACTTTTCCTGGAATTGCTCAGAGTTCGACCGCCTCGATCGTGCGCACCCAATGATCCGGGTCGCCGTTCGAGGACAGCATGGTGCCGACTATGTCGAAGACGCGGTCGGAGAAGCCGCCGACATTCAGGATGTCGGCCTGCGGCTTCGCCTGCGTCGTCGTGTAGGGCTGGATGTCGACGCAGACCAGCTTGGCCGCAGGGTTCAACGCCTTCAGCTTACGCCATTCCTGCATCGTCACCGTGCCCTGATGCGCATGCGCGGAGGCATCCACCCAGGACTGGTTGTCCGACACGAACACGACCAGGTCGACCCTAGCCTTCTCGCGCACCAGCCGTGCCAGCGGAGCCGAACAGTTGGTTCCGCCACCACCGATGGCAGCAAGCTTGGCTGCGTTGGTCATCACCGTGTCGCGGGCGTTGAGGCGGATATCCACCACATCGTTCTCGAACGGCAGGACCCTGGCCGTCGGGTTGCGGCGCAGCATCGCGGCGGCCACCAGGGCAGCCACATCGATGCAACGCACGGCCGACGTCGCGCCCTTGCGGTAACCGGTCGCCGGCGACGACATCGAACCCGAAACGTCCGGGCATACGACCACATTGCCGTCGACCCGCGGGACGTTGCCGAGCGCGATTTCCATCGCGTCCTGCAATGCATCCCTGACCACTCCGGGCACATCCGCACCGGCCATGGTGAAGGCCACCATGAGCTGGTACGGGAACACCCGCGCCCGCCGCACCTCTTCGGGATCGCGCAGACGCGCCGCCAGTTTCTCCGCGAACCCTTCCACTTCGAACACGCCGTTGCGGGCAAAAGTGTTGAGATTCTGCCGCAGCATCTGCCATCCGGCTGTTTCCGCGATCTGCACCCAATGCTCCGATGAAAGCGGCATCGAGGTCAGCATCTGGAACGGCACTTCCGGCACAGGCAGCGACGGATCGCGCTTGAATGCCTCGAAAGCTTTCACCGCCTCCGGCAGCGCCGCAACATCATGCGGCTTGCCGATCAGGTAGCCATAAAGCGCTTCACGCGACGCCGATTTCGGCTTCGGGTGAACCATCTTGATGACATCGGCCAGCGACGGATCATTGCCGACCGCGGCCCGCATGATCTCGAAGTCGGCGGCGTGCTCGAGCCACGCCTGGACAAGGCGCTTCGGCCGGGTGCCGAGCGACTTGCGCCCGGTGGCGCCGGAACGCATGACCTGCACGAAGTTGCGCAGCATCTTGCTATTCCGCACGATCCGCCCGAATGCGCGGTTGAACTCGTCGCCCTGCATCGAGGAGAGAACAGCAAGCAGCAGCACCGGCATGTCCTTCATAAAACCCTGCTCGAAGGCGTGGACGGCGGTGCGTGCCAGGAGTCCCGGCTCGACCTGCCAGGCGAGCTTCAACACCTCGTCAAGCTGCTCGCGCGGCTCGGCATAGAAGGTCGCGTTGAATGTTCCCGTCGCCGCCAGCTGCGCCAGAGCCTGCTCAGGCGACAGGCGGTAAGCCTGGGCGCCTTCGTGGTTCCTGGCGTCAGCCGGCGGGAGCAGCTTTCCTGCAATCGTCGCAAACACGGATTTGTTCGCCATTGATCTCATCCTTCATTTCACACCAGCATCGTTGCAGGCAGCGTGCCAGTTGAAGGGATGAGCGAGCGTGGGGCTCACGGCGATTCATCTAACTAACTGATTTTGTTAAGAAAGAAAAATTCTCCACAAACCCAACGGCCTCTGGCACTGCCCGAGCAAGTGCCTATACAATGATCCAGAGATATCCAGTTTTATACTGTAGGATAAAATGAGAAGACGGGTTGCAATCGGCATCCTTGGAACGACGCTTGATGCAAGCGGGCGGGACGATCGCTGGAAAAGATGGCGACCGACGGTCGCGCTGTGCCAGCAGCCGGGGCTTTTCATCGATCGGCTGGAATTGATCCACGACGTACACTCGCAGCGGCTGGCCAGTCAGATCATTGCCGACATAGAGCAGGTTTCGCCGGCGACCGAGGTGAGGCCGCACATCGTCGGCATGAAGGATCATTGGGATTTCAGCGAGGTCTATACCGCGCTGCGCGACTTCGCCCGCGCCTATGCATTCGATCCCGAGAAAGAGGACTACCTCGTCAACATCACCACCGGCACTCATGTCGCCCAGATATGCTGGTTCCTGCTCACCGAGGCGCATTTCATCCCGGCGCGGCTGTTGCAGCTCTCGCCGCGCAAGCGCCAGGGCACCGACGATGTTGCGGGCAGCCATTCCATCATCGATCTCGATCTGTCTCGCTATGACGCGATCGCTACGCGTTTTACCGCCGAGCGCGACGAGGCGACGTCGTTCCTGAAATCGGGCATCGCGACGCGCAATCCCGCCTTCAACCAGATGATCGACCAGATCGAGAAGGTGACGATACGCTCGCGCGCGCCGGTCTTGCTGACCGGCCCGACAGGCGCGGGCAAGTCGCAGCTGGCCAGGCGCATCTACGAGCTCAAGAAGGCGCAGCGGCAGGTTTCCGGCGCCTTCATCGAGGTCAATTGCGCGACGCTGCGCGGCGACCAAGCCATGTCGACGCTGTTCGGCCATGTCAAGGGCGCTTTCACCGGCGCCCAGAACGAGCGCGCCGGGCTGATGAAGTCAGCCAACAAAGGTGTGCTGTTCCTCGACGAGATCGGCGAACTCGGCCTGGACGAGCAGGCCATGTGCCTGCGCGCCATCGAGGAAAAGCGCTTCCTGCCGGTCGGCGCCGACCAGGATGTCATGTCGGACTTCCAGCTTCTGGCCGGCACCAATCGCGACCTGTCGATCGGCGTGAAGGAGGGCAAGTTCCGCGAGGATCTGTTTGCGCGCCTCAATTTGTGGACCTTCCAGTTGCCTGCGCTGCGCGACCGCAAGGAAGACATCGAGCCCAATCTCGAATTCGAGCTGCGTCGCTTCGGCGAGCGCGAGGGGCAGAACGTCACCTTCAACAAGGAGGCGCGCGACCTCTACCTGAAGTTCGCCATCGCGCCGGAAGCGATGTGGCGGGCGAATTTCCGCGATCTCTCGGCCTCGGTGACGCGCATGGCAACGCTGGCGCCGCTCGGCCGCATCAATGAGGAGACGGTGCGCGACGAGATCGAGCGGCTCGGCGTCTTGTGGCGTGCCGGCGATGCCGGCGACCGCGACGCCATTCTGCAAGAGGTTCTCGGATCGGACCGCCAGAGCCGGATCGACATGTTCGACCGGGCGCAACTGGCGACCGTGCTGGAGGTTTGCCGGGACAGCAATTCCATCAGCGCCGCCGGCCGAAAACTGTTCGCCGTCTCGCGGCTGCAAAAGACCAGCGGCAATGATGCCGACCGCTTGCGAAAATATCTCATGCGGTTCGATCTCAGCTTCGAGGATATTGCCCGGCGATGATCGGCCCTGCGCGTCGATCTGGTAAGCGCTGTCTGGAGCTCCCGGCGTTTGCGATGACAGTGCGGTTCGTTGTAGCCATTCCGACTGCTTGATCTTGGAGGAGACGCAGCATGGAGCGATTCACCGGTGGTTGCCTGTGCGGCAACGTCCGCATCGTGGCGTCGGGACGCCCATACCGGGTCGGCGTCTGTCACTGTCTCGACTGCCGCAAACATCATGGGGCGCTTTTCTATGCTGCCGCGGTGTTCCCGCAGGATGCGGTGACGATCGAGGGCGAAACACGCGATTACCTCGGGCGGTTTTTCTGTCCCCGCTGCGGCTCGTCCGTTTTCGCACGCAGCGGAGACGAAATCGAAGTGCACTTGGGATCCCTGGATGCCCCTGACCAATTGATGCCAACCTACGAAAGCTGGACCGTCCGCCGCGAGTCCTGGCTGCCGCCGTTTCCGCTCACGCGGCGATACGAGCGCGGGCGCGACGACACGGGCCGCTCTGAGGAGTAGGTCGGGCGACCGGAAGCTTTCCGGCCGTTCGGGAGATCACGCCTGTCGCTCCGGAAGATCGGCATTGTGGTAGCCATCGATGAAATGCTCAAGCGTGGTGGAATGGCTCGGTCGTCGTCCAGTGGCGGGTTGTGAAACGCGGGTTGCCGACGAGGAACGGTTCGACCTCCGCTCGCGCCTCGTCGAGCCGGCCGAGCTGGGCAAGGCTTGCCGCCAGGAAACGGCGTGAGCTTGTCCGATAGGTCTCGTCCCTTTGCGCAGCGTCGCGATCGCGGCTGCGTAATCGCGTGCCGCATATTGCGCCTGGCCGAGCGTCAGATAGTACCAGCTTGCCGGAAACGCGTTCAGCCGGAAGGCCTTGCGAATGTGCTCGAGGCCCTCTTCGACCCGGCCGGCAGGACCGCGACGTCGGACAATGCCGCCCAAGTGTCGGCCTCGTTCGGGTCGAGTTCGATTGCCCTGGCGAATTCCGCATCCGCCTCGGCAAAGCTGCTGTTATAGGCGAGCGGGTAAGCCAGGATCCAGCGACAGCCGGCATCGTTGGAAACTTAAGCAGATGTCGAAGGACAATCCCCATTTGATCGACGACTTCGGTCTGACAAGGCAGCAGGTCGAGGAAGAGATCGCCAAGCTGCCCTTCGGGCAACGATAAGGCGGATGACGCGGACCCGGCCTCAACGACCAAGGCACGTGCTTCGGATCAGACCTTGTCTAACGATAGGCCTGCGACTGACAGAGGGCTTCGACCTGTTCCAGGTAGAAACGGCACTTCGTGCGAAGGCTCCGCAGGCTTGGGTCGCCCGCTCCGTTGAGATCGATTGTCTGCATCATGAAGTCGAAGTGGGCGTGAAACGCATCCACCGCGCCCCAGAGATTGTCGGCATGGCATGTATCGGCTATTGCCCCTGAAACGAGCCGGCGGGCCTCGACACGCGCTTCATCCGGAGACGCCGGCCGCCCGCCGATCATGTCCCTAAGTCGGCTAAATACATCGCCCGTCTCGATGCCCGTGATGGGTGCCATCATGTTCATGCGTGGTATCCCCCTTTATGCCTCGCTGGCCAATGTCTGTTTCGCGGACAGGATGCGATCGGTGCCGAAATTGCGTTTTGTCGCTGGCCCCAAATGGGCCGAGGCTGTTTTAGCGATGGCGGCAGGCTTTGCTGTGCGCAAAGGATCCCCCTGCGGTTAATCCGGGCGTCGTGCCCGTCTCTCCCGGCGAAATCGCCATCCGCACTTTTGCTACGCTCTCCTTGGCTGAGCGTGGCTTTCTCCCGAACGCGTTCTCGGATGCAGCGCATCGCCGCCAAACTTGGGGTGCCGTGCCGGCCGTGCGCCGCGAAGAACGTCGAAGGCTTCCGCATAAGCCATGCCCAACAGATAAGAAATCATTGGGAAACGGCCCGCTTCCGCCATCTGGACGAGCTCATTGGTCATCGTAGCAATGTATTGGAGGCTATCGATTTCCGACTGACGTAACGATTGATTTGCCACGTGTGGCTCCTGTCAATTAGGTGAAACTCTAGGAACGCTTACTGGCAACTAAGTGTACTGATGCACTACGGTTGCGGATTGCCCGCTTTGACTGCGTCTTTGGTTCACCTCTTTGTTCTACTGCCATGTCTAAAGTCATTGATCCGATATTCTAGTTGATCGACTCGCCCGTGGCGGGCGAACCTCTTTCCGGGGCGGCGATGGTCAAGGCGTAGATTGGCGCGTCGGTGAGGCGATCGAGGCCCAGCAGCCGCTTGATGGGCGAGTGGCACAGAGCTGCCGTGGGGCACGCCGACAGGCCATGCCGCGTGGCTGCC
Organism: Mesorhizobium carmichaelinearum; assembly: GCA_943370265.1. GTDB lineage: Bacteria > Pseudomonadota > Alphaproteobacteria > Rhizobiales > Rhizobiaceae > Mesorhizobium > Mesorhizobium carmichaelinearum_A. The sequence continues at coordinate 48,866 of CALRQH020000014.1, forward strand.
AGCATGATGTTCTGGCCGATATGGCCGGCTTCTATCAGCACGACACGGTAGGCATTGGCGTCCTCGTATTTCCACATCGTGCGATCAAGCTTTGCGCAGAGCAGGATCAGGCAGGGCATTGCGTCTCCCCATTCCTGCCCGCCGATCAATTCGGAGATTTTCGGCAGATGATTTGCCGAGATCCGGCCAAGGTCGTGGTCGGCGGCGGAGTAGTGGTAGACACCTGGGTCCAGGCCCTCCACCGCCAGCGCGACGACATAGGCTTCGTATGGATTCCTGGCGCCGCCGGAAGGGGTCATGCCGAGCGGCAGGGACCCTACGCAGTTGGTCGTCTCCCCGGTGATGCCCATACCGGCGAACAGACAATCCGAAAGCTGTTTCGCCGTGATGGTGGGCGCTCCCGCGGTCCGATTGGTGCGGCGCTGGGCCATAAGCGCGAGAAGATCATTGTCGTCCAGCGCGTTCGGCAATCGAATGGCGCCGGGCGAATTCCTGAGCATGAGCTCGGGTTGCGGAATGTGACCGGCGCGTTTGACCTGCCGTTCTTCCGATTGCTCGATGGTGATGAATTCGCTGTCCTGGACGCAGAAGTGCATCAATGCGGTCGGCAGGCCCCAGCCCCACTGCCCCGAAAACTGGGCCTCCTGCTCGGCGAGTTGCGAGCCGGCCGTGACCAGGGCTGAAAAATCGACCAATTGGGGAACGACGGCCTTCAACTCGGAGTGGGACCAGCCCTTGGCGCGGGCGATATCAGCCGGAGATGCCCATTCGTCCCATGAGGCGAGAAGGCCGATGACTTCGGAACTGCATTCAAACACGCTCTTGGTGAGAAAGTTGCAAGCCGTGACCTTGTCTTGCCCGGGGTAGAAAACCAGCGTTTTTGAAGAGCGCATTTTCATTGTTCAACGCCATTGCCAGAGCCGGGCGCCGACGAACGAGAGCCCGTCGACGCCCCATGATCTCAGCGCTTGTTGTAGTGCATGCCCTGGGAGAAGAAGACGGTCTGCGTGCCAGCGGCAATCGTCAACTTCGGAGCGGTGTTCACTTTCTTCGCCATTTTCATCCCTTTCCTTGACCCCCCGAATGGGATCTACGGAAGGAAACGTAATGTTGAAGAAGTTAATGGTTTATTAAAATTACAGTAGAGTTACAGACGAAGGCATGGGTCGTGCCTTTTGTTGCTTTTGTACAAACTTCATAAACTTATTTTACTCGGACCTGGAGTATATTGTCGAAAGTATACGCTCTTTTCGAATATCTTATCCTTATTTAGCATAACAAGCTGTGGTTGAAGCCAATTATCTGGCGCCATCCCTGGTAAGGCTTACCACGAGTTGATCGACATCGGGGTCGTCGAGCCTGATGACGTGAGCCATTCGGATTGCTTGTCTCGGGCTAATATTGGCGACTTCCTGTCGCATGATAACAGAGGCAAATGCCGGCCCGGATTCAGTCAACAGCATCGCCTTTCCCATCAGGACCGGCTCGGAGATGGGGGCCCATTGGACGGAGATGAGCGATGGCTCGCCGGTCTGCCGGCGATTGATTCCGCTGAAATAGGTCCAGTTCAGGCGTGCGATCGCCACCCCATAATGATTGCCGCGCGCCCGTGCCCACGTCGATCCTCGGCGTTCGGACCAGCCGGTCACTCGCCTGAACGTGACCAATTCCGCCTCGCGCCGGATAAAGGTCACCGACCGCACCAACAGGTCGTCGCGACCCGGAATCGAGAAGTAGGTGAAATACGTACCGCTGGCTATAGATGGGCTGGGGGGGCGTATCAACTGGTTGAACAGACTTTCGGAAACCGGAGGCAAGCCTGGAACCCTGGCCTCCGAGCTACCGTGGTCCTGATACAGTTCGGCTTCGTCTATATGGAAATAGTCGCATATGAGTTTGGCCGTGGCCTTGTTCGGAACGGTTTGCCCTTGCAGGTAACGCTCGAACTGCGTGCGGTTGATGCGCAAATCCCGGCATACCGCGCTGACTGAGGCATGCTCCTTGCAGAGCCGTCTGAGGTTTGCGGCGATATTCTCGCGAATGGACACGTCATTGCTTCCGCAGGCGGATTTATAGTTTTGCTGGAAATCCATATAGCGTTTTCGGTCGCCCCACCGAACGCCGTGACGCAACGCACAGAAAAAACTGATACAATCGGCCGACAATACCCGCGTGGCTGTCAAAACAAATAGCCCGACCCCACTGACGGCCATCGCCATAAGTCCAATTGACAGAAGGTTGGCCAGGTGTTGGACGCGATGGTCAGGGGTGGAAGCGAAGGCGCCGGATTTGGCTGGCGATGTCGTGTCGTCACCAGCGGCTTGCGCTATACCGGCGCCCCGCCATTCTTTTGACAGGGCAAGCTACGGTGTCAGGAGGATTTCAGCGCCCGCCTGTTCGTCGAACAGAACCGAATAGCCGCACTTGAGCGCTACCGCCGAGAGGGCGTTCGCCACCACCTCGTCCGAGGATTCGAAATCGCCAGTCAGGATCCGCAACTCTTCCACGGCTTTGGCCGTCGACACGAAATTTCCGACCGCAGGATCGTGCTTGCAGGCGTCCACCACGCAAAGCAGGTCAATCATTTCGAAGCTGCTCATGTTCAGCCTCCAAAAGTTCTGTCCTTCGATCAATGAACGTGGCCGGAGGCAATAATGTTCCCGTGCGGGCCAGTTCGCCTTGGCCAGCGTCTCGCCTTCCGCGATCACGCCATGTCCGCATCCTAGCGACTCGGCCATATCTGTCTTGCGGCGGACCTGTCGATCCGCCGGCTGGCGTCCCTTCAGTTACTCCGATCTGATGGGACGTCAGCCACCCGACCGCGTGACGCGCCGAAGACTCAGCTGAATTTGGCAAATGCAGGTTGAAAATCCGCTTGTGGAGCTGAGGTCCACCGAACTATCGTTTCCGGGCGTCCCTGGCTGTTTGCGCTTCCATTGAAAATAATGTGCTTTTTCTGCTGGCCGGGATGCTGACAGTTCGGCCCGGCGAAATCACAGTCTGTAAGGAGCATCCCGCCACCGGCCAATCCTATACGGCTGGCGCGTTTCGGCTGGCCGCTTGTCGGGTGAGTTTACGCATTTGTAAATTGCCGCCGACGGCTAATCCGAGCTACCGCAGGTCGACGGCCCGTGCCGTCGCTAACTTTGGGAGAACACCATGATTCGCAAGGTTCTGGTTGCAGCTTCGGTTGTGACGCTCGTTAGTATGCCGGCATTTGCCGCCACTCAGTACTGGGTTGCGAAGGATGCCGCGACGAAGAAGTGCTCCGTGGTCTCCACGAAGCCGGATGGCAAGAAGGTGACCGATGCCGGAACAAAGGCATACGATTCCCAGGCCAATGCCGAGAAGGCGCTGAAGCTGCTGAAAGATTGCAAATAAGGGACGTTTACGCCCGGTTATAGAGCCCGCTCTCTACGCTGGAGCGGGCTCTTTTGTTGCGCCGGGAATGAACAGTGCACTGCAGAGATGAAAATCGCGCGCTCGGGCCTCGTTCGGATCGTGCTGCGCGAATGGCTGGAAACCAACGCCTATCTGCCGGTTCGGATGGTGGACGAAGACGGCGAGACCGACGGAAGCGCATGACAACGGCGATGTCGGCGCCCTTTACTTTTCGCCCGAAGGTGCAGTATCGGGCGACTGCTGAGTTTTGTGGAAGGATCGCCCAATGGCCGAGGATTTTGATATTCGCGCAGCGGAGTTGATTGAGCTGTCGGCCGACATTGTGGCGGCATATGTCAGCAACAATTCAGTCCCGGTGGCTAGCCTCAGCGACCTGATTGCGTCGGTTCATTCATCACTTTCGAACCTTGGCTCGCCTCAACCTGTCGCGGAGACGCCGCGTGCTCCTGCAGTAAACCCGAAGAAGTCGATATTCCCCGATTACATCATTTCGCTGGAAGACGGTCGCAAGTTCAAGTCCATGAAGCGCCATCTTGGCTTGCTCGGCATGACCCCTGACGAATACCGGCAGAAATGGAATTTGCCGTCTGACTACCCGATGGTTGCGCCGAGTTATGCATCTCAGCGGTCCGCACTGGCAAAGTCGATGGGCCTTGGTCGAAAGGCTGCTGCTGTACAAGCTACCGAGGCTTCAGCGAAGAAAGCGCCTGCCAAGCGTAAGGCCAAAGCCTAGCTTTCGCCCCCGAAGCGCACTCGATAGGAGTGCCAGGGCGGCCTCGGCGATCACGCCGTGACCCGCGTCGACGAATCGTCCATGCGTGTAGGGCGGTGCACCTAATGGTCCGCTTGGCCGGCGTTGCCGGTTCGTTGTTGTCTGATGATGCCGTCTCAACCGTCGGGATCTTGGCGACAAATGCGAGTCTCGCAGTGGGGATCAGCCCGCTGCCAAGATTGATTTGGGGCGAGGGCAGCGGGCTGTGGGTGTCGTGGGCACCCCAAGGAGCAGCGAAGGGCAATGTCTCGCTGCTCCTGTTTCAGCCTATGAGACATTCCTCATATGCGCGACTTAAGGATTCGTAAGCAGCAGGACTTGTCAGTTCCGAACCTTACCGGGGTGCTCTGCCCCCGCCATCATCCTGTTGAAAGCGGCTGCATCCTGAGCTGTATCGAATGGTCTGGCAGTAGCCGTTCCATCCGGCGCCAGAGTGACAGCCAGGAATGGCAAGCCAAGCACCGGCGGGCTGTAGACGGCGTATGACGGGCGAGTGGTTTTCATCGCCTATGCTACCGGGAGCTCCGGTTGTGACCAAGGTGACATAATTGCCTATAGAAAAGCCCGTTGCCTGGGTGGCGGCTTGGGGTTGGCAACGGGCTTTATCTCTGGATCGAGGCGATATGCAACGCACCTCGCACGGTCGAGCCTGGGACAGCCGTTCTGGCCAAGCCACCGTCTTTTTTGTGCGGGCGCCGTCGCGCTCTTTTCGGGGAACAAACTCGCCGGTCAATCCTTATATTCCCGGCGACTAAACTAGGCGCCATACCACAATAAGGGAGAAAACCATGAAAACTTGTGTGATCACACTGGCGGCCGGCGCGGTCATGATGTCAGGTCTTGGGGCCGCGATGGCCGACACGATTATCGTAAAGCCGGAAGATCAGAAAGTGTATCGGGAATATGTCCACAAGCACCCGCTTGCCTCCATCAAGCTCCCCGGCGTCAAGCTCGACATCGGTACGAGACTCGACGACAAGGTGGAGCTTCGTGAAGTGCCAAACGAGAAATACCGATACACCGTCATTGAAGGCAGAACAGTGATTGTCGATCCGGAAACCCATGAGGTCGTTCAGGTTCTGGACGCCAACTGACCTATTGGGCGGTGCCTGCGTCCTTTAACGAAGGCCGCAGGCACCGGCCCTCAGCCTTAAATCCTCACGAAGTCAGGAAGCCCCGATCGGCGTCGCTGTCCTTTAGCGCAGCCAAAGCGAAAGACAGCCATAGCGCAACTCGTTAACTGTTGTTTATTTTTCGCAATCTTCATAAGTCCGCGCACCAAGGTCTCGATGGGCTCCGGCTTCAGGGTTGAACGAGCGAACGTGGTGCATCCTTGAATTCCGGCAGGGTGGCCGTGTTATCGAGGTTGCCAAGGATGGCGGCTATGACACAACCACGAGCTCGCCGCTCTATCGACTCGATCCCTTCGATACCGGGAAGGGAGAGCCGAGAGGCTAGGCCTGCTTCGAGATCGGCGCCTTTGGGACGGCGCTAACGATCACTTCTGCTGAGACTGTGCCGTCTTCGGAATTGTTTCCAGCGACAGTTCTGTGTCCTTGACGGCTTCTTCTATGGGCGGTCCAACGCTGAGAGTGCCCCCAGGTGGAAGGGTAAACGTTGGCGCGGCGTCATTGACCCTGTTCACAAGCCAAAAAAGAAGCGTCATGACGACGGTGTACGCCACAAGGAAGATCAGCAAGCTGGGAATTCCGTAGGTGCGTGCTATCCAATGCGCGGTCGACAAGCCGAAAGGCATAGCGGAGAGCCCGGCAAAGATCAGGCAGTACAGAATGCTGACCAGAGCCCTGCGAAATGGATAGCTCTGTGCAAATCTAAGCATGCCACAATAGTGCGGCGATACAGTTGCAAATTGCTCAACCGTCTTACTTAAAGTTGAGCCATTCAAATTTAAAGTTGAGCCATTCAAAAATCGGCCGAAGTCCTCCAACAGATCAGGCTGGCGAGGCTCAGGCCGCTCCCGCTGCATCGGCTCGATCTTTTCGACATCCGCGAACGGAGACGACAGGGGTTTGCCTGGCCGTCATGGCGACCTCAGTCCTACTGCTGTCGAACCCGTCAGGCCGTTGAACGGCTGTTGCCGGGATGGCTGAGGAGATCGCCGCAGCGTTGCCCGTCAGGTTCGTTGAGGTCGGGTAGGGAGGGTCAAAACCCAATCCGCTGTTGCCTCAAATGGCTGCGATGGGTCGAAAACGATCTTCCTAACCTATCGGGCGGCCAGGCGGTAGTAAGCGTGCGATGCCCCGCTGCCCCGTTGGAGCTTGCCTTCTGCGGGGAAACAAACCATGTCACTGTAGGCCAAGTCGAGATAGGACGGTATGACAAAGCACTCTATACCTTTTTACATGGCATGCTTCTTAGGTTTAGCCGCTATCGGTCTACTTTTGTTATATGGGATTTTGTGCATATCTCCAGGTTTTCGCTACCTGTTACCCCCATCCGTCTTGGCAATTGGATACTCTAAGCCGTTCAATTGGAATATTTCATTCAAAAATGTCGTGGCATCCTTGGTATTTTTATTGATTTCCTATTTCTTTATATATTTGACAAAGGATGATAATTACCACGCTGTCGTAATTATTCCTTGCATTTGTCTCTTTTACCTTGAGTGCATAAAGAAGTCCTCTTCGGACCGGACCTTGCCCCTGTAAGGCGGCAACTTCGCTAATGGGTCGAACTCGCTCTTTCGGAGTGATTGAAACGAAGGGCGCGCACGCCAACGACAATTGCACCAGAGACAGCCAGAACGTGGGCCAAGCGCGTGGGCCAAACGAAAGAGGCCCTTTCGGTTATCTTGCTGATTTTGATGGGAAATATACCTTCGAAAATCCGCTGGTGGAGCTGAGGAGGATCGAACTCCTGACCTCGTCATTGCGAACGACGCGCTCTCCCAGCTGAGCTACAGCCCCGTCCAGCGGATGGCGCATTTATGGGGCGGCGCGGTTTCCTGTCAAGGCTGCGCATCGCCGAAATTTCCCCCTTGCCAACCGCCGGCCGGGCATGCGTTGGAAGGCGGCCCTTGCCGGTTTGGCCAGCAGTGGCTACATGTCGGCAACAATCGGAGACCGGTATGCTCGCCCTTATTCAAACCATCGTCATGGCGCTTGACCTCTACTGGTGGATCATCATCGCCTCGGCGATCTTTTCCTGGCTCTACGCCTTCAACGTGGTCAATTCGAAAAACCAGTTCGTCGGCAGTATCGGCAACATGCTCTACCGGCTGACCGAACCGGCATTGCGGCCGATCCGTCGCTTCATGCCGGATCTGGGCGGCATCGACATTTCGCCGATCATCCTGCTGCTGCTCCTGTTCTTCATCAGGCAGTTCATACTCACCACGGTGGCGCCGCTGGTCCTGTGATCCCGGCGATTGCATGACCGCGCCGTTCCGCACGCGTGAGAACGGCATTGACCTGTTCGTCCGGCTGACGCCGAAGTCCTCCATGGACCGGCTTGAGGGCATCGAGACATCGGCGGACGGACGAAGTCACCTGAAGGCACGGGTTCGCGCCGTGCCGGAAAACGGCGCCGCCAACACAGCGCTGGAAAGACTGGTCGCCAAGACGCTGGGCGTGCCGGCATCGGCTGTCTCGGTTGTCGCCGGCGGCACGGCCCGGCTGAAGACGTTGCGCGTTGTTGGCGATCCGGCAATGTTGGCAAGGAGCGTTGAGGCGCTTTGTACATAGAGCTTGGTTCTGCCAGGCGGTGCCTCTTCACCCGGCCGCTTCGCGGCTAGCTGTGCCGGGGCGAGTCACGGGCCTCGCCCGTCCTTCGGACCCCGCTGGGGAGAAGAGGCTAGCGATTAGCGCCGGGTGAGGGGGCTATTCGCACCGTACGGCAGGCCGTCTGTCGCGCGCTCAATCCCCCAGCGGCAGGCGGGGATCGTCGACCTTCAGCGTGTTCACGCTCTGCTTGATGCGGCGCAGGTTCTCCAGCACCTTCGGGCCGCGTGTCTCCGCGACCGACGTGACGATCATGTCGACGATCGCCAGCAGCGCATAGCGCGACGAGGTCGGCTTATAGATGTTGCCGTCTTCGAGCGGCTGCCACTGGATGACCGTGTCGGCGGTCTTGGCGAGTGCGGAGTCCGGTGCGGTGATGGCGACCGTGGTGGCGCCATATTGCTGGGCGACCTGCACTGCCTCGATGACCGATCGCGCATAGCCGGAAACCGAAAAGGCGACCACGGTGGTATCGGGAGTGGCGACGGCGGCGTACATGCGTTGCAATTGCCCGTCGATCTGCGCCAGCACCGACACGCCCAGCCTGAACAGCCGGTTCTGCATCTCCGTCGCCATCATGGACGAAATGCCGCCCGAACCGATGCACAGCACATTGCCGGAGGTGGCAATGCGTGCGGCGACATCCACCAGCGTCCTCATGTCGAGGTTCTCGCTGGCGCGCTGGATGGAGGCGATCGCGGCTTCGGTGATGGCGGATGCGATGCGTTGCTCACGGGCGTCGCGGCTCAGCGGCTCGGGCGACAGATACTGGCCGCCGATGGCGATCGCCTGCGCCAGGTAGAACTTGAAATCGCGCAGGCCCTCGCAGCCGAGATTGCGGCAGAAGCGGGTCACCGTCGGTTCGCTGACGCCGACGCGCGCGGCGATCTCCGATATCGCAGCCTTGGAGGCAAAGTCGAGATCGGACAGAACGAGGCCGGCCAGCCGGCGATCCGACTTGGTGCCGTCCTGCGACATCAGCTGCAGGCGCGTGATGATGTCGGCCGGCGTTTTCATGGTCGTGTTTTCACAGGGGCAGGCCTGTCGCCTTTTCGAACAAATGGACGTTGCCGGGATCGACGGTCACCGGCAGCAGGTCGCCGGGGCGCGCATGCACCCTGTCGCGGAACACGGCCCGCACCGTATCGGTGCCAATGGTGCCGTAAATATGGGTCTCGGAGCCGGTCGGCTCGACGACGTCGACCCTGATCGCCATCGCGTCTTCGGCCTCGCCGATGATGAAGTGCTCGGGGCGAATGCCGGCTTCCACCGCACTGGCTGCCGGCACTATCTTTCCTGCAAGCGCAAGTCGCCCGCCACCCGACGACTCAAACCAGCTTTTCTCCGGCGCTGCCTTGAGAGCGCCGGAAACAAAACTCATCGACGGAGAGCCGAGGAAACTGGCGACGAATTTGTTGGCCGGGCGGTCGTAGAGTTCGAGCGGCGGCCCGACCTGCTGGATCTTGCCAAGGTTCATCACCACGATGCGGTCGGCCATGGTCATGGCCTCGATCTGGTCGTGCGTGACATAGACGATTGTCGACTTCAGCCGCTGGTGCAGCGCCTTGATCTCGGTGCGCATCTGGACGCGCAATTGCGCATCGAGGTTGGACAGCGGCTCGTCGAACAGGAAGACCGATGGTTCACGCACGATGGCGCGGCCCATGGCGACACGCTGGCGCTGGCCGCCCGACAATTGCCTTGGGTAGCGATCGAGATAGGAGAAGAGGTTGAGGACGCCCGACGCTTTCTTGACCTTGTCGTCGATGGCGGCCCGTGTTTCGCCGCGGATCTTCGGGCCAAAGCCGATATTGTCCGATGCCTTCAGATGCGGAAACAGCGCATAGGACTGGAAGACCATCGCGATGTTGCGTTTCTGCGGCGGCAGTTCGTTGGCGCGCACGCCGCCGATCAGGAGATCACCGGAGCTGATCGTCTCCAGCCCCGCCAGCATGCGCAGCAAGGTCGACTTGCCGCAGCCGGACGGACCGACCAGCACGACGAATTCGCCGCTCTTGATGTCGAGGCTGATGTTTTCGAGGATCTTGTGCTGCCCGAAGGATTTCGACAGGCCGCGGAACTCGACGTCGGTCATGGTCACGCTCCCAATATGTCGTCGATGAATGGCAGGCAGCCGGCCGTCAAGCCGGCATCCACGGGCATCACCACGCCGGTTATCCCCGATGCACGCTCGGACGCAAGGAAGGCGACGGCCTCGGCCACTTCCCAGGCGTTGACGATGCGGCCAAGCGGGTAGAGCCGCTGCAGCTTGCCAAGGATTTCGGGATCCTTGGCAAGGCGGTGGTCCCAGGCGGCGGTGCGGATCGAGCCCGGGCAGACGACATTGGCGCGCAGGCCACTGCGGCCAAGTTCGACGGCAATCGCTTTTGCATAGGCGTTGATGCCGGCCTTGGCGGCGGCATAGGCAGGGTTGCCGAAATGCTTGAGGGCATTGACCGAGGAGATGAAAACGACGCTGCCGGAGCCACGGCCAGCCATGGCCTTGACCAGCGGATCGGCGAAATGCATCACGCCGGTCAGGTTGAGGTCGAGCTCCTGCTCTATCTTGTCGGGCGTCAAAGCGGCCAGCGTCTCGGCACGCGTCCAGCCGGCATTGTTGATGAGGATGTCCGGCACGCCATCCCTGTCGAGGATCGCGCTGAGCGACGCCGCGATCGACGCCCGGTCGAGAAGGTTGAAGACATGGCGGGAGGCCAGATGCGGGCTGCCCAGCGCCTCGCTCGACTGGTCGCAGCCGATGACACGTGCACCCCTTTGCGCCATCAGTTCCACGATCGCGGAGCCGAGGCCGCCGCCGGCACCGGTCACCACGACAGTCTTGCCTTCGAACTCGGCTTTCGAACCCACCGTGCGACACCCCCTGGGATCCCCGACAATTGCCGTCAGGCCTAGTGCAGAGAATGTAATTAAGCAACAGAATAATCTGCTTGCAAGCCATCAAATGATCGATAATGTAGGAAAGTCACACAATCTTTCGTCGTCCAATGGCGAGAGGGCGCACAAGCGCAAATCAAATGGGAGACATCGAATGAGCCTTGCAAAATGGACTGTCGGCCTGATGGCCGGAATGAGCTTGATGGCGCTCGCGGCGCAGGCCGATGCCGGCGAGGTGCGGGTCACCGTCGCCGAGTACAGCGCCAAGACCGGTCCCTATTTCGAGGGCGTCAAGAAGGAATTCGAGGCGGCGAACCCGGGCATCACCGTCAAGTTCGAGGTGGTTCCGTGGGATGTCCTCCTGCAGAAGCTGACCACCGACATCACCGCCGGCACCAATGCGGACCTGTCGATCATCGGCACGCGCTGGCTGATCGATTTCGTCCAGCAGGGCGTTGCCGAGCCGCTGGACAGCTACATCACGCCTGAGTTCAAGGGCCGCTTCATCGACACCTTCCTGTCGCCATCAATCATGGAGGGCAAGACCTACGGCCTGCCGATCGCGGCTTCGGCGCGCGCCATGTACTACAACAAGGAGCTGTTCGAGAAGGCCGGCATCGCCAAGCCGCCGGCAAACTGGACGGAGCTGCAGGAGGATGCCCGCAAGATCAAGGCGCTGGGCTCCGGCACCTTCGGTTTCGGCCTGCAGGGCAAGGAAATCGAGACCGACGTCTATTACTATTACGCGATGTGGTCCCAGGGCACGGAAATCCTCAACAAGGACGGCACCTCCGGGCTGAGCACGCCCGGCGCGCTTGAAGCCGCCAAGCTCTACAAGTCGATGATCGACGAAGGCCTGACCGAGCCGGGCGTCACCTCCAACAACCGCGAGGACGTGCAGAACCTGTTCAAGCAGGGCAAGGTCGGCATGATGATCACCGCACCCTTCCTGTCCAACCAGATCAAGGACGAGGCGCCGAAGCTGAAATATGGCGTGGCGGCAATCCCGGCCGGACCGACCGGCGCGCGCGGCACTTATGGCGTGACCGACTCCATCATCATGTTCAAGAATTCCAAGAACAAGGATGAGGCCTGGAAGCTGCTCGACTTCCTGTTCACCAAGGAGCAGCGCGCCAAGTTCACGCAGGGCGAAGGCTTCCTGCCGGTGAACAAGGAAGAGGCGAAAATGGACTACTATGTGAACAACGCGGATCTGGCGGCGTTCACCGCGCTGCTGCCCGATGCCCGCTTCGCACCTGTCATTCCAGGCTGGGAAGAGGTCGCCCAGATCACATCAGATGCCATGCAGAAGATCTACCTCGGCGGCGACCCCGAGGCAGGCCTGAAGGACGCGGCGGCGAAGGCCAACGCCGTGCTCAAGAAATAAGGGCGTACTCCCTGCGCCCGTGGCGCGTCCCGACCATCGGGGCGCGCCACACCTTCCGAACATGCTGCCCAGCGGCGCGATTTCGGCTTCACATCCACCTCATCAGGGTCCTGGCCAGCCGATGCAGAATCGTTTCCTGCCCTATCTCCTGACCCTGCCCAGCCTGTTCCTGGCGGCGGTGGTCATCTTCTGGCCGGTCTGGGACCTGATCCAGATTTCGCTTCACGATGTGAACCGCTTCGGCCAGCTGCGCGAGTTCAACGACTTCGGCAACTACCAGGCCTTCCTCGCCGATCCCGACTTCCTCGCGGCGCTGTTGCGCACCGGCCTGTGGACGGTGCTGGTGGTCGGCGGCGCCCTTCTGGTCTCGGTGCCGGTTGCGATGATCCTCAACACCGACTTCTACGGCCGCGGCCTTGCCCGCGTCATCATCATGCTGCCCTGGGCGGTCTCGCTGACCATGACGGCGGTGGTCTGGCGCTGGGCGCTGAACGGCGAAAGCGGCATGCTGAATTCGGCGCTGATGGGGCTGGGCCTGATCCACGAGAACATCCAGTGGCTGGCGCGGGCCGAGACGGCTTTCCCGATGCAGGTGCTGATCGGCATCCTGGTGACGGTGCCGTTCACGACGACCATTTTCCTGGGCGGGCTGTCGTCGATCCCCGAGGATCTCTATGAGGCGGCGTCCCTCGAAGGCGCTACGCCCGTGCAGCAATTCCGCGAGATCACCTTCCCGCTGCTGAAGCCGTTCATCAACATCGCCATCGTGCTCAACACGATCTATGTCTTCAATTCCTTCCCGATCATCTGGGTGATGACGCAGGGCGGGCCGGCCAACTCGACCGACATTCTGGTCACCCATCTCTACAAGCTGGCCTTCCGCATCGGCAAGCTGGGTGAAGCATCGGCCGTGTCGCTAGTGATGCTGGCCATATTGCTGGTCTTCACCATGATCTATGTGCGGCTGGCGATGCGGGAGCAACGCGCATGACGAGCAAACTGAAGCGTACCGTGATCGCCTGGCTGCTGCTGGCGCCGCTAATCGTGGTGACGATCTTTCCCTTCGCCGTGATGTTCCTGACCGCGGTCAAGCCGCGACAGGAAGTGCTGTCGCCGACATGGTGGCCGAGCGAGTTCCACTGGTCGAACTTTTCCGACATGTGGGTGGCTACAGGCTTTGGCCAGGCGCTCGCCAACTCGCTCTACGTGTCGATCATCGCAACCGTCGGCGCCATCATCATCTCCGTTCCCGCCGCCTACGCCATGTCGCGCTTTCGCTTTGCCGGCTATGGCGCCTTCCGCCAGTTCCTGCTGATCTCGCAGATGATCTCGCCGATCGTGCTGGTGCTAGGCCTGTTTCGCCTGATGGCCGCCTGGGGCCTGGTCGAAAGCACGACCGCGCTTGGTGTCATCTACATGGCGTTCAACGTCGCGTTCACAGTTTGGATGCTGCAGAGCTATTTCGACACGATTCCGCGCGATCTGGAGGAAGCCGCGTGGATGGAAGGCGCCGGCCGCTGGCTGACCTTGCGCAAGGTGTTCTTGCCGCTCTGCCTGCCGGCGATCGCCGTGACCGCCATCTTCACCTTCATCAACGCCTGGAACGAATTCGTCGTGGCGCTCACCATGTTGCGCAGCCAGGAGAGCTACACCTTGCCGATCCAGGTGTTTTCGCTGGTCGCCGGCCGCTACACGATCGAGTGGCACCACGTCATGGCCGCGACGCTGCTGGCGACGTTGCCGGTGGCGATCCTGTTCATCTGGCTGCAACGCTACCTTGTCAGAGGGCTGGCGCTCGGGGCGGTCAAGTAGGCGAGCTGAACGGAGTTTTAGATGTCACACAAATATGTGTCCGGGTTGTCGCATGCGTCGCTGTCGCCACGGCCAATGATCTCGTCTACATGCCCAGCCGCAACGACCACGAACTGAAAAGCGAAGCGGAATTCCAAATATGCGCATCTTCACCGCCTCGCTGGCGACGGAAACCAACACCTTCTCGCCGGTACCGACCGACCGGGCCTCGTTCGAGATGGCCTTCTATGCCGGGCCCGGCAAACATCCGGAAACGCCGACGCTGTGCTCCTCGCCCATCGTCGCCTTGCGGCGGCGCGCGGCCGCCGAAGGCCTCACCGTCATCGAAGGCACCGCCACCTGGGCGGAGCCGGGTGGCCTCGTGCAACGGCAGACCTATGAGGCACTGCGCGACGAGATACTCGGCCAGTTGCAGGCCGCACTCCCCGTTGATGCCGTGATCCTCGGCCTGCATGGCGCCATGGTGGCGCAGGGCTATGATGATTGCGAGGGCGACCTGCTTGAACGCGTCCGCACGATCGTCGGGCCGGATGTCATGATCGCGGTGGAGCTCGATCCGCATAGCCACCTGACGCCGAAGCGGGTAGCCGCTTCCAACATCCTCGCCTTCTTCCTCGAATTTCCGCACACGGATTTCTACGAGCGCGGCGAACATGTGGTCGAACTCGGCATTGCCGCGGCGCGCGGCGAGATCAAGCCGGTGATCTCGACCTTCGACTGCCGCATGATCCAGGTGTTGCCGACCAGCCGTGAGCCGATGCGCTCCTTCGTCGACCGCATCAAGGCGCTGCAGGGCAAGGACGGCGTGCTGTCGGTCTCCGTGATCCACGGTTTCATGGCGGCCGATGTGCCCGAAATGGGCACGCGCATCCTCGTCGTCACCGACAATGACAAGGCCAAGGGCGACGCGCTGGCGGAACGGCTGGGGCGGGAGCTCTATGAGCTTCGCGAAAAGACGGCGATGACGATGCTGAGCGCCGCCGACGGCATCGATCGGGCGCTTGCCGTGTGTGCGCAAAAGCCGGGCAAGCCGGTGGTCATCGCCGACATATGGGACAACCCCGGCGGTGGCGTTCCCGGGGACGGCACCGTCGTGTTGCGCCAGATGCTGGCGCGTGGCCTGAACAAGGTCGGCGTGGCGACAATCTGGGATCCGATCGCCGTGACCTTTTGCCAGGCGGCGGGCGAGGGCGCGGTCATCGACCTGCGTTTCGGCGGCAAGGCCGGCCCGCAGGCAGGCGAGCCGATCGACGCACGGGTGCGCGTTCTTAAGGCGGTTGCGGAGGGCTGGCAGAGTTTCGGGCCGAGCCGGGTGACGCTAGGGCCGACGGCGCTGGTCCGCATCGAAGGCACCGAGGTCGACATCATCCTCAACACCAACCGCACGCAGACCTTCGAACCGGACATCTTTTCCAATATCGGCGTCGATCCGATGAGCAAGGATATCCTGCTGATCAAGTCGACCAACCATTTCTATGCCGGCTTCGAACCGATCGCCGCCGAGATCATCTATGTCACGGCGCCGAGTTCATATCCCAGCAATCCGGCGGTGACGAACTACACCAAGCTGACGCGGCCGATCTGGCCTCGGGTGGCTGATCCTTGGAAGGTCAGCAGTCAGGGATAACGAGGCGGACGTCAGCGCCGCCCCTCACCCGCCTGCCGGTCGGCAGGGCAATGAGGGACGGCACCGACTTCGGTGATTGTTTACACCAGCCCGCGCTTGGCCATCATCGCATCGGGCGAGGGCATCTTGCCGCGAAACGCGGTGTAGAGTTCTTCCGGATCCTTGGATCCACCAGCGGCGTAGATGTTCTTGCGCAGCCGCTCGGCCAGCGCCGGGTTGAAGGGGTCGCCGGTTTCCTCGAAGGCGGCGAAGGCATCGGCGTCGAGCACTTCCGACCACATGTAGGAATAGTAGCCGGCCGAATAGCCGTCGCCGGCAAAGACATGGCCGAAATGCGGGGTGCGGTGACGCATCGCGATGGTGTCGGGCATGTTGAGCTTTTCGAGTGTTTCGGCTTCGAAACGAAGCGGCTCGTCGGGGCCGTTCGGCCGTGCGTGATAGGCCATGTCGATCAGCGCCGAGGCGGTGAACTCGACCGTCGCGAAGCCGGCTCCAAAAGTGCGCGTCGCCAGCATCTTGTCGAGCAGCGCCTTGGGCATCGGCTTGCCGGTCTTTACATGCAGCGCATGCTTTTCCAGCACGGCCGGCACGGTCAACCAGTGTTCGTAGAGCTGCGAGGGCAGTTCGACGAAATCGCGGCTGACCGAGGTGCCGGCAACCGACGGCCAGGTGACGTCGGTCAGCATGCCGTGCAGTGCGTGGCCGAATTCATGGAACAGCGTCCTTGCCTCGTCGACCGACAGCAGGGCGGGCTCGCCGGCCGGCGGCTTGGCGAAATTCATGATGTTGTAGATCACCGGCGTCGAGCCGCCACCCAGCTTGTAACCGGATTTCAGCGCGCTCATCCAGGCGCCGGAGCGCTTTGACGGCCGCGCGAAATAGTCGGCCAGGAACAGGCCGCGCTCGCTGCCATCAGCGTTCTTCACGACGAACACACGGGCGTCCGGGTGCCAGGCGGTGATGCCCTTCTTCTCCTCGAAGGTGATGCCGAACAATCGTGTCGCCACGTCGAAGCAGGCATCGATGACGCGGTCGAGCTGCAGATAGGGCTTCAGTTCGGCCTCGTCGAAGGCGAACTTTTCCGCACGCAGCTTCTCCTGGTAGAAGCGCCAGTCCCAGGCCGCGAATTTTTCATTGCTGCCGGCTTCGGTCGCCAGCCGCTCCAACTGGGTCTGGTCGGCTGCCGCCTTCTCCAGTGCCTTTTCCCAGACCGGATCGAGCAGTGCGTGCACGGCCTTCGGTGTCTTGGCCATGGTGTCGTCGAGCTTCAACGCGGCGAAGGACTCGTAACCCAGCAGTTTCGCCTTCTCGGCGCGCAGCTTCAGCATGTCGCGCACCACAGCGGTGTTGTCGGTGGCGCCGCCATTCTGGCCGCGCATGGTGAAGGCGCGGAAGGCGATCTCGCGCAGGTCGCGGCGCTCGGAGAAGGTCGAGAACGGCTCGTAGATCGAGCGCGACAGGGTGACGGCGTAGCGCCCCTTCTGGCCGCGCATCTCGGCGGCTTCCGCCATGGAGCTCTTCAGGAAATCCGGCAGGCCGGCAAGGTCGGCCTCGTCGAGGAACAGCGCCCAGTCGCGCTCATCGGCAAGCACATTCTGGCCGAAATTGGTGCCGAGCGATGACAGGTCCTCGCTGATCTTCGCCAGCCGCTTCTTGCCGTCGGCGTCGAGCTTGGCGCCGGATCGGACAAAGCCTTTCCAGGTCTTCTCCAACACCCGCAGCGTCTCGGCATCGAGCTTCAGGCTCTCGCGGCGCTGATACAGATCGTCGATGCGGGCAAACAGTCTTTCGTTCATCGAGATCGCCGAGAAATGCCGGGACATCTTCGGCGATATGTCGCGCTCCAGCGCCTGGATCGTCTCGTTTGTATGAGCGCCGGCGCGGCACCAGAAGATCGACGAGACATGGTCGAGGGCTTCGCCGCCGAGCTCGAGCGCGGCAAGTGTGTTGTCGATGGTCGGCGTCTCGGCATTGCCGGCGATCGCCTCGATCTCGGCGTCATGCGCCTTCAGCGCCGCGTCGAAGACATCAGCAAAATCACTGTCGCCAATGCTGGCGAAATCGGGCAGGCCGAGCGGCCCCTGCCACGCGGTCAAAGGATGGGTGGCAAGGTCGACGGTCTTCGTGGAGGGCATGGACAGACTTTCGCTTATTGGCGGCGAGGGGAGGTGGTGTCGTCACCGATGTAGGGCGCGGGCTTGCGGCGCGCAACATCGCAGCCGATCAGGACTGCGTCAGTAGCCGTCGCAGGTCTCGGAGATCGCCGCCTGCGAGCTGGCGGTGATGCGGTTGTCGGTCACCGCGAACGTCTCCTGCATCAGCATGTCATTGTTGGGGAAGTCGTAGCAGGCAATAACCGTGGTGACGCCACCCTCGCTCTTGGCGATCCGGTGCCGGATCGCGGCGCCCGCGACGGCGCCTTGCCAGTCGTCCATGGAGGCGATGAACTCCTGTTTGCTTTGCACGATGCCGAGGTCATCGAGTTTTATGCGGACATCGTCGGACAGCAGATCCGAGATCTCGGTGCGGTCGGCAACCAGCAAGGCCGCGTACCAGCGGCCAATCACCGCGCTGTCGTCGGCAAGGGCCGATGTCAGCAAAAACACAAGCGCCATCATGGACAAAGCGAACGCACGCCAATTTCGCACCATGCTCACCCCTGGAGCCTGTCCTGCACCGGTGGAGCCGAAACGGGCTCCATCCCGCATCTTATCATGATCGAACCTAAATCGCTTCCCGCTTTCTTGGCTGCCAAACTCCAGTTCAGAATCAGGTCTGCGCCATCTCCGGACGCTCGAAATCGCCGGTGTCCTTGTTCATCACCCAAAGCTCGCCGGTCGAGATGTCGAACCAGGCGCCGTGCAGCGACAGCCGCCCCTTGCCTTCGAGGATCGACACGCACGGGAAGGTCCTGAGATTGGCGATGGAGTAGCGGATCGAGATGCGCTCCAGCGCGGTCTGACGCTCCGTTGCCGTCATGAAGGTGCTGGACGAGACCGTTTCGGCCGCCGGCGCGATCAGGCTCATCCACTTGCCGATGAAGTCGCCGGGCGACAAGGGGGCGGAGGTGGTGTCGAGCGCAGCGCGGATGCCGCCGCACCGTCCATGTCCCATGACGACGATGTTCTTGACCTTGAGGCTCTGCACGGCAAATTCCAGCGCGGCCGACGTCGAATGGAACTCGCCGTCCGGCGCGTAGGGCGGAACCAGGTTGCCGACATTGCGCAGCACGAAGAGTTCACCCGGCCCGGCGTCGAAGATCGCCTCGGGGGCCGCGCGGGAGTCGCAGCAGGCGACGATCATCGTCTCCGGCGACTGCCCCTCGCGGGCAAGCTCGCGGTAGCGCCCGCTCTCGGTGAGATAGCGGCCGTTCATGAAGTTGCGGTAGCCGGTGATGAGATGGTCGGGAAGATGGGGCATGGGCGGCTTTCCGGGGTTGGAGGTGGCAGCTCGTTGCGGTCGAAAAAGGCTCTAACGGCAAAAGCCTGTTACGAGCAATGCAGAATTGCGGGGGCTGGCCATAAATGCCATGCGCCAAAGCCAGGCGTGTGCCGACACTGTCACGCCCAGATGGCGACCGGTATGCCAAAACCATCAGTCAGCGGCGGGTTGGGAAATGGCCTGGCCTTGCCGCTGGCGATGCGGCCGGCGATCAGCATCATCGCCGCCGCATCGAGGAAATCATCGGCCGCCGCACCACGCGGCGGCGCCTGATCGAGAAAGGCACGGTCATAGCCGTGCCGACAGAGCAGTGCCTTGCGCTCCGCCATCCCGGCCGGATTGATGGCGCCCTTGATCTTCTTGGGCAGTTGCATGGCCCTGTCGCCGTTCAGCCGGCAGAAGGCGACTTCCGGATGGGATTCGAAGACGCGGCCGCACAAGTCGGGCCGCGCGATCAGCAATGCGTCGATCTCCCGGATCTTGGAAAAAATGCCGAACGCCTGGATCGAAACGCCGCGTGGCGGGTCGGATGTGGTCTTCGCCACGTCGCTTGCCCTGCGATGGGCGGCGTACCAGGCTTCGATCGTGGTGAACTCATCCGTGTCGGCATAGACGGCGGCGCGTGAGGGGATGGAGAAGACACTGGACTGACGCTGTCCAAGCAACGGCCGTACAAGCGCTTCCGGTCCGCGCCCGCCTCTTTGCGAGAACTCCGGCAGGCCGATCGGCATGTCTACGACGACAACCGCGTCGTCGGAGTGCGCCGCAAGCAATGCGGCGAAGGATGCGAAGACCCCGACCGAGGGAACTGCATCCCGATTGCCGATGACGGCGACCCAGCCGGCCTTGCAGCCGTCGATGCCGACGAGCGCGCCGTTGGCAGGCATCACGCCCGGCGGTCCCGCCCCGGATGCGTGAGGTGGCGAAGCTGCACCATGGCCATCGGATGCGACAGGCTCTGTGCGTCGGTTTCGAGTTGCAGTTCGTCACCGCCGCGCTTGGCCGTGCGCGCCAGGATCTCGTAGACCGCTGCCGTTGTCGACTGCAAAGCCTTGACCGCCGGCTGGCCGGACAGTGTGCGGGCCAGATAGACCGCCGCCGTCAGGTCGCCCAACCCATTCGGCGGCTTGTCGATCAGGCGGTGTTCGGCCAGCAGCGCCTGGCTGCCGTTGAGCAGCAGATTGCCGGTGCCGCCCGTCATCATCGACGGCGCCGATGTGACAAGCATGGTCGACGGCCCGGCATGGAGCGCTGCCGCCATCGTTGATTTCATGTCCGTCAGCGGGGCTCCCGCCATCCATTCGAGCTCGTAGCGGTTGGGCGTGGCGATGTCGGCGATCGGCATCAGCCGGTCGCGCATGGCGGCGGCTGTCGGTTCCGGCACGTAGAGGCCACCCTTGTCGCCCATCACGGGGTCGCAGATGTAGATGGCATCCGGCGTCCTGGCCTTGATCGCGCCAACCAGCGAGGCGACCGCCTCGGCCTGGCCGGCCTCGCCGAGATAGCCCGACAGCACGGCGCCGACCTCGCCCAGCCACGGCGCGCGCTCGAGATCGGCCATCATCGCCTTGAACTGGTCGAGCGGCGGCACGATGCGCGTTGCCCGGCCGTGGCCGGGATGCCAGGGCAGGATGACCGTGGGCACCGCCCACACCGGGAAGCCCAGCGTTTCCAGTGCAAAGACGGCGGCACGATTGCCGACCGAGCCACGCACGACATGACTGGAAATGATGATGACCGCGCGCGGCGCGTCGGTGTGTTCGGCGCTCATTATGTCCCTTGTCTGCTAACTGCCCCGGATGATGAAAAGCACGAGCCAGATCATCAGGCCAATGGCCAGAAGAAGGCCGAGTGCCCGGCCAACGCGGGTCCCCCAATATTCGATCGGATCCGAGCGGTCGGCATCCGTGGCGGTAACGTGATCGTGCGCGCCCTTCACGGCCCGCGCCACGAACGACGTGCCCGCCGGATCGGTCTCGCGCGCAATGCGCTCGAGGATCCGGCGCGATTCGTCGTCGCTGTCCTGGCGTTCCGCCATGGTGATGTCCCGTTTGCAATGACCTTAGCGTGTTCGCCCCGTCAATCACAGGGGCTGCGCGCCGGATGGCGAGGAGCCAGGAAATGCTTTCCGGCCGGGGCCAGGAAATGCTTTCCGGCAGGGGTCATTTTCTTGCGCACGGATTGTGGTAATGCTTCGCCTACAATTTCTACCGAGGGATCCGATCATGTTTGCCCAGCGCCTTTCCTCACCGTCCCGGCTCCGTGCCTTGCCCGCCTTCGTGATGATGGCCATCGTGCTGCCGTTGCTCGCCGGTTGCGGCTTCAACACCATCCCGACCGCCGAGGAAAACGCCAAGGCAGCGTGGAGCGAGGTGCTGAACCAGTATCAGCGCCGGGCCGATCTGATCCCCAACCTGGTCGAGACGGTCAAGGGTTACGCCACGCATGAAAAGGACACGCTGGATGCCGTGGTCGAGGCGCGCGCCAAGGCAACGCAGATAACGGTGACGCCGGAAACGCTGAAGGACCCGGAAGCTCTCAAGAAGTTCCAGGATGCCCAAGCAGGGCTGACGAGCGCGTTGTCGCGGCTGATCGCGGTGTCGGAGGCGTATCCGGATCTCAAAGCCAACCAGAACTTCCTGGCGCTGCAGGCGCAGCTCGAAGGCACCGAGAACCGCATCGCCGTCGCCCGCCGTGATTACATCCAGGCGGTGAAGGATTACAATCTGACGCTCAGGACCTTCCCCTCCGTGATATGGGCAAGCTTGTGGTTCCGCAGCAACCAGCCTTTCGCGAATTTCACCATCGACGAAGACAAGCTGCAGGTGCCGAAGGTCGATTTCGGAACGACAACAACAAAGCAGGGCGGCTGATATCCAGGGCCGATCGCCATGATCTCCCAGGCTGACAAGAGCTGGCGCCGTGTTCTCGTTCTCGCGGCAGCGCTTCTCTTCGCTCTGCTTCCGCTCAAGCTCTTGGCCGCCGAACTGCCGGCGCTGACAGGGCGGGTGGTCGACAATGCCGACATCATCGATGCCGGGACCAAAGCGGCGTTGACGCAGAAGCTCGCGGACTTCGAAACCAAAGGGTCCGACCAGATCGTCGTCGCCACGATTCCCAGCCTCGACGGCGAGGAGATCGAGCCCTACGCCAACCGATTGTTCCGCTTCTGGAAGCTCGGCCAGGCCAAGGAAAACAACGGCGTCCTGCTCCTGGTCGCGCCGAACGACCACAAGATGCGCATCGAGGTGGGCTATGGCCTCGAAGGCACGCTCACCGACCTGCACACCAAGCTGATCATCGAAAACGACATGGTGCCGGCCTTCCGCGCCGGCGATTTCTCCGGCGGCATCGACAAGGCCGTCGATGACATGATCATGGTGCTGAACGGCAATCCGGAAGAGCTCGTGGCGCGGGGCAAGCGCAACGAACAGGCTCCGCTCAACACGGACAACCTGTTCTTCGCCGTCTTCATCGGCATCTGGGCGCTCATCTTCTTTGGCGGCCTGGCGGCCTCGGTGCTGCCGCCGATCTTCGGCCAGAAGCTCGGCCCGGGCCGCTATCGCTGGCTCGGCATGACGTTCGAGCCCGGCCGACGTTCATCCGGTGGCTGGTCGTCGGGAAGTTCCGGTGGCGGCTGGTCGTCCGGCGGCGGTGGTGGTGGTTTTTCCGGCGGCGGCGGTTCGTCCGGCGGTGGCGGCTCTTCGGGAAGCTGGTGAGATCATGGCGACACGACCGATCAGCCCGCAGGACCATGAGCGCATCGCCGCCGCGATCCGTGCCGCGGAGGCCCGGACCGACGGCGAGATCTATTGCGTCGTCGCGCATGCCAGCGACGATTATTTCTATCCGGCGGCGTTCATGGCGATGCTCGGCATGCTCATCGTCAGCCTCGCCGTCGCCTACGGGCTGGAGGCCTGGTGGCTGTCGCTGCGCCTGCCGCATTTCGTCATCGTCCAGCTTCTGGCGCTGGCCTGCGTGGTGTTGCTTTTGTGGGTGGTGCCGGGGTTGCGCATCCATCTCGTGCCGAGGCGGCTGCGCTACAAGGCGGCGCATGCCAATGCGCTCAAACAGTTCCTGGCCCGCAACGTCCACCGTACCGCCGCGCGCACCGGTGTCCTGGTGTTCGTCTCGATCGCCGAGCGTTACGCCGAAGTGGTTGCAGACAGCGGTATAGACGGCCGTGTTGGACAGCATGTCTGGGACGGCGCTGTCCGCGACCTGACCGCGCATGCCGGCGACGACCGTCTCGCGGATGGTTTCATCAAGACCATCGAATCGGTAGGGGCCGTGCTGGCCGAGCATTTCCCGGTTACCCCCGGAGACATCAACGAACTGGATGACCATCTGGTCGAAATCTAGGTCACTCCAACAAGCCAAGACGTGGTTCGGCAGGTGTGAAAGATCGCTTGTGCGAAAGCGCGGCTAGGCCCGACGCGGACTCTTGCAATCGGGCGACGCGGGTTTATGGTTAACCAATCATGAACACGCTGACGATCGACATCAGGAAAGCCGAGCCGCGCGATGCGCAAGACATCGCCGACGTGCACCAGCAGGCTTGGCAAGGCGCCTATGCCGGCATCATTCCTCACAAGACGCTGACCTCGATGATCAACCGCCGCGGTGCGGACTGGTGGGCGAATGCGATTCGCCGCGCCGCCACCGTGCTGGTCGTCGAAATCGGCGGCAAGATCGCCGGCTATGCCACGATCGGCAAGAATCGTGCCCGTGAACTGAGGCAGCAGGGCGAGATCTACGAGCTTTACATGCGCCCGGAATATCAGGGCATCGGGCTCGGCAGCCGCTTGTTCGCCGCAGCCAGG
Organism: Mesorhizobium carmichaelinearum; assembly: GCA_943370265.1. Classification (GTDB taxonomy): domain Bacteria; phylum Pseudomonadota; class Alphaproteobacteria; order Rhizobiales; family Rhizobiaceae; genus Mesorhizobium; species Mesorhizobium carmichaelinearum_A. The sequence goes on from CALRQH020000014.1 coordinate 72,765, forward strand.
GCACGGCTTGCCGACCATGGGCTCAAGGGCATGGTGGTGTGGGCGCTGGAGGACAACCAGAACGCACTTGCCTTCTATGCCGGCGCCGGTGGCCGCGATGTCGCCGAGGGCGTCGAGATCTTCGAACAGAAAGCGCTGAAGAAAGTCGCCTTCGTCTGGGAATAACCGCCGGCGGATGACCCCGCACCGACCAGCGGATCTTTTTGCAAATCACGACGCTGAAACATCTTGTGCGCATGATTGAATGCGCCGGGTGACATCGTGTCTCGCCTGATGTCCGCGAGAACCATTCGCCGCATTGCGCCATTCCGCGCCGCCCGCTATCGGTCTCCCATCGAGAGAGGGACAATGCCATGCGCATCGAAGCCATAGCCACTGGAAAGAATCCACCCGAGGACGTCAACGTCATCATCGAGGTGCCGATCGGCGGCGAGCCGATCAAGTACGAAATGGACAAGGAAGCCGGCACGCTGTTCGTCGACCGCTTCCTGCACACATCCATGCGGTATCCCGGCAATTACGGCTTCGTGCCGCACACGCTGTCGGGCGACGGCGACCCGATCGACGTGCTGGTCTGCAACACGCGCGCCCTGGTGCCGGGCTGCGTCATCAATGTGCGACCGATCGGCGTGCTGGTGATGGAAGACAATGCCGGCCAGGACGAGAAGGTCATCGCCGTGCCGTCGCCAAAGCTGACGCTGCGCTACGAGAACGTCACCGAGTACACGCATCTGCCCGAGATCACGCGCGACCAGGTGCAGCACTTCTTCCAGCACTACAAGGACCTCGAACCCGGCAAATGGGTCAAGATAGAGGGCTGGCACGATTCCGCCTATGCCAAGAAGATGATCGTCGAGGCGATCGAGCGGGCGAAGAAGAGCAAGTAGGCCGACGCCCGGAGCTGCGAACAGTTCCGAATGTAGCGCTGCCCCTCATCCGCCTGCCGGCACCTTCTCCCCGTAAGGGACGGGGAGAAGGGAGTAACCGCTGCCTTGGCGGCGCGGACCGACGATCCTCAGTCAATGCGTTGCATGGGGTCGGTTCAACGCGATGCGCTCTCAGTTATCCACCCGGCCGAAAGCCGGCACGTTGCCGATGACGGTGTGGCGGTCCTTGCCGCAGGCGAATGTGCGCGCCTTCTCGTCGGCAAGCCTGTGCGCCTGGTCGTTGGCGTCGGGATTGCCGGTGGCAAGCACCAGGCCGACCGTGCAGCCGTCGCGAGCCTCTATCTGGCCGACCTTGGCGACGATCAGGATTTCGGTTTTCCTGTCGGCATTTTCCGGGTCGCTGACCGAGCGGCGATGAATGGCTGCGAAGGGCACCGCGGTGTCACCCTTGGTCTCGATGCGCCATTCGACCTTGGGTCCCGCCGAATTGAAGTTGGAAAAGCTCTCCCAGACCGAGGTCATATCGCTGGGCGAAAAGCCGTAGAACAGCGATTCCCTGTTGTCGTCATATGCGATGAGCACGGGATAGCCGCGATAGCCTGAGCAGGCGAGGTCGGCCCAGTCGCCGTCGCCCTGTCCGGACTGCGCATAAGTCACGCAGTCCTTCTTCCAGTCGAGATCGGTGTAGACGCTGGAGATGTCGCCGGCCCGGGCCGCATGGCAGAAGCCCGCCAGGGCTATCGGGCCAGCCAGGGCTATAGGGATCAGCAGCGCACGCATGGCGGACAACTCCGTTTCGGGCTGCCGCAGCGTATCGCCAAACGCTATTTCTTCAAGCTCGCTTCGATCAGCAGGTCGGCGTTGCGGGCGACCGACTGCGCCGGGCCGCCAAGGCCAAACAGCTGGCCGCTGATGTAGGCGCCTTCGATCAACAGCAGCAGCCCGTCGCCCAGCGTGTCGGCATCGCCAGCGCCCATCGCCGTGGCCATGGCGCGCAGGCGGCGACGCAGTTCCTGCTTGTTGGCCTCGCTGACCAAGCGGGCGGGATGGCCTCGCTCGGGATATTCGACCGCCGCGTTGGTCATGCCGCAGCCGCGATATTGCGGCATCTGCGTACGCTTGCCGACGCGGGTCAGGAAAGCAATGATCTGCGCGCGGGGGTTGCCCGGATGGGCGTCCACCGCCTCGTCGAAACGGGCCCAGAATTCAAGATCGTACCGCCTGAGATAGGAGGCGGCCAATTCGTCTTTGGACGGGAAGCTGCGGTAGAGGCTGGGCTTGGTGACGCCGGCGCGCTTGACGATCTCGTCGACGCCGATCGCCCTGATGCCCTCCCGGTAGAACAGGTCACGCGCCACGTCGAGAATCTTTTCACCGGCCCTCAGCGGGGCCGATGCGTGATCATCCTTGATGGTTGGTTCAATATTATTGTCGGATGGCATCCGGGGACTCGCTTGACAGTGTTACCGATCGGTACGTATACGTGAAGTCAACCGCAACGTACCGGTCAGTAACATGATAGCTCAGTCTCGTCCCTTTGGCCAGCGCTACGCCTTCGTTGTGGTCGCCGTCATCTTTCTCTGCCTTCTCATCGCGGCCGGACTTCGTTCCGCGCCTGCTGTCATGATGCTGCCGTTGGAGGACTCCTTTGGCTGGCGGCGTGATGTCGTCTCCCTTGCCGCTGGCATCGGCATCCTGCTCTATGGCCTGACCGGACCATTCGCCGCGGCCCTGATGGAACGTATCGGGCTGCGCCGCACATTGCTTGCGTCGCTGGTTGTCATGTCGGCTTCCACGGCGCTCAGCCTGCTGATGACAAAGCCCTGGCATCTGTTCATCACCTGGGGCGTGTTTTCGGGCATCGGCTCCGGAGCTGTCGCCAGCGTGCTCGGCGCCACCATTGTCAATCGCTGGTTCAAGACCAATCGCGGCCTGGTCATGGGGCTGATGTCCGCCTCCAGCGCTACCGGCCTGCTGGTGTTCCTGCCGTTGCTCGCAGCCCTGGCGCAGTCAGGTGGCTGGAAGCCGGTTGCCGTCGCGGTGGCTGTCGCCACCGCCTGTCTCATACCGCTGGTCTGGCTGCTGGTGCCGGAACGGCCGGCGTCCATCGGCATGGTGCGCTATGGCGCCGACCTCGATGACGTGCCGCCGACGCCGCCGGCCTCGCAAGGCAATTTCCTCGCGCATACGTTAAACACGCTGCGTCGCGCCGGCGGCACCAGGGTGTTCTGGTATCTGTTCGCCACCTTCTTCGTCTGCGGCTTCACCACCAACGGCCTGGTCGGCACACACCTGATCGCCTTCTGCGGCGACATGGGCATTGGCGAGGTGCAAGCTGCCGGCCTGCTGTCGATGATGGGCATTTTCGACCTGATCGGCACGACGCTGTCGGGCTGGCTCACCGACCGTTTCGATCCGCGCAAGCTGCTCGGCTTCTACTATGCGGTGCGTGGCCTGTCGCTGATCTACCTGCCTTATTCCGGTTTCTCGGCGGTCAGCCTGATCATTTTCGCGGTGCTCTATGGGCTTGACTGGATCGCCACCGTGCCGCCGACGCTCAGGCTCGCCAACGAGGCATTCGGCGACCGCAGCGGTCCCATCGTGTTCGGCTGGATCGTGGCCGGCCACCAGATCGGTGCGGCGTCGGCTGCTGCCTTCGGCGGCACGATGCGGGAGTTGCAGGGCAATTATCAGCTTGCCTTCCTCATCGCCGGCATGACGGCAATAGCCGCCGCGTGCATATCGCTGCTCATCAACACCAGCCGCCCGGCCTTCGATGCTGAACCGCAGGCGGCCTGAGGCGAGGGCCGGCGTTGCCGGCCCTGACATGGTTTTGTGGCGATATCGAAATTAGTTCGGGTAGCAAACCATCGGGATGTTTGGCCACACGGCGGTTTCGCAGTTGGCGGCATCCTGCCTTTGCTTGAAGGCGGTGCTGACGGGTCCCGTCACGATGGGGTCAACGCCGTCGGGTGCGCTGGCATAGACCTGCTCGGCCGAGGTTGTGTCTGGCGGCAGAACCGTGCGCGCATCGTTGCGCGTCGCGGCGGACTGCGCGGCGTTGACGGCCAGCAGGACGGCAAATGCCGCGGACGCGATAAGTGGCCAGAAACGTGTGAGTTTGTCGGTCATGAGGTTCGAACTGTCCGGGCCCCCGAAAGTTCCCGCCTTGGTTAACAAAATCATCTCACACGCAGATGCTTAAGATTTGATGAGTATTTGGTGTCGCGCTTCCTCTTTCGCAACTGCGAAAAACCCTGTATGAGCCGCGCAACCGAAAGAGGCAGCGCCTTTGGCCTGCTGCCTGCAACGCCTCCGAGACCAGAACATGAAAATCCGTAATATCGCGATCATCGCGCACGTCGACCATGGAAAGACCACCCTGGTCGACCAGCTCTTGAAGCAGTCCGGCTCCTTCCGAGACAATCAGCGCGTCGCCGAGCGTGCCATGGATTCCAACGATCTCGAAAAGGAGCGCGGCATCACCATCCTGGCCAAGGCGACTTCGGTCGACTGGAAGGACACCCGCATCAACATCGTCGACACCCCCGGCCACGCCGATTTCGGCGGCGAGGTGGAGCGTATCCTGTCGATGGTGGATTCGGCCATCGTGCTGGTCGACGCCGCCGAAGGGCCGATGCCGCAGACCAAGTTCGTCGTCGGCAAGGCGCTGAAGGTTGGCCTCAAGCCGATCGTCGTCATCAACAAGATCGACCGTCCGGACGCCCGTCACGTCGAAGTGGTCAACGAAGTGTTCGACCTGTTCGCGGCACTCGACGCCACCGACGACCAGCTCGACTTCCCGATCCTTTATGGTTCAGGCCGCGATGGCTGGGTCTCCGAAAATCCTGAAGGCCCGAAGGACCAGGGCCTCGCGCCGCTGTTCGATCTCGTCATCAAGCATGTGCCGGCGCCGACCGTCCATCCCGGCCCGTTCCGCATGATCGGCACCATTCTGGAAGCCAATCCCTTCCTTGGCCGCATCATCACCGGCCGGATAGAATCCGGCACGCTGAAGTCCAACCAGCCGGTCAAGGTGCTGCACCATGACGGCACGCTGGTGGAAACCGGCCGCATCTCCAAGATCCTCGCCTTCCGCGGCCTCGAACGCCAGCCGATCGAAGAAGCGCAGGCGGGCGACATCGTCGCCATTGCCGGCCTGTCGAAGGGCACCGTCGCCGACACGTTCTGTGACCCGGCGGTGACCGAGCCGCTGCATGCGCAGCCGATCGATCCGCCGACCGTGACCATGTCCTTCCTCGTCAACGACAGCCCGCTTGCGGGCACCGAAGGCGACAAGGTGACCAGCCGCGTCATCCGTGACCGCCTCCTGCGCGAGGCCGAAGGCAATGTCGCGCTGAAGATCGAGGAATCGCCGGACAAGGATTCCTTCTTCGTTTCCGGCCGTGGCGAGTTGCAGCTGGCCGTGCTGATCGAGACGATGCGCCGCGAAGGCTTTGAAATCGCCGTGTCGCGGCCGCGCGTCGTCATGCAGAAGGGCGAAAACGGCGAATTGCTGGAGCCGGTCGAGGAAGTCGTCATCGACGTCGATGAGGAACATGCCGGCGTCGTCGTGCAGAAGATGTCGGAGCGCAAGGCCGAGATGGTCGAGCTGCGCCCGTCCGGCGGCAACCGCCAGCGCATCGTCTTCCACGCGCCGACGCGCGGCCTGATCGGCTACCAGTCGGAACTGTTGACCGACACGCGCGGCACGGCCGTGATGAACCGGCTGTTCCATGCCTATGAACCCTACAAGGGCGAGCTGCCGGGCCGCACCAACGGCGTGCTGATTTCCAACGAACAGGGTGAGGCGGTTGCTTACGCCATGTGGAACCTGGAAGACCGCGGCCCGATGGTCATCGACCCGGGCGTCAAGGTCTATCAGGGCATGATCATCGGCATCCACTCCCGCGACAATGACCTCGAAGTAAACGTGCTGAAGGGCAAGAAGCTGACCAACATCCGCGCCGCCGGCAAGGACGAGGCAGTGAAGCTGACCCCGCCGATCCGCATGACGCTGGAGAAGGCCTTGGCTTGGATCCAGGACGACGAGCTGGTCGAGGTGACGCCGAAGACCATTCGCCTGCGCAAGCTCTATCTCGACCCGAACGAACGCAAACGTTTCGAAAAGTCCTCGAAGGCTGTCGGCGCGGCGTAAGGTTTCGATATTCCAACAGCCGAGAGGGGCGAGCACAGATGTGCTGCGCCCCTCTTTTCATTCATCCGCCGGCAGCTGAGATAATATCCTTGCGATCAGGCTCGGCGGCCAGATTGATGCGGATCATGGCTCCCTCCCGGGCTGATTTGCGCAGGGCCTTGATCCCATCCGGGTGAACGGCGAGCAGTTGCTTCTCCTCCAGTGCCTGAAGCCTCGTTCGCGAGATACCGAGCTCGTTGGCCAGCAATCGGTCGAGCCGCAGCGATGTCAGCACCTCTACTTTTAGATGCAATTCCAATGCGGCAGCGTTTTCCTGGATGCCGCCGAGCAGGTCCTTGCAGACGGCTACATCCGGGAACTCCTCGACGCGTCTCACCTGACTTCGCAGCGCAACCACATCGAAAGCATGGCGCCGTGCCAGCCCCGGATCATTGCTTTCGAGCGCCGCCAGCCGCGCCGGCTCGATGTCGCGGCGGCTGCAGCGTTCGAGGATGCCAAAGTTCCAGGAATTGTCGCAGTCGACACAGCGATAGATCAGCCACGCGTCGATGCGTTTGCCATTGGCGTTGACGCGGAATTTGCCGCTGCAGCGATAGGGCTTAACAGTGCCGCAGCGATTGCAATTGATGAGCGGTCGAGGCGCGGTGCCGGGGGTGATCGTCCAGCGGATACGCAAGTAACCAGACATGCCGAAAAGTCCTTCCCGTCGGGAAGTTCTTCAGACCGGCGATGTCGAGATGCCCATGCGGGCACGGCGTGGCGAAGAGGCTGCGGCAATGGAAAAGTCAGGCGTCACGGCGCAATGCGCGCGACAGCGGTTCAGCAGTGCCAAACCGGTCTCGAACCGCCGCCTGAGGAACACATGAAATAAACCAGACGCCGCCAATGCGACGTCTCGCGATGTATCAGGGGAGTTGACGAGACCGGCGGTTACTGAGGCAAAGTGAGGCTCGAAATTGTTTCGCGGCGGCCCTTCTAGCCGCGCGACGCCGAGCCGGCAAGCGTCCATGTGTCAACGCTACCGTCGCTCGATTACTTGCGCTAGTGTTTGGTATCGAAGGCTTTCAAACAGAGATCCTGGCCATGCATCTCACCTCGCTCCTGATCTTCGCGGCGGCCCTGTTCGTCGCGGCCGGCTCGCCCGGCCCGTCAATCGCCGCGCTGGTAGCGCGGGTGATTTCGAAAGGGTTTCGCGACGTGTTTCCGTTCCTGCTCGCCATGTGGATCGGCGAGGGCATCTGGCTGTCGCTGGCGGTGTTCGGCCTGGCTGTCGTGGCGCAGACCTTTCATTTCGCCTTCGTCGTCGTGAAATGGGTTGGCGTCGCCTATCTCGCCTACCTGGCGTGGAAGATGTGGACGGCGCCTGTCGAAGCCGGGGAAGGCGAGATACCGCGTGAAGATTCGCCGGCAAAACTGTTCTTTGCCGGCATGGCGGTGACGCTCGGCAACCCCAAGATCATGATGTTCTACCTGGCGCTGCTGCCGACCATCATCGACCTCGCTTCGGTGACGGTGGTCGGCTGGGTCGAGCTGACGCTCACCATGGCCGTTGTCCTCATCGCCATCGATCTTGCCTGGGTGCTTGCCGCCTCGCAGGCGCGCAAGCTCCTGAAGAGCAAGCGGGCGATGAAGATCGCCAACCGCGTCAGCGCCACCACGATGGCCGGCGCGGCTGCGGCGATCGCGGCGCGCTAACTTCTTTCTCCCGCTTACGGGGAGCAAGAATTACCGCGCCATGGCGTGGTATTCATCATTCGGCCGCATGTCGATGGCCGCGGCCACCCGGTTCGACATGTTGAAGAAGGCGGATGTCGAGGCGATGTCCCAGATGTCGCGGTCGGAAAAACCGGCTTCGCGAAGTGCGGCCCGGTCGGCCTCGATGATCCTTGCCGGCTCTTCAGTCAGCTTGACGGCGAATTCGAGCATTGCAATCTGCTTGGGCGAAAGGTCGGCGGCACGGAAATTCATGACCATCATCTCGCCGAGGGCGGGGTCTCCGGACAGCTGGCGCACCGCTGCGCCATGCGCGGTCAGGCAGTAATAGCAATGGTTGATCGAGGAGACGGCGACCGCGATCATCTCGCGCTCCAGCTTCGACAGGCCGGATTCGCCCAGCATCAGGTCGTTGTACATGTCGGTGAAGGCGCGCAGTTTCTTCTCGTCGAAGGCATAGGCGCGCAGCACGTTTGGAACGAGGCCGAGCTTCTCCTCGCATTTGGCGAAATAGGCTTTTGTCGCGTCGCTGAGCTCGGCGGCGGCGAGGTCAAGCGCGGTGATTTTGCCGGTCATGGAGCATTTCTCCTCATTCTCAGGCGATTTTCCGATGAATTCCGATATTTGTTCGCAAGCCGTCAAACCTTTGTCGCCAAATACCGGTCATCTGCTACGATAGTCGCAAAAGCATGTGACGGGAGGAAATTGGCATCATGGCGAGCCTGAAATCCGCAACTGGCCCAAAAAAGACGAGCGCGACCAAGGGAAGCGCGACAAGCGGGGCTGCTGCGAAGGCGGGCGAAAAGCCCGGCAGGCTCGCGGACTACCTGCTTGCCCGAGCCCCGGCGGAAGATGTCGCCGCCTATGATGTCGCCGATCTCGAGCGCGCCGCCGACCTCGCCGGTCGCGCCGTCGCCCGGCACAAGAAGGGCGATTGCGTCGTCGCCATCGATGTCGATTCGGGTGTCGTGCGGCAGGGTCGGCCGGTGACCATCATCACGGTCGTCAATGACAACATGCCGTTTCTGTTCGATTCCATCCTCGGTGAAATCACCGAGAGCGCCGGCGAGCCGCTGCTGGTCACCCATCCGGTCATAGTCGTGAAGCACGGCAAGGCCGGCGTCGACGAAATTCTCGGCGATGGCGGCTTCGCCAAGGGCGATCACAACCACGATCGGCTGAGCGTCGTCCATGTCCATATCGGTCGTCTCTCCGCCGAGCAGGCGGAGGCGTTGGCCGCGCGGCTGAAGAAGATCCTGTCGCAAGTGCGCGCCGCCTTCACCGACTGGAAGCCGATGCTGGCCCGTCTCGACCAGGCGATCTCGGAATTCCGCTATGCGCCGGTGCCGCTCGACAAGGCCAATGTCACCGAGGCGATCGCCTTCCTCGAATGGCTGCGCGATGATAATTTCACCTTTCTCGGCATGCGCGAGTTCAACTATATCGGCAGCGAGAAGAGCGGCATGCTGGAGCGTGCCGATAAGCCCGGCCTCGGAATCCTGTCCGATCCCGATGTGCTGGTGCTTCGGCGCGGCACCGAGGCGGTGACGACGACGCCCGAAATCCGCGCCTTCCTGCATGGACCGGAACCGCTGATCGTCACCAAGGCCAACGCCAAGTCGGCGGTGCATCGCCGCATCTATCTCGACTATGTCGGCGTCAAGACCTACACCGCCAAGGGCGCGCTTTCGGGCGAACTGCGCATCGTCGGCCTGTTCACCTCGACAGCCTACACGCGCTCGGTGATGAAGATCCCCTATCTGCGCTCCAAGGCCGAGACCATCATCGCCAAATCCGGCTTCAATCCGGGCGACCATTCCGGCAAGGCGCTGATCAACGTGCTGGAAAGCTATCCTCGTGACGAGCTGTTCCAGGTGCCGGTGCCGATCCTGAGGAAGCATTCCGAGGCCATTCTCGGCCTGGTTGAGCGGCCTCGCGTCAGGGCGTTGGTGCGCGCCGACCAATTCGACCGCTTCGTGTCCATCCTCGTCTTCGTGCCGCGCGACCGCTACGACAGCGTCGTGCGCGAGAAGGTCGGCGCGTACCTCAAGACCGTTTTCGAAGGCAGGCTGTCGGCCTACTATCCGGCCTTTCCCGAAGGTGGGCTGGCGCGTGTCCATTTCATTATCGGCCGCTCAGGCGGCAAGACACCCAAGGTCGAGCAAGCGACGATCGAGGCGGCGATCCGCGACATCGTGCGTACATGGGACGATGCGCTGCGCGAAACCGCGGCCGAATCCGGCACCGATGCCGCGCTCACCGCCATCGCCTCACGCTTTTCGGAGAGCTATCGCGACAGTTTCTCGCCGACCGTGGCCCTGGTCGATGCCGGGCGCATCGCCAAGATCGATGCCGCCAATCCTATAGCCATCGACTATTATCGCCATCCCCATCAGAAGCCGCACAAGGCCGCGCTGAAAATCTATCATCATGGCGCGCCGGTGGCGCTGTCGCGGCGGGTTCCGGTACTTGAAAACATCGGCTTCCGGGTCATCAGCGAGCGCACCTTCGAGGTCGGCAATGACCAATCCGGCATGGTCTTCATCCACGACATGGAACTGGAGAACAGCTACGGCAAGCCGATCGACCTTGCCGACGGCGGCGCGCTGTTCGAGGACGCTTTCCTGTCCGTCTGGCGCGGCGACGTCGACAATGACGGCTATTGCGGCCTTGCCCAGACCGCCGGCCTATGGTCGAGCGAAATCACCATCCTGCGCGCCTATGGCCGCTACCTGCAGCAGGTCGGCATCCCGCAAAGCCAGGATTTCATCGCCGCCGCGCTCAATCGCTATCCCGATATCGCGCGCGGCCTGCATGCGCTGTTCATCGCAAGGCTCGGCCCCACGGCCGAAGGCGAAGGCGTGGTGGCGGCAAAGCATCTCAAGGCCAAGATCAAGGATGCGCTGGAAGATGTGCCGAACATCGATGACGACACCATCATCCGCCGCTACCTCAACCTGATCGAAGCCTCGCTGCGCACCAACCATTTCGTTGCCGATACAAAGCAGAAGGGCCAGTCGCTGGCGATCAAGCTCGATTCGCATGCGGTCGAGGGACTGCCGGCGCCGCGGCCGTGGCGGGAGATCTTCGTCTACGGTTCCGAGGTCGAGGGCCTGCATCTGCGCTTCGGCCCGGTGGCGCGTGGCGGCCTGCGCTGGTCGGATCGTGCGCAGGACTACCGCACCGAGGTGCTGGGCCTGGTCAAGGCGCAGCAGGTCAAGAACGCCGTCATCGTGCCGGTCGGCGCCAAGGGCGGCTTCTTCCCCAAGCGCCTGCCTGCGGGCGGCAGCCGCGACGCGATCTTCGAGGCCGGCACTTCGGCCTACAAGAACTTTGTCTCCAGCCTTTTGTCGATCACCGACAATATCGGCCTCGACGGTGTCATCCCGCCTGCCGGCGTCGTCAGGCGCGACCCTGACGATCCCTATTTCGTCGTCGCCGCCGACAAGGGCACGGCGACCTTCTCCGACACCGCCAACGCCATTTCCGAGCAGCATGGCTTCTGGCTCGACGATGCCTTCGCCAGCGGCGGCTCGGCCGGCTACGACCACAAGAAGATGGGCATCACCGCCAAGGGTGCGTGGGAGGCTGTCAAGCGGCACTTCCGCGAGATGAACCGGGACATCCAGACTTCGCCTTTCACCGTGGTCGGTGTCGGCGACATGTCGGGCGACGTGTTCGGAAACGGCATGCTTCTGTCGCCGAAGACAAGGCTGATCGCCGCCTTCGATCATCGCGACATCTTCATCGATCCCGATCCGGACATGGCGGCGTCGATGGCCGAGCGCGAGCGCATGTTCGCCCTGCCGCGTTCGAGCTGGCAGGACTATGACAAGACCAAGCTGTCGGAAGGCGGCATCATCGTCTCGCGCAATCAGAAGTCGATCACCTTGCCGGCCGCGGCGGCTGCGGCGATCGGGCTCGGCAAGACGACCGCCACGCCGGTCGAGATCATGACCGCCATCCTCAAGGCGCCGGTCGACCTCCTGTGGTTCGGCGGCATCGGCACATATTTGCGCGCTTCGACCGAAACCAACGCCGAGGTCGGCGACCGCGCCAATGACGCCATCCGCATCACGGCGCTCGACGTGCGTGCCAAGGTGATCGGAGAGGGCGCCAATCTCGGCGTCACGCAGCGGGCACGCATCGAGTTCGGCATGAATGGCGGCCGCTGCAATTCCGACGCCATCGACAATTCGGGGGGCGTCAACTGCTCCGACGTCGAGGTCAACATCAAGATCGCGCTGGCGTCCGCCATGCGCAAGGGTTCGCTGACCCGGCCGGCGCGCAACAAGCTGCTGGCCGAGATGACCGGGGAGGTCGGCGCCCTGGTCCTGTCCAACAATTACGAGCAGACGCTGGCGCTTTCCATCGCCCGCAAGCGCGGGCTTGCCGATATTGCGCACCAGAGCCGGTTCATGACGGCGCTGGAAGCGAGGGGCCTGCTCGACCGCGCCGTGGAGACGCTGCCTTCGCCGGCAGCCCTTGCCGAGCGCGAAGCGCGCGGCGAGCCACTGACCCGGGCCGAGCTCGGCGTGCTCCTGGCCTATGCCAAGATCGTGCTGTTTTCCGATATCGTCGCCAGCGACGTGCCGGACGAGCCGCATTTCGACCGCGACCTGATGGGCTATTTCCCCGACCGCATGGCGAAGAAATACGCCGCCGAAATCCATGGCCACCGGCTGCGCCGCGAGATCATCGCCCGTGTCGTCGCCAACGACCTTGTCAATCGCGGCGGCCCCTCCTTCGTCAACCGGCTGCAGGAAGCGACCGGCCGCACCGCCGCCGACGTGGTCGGCACCTTCGCCGTGGTGCGCGACGGCTTTGCGCTGCCAGCGCTCTATCGCGAGATCGACGCGCTCGACAACCAGATCGACGGCCAGGTGCAGCTCGACCTCTACCAGGCGGTCAGCCGGCTGATCTATGTGACCAGCGGCTGGTACCTGAAGAACGACGCCGGCACGGCGCCATTGGCCCAGCGCATCGCCGAACTGCAGGACGCGCGCAAGGCGCTGGAGCCGAAGCTCGTCTCCCTGCTGCCGACCTTCTCGCGCGAGCGGATCGAGGAGAAGCGGCACGGGCTGTTCAAGGCCGGCGCGCCGGAAAAACTGGCCGAGCAACTGGCGCTGAGCGAGGTGGCGGAACTCATTCCGGACATCGCACTGACGGCGCGGACCGCCGGCGCCGACATCGTCGCGGCGGCCAAGGCGTTCTTCGCAGTCAGCGATGCCTTCCGCATCCCGCGCGTCGAGGACGCGGCGCGCTCCATCACGCCGTCGGATTATTACGACCAGCTCGCGCTGTCTCGCGCAACCGACATGATCGGCGCAGCCCGGCGTGGCATCGCCGTGGCGGCATTGACCGGTCATGCCAGCGCGGCGGACCCGGTGGCGGCATGGCTGGAAGCAGGCGGCGAGCGGGTTGCGCGCATCCGCGAGCGGCTGCAGGCGCTGACTGAAGGCGGCGACATCACCGTGTCGCGGCTGTCGGTCGCGTCCGGGCTGATGAGCGATCTGACTGGGATGTGAGGAGGGAACGGGCCGCAAGGCCGGCGCCCATTCCGCGACATTGACAGTTGACGAAATCCTCGGCAGCAGCGTCTTTCTCCCCGTCGCTGACGGGGAGAAATGTCCGGCAGGACAATGAGGGACGGCGCGACGCTTGTCATTTGCATGAGCATAGGAAACATGCAGACATGGCGCCGAAACGCGCGGAGCGGGTCCCAGGGGAATTGGCATGGCGGTAGAGACAGTGCAGCGGGCGTCGGGACGCGGCATCTGGGGGTGGATGTTCTTCGACTGGGCGGCGCAGCCGTTCTTCACGGTCGTCACCACCTTCATCTTCGGGCCCTATTTCGTCTCGCGCATGGCTGGCGATCCCGTCACGGGCCAGGCGGCCTGGGGCTACGGCATCGCCGCCGCCGGCCTGATCATCGCCGTGCTGTCACCGGTCCTCGGCTCGATCGCCGATCAGACCGGGCCGCGCAAACCATGGATCGCGTTCTTCGCCGCGATCAAGATCACCTGCCTCTGCCTGCTGTGGCTTGCCGCACCGGGCTCGAACCTGTTCCTGGTCGTGCTGTTCTTCTCGCTGGCTTCGGTCGCCGCCGAATTCTCGACCGTGTTCAACGATTCGATGATGCCGCGCCTGGTGCCCAAGAGCGAGATCGGCCGCATTTCCAACACCGCCTGGGGTCTCGGCTACCTCGGCGGCATGATCGCGCTGATCTTCGTCGTCACCTGCCTGGCCGGCTCGCCCGAGACCGGCAAGACGATCATCGGCATCACCCCGTTTTTTGGCTTGGATCCAAAGCTCGGCGAAGACGCGCGGGCGACCGGGCCATTGTCCGCGGCATGGTATTTTCTGTTCATCCTGCCGATGTTCTTCTTCACGCCCGACGCCATAAAAGGCATCCCCATCCGGCCGGCGGTGCGCGAGGGCCTGTCGGAACTCAAATCCACGCTCGGCGAAGTGCGCCGTCGCGTCGGTATCTTCCGCTTCCTCGTCGCCCGCATGATCTATCAGGACGGCGTCAATGCACTGCTTGGTCTGGGCGGTCTGTTCGCGGCGGCGATGTTCCACTGGTCGATCACCGAGATTGGCCTGTTCGGCATCATTCTGAACGTCATCGCGATTTTCGGCTGCCTGGCCGCCAGCCGGCTCGACACCGCGCTCGGCTCGAAGGTGGTGGTGATGATCGCGCTGGTGCTGTTGAGCGTCGCCACGGTCGGCATCGTCTCGACCGGGCCGGGGTACACGCTGTTCGGCGCCTTGCAGCTTCCTGTCACCGATTCAGGTGGGCTGTTCGCCACCGCGGCCGAGAAAGCATACATCCTTTACGGGTTGCTGATCGGCATAGCCTTCGGGCCGGTGCAGGCGTCGTCGCGCTCCTACATGGCGCGCAGTGTCACCGCCGCCGAATCGGGCCGCTATTTCGGCATCTACGCGCTCGCCGGAAGGGCGACCAGCTTTCTGGCGCCGTTCATGGTGGCGACGATCACCACCGTCAGCGGCTCGCCCCGACTCGGCATGGCGGTCATCATCCTTTTCCTGGTTGGCGGCATGGCCATACTGGCCGGCACGCCGTATCCGGCGGACCGGCCACGGGAGTGATCCTGTCCTTCTCCCACGGAAGGGAGGATGAGGAAGCGCTCAGTGCCGGAAGTGCCTCACGCCGGTGAACACCATGGCGATTCCATGGGCGTCGGCGGCGGCGATGACGTCATCATCGCGCATCGAGCCGCCCGGCTGGATGACGGCGGTGGCACCGGCTTCGATCGCGGACAGGAGACCGTCGGCGAAGGGGAAGAAGGCGTCGGACGCGACGACCGAGCCTCTGGTCAGCGGTTCAGCCAAGCCCGCTGCTTCCGCGGCATCGAGTGCCTTGCGCGCGGCGATGCGCGAGGAATCGACGCGGCTCATCTGGCCGGCGCCGATGCCGACCGTCGCGCCATCCCTGGCGTAGACGATGGCGTTGGACTTGACGTGCTTGGCGATGCGGAAGGCGAACTTCAGGTCGGCCATTTCGGCTGGCGTCGGCGCGCGCCTGGTCACCACCTTCAGCTCGAGGTCGTCGACCACCGCATTGTCCCGGCCCTGGACGAGAAGGCCGCCGGCGACGGATTTGACCGTCGTGCCGGGCGTGCGTGGGTCCGGCAGGCCGCCGGTAACGAGAAGGCGCAGGTTCTTCTTGGCCGCGATGATTGCCGCTGCTTCGTCGGTCGCCTCGGGCGCGATGATCACTTCGGTGAAGGTCTTCACGATCTCCTCGGCGGCCTCCGCGTCAAGGATGCGGTTGACCGCGACGATGCCGCCGAAGGCCGAGACCGGGTCGCAGGCCAGCGCCTTGGCGTAGGCGTCCTTCAGCGATGCGCCTTCGGCGACGCCGCATGGATTGGCGTGCTTGATGATGGCGACGGCGGCGGAGCGGGCCGGATCGAACTCGCCGACCAGTTCGAAAGCCGCATCGGTATCGTTGATGTTGTTGTAGGACAGCTGCTTGCCCTGCAGCTGGCGCGCCGTGGCGACGCCCGGCCGCTTGTCGCCGTTGACGTAGAAGCCGGCGCTCTGATGCGGGTTCTCGCCATAGCGCATGACGGATTCCAGTCTGCCGCCGAAGGCGCGCCAGGTGGGATGCTCGATCTCCAGCGCCTCGGCGAACCAGCCGGAAATCGCCGCGTCATAGGTGGCGGTGCGGGCAAAGGCCTTGGCCGCCAGCTTCTTGCGGAAATCCAGCGACAGTGAGCCGAAATTCATCTCCAGCGCGTTGAGTACCGAGGCGTAGTCGCCGGGGTCGGTGACGACGGCGACATAGGCATGGTTCTTGGCCGAGGCGCGGATCATCGCCGGGCCGCCAATGTCGATGTTCTCGACGATCGATGCGTAGTCGGCACCGGAGCGGCGGACTTCCTCGAAGGGATAGAGATTGCAGACGACGAGATCGATAGGCTCGATGCCGTGGTCATGCATCGCCGCGGCGTGCGCGGGGTCGTCGCGCACGCCCAGCAGTGCGCCATGCACCGATGGATGCAGCGTCTTGACGCGGCCGTCCATGATCTCGGGAAAGCCGGTCAGTTCGGACACATCGCGCACGGCCATGCCGGCCTCGGCGATCGCCTTGGCCGTGCCGCCGGTCGAAACCAGCTCGACGCCGGCCGAAGCCAGCGCCCTGGCGAAATCGATGAGGCCGGTCTTGTCGAAAACGGAGAGCAGGGCGCGGCGGACCGGAACGAGGTCTGGCGCGGGAATGTTCTTGGCTGCGACGGCCATGGCTGGCGGCCTTTCAAGGCTGATTTGAAGGGTCCGCGCGCCGTAGCACATGACGCCCGGAAATCAAACCGGAAGCTCCGCCTCGCCAATACGGTCAGTTGTTCTCGGGGTAGCCGGCGATGCTGGTGCGCGTCAGCTGCCAATGGACCTCGGAAACGTCCGACGCCTTGAAGGCAAGCACGATCTGGCGGCTGCGGCGCGGGCCGCCAAGTCCGGCGAAATAGATCGATTCCTCCACTTCGGGCGCCACCTCCGTGCAGGTGAACACCCAGCTGTCGGCGGCTTCGGCGGCCAGCACCAGCCGATCATGCTCATCCTGGAACAGTTTGATGTCGGGATGGATGTGGAAGCGCACCGTGATGAAGTCGCGTCCTGTGTTGCGGATCGGCGCACCGCCCGGCCGCAGGAACCGGTCCCTGCCGGTCAGCACATTGCCGTCGGTCGACAGTTTCAGCTCGCGCTCGTGCAGAAAGCCGAAGCGTTGGACATAGCCGTCATGGCGGGCGACGAAACCTTGGCTGCCCTTCTGGTCGATGCGCTTGCAGGGAACATGCTGCGGGCCGCCGATCAGTGGCGAGCCGAGGAGATCGTTGAGGCGCAGGGAATGGCTGAAGCGCGCTGACGATGTGTCGTTGATGGTGGCGGTGGAATGCGCCGCGGTGGCGCGGGCCAACGGCCGGAATTCGGCGGCGCCATAGGTGTCGATGCCGGCATTGACGATATAGTGCTGGCGCCCCGAGGACAGTTCGAAGGCGAGGCATCCGGCGTGCGCCGCATTGGAAACGTCGATCGGTGGCGGCAGGCCGGTGTCGGCGATCACCGTGACGCCGCCCATGGACAAGCGCTCGTAGCCCGAATGCGGTGCATGCAGCAGCGGCGCGCCGGCGGTGTCGTCGTGGCGCAGGATGGTGGCGATGCGATCGTGGATGGTCGCGCCCATGCCGTTGAAGCGGGCCAGGCTGCCGTCCTGATGGCGAAAGAAGCGTAGCGCCGGCAGCATGCGGTCGATGGCGCCCATCAGCGCCGGCGGCGGCGCTTCGGCCTGGTTGGCATAGGTCTGGCGCAGCGGCAGGAGGTCGGCGAGGATTTCCAGGACGGCCATCGGATTGCGCGAGATGTGACCGCCGTCGGGGAGGATCTGGTGGTCGAGTTCCTCGGCGAGGTTGCGGGTCGCGCTGCGCAGTGCCGATGCCGGCGCCGGCAGCGACAAAGCAGCAAAGGCCAGCGCGATGCGGGCGCGCAGCCTGTCCTTGCCATCAGGCATTTCACGCGCCATCGAGCGCAGGTAGCGGATCTGGACGGCAAGCGACTTCAGGAAGGCCCGGTAGAAGGGAAACTCGGCACCCTGCAGCACCACCGAGGAATGCTGCAGCCAGGCGATGACACGCTTGGCCGTCGTGCCGGGCTCCCAGGCGATGCCGGAGATGTGGTTGCCATGCATGGCAATCCAGTCGGAGACCAGGGCGCGGGCGTTGGCGGCGGCGAGCTCCGTGCCGGCCGCCCGCATATGGCGCAGCCAGCGGAAGCCGTGCAGCGTCTTCTGCCAGCCGTGATTGGGCACGTTGATCTGGAAGGGCGATTTGCCGCCGGTCTCGACCAGATGGCCCGACAGCGGGTAACGGCCGTAGTAAATCTCGAGCGCGATCTGCGGATCGGCCAGACGCAGGTCCGGCGGCGCGATCAGAACACGTTCCGGCGTGCGGCCGGAATAGCGCCAGCGATAGGCAGGCCCGGCACGAAGGCGCCGGCGCGTTTTGCGCCAGAACTCCTTCGCGACAAGCGTCCATAGACGCGTCGTGTTGCCGGCAACAAGTGCCAAAGCCCCTCCTGGTCGTCCACTGCCCCGAAGCAAGTTTATATGATTCAAGAACTTATGCGAAGGCGAATTCCATGGAACGGTACCGGTTCACCCGGTTTTGACCCGCATCCACCCCAAAAAAGTTTGAAACAAGCTTCTGCGCGACCGCTAGCGGGTCCTGCGCATGCGGGCGGCGAAGAAGCCATCCAGGCCGGAGCGTTCCGGCGATCCCAGGTCCAGGTCGGCGGGTGTGGTGCGCAATGTACCTTGCGCCGTCAGGAAAGCATCGATGCCGGCGATCTCTCCCGCAACAAGCGGATCGTCGATGACACCGGGGGTTTCGGCGAGAAAGGCGCGATACAGGTCTTCGCCTTCCAGTGGGTCGAGCGAGCAGTTGGAAAACACGATCCTGCCGCCCGGCTTGACCAGCGTGACGGCGCGGGCGAGCAGCCTGCGCTGCAGGTTGGCCAGCTTTTCGACATCGGCCGCGGTCTTCGTCCAGGGCACGTCGGGGTGCCGCCGTACCGTTCCGGTCGACGAACAGGGCGCATCGAGAAGCACCGCGTCGAACAGCTCCCTGGGTTCATATTTGAGGAGGTCTGCCTGGACGGCCTCCGCCGACAGGCCAAGGCGTTCGAGGTTCTGCGAGAGACGCGTCAGGCGGTTCTTGGACGTGTCGACGGCAGTGACCCTGGCGCCGGCGAGAATCAGCTGGGCCGTCTTGCCACCAGGCGCCGCGCAGAGATCGGCAACGCGAAGCCCCCTGACATCTCCGAACAACCTGGCCGGAAAGCTGGCCGCGGCATCCTGAACCCACCAGGCTCCGTCAGCAAAGCCGGGCAACTCCGGGACCGACGCGCTGAGCTTTTCCACCCGCACCGTGCAGGTCGGCAGGACGATGCCGCCGAGGCGTTCGGCCCACAGCTCGGGGTCGGCCTTGACCGAAAAATCAACCGGCGCCTCATGGCGATGAGCCGCCAGGATCTGGCGGGCCTTTTCCGGGCCGTAGGCGGTCTTCAAGCGGTCGGAAAACCACTTTGGCGCTTCATCGGTGGCGGCGAGCGCCGCAGGCAGTTCGGTGTCCTTGGCGCGGGCCAGGGTGCGCAAGACACCGTTGACGAGACCCGAAAAGCGCTGGGTGCGCGGGTCGGACTTGGCGTGGGTCACGGCAAGGTCGACGGCGGCGCTGTCGGGGATGTCGAGGAACAGGATCTGTGCGGCGGCCACATGCAGGATGTGCGACAAAGCGGTGGCGTTGGGCGGCAGAGGCTTTTCCAGGCGGCGCGCCAGCAGCCCGGCTATGGTCATGCGATAACGCAAAGCGGTGACCAGGATGGCGCGGACGAGACCACGGTCGCGCAGGTCGAGCGCCTTGTATTGCGGGTGGCCGTTCTCGTGGTCGGTCAGTCCATCCAGGGGCGTCCTGGCGTCGATGACGGCGGCTAGCAGGCGCGCCGCCGCCTTGCGGGCGGCGAGGCCGGCGACGTCACCGCCTGTATTGTCTTCGCGATTGCCTGAAATTGCCGGGCGAGGTCTTGCTTGGCTCACGACCATGGACCTTTGGGTCCGGTCGGGTTGCGTCCCCATGGGTTGGGTTTCGGCCTGGAAGGCTCGGCCGGCGTTTGCGGCTGTGCGGGCCTGCCCCACGGGCCGGACGGCTGCTGCTCGTCCGCCTGCCGCGGCGCGGGTGCCCATCCTTGCGAGCGGGTCGTCTCGGATGGGTTGCCGGCGCCAGGCATCTCCCGCGCCATCGCCTGCAAGGCGGCGATGCGGTTCTCGGTGCTCGGGTGGGTCGAAAACAGATTGTCCATGCGCTCGCCGGAAAGGGGATTGATGATGAAGAGGTGGGCGGTCGCCGGATTGCGTTCCGCATCGGGGTTGCGGATGCGTTCTGCGCCACGGGCGATCTTGTCAAGCGCCGATGCCAGCCACAGCGGGTGTCCACAGATTTCGGCGCCGCGCCGGTCGGCTTCGTATTCGCGGGTGCGGCTCACCGCCATCTGCACGACCATCGCCGCGAAAGGCGCCACGATCATCGCCACCAGCACGCCGACAAAGCCGAACGGGTTGTTGTTGTTGCGGCTGCCACCGAAGAAGAAGGCGAAATTGCCGAGCATCGAGATCGCGCCGGCGAAGGTCGCGACGATGGTCATGGTCAGCGTGTCGCGATGCTGCACATGGGCGAGTTCATGCGCCATGACAGCCGCGACCTCTTCATGGGTCAGCGCCTGCAGGAGGCCGGTGGAGGCGGCGACCGCGGCATTCTGCGGATTGCGGCCTGTGGCGAACGCATTCGGCTGCGGATTGTCGATCAGGTAGGTCCTGGGCATCGGCAGACCGGCGCGCTGCGCAAGGCCCCGCACGATAGCGTAGTATTCGGGCGCGTTCTTTTCGTCGACCTCGATGGCGTGGTTCATCGACAGCACCATCTTGTCGGCGTTCCAGTAGCTGAACAGATTGGTGCCGGCGGCGACGACCAGCGCGATCATCATGCCGCCTGTTCCGCCGATCAGGAAGCCCACGCCCATGAACAGCGCGGTCATGGCGGCAAGAAGCATGGCGGTGCGAAGTGTGTTCATCGTCTGCTCCTCTGCGGATGGTGATGAAAAGGGGTCGATCCTCGTGGGGTCATCGCTATATGATGGGAAAGGCCTGCCCCTGTTTCAATCCGCTGGAAATATCGCATGAACGACGAAACCAGTAAAACGCCCGCCGGCACGGATGACGCGCCGCCAAAAGAGCTGACGCCCGCCGCCCGCCGTGCACTGGCGGAAGCCGAGGCACGGCGGCAAGACTACCGCCGGAAGGAAGCGGCACTGCCCCGCGAGATCGGCGGCCGTGGCGGCAAGGAACCCGGCCGCTACGGCGACTGGGAGGTCAAGGGCCTGACCAGCGATTTCTAGGGCAGCTCATCGTTTCACGGAGACGCCGAACCGCTTTATCTCGTTGTTTTGACGCAATTCCGGACGAAAACCGTTTAACACTTTTCCTGGAATTGCTCGAGGGCGTCGTTCCAATGCGGGCACCTGCCTCGATGCAGGGCCGAAGGCTCTAGGAAATCGCGGCGGCTTGCATGCACTCCAGGCCGATGCGGCCCTGCGCGTCCGTGGCCACCCTCAGGCTGTCATAATCGAAGATGGTGGCGTGTGGTGTTGCCATCGGGTGCTGATGCGTCGCGGTGACGACGAGCACCGTGGCTCCGGCAGCCTCGCCCGCCTGGATGCCGGGCGTTGCATCCTCGAAGACAAGGCAGTCACTGGGATCGACGCCGAGCCGCTCGGCTCCCAACCGGAAACAATCGGGAGCCGGCTTGCCATGCGCCACGTCCTCGGCCGTGACAAGAGTGGCCGGAACCGGAATGCCCGCGGCTTCGATCCGCCTCAGCGCAAGCACGCGCGGTGATGACGTAACAATGGCCCATCGTTTCGTCGGCAGCGAGTGCAGGAAGGCAGCCGCGCCGGGGAGTGCCTCTATTCCTGCGACATCGGCGATTTCATCCCGGGTAATCTGGTCCGCCTCGCGCTGGGGGTCGACGCCTGGGAGGGCCAGCCTGCGAACGGTTTCGATCGCCCTTCTGCCGTGCATCGTCGGCAGGAAAGCCGCCACGTCCAGGCCATGCCGTGCCGCCCAGGCGCTCCACACCCGTTCGGCCGCGGCGGTCGAATTGAGCAGCGTGCCGTCCATGTCGAACAGGAAGGCGGCGAATTTCTTGCCGGAGAACATGAGGATCCTTGCAGGTCATTCCTGGAGCGGCGGCAACCGTAGCGTCGGCCCTGTCGCATGGGAAGGCGCGCCGGTGCCTTTTTGACCAAGCCGCGGGAACCATGGCGCGGCCTGCGACGTTTAGCGAACTGTTTTCCATGACGATCGAAGGGGACCTGCGATGCTGATCCGGCTCGGCTACGAAATCGCCATTGAATGCACTGAAGCCACCCCCATAATTTCGCTGCTCGAGATCCACAGGGATCGCCAGCCCACCATCAAGCGGCAAACGCGCGTGCTGACGTCACCCTCTGTCCACACGCGCCTCTATTACGACCTTCACGGCAATGCCTGCCGGCGCTTCACGGCACCCGCGGGTGGCTTTCGTATCCTCTATGACGCCGTCGTCGAGGATGGCGGCCAGACGGATGAGGTCAACACGCTTGCCAGGGAAGTGCCGGTTGCGGAACTGCCGGACGAGGTGCTCGGCTACCTGCTCGGCAGCCGCTATTGCGAGACCGACCATCTCAGCGGATTGGCCTGGCAGCTTTTCGGCCATGTCCCGGCGGGTTGGGCGCGCGTCCAGGCGATCGTCGACTATGTCCACAACCGCCTGTCCTTCGGCTATGGCTATGCACGCCCGACCCGAACGGCGGCGCAAGCGCATGAGGAGCGGGTCGGCGTCTGCCGCGACTTCGCGCACCTGGCGATCACGCTTTGCCGCTGCATGAACATTCCCGCCCGTTATGTGAACGGCTATCTCGGTGATATCGGCGTGCCGATCGACCCGGCGCCGATGGATTTTTCGGCCTGGCTGGAAGTGTTCCTCGACGGCAAATGGTACACGTTCGACGCCCGTCACAACACGCCGAGGATCGGCCGCGTCGTCATCGCGCGCGGTCGTGACGCCACCGACGTGCCGCTGCTGCACAGTTTCGGTCCGCACCGGCTCAGCCTGTTCAAGGTCTGGACCTACGAGCAGGAAGGCAATCTGTTCAATCCGCCCTATCACGCTGTCGACAAGACAGTCAGCGCGCACATGCTGGCATAGTCACTGGCAGCGCCTCGCTGTCGGTGATCCGCTCTGGCACAGTCCGGCTGTGCCGCTGCGGGACGCCTTCCCTGCGGCTCCCCCCGGGTGGACCAGATCATGGTAAGCGCCCGGTAAACGGCGCGAAGAGTTGCCGGTCGCGTTTACCGATTGTTGACCTTGTCTTCCTGACAAAACCCAACAAAAACAACACGTTTGCGTCGCCTGTATTGCCGTGGGGCGATTGGCGACGTCATCCGGCTGGAATCCTGCATCGAACCTTCCCGGCGATGAGGCCGAGGCGAGGAGAGGCAGCAGGATGCGGAATTACGGGGGTCTTGTTCACGCGATTGGCGGTTTCGCCAGGGATCGCGGTGGAAATTTCGCAGTCCTGCTTGGCCTTACCGCCTCGGTCTTGGCGCTGGCCGTCGGCTTCTCGGTCAACCTGTCCCAGATCTACAATGCCAGGTCGAGCCTGCAGGGCGTGGTCGATGCCGCCGTCACCTCGACGGCGCGCGATCTGACGACCGGCGTCATCAAGGAGGCCAATGCCAACGGGTCGGTGCAGGCCTTTCTCGATGCCAACAACTCGGCGGGAATCCTGCAGGCCAACCAGGTCGTTCTCGACAAGTTGACGGTCGACCCGATCGCCAAGACGGTGCAGGCGGACGTCCATGTCAATGTCGCGTTCTATTTCCCGCTATTCAGCGTCGGCAACATGCAGCGTGTGCCCGTCTCGACCACGGCCGTCTATTCGGACAAGTCGATCGAAGTGGCCATGATGCTTGACGTGACAGGATCGATGGCCGGCCAGAAAATCAAGGATCTGAAGGCAGCCGCGAGCAATGCGGTGGACACATTCCTCACTGGGCAGGATCTGTCCAAGCCTCGGGTGCGCGTGTCCATTGTGCCCTATGCCAATTCGGTGAATGCCGGCACGCTTGCCGCCAGCAGCGTCTATGTCGAAACCTCCGCCAGCCAGCGCAAGCAGGCGCCGGGCAACAGCGACCCGCAATATGTCTCGGCGCCGAAAAACGCGGGCACTTGCGCGACGGAGCGCAAGGGCGTCGATCAATATACGGACGCCGGCCCCGACTCCAGCATGGTCAACAGCGATTTCCTGCTGCCGACCTTCGCGAGCAACACCGGCACGAAAGCCTGTCCGGACGCCAAGCTGGTGCCACTGACGGCCGACGCCACGGCGCTCAAGAATGTCATCAAGACCTTTGTCGCGTCCGGCGGCACCGCCGGCCATATCGGCGTGCAATGGGCCTGGTACATGCTTTCGGAAAACTGGGGCAGCGTGATGAAGGCCTCGGAACGGCCGGCCAAGATGGATCCCAAGAAGGTCGCCAAATATGCGATCCTGATGACCGACGGCGAGTTCAACCTGTCCTATTTCGACGCCAGCACCGTCAACCAGGTGTACAATGACGCCGGCAAGGAGCCGCCGCGCACGGCGGCGAAGAAACTTTGCTCCGCGATGCGCGACAAGGGCATCGAGATCTTCACCATCGGCTTCGATCTCAACGAGGCGAACGCCAAGGCAACCCTGCAGGATTGCGCCAGCCCCGACAGCGGCGGCATCAAGCATTTCTACCAGGCCGCCAATGGTGCCGAGCTCGACACCGCGTTCCAGACCATCGCCCGCAACATCGAACGCCTGGCGCTGAGCAAGTAGCGTCGCGAAAAAGGAAAAGGCCGCCGCTTCTTGCGAAGCCGGCGGCCTTCCGTGTTTCCGTCCATGGCGCGGCTCAATGGCGGCGACCTGTGAGGTCACCCGCCGCGCATCTCGCGCCTTAACGGGAAGACTGCTTCCCGAAAGTGCAATCCGCTGAGGCCACGTTCTGGAAAACGAAATCACTCGACATCGGATCACCTCCTTTCGATTTGTTGAACACACCATGATGATGGGGTCTCATCCGGCAAATGGCAAGGCATCACCATCGAAAAGCCGGGTGGTGTGTCTTTTCGGCCCGGAGCCGGGTTGCAGTCGGCGAACCAAACAGACAACATTGCCGCATTGGACTTCATTGTTGCATCTGGCTTCAGGGAGGGAGCATGGACGCCACCGACAAGGCCGCGCGGATCGTTCGAACGGTCATTGAAACGCTGAAGCCGGGTTTTGCCGTCAAGCTCTGGACGGGGGAGCGGATCGGTCCCGCCACGGGCCCGGTGCTCACCATCAACGACCAGGACATCGTCTGGCAGATCGTTCGCCGCCCTTCTCTCTCGACGCTGATCGAGATGTGGATTTCCAAGGCAGTCGATGTGGAAGACGGATCGCTGTTCGATTTCTACGCCCTGCCGTCGCAGGGCAAGCTCAGGTCGAAGCTCAAGACATTGCCGAAACTGGCGATCCTGCGCGACCTGCCCGCCGTGCTGTTTTCGCGAAAGCAGATGACGGCGCAGGTCGATCTTGCCGGGCGAAACCCTTTTGTCAGCGGATCGAGCAAGGAGGCGATCCAGCACCACTACGATATCTCGAATGCTTTCTACCAGCTCTTCCTCGACGAGCGCATGGTCTACAGCTGCGGATATTTCAAGGATTTCGCCAACGACATCGACCAGGCGCAGGCAGACAAGCTCGACCATATCTGCCGCAAGCTGCGGCTGAAGCCGGGTGAGCGGCTGCTCGACATCGGCTGCGGCTGGGGAGCGATGCTGATCCATGCCGCGAAGAACTACGGCGTCACCGGCCATGGCGTCTCGCTGTCGGAGGCCCAGACGGAACTCGCCCGTCAGCGCATTCGCGCCGAGGGGCTGGAGGACAGGATCACCATCGAGATAAGATCCTACGCCGAGCTCACCGGCACCTTCGACAAGATATCGTCGATCGGCATGTTCGAGCATCTGGGGCTCGCCAACCATGCCACCTACTTCTCCACCATCCATCGGCTGCTGAAGCCGGGCGGCATCTATCTGCACCATGCCATCACCAGGCGCAGCAAGGGTGACATGAAGAAGACCCTGCGCAAGGGGCCGGAATACAAGGCGCTGATCAAATACATCTTCCCCGGCGGCGAACTCGACACGATCGGCATGACGCTCGGCAATTTCGAAGCGCATGGCTTCCTCGTCTACGACGTCGAGAACCTGCGCGAGCACTACGCCCGCACCTGCAGGCTGTGGGCCGAGCGCCTCCATGCCCGGTTCGACGAAGCGATCGCCGAGGTTGGAGAGGCCAGGGCGCGGCTCTGGCTGCTCTATCTCACCGGCTGTTCGATTACCTTCGAGCGTGCCTCGGCGCAGATTTTCCAGACTGTCGTGACCAAACGTGCGCGCGGCCCAAGCGGCCTGCCGCCGACGCGGGCGGATCTTTATCGGTAGCGATCCCGCTCAAAATAGCCTTTTTCGCCTGCTTGGCTTCCGCTTCCGGCGAGGGAGCAACGTCTCGATGCAGCGACCGTGGAGGCTTCCAGGCCCGTATCGGACAGCGGCATTTGGCGACCGTACCATTTGGAGCCCAAATATGCGTGCGATGCCCAAGCGGTTGTTTAACCTCCTGATCTGGTTTGTGACAGGCTTGGTGTCGGCCTCGCCGCTCTTCGCCGCCACGCAGCAGATGGCCGCCGCGACATGGTTCAACCCCAATCAACCCTGGGGGGAGCGCCGACCTGTAACCGAGGCGGACCGTGCGTTGATCGCAAGTTATCGCTCCGGACGGAAGAAGCCGGTCATCGATACGGACTTCACAAACCCGGCGGAATTCCAATCGCAATGGTCGCTGCAATCGGACGACCGTGACAACCTGCAGTCCTGCCGTCAGCCGCGCAACGTGGTGACCACCCCAACCGGCCTCGAGCTCAGGACGCTCGACGCCGTGAAATGCCATGCCAAATGGTCTACCGGCTTTGCGATCAGCAAATCGAAGCAGTCGTTCGGACTTTTCGAAGCCAGCATCAAGGTGGCCGACATCGATGGGCTCAACAATGCCTTCTGGCTTGTGAGCGAAGACGCTTTCGAGATCGACATTGCGGAGGTGCACTTCCCCAACGATCTGCATATGACCCTTCACAACTGGGTCACCGGCGCCGGCACCGGGGTCGGCTTCGACAGCAAGTTCAGCGGCGACCTGTCGAAAGGCTTTCACGACTTTGGCGTCCTTTGGACACTGACGGACATCGTCTTCGAGGTCGATGGCGAACCGGTCGCGGCGATTGCGACCCATGGCGCGATCAAGAAGCCGGTGGATATCCGCTTTTCGACCGCCTTGGCCTTCTTCGCCGGCAAAATTCCCGAGAAGCCCACCGGGCACGCCATGGTTGTCAGGTCGCTGCGCGTCTACCCGCTGTAAGGCGTAGCTCTGGGCTGTTGGATCGTCGACGTTCACCTGCCGTGGGAAGCACGGGGGGCTCTAACGGCGGCATCAATCCATTAGACGAACCGCATCGCAGCGCCGACTGCCACTGACGCGGGCTGGTCGACCGTGCAGTAGACGCCCAGATTGTGCGCGTTGTGGCGAACCAGATTGCGCAGGATCGCTGGATCGTTGTCGAAACCGTCCTGGGCGATGATGGTGAAGCCGCAGCGGCGGCAGGGTTCGGAGATCGTCAACAACAGGTCGCCGATGGCCAGTTTGCGGCCGATCCATTCCGTTTCGGGAAACGATCCTTCGACAGCAGCCATGTCGACGACGATGTTGGGCCGGAAACGGCGCGGGTCGGCGTCACCTTCGGGATGCAGCGCCTTCAGGCGCGCCAGCGAGGCCGTGGTCAGGAGATGGATCGGCGCTTTCCGGTAGCGCTCCGAGGTCAGAGGGCCGGTGTGGCCGGGCGCGGCGTCTTCATGCCGAAACGGGCGGATCGAAGCCTCGAAACCGAGATAGGCCGAGACGGCGCGGTCGCTTTCGGGGCCGGGAGCGGCAAGCCAGCCACTGTCCGGCGTCGCGATCTCCAGCTGCCGGGTTTCCGACAGCCGGGTGCGGATGCGCGGCACCTTGTGCCATTTCTCGGTGCGATCCGGTCGGGCGATCTCATTGTCGGACACGTCAACAAGGCCAAACAGCCGGTCGCCGTCGATGGTCTGCGGGCCCACCGAAATCGTGTCCAGGCGTTCCCCGGCGAGCGAACTCGCCGGATAGCGCCAAAGCTCGGTCACGGTGCCCAGTGTGGCCACGATATGCGTCAGCCTTTCTTGTTCTGCCGGTTGGCGATCAGATCGTCGACAACGGCCGGATCGGCAAGGGTCGAGGTGTCGCCAAGTGCGGCAAAATCATCCTCGGCGATCTTGCGCAGGATGCGGCGCATGATCTTGCCCGAGCGCGTCTTGGGCAGGCCGGGCGCGAACTGGATCTTGTCGGGCGAAGCGATCGCGCCGATTTCCTTGCGGACATGGGCGACAAGGTCCTTGCGCAACTCTTCGGTCGACTCGACACCCTTCATCAGGGTGACATAGCTATAGATGCCCTGGCCCTTGATGTCGTGGGGGTAACCGACGACGGCGGCTTCCGAGACCTTCTCATGGCTGACCAACGCCGATTCGACCTCGGCCGTGCCCATGCGGTGGCCGGAGACATTGATGACATCGTCGACGCGACCGGTGATCCAGTAATAGCCATCGGCGTCGCGGCGACAGCCATCGCCGGTGAAGTACTTGCCCTTGTAGGTCGAGAAATAGGTCTGGATGAAGCGATCATGATCGCCATAGACGGTGCGCATCTGGCCGGGCCAGGAATCGGTGATGCAGAGATTGCCGTCGGCCGCACCTTCCAGCACCTTGCCTTCGCCGTCGACCAGCTGCGGCTTGACGCCGAAGAAAGGCCGCGTCGCCGAGCCTGCCTTGAGGTCGGTGGCGCCCGGCAGCGGCGTGATCAGGATGCCGCCGGTCTCGGTCTGCCACCATGTGTCGACGATCGGCACCTTGCCGTTGCCGACGACGTTGAAATACCACTCCCAGGCTTCCGGGTTGATCGGCTCGCCGACCGAACCCAGCACGCGCAGCGATTTGCGCGACGTCTTCTTCACAGGCTCGTCGCCGGCACCCATCAGCGCGCGCAAGGCTGTCGGCGCTGTGTAGAAGATGTTGACCTTGTGCTTGTCGATGACTTCCCAGAAGCGCGACTGCGATGGGTAGTTCGGCACGCCTTCGAACATCAGCGTGGTGGCGCCGTTGGCGAGCGGTCCGTAGACGATGTAGCTGTGGCCGGTGACCCAGCCGACATCGGCGGTGCACCAGTAGATGTCGCCGTCATGGTAGTCGAAGACATATTGGTGCGTCATCGAGGCGTAGACGAGATAGCCGGCGGTGGTGTGCAGCACGCCCTTCGGCTTGCCGGTCGATCCCGAGGTGTAGAGGATGAACAGCGGGTCCTCGGCCTTCATCTTCTCCGGCTTGCATTCGGGCTTAACCGCCGCGACTTCGTCGTGGTACCAGACGTCGCGGCCCGGCGCCCAGCCGATCTTGCCGCCGGTGCGGCGCACGACGACCACGTTCTTCACCATGACATGGTGCTTGGCCGCGATGTCGATCGCCTTGTCGGTATTCTCCTTCAGTGGGATCGGCTTGCCGCCGCGCAGGCCCTCGTCGGCGGTGATGACGAAGGTCGATTCGCAATCGACGATGCGGCCGGCCAGCGCATCCGGCGAGAAGCCACCGAAGACGATCGAATGGATGGCGCCGATGCGCGTGCAGGCCAGCATCGCATAGGCGGCTTCCGGGATCATCGGCATGTAGATGGTGACGCGGTCGCCCTTCTTGACGCCGTGCTTCTTCATCACATTGGCGAGCCGGCAGACATGCTCGTAAAGCTGGTTATAGGTGATCCTCTTATCGTCGTAGGGATTGTCGCCTTCCCAGATGATGGCGGTCTGGTCGCCGCGCTTCTTCAAGTGCCGATCGATGCAATTGTAGGAGACGTTGGTCAGCCCATCCTCGAACCATTTGATCGAGACCTTGCCGTCGAAGGAAGTGTTCTTGACCTTGGTGAAGGGCTTGAACCAGTCGATGCGCTTGCCGTGCTTGCCCCAGAACTTGTCCGGGTTCTTGACGCTCTCGGCATACCATTTCAGGTAGGTGTCATTGTCGATCAGCGCGTTCTTCTTCCACGCCGGCTGGACGCGATGGATATTTGCCTCGGACATGTCTTCGCTTTCCTCCCGAAACCAAACCGCTGGCTTGGCCGCCAGCGGGATCGCGGCGACGCGGCCGCGAATTCGGCGGCATTATTACCAGTTCCTCGTTGACGGCAATATTAGACATTCGGTTTGCGCGGCGGGATGCCGCACACCCCCAGCGCGCCACTGTCAGCACTCGGCAAGGCGCGCTGCTAACCGCATGTTTTTGCGGGATAAACCTGACACCGATCACGAAAATATCAATAGACGATTAAGCAATGAAGCGCAGAATCATCATTGGGAGGAGAAGGAGACTCGAACCCAGAGGACCACAATGCGCGACCACGCCGAAATGGACCTGATGCTCAAGGGCTATGGGCTGACCACGGCCAAGATTCTCTATCACTTCCCCGACCATCCGCATCTGCTGCAGAGCTTCGTCTGGCAGGATTACGACATCGCTCCGAAGTTTCCGGTGCTGATCAAATTCATCGAGTTCTGGAAGGCCAAGCTCGAAGGCCCGCTGCATTCCGTCGTCTACACCCACCAGAAGCTGATCGCGCCGAACGAATGGCGCAAGGTGGATGGTGAATTCGTGCTGCACTGACGAGCGGCCGCAGACGGTCTGTTTCCATTCTCGTGCGGCGACAGGAAAATGGCGGTCGGCTATGGTTGGCGGGCGGCGCGGCAAGGCAGGTGCCCAGCGCGGCGTCCGCGACCGGGAGAACGGACATGACCGCTTTCGACTATGCCGCATTGCTGCTTCGTCTCAGCGTCGGCGGCCTGCTTCTTGCCCATGCCTATCTGAAATACTTCGTCTTCACGCCCAAGGGCACGACCGACTATTTCCAGTCGCTTGGCGTTCCCGGCTATTTCGGCTTGATCGCCATCGCCGCTGAAACGGCCGGCGGCCTTGGCCTGATCTTCGGTGTCGCCACGCGGCTGGCGGCGATCCTGCTCATCCCCCTGATGGCGGGCACCATCGTGCTCGTCCACGGCAAGAATGGATTCTGGTTCACCAATGCGGGCGGCGGCTGGGAATATCCGGCGCTGTGGATCGTCTGCCTGATCGTCATCGCCATGATCGGCAGCGGCCAGGCGGCGCTTTGGCCGATCTGGGGGTAGGTGGTCCAGGGCTTGGGTCGCGCGTCACGCGACCCAAGCGATGCGATATCAGACCGCCGGTGGGTTGAGCCGGGCGAAGCCTTCCTGCCGGTGGTAGGGAAAGTAAGGATAGGGCGCGGTCACAGTACTCGCTGCGTCGAGCGTCTTCATCTGCTCCGGCGTCAGCGTCCAGCCGACGGCGCCGAGGTTCTGGCGCAACTGCTCCTCGTTGCGGGCGCCGATGATGACCGATGACACGGTCGGGCGCTGCAAAAGCCAGTTGATGGCGATCTGCGGCACGCTCTTGCCGGTTTCCTCGGCAATCGCGTCAAGGGCATCCATGACCCGGTAGAGATGCTCGTCCTCGACCGGCGGCCCGAAGCTCGCCGTGTCATGGAGCCGGCTCTTTTCCGGCAGGGGCTGGCCACGACGGATCTT
The DNA here is from genome assembly GCA_943370265.1 of Mesorhizobium carmichaelinearum. GTDB lineage: Bacteria > Pseudomonadota > Alphaproteobacteria > Rhizobiales > Rhizobiaceae > Mesorhizobium > Mesorhizobium carmichaelinearum_A. Next base: position 104,419 of record CALRQH020000014.1, read on the forward strand.
GCCGGTCAGGCGGCCCCATCCCAGCGGGCTCCACACCAGCGCGCCGACGCCCTGGTCGAGCCCGACAGGCATCAGTTCCCACTCATAGTCGCGGCCGACCAGCGAATAGTAGACCTGATGCGCGACATAGCGCGGATAGCCGTGCCTGCCTGCCTCCGCCAGCGACTTCATCACCTGCCAGCCGGAGAAGTTGGAGACGCCGACATAGCGCAGCTTGCCGGCGCGCACGAGATCATCGAGCGTCGACAGCACTTCCTCGATGGGGGTGCCGGCATCGAAGGCGTGCAGTTGCAACAGGTCGATATAATCGGTGCCGAGGCGCTTCAGTGCATTGTCCACGGACTTGATCAGGCGCGAGCGCGAAGAGCCGTAGTCGGCCGGCCCGTCGCCCATCGGCAAAGACGTCTTGGTTGAGATCAGCACGGCATCGCGACGGCCTTTGATGGCCTCGCCAAGCACCTCTTCCGACGCGCCATTCGAATAAACGTCGGCGGTGTCGAAGAGGTTGACACCCGCCTCAAGGCATATGTCGATCAGCCGCCGTGCCTCCTTGGCGTCGCTGTTGCCCCAGGCGCCGAACAGCGGGCCGGAGCCGCCAAAGGTTCCCGCTCCAAATGACAGCGCCGGCACCTTCAGGCCCGATGCGCCGAGACGTCGATAGTCCATTTTTCTACTCCTGATGATGCTGAAGGGATGTCGAAACGATCCGTTTTCTGGTCGATGTCACGACCGGACGGAGGCAGGCGCGCCGAGCGTGCCGGTACGATCGAGACGCAGCGCCAGTGCCGCCACGCCGAGTGCCGCAAGCGGCAGCAGGGCGGCGACCCAGGTGAGCGCCCCGAGACCAAGGCCATGGGCAATGACCGCGCCTCCGAGCCAGGCGCCTGCGGCATTGCCGAGATTGAAAGCGGCGATGTTGAAGGACGAGGCGAGGCTCTGGCCGGCGCCTTGAGCCTTGTCCAGCACCCACATCTGCAGCGGCGCCACGGTGGCGAAGGCGGCGGCACCCAGCAGGCCGACATAGATGACGGCCATGACCTGGCTGTGGATGGCGAAGGTCATGGTTGCGAGCACCATGGCCAGCACCACGAGACTGCCCAGCACAGCCGGCACCAGCCGGCGATCGGCGACCTTGCCGCCAAGCAGATTGCCGGCGATGAGACCGCCACCGAAGACGAGCAGGATCGGGGACACGGCTGCTTCCTTGAAGCCACTGATCTCGGTCAGCAACGGTGCGATGTAGGTGAAGACGGCGAAGACGCCGGCGTAGCCGAGCACCGTGGTGGCAAGGCCGAGCAGGGCCGGCGTGCGGCGCAGCACGGCGAGATCGGCGCGCAGGTCGCTCTTTTCAGGGGTCGTCTGGCTGCGTGGCACCAAAAGGAGGATGACGGCGAAGGCCGCCAGGCCGACCAGGGTTACCGCCCAGAAGGTCGCCCGCCAACCGAAGGCCTGGCCAAGCCAGGTGCCGAAGGGAACGCCAAGGATGTTGGCGATCGTCAGCCCGGTGAACATCAGCGCGATCGCCGACGCCTTTTTGTTGGGCGCGACCAGCCCGGTGGCGACCACCGAGCCGACGCCGAAGAAGGTGCCATGGGCAAAGGCTGTGATGATCCGGGCGCCCATCAACGTCCAGTAGTCGGGCGCCAAGGCACAGGCGAGATTGCCAAGCGTGAAGATCGCCATCAGCGCCAGAAGCACCGTCTTGCGCGGCCAGTTGCCGGTGGCGATGGTCAGCAGGGGCGCGCCGATGACGACGCCCAGCGCATATCCGGAAATCAACTGGCCGGCGGCCGAGATCGAGACGCCGAGGTCCTTGCTGACGTCAAGCAGCAGACCCATGATGACGAATTCGGTGACACCAATGCCAAAGGCACCGGCGGCAAGGGCATAAAGAGCAAGAGGCATGGCGATTTCCACTTCGATGGCGAGGAGCGCCGTCCCGCGCCCCGACCCGGAAGATCGTGTCGCCGTGCATTGTGAACCAGACTTGCTCTGGGAATATTTTCTGTGAAATAGATTCACAGATGGCCAGACCCGATATCAACCGTTCCGGGGAGATCGAAGTGTTCGTCCGTGTCGTCGAGGCGGGCAGCTTTTCCGCGGCGGCACGCGAACTGCGCATGACGCCGTCGGCTGTCAGCAAGCTGATGGCACGGCTGGAGGCCCGGCTTGGGGCAAGGCTGGTCAGCCGCTCGACGCGTCGCCTGATGCTGACGCCGGAAGGGACGGCGTTCTACGAAAGCGGACTGCGTATCCTTGCCGACATGGTGGCGGCCGAACGCGAGGCAGCGGCGGGTGCGGCGCCGCGCGGTCGCTTGCGCGTCAACACCTACGTGCCTTTCGGGGTCCACAGACTGGTCCCGCTCCTGCCTGATTTCCTCCAACGCTATCCCGAGATTTCGGTTGATCTGGTGCTGACCGACAGCGTCATCGACCTGATGGCGGAACGCGCTGACGTCGCCATCCGCGCCGGGCCACTTGGCGAATCACGGCTGGTGGCGCGCAAGCTCGGGCAAAGCCCGGTCGCGGTGGTCGCCGCACCCTCCTACCTCGAAAGGCATGGCACACCGCTGACGCCGGCCGATCTCGACAGCCACAACCGCATGGGCTTCGGCTTCGTCAGGCATCTCGACGGCTGGCCGTTCCTCGACGCGGCCGGCAACGCCGTCATGGTCACGATCGCCGGCAACACGCTGGTCAGCGATGGCGAGGCGATGCGGCTGATGACGCTGGCCGGCGCCGGCATCTCTAGGCTGGCGCGCTGGCATGTCGCCGGTGATATCGCCGCCGGCCGGCTGGTGCCGCTGCTGGAGGCGTTCAATCCCGGCGATGAGGAGGCCACCCACGCGGTCTATGTCGGCCAGGGCCGGCATCTGCCGGCGCGGGTGCGCGCCTTTCTGGATTTTCTGGCCGAGACCGTGCGGCTGAACTGAGAGGCAGGTTCTCGGGAGCGGATGCTCCCGAGATGTTCGGATTGGCGGGCGCTATGCTTTCGGGGTGAACGGTGCCGGGCGCCGGCCCGCCGCCTGACGTTCGAGCATCCAGCCGGGATATTCGGACGGCAGAGCGCTGATCTCGTCGAGGCGCACGAGGTCGTCGGTATCGAGCTTCAACTGCGTGGCAGCAAGGTTCTGCTCGAGTTGCTCCATGCGGCTGGCGCCGATGATCACGCTCATGACGAAGGGCTTCGCCAGCACATAGGCGAGCGCCACCGTGGCGACGCTGACGTCATGCTTCTTGGCGATCTCGCGCATCACGGCGACGGCGGCCCAGGCACGATCCTGATTGACCGGCGGGAAGTTGAATGAGGCGCGGCGGCCCTCGCCATTGCCGGGTGCGCCGGGTCCGTATTTGCCGGACAGCAGGCCGCCGGCCATCGGCGACCAGACCATCAGGCCAAGCTTCTCCTCGTTGATGAGCGGCACGATCTCGCGCTCGAGGTCGCGGCCGGCGATCGAGTAGTAGGACTGGACCGTCTCGAAGCGGGCAAAGCCTTTGCGATCGGCAATGCCGAGCGCCTTGGCGATGCGCCAGGCCGCCCAGTTTGAAACGCCGACATAGCGGACCTTGCCGCTGGCAACGAGGTCATCGAGCGCCCGCAACGTCTCGTCGATCGGCGTCACCGTGTCGGTGCCGTGCAACTGGTAGAGATCGATATGGTCGAGTTGCAAGCGTTCGAGGCTGGCGTCGACCGAATCCATGATGTGGCCGCGCGACGAGCCGCGCTGGTTCGGGCCTTCGCCCATCGCGCCGTGGACCTTGGTGGCGATGACCACGCTCGACCTGGCAACGCCGAGATCGCGGAGTGACTGGCCGAGCAGGCGCTCGGATTCACCGAATGAATAGACGTCGGCCGTGTCGAAGAAGTTGACGCCTGCGGCGATGGAGCGGGCAACGATCTCGTTGACGCCCTTCTGGCCGAGGCTGGCGATCAGGCCCCATTGGGCATTTTCGCCCGCGGCGCCGAAGGTCATGGTGCCTAGGCACAGTTCGGAGACGAACATCCCCGTATTTCCAAGCTGATTGTAACGCATGGGTGGAGGCTCCAGGAGGATTGTGATGACACAAGGCAAATAGGAACGGTACGTTTCGTTTCCAGTCTTGGCGTAACGAGCGTGTCGCGTTTGGCCCAAAGATGCTGGATCAGCCGGGGGAGGGATGTCTCGGGGCGGCGGAAGCCAGTAGGTCAAACGTCCCAGGGGTTGAACACCGTCACGCCTGTATCATCGAAGTCGGTGACGTTGCGCGTCACAAGAATGAGATCATGGACAAGCGCGGTGGCTGCAATGAGCGTGTCCGCGCCGCCGCGCGTCCGCCCGGCTGAGATACGCCCCCACGCAAGGGCCACCTCTTCCGTAACTGCAAGGATACGATCGGCATTGTCACGGCGAAGTTCTCGCAGCCAAAGATCAAGGCGCGTAGCTCTCTGTGTATCGACCTTGGGCAACTTGACGATTCCACGTTCGATCTCGCCAACGGTGATGACGCTTAGGTTGAGGGACTCCGGATCGATGGAAGCCAGCCATGCTGTCGGCTTTGGTAACCGCCTCTGCACATCCGAAACGATGTTCGTGTCGAGCAGATACATCAGAGATCGACATGCCTGATCATTGTATCCGAGCGATGGTTGACCTCCTCGGCGAAATCATCGTCCCAGACCGGGCCAGTCAAGAGGTACTGAGCCAGACTTTTCTTCTTTCCAGCCAAGCGATCATAGTCTTCGGCAGAGAGCACCACTGCCGCACGCTCGCCGCGCAGGGTCACCGTCTGCGGACCCTCACTGCGGGCGCGCTGGACCACTTTCGAAAAATTGTTCTTCGCATCCTGAAGGTGCCAGTTCATTAAAACACTCCTAGCTAGCTTGGCTAGATATAGCATTGGCGCGGTCGGACAACAAGGATTGCTGCACTCGATCGCGTTAGGGACAGATCAGTCGAGGCTATCGGCTGCCGAAGATTGCCGAACCGACCCTGACGCTGGTGGCGCCGAAGGCGATGGCCGTTTCATAGTCGCCGGACATGCCCATCGACAATTTGGCGACACCGGCCTCCGTGCCGAGCTTTTCCAGCAGGGCGAAATGCGGGCCGGGGTTCTCGTCAGCCGGCGGGATGCACATCAAGCCTTCTATCGCGAGGCCATGCACTTCGCGGCAACGGGCGACGAACGCCACGGCTTCGCGCGGCTCGATGCCGGCTTTCTGCGGCTCGGAACCGGTGTTGACCTGGACATAGAGTTTTGGCGCGCGATCTTGCCTTGCCATCTCCCTGGCGAGTTCGGCTGCGATCTTCTCGCGGTCGACCGTCTCGATGACATCGAACAGCGCCACCGCTTCCTTTGCCTTGTTCGACTGCAGCGGGCCGATGAGATGCAGCTCGATTTCCGGGAATGCTTCTTTCAGCGCCGGCCATTTGCCCTGCGCTTCCTGCACGCGGTTCTCGCCGAAGACGCGCTGGCCGGCCTCGATCACCGGCTGGATGTCGCCGGCGTCGAAGGTCTTGGACACCGCGACCAGCGTCACGGCACCGGCTTCGCGGCCGGCCTCCTGCTCGGCGGCGGCGATCTTGGCCTTGACCGCGAAAAACTGCTGAACGGCGTCGCCCATATGCAAATCCTGCTGTTTTGACCCGCGTTTTTAACCGACGCGATACCCATATGGTTGACGGGTTTGCCAAACCATGGTGAACACCCCAACCACATTCCCTGAACTGCCGAGCCTGTCGCCCGCAGTCCGCGCATGCTTTTAAGTGAAAAACATCCCATGGCAACCGAACGATACAATCCGCGCACATCAGAGCCCAAATGGCAGAAGGCCTGGGACGCCAGGAAGCTGTTCGAGGCGGATAACAACGATCCGCGCCCGAAATACTATGTACTGGAGATGTTCCCCTATCCGTCTGGGAATATCCACATCGGCCACACCCGCAACTACACGATGGGCGACGTGGTGGCGCGCTACAAGCGGGCCAAGGGTTTCAACGTGCTGCACCCGATGGGCTGGGACGCCTTCGGCATGCCGGCCGAAAACGCGGCCATGCAGAACAAGGTCCATCCCAAGGAATGGACATACCGCAACATCGCCGCCATGCGCGAGCAGCTCAAGGTCATGGGCCTGTCGCTGGACTGGGCGCGTGAATTCGCCACCTGCGATGTCGAGTATTATCACCGCCAGCAGATGCTGTTCCTCGACTTTGTCGAGAAGGGGCTGGTGACGCGCAAATCCTCCAAGGTCAACTGGGACCCGGAGGACATGACCGTGCTCGCCAACGAGCAGGTCATCGACGGCCGTGGCTGGCGCTCCGGCGCGCTGGTCGAGCAGCGCGAACTGACGCAGTGGTTCTTCAAGATCACCGATTTCGCGCAGGACCTGCTGGACTCGCTCGACGGCCTCGACGAGTGGCCCGAAAAAGTGAAGCTGATGCAGCAGAACTGGATCGGCCGTTCCGAAGGCCTGCTGGTCCGCTGGCCGTTGGCCTCGGACGTTGCCGGCGAACACGAACTGGAGGTCTACACGACGCGCCCCGACACCATTTTCGGCGCCTCGTTCATGGCGATCGCCGCTGACCATCCGCTGGCTAAAAAGGCCGCCGAGAACAATCCGGCGCTGGCGAAGTTCATCGAGGAAGTCCGCCATATGGGCACCTCGGTGGCGGCGTTGGAAACCGCCGAGAAAAAAGGTTTTGATACCGGTATCCGCGTCGTGCATCCGTTCGACGACAGCTGGACGCTGCCTGTCTACGTCGCCAATTTCGTGCTGATGGAATACGGTACCGGCGCCATCTTCGGTTGCCCGGCGCATGACCAGCGCGACCTCGACTTCGCCAACAAATACGGCCTGTCGGTGGTGCCGGTGGTGATGCCGGAGGGCGAGAATCAGGCGACCTTCCAGATCATCGACGTGGCCTATGGCGACGATGGCGCCATGATCAATTCGCGCTTCCTCGACGGGATGAAGCCGAGCCAGGCTTTCGACGAAGTTGCCAGGCTGCTGGAGCAGAAGACGATCGGCAACCGGCCGATGGCCGAGCGCAAGGTGAATTTCCGCCTGCGCGACTGGGGTATTTCGCGCCAGCGCTACTGGGGCTGCCCGATCCCGATGATCCATTGCGAGGATTGCGGCGTGGTGCCGGTGCCGAAGGCCGACCTGCCGGTCAAGCTGCCTGATGACGTCGAGTTCGACCGGCCGGGCAATCCGCTCGATCGCCATCCGACATGGCGCCATGTGAAGTGCCCGCGGTGCGGCAAGGATGCGCGGCGCGAAACCGACACGATGGACACCTTCGTCGACTCGTCCTGGTATTTCGCCCGCTTCACGGCGCCCTGGGCGCATGAGCCGACCGACCCCAAGGCCGCCAACGAATGGCTGCCGGTCGACCAGTATATTGGCGGCATCGAGCACGCGATCCTGCATCTGCTCTATTCGCGCTTCTTCACCCGCGCCATGCGCGAGACCGGCCATGTCGATCTGGCCGAGCCGTTCAAGGGCCTGTTTACCCAGGGCATGGTGGTGCATGAGACCTACCGGGTCGGCGGCGCATCGAATGGCCGCTGGCTGGCACCGAGCGAGGTGCGGCTTGAGGACGCGGAGGGCAAGCGCCGCGCCATCGAGATCGCCACCGGCGACGAGGTGGCGATCGGGCCGCTCGAGAAGATGTCGAAGTCCAAGAAGAACACGGTGAGCCCGGAAGAGATCACCGACGGCTACGGCGCCGACACCGCCCGCTGGTTCATGCTGTCGGATTCGCCGCCCGAGCGCGACGTGGAATGGACCGATGACGGTGCCGCCGGCGCGCATCGCTTCATGCAGCGCATATGGCGCCTGGTGTCGACAGCGGCCGAATCACTCGCCGGAATCCAGCCGGCCGCAGCCAGGGACGGCGAGGCCGGGGTGGTTTCCAAGGCCGCGCACAAGATGTTGAAGGCTGTCGGCGAGGATATCGAGAAGCTCGCCTTCAACCGGGCCATCGCCCGCGTCTATGAACTGGCCAATGCGCTGACCACACCGCTGAACGAGGTGGCCGAAGGCAAGGCCGGTGCGGCGCTGAAGGGTGCCTGCCGCGAGGCGGTGGACATTCTCGTGCACCTGATCGCGCCGGTCATGCCGCATCTGGCCGAGGAATGCTGGCACACACTGGGCGGCACCGATCTGGTCGCCGAACGGCCCTGGCCGGTCTACGACCCGTCGCTGATCGTCGACAGCGAGATCGTGCTGCCGGTCCAGGTCAACGGCAAGAAGCGCGGGGATTTGACAATTGCCCGCGACGCGGACCAAGGTGCGGTCGAAAAAGCGGTGCTCGCTCTCGACTTCGTGCAGAAAGCGCTCGAAGGTAAGGCACCACGCAAGGTGATCATCGTCCCGCAGAGGATCGTCAATGTCGTTGCCTGATCCGGAGAAGACGGAAGTAACCCGTTCTCTGCGCCGCATGGCGCTTTTCGGCCTGATCGCCTGCACGGCGCTGGTTTCCGCGTGCACGGTGCGCCCGCTCTATTCGAGCGCGCCGCTAAGCCCCGGTTCGCAGGTCGGCCCCACCGCCGAACTTGCCTCGATCGGCATCAAGCCGGTCAAGACGCGCTATGCCCAGCAGGTCCGCAACAATCTGGTCTTCGGGCTTGGCGGTGGCCAGGGCGAACCGGCGTCGCCGGTCTACTCGCTCGATCTTGGCGTCACCGAACTCGTCGAATCGGCCGCGATCGTGCAGGTGGCGACGGATGAGGACGAGCCGACGGCGGGCACCGTGACGCTGACGGCTGCTTATACACTGACCGACGCCAAGACGGGCACCACGATCTCCACGGGCAGGCGTTCGATCACGTCGTCCTTCGACCGGCCGCGTCAGGAATATGCCTCGTACCGGGCACAGATCGACGCCGAGAATCGCGCCGCGCGCGAGCTGGCCGAGGTGCTGCATCTCGCCATCGCCCAGGATCTTGTCAAGCACGGCAAGAAGACCAGTTGAAGCGACACCGTTGTTGCTGAAACGAAAAAAGGCCGATTGCTCGGCCTTTTCCTTGCGGGCCTTCCCTATCTCAGCCGATCGTCTGGCCGGTCTTCGCCCAGTCGGCGAGGAATTGCTCCAGGCCCTTGTCAGTCAGCGGGTGCTTGACCAGCGCCTTCAGCGTTGCCGGCGGTACTGTCGCGACATCGGCGCCGATGAGGGCTGCCTGCTTGACATGGTTCACGGTGCGAACGGAAGCGACGAGGATCTCGGTCTGGAAATCGTAGTTATCGTAGATCTGCCGGATCTCCTGGATCAGCTCCATGCCGTCGATGCCGGTATCGTCGATACGGCCGACGAAGGGTGAGATGAAGGACGCACCCGCCTTGGCCGCCAGCAGCGCCTGGTTGGCCGAGAAGCACAGCGTGACGTTGACCATGCGGTTCATCTCGGTGCGGATCGTCTTGCAGGCCTTCAGCCCGTCGAGCGTCAGTGGCACCTTGATGCAGACATTGTCGGCAATCCTGGCCAGCACCTTGGCCTGCTGCATCATCTCGGAATATTCGGTGGCGGTCACTTCGGCCGAAACCGGGCCCTTGACGATGTCGCAGATCTGCTTGGTGACCTCGGCGATCTTGCCGCCGGATTTCAGGATCAGCGACGGATTGGTGGTGACGCCGTCGAGCAATCCCAGGTCGTTCAGTTCACGGATGTCCTTGACATCGGCGGTGTCGACAAAAAATTTCATGGCGGGTCTCCTGACGATTTTCTCGTGCCAGAATGGCACGTTCAGCGTTGCCCTTTGATCTAGAGCAAAGTCAGGGCAAGGTCACGCATCATGATCGAAGATTCGCCCTTTGAAGCGGCCGCACCCGTGCTCGTTCCCATGCCGGCCGAACGCCCCTACACCTATGCCGTGCCGGCCGGCATGCGCGTGGTGCCGGGCTCGATCGTGCGCGTGCCGCTTGGCCCGCGCCAGGTCGCGGGTATCGTCTGGGACGGTGCGGTCGAGAAGGTCGATGCCAGGAAACTGAGGCCGATCGAGCAGGTCTTCGATTGCCCGCCGATCGACCGTGCCATGCGTCGCTTCGTCGACTGGGTCGCGCAATACACGCTGTCGCCGCCCGGCATGGTGGCGCGCATGCTGCTTCGGGCACCGGAGGCTTTCGATCCCGAGCCCTGGATCGAGGGGCTGCAGCGTACGCTCGCCGATCCCGACCGGATGACGGCCGCAAGGCAGCGTGTGCTGGAGACGGCCGAAGGCGGGCTTGCCTGGACGCGCTCAGGCCTCGCACACGCGGCGGGCGTCTCGTCGACGGTGATCGACGGCTTGCGGGCGCAAGGTGTCTTCGACACGGTGATGATCCCGCCACGCCCGGTGGTGGCAGCACCCGACCCGAGTTACGCCGCGCCGGAACTGATGCCCGACCAGAGCGCTGCGGCGGAGATGCTGCGCGCCAATGTCGCGGCTGAAATCTTCAACGTCGCGCTGCTCGACGGCGTGACCGGGTCCGGCAAGACGGAAGTCTATTTCGAGGCGGTGGCGGCCGCGCTCGACCGGGGCAAGCAGGTTTTGATCCTGCTGCCGGAGATCGCGCTGACGCATGCCTTCCTCGAACGCTTCCAGCAGCGCTTCGGCGCCAAGCCAGGCGAATGGCATTCGGACCTGCCGCCGAGGATGCGCGAACGGGTCTGGCGGCAAGTGGCGGAAGGCACCGTGCGCGTTGTTGCCGGTGCCCGCTCGGCGCTGTTCCTGCCGTTCAAGGAGCTCGGCCTGATTGTCGTCGATGAGGAACACGACCCCGCCTACAAGCAGGAAGACCGGGTCTTCTACAATGCGCGCGACATGGCGGTCGTGCGCGGCCACATAGGCGGCTTCCCGGTGGTGCTGGCTTCGGCGACGCCGTCCGTCGAAAGCCGGGTCAACGCCCAACAGGGTCGATACAGCAGGGCTGTTCTCTCCGCCCGTTTCGCCGAAGCCGCCCTGCCGCATCTGAAGGCGATCGACATGCGCCGCGCGCCGCCGGCACGCGGCGGATTCCTGTCGCCGGTGCTGCTCGACCATGTCAGCCGGACCCTGGACAGGAAGGAGCAGTCGCTGCTGTTCCTCAACCGGCGTGGCTACGCGCCGCTGACACTCTGCCGGGTCTGCGGCCATCGCTTCGGCTGCCCGGTCTGCTCGGCGTGGCTGGTCGAGCACCGCTTTCGCGGCCAACTCGTCTGTCACCATTGCGGCCACAATGAACGCCGGCCCGAGGCCTGTCCGGAATGCGGCACGCTCGACCATCTGGTGGCCTGCGGTCCCGGCGTCGAGCGCATCGCCGAAGAAGTCGTCACGCATTTCCCGGATGCGCGCACGATCGTGCTGTCGTCCGATATCATGGGCGGCGTGCGACGGCTGCGGCTGGAGCTCGAAGCCATCGCCAATGGCGAGGCCGACATCGTCATCGGCACGCAACTCGTCGCCAAGGGCCACAATTTTCCGAACATGACGCTGGTCGGCGTCGTCGATGCCGACCTTGGCCTTGCCAATGGCGATCCGCGCGCCGCCGAGCGCACCTTCCAGCTGCTCAGCCAGGTCACCGGCCGCGCCGGACGCACGGGCAAGAAAAGCCTCGGCCTGCTGCAGACCTTCCAGCCGGACCACCCGGTGATGCGGGCGATCATATCCGGCGACGCCGAGGCTTTTTATGAGCGCGAGATCGCAGAACGCGAACGGGCGGTGCTGCCGCCGTTCGGCCGGCTGGCCGGCGTGATCGTGAGTGCCGCGAGCCGCGCCGAGGCGGAAGGCCATGCGCGCGCGCTGCGGCGAACCGCGCCCGAAGCCTCCGACCTGTTCGTGCTGGGGCCAGCCGAAGCGCCGTTGGCGTTGCTCGGCGGGCGCCATCGCTTTCGCCTGCTGATCCAGGGTGAGCGTCGCGCCGACATTCAAGGCTTCATACGGACGATGCTGGCCAACGGCCCGAAGCCCCGGGGCTCGGTCAGGGTGCAGGTCGACATCGATCCGCAGAGTTTTCTCTGAGATTCGCCGATCGGTCTGGCGCGCGCCAAGACCTTCGCTAGAATATCGAAAATTTCGAAGCAGGCGCTTTTCGAGGGGACAAGATGGACTTTTCGTTTCCGTGGCCGATGAGCCAGGGCGAGTGGGCGGCATGGTCGAGTGCTGCCATCACGCTAGTCTTTGGCCTGCTGATGTTCCTGGCGCCGCGCCTTGGGTTCAGGATCATGCGGCTGCAACCTATCCCGGCGAAGCCGGAGGCTATTGCCCAAGGCCGTGCGGCCATGGCAGGGTTTTATCTCGGCGTCGGCATCTGTGCGATATTGCTCGCCCAGCCGCTTATCTACATGACACTGGGCTTCTGTTGGCTGTTCTCGGCCTTTGGCCGCCTGCTGGGTATGATGTCGGATGGAGCCAACACGCCCTACAACTGGGTTTCGGTGGTGATCGAACTCGCGCTGGCCGTGCCGCCACTGGCCTTTGCCTTCGGCTTTGTGCCCTGAATCATCGCCTAATCAGGGGCTTCCGGTTGAACTGGGCCGCCGGATGCGACAATAGTGCCTAAAACCATGCGGAACGACGCATTGCGGTCTTAAAATGCCTGTGCTAGACGGCAATCGACTTTCGGCCGGGGATAGCGGAAGCCGCGCCTCCGTGCTCGAAAAAATGCAGTAAGGTCAAAGATTTAGCCAGAGTTTTTGCTCGCGCCAACAATCTGCGGCCTGTCAGACAAGAGAAAAGACGGTCCGTGGCTCAAACGTCATCGCCAATCTCAGGTGTTGCAGAACGCTATGCGGGTTCGCTGTTCGAACTCGCCCGGCAGGCAAATTCGGTCGCCAAGGTCGAGGCTGACCTCAACAGTTTCGAAGCGATGCTGGAAGGCAGCGCGGACCTTGCCCGCCTGATCAACAGCCCGGTGTTCTCCAGCGAGGACCAGGCCAAGGCCATTGCCGCGATCGCCGACAAGGCCGGGATCACGGGCCTCGCCGGTAATTTCCTGCGTGTCGTCGCCCAGAACCGGCGCTTGTTCGCTGTACCCGGCATGATCAAGGCGTTCCGCCAGATCGCCGCCGAGGCTCGTGGCGAGACCACTGCTGACGTCACGTCCGCGCATGAGCTGACGGCGGCCCAGCAAACAGAACTGAAGGCCGCGCTGAAAAGCGTTGCCGGCAAGGACGTGGCGATCACCGTCACCGTCGATCCGTCGCTGCTCGGCGGGCTGGTGGTCAAGATGGGCTCGCGCCAGATCGACACGTCGCTCAAAACCAAACTCAATTCGCTCAAGCTTGCACTGAAAGAGGTCGGCTGATGGACATCCGCGCCGCGGAAATTTCCGCAATTCTGAAAGACCAAATCAAGAATTTCGGCAAGGAGGCTGAAGTCTCCGAAGTCGGTCAGGTGCTGTCCGTCGGTGACGGTATCGCCCGCGTCTATGGTCTCGACAATGTCCAGGCCGGCGAGATGGTCGAGTTCCCCGGCGGCATCCGCGGCATGGCGCTGAACCTCGAAGCCGACAATGTCGGCGTCGTCATCTTCGGCGCCGACCGCGACATCAAGGAAGGCGACATCGTCAAGCGCACCGGCGCCATTGTCGACGTCCCCGTCGGTCCCGGCCTGCTTGGCCGCGTCGTCGACGCGCTCGGCAATCCGATCGACGGCAAGGGCCCGATCAAGGCGACCGAACGCAAGCGCGTCGACGTCAAGGCGCCGGGCATCATTCCGCGCAAGTCGGTGAACGAACCGATGTCGACAGGCCTCAAGGCCATCGACGCGCTGATCCCGGTTGGTCGCGGCCAGCGCGAGTTGGTCATCGGCGATCGTCAGACCGGCAAGACCGCCATCATCCTCGACACGATGCTCAACCAGAAGTCGGTGCACGACAACGGCCCCGAAAAGGAAAAGCTCTACTGCGTCTACGTCGCCGTCGGCCAGAAGCGCTCGACCGTCGCGCAGTTCGTCAAGGTTCTCGAAGAGCGCGGCGCGCTCGAATACTCGATCATCATCGCCGCCACGGCTTCCGATCCGGCGCCGATGCAGTTCCTGGCGCCGTTCGCCGGCTGCACCATGGGCGAATATTTCCGCGACAATGGCATGCATGCGCTGATCAGCTACGACGATCTGTCGAAGCAGGCGGTCGCCTATCGCCAGATGTCCCTGCTGCTGCGCCGCCCGCCGGGCCGCGAAGCCTATCCGGGCGACGTCTTCTACTTGCACTCGCGTCTGCTCGAGCGTGCCGCCAAGCTCAACGACGATCTGGGCGGTGGCTCGCTGACCGCCCTGCCGATCATCGAGACGCAGGCCAATGACGTGTCGGCCTACATCCCGACCAACGTGATCTCGATCACCGACGGCCAGATCTTCCTCGAAACCAACCTGTTCTTCCAGGGTATCCGTCCTGCGGTGAACGTCGGCCTTTCGGTCAGCCGCGTCGGTTCGGCCGCGCAGATCAAGGCGATGAAGCAGGTGGCGGGCTCGATCAAGGGCGAGCTTGCGCAGTATCGCGAAATGGCTGCCTTCGCGCAGTTCGGCTCGGATCTCGATGCCGCCACCCAGCGCCTGCTCAACCGCGGCTCGCGCCTGACGGAGCTCCTGAAGCAGCCGCAGTTCTCGCCGCTCAAGACCGAAGAGCAGGTCGCGGTGATCTTCGCCGGCGTCAATGGCTACCTCGACAAGCTGCCGGTCAACCAGGTCGGCAAGTTCGAGCATGGCCTGCTCAGCCATATGCGGGCGGCCGGCAAGGATGTCCTTGACGCCATCCGCAAGGAGAAGGCGCTGTCGGACGACCTGCGCGCCAAGCTGAAGGCCGAGATCGACGCTTTCGCCAAGACCTTCGCCTGAGCGAAGCGCCAGTGCGGATGAGACAAGACGGGATCAGGTTTGAAGCATGCCTTCATTAAAAGACCTTCGTAACCGTATCGCCTCGGTCAAGGCGACGCAGAAGATCACCAAGGCGATGCAGATGGTCGCCGCGGCGAAACTGCGCCGTGCGCAGGAGGCCGCGGAAGCCGCGCGCCCCTATTCGGAGCGCATGGGTTCGGTGCTGGCCAACATCACGCAGGCCATTGGCGGCGGCGGCGATGCCCCGGCGCTGATGACCGGTACCGGCAAGGACGACGTGCACCTGCTGGTCGTCTGCACCGCCGAGCGCGGCCTGTGCGGCGGCTTCAACTCGCAGATCGCCCGTCACGCCCGCGACCATATCCGCAGGCTGCTGGCCGACGGCAAGCAGGTCAAGATCATCTGCGTGGGCAAGAAGGGTTTCGACATCCTGCGCCGCGACTATGCATCGATGATCCTTGAGCGCGTCGATCTGCGTGAGGTCAAGACGCTTGGCTTCGTAAATGCCGATGCGATTGCCAGGAAGGTCATCCACCTCTTCAACGAGGGCGCCTTCGACGTCTGCACGCTGTTCTATTCGCAGTTCAAGTCGGTGATCAGCCAGATCCCGACGGCGCAGCAGATCATTCCAGCCGGGCTCGCTTCCACGGCTGCCGCGGCGACGGATGGCGGCAATGCCGTTTATGAATATGAGCCGGAGCCGGGCGAGATCCTCTCCGACCTTATCCCGCGCAACATCTCCGTGCAGGTTTTCCGGGCGCTGCTTGAAAATGCGGCCGGCGAAATGGGCGCCAAGATGAGCGCGATGGACAATGCGACGCGCAACGCCGGCGAGATGATCAACAAGCTGTCGATCACCTACAACCGTCAACGGCAGGCGCAGATTACCAAGGAACTGATCGAAATCATTTCGGGCGCCGAGGCGCTCTAGGCGCGATCCCGGGAGGTCAACGACCTTCGACCGGATCGTGTGAGAAACAAAGGACGAAAAAGGGTAAAGACGATGGCGAAAGCAGCGACTCCCAAGGCGGCAGCGCCCGCAAAGGCAGCGGCGCCGGCAAAGGCTCCGGCAGCAGCGAAGGCCGCTCCGGCCAAGAAGGCGGCAGCGCCGGCAAAGGCAGAAGCGGCCAAGACATCGGCCGTGGCCACCACGGCGACAGGCGCTGTCGGCAAGGTCCGCCAGGTCATCGGCGCCGTTGTCGACGTGCAGTTCGGCGAACACCTGCCGGCGATCCTGAACGCGCTTGAGACGACCAATGTCGGCAACCGCCTCGTGCTCGAAGTTGCCCAGCATCTGGGCGAAAACACCGTGCGCTGCATCGCCATGGACTCGACCGAAGGTCTGGTTCGCGGCCAGGACGTGCACGACACCGGCGCTCCGATCACCGTGCCGGTCGGCCCGGGCATGCTCGGCCGCATCATCAACGTCATCGGCGAGCCGGTCGACGAAGAGGGTCCGGTCGACGCGACTGAAATGCGCTCCATCCATCAGCCGGCTCCGACCTATGTCGAGCAGTCGACGGAAGCACAGATTCTGATCACGGGCATCAAGGTGCTCGACCTGCTCGCGCCTTACGCCAAGGGCGGCAAGATCGGCCTGTTCGGCGGCGCCGGCGTCGGCAAGACCGTGCTGATCCAGGAACTGATCAACAACATCGCCAAGGCGCATGGCGGCTATTCGGTGTTCGCCGGCGTCGGCGAGCGCACCCGCGAAGGCAACGATCTCTATCACGAGTTCATCGAGTCCGGCGTCAACAAGAAGGGCGGCGGCGAGGGCTCCAAGGCGGCACTCGTCTATGGCCAGATGAACGAGCCGCCGGGCGCCCGTGCCCGCGTCGGCCTGACCGGCCTCACCGTGGCGGAATATTTCCGCGACCAGGGCCAGGACGTGCTGTTCTTCGTCGACAACATCTTCCGCTTCACGCAGGCCGGTTCGGAAGTGTCCGCGCTTCTCGGCCGTATCCCGTCGGCCGTGGGCTATCAGCCGACGCTCGCCACCGACATGGGCGCGCTGCAGGAACGCATCACCACCACCACCAAGGGTTCGATCACGTCCGTGCAGGCCATCTACGTGCCGGCCGACGACTTGACCGATCCGGCGCCGGCGACCTCGTTCGCCCACTTGGACGCGACCACGACGCTCAACCGTTCGATCGCCGAAAAGGGTATCTATCCGGCGGTCGATCCGCTGGATTCGACCTCGCGCATGCTCGACCCGCTGGTCGTCGGCGACGAGCACTACGCGGTCGCGCGTCAGGTGCAGTCGATCCTCCAGCGCTACAAGTCGCTGCAGGACATCATCGCCATCCTGGGCATGGACGAGCTGTCGGAAGAGGACAAGCAGACCGTGGCCCGCGCCCGCAAGATCGAGCGCTTCCTGTCGCAGCCCTTCTTCGTCGCCGAAGTGTTCACGGGCGCGCCGGGCAAGCTCGTCGACCTCGCCGACACCATCAAGGGCTTCAAGGGCCTCTGCAACGGCGATTACGATCACCTGCCGGAAGCCGCCTTCTACATGGTCGGCGGCATCGAAGAAGCCGTCGAGAAGGCACAGCGTCTGGCTGCGGAAGCAGCTTAATTCCCATTCGGCAGCGCGGTTCATCCGCGCTGCCTTCGATCCAAGCGTTTGTGAGACACCATGGCTGAAGCTTTCAAGTTCGAACTGGTCTCGCCGGAGCGCCTGCTGGTTTCCGAGCAGGTCGAATCCGTCGTCATACCGGGCGCCGAAGGCGAGATGACGGTGATGGCGCACCACGCGCCGGTCATGACCACGATCAAGCCGGGCGTCGTCACGGTGAAGTCCGTATCGGGCCAGGAAGAGCGCTATGTGGTGTTCGGCGGCTTCGCCGACATCGTTCCCGCCGGCTGCACGCTGCTGGCCGAATCCGCCGTGTCGGTGAAGAACGTCGACCGCGCCGATCTTGCCCGCCGCATCCAGGAAGCCAAGGAAGACGCCGCCGACGCCAAGGACGACCACAGCCGCAGCAAGGCGGAACAGTTCCTTAGCCAGCTTACGACGCTCGAAGGCGCCATCCTGCCGGCCTGATGATCGACCGACATCGCGATGCCCGGATCATCGGGCAATTGAAGAAGCGAGGCTTGCCTCGCTTTTTTGTTTGATGGAAAGTCCTGCCACGTTTGCGATTTCGTCGTCGACCTGATGGATGGTTCGACGGGTGAAGACACAGCTGCTCTGGTTGTCCCGGAAGGCTGCTATTTCATGCTCGGCGACTATCGCGACAATTCCGCCGACAGCTGCTTTGACGTCGTCTTCTTCCCTTTGAGAACCTGGTTGGCAAGGCCGAGCGCCTGTTCTGGAACTCGCGCGGGGTCGACTACACCTATCGGCAGGTCGTCAGATAAAGCTGCCAGCCGACCTGGACATGGCGACGCCAGCTGGGTCGTCAGCGCCGAGTGAATGCCAGCTCAGCCTCAATCCGCTTCGCTTCCTATGCCAAGCGCGGCGAACGCAAGAGTGGGGCCGCCCCGCCGCAGGTGGACGAGATGGACGGCGGTGAGTTCGATCAGCGTCCGGCGCTCTGCATGATCCCCGGCGAAGCCAGCGAGATCGAACACCGCCGCCACGGTTTCGTTGGCGGGCAAATGCTGGCGCAAAAGCGTTGTCAGCGCCGTGTCGAGGGGATCGGTGAAGTGGTTTTCGGGCAAGCTGTTTCCGCGCGCCGCACAGGCGGCGATCCAGGCGGCCACCACCAGCGTCAGATGTACCATCTCGGCATCGGCTTCGAGGCAATCGATGGCGGAGGCGATGATACGCTGTGGCAGTTTCTGGCTGCCGTCATTGGCGATCTGCGCCGTGCGGTGGGCGAGCGCGGGGTTGGAAAAACGCTCTGCCAGTTCCGCGGTGTAGGTGCTCGTGTCGAGTCCGGCATCCTCGGGCAGAGTCGAAATGGCTTCCGCCCACAATGCGTCGACGAATTGCCGGATAGCCGGTTCGGCGAAAGCCCTGTCCACGGTCGCATGGCCGCTAAGCAGGCCGAGATAGGCAATGGCCGAATGCGCTCCGTTGAGCAGGCGCAGCTTCATTTCCTCGTATGGCCGCACATCATCGACCATGGTGACCCCGAAGTTTTCCCACGATGGTCGCCCGGCTGGAAAGTGATCCTCGATCACCCATTGGCGGAATGGTTCGGTCATGACCGGCCAGGCGTCGGCAACGCCAAGTTCAACGGCGACCCTTGCCCGGTCGGCATCCGTGGTTGCCGGCACGATGCGGTCGACCATGCTCGAGGGAAAAGCCACCTCGCCGGCGATATGGCGGGCAAGATCGGCATCGCGCAGCGCAGCGAACTCGATCATCAGCCGGTGCAGCGTCGCGCCATTGGCCGGGAGATTGTCGCAGCACAGCACGGTGAAGGGCGCGACGCCCGCGGCGCGTCGACGGCGAAGCGCCTCCGCCAGAAAGCCATGCGCGGTCTTCGGCAGTTCCGGCCGCGCCAGATCGCTGACAATGTCAGGATGCGCACTGTCGAGACCGCCGCCGGCTGCCCTGAGATAGGCTTTTTCGGTGATCGTCAGCGTGACGATGCGCGTGCGCGGATCGGCAAGGGCTGCAAGCACGGCGCCCGGATCTTCCGGCGCCACCAGGATCGAGCCGATGGAGCCGATCACGCGCAGCTGTTCGCCGTTGCTGCTTCGGACCGCCAGCGTATAGAGCCCGTCCTGCGGCGACAGCGCGTCGCTTGTGTCGGCGCTGCGCAGCGAGACGCCGACAATGCCCCAGCCTGTCTCGCCCGCTCCAAGGCAGTCGTCGACATAGACAGCCTGGTGGGCACGATGGAAGGCGCCGACGCCGAGATGGACGATGCCCGGCGCAACCTTGTCTCGATCATATCCGGGGGTCGTGACGCCCCTGGACAGCGATCGCAGCGTGTTGTCCGACAAATGGCTACTGGTCATGGCGTCGTCCCCGTGCGGATCGCGGGTTGCGTAACACCTGTTCCCGGTTGCCGCAAGGATGCCCGTTTCGGCGTATACGTTGACATCATCCTTGCCCGACCGTATCGATATCCAACCTGGAAGGAGCTGTTTTTCCCATGATCGCGCTGACCGATCCGGACCTGCTTTTTCCGCCCGAGGCGCAGTCGCGCGCCATTGCCCGCGATCTCTACGCGGGCATAAAAAACCTGCCGATCGTCAGTCCGCACGGCCATACGGATCCGCGCTGGTATGCGCTCAACGAGCCGTTTCCCGACCCGGCGCAGCTGCTCATCGTTCCTGATCATTATATTTTCCGCATGCTGCTCAGCCAGGGCATCCGGCTCGAGGACCTCGGCGTCCCGACCATGGGTGGTACGCCCGTGGAGACCGACGGCAGGGCGATCTGGCGGCGTTTCGCCGAACACTATTACCTGTTTCGCGGTACGCCGACCCGGCTCTGGTTCGACCATGTCCTGTCCCATCTTTTCGGCATCGAAGAGCCGTTGAATGCCGGGAGCGCCGACCGGCACTACGACACGATCGCCACCTTGCTGCAGTGGGACAATTATCGTCCGCGCGCTCTGTTTGAGCGCTTCAACATCGAGGTGATCGCCACGACGGAAGGCGCGCTCGACGATCTGCAGTGGCACAAGATGATCCGCGACAGCGGATGGCAGGGACGGGTTGTCACCGCCTACAGGCCCGACGCGGTTGTCGATCCGGATTTCGAGGGTTTTTCCGCCAATCTCGACCGGCTCGGCGAAATCACCGGCTGCGATACCGGCAACTGGGCCGGCTATCTCGAGGCGCACCGCCAGCGCCGCGCGTTCTTCAAGAGTTTTGGCGCGACCTCCTCCGACCATGGCCATCCGACAGCCGAGACCGCCAATCTTTCCGCCGCCGCTTCCGAGGAGTTGTTCAACCGGATCCGCCTTGGCTCGGACGACGAACGCGAACGGCGGCTGTTTCGTGCCCAGATGCTGACCGAGATGGCCAAGATGAGCCTGGACGATGGGCTGGTCCTGCAGATCCATCCCGGTTCGCTGCGCAATCACTCTCGCGCCGTCTTCGAGACATTCGGCCGGGACAAGGGTTTCGACATCCCGACCCGAACCGACTATGTGACGGCGCTGAGGCCGCTGCTGGATTGCGTCGGCCTGGAGCGCGACCTCACGGTCGTGCTCTTCACCCTGGATGAGAGCAGCTATGCGCGCGAGCTGGCACCGCTTGCCGGCGTCTATCCGGCGTTGAAGCTCGGGCCGGCCTGGTGGTTCCATGACAGCCCGGAAGGCATGCGCCGGTTCCGCGAGATGACGACGGAGACGGCCGGCTTCTACAACACCGTCGGCTTCAACGATGACACCCGCGCCTTTCCGTCGATCCCTGCCCGCCACGATGTGGCGCGACGCGTCGATTGCGCCTTCCTGGCGCGGCTCGTCGCCGAGCATCGGCTTGGCCTGCACGAGGCGCATGAGCTGGCCGGGGAATTGGCCTATTCGCTTGCAAAGAAGGCATATCGGCTCTGAACCCTGAACAGACGGGTGACTGCGTGGCCGATCTCTGATCATCAGGAGCCGGACCGCGAATTGCATCAGCCCTGAAACCGACTTATCAGGCGGCGTTTGCCCGAGTGGAGACGAAGCTTGAACGAAAGCCTGCAGGGCACGCGCCACCCCGGCGCTCAGATCGACGCAGTCCTTGCCGCTGCGCGACAAGGGCCCGTCATCACACCGGACATGCTGTCGGGCAATGATGGCTCCAATATCAACGGCCCGTCGCTGATCGAGGTGCCAGACTGGGTGGAGGGCAGGCTGGGCGCCTATTATCTCTACTTCGGCCACCACACGGGCACATATATCCGCCTGGCCTATTCGGATTCGCTGCAAGGTCCTTGGCGTGTCCACCCAGCGGGAGCCCTGGCAATCGATCAATGCCCTTTCATCAAGGAGCACATTGCCTCTCCCGACGTTCATATCGATCACCAGAGACGTCGCTTCGTCATGTATTTCCATGGCCCGACAAAAAGCGGCGGCAGGGACCAGATGACCTTTGCCGCAACATCCGGCGACGGCCTTCATTTCAACCCCCTTCCCCAGGTGCTCGGGCCATCCTATGCAAGGATTTTCCGTCACGACGGCTGGTGGTACGGGCTTTTCGGGACAGGTGCCGTCACCCTCTTCCGATCCAGGGACGGCATTTCGGATTTCAAGCAGGGCCCGGTCGTGCTGTCCGCCGTACGCCGCCGTGCCGTGCCGAGGCACGTTGCCGTGCAGAAATTCGGTGACCTGCTGAGGGTCTATTACACGCGCAAGGGCGACGCTCCCGAGCGGGTTCTTCACGGCACGATCGATCTCACTGGGGATTGGCGACAATGGAAGGTGCAGGGAGCAACCGAATTGCTGCGCCCCATGACTGCCTTCGAAGGGGCCGATCTGCCCGTCCGCCGCAGCAGGCCGGGCCCGGCAAAGGGCAGGGAGAACGCACTGCGCGACCCCGCGGTTTTCGAGGAACGCGGCCGTACCTGGCTCTTGTATGCCGTTGCCGCCGAGAGCGGCATAGCGTTGGCTGAAATTTTTTTCGCAGAACCGCCGCGGATCACGGTGACCGGCAGGGCGATCGCGTCCCTGCGGGGATTCGGCGGACGATTGGTTGGCGGTGTTGGCCGGATGCTGTCGCCGCCAAGGTTGCCAGAACTGCAAGTGCCGAAGCAAACGGGGTCCGGCATCTTCATCGCAGGCTGCGCGCGCAGCGGAACCACGCTCAGCCTGAGTTTGATGGCGTGCTTCGACGATATCTATGTCCACCCGGTCGAAGCGCCGTATTCGTTGCTCGATAGGCTGGATCGCCCGGAAACCAACCTTGTCGTCAAGCGTACCGCGGATTGCCACGAGCATCTTTCGCAATTGCCAGCTTCCGTTGGACTGATCTACTGCGTGCGCCATCCGTTCGATGCGCTGACCAGCTCCCATCCGGAAACGAAACATCTGCGCCAGTTCCATGTGACCACCGGGCGCTGGGAGGCGGAGTATGACGGGCTGATGCGGCTGCGAGCGGCTCAACCGGAAAGGAACATCCTCTACTTGCGCTATGAAGACACGATCGCCAAGCCTGATATGGTTCAGGGCAATATTGCCCGTCAGTTCGGGCTTTTGCCGGTTATTCCCTTCAGCCAGGATCCGAACAACCCGATCCGGGCAACCTCGCTGAGAAAATGGGAAAGCAACGAGGAATTCCGGACCTATCTCCACGGCCTGCCGCCGTCATTTCTCAACCGTGTCGAAAGCTTCTGCCGAGAGTTCGGCTACGACATGCCGGACTGGCAATGACCATCAGCGGCGCAGCCGCCTCCACACAACTGGAACCTTGTGAATGAAAAGCCCGCGCCCCGGAGAGGCGCGGGCCTATTGTCTTGCGCCTGTGGCGCCGCGGTACTCAAACATCGCCGCAGGATGTCAAAGGTGCCGAATCATGGTGAAAATAGGTTTAACGACAATCTCCACCGGATGCGGCCGGGCCAAGGGGCATTGCCGACGGCGCGCCTATCTCGAGAAATCGCTGCGCACGATGCCGTGGCGCTGCAGCTTGTCGTAGAAAGTCTTGCGCGGGATGCCCAGCGCCTCGATGGTTCGCCGGACGTCGCCGTCATGACGGTCGAGCGTCTCGCGGATGATGGAGGCCTCGTAACGCTCCATGCGCTCGGGCAGCGACGTGTCCGGTGATGCCGGCTCGGCCTTCGCCGTTTCCGCAATGCCCTCCAGGCCCAGCACGAAGCGCTCGGCGAAATGCGCGAGCTCGCGCACATTGCCCGGCCAGTCATGCTCCCGCAGATAGCGAACCACGGAAGCCGGCATGGCGGGCGTCGGGCGCCGGAAGCGGCTTGCCGCACGCTCGGTGAAATAGCCGAACAGCAGCGCGACGTCGTCGCGTCGTTCACGTAGCGGGGGAATGGAGATCGTCACCACGTTGAGGCGGTAGTAGAGGTCCTCGCGAAAGGAGCCACGCTGGCTGGGGTCGCCGAGATCGACCTTGGCGGCGGCGACGACGCGCAGGTCCACGGGCCGTATCTCATTGGTGCCGAGCGGGGTGACCTCGCGCATTTCCAGCACCCGCAGCATCTGCACCTGTGTCGAGAGCGGCATGCTTTCGATCTCGTCGAGAAACAGCGTGCCGCCGCTGGCATGTTCGATGCGACCGATCCGCTTCTTCTGCGCGCCGGTGAAGGCACCGGCCTCGTGGCCGAACAATTCGCTCTCGATGACCGTATCCGGCAGCGTGCCGCAATTCAGCGCGACGAAATTGCCTTTTGCACGCCGGCTCCAGCGATGCAGCAGGCTCGCCACCACTTCCTTGCCGGAGCCGGTTTCTCCGGTCACCAGCACATCGACATCGGTGTCGGCGATCTGCCGCAGCGTTCGGCGCAGCCGCTCCATCGCTGGCGTCTGGCCGATCAGCGGCAGGCCGTCCTGCGCCTGGTCGGCCGCGTCGCGCAGCGCCCGGTTCTCCATCACCAGGCGGCGCTTTTCAGCCGCGCGCCGCACGCTCTGCACCAGCCGGTCGGCGGCGAAAGGCTTGGTGATGAAGTCGTAGACGCCATCCTTGATCGCCCTCACCGCCATGGCGATGTCGCCATGCCCGGTGACGAGAATGACCGGAATGTCCCGATCCACCTTCAGGATGCGGTCGAAAAGTTGCAGCCCGTCGATCCCTGGCATGCGGATATCGGACACGACGACGCCAGCAAAACCGGCGTCGAGACGGGCCAGCGCCTCGACCGGCGCCGAGAAGGCCGACACGGCAAAGCCGGCAAGCTCCAGCGTCTGCGCGGTGGCCTTCAGCAGATCGCGGTCGTCGTCGATTAGGATGACGGGTGCTGCGTCCTGGTTCATCATGCTGCCTTGCAGAGAAAGATCGTGAAGCTTGTGCCGCTGTCGCCGCTCGCAACCTCGATGCGGCCGCCATAATCGGCGATGATGTCCTTTGAGATGACGAGGCCGAGACCGAGGCCTTTTTCCTTCGACGTGTTGAAGGGGGTGAAGAGCGAGCGCAGGATTTCGGCTGATATGCCCGGGCCGTTGTCGGACACGCTGACTGTCACCTCGTTTCCGGTCTCTTCGACGGAAACGTCCACCTTGGCGTTGTCGCTGCCCTCGAGTGCCTCCAGCGCGTTCTGGAACAGATTGATCAGCACCTGCTCGAGCCGCACCCGGTTCCCCATCACCATCAGGACGGGTGGCGGCAGGTCGATGGCGAGCGCGTCGAGTTGGCCGGCAAAGCGGCTTCGCAACAGCACCAGGGCCCCCTCGATGACGCCGCGCAATTCCACCGGCTCGGCGGCGGTTCGTCCCTTGCGGGCAAAGGCCTTCAATTCGTCGGTGATCGCGCCGATACGCTCCGTCAGCAAAGCGATGGCGCCAAGGTTTTCCTCGACGGGCACGGTCTGCTTGCGGTCGAGGAAGACGCGCGCATTGTCGGCATAGGCGCGGATGGTGGCGACCGGCTGGTTGATCTCATGCGCGACGCCGGCGGCGACCTGGCCGAGGATTGCGAGGCGGTTCGCCTGGACCAGTTCCTGCTGCACACCCTGGAGTTTTGCTTCCGTGGTGCGGTGGTCGACGATTTCGGCCTGCAGGCGGTCGCGCGCACGGCTCAGATCCTCGGTCCGCTCAGTGACGCGGCGCTCAAGCTCGGTGCGCGCCGCCTGTTCGGCTGCGATCAGCATCAGCGCCGACTGCCGGCGCCACAGGAGATACGCGGCAAAGCCGATCAGAGGGATGATGACGCCCAGCACCAGAAGCCGCATTTCGCGGATCGCGGCGGCAATCGGCCCCTCGGTTGGAACGAGATAGTCGAGGCGCCAGGCGGTTGTGGGAACCGCTGTGGAAAGGCGCAGGTACTCGCCATCGCTGCCGCCGGGCGTAATGGCATGGACAATCGACACCTCTGGGCTCAAGGCCTCCGGTCGGGTGATCGGCAGCGGCATCAGCGGTGCGCCGCCGAATTGCTGGCTGCTGCGGACAGCGGCGAGTTCCGCTCCGATGAGCGGCGTCGCCGTCATGAATCGCCAGGACGGGATGCTGGTGATCAGCACGACGCCATGCTCGTCGCTGACATAGGCGGGGCGGTTGGCCTCGTGCCAGTCGGCTTCGAGCTGGTCGAATTCCGCCTTGACCACGACGACCCCGAGCGGCGCATCGGCACCGCCGACGCGGCGGGAAATGTAGAGGCCAGGGCGCTTGCTGACATTGCCGAGCGCGAAATACTCGGCCGTGCCAGCCTGCATCGCCCGGGTGAAATAGTCGCGGAACGTGTAGTCGGTGCCGACGAAGCTGATCGGCTCGCGCCAATTGCTGGAGGCGATGGCCAGTCCGTCGGTGCCTATGACGTAGAGCACCGACGCCTTGGTGCCCGAGACCAGCCCCTCCAGCTTGCGGTTCAGCACGTCGACCGCGGCGCTGTTTTTCGCGGCCAGCGCATCACGCACCTGCTGGTCCTCTGACAGCAGCAAGGGTAGGGCGCGCGGGCTCTCCAGCACGGCTCGCAACAGCGCGACTTTCAGATTGGCGTCAGTGCGGCCCTGCGTTGCCAGTGCCTCGATCGCGGCCGTGCGGGCATAGCTTCCGGCACCGTAAAGCGCCGCGGCCACGACCATTAGCGCGATCGCGGCAAACAGCAGCCATGCGCGGCGCGCCCGCGCGCCGAGTTGCCCGGGCGTCGACAGCGAAGCAATGGCTGAACGTTGCAGCATCACCCATTTGTGCATGATTTCGCACAAAACACAAATCGAACCATGCGGATATCCGCACCGTTGGCGACTGAAAGCAGGGATAGGATTATTCAGTTTCCAATGAAATCAAATGGATAGGCTGATCATGCGCGTCTGGCACGGCAGTTGCTCATGCCAATCCAGCAGCTCCGGCTGTTGGAGGTCAATGCAATTGCCCCGGGAGGTCGAGCTTCTCGATCGGGGCGCGATGGAGGACATCATGCAGACAGCATTCGCTGCCGCCGAATTGCGGGGCAAGGTACCCTTTTACCGGCATCTCTATGTCCAGGTCCTGGCGGCGATCGCCGCCGGCATCCTGCTCGGCCACTATTATCCCGAGATCGGCGCATCCATGAAGCCGCTGGGCGATGCCTTCATCAAGCTGGTGAAGATGGTCATCGCGCCGGTCATCTTCCTGACGGTGGCAACGGGCATTGCCGGGGTTTCCGACCTGCAGAAGGTCGGCCGCGTCGCCGGCAAGGCGATGATCTACTTCCTGGTGTTCTCGACACTGGCGCTCGTCGTCGGTCTGGTCGTCTCCAACATCGTGCAGCCGGGCGCCGGCATGCACATCAATCCCGCCACGCTCGACGCCAAGTCGGTGGCTTCCTATGCCGAGAAGGCGCATGACTCGACCATCGTCGGGTTCCTGATGAACATCATCCCCGACACCATCACCAGCGCCTTCGCCCAGGGCGATATATTGCAAGTGCTGTTCTTCTCGGTGCTGTTCGGCATAGCGCTGGCGCTGGTCGGCGATCGCGGCCGTCCCGTCGTCGATTTCCTGCAGGCGCTGACCGCGCCGATCTTCCGCCTTGTCGCCATCCTGATGAAGGCCGCCCCCATCGGCGCCTTTGGCGCCATGGCTTTCACCATCGGCAAATACGGCATCGGCTCCGTTGCCAACCTCGCCATGCTGATCGGCACGTTCTACCTCACAGCCGTGCTGTTCGTGCTGGTGGTGCTTGGATCGGTCGCCCGCTACAACGGCTTCTCGATCCTGGCGCTGCTGCGCTACATCAAGGAAGAGCTGCTGCTGGTGCTCGGCACGTCGTCGTCGGAGGCGGCATTGCCCGGCCTGATGGCCAAGATGGAACGCGCCGGCTGCAACCGCTCGGTAGTCGGCCTTGTCATTCCCACCGGCTATTCCTTCAACCTCGACGGCACCAACATCTACATGACGCTGGCGGCGCTGTTCATCGCGCAGGCGACCGACACGCCGCTCACCTACGGTGACCAGATCCTGCTGCTTCTGGTGGCGATGCTGAGCTCCAAGGGTGCCGCCGGCATCACCGGCGCCGGCTTCATCACGTTGGCGGCGACGCTGTCGGTCGTTCCCTCGGTGCCGGTCGCCGGCCTGGCGCTGATCCTGGGCATCGACCGCTTCATGTCGGAATGCCGCGCGCTCACCAACCTCGTCGGCAATGCCGTCGCGACGGTGGTCGTCGCCCGCTGGGAAGGCGAACTCGACCAGTCGAAGTTCGCGGCGGCGCTCGCCGGCGCCTTGCCGGAAGAGGTGGATCTCTCGGCGCCGGGCCTGCAGCCTGCCTGATCACTTTATGGAGCCGGGCTCGCGCCGGTTCCCTATTCAAGCGGATTGTCGAACCCTTCGCCTATTGGGCGCCGCGCAGCCTGACCACCAAGCTGCGCACCGCCAGCACCAGCACCGTGATGATGATCAGGATCACCGAAAGTGCCGCGATCGCCGGGTCGATGTTGTCGCGCAGGCCCATCCACATCAGCCGGGGCAGCGTGATGGCGTTGACCGAGGTGATGAACAGCGTCACGCCGATTTCTTCCCAGGACAGAACGAAGGACAGCAGCGCGGCGGTGATGATGCCGAACTTGATGTTGGGCATGATGATGCGGGTGGCGCGCTCCCAGACCGTGGCGCCGAGGCCGCGCGCGGCAAGATCGATGCGTCGGTCGAGCTGGCTGAGCGATACCAGCATCAGAACCGTGGCGAAGGGCACAGTCATCACCGAATGCGCCATGGCGACGCCAAGCCAGGTGTCATAGCCGAAGAACGAGCTGAAGCCGGAGATCGAGGTCAGCAGGAAGTAGAGCGTGATCGCCGAGACCACCGGCGGCACGACCATCGGCAACAGCACGAAGCCGACCAGGGCCGCGGTGAAGCGCGGCTGGAACATCCAGACGCCGAGGCTGAAGCACAGCGCCAGCACAGTGGACAAGGCGCTGCTGACGACGCCGATGCGGATCGAGAGCAGGATCGAGTCGATCCAGCGCGGGTCCTCGATCAGCGACCTGTAGTGGCGCAGGGAGAGTTCGCCATTGGGCATCGACAGCATGCGGCTTGGCGTCAGCGACACAGGGACGACGGCGAGCAGCGGCATCAGCAGGAACAGCGCGACGAAGGCGGCGATGATCAGCGAGACCGGGCCGGGGCGATAGGTCGGCATCGCGGCTACACCATCTGCTTTGGTTGGATATAGCGGAACAGTAGTGCCATCAGCGCACCGACGAACAGCACCAGCACGACGCTGATCGCCGCGCCCAGTCCCCAGTCCGGGCTCTGGAAGATTCTGAGATAGATCAGTTCGGCGACCATCACGCTGCGGCCGCCGCCGAGGATCGCCGGCGTGACGAAGAAGCCGAGCGAAAAGACGAAGACGATGAGCGCGGCACCAATGATGCCGGAGCGGGTCATCGGCACGAAGACCGACCAGAATGTGCGCATGCGGCTGGAGCCGAGCCCGCGCGCCGCCAGCAGCACGCGGTCGTCGAGGCTGCGCATGGCCGACGCCAGCGGGAAGACGGCGAAGGGAATGAGGAAATGCGTCATGCCGACGATGACGCCGAATTCGTTGCGCACCAGCGTCAGCGGCTCGGAGATGAAGCCGGTCGCCTGAAGCCAAGTGTTGATCAGGCCGCGATTGGAGAGCAGCGCCACCCAGCCGAAGGCGCGGGTCAGCACGGAAATCCAGAAGGGAACTAGAATGCAGAACTCGGCCACCAGGCGCTGCGCCGGCGTGCCGCGCACCCAGACGACGGTGATGGCATAGGCAGCGGCGACCGATACGATGGTGACGATTGCCGCGATGCGCAGCGTCCTGATGAACACCGACTGTACGAGATCGTCGGTGAGCAGCGCTTCATACTGGCCGAGCCCCGGCGTCGGCAGCGTGAAGCTCCATTTGACGACACCGAGGAACGGCCAGGCATAGGCCAGCACGAGGAACAGGAGCAGCGGCGCCATCAACAGCGCCGCGCCCATCCTGTCTGAGAGATAGGACCGCATCCCGGCCCTGATCAGGCTGAGATGATCTTGGTGTATTCGTCGAGCGCCGCCCCGTAGTTCTTGGCGTACCAGTTCATGTCGAGCGGGATCTGCTTCGACATGTTGGCGGGGTCGACCGGATTGATCCGCTTCTTGTCGGCGGGGATCAGCGCATCGGTGGCCGGATTGGCCGGGCCCTGGCCGAGCTTGTCGAACATGATCAGCTGCTTCTGCGGGTCCTGGGCGCTGGCGATGAACTTCATGGCCGCGTCCTTGCCGCCTGGATTGCCCTTGATGACGGCGAGCGCGCCGGGCGAGATCAGGCCCTGGTCCCAGATGAACTTGATCTTGCCGCCGGAATCCTGCTCGATGAGCGAGGCGCGGGTCGACCAGACGATGGCCATCGAGGCCTCGCCGTTGAGCAACACGCTCTGGCTCTCGGCGCCGCCGCCCCAATAGGAGACGACGTTTTCCTTGAAGGCAGCGATCTTGTCATGCGCGCGCTTGAGATCGAGCGGGTAGAGCGAAGCCGGCGCGACGCCGTCGGCCAGAAGGGCTGCTTCCCAGCTCGAAACGCCCCATTTGTAGAGCGAACGCTTGCCGGGGAATTTCTTCACGTCGAAGAAATCGGCCATGCCGGTCGGTGCGTCCTTGCCGTATTTCTCGGAATCATAGGCGATGACGTAGGAGAAGAAGTAGGTCGAGGCGGCGTAGTCCCAGCCGAAGCCGGGGCGCATCTTCTTCTTGTCGACGATATTGTAGTCGATCGGTTCGAGCATGCCCTGCGCGCCCAGCGTAATGGCCGAGAACGGGTCGACGTCGACGAGGTCCCAGGTCGGTGCGCCGCTCTTGAACTGCGCGGCGATGGCGCCTTCGGTCGGGCCCGAGCCATCCATCTTGACGACGATGCCGGTGTCCTTGGTGAAGGCCTGGCCATAGGCGGCGTCATAAGCGGTGATGGCGTCGCCGCCCCAGTTCACCAGAACCAGTTCCTTGGCCGCCGCGAAGGCACCTTTCGAGCGTAGCAGCATCGGCGTGCCCGCGAGCACGATCGCCGCCAGCTGTGCGAATTGCCGGCGTGAGATCTCGCCACGACCTGCCCTGGCGGACAGGGTCTCCATGGCTTGTTTCTTGGTATCGTGTGTCATGTCAGTTCCCCTTATTGTTGTTGATCGTTTCCGGAAACCTGCGTGTCCCACCGGTCCACGCAAGCAGTCATTGTCCTCCGTCCGGAAGGAGGAAACCCTTCTCCGCCGGCCAGGTCAGCCAGACGGAATTACCCTTGCTGAGTGCCGAGGCGGCAACCTCGTTCGGTACCGACACCGTGACCTTGGCACCTTGCCGCGTCGTCAGGTCGAGCCGCGTCGCAGCGCCGAGATAGGTCGAGTTGGTGGCTGTCGCGGCAATCCCATTCTGCCCTGCCACAGCCTCGCCGGCGATCGACATATATTCAGGCCTGATCGCCAGGATCGCATCGCCACGCACCGCCTCGGCCTTGCAGCGCATGCTGACCGCGCGGTCTTCGCAGAGGCCCGTCGAGCCGTTGTCGGCCGGGCGCACCCCCTTCAGCGGCAGCATGTTGATCTCGCCCAGGAACTCGGCGACGAAGCGGTTGTCCGGCCGGTCGTAGACCTCGTCGGGCGCGCCGACCTGCAGCAGTTTGCCGTGGTTGAAGATGGCGACGCGCGACGACAGCGCCAGTGCCTCGCTCTGGTCGTGGGTGACGAAGACGAAGGTGGTGCCGGTCTCTTCATGCAGCCGCTTCATCTCGGCCTGCATCTGGCCGCGCAGGCTCTTGTCCAAAGCCGAGAACGGCTCGTCGAGCAACAGCACGCCCGGCTCGAACACCAGCGCACGCGCAAGCGCCACACGCTGCTGCTGGCCGCCCGAAAGCTGCGCCGGCAGCTTCTTCTCGTGGCCCTTCAGCCCGACGCGCTCGATCATCTCGCCAACGCGACGCTTGATGTCGGCAGCTGATTTCTTGCGCACCTTGAGCGGGAAGGCGATGTTGGCCTCGACGCTCATGTGCGGGAACAGCGCATAGCCCTGGAACACCATGCCGGCCGCGCGTTGCTCGGCGGGACGGTCGGTAATGTCTGTCCCGTCGCTGAAAAGCTTGCCTTCGCTGGGTTGGACGAAGCCGGCCAGGATCATCAGGAAAGTGGTCTTGCCCGAACCGGAAGGTCCGAGAAGGGTCAGGAACTCGCCCCGGCCGATATCGAGGGACAGATTGTCCAACGCACGGAAGGAGCCGAAGCTCTTACCGATCCCGATTGCCTTGATCTCTGCGGCATGGCCGGGTTGCTGCATACTGCCCTTTCCTTAAAGCTTGTCGAAATCGTAGGCACGGTTCCGGTTCACCGCAACCGAATAGTTTTCGCCGGATCGGCAAATTTGATTCATCTATGACGCCAAAGGGGCGGTTCGCGTCGAGCGCGACGACCTCTTCTTTCGAAAAGCCAGACCTGGTCGTGACCGGTCGGGCCGACCTCCTCCGCCCGCTTCGCGGCCATATCCCCTCGAGGGGGAGATCAGCTCTCCATCGCCTCGCTCAATATGGCCTGACCGGGTTCTCCGAGAGCTTCGACCTCAGCCATGCCGCGAACGCTTCCAGCACCGGATGCGAAGCCTTGGCGTGCTCGGAGACCAGGAAATAGGAGCGCGGTGACTTGATCGCGATGTCGAACGGCCTGACGAGCCGGCCTTCGTTCAGCGCCCGGCGGCTGGTCAGCTCGTCGCCCATGGCGATGCCCTGGCCGGCGATCGCCGCCGAGAAGACGAGGTTCATGTCCGAAAAGAATATACCGCCTTCGGTGTCGGGGTTTTCCACCTTGGACAGCGCCAGCCAGCGCGCCCAGTCCTCTGTGTCATCGAGATGGAGCAGATTGGCGCGCAGCACGTCCGACGGCTTCGAAAGGCCGCCGACCTTGTTGAGCAGTGTCGGGCTGCAGAGCGGCGTGAAGGAAATTTCGCAAAGCAGCTCCACCGCGCGGTTCGGCCAGTTGCCGACGCCGAAGGCGATGAAGGCATCGGCTTCCGGATTGCTGACGTCGTCCAGGCGTCGCGGTGTCAATATGTGAAGGGCCACGTCCGGATACATCTGCCGGAATTCCGCGATATGCGTGCACAGGAACAGCGAGGCGAAGCCCGGCGTGCAGGAAACGGCAAACGAGCCGCCGACGCCGGTGCCGGCATGGCGGGTCACGGCGTCGCCCAGCACCGTCAGCGCCTTGCGCACGTCGCTGGCATAGCGCTGGCCGCGCGGCGTCAGCGCGACGCCCTTGCCGATGCGCTCCAGCAGGTCGAAGCCGAGATCGCGCTCAAGCAGGCGCAACTGATGGCTGACGGCGCTGCGGGTGAGGTGCAGTTCGTCGGCGGCGCGCCAGACGCTGCCATGACGGGCGAAGCTGTCGAGCGCACGCAGCGCTTGGGTCGATGGTATTCTCAAGATGCCTCAGGTGAACCGAATTTGCACGAACCGGGAAAACATATCACTTTTTGAAAACGCGCTTCACTGCTTTCTTCTCTCTCCATGGAAAAACCAGTGACGACCTCGGCCCAGACAACCGCGCTTGCCCATCTCGACGACATCCAGCCGTCGCTGTCGGCGTGGACGCGGACCATCTTCGATTTCGGCGAGACCGCCTGGCGCGAATACCAGTCGGCCGCCTGGTATGTGGATCTGCTGAAGCGCGAAGGCTTTTCGGTCGAGGAGGGTTCCGGCGGCATGCCCACCGCCTTCTGCGCCCACTGGACCAATGGCGCCGGTCCGACCGTCGGCATGTATGCGGAGTACGACGCGGTGCCTGGAAATTGCCAGGATGCGGCGACGGTCAAGCGCCCACGTCCGGGCCTCGGCGAACATGCGGGCGGCCACACCGATCCGCATTCCGGCCTGGGTGTCTCCAGTCTCGGCGGCTTGCTGGCGACCAAGGCGGCGATGCAGCGCCATGGCATTGCCGGAACGTTGCGCTTCACCGGCGAGCCGGCGGAGAAGGTGCGGGGTTCCAAGCCTATCCATGCCGCCAAGGGCTATTATGACGGGCTGGATGGAATGCTCTCCTTCCACCCTTTCTACATGCTGCCGCTCTGCAACACGGCGCGCTGGGACACCCATTGCGGCGCCGCCTATGCGATGATCTATCGCTTCATCTGCGACGAACCCGAAAATTGGGTTCGCGCAAGCGACGGCGCGCCGATCCCGCAGTCGCATTCCGCGATCAGGGCGCCCGGCGCCAATGACGCGCTGATGATGATGTACATGTCTTCGAAGGCGCTGCGCGATTCGATGCTGCCGCACCAGGGCGGCTGGTCGATCAGCGAGGCGATCCTGACGGCAGGGCAGGCCACCGCCGACAATCTGCCGGCGGGGCTCGCCGAGATACAGTACATGATGCGCGTGCCGACGCTGGCGATGGCCGAGCAGGTGACTGCGGTGCTCGACCGAAATGCCGAGGCCGCCGCTGCCATGAGCGGCTGCCGGTATGAGCGGCACTGGGTCTCCAAATCGCGACCGGGGCTCGCCAATCACGCGATGGCTGATATCGCCTATGAGGCGCTGTCGACGGTCGGCCCGCCGCACTGGAACGAAGCCGCGAAGGCGGTTGCGCGCGAAATCCAGGTCAATGCCGGCGGCATTGCCACGGAAAGTCCATTCATTGATGAATTGGAGCGGCTGATCAAGCCACAAGAGGCCGAGGCGATCCTGCGGCGCGACCTGCCGCCGTCGCAGGTGAATTCCACCTCCGACGACTATACCGACATGAGCTGGCATGCGCCGACGGCACGTTTCTATGTCGCGCGTCCCGCATTGCGCTCGGCCGGCGGACACGCTTATCCGTCCTGGGTCATGAATGCGCTGGGCGGCATTCCCGCCACCATCGATCCGATGGTCACCTGTGCGTCCAAGACGGTCGCGCTCGCGGCACTTCGCCTGCTCGAAGACAAGGCCGCGCGCGATGCGGCGATGGACGAATTCGTCAAGCGTACCGGCGGCGGCATCGGCGGTTCGAGCTGGATCGCGCCGCTCTGCGACTACGACCCGCCGATCCACTTCCGCTGGCCCGAATACGTCACCACCGCGCGTGGCCGCGACTGGTGGATACCCAACCAAAACGCATGACCGCCGATTTGATCACGAGGAGAAAAGCCCATGACCGTGCATGACCGCATTGTTGCAGAACCGTTTTCGCTCCAGCGCCGCAACCCGGCCGGTGGCACCAAGCCGCTGACCGCCTGGGGCTTTGCCAACGAGACCGATGTGCTGACCGACGTGCTGCTTGGCTCGCCGAATTTCCTGCGCCACCTGTCGACCAGCTCGCTGTCGCGCAAGCATCTGCGCGAGGCGCCCTGCAACGTCCAGATCGCTCAGGCGCAGCACAAGGATCTCGTCGCCGCCTATGAGAATTTCGGCGTCAACATCCACTGGCACGAGCCGACGCCGGAACTGCCGATGCAGGTCTATTCACGCGATTCCAGCGTCATGACGCCTTACGGCGCCTTCATCACCGCCATGGCCAACTGGTGGCGGCGCGGCGAGAACTACGCGGCGATCCGCACCTATGAGAAGCTGGGCATTCCGATCTACGACATGGTCACCGCCGGCACGTTCGAAGGCGGCGACTTCAACGTCATCGAGGAAGGCGTGGTGCTGATCGGCTGCGGTGGCGCCCGCACGCAGGAAGAGGGCGCCCGCCAGGTGCAGGCCTGGTTCGACAAGGAAGGCTGGGAAACGCGTCTTGCCTTCATCGACGAATACTATGTCCATATCGACCTGATGGTAGTGCCGATCGCCGAGAAGCTGACCGCCGTCTGCCTCGCCTGCACCGAGCCGGGCATCGTCGACTGGCTGAAGGGCAAGGGCCACGAGATCATCGACGTGCCGTTCCAGGACACGATGGCACTGGGCTGCAACTTCATGTCGCTGGGCAAGGACAGGGTGATCGCACCAACCTCCTCGAAGTCGCTGATCGGCCAGCTCAAGGCGCGCGGCTTCGAGGTCGCAGCCGTCGACATGAGCGAGATCTCGAAGACAGGCGGCGGCATCCATTGCATGGCGCAGGCGCTGAAGCGCGAGCCGGCGTGAGCAGCCGATAGAACCCGTCGCCGATCACAGAAGACCCGTCGTGCCTTCCGGTACGGCGGGTCTTTGTGATTTCGATGCTGACGTTACTGTTCGATCTCCTGGACAATCTCATGGGTGTCCGGATCGACCAGATAGGTGCGTCCGCTCACCACGACATACTGATACCTGACATCCGGTACATCGATCCTGTGAAGCTCGACCGTATCGGGAAGCCTTGAGCCGAGCCCCAAATGGACGCCTGGAAGATCAAGTGAAACCAATGGCTTCTTCTTCACGTATTCCCGAATGACGGTTTCCTGCTCGGGCTTGATGATGACAGTTTCCGCCGAGGCGATACCGATGCCAGCGAGAAGAAGAATGCCTGCCGCTGCTATTGAAAGATGCGTTTTCATTACCGTCTCCTTTGAATGAATGCATGGATGCCCGGGAAGCGCCTTTGCGTTCACGGCAGAGGTACGTCCGTGTTGGTAACTCACGGCGAGGCGGCTTGTTCCTGACTGCTTGGTAAATGGCACTGGCCTGTTCTGGGCGAGGAGCAGCGCGTCAATGACCCGGCTGAACCGCGCAGGTCGCGGAATCACGGCGGCCGGCCAAGGCCTGTCGGCGGACTCACAAACGATCGTCTGGATGACGCAGTTTACCGCATGTTGCCGGTGTGGCCTTGCGAGTAGCGGCCAGGCTGAGGCCAGACGGTCAGGCCGTGCGGCTCCACGCCGACACGGATTTTCGTCACGGCGCCGGAGGTGGTGTCGAACATGTAGACTTCGCTGTCGAAGCGGCCGGAGAGCCACAACTGCTTTCCATCGGCGCTGACATTGCCCATGTCGGGGCTGCCACCACCAGGGATGGGCCATTGCGCGACGATTGAGCGGGTGGCGAAATCGATGACGGAGACACTGCCCGGCCCTCCCGCGCGGCCCTGCTCCATCTTGTGCGAGCCGCGGTTCGACACATAGAGCTTGGTGCTGTCGCGGCTGACGACAAAGCCATGCGTGCCGATGCCGGTCGGGATGAAGCCGATTTCGGCAAAACTGTCGCCGTCGATGAGAAAGACACCGTCATTCATCATGTCGGCAACGTAGAAAACCTTGCCGTCGGGCGAAAGCCGGATGTCTTGCGGCATGCCCATCTTCGACAGGGAGAGGTGGCCCAGCACCTTCTGGTTCTTGAGGTCCACCTTCAACAGGCCGCCGTCACCATACTCGCAGGTGAAGATGGCGTATGAATTGTCGGCGGCGAAGTCGGCATGATTGATGCCGAGGCAGGTCGGCGTGGGAATGCTCGATTTCAGCGCCATCGTATGGGGGTCGCGCAGGTCGAGCCGCTCATAGGCCTCATCGACGATGATGGCCGAACTGCCGTCCGGCATGAAATACATGTTGTAGGGGTCGTCGACCGCGATCTGCTGGCCGGGCTTGCTGGTCTTCGGGTCGATCGGCGTCACGCTGCCCAGCTTGGTGCCGCTGGCGTTGTTGGCGACCCAGAGCGTCTGCAGGTCCCAGGACGGAACGACATGCTGGGGCTTGCGGCCGACGGGGAACCGGGCCACTTCCTTCAACGTCTCGGTGTCGATGACCGACACGCTGTTGGAGGAGCGGTTGGGCACATAGACGCGCGAGAGGGCGCCGGCAGTGGCGGGGCTCAGATGGCCAGCCGTCGTCTCGCTGTAGATGTTGATGGGCGCTGCTGCCTTCGTGGGGGCCGTCGCCTTGGCTGGCGGCTCGCTGCAATCCTCCGGGCAGGACCCGGCCGATGCCGCTGACGACAGGCAAGTCAGCAGCAAGAGCGGCGGAAGGAAGCTTGTGAATCGCAGGCGTGTCTTGTTCATTTGGGCTGCTTTGCGATGAAAGCGCGAATGGCGTCGGTTGTTCCGTTGACGATCAGGTCGATGCCAAGCTGGCCGAACTCGGCCGAGGACCGCGTCGGATCGCCACCATAGACGCCGTCGGCTGTGGTGAATTTGGAGGCGTCAGCAAGGCGGTCCTTGCGCACCAGGGACGGATCGACGGCAAGCAGCAGCGACGTGTCGGCGAGGCCGGCATGGCTGCCGATTTCCGAGTGCTTCGCGCCGGCGGCCAAGAGCTTGTCGACATAGGGGCCTTGCGTGATCCGGTAATAGTCGAGATCCGCGAATACCCGAACGGATGTTTTCTTCCATTCGGCATTGAGGCGATCGGCAACGGCGCTTTCGTCGGCCTGATAACCGCCATGGTCGCCGATCAAAACGATGGTCTTGAAGCCGTGCAGCTTGAAGCTGCGTGCCGCCGATTCGAGCAGCGCCTCGAACACCTTGTCGCTGATGGTGATGGTGCCGGGAAATTTCATATGGGCGGTCGGCGGATCGATGCCGCCTTCCGGCACGTAGGCGATCAC
This sequence comes from Mesorhizobium carmichaelinearum, assembly GCA_943370265.1. Lineage (GTDB taxonomy): Bacteria > Pseudomonadota > Alphaproteobacteria > Rhizobiales > Rhizobiaceae > Mesorhizobium > Mesorhizobium carmichaelinearum_A. The sequence goes on from CALRQH020000014.1 coordinate 142,582, forward strand.
CGGTGCCACCACCGCATTGCCCAACTTTTCGGCGATCTTTTCGGCAAGAAACTTCACCCGTGCATTGTGCTTGCCCAGCGCGACGGCGGGACCGCTCTGCTCGGTGCCGCCGATCGGAATGATGATCGTCGTCGTCCCGCCGGCGATGAGGTCGCGCAGTTCGGTCCAGGTCAGATCTTCGAGGAACACCGACGCGCTGGCAGGGTTCGCCGCGAACAGGAAAATCAAGACGGACCAGAGAGTGAAGGCGGTGCGGATGAAAGGGAAGCTGCGCGGCACGATCATTCCAACCTCGGTCCACAGGTCGGTTTCGACCGTATCCATCCATCTACACCTATCGCTTTACATAATCGTAAAAGGCCCGCGGCGGTGCGGGATGTCTCGCTGACCACGAAAGGCAAAACGCGCCGTTCAGCAAGGCCTGCACGGCGCGATCAGGAAAATTTGATGCCCGGCGGCTTTGGCCGAAAGGCCACGCTGAGCAGCGGTGCCGAAGACCGGATTCGGACGGCAAGGAGCCGGCTAAGATGACGTCTGTCCGTCGATGGTCAGTGCGGATCCAGAAACCCGGCCTGCGCGATGATCGCACGATAAATCTTCACCGCCTCGCCGATCGCGGCCACCTCGCAATACTCATCGGTCTTGTGGGCCATCTCCGGGCTGCCCGGTCCGCAGATGATGGTATCGACACCGCCAAGCGCCGGCGTGAGGATGGAGGCGTCGGTGAAGAAATTCGCGCCGCCCACAACGGAGGCCGAGCCGGTGGCCGCCTCCCGGCATTCGGAGAAAAGCTTCATGGCCGGATGAGTGGGGTCGCTCCAGACCGCCGGCAAGTCGAGGATCGTCGTTACAGCGCAGTCGCTGCCCAGCGTGAACGACAGCTGGTCGGCGATGGCGGTGCTGTCCATGCCGGGCAGCGTCCGCACGTCGATCGTCAGTTCGGCGCGGTCGGGAACGGAGTTGATGTTCAATCCGCCGACAATGGTCCCGACATTCAGCGTCGCGGACCCCAGGATCGGATGTTGCGCGGCGTTGAAGCCGAAGCTTTCGAGCTTGGTGACGGCGCGCGCCGCCTTGTAGATGGCGTTGTCGCCAAGATGCGGCATCGCGCCATGCGCCGTGCGTCCGCTGCAGCATGCTCTCAGCCATAGCGCGCCCTTGTGGCCGGCGACGAACGCATTGGCGGTGGGTTCGCCGACCACGAGCAGGCTTGCCGCGTCGAGCATCCTGTCCTTCACCAGCGCGGCGGCGCCCTCGCATCCGGTTTCCTCGCCGCCGGTGATCACCAGCATCACATCGGACAGTTCGCGCAGGCGGTCGGCCTCTTCAATGACGGCGGCGATCATTGCCGCGACGCCGGCTTTCATGTCGGTGGAGCCACGGCCATAGAGACGCCCGTCGACGATCTCGGCGCCGAAGGGGTCGTGTGACCACTCGGCCTTGCCCAGCGGCACCGTGTCGATGTGACCAGTGAAGATGACCGGGCGTTGTGTTGCTTTCGATGCGCGCGCGGGAAAGCGCGCGATGAGGTTGGTCCTGCCAGCGCCGAAAGTGTGAGAGGTCACCGAAAGGCCGTGGCTGCTCAGCAGGTCGGCGATCATGGCGGCGCATTGCGCTTCGTTGCCCGGCGGATTGCGCGTATCGAAGCGGACAAGCTCCTGCGTCAGCTTCACCGCGTCGATCACGCTCACCCTGGCCTCCCTCAGTACCATCCCGGTCGCTGGCCACTGCCGAGCATCTCGTCATAGGCATCGGTGCGGCGATCGCGCAAGACCTGGTTGAAGGCGTTCCAGTTGCGCTTGCGCCGCGCGTCGGCCAGGTTGACCCTGGCGATGAGCACTTCTTCCTCGTCCGGCGAGGCAGGTCCGGCGACCGGCCAACCGGTATGGCTGACGAGAAGGCTCTGCCCGATGAAGGGCTGGCCGCGCTCAGTGCCGACACGATCGGCGGCTGCGACGAAGACGGAATTCGAGTGAGCCGCTCCCATGACGATGATGTTCGCCATCGCTTCGCGGTTGGGGTCCTGGCCGGGTATCGGCACCCAGTTGGTCGGCACACAGACGATTTCGGCCCCCTGCAACGCGGCAAGGCGGAAGCTTTCGGGGAACCAGCAATCGTAGCAGATGTGACAGCCGATGCGCCCGAGCGGCGTGTCGAAGACGGGAAAACCGAGATCGCCGGGCGTGAAGTACAGCGCTTCGTCACCCCACAGATGCATCTTGCGATAGCGGCCGATCAGCCCGTTCGGGCCGATGACAACAGCCGAATTGAACAGGATTTCGCCGGCACGCTCGGTGATGCCGGCGACGATGTGAAGGTTCAGCCGCGCTGCGGCCTCCATCCAGGCCTGTGTCGTCGGACCGCCGGGGATTTCCTCGGCAAGCGCCCGTGCTTCAGCGCGATTCTGGAACACATAACCGGTGTTGCACAGCTCCGGCAGGACAGCGAGCTGCGCGCCCTTGCCGGCCGCCTCTTCCATGAAGGCGATGGACCGCGCGACATTTTCAGCGGTCTCACCGAAGCGCGGCTCCATCTGGATGATGGCGACGGTGACGGAGGCTTCCTCGATCTCCCTGGGCATCGCGCTTGCTCCTGTCGCCTCAGCTTCTGGTCAGCCAGCCTAGGGCGTTGCGCCACAGCGTGGCGTAGCCCGGCCAGTCGGAGAAGGACGCCGGCAGCCAGTGCGGGCTGACGTCGGAGGTCCAGACAAGCGTCCGGCCTTTGCCATATTCACCTGTGACCAGCAGCGGATGACCGCCCTGTGCCTCGGGAAGCCGGGCGAGCACCTCGACATCGGGGCGCGGTCTCACGCGCACCTCGTTCGCGCCAAGCAACACCGGCCATTCACCCTCCAGGCCCTGAAGCACGGGATGCTTGCTGTTGGCGTCGACAGCCGCTCTGAAGCCTTCGGGGACCTCCAGCCGGTCGTCATAGGGCAGGCACTCCACCGGCAAGACGTCTTCGACCGCCGTGCGGTGCCAGCGCGCCTTGCCGTCAATGCCCTGGAAGCTGAAATAGCCGCCGATCATGGCAAGGCCGCCGCCAGCCTCAGTCCATTGCTTGAGAAGCTGCAGGCGGTTCGGAACAGTGGTTCCGCGCAGCCAGACATCGGGGTGCAGGAGCAACGAATTCGCGCCGATGTCCGAAAGCAGGATCGCGTCGTAGGCGTTGAGCCCCTCCATATCGAAGGGCAACTTTTCCACCGCCTCATGCGCGGGCAGGTGGGTCAGATCGAAGGCGCTGCCTTCCAGCGCCTTCATCAGGGGCTCGGCGCCTGAGTGGAAGGTGACGCTTCCGAACTGGTCGAATCCCTTGAAATGGGTCGAAGAGCTCATCCATGTCTCGCCGACAAGCAAGACTTTCTTGTTGGATTTTGCCAAGACGAATACTCCTTAACGTGCCGTCGCGCCATTTGGTCGTACCAAAGCGCGGAATGGAATGAACCGGTTCAATATCGATGTTCTGGCCGAGTTTCATCGCAAATGCAATGAAGAAATAATTCTGCGCGCCGCCGTTGACAATACAGATTGAACCGGTTCAGTATCGATCGATTGAGATTGCCAACCGGACAAGCGCAAAGGATCGCGACATGAACCTCACCCGCCGCAGTTTCGGCTATGCATTGGCTGCCATGGCAGCTTTCGCGGTGGCCCCATCGCCTTCATCGGCACAAAGCCTCACCAAGCTTACCTTCATCCAAGAATGGCCGACGCCGGACGGCTTCTGGGTTCCGTGGATCCTTGGAAACAAGAAGGGCTTCTACGCGGCCGAGGGCATCGAGCTTGAGATCGTTACCCCGCCGACCGTCGCCGATACGATGAAGTTCCTGGGTACGGGCCGTGCGCAGGTCGCTTTCACCACCGTGATGGACGTGATCTTCGCCAAGGAGCAGCAGGCCCCGGTCACGGCGATCGCGCGTTACGGTCGCGGCAACAACTGGGGCGTCTTGAGTCCGGAGGGATCGCCTCTGACCGTAGCCGACCTCAAGGGCAAGACGATCGGCATCTACAATGATGCCTGGACGAAGGCGCAGCTGACCATGATGCTGGCCGATGCCAAGCTGACGCTTGACGATGTGAACACGGTGGCGGCGAGCGACGATACCGTGCCGCTGCTGCTGCAGAAGAAGGTCGACGCTATCACCGGCATCACCAATGCCGAGGGTACCGGCATGGCCACCTCCGGCGGGCAGCACGCCGAATTCCTCGCTGCCACCAAGCATGGCGTGCCCAACTCGCCGATCTTCATGCTCGCCGGCAATGACGATTGGCTGAAGGCCAATCCGGATGTGGCCAAGGCGTTCCTGCGCGCGACGCAGAAAAGCATCGAATATGCCGCCACCCATCAGGACGAAGCCGTCGCGGCCTTCTTCGAGCTTTATTCCAAGGCCTATGATGAGAAGTTCATCACCCAGCAGTGGAAGGACACGGTTCCGCTTTTCGGCGAAATGGGGCCGGACCTGATGGTTCACAACAATGCCGACTGGGTGGCGCTGCTCGACGCGTTGAAAAATTTCAAGGTCGTGTCGGACGTCCTCGAGCCGTCGGCTTACTATACAAACCAGTACCTCGCCCAGTAAGCGCTCTCCCAAGCAAGCCCGACAGGAGTTGACCGTATGAGTGTCGCCGCCTCTTCACGACGCGTCGTCCCGGCCTGGACCTACAGGCCAGGACCCGATGTCGCCAATGTGCCCCCTGCCGGTCTGGTCAGGGCGCAGGCGATCGCGAAGCAGGCGGCCGCCGCGGGTCTGGCGGCGGCGCGGCCGGGAACAACGGAGCAGGCGGTCGACCTGGCGGTAAGTGCCTGCCTGCTCTCGCAGGGCGTCGAAAACGTCTGGACGATCACCAATGTCGGCCTGGGCGATAACACGCGCACCTGCTTTCCCACCAATCCGCCGACAGACCTCGCGGCACTTGATCGCGACGTGCTGATGGTCGACGTCCACCCGATCACGGCAGATGGATCGTGGGGCGATTGCACGCGCTGCAAGGTGATCGGCGATTGGCCGGAAGCGGCCGAGGCGCTGCGCGATCTGGAGACGCTCCACTACGAAATCCTGGCGAAGTGCCGCCCCGGCATGGCGGCTAACGAACTCTTCGGCATGACGCATGAACGGCTGGTGGCCGAGGGCTACATCCTGCTCGACCAGCTTGCCAATATCGGCCATTCGCTGACTGCCGGGGCCGCCTATCTCCACCAGTTCATCGACGCGGGAAACACGACGCCGATGTGGGGCGCCTGGGCCATCGAGCCCTTCGCCGCTCGTGGCGACATCGCCGTCAAGGTCGAGGACCTCGTGTGGTTCGGCCGCGAAAACTGCGTCACGCTCTGAGCGTCCGGAAAAAGAGACCAGATGCCCGAAAACTCGACCCCGAAACTGTCGCTCAAGAATGTCTCGCAGATCTTCGGCGAGACGCAGGCGCTCGCGCCCACCGATCTCAACGTGCAAGCCGGAGAATTCGTTTCGGTGGTCGGCCCGTCGGGCTGCGGCAAGAGCACGATGTTCAACATCATCGCCGGTGTGCTGAAGCCGACCAATGGCCAGGTCCTGATCGACGGCAAGGATGTGACGGGACGCAGCGGCCATGTCGGCTACATGCTGCAGAAGGATCTTCTGCTGCCCTGGCGCACCGTCATCGACAACATCGTGCTCGGCGCGATCCTCAAGGGTGGCGCAAGCCACGCGCAGCGCGCCGAAGGCGTGGCGCTCGCCCGCCGATACGGGCTGGGCGACTTCGTCAATCACTATCCCGCAGCCCTTTCGGGCGGCATGCGCCAGCGCGTCGCGCTGATGCGCACGCTTGCCATGCATCACGACGTGATGCTGCTCGACGAGCCGTTCGGCGCGCTGGACTCGCAGACCCGCCTTGCCATGCAGCAATGGCTGCTGAGCGTTTGGGGGCAGGAGAAGCGCACCATCGTCTTCGTCACCCATGACATTGACGAGGCCATCCTGCTCGCCGACCGCGTCGTCGTGATGACGCCGCGCCCCGGGCGGGTAAGGGAGATACTGCCTGTTCCGATCGAACGGCCCCGCCCGATGTCCTGTCTCACCAGCCCCGAATTCAGCGCGCTGAAGGCACGCATCCTCGACCTGATCTATTCCGAGGATGCCGTTGCAAAAACACTCGAAGTGGAGGCGGCCTATGGCCACTAGCCGGATGTCCCGCAGCACGGTCCTGCAGGTCGCCTATCCGCTCCTGGCGCTGGTGCTGGTCATTGCCGTCTGGGCGGCCTCGGTCGAGCTGTTCCAGATCCCCCGCTATGTCATGCCCTCGCCGCTGCAGGTCTGGAGCCACATCCAGTCCGACTGGCAGGCGCTGCTCAACGGTTTCGGCATCACCTTCTACGAATTCCTGCTCGGCTTCATCTTCGGCGCCAGCGCGGGCTTTGTCTTCGCCGTACTGATGGATGCGTCCAGCACCACCCGTGGCGTGCTCTATCCCGTGCTGATCGCCAGCCAGGCGATCCCGGTCGTCGCGATCTCGGCCGCGCTCACCATCTGGCTCGGTTTCGGCCTCGCCCCCAAGCTGGTGATCGTCGCGCTTGTCGTCTTCTTCCCGGTCGTGGTGAACGTGCTTGACGGTCTCGCCTCGGTCGACCGTGACGTCCTCAATCTCGTGCGGTCGATGGGCGCGTCGAAGTTCAACATCTTCCGGCATGTGAAGCTGCCGGCGACCTATTCGCCGCTGTTTTCGGCCCTGAAACTGTCGGCGACATTCAGCGTGACTGGCGCGGTCATCGCCGAATGGACGGCCTCGACCAGCGGCGGACTGGGCGCCTATCTGCTGCAGGCCAATTCCCGCCTCAACACGGCCGGCACGTTCGCGGCGATCAGTTTCCTGGCGTTGCTGGGCGTCGTCAGTTTCCTGCTTGTGGTGCTGGCGGAATATTTGCTAACGCCTTGGAAGTCGTCGTCGAAGGCGCGGCCATGGTCCCGAACCTACTGGCGGGACCCGTCATAGGATCAACAACGAGGGATATTTCCCCGAGATGAGTGACGGGACGGAGGCCATCGGAAACAAGCGCCCGACAATCCGCGACGTGGCGCGCGAGGCCGGCGTTTCCATCGGCACGGTCAGCGCCGTCATCAACCAGCGCGGTCTCGTTGCCGAGGACACCAAGCGGCATGTGCTGCGCTTCATCGCCGAGCTCGGATTCGAGCCGAACAACGCGGCGCGCAACCTCAAGCGGAGCCGCATCTCCTCGATCGGCTTCGTCGTCCCGGACCTCGGCAATCCCTTCTTCGCCAGCATCGCGGAGGGCATCCAGCGCGGCATCGCCGACAACGACATATTGCTGATGCTGTGCATCACCTGGTCGAAGACGGAACGGGAAGAATATTTCGCCAGCATTCTTCGAACCCAGCGGCTCGATGGCGTGATCTATCTGAGCGGCACCGGGCTGCCGAGCTCCTCGCTGCTCGAACTGGCGAAGGTCGGTTCGGTCGTGTTCGTCGATGAAGTGCTGCCGGGGCTGGATGTGCCTTTCGTCGGCAGCAACAATCTGGCCGGCGCGCGCTCGATCGCCCGCCATGTGCTTGACTACGGGCACCGCAGGGTCGCCATCATCGGCGGTCCACCGCGCCTGTGGACCAGCGAGCAACGCCTTGCCGGATTTCGGGAGTCGCTGGCGTCGGTTGGCCTCGATCCCGATGCGGCGCCCTATGTGGCGGGCGACTACACCGAGCGTTCCGGCTATCTCGCGGCGGCGCACCTGCTGGCAGGCGACGCCGCGACGCGCCCCACCGCCATCCTGTGCGCCAACGACCTGATGGCCATCGGCGTCATGCGCTTTTGCCGCGAAAGCGGCATCAGCATTCCGGGACAGCTCAGCATCACAGGCTTCGACGACATTGCGAATGCCGAATTCCTGATGCCGTCCCTGACGACAGTCGCGCAGCCGGCGCAGGAGATGGGGCGCGCGGCGGCCGAACTTCTGCTCCATCGCAAGGGTGTGAGGCCGACGCCGCCGGTGACGACACAGTTTCCGACGTCCGTCCGGATACGCAACTCGGTCGGGTCGCTCAGGTGATCAGCTTGAGCAAGCGATAGAGCCGCTCGAACGTCTTGCCGTAGGGCGGGCGCAGAAGGCTGCCGGCGCTCAGCCGGGATTGCAGGAAAACCGGCTTCTCCTTGCTGAAGGTCCGGAACCCCCATTCGCCATGGTACGCGCCCATGCCGCTGGCGCCGACGCCACCAAAAGGCTGGTTCTCCTGCACCAGATGCAGCATGCAATCGTTGATCGTGACGCCGCCGGCGATGGTCTCGCGAAGGATGCGTTCGCGGTTGCCAGCATCACGCCCGAACCAATACAGCGCCAGCGGCCGATCGGCCCGGTTCACATGGTCGATCGCTTCGTCGATTCCTGTGTATTCGAGGATCGGCAGCACTGGCCCGAAGATTTCTTCGCGCATCAGCCGCAGGCCGGGGTCAGCGTTGCTGACCAGCGTTGGTGGCATCTTGCGGGTCGCGTCGAAACGCTCGCGGGCCGGGTTGACCTCGACGATATCAGCGCCGGCATCGCGGGCCTCGGCGATCATGTCGCGCAGGCGCTGATAATGGCGGTCGCTGATGATTGCCGTATAGTCGGGATTGTCGCGCAGGCTTGGATAGAGACGTGCCACGGCGGTTGCCAGCTTGGCGGCGACGGCTCCGGCCTGCCCCTTCGGCACCAGCAGATAGTCCGGCGCGATGCAGGTCTGCCCGGCGTTCAGCAGCTTGCCATAGGCGATGCTGGATGCCGCCGCATCGAGGTCGCATGACTGATCGAAGATCGCCGGCGACTTGCCGCCGAGTTCTAGCGTGACCGGGGTCAGGTTGGCGGCGGCGGCAAGCGCGACCTGGCGGCCGACGGCGGTCGAGCCGGTGAACAGCAGGTGGTCGAAAGGCAGTGACACGAATGCCTTTCCCATCTCGGCATCGCCGGTGACGACACTCAACTCGTCCGGGGCGAAATGCTCGCCGGCCAGTCGGGCCAGCAGCGCGGAGAAGGCAGGGGTCAGTTCGGAGGGTTTGATCAGCACACGGTTGCCGGCGGCAAGGGCTGCGGTCGCAGGCGCGACGGCAAGCTGGAACGGATAATTCCAGGGCGAGACGATGCCGACGACGCCGAGCGGCTGCGGGATGAGGCGATTTCGTCCTGGCAGGAACGGCAGGCTGGTGGCGACGCGACGCTCCCGCATCCAGCCCCGCATATGCGTTAGCGCGTGACGGATGCCGGCGCGGACGACGAAGAGTTCAGCAAGACGTGTCTCATGGGTCGACCGGCCGCCAAAATCGGCATCGATCGCCGAACAGATGTCGGCCTCATGCTTTTCGGTGAGCGCGAGCAGGCGTGTGAGGCGGTCCTTTCGGACACCAAGGTCCGGAAAGGGCTGCGCCTCGAAGGCCGAACGCTGCAAGTCGAAGCGTACGCGCAGGGCATCCTGTCTGGTCTGCAGCATTGCGCCTCCCGCCCGGTTTTGGGGCAAGCTTACATCGTGCAACCGGGAAGAATCCAGCAAGGTTCGCTTCGCCCGGAAAAGGATGCCTCGCGGCCGGTGTTTTTAGATAATTATACCAATTGGTGCATTGCGCATCTTTACATCTTATGCGCGAATTGCCAGTTTCCCAAACGCAAATAGACGAGTCTCTGCTTGTCGCGGTCATTCGGCGGATGAAAACCCTGGACGGCATAAGGGGGAGACATGAACGGAACAGGCCACATGCGGCGGGTAGCCGGAATCTTCTTCGTGATCGCGGCGCTCGGGTTACTATCCGAGGCCACTATGTTGCTTCTTGGAGAGCCACTGAATGTCGTGGCTGCCCTTTCAAGTGTCGCCTATGCCATTGGTGCGTATTATTTCATCAATGGTTCAAACGTAGCAAAAATATTTCTTACGGTGATGTCTGGCATCGCCTTTCTATTTGAAGGGTTAGTAGCAGTAATTGCCATCTCCGCTGGGATAGCAATAGGTCTGTTTATGTTGCTGATGGCGGTTCTTTCCGCGTACTGTCTTTATGCGTTGCAATTTTCAGCAAGCCTCAGGTCCGAGTTTGCCGATCGCTCCGCCGCGTACCGTCTCTCAAAAGACAAGGCTGCGCAGAGCTACTATGATGAGTTGGAGAGAAGTAGCAGCCGGGAATGATCTTTTCGGGGCGAACCACTCGCCGATCCCTGGCGGGTAAACATCGCCCCCCGATTTCGGCATCTGCGTCATCGACGGAAATTGACACGTCCGTGTTCCAATTATTCGCTTACCGCAGGTGCGGTCAGCGTGGCCAAGGTTGTGGTTCGATGGCGGCTGCGCTACTGCGATGCACCACGCGGAGTGCCTTCTTGACCTGTTTCCTTGTCCTCGCCAAACCGCGCAGAACCATTCCTGCCCGAGACCGCTGCACGGCAGTGCCGGTCGCTTTTTCCTGATGCTGGGATCGAGACAGAGCAGCCGGGCCGAAGACCCCAAGCGGCGTGTCCTGAAGGACGTCTTCGGCTTCGACGATTTTCGTCCCGGCCAGGCTGATGTCATGGAGGCGCTGCTCAGCGGGCGCCATGTGCTGGCCGTCATGCCGACGGGCGCGGGCAAATCGCTCTGCTACCAGGTTCCGGCGCTGGTTCTGGGCGGGCTCACCATCGTCGTTTCGCCGCTGGTGGCGCTGATGCAGGACCAGGTCGCGGCCTTGCGCCTTGCCGGCGTGGCCGCTGATACGATCAATTCCTCGATCGACCGCGAAGCCAATATAGCTGCCTGGCGTCGCGTGGCCTCGGGCCAGACGCGCCTGCTCTATCTCGCGCCGGAGCGGCTGATGACCGAGCGCATGCTCGAAGCGCTGGCAAGGCTCGATGTCCGCCTGATCGCCATCGACGAGGCGCATTGCATCTCGCAATGGGGGCCGGCGTTCCGGCCTGAATATGAAGACCTGTCGCGGCTGCGCGGTATTTTCCCGAACGTGCCGATCATCGCGGTGACGGCGACGGCGGACGAGAGCACCCGCAGCGACATCGAGGCCCGGCTGTTCGCCGAGCGCGTCGAAACGCTGGTTCTGGGTTTCGACCGGCCCAACATCAAGCTTGCCATCGAGGCCAAGCAGGACAGCAAGCGGCAGTTGCTCAACTTCATCCAGCGCCATCAAGGCCGCAGCGGTATCATCTACTGCCTGTCGCGCAAGAAGACGGAGGAGATGGCGACCTTCCTCGAGAAGAACGGCGTGCGCGCTCTCGCCTACCATGCCGGCATGAGCAAAGAGGCGCGAGACGCCAACCAGAACAGCTTCATGACGCTCTCCGGCGTGGTGATGGTGGCGACCATCGCCTTCGGCATGGGCATCGACAAGCCTGATGTCGCCTACGTCTTCCACACCGATATGCCGGGCAGCCTGGAGGCCTACTATCAGGAAATCGGCCGTGCCGGCCGCGACGGGCGGGAGGCCGAAGCGCATATGCTGTTCGGGCTCGGCGACATCCGCATGCGCCGATTGTTCATCGATGACGAGAATGCGTCGGAAGAGCACAAAAGGCGCTCGCATCGCCGGCTCGATACGCTGATCGGCTATTGCGAGACGGCGCAGTGCCGCCGACAGGTGCTGCTTGGCTATTTCGGCGAACAGGTTGAGCCTTGCGGCAATTGCGACAACTGCCTCGACCAGGCGCCGCGCGCCGATGGTGGGGCGGAGGCGCGCATCATCCTCGCGGCGATCGCGCAGACCGGTGAACGGTTCGGCGCCGGCCATGTCATCGACGTGCTGCTTGGCCATGAAACCGAGAAAATCCTGGCCAGGAGCCATCAGCGGCTCGCCAGCTTCGGGACCGGTGTCGAGCACAAGAAGGATTTCTGGCTGTCGCTGATCCGCCAGCTCGTCGCGGGCGGCTTCCTGGAGCCGGACCCGGCCGGCCATGGCGGCCTCGCCATCGCGGAAAAGGGCCGTGCGCTTGGTCGTGGCGAGATGCCTTTCCACTACCGTGTCGAGGTGCGCGGCCGCGCCTTGCGCAAGATGCGCGGCCAGGAGGCCGCGGCGAACCTTGAAGGCCTGGACGCTTCGCTGCTGGCCACGCTCAAGACATTGCGGCTGCGCCTGGCGAAGGAGCGTCAGGTGCCGGCCTATGTCGTGTTCTCCGATCGCACCCTGATCGACATGGCCGATCGCCGCCCGCGCGACCTCGACGAATTCGCCGAAGTGAATGGCGTCGGGGCGACGAAGCTCAAGGAGTTCGGCCCGGTATTTCTAGATGCGATCGCGGCGCACCGATCAGGTGGGGCGGTGTGAGGGCTCGATCCAGCGCCGATGATACGAAACACCAGCAATAGTCCAGCATGATAGATTTTCTGTGTTCGCCACTGGAGATTCTCATTCGCCGCGCATTGCGGTGGTCGATAATATCCGGCTCCGGGTTTCGGCCGAAGAGACGCTTCGTCCCGCAGTCGTAAGGCGCGGGCCTGTCGGAATAAGTTCGTATGGCCGCGACGGAGGCAGCCTTTTTGGCTGGTCACCAGGTCTTTAACTGCCGACCAGCGGCACGGTAACGGTCGTCGCGTAGTTGATCGGGAAGGCGCTGAAGTAGGGGAAGTCGATGACGAAGGCGTAGGTAGCAGTCAAATGCGCCATGCGGAAACCACCGCTCGCCGGATCGATGGCGATCGTGACGTTTACATCCTTCAGACCCATGGCCTGCAGTTTCTGCGTGGCAATCGATTGGATGTCGGCCTGGGTCAGCGTGTTTTGAAGCTGCAGCGAGCGGGATGACGTTTCCAGCGTGTAGCGAACGCTCGACACGGAGTTCATCGCCCAGCCGAAGGCGAAGATCCCGAGCAGCAGCATGATGAGGAAAGGTGCGATCAGCGCGAATTCCAACCCGGCCCCGCCCGATCGATCCTGCCTGAACGCGCTTGCGCTAGCGGACACGGATCACCTCGAGGTGGCCGATGGTGCTGGAGGCGGAGAAGACACCGAAGGTGAATGGTGGCACCCAGGTAGCCGATGCCTGGATCTGAACATAGACGGATGGCGCTTTCGGCCCACTGCACAAGGTCGAAGCGTCGACCACGGTCGTCCCGCACATGTAAATCCGGCTCAGCGTGACTTGGCCGCCGGTTGGCCGCTTCTCCCAACTCGAAACGGCAACCGCTTGGGTCGCCGCATCATTTGTCGCTCCTGCCATCACCAGGTTTGCCGCCGTCTTGACGCCGGCGCGCATCGACAGCGAACTCGTCACATAGGACCAGCCGTCGACGACGCCAAGCAGCGCCAGACACAGGATGGGCAGGACCATCGCGAACTCGACCGCGGCAGAGCCCGCGTTATCGTGCAAGAGGGGGGGTGACCGGCGTTTCACATCTACTCGACGAGCGTTACGGACTGTGCCGCCGGAATGTCACGCATTCCGAGGCTCGAGCAGTCCTGATTGATCTTCGAATTGCCCGACCATTGGATCGTATTGGCGACGACCTGGGTGCAGCCATTCGTGCCTGAGAAATTGCCGAGATAGCTGATCAGCTGCTTTGGGAAGTAGATGGCCCCGGTCAGCAGCGAGTCCGCGGTGCCGTTGAAGGTGCTGGATGCGCTGCTACCGGCCCTGTCGCCATAGAACAGAACGCCTGAATAGGTGCCCGAAGTCGGCGCGCTGAGCTGCACCGAGGCATTGCCATTTATGCTGACCGTGGAACTGCCTGACATGAAGATGGTCACCCCGCTGCCGGTGATGGCGGCGTTGGCGTTTATCTTCAGATTGCCCTGAACGACATAGACGCCCGGCTGGAGGGTGACGCTGCCGCTAAGGCTGAGTCCGCTGCAGTAGGTGCCGGGTTTCAGCGTCGATTTGTTGGTGTTCTGGCAGGGGTTCGAAGCCGCCGGGGTCGGCAGGTCGGCGAATGGATCGGCGGCAGGCAGCGCCTGGGTGATCGGGGCCGGGCAGACGGTGGGGACTGGATTGTTCAGCGAAACGCCGCCCACCGAAATCAGGCAGTCAGCCTGGAGACTTGCCGAGCCTTGGAGCTTGATGGCGTCCGGGGCGATCGAATCGGACATCACCGAGCAACCGGTGAGCTTCACGTTGGTATTGCCGGAAAACAGAGCCGCCTGTGAAGCGGATGGATTGAGCGCGAGCACGCAGGCCTTCGAGGCATTTGTGATGAGGGCCACAGCCCTCGCCTGTTCGGGAACCTGGCCCGGCGTGAAGATAGCGGTGAACATCCGGTCGAGGTTCTGATTGACGATCACCTCGACCGCTTTTTTCGCCGTATTCGGTCCAGACGCCGGCGGCGTATTGACGACGATCGTGCCAGAGCCCAATCCATTTGTCGCGGCCGACTGGGTCGCGGCGGCGACGATCGTCGGCGTGTCGGAGCCTGAGATCTGTTCGAGCGCGCCGGCATAGGCCGCGGCATCGGCGGTCGCCTGCAGTTTCAGGCTGTTATAGTACCAGTAGGAGGTCTCCACACCGAAGCCTGCGGCGCCCACGACGATCGGCAGGGTCAGGGCGAAGATGGTAGCGACATTCGCACGCGTACTCCGGCATACACCGTTCGCTATAAGCCGAATTCGGGTGATCAGGGTCATCATTCATATTAGAGATCACGTATATATGAAAGAAGCGGTAAAAAGTAAGGTTGATTTTTGGCCAATAAACCCCACCAGACGACAGCCGGCGCGCGTTTGCCGTGGCCGCCGCCTACACCGTAGGAGCGTGCCGCGCGCCCCGGCGCTTCCCTGAAGGCCTGAACTAGGCGTTCCAGCGCCGGGCCCGTGGCAAGTTCGATACTGCGCGGTCAGGTAAAAGGGAAACAGGTGGGGAAGGTTGCCGCCAGCGGAAAATCACAAGGCGGCTTTAGTTGGTTATGCAGAGAGCTTGGCGGAGAGGGAGTCCGCCATACTATCGTCCCCCGCTGTTCGCCTATGTTCCCCAGAGCCTTTGATTCTCAAGGCGTTAAATGTCTATCTGTCTTCCATTGTCCCTCGTTGTTCTGTACTATCCCCACTTTGAAGTGGGGAAGGAAGTGGGGAAGGGTGGCCCGAACGATCCAAAAACTGACTGATGTAAAGGTCAAGTCGGACAAGCTGAAGCCGGGCCGTCATAGCGACGGTGGCGGGCTTTACCTCAACGTTTCTCTCACCGGCACCAAATCGTGGCTCTTCATGTGGACCCCGGCCGGCGGCAAGCGGCGCGAAATGGGGTTGGGCGCGTATCCCGCCGTGACATTGGCGAAGGCCAGGGGCAAGGCTGCCGAATGCCGGGTGGCAGTCGAGGAAGGGCGCGATCCGATTGCCGAGAAGGCAAAGGAGGAGGAGCCCACTTTTGGGGACTGCGCCGACAAGCTCTTGGCCTCCATGGAAGGCTCGTGGCGCAACGAGAAGCATCGCGCTCAGTGGAAAATGACGCTGCTCGAATATTGCAAGCCCATGAGGCCGAAGAAGGTTTCTTTGATCGGCACGGATGACGTGTTGGAAGTGCTGACTCCGATTTGGAGCGAGAAGCCGGAAACAGCGTCTCGGCTTCGAGGCCGTATCGAGCGTGTTTTGGATTTCGCCAAAACCAAAGGTTGGCGATCAGGTGAGAACCCAGCGCTATGGCGTGGCCATCTCAAGAACGTTCTGCCGGCGAGGAAGAAGCTTTCCCGTGGCCACCACCCCGCCATGCCTTATCAGGAAGTGCCTCCGTTCGTAGCGCGCCTTCGAGCCGCCGAAGCGATGGCCGCGCGAGCTTTGGAATTCCTGATTTTGACAACGGCAAGATCCGGGGAGGTCTATGGGACGAAATGGGGTGAGTTGGACTTCAAGGCTGGTATCTGGACGGTTCCTGCCGAGCGCATGAAGGCGAGCAAGGAACATCGGGTTCCGCTATCCAAGCGAGCACTTGAGATAGTTAAAAGCCTGTACGAGGTAAAAATCTCCGAATACGTCTTCCCCGGGCAGAAAAAAGATCAGCCACTTTCGACATCTGCGATGGAGATGCTGCTGCGGCGAATGAAGGCGGACGAGTTCACCGTTCACGGCTTCCGTTCATCCTTCCGCGACTGGGTTGGTGACAAAACTTCGTTCGCCCGTGAAGTTGCAGAGGCTGCGCTTGCGCACGAGGTCGGCAACGCCGTGGAACGCGCCTATCGCAGAGCCGATGCGATCGAGAAGCGCCGCAAGTTGATGCAGGCGTGGTCGGACTATCTCGCTGCGTCGAAGCGAGCAATATTGTGAAGCTAGACGAGGCCCGAAAGGCCTAGAAGAACCCGCAGGGATAGGACGGCCATCCGACAAGCCGGTTAGCACCACCGGTTTCCCTGCGGCCCGCACGGTGCAATCGCGAAGGTGCTGCGATGCCAGAGAGATTCAGTTGGGCAAATGCCGGTTCTTGGCCGGCTTTTGACGGGCCAGGCTATGTCTTCCTGGGACGAGCGCTTTTGCGCGTCGGCGGTTTTCTGTTCCCAGAAACCTGGAGCAACAACGATCCGTTTGAGGCCGAAGGGCAAGAACGTTTCCGTGCCGCCAGGGCCGAAATCAGGAGGCATTGCGCATATGGCGACTTAGTCGCTGCTCAACTCGGAGAGAATGGTTCGTACAGACCGTTGAAAGCGACCATCTGGAACACTTCCAAATTTGAAGGATGGTTTAAATATTGCCAGATCTCCAACGAGGACGCCTATGGGATGGGGTCATCGACACTTTACTCGTGGCTCTTTGTGGAATCGGAAGGGCTGAAAAAAATAACTGCGTTAGCTTCGGCTGCTGCGGCGACGGAGCGGCAGCGGCAAGTCAATCAGAGCAGCTATCTGTCGCCGTATATGGAATTGATGTTTGATGTGATCCGGGAGCTCTCGATAGACTCGGAACACCAGTCGAAGATCGACTCTATTGGCGACGTAATCCAGCGTGAATGGATGGCACGAGGTTTCCCAGAAAGCGAAAAAATGAGGAGCGCTATGGCGACGCTCATCCGCCATCCTGCGTCCCAAAAGGGAAGAAGATCAAATAAAAATTAATCAACAGGGATAACCCCTTAAAATCCTTTAAAATCAACTGCTTGCAAGATGGGTAAACCCCTAGAAATAGCGATTTTAAGCCTGTCGGGATTACCCGTTTACCGCATCGACATGTGCTGATGTGACGATCATTTGTCCCCTGCGACGACACGAAACGCAAAGGGACACCAATGAATGCAATATCCGTCGATATCGGTAAAGCAGTAGAGATAAGCGGTATTTCGCGCTCTGGCCTCTACAAGCTCTTCAAAGCAGGGAAAATTACGCCAAGAAAGAGCGGAAAAAGGACGCTCTTACTGGTCTCTGATCTACGAGCCTACGTCGAAAACCTCCCGAAAGCGGAGGTGTGAACGATGGATCTCTATAAGGAAACGCCGCACCTGACGGGCTCAATCGTCAGGAACGGCGCACCTGTAGAATGGAAAGCTGTGACGGCTTCTTTCTACCCCACCGGCTCGAATTTGGCAATTGAGGTTGATGATGGCTCTTACGCCGTTGCCAAGATATCAAGCCGTTTTCAGGTTCCTCTGGCCACCGCCTTCGAAGTCTGCCGCTTGGCAGGTCTGTGGGTGCGATAATGGCCAAGAAAACCATAGCGGAATACCGGAAGACAATGCCGGCACTTACGGCGGAGCGTGCTCGTGAACTGCTGGTATACGATCCAGAAACTGGAGCGCTCAACTGGCGTGTCGCTCGGGGATGCCGCAGCGGCGCCTTGGCTGGCACTCGCACATCCGAGGGCTACACGCAGGTCGAAATCGATTATCGGCTGTATCGGGCTCACCGTGTCATCTGGTTGATGCAAACCGGCAAATGGCCGAAGCATCTTCTCGATCATCGAAATGGCATGCGAGCCGACAATCGGTGGAAGAACCTGCGCGAGGCAACACCGCTGCAAAACGCCAGGAATCGCAAGCCGGGGAAATCCAATACGAGCGGCACGGTTGGCGTTTCCTTCATAGCGAGCCGGAAGAAGTGGCAGGCGTTTATCGGTCTCGACAACCAGATCGTAAAACTTGGTCACTTCGAGGACAAAACCGACGCGATATCCGCTCGGCGAGAGGCAGAACGCCACCATTATGGCGAGTTCGCCTCTGAGCTTTCGTGCGGAGGTGCCGTACCATGAGCGCCCGTGATTTCAACAAGGTAGCGCCAGCCCTGTGGGGGTCGGCGCGTTTCCTCGCCCTCGACGTAGATGCCAGACTTCAGTTCATCTACTACGCCACGAACCCACATGTGAACTCGGCCGGTGTCTATCGCCTGACCGATGGTTATGCGGTTGATGACCTCAAGTGCGAACTGGCCCGGTACATCGAGAATCGGGCCGCCATGATTGCCGCCGGCATGGTCGACTACGACGAGCAGCACAACTTCTTGATGGTCGAACGCTGGTTCAAGCATAACCCGCCAATGAATGATAGCCATGCCCTTGGCACCCTTCGTTTCATCGAAGCGATCGAGAGTGACAGGCTGCGGGAAAAGGTGATGCCTCTATTCCTTGAGGCAGACGCAGCCAGACTGGCACGGGAAGCCAAGAAAAAGGCCGACCGAGAGCTTCGCAAAATGGCGGAGCGCCTTGAGACACCTTGTCCCCGATCGAACAATCCGGGTCTTCTGAACACCCGTCTGATGAGCATGGGAGGTAGGGGATGAAACAGCTTCACACCCTGCCGACACCGTGTCGTGACCATGTGCACACTGAGGTTGACGAGAAATTTCTCGTCGAACACCGTGTGCACATACCAAGACCAAGACCAAGACCTAAGACCTAAGACCTTAAGAAAGGGGCTTGGGACGAAAGGTGCTCGATCCTCTGAAGGCAGCGCTCTACGGCCAACCTACGCGTCGCACCATTCGATCAATACCGAGGCGATCGGCCTGGCAGCAGAGTGGCTTGCCGCCGGACACGCGGATAGCACTTCAGCGGTATTACCTCAGTTACGGGACCGGTTTGGTCTCTCAGCGAGCGCCGCGATTGAAGCGTGCCGACAAGCAGCCCTTATCCGAGCGAGGGCTTATCGATGAATGGCGCTGTCAGACCCAAGGCTGTCCTGATGCGCCGCGACGAAATTTGCGACGTGAAGACGGCGGCATACGAGGCCGGGAAATCGATCAAAACAATCCGCTGCTGGGTAAAGCGCCATGGCATCGGTCGGCAGGCCAATCCTACCGCGCCGATAGAGATTAGCCGGATTGCCCTGCTTATGGTGCAGCAAGGCGAATTGGACGCTCTAGAACTGCTTCGCAGCGGCGAGCGCAGCCATCCCGACGTGTTGCGATTCATCCGCGAAGTTGGCGTCCCTGAATAGGTCACAGAGGGGCGCACAAGGGAGCACGCTTCCAATCCTCAAAGGCCGGCGCGCGTGGTCTAATTTCCCTAACTAACAACAGGGAGCCTTAGTGCGCCAAAAATGAGTGTTATTGCTGAAAGCAGATCGCGGCACGCCAATGTTGCCGATGAAATCGTGCCCGTCGCCCTCAATGGCGGAAAGGTTACTTCTGGCTTTAGGGCGGCGCTCTTTGATGCCGCCGCCAGGCGGGGCATATCCGTGAATGAACTGGTTTTGCGTGCTACAGCGGAGAAGCTGCGCGAGGCAGGCGGCCATTTCAGCGGCGTGTTCCATCCCGGCGATATGGCGGCTCGCTGACCAAATGGGCCAATCTCAGCCGATCAACCGATTTCCTGTCTTGAACGAGGTCTGCGCACTAAGCGCGCATGACGCTATGTCAAGCAAGGATGCAGCTATCTTGGAGCGCATGGGCGCTGCCCAGACCAAGGCATTCGAGCAATCCGGCGAGGATGAGCAGAATTATTTGGATTGGCTTGCTGCCTGGAGCCTCGAACAAGACCCTGTTGCCTATGCCTTCGATTTGATGGAGCAGGCAGACAGGCAGAATTACGTCAACTCGTTGTCTGCGGCTGAAAAGAAGCGGCTCGTCGCTTCGCTGCAGACCGCGCACCGGCTCGGCATTTGCTCGCCTCCCGGCTGGGGGCCTTCGGAATGACAGGGCAATTCTCAGAGGTTGGGAACTTTACGGCCAACGGCGCGGACAATGTCAATCCGGCTCTGGTTGACATCCTCAAAGAGGCTGCCGACCGCACAGGTATGCAGGTGCAGGCGTATTCTGGCTATCGTCCCGGCGATCCGCGCTTCCATGGCAAGGGCATGGCGACGGATATCAGGATTATCGGGCCTGATGGCAAGCCTTTGCCTAATTACCAGACGCCACAGACCTTCCAGACCTATGAGCAGCT
Source organism: Mesorhizobium carmichaelinearum (assembly GCA_943370265.1). GTDB lineage: Bacteria > Pseudomonadota > Alphaproteobacteria > Rhizobiales > Rhizobiaceae > Mesorhizobium > Mesorhizobium carmichaelinearum_A. The sequence goes on from CALRQH020000014.1 coordinate 162,783, forward strand.
CGCACAAGCCGCGCGCCAGGTCCAGATGGAGAAATATCCGGAACTCGCCGATCAATTCCGTTGGGGCGGTTATTTCGGAGGGCCTAAAGGTCAGTATGGGGCAATGGACCTCATGCACTTCGACCTTGGCGGCGGTAATGGCCTCGGCATGGCTGGTGGATCATGGGAAAATGGTCTGACCGACAAGCAGGCCGCGCTCTACAACATGGCTCACCACAAGCCGCAGGGCTTAGAGAATCTCGCCGTTCCAGCCGATCAACGCTCGACTGCTTTGGCTATGGCGGGGCAAGATGCTACGCCGCCCGCTGTCGGAGCTGTCAATGGCCTCGCGCAAGGCGGGAATCTCCCAGCCACGCCCGTCCAGACGGTCGGCTATGTCCCGCCTCCGTTCAGCGGCCAGCAAGGCAATTTCCAGCCGCTTATAGGCGATGAGCAGCCAGCGCCGCAGTCTGCTGCCCCGCAAGCGCCTCAAGCCGCCCCTGCGCCTCCTGTGGCTCCTGCCGCTACCCAAGAGCCCCAGGCGGCCCCTACGTCCCCTGCGGCGGCCCCAATGGCCCCTACGGCCCCCGCCGAAGATCCGAATTCCGATGTCCTCAAGGTTTGGGGGATCGACGCTGGCACGCCTGCGCCACAGCAGGACACGCCATCAGCCCCAGAGCAGGACGTTCTAAAAGTATGGGGCATTGACCAGCCCGGAGAGGCGGCCGATACGCCGGCTGCCGCTGTAGCCGCCGCGCCTTCAGCAGCTCCCGCTGCATCATTCGGCCAGTCGGTTGGCAATGTCATCGATAAAGGCATTGGGCTTGCTGACAAATACGGCAGCCCCATTGTCTCCATGGGCAACAACCTCATTCGTCAGATTGGGACTGGCGTTCCTATCATCGGCGGTGCGCTGAACCGTATGGATGCGGCGACCAACGCCGCAATCGCGCCGGTCGTTAATCCACTCCTGCCGGATTCTTGGAAGCTTCAGGGCGGTACGTTCGGTGAGCGCTACCAGAACTCGCTCAACCAGCAGAATGGCCAGGATCAGCAGTTCCAGAAAGATCACCCCATTTTGGCGACAGGCGCTCAGGTTGCCGGCGGCATCGGTGCGCTCGGTGGCGCTGCTTCGGCATTCCCCGCAGTCGGCTCTGCCCTTGGTATGACCGGCGGTCTTGGTGCTCGTACAGTCGCGGGCGGCCTTTCAGGCGCGGTTCTAGGCGGTGGTGACGCGGCGGTTAGGTCTGGTGGTGATCCCAATGCTATTGCGTCGGGGGCTGCAACCGGTTTGCTTCTCGGAGGCGCAACGCCCACCGCAGGAAAGGCTATCGGCGCAGGCGTCAACAAGCTTATCGGCGGCGGCTCTGTTCCCCAGCGCGTTGCGCAACTCGCCCAGCTTGCGCGCGATAAATATGGTATCAATATTGGTCCGGGACAGCTCTCGACCAATCCGACGATCAAATTTCTCGATTCCGTTGTGAACCGGCTTCCATTTAGCGGCGGCACAGCGGCCAAGGAGGCGCAGCAGCAAGCGTTCAATAAAGCTGTTGCGGGTTCCTTTGGAGAAACCGCGACATCCGTCACACCTGAAGTGATCGACGCCGCCAAAAATCGCATCGGTCAGGTGTTCGATAGCGTTGCAGACCGCACTCCCGTCATCAATGCAGACCGCCAGTTTCAGAATGATATCACGAATGCCTATAAGGAAGCGCAGCAAACGCTTCAGCCTTCAGAAATCGATCCGCTACGCAACCAGATGCTTGCTATCGTAGGGAAGTTCAAGGAGGGCAATAGCTCGATCGACGGAGCGACGTATCAGGCGCTCACCCGTAAGGGCGCTCCGCTTGACCGTATGATGAACTCGAATGACCCTAATATCCGCTACACGGCAGGTCAGATTCGTGACGCTCTCGATGGAACTTTGGAACGCAGCGCCCCAGCCGATGTCCTTAGCGATCTTCAGCAGGCTCGTAGCCAATGGAAAGCCCTCAAGACGGTCGAGCCACTGGCTACCAAATCGGCGACGGGCGATATTCTACCCGCATCGCTGATGGCGCCAGCTGCGAAGTCATACGGCAGCGCGTCGTATGGCAAGGGATCTGACCTGGTGGATTTGGCCAGGATCGGGCAGCAATTCCTCAAAGAGGCGCCATCGTCCGGTTCTGGCGAGCGCATGAGACTCCTCAACAATCCTTTGCTCGGTGGAGCTGGCGGCGCGGGAGGATGGGCTCTCGCTACAAATCCAGGCGCTATCCCGCTTACATTGGGAGGTGCGGCTGTCGGGGCTGCCGGAAGTCGAGCCATTGGTTCGGTTCTCCGCAGCCCGTATCTTGGCAACAAAATGATCCAGAACTCGCTTGGAACTGGTGCGCCGGATTTGGGGAACTTCCTGCTCAGGTCTGTCCCGCAAGGTGTAGCAGTACCGCAGGTAAATCAGCACCAGCCTTTAAATCTGACGGTCTCCAAGCCGAATAATATGCTGCTGCAGCAATAGGTTACCGGCGGGCGCGTCCGTCGATGCGCTCGTTTAGCCAGAATAGAAGAGCGCAGATCATAAATCCGACCGCCGCGCCATATCCGAAATCTGGGCTAATCCCTGTCACGATAAAGCGAACGATGAAATACATCCCGATCATGCCGGCGGTGCAGAGTGCATAGGCAAGAAGTCTGCGCATCTTAATAGCAACTCGTCGAAATCTGAGTGCCAATCACACTGCTGTTGCAATTCATTGGGCGCGGCTGCTGGATGGTCGGAAGCATTAAGGGCGCAGGCCGGCTTGCCATGAAAGAGGCAGCGGCCATCTGTGCGCGCTGTCGTCGCCGGTCAATGCCATTCTGCATGCAATTTGCGAAGGCGTCAGTTCCCTCTTTGAAGCCGTAGGCTGAGCATTCTTGGCGCTGAGAAGCTAAGGTGTTTTGCCATGCGGCTTTTTGATCAACGCAAGCCGTAAGTAATAGCGCTGCCGCCAACAACATCAGTTTTTGCATCGGCGCATAGAACACCAAACCCCACGAAAACACAAGAATACCGGAGGCCTTCGCGCCTCCTTTTTCATTTGGAGCATCTGAATGGCAACTGTCCTCCAAGAGAATAAAACGAAGTTCACCGACTCGGTTGGCGTGCCCGAATAGGGCACAGAGGGGCACACAAGGGTAGACGCTTCCAATCCCCTAAGACTCGCGCGCGTGGTCTACTTCCCTGACTAACAACAGGGAACCTCGGACTAAATGGCTACAATCCTTCCAGAGGCCAAGACACAGTTCACGGACTCGCTTGGCGTGCCGTTGGCCGGTGGCAGTGTGTATTTCTACCTGCCGAACACCACGACACCGAAGGACACCTATCAGGATGCGGCGCAAACCATCCTGAACACTAATCCAGTTATCCTAGATTCGGCGGGTAGGGCGATTATCCTGGGTTCTGGCTCCTACCGGCAGGTTCTCAAGGATGCGAACGGTAATACCATCTGGGACCAGACTACTTCGGAATCAGTGGTTGGCCAGACCTCCTTCGGTGGCACTTCAACCGGTTCAGCCAATGCGCAGATCGTTTCGGCGGGCACGTTCTCGGGCGGTGATGGCAGCACCATCAACTTCACCGCCGGCTTCACCAACACCGGATCGATGACTATTCAGGTTGGCCCAAGCGGTTCACCGATCGCCGTCCTCAAAAATGGCCCCAGCGGTCCTGTCAATCTCGTTGCCGGGGATATCGCAGCCGGGAACATCCATTCGGTCTCGTATAGCGTCAGCTTGGGCACGTTCCAACTTCTGCAGTCCATTCCCCCTGTCATCACCATAGCCTCACAGGCGCAGGCGCAAGCGGGCGCGGACAACACTACCGTAATGACGCCGCTCCGCACGAACCAGGCTATCCAGGTGCTTGGCATTCCGGCCCCGGCGGTTCAGGTTGCATCATGGCCCCTGAGATTCAATCCAGCCGGAACGCTCGCTGAGTACGTCAATCCTCTCGCAATGGGGATTTTCAGCGGTTTGAAAGTCGTGGTGTCAAGCGCCACGGTCGTTACGATCACGGCATCGCTCGGGTTGAGCGTAACTGCTGACATCACGGTAAGTGGAGCCGGAGGGCTCGATACCGGCACCGAGACGAACAGTACGTGGTACCACGTCTGGGCCATTTGGAACGGTTCGACGCCGACAGGTCTGCTGTCGCTCAGCGCCACCGCGCCAACGATGCCAGCCGGCTACGTCAACAAAGCCTATGTCGGCGCAGTCAGAAACGACGCGTCGGGTAATTTCTGGCGCATGATCCAGACTGGGCGCCGCGCCCAAATCATCACGGGAACAGGCCCAACTCTTCCGCCTGCGCTCATTACAGGGTCTTCGGGAAATGTGGGGACGCCAACTTGGACGCCGGTCTCGGTCTCAAATTTCGTACCGCCAACAGCCTCGATCATTTGGGGCACTTTGCTTTTCAACCAGAACAACAATACCGGCGCAATGGTCGCGCCGAATGCATCCTATGGCTCGTGGAATTCGTCGACGAACCCGGCCCCAGTTGGCGCGAATAATAGTGGTATTACGGGTTCCAACATCAACACGAGGGGGCAATTCAGCTTCGCTTTGGAAACCTCCAATATCTACTACGCCAGCAATGACGGCGGTTCCGGCGTGTTCCTGGAGGGCTGGGAAGTAGGGGTGCTGTAGGCGCAAAAATGGCCAGACAATAGCGGGCCGCATCGAGATCATGGGCAAGGAACATAGGGGAAATGCGATGAGCGGGAAAGATACCAGATTTGTAGCGAATCTAGTTGATGGTCTGGCCGGCTGGTACTCTCGCCTCGTTGGGCGTGGTCAGCGCCTGTTTGATAAATTGCACCGTATTCGGCGCGATGCGCAATCTAGCGCACACTCTTGCCGTGCGAGAAGTCCCGCTGTCGTCTCCCTCAACGGAGATCGTGGCGAGCGAGAGATGCAATACCCCATTGATAACCCGAAGCTCTGTAACCAGGTCGGCAAAGACGGGGCGAATGTTGTCGGGGTCAACTACCTCAAGGGACAGATCGTCGGTCAGTTTGATCCTAGCTACTTCAGGCATTGAATATCCTCCACGGGAAAACCGGAGAGATCATGCCGTCAGGATTTGGAAGAGTCGACAGCCGGCCGCCTTTTGCGCGAGAGGCGGCCCGGCTGAATTATGCGGTATTGTGGAGCAAACTCACCATAATCGATGATTTTTGTCGCTATCTGTGAAGATGTGGCTAGCCGCCGCTCTCTTGCAAAACTAGCGTGAAGCCCTTTGCGATAAGCCTGTCGAACTCGTCGTGGCCTCCGTGATGGGTCCACGATTCGACAACGACAGTAAGCGATGGGGACGTGGACGCTCCTAAGCATTATCGACTTACGGGTGCCTTTGGTCTTGCGCTCGACCTTCATCCCTTCCGGGATCAAAAAAGTCATCATCTGAGAGTCCTCCCTGATTAATCATGCGAACGGACGCACAACCAGGCCATGTACATCCTCTATGATTTTAGCCTTTGTTATGTTAGCTCTCTAAGAGCCTGAATCAAAAAGAATGGTTTGATATCAAGCTCTTGCGAGCCTGCGTGTGAGCAGGCGAATGTGGGCGACGTATATCCAGGCTTCTGCAGAAGCGATGGATTTCTCCCAGTCCTTGGCGAGCCTGCGGCATCGCCCCAG
>CALRQH020000015.1:0-158329 GCA_943370265.1 Mesorhizobium carmichaelinearum
AGCAGCACCGCCTCGGCCAGGAACTGCAGCAGGACGTGCAGGCGCCGCGCTCCGATCGCCATGCGCAAGCCGATCTCGCGCGTGCGCTCGGTCACCGACACCAACAGGATGTTCATGATGCCGATGCCGCCGACGACCAGCGATATCGAGGCGACTGCTGCAAGCAACAGCGCCGTGATGCGGCTCGAGGACTCGGCGGTCTCCGCGATCTGGCTCAGGTTGCGCACGGAGAAGTCGTTGTCATCGCTAGGTTAATGCGGTGGCGGGGCGCAGCAGCCCATGGTTCCGCCAACGTCGTCAGGCGCAAATAAGGACACGACAGCCTCCAGCGTAACATTCAATGCGTTCGAAAACGTCCTGCCCTTCTGCCAGACCGCGACGTAGTGATAGAGCGCCGAAGGCTCCACCGGCTTTATTCCGAGCTCGAACGCCTTGTATTCTCGCGCGACAATTTCATTGGTGATGGAAACGCCGAGGCCAGCCGAAACGAATCCCGCCTCGTGGCCGTTGGAATCGTATTCGACGACTATGTCGGGCTCGACGCCGGCGAAGCGCAGGGCATTGAAGTTCATTTGATGCGAAGCGAATTGCGGATCGATGTCGACGATCGTTTCACCCGCCAGGTCCTGTGCCTCGACGCGTATGTGTTTCGAGAAACGGTGCTTGGGATGAAAGATGCAGACGTTGCGCGCCGATCCAAGCGGCGCCCATTCAAACAGGCGCGGATCCAAAGGCAGCCTAGAAATTCCCAGATCCGCGCGGCCCGACAGGATGTGCTCACCGATCTGTTCGTAGCTTCCCGAAATCGATCGGACGGTTGAGGTGGTTTTGGAACGGATGATCGCCACAACCTTGGGCAAGGTCACAAAACCGAAGACAGCGGGCGCGGCGATCGAGACGCGTTGCTTGTCGTCGTTCTTCATCGCGAAGATCGACGCTTCAAGCCGATCGAGCGACGTCAGCGCCAGTTCCACGTTTCGCAGCAGTTCCCAGGCCTCCTGCAACGGAAGGATACGGTTGGCTGATCTTTTGAAGAGGGCGAAGCCGAGCACGGCCTCGAGCTGTTTCACATACTGGCTGACAGCGGGTTGGCTTATCCCGACCGCGGCCGCCGCGCGCCTGGTCGAGCCGGTCCGCAGCACCTCACGGAAAACCTGAAGCTGTCGCAGTTTCAGGCCGCCCTGCAGCAACTCCATTCCGCGCGATCCTTTTCCCGAGACGCTCTGGATCATCAGGTGCCTGACTTGGCGGATGACGCCGAGGACTGCGCCCATGCGCGGAGCTCCGAAATCGGCTCCGATGGGCAATCTTTGGATGCAGCATCATATAGTCATTATAGTGACTGGTAAAGCTGAACGTTTGCTTATCGCTATGTGCGCATGCGACTGGCGGAGATTTTTGGAGCGAACGTTCGCAGGGTCCGCCTCAAGCGCGGAATGACCCTGGAATCTCTCGCTGCCGAAGCTGGCCTCGCCTACAGCTACATGGGCGGCATCGAACGAGGGCAAAGAAACCCCAGCCTCGACGTCGCCGAGAGGATCGCAAGGGTATTGGAGAGCGATCCGGTCACCCTGTTTTGCGCACAGCCGTCAGAAAAGTAGCTGCCGCGAGTTCGGATCTGGACCGGGCGCGCCGCCCCTCCCCTTGAAATGCGCCGCGTACACCGCAGTCATCGGCGGGCGGGTCGTATGGTACATGCGACGGCTTCAACCACTCACGGCGTCCGACAAGAAAGCGGGCAGCGGAACATCCAAAGTATATAACGCAACATTATAGACGAAACTGTTAAAATTATAGATTGATGACGGTGTCATTGACGATATAATAAGAACAATTCGCAAATTAACTGCAAATTATTGCCATAACAATTCACAACCTTAGGTATGCCATCTGAGTCTAGACGACAAGGAGCGGCCTACGTTAGGGAATTGTGCGGCGAGGAAAGCGGGCCATGAGTGGTTTTGCTACCCAGTTTGTTGTGGCCTTCATGGTCACGGTAGGCCTTGCTCTTGTCGCGGGCTCGCTCGGCACTGCAGTTGGGCTCTTTCTGGCAATTTCGAAGGGCGGAGCCGCACCCCGGTTCGTGGGCGTCGTAACGGCCTACACGACGGTGGTCCGTGGCGTTCCAGAACTTCTCGTTATCCTGCTCATCTACTTCGGCGGAACCATGTTGGCCAGCAAGGTCGCCGGCAGGTATGTCGAGGTGAATGCTTTCACGGCAGGCGTCATAGCGCTCTCCGTCGTCTTTAGTGGTTATGCCACCGAAGTTTTCCGCGGCGCGATTGCAGCCGTCCCGGCCGGTCAGACGGAAGCGGCGAAGTCGCTTGGGCTGAATGCCTGGCAGCGTTGGATGTTCATCATCGGTCCGCAGATGCTGAGGCTGGCATTGCCTGCCTATGGCAATCTATGGATATCGCTGTTCAAGGATACCGCGTTGGTTTCGATCGTCGGCCTGACCGACATCATGCGCGTTGCCTATGTCGGCGCCGGATCCATGCGTGCGCCGCTGACCTTCTATCTCGCGGCATCGGCTCTCTATCTTTCGCTGACGACCGTCACCCTGCTGTCGATCCGGCTGGCGGAGCGGCGCTACCCCGCATTCGGTCGATAGGAGCGTCCCGTGAACCTCGGCTTGATGCTTGACGCAATCGTGGTGCTGCCTTCGGGCATTGGACTCACCTTGACCCTGACAGTTCTGTCGCTGGCGGCGGGATTTCTTCTCTCGGTGCCGCTGGCCTTCATCCGTGCATTCGCACGCCCGGCCCTGTCGCTGTCGGTCCTGGCCTATACCTATGTCTTCCGCGGAACGCCTATGCTCGTTCAGCTCTTCCTGCTCTACTACGGTCTCGGCCAGATCGAGGCGGTTCGGGCCAGTGTTTTCTGGGTGATCCTGCGGGATCCGTTCTGGTGCGCCCTGCTCACGTTTTCACTGAACAGTGCGGCCCACACCACCGAGATCCTCTGCCGCGGCCTGCAATCGGTCCCGAAGGGTGTCTTGGAGGCCGCCGCCTCGCTTGGCCTGAAACGCTTCCAGATCGCCCGCCTGGTGACCTTTCCGATCGCCTTCAGGATCTCCCTCCCCGCTTACGGGAACGAGGTCGTGGGCATGATCAAGGGCTCGTCCTTGGCAAGCACCGTGACGCTGCTCGAGATAACCGGCATGGCGAGGCAGATGGTGTCGGCGACGTTCGCGCCTTACGAGATATTCATCGTCGCCGGCGCGATCTATCTGGCGCTGACCTCGATCGCGGTAAAAGCCACCCAGTTCCTCGAACGACGGCTTTCAACCGACCGAAATCCAGCGCCGCGCCGGCGGGCGCGATTGCGGCCCGCCCTGCCCGACCACGAGATCACGACACCCGTACCGTGACACCGCCCCTTAACGGCTGACTTCCCACCAACTTCAACGAAAGAGGTGCCTCATGCGCATACCCTTGGCTATTGCCGTTTCCATCGCGGCCTTGATGTCGTCAGTCCCGGTCCACGCCGAAGGTGAGCGAACGATAACGATCGCCACCGAAGGCGCGTCGCCACCCTGGGACGGCACTGACGCCAATGGCGCGCTCTATGGTTACGATGTCGATGTCGGCCGCGAGTTATGCAATCGCATGAAGGTTAAATGCAGCTTCGTCGCGCAGGACTGGGACGGGATCATTCCGGCACTGCTTGTTGGCAAGTACGACGTCATCATGTCCGGCATGGCGATCACCGAGAAGCGAAAGCAGCAGGTCGCGTTCTCAACCCCCTATGCGGCCGGATTCAACCAGTTCGTGGTGCGCAAGGAACTCGGGCTCGATGCTGGCGACATCAGGCAAAAAGTGAATCTCTCGACCATGGGCGACAAGGAGAAGGCCACCATCGAGCACGTGCGGTCGACCCTCAGTGGGAAGGCCATCGGGGTCCTGCGCTCGTCAAACTCGGAGGCTGTGGTGAAGGAGCTGCTGGGCGATGTCGTGACCATCCGCAGCTATGACAGCCTTGACAATCTGAAGCTCGACCTTGCCGCAGGGCGCGTCGATGGCGGCCTCGCCGATTATTTCACATGGCGGGACTTCCTGGAGACGCCTGCTGGCTCGATCGCGGTGTTTTTCGGGCCGGAACTGAACGGCGGCCTGTGGGGACCCGGTGTCGGCGCTGGCATGCGCAAGGATGACGCCGACTTGCTCGCCAAGTTCAACACGGCAATCGACGCGGCCACCAAGGACGGAACGATCAAGGCGCTGAGCCTGAAATGGTTCAAGACCGATATCTCGCCGGGCCAGCCGAAATAGCCGGGCATCCGGCTTCGATATCGATATGGCGCTGGGTGAGCGGCCAGCGTCGCCTCTCACAATCTCAAGGCGAGCTTCATGAAACAGTCCTTCTGCGCCGTCGTAACCGGCCAATCACTGATCACGCACGACATCCGTCACATTCAGGACGAGCGGTTCAAGGATGTTGAACGCTTCCTGCAGCAGGGCGACGTCGTCTTCACAAATTTCGAGTCGACGATCCTCGGCAAACACGGTGGCTGGCCGACCAAGGGAAAGTACTTCGGCTATTCCACCGCCGAGGTGTTGGATGCATTGCAGGACATCGGCTTCAACGCGCTTGCCCTGTCCAACAACCACGCCTTCGATCTCGGTCCCGCCGGCGTGCTCTCGACGCTGGAAGAGGTGGAAGCGCGCGGTTTCCTGCATGCCGGTATCGGCGCTGACGAGGCGGCGGCTGCCAGACCCGGCCGCCGCCGTCTGGGCGCCCGCGAAGTGGCGCTGGTCGCGATGGACGCGGGTCCGGGCCCGTCCGGCATGTATGCCGAGGACGGCACCGCGTTCCGCCCGGCTCGCCCTGGCGTCAACCGGCTAAAGACCCTGCGCAGGATCGGCGTTCCCGATGGGCATCTCCGCAGATTGGCAAGGCTTGGCGAGCATCTGCAAAGTTCTCCCTTCGAACTGGCCAACTATGCGCAACCGGAGGACCCGCCGGAGGTGGCGAGCGGCAAGGAGATCAATTTCTACGGCACGGTATTCGCTCAAGCCGCCGACTTCGGTCGACTGATCGAGATCGATCCGCAAAGTGCGGGCACCCATCTGTCCGCTATCCGGCAGGCGGCTACACGGGGCGATTTCGTCATCGCCTATCTGCACCATCATCATTGGGAACAGGGTTGGCAGGACGTGCCGCGCTGGGTACAGGCCTTTGCGCGGATGTGCGTCGATGCCGGGGCGGACCTCTTCGTCAGCCACGGCGCTCCAGTGCTTCAGGCAGTGGAAATCTACAGCGGGTCGCCGATCTTCTACGGCCTCGGAAACTTCCTCTTCCACGTGCATTCCGGCGAGAGCGAATGGGATCCACCGGAAGTCTGGCAGAGCATCGTCGCTGCATGTCACTATGACGCGAGCGGAAGTCTCGAAGCGATAGACCTTCTGCCCGTCGTGATCGGTGGCGACCAACAGACTGGCGGATCGACAGCGGGACGACTGGTTCCGATGGCCGCCGCCGGGAACGTGGCGCGAGATATTCTCGAGGGGTTCGCGGCTCGCTCAAGGGCGTTCGGTGCCGAGATCGCGATATCCGGATATTCCGGCCGGATCGCTGTGCCCGCTGCGCGCAAATTCGGCTGACTGGCCCTGATCGGTAGTCAAGCAGTTTTGCGCTGGGCCGACGCAGGGGCGTCGGCCACCTGCTCGCAGTCGGCATTCACTTCGAGGGCTGCCAATTCCTCTCCCAGCGCGGTGATTAGAGCCGCCACGCGGCTGCGCACTCTCGGATGAAGCTGCATCAGCCCCTCAATCAGGCGCCGGCCTTCCGCGCTCGCAATGAAACCGATGCGCTCATCCACTGGCAGCGGACAAGTTTCACCGCTGATCACGTCGTTTCCCGGCAGACCCTCGAAAAAGCGGCTGACGGGGACGCCCAGCGACGTGGCAATTTCGTAGAGCATGGAGGCGCTGACCCGGTTCTTCGCGTTCTCGTATTTCTGAAGCTGCTGGAAGCTTATGCCGATCGACCGGGCAAGCTGGGCCTGCGACACATCCGACTGGACCCGAACGGTCGCGATCTGCCTGCCGACAAGCTGATCGGCCGGATGAGCATCACTCTCCGCATTCGGCTTCGGTCCGATCCGAAAGGGGTTGGAACGTTGCGGTTTCAACAATGCCTGTCGATACTCCATCGATCACTCCCCGAACTACTGAGTTTATCGCGGTACGGCTGGTCTTCGTGTCGATGTTATCCGGTCTCGAATCGCCATTTAATACACCTTATAAGGTCTAAAAAAACCCTATATGTGGCAAAGAAAAGCGGCCTGCCGATTGTGGACTCATGGTCAGTCCACGACAGATTCGAGCCGCGCGGGCTTTGCTTGGTTGGTCGCAGCAGGAGCTCGCTGACAAGGCAATTGTGTCGCTGAACGCGCTGGTCCGGTTGGAGAATGGCAAGGTAGATTCCCGGATCAGCACTTTGCAGGCGATCGAGACGGCCCTGATAAAAGCTGGCGTTGAATTCTTGTCCGCTGGTCAAAAGGGCGAGGGTGTGCGGCTCTTGGATCCCAAAGCCTAAATGCTCAGTTTGGCGCGCCCGTTTTGAAAGTACCTAGCTCGGCGGTTTCTGCTGGAGAATCCGAACAATATCCTCCAGTGCCGAGCGGATCTGCGGCCAGGGATAGCGCCTATCAACGATTGGGCGGTTCAACGGTGCCGATCTGCACTCCCCAGCACTACAGAATACACGGGATAACTCTGATACGTTGGCTCTCACCGTATTCCCGCACCTAGGTCTATTACATAAGCTGCAATCCCTGTTTTTTACCCCACTTGCAGAGCGTATCCGGCGCACCCCGCTGAGAGGTTTTGTGGCCCCAAGGCTTGAGACGAATCTAGTCAAGTTTCTGCAATACGGCGTCTCACAGGAGCTGGGCCAACGTGCGGTGACGGCTGGACTTACGATCACGAAAGTCAGGACAGCCAGTCAGAAGGACATCAAAGATAAAGGCTTCACGGGGGAGGAAGCCAAGGCGCTGAAGGCCGCCGTAGTACGTCAGCCAATTGATGAGGCGGTACTGCTCTCGCTTCTCGAAAACAGCAACTACCTCTGCAACTGCTGCAAGGGCGACAAAGGTCAGTCCTTCATCGTTCATCACATCGAGGAATACTCGACCTCACAGGACAACAGCTACGACAATCTGATTGTCCTCTGCCCGACCTGCCACGACCAAGCGCATCGTTCGCCCACACAGCTCACGCTTTCGATCACGCCGGAGATGCTGAGGTACAACAAGGCGAACTGGGAGCCGGAGGTTGAGAGAAGAAATGCCGAGCGCGCCATTCGGAAACGCGAGAGCGAGGTATCGACCGCTGAACCGGGTGAAGCACTCGCCCTTCCAAAGGCGAAGAAGGTTCAGACGCGCGTCATCGTTCTGAATTTCGAAGGCGATGCGGACGACTTCCACGTTCAGAAGGTGGATGCGATCATCGAATCTCTCAGACACATTACCGGCAATCCCGGGATCGAACTTGTCTCGACCGAGCGCGGTTCTTTCCTGATGCTCATTCGCGCGACTAGCGACGACAAGACAAAGATCGACACACCCGAAACAAAGGCGTTGCTGCTCCAGGAGTACAACGCTGTTCTAACAAGTGTTGTAGACGAACAGTCCTTCCGGCAAGTGCAGATGAGGGACGACGAACTGGGCCGCGTCCCGCGCGACCTGCTCGAGTGGTCGCAGACACTTTCAGACGGTACCCACTTCAGCCGCCCGGAGAAGGACCAGATTCTCAAGACTATCGTGGGGCAGGAGACCACGACGCAGGCCGTCCTTGGGCTTCCGGGTTCCGGCAAGTCAGCGCTGCTCGCCGAAGTAGCCAATGCGCTTATAAAGGATGACGTTAGGGTCCTTGCCATTAAGGCCGACCTGCTCGACCCGGCAATCGAAACCGAAGACGATCTCGCCGAGTGGCTTGGACTTACCATTCGTCCCAGCGCGATGCTCTGGCGGATCAGTCAGTTGCGGCCGGTCGTTCTTATGATCGACCAGCTCGATGCGCTCGCAGGCTACACGGACATAAAGACTGGTCGGCTGAGTGTACTGCTGAGCCTGGTCCGGCGCGTCAGCGGCCTGACAAACGTGCACGTTGTCCTGTCGGCTCGCGAGTTCGAGTACGAGCACGACGCCCGTCTCAAGACAATCACGGCCGAAACAATTCACTTGCACCTGCCGCCCTGGTCCGAGGTCGTTCCTGTGCTGGAGCACCATGGATTCGAACCCGCAGGCTGGCCTGCCGACGCGCAGGAAGTTCTACGGTCGCCCCAGGCGCTGAAAACGTTCCTGAAACTGGAGGAGAGGAGCAGCGAGCCCTTCCGCAAGTACCAGCTCATGCTGGACCAGATGTGGGCGGAGACGATAACGAGGCAGCCCAGCGGGTCGCGGCTTGCGAAGCTCGTCACCGACATTGCAGACCAGATGGCGGAGAAGGAAGTCCTGTGGCTCCCCGCCGCGCGATTTGACCAGCACTCGGAGGACATAACCTATCTCGTGAGGGCGGGCATGCTCTCGGACCTGGGCCAGGCCGGAAGCAAAATAGGCTTTTCCCACCAGACCATGTTCGAACATGCCCTCGCACGATCCTTCACCCGTAGCCAAGGACGGCTATCGGAGTTCACAATCGCCCGGCAGACTTCGCTGTTCGTGCGGCCGAAATTGTGGTCCGCCCTGACCTATCTTCGGGAGGTCGATCCGGCTGCCTACAGCGTGGAGATCCAAACGCTCCTCCACACGCAGGACCTGCGGCTTCATCTCCGGACACTTCTCGTCGAATTCCTCGGTCAGCAGCCGACGCCGGACGGCGTGGAGGCACGCATGTTCGACGAAGCGCTTGCGTCGGACAGGCGACCAGCGGCTTTCACGGCAATGGCAGGAAGTCCGGGATGGTTCGAGCGATACAAACGCACAGAAATTCCCCGTGCGATGAACGAGGACAAGGAGGCCGTCCTGGCCCTGGGCGTTCTCAATCTCGCTTGGGTCTTCGCTGCCGGCGAGGTCGAGAGACTGATCGCCGAAAACTGGTCGGCACTGCCGGGCAAGGATGGCTTCACCTGGGCTGCGCTGGGTCAGGCGCGGGTGTGGACGCCGGGCATGGTCGAGATCGCGAGGGCGCTGATCGCGCGGACAGGAATCCAGGCGCATAGCCTCGAATTTACAATCGCCACTATCGGCATAAGCCAGCCGGAGGTTGCGCTTCAGCTTCTGCTCGCAAAGCTCGACCAGGAGCTTCGAGCGGCAAAGCAGGAGTCGGCCAGAAGGCTTGCGTCGGCTCCCAAAGAGGGCGGCGACGGCTACTGGACATGGCGCATTTCCTCGTCTCCTAGAGAGCCGATTACAAGTGTCGTCGAGCAGTCAAAAGCATGGGACACCCTAGAGGCACTCGGAAAGGAAAATCCCGCGCTGTTCCTTGGGGGCCTGTGGCCCTGGCTGACCGAAGCGATGATCGCGCTTCGCGATCTTGAGAGCGACGAAGATAGCCTCGCCTATCCGGTGCAGTACACGCTCGATTTCAAATTCGAAGAGGAAGAGCGAGGTCTACGCCATTCTGATCCCCCCATACTCAGCGCCATTCGCGTTGCGCTGGAGACCCTTGCCCTCAAGGACGAAGAGAATTTTCTCCAATGGCTGTCAGAGCATGAAGGGGATCAGTTCAACCCTGCCCAGCGGCTGTTCGCGCATGTACTATCGCTCTACCCGCATCAGTACGCGCAGGTGGGGTATCGTTTCCTTCAGGGCGATCCGAGACGCTTTAGGCTCGGAAACCACGAAGACCCTTCCGGGACAACAAAGCGCCTCATAGCGGAGGCGAGCCCTCACTGGTCCGACGCGCATGTCAAAGCCTTTATCGCCGCCGTCAACGCTTACACACCGACAGTTTATCCCCATCTGGACGCCAAAGGCCGCAAACTTTTCAGCGACAGGGTTCGTCGCATAAAGCTGGGCCTCTTCTCGGCACTGCCTTCCGAACGCTTGCCGGGAGCGACCCGCCGCCTTGTGATGGAAGAACGCCGCCGCTTCCCCGGTTCGGACGAGGGAATACGGCATTATGGGCCGTCATGGATAGGTTCGCCCATTTCGGCGGAGCAGCTAGCAAAGGCGCAGAACGACGAAGTTCTTAACGCTTTCCGCCAATTGCCGGACAAGTATGAGTGGGACCATCCCAACCGCATGATGGAGGGCGGCAACATACAGCTGTCGCGGGCCTTCGCGGAGTTTGCGAAGACCAACCCCCAGCGGGCCGCGACGCTCATACGCAAGTTCGAGCCGAGCTTTGGGACCCGCGCAGCAGGCTACGCGCTGGAGGCCATCGCCGAAGCGGGTGATCCTCAGCTTGTAATGAATCTCATGGCCGAACTCGACGGGCGTGGATTCACCGGCGATGAGTTTCAGAACTCGGCGTCCGAGGCCGTCAGCCGATTGATCCGCCGGGAGATTGCGATCTCGCCGGAAACACTCGACATCATTGAGAAGTGGCTCAATGAGCCTGCCGCTCCAGACACCACTACAGCGCAGCCTAAGGAAAATCGGAGCGACGATCAGGATCAAGAACCTCTCGACACAGGAGAGGAAAAGGCCGACGAGAAGGGCGCAGGAAGGCGGGAGCAAAGCATTCTCTGGGGAATGGGCTCCGCCGTTGCGCTTCCCGCTGGAAGCTTCCCCAAACTGGATGCTCTAGTCCATGCCCTGCTGCTGGCAGGGCAGCACGACCGCGTCCTGGACGTATTGACACGCGCCAGCCAGCGCGGAGAAGACGAGCGGGTGTGGAGGGCCATCCTTCATTGGTTCCGCTACCTTAAGCCGACTAATAAGGAAGAACTTGAGGGGCTCCTTGACACCGTCTTCAAACGCTACCCGGCTCTGCTGAGGACCACCGATCTTGCCATTCTGTTCGCCTACCTTCACTGGCGGCATGCCGGTCTCGTGCGTTCTTACCTGGAGAAGTGGGCCGCGTCGGGCGACGAGTATTTCGAGCAGCTTGCAGGAGAGCTGACGCCCTTAATCGCGTTCCTGCAACCGGAGCTATTCTGGACGAAGCCATTGCTGGAGCAAGTCGTCTTTGGACCGGGTACGGACTCGACACGGCTTGGAGCCATCAATGCCGCCGTCAACCTGTTTCCGGATCTTGAGTATCGGGAGCGCGCGTCTGAGCTGCTCGTTCGCGTAATCCCCCATATAAGCGGCGTTGCCTGGAACAACCTTTTCGACGTGTTCCGGCTCGTAGACGAGATCACGCCTGATCCGAGCTGGGTCGCGTTGCTCACTGCCATTGAGGCCAACCTTGATGGCGCTCCGAAAATCAACGCGACGTTCGTCGTGGATCGCCTCCAGACACTTCTCCCCCATCACGCTATGCTCGTGGCGACGATCGCCCGGAGGCTGATCGAGACCTGGCGTGACGAACTTGGGGACATCCAGACAGGCATAGCGGGCTCCGCTTCGGAGCTGGTTGACCTTGCGATTACGCTTCACCGCATTGGCGACGATACCCGCGAGATTGGGCTGGAGCTTTTCGAGCAGCTGGTCGAAATTCAGGCTTACACGGCCAAGGAAACGCTTGAGCAGATCGACAACAGGTTCAGAAATCAGGCTCCGCAACGCCAGCGGCTGCCTCGCCGCAACCGGACCGCCCGTCGACGCGCGGCGCGACGGGCGACCTCGTCTTAGCCGGCAGCGCCGACAGCTGCGTCCCATCCCTTGGCGCGAAGATACCGCGCGGGCACCCTATAGGGAGGTCCGCTCGAGAAGCACGGACGCGATTGGATGGACGCCCGACGTGATCCTCAATGAAGTCTCCGATGTCTTCAGGAACGAAGTCGGCTTTCAGGAGACCACGCTGCAGACCTGAACGACCGAAATAGGACGGTGGGTTCAACCGGTCATCGCAAAGCGCTCGTTCGAGAGCCGGTACCGAGTGTCTGGCCAGCCGATCTACTACGCGCTCAAGTTTTCGGCTTCCGTTTTGACACCAACTTCTTGGGAGGTGCCTTTGCAACCTGCTTGCGGCCGAGGCCGGCAGCCTTCGCAAGAGCAGACCGCTGAGCGGCATAGCTTGGCGCCACCATCGGATAATCACTCGCCAATTTCCATTTGGACCGGTATCCCTCCGGAGTGAGCCGGTAGTGGACATTGAGGTGCCGTTTGAGAGATTTGAATTTCTTGCCGTCCTCCAGGCAGACGATGTAGTCGGGAAATACTGATCTCTTGGGATTGACCGCGGGGACGAGTTCAGGCTCAGCCGCCTTTAGGGGGGTGCCAATACCCGACAATGCCGAATTGACGCTTGCGATCAAATCGGGGAGACCGCTCACCGGCACCGCGTTCTTTTGCACGTAAGCCGCGACGATATCCGCGGTGAGTTCCAAAAGATCTGCATTGATCGCTGCGTCATTTTCATTTGTCATTGTTCGATTATCCCTCGTGGCTTCCATTGTCCTAGTCAGAAAACGGGCAGCGCACAACTTAAACTGAGCGCTCGTATGATGAAGTGCTGGTATTGGTGGTGAGGTCGACAGAAAGCCAGCGCGTAGGGCTGGCCGATAGTCTGCTGACAGTGGAAATGATGGCCGCCGGTAACCAGATCGATTTGACATTCTCATGCGCGAGATATGAAGCTAGAGCGCCGCAAAGCGGCACGCTGGCAAGGCGGCCCAGGGCATTAGGCAGAGCGCAATTCAATCTAGGAAAAAGCCCATTCCTCGTCCGTCGGGGCTATCGCCCCCTCCCCCAACCTTCTGTAAAGTTGCTGCCATGACGGGTCGCTCGCGAAGCTGCTCATGCTTCCACACGCCCTCGCGAAGGGAGTATCGCCAAAGCGATCGATAAGATCGCTGATCCCGCCAATGCGGCCATTGCGGTAGAGCTCGAACGGATCATCGTCGCACTCAATTATCCTGTGGCCCCACGCTCCTGGCGCATCGTCAGTAGCGAGCGCATGTCGAAGATCAGCGTCCAAGCCCGCTGCCTCAAGGGCACAGCAGACGACATAGCGCATCAACGGATAGTAGACCGGCTGATGACTGCCGCCGAGCGCGCGCACTCCAGGCAGGATCGACAGGACCAAAAACACAAGGAGGAGATTCGGAATTAAGCTTCGGTCAGCCAGCCGCTCAAGGATGTCGGGAGCCGTGAAGCGGGCGACCTTCATGCCGGTCGCCGGATTGACGAGTTCTCCTGCCAGGAGCCGTAGTGGCCGGCGCTTGCCATTCTCATAGAGCCAGAAGAAGTCGGTGCCGCGCGCCAGCCAGCCACTCCAGGGCCCGGCCGCCAACCTGTCGATCTCGGCAAGGATGTTCGAAGCGAGCGTCGCGTTTGTCAGCAGCCGTGTCCGCAGCCAGGAATCTTGGTCCGAGAGATGGTCTGTCACCAGGTCGGCAACATCCTCGTCGTCGATTTGCAGAAAGGCAAAGTGGTCTCCGAACATTTTCGGCCAGAGAAGGAGATTAGCTTCCTTGATGGCCTGCGCCGGCCGTTCGAATTGCCTCTTCGGCAGAAGACTGCGGAGTTGTACGAGCGCGTCACCCTCGGCGTTAGGCTCTGTGGGCATAAGCTGGAACCGATAAGAACCCGGTCCAGCCAGAAGGCTCTGTCCAACCATTCGGGTTCGGCTGAGGCCGAAGACGCTGGTCAGCTTGCGGTCGACAGTGAGCCAGCCTGGCCCCTTGCGAGGCCTTTCAACGAGGCTCACGGTCGAAACGGCGTAGGATACGTAGGTTGAGCAGCCATGCGCCGAGAGGCCGAGGAGGCTGAAGACATGCGTATAATATGCCTCTGGCTCGATCAGCAGAAGCAGATGCGGCCCTGTCTGCAGCACGCGATAGTTTTCGAAATCCCTGCAGACTTTAGCGATGGCTTCCGTCGATAGGCCATTTCGTGTCGCTACCTTCCTGATGAGGTCGAGTAACTTGGTGAAGGCCTGAAGCCGGATTTCTGGCATGGGCCTCGGAGCTGGCGTCTCGAACAGCCGGAACGCATACTCACGAAGCGGACGGTTGTGAAAGGGCTTCATCCAAGGATAGAGGGCGGCCAACGAGCCGAGGACGGCCTGCTTCGCATCTGCCCCTGCTGCTAGTTGTTCCACCTCACGATTTACCCTTCTCTTCCAATTGAACGACACCTGGCGCTCAATGCCGGAATACTGATGAGGACCACCACTCCGAAGCTGAAGAAGATGGTCGAGGGAAATGTTCGATCTCCTACGAGGGCGACAATGCCGAAGACGAACAAGGCGAGCAGGACGGCCACACTGTGCATCACGCCTTTTGCTCGGCCCAACAGACTAGCTGATATACGCGACTGCAATGTTACTTCAACGCTGACCCGCCCAAGATTGTAGAGAAATCCGAGCGCGGCAAAAACAATCACTATCCAGTGCCCGGACAGACTTGCCAGCGTCATGAGTGCTAGTGCTGTCAAACCCAAAAGCACGAGATGCAGCGCATGAGCGCTTATCACTTGTTCAATCCGGAAGAGCGAAGCCGCGCCAATCAGCGAGCCCACCGACCATGCTGCCTCGAGGTGGCCGAAATCCACGGCAGTGCCCTTCATCTCCTGAAAGACGTAACTCGATCCCATGACGCTGACGAGCACCGCGCTCGCATACAGAAGCGCGTAGACGGCGCTGAATCGAAACAGGCGCCTGTCGATTTGGGTTCCGGAGAACTTGGCAACCCGAACATGGGTTGAAACCGGATCCAGCCGCACCAAAGCCAGGAAACCTGATGAAACAAGAAAGCAGGCAGCAAGAACCACAAATGGCAGGGCTGCCGAGCGGTCACGCAGCAATGGGCCTGCAACCAGCGCCGCTCCGAGATTGCCGAACTGCATGACAAAGAAGACCAAGGAATTTGAGACCACAAGATCGCGGCCGCGCGCCATTCCTGGGATCATCGATTGGGAGGTTGTAAGCGCGACACGGTCGCAGACCGAAAAGAGGACCGCCGACAGGCAGATTGTCGCAAACACGTCCAGATAGAGAAGTGCGCAAGCGGTGGCCAGCATGAGCACGCATCGAGCAAGGTCTGCCGTGACATTTAATCGTCGCCGGTCGAACCGGTCCGCGGCAAGACCCGCCAGAGGGCTAGCGACGAATTCGACAACGCTGACGATTGCAAGCAAAATCGCAACGCTGGCGCTTCCGTAGCCCCGCTCGACGAGTATCCAGGCGGATGCGATGTAGAAGCCGTTTCGCGCAAGAGCCGCTGATAGCGTGCTGACGAGGAATCCGACCAAAGGCTGCAACGGGTCAGACCGTCCCAACGGACGACGTATTCGATCCACGTTTGACATGACGGCGCATCCCTGCTGATCGCCGATGGTCATACCGTCTTCCGCGCAGCCTGCTTTACAGCAACACTGGCGTTTTCGAATACTTGCTGGGAAACACCAGCCCGCCGTCTAGATCCTGCATCGACGGCGAAATTCGGTGGGGCTTGTACCGAAAGCCCGCCTGAAGGCGTTCGCGAAATGGCTCGAGCCGCCAAAACCGCATTCCAGCGCGATTTCCGTCGCCGACAGGCGGGTCGAGCGCAGCATAGCCGCGGATCGTTCCAACCGGCGCCGTGCGATGAACGCGTGCGGTGTCATGCCTGTCGATTGCTTGAAGGCCCTCCAGAAATGGAACCGGCTGACCCCAACCTCTTTTGCCAAATCGCTCAGCGTAGGTTTTATATCTGACATTGACTCCATCATCGCGACGGCGCGCTTGAGGTCGAAGGACGACAGGCCGCCTTTTGCCGGCTCATGCGAGATGCCGTTCGACCGGATCATCTGCACGAACAACTGCGTAGCCTGGCTTTCCACCATGGTCGCGCTGATTGGATCGGGCTGCTTGAGCTCAACAGCGATCTTCTGCAGCGCCATCTCTATGGTGCTGTCTCGAAATCCGATCGAAGGCGGCAGTTCGGTCCTGCGACCGCTCGGCATTCCGTCAAACGTCTGGTCAGCGAATTCACGTTCAACCGAAACAAGCAGGTAGGACGCGGTCGCGTCGCCCTCGTCCCATCCCGTCCAGTCGCTATCTGCGGGAATGTAGATTATCGCGCCGGGCTGACGCGGCGCGAAGGGAATCCGGCGCCCGTCGACGAAGTCTTCGCCGCGGCGCGCCGCCCCTTTCAGGTTCATCAAGAACATATGCCGGGGGTGCGAGATCCTTGTTTCCTGGCGCTCCAGGCCCGTCCTTTTGATCAAATCTGCCCGCACGTTTCCCCAACTGTCATGCTGGTGGGTCAGCGTCTGGTGCTGCGAGGGGCGAATCTCATTGGGGTCGAGGCAAAAAGTCTCCACCAAACGAAGCGGACTCCTTACTAGCGAATAGCTTGCATTCGTCCTTGTGCATAACCATGGGTTGCCGGACAAGTCACAAATAACTCAGAGTTGGTAGAAGATGTGACTTTAGTAAAAAAACGGCAATCGAAGGAAAGCGGCCCGCGCTCATACCGACTTACCAGTGACCTCAGCCAATACTTAAGACAGGTGGAATATTAGATTACTCTTATGTTAGTGAGAGTTTCTCCGTCGAGGTCTTGGCATCTCACCAGTCGGATGGTGTGGGAGGCATTACTGCGATGCGGGATCTCGACGATTTCCTGGCCGAGTGCGACCGTGCTCCACGGATCAACGAAATGACCGGCTTTTTCGCGGCGACCGCCGCCGGCAAGAGTGGCATGCCGATCCGCAGACCGGTGGCCGATACCCGCCTTCTGCCGAGCGATGAACTCCTTCGCGATGTGGTTGGCCTGCATGCGTGCCGGCAAGGCTTCTTCGACCAGCACTATCACGGCAGCATTCCCTACAGACTGGAAGAAGAGTGCCGCATGGCCCACGCCGTGCTGAACTACGCCCGACAGCGTGGCGCTCCGCTGTCGCTGTACAGCCTGGGAACGGCGGAAGGCACCATGGCGAGAACATTGTCGGAATTGTCCGCAGGACAGATTCTCTCGCTGTCGTGCAGTCCGAACCCTGAAAACTACAAGTGTTTCATGGCATATGGCGAGCCGCCCCACGCCGAGTTTTTCATCGGCCCGTTCCACCGGTTGACCAAGGACGCTCTGGGATCTGATCGCCGGCTGGCAAAGTTCATTCCCGGGTTCGATGTCATCCTGGAGGACACCACCTTCCAGATGTACTCGCCGAACAGATCGAAGCAGATCGAGTTCGTGACGCAGCACCTCAAGGACGGTGGTATTTTCGTCTTCGTAGAAAAATTTCGGGCGGCACAGGAAAACGACTACATGCGCCGCGAAAACCAGAAGGATTATGGGTTCAAGGCGCGGTACTTCCCGCAAGACGAAATCGAGAGAAAGAAGATTGCCGTCCTCAACACGATGTTCAACAATGAGGTGACGCTGGAAGAGATGTCCCGCGCGGTGAGCGCGCATTTCAGTCATTGCGTGATGACCTGGAACAGCGGAAATTTCTGCAGCCTTGCGGCGAGCAACAGCAAGGAAAATCTCAGCCTATACCTCTCCCAGATGACGGCCCCAGCCATCCCGCACGAATATGTCTACGAAGTCAGCCTGGAAGGCGACCTTTCAGACGGCATGCCGGCTAGAATATGAAAACTGTGGAATGCACGCCTGCGCAGGGCCGATGGTTTTTGCGCATTCTAACTGCAGGTCGTCCGGAGGAAACAGCCCGATCGCTATAGGGCTGACATGGAAGTGACCCGGAGACGATATCCGCAAGGCACATAAGCCGTGACACGGACCAGCCACGCATTCCGCCGTTTGAACTATGTGTTTGCGGCCGTTGACCACGGCAGCCTCAGGCAGGCAGCACGAGCCCTCAGGGTGCGGGAATCCAGCGTGAGCCGCAACATCGTCGCTCTCGAGCAATTCCTGGACACGCAGCTGTTTGATCGGGACGTGCATGGTGTCCGGCTGACCGAGGCAGGCCGGGCCTGGGTCGGTGTCGTTCGGGCCCACTATGAAGGCCTGCAAGATGCCTTTGGCGAGCATGGTCGTGGCCACCGGGATGCCAAGACGCTCAGGATCGGATTGTGCGCCCTTATGGGACGAGCTTTCCTGGCGCGCCTTCTCGATCGGTTCAGCCATTTGCATCCTGACGTCAACGTGGCCATCCAGGACATCCCGCGCGAGCAGTGTCTTGCGGCCATCCGTCGGCGGCGTCTCGACATTATATTCACCCACGAGCTCGAGGCCGGCACGCTTTGTCGCAGCGAGATGTTTGGGCATGAGCGCCTGTTCGTTCTTCTGCCGGCCACCCACCCCCTCGCAGAGAAACCGGCTGTCACATGGACAGACCTTGCAGACATGTCTCTGCTCGTCTCAGTCGCTTCGGAAGGATCGCCGCCGGATCTGCGTCTTCTGGAATACATCGCCGCTGCTGGCGGCCCGACCATTCAAATGTGCCACGCCGGTGAAGCGACGGTCTTCCTCATGGTGCAACTCGGTCAAGGCGCGACCCTGGCAGGAGAAAGCTTCGCGAGGGCCGTGACGATCGCCTCCACGGTCTGGAAACCCATCCAGGGGCAAAACAGCGTCAGTTCGATCAACGCGATCTGGCTGGAATCAAATCCAAAGCGCGCGCTGCTGCGGTTGGTTGGGGCGGCAAGGAACCTTGTAGGTGCAACGTTGGCCCAGGAAATTCCAGGGGACGCCGGCAGTGCGGAGGCCGTTGTGGTTTCGCCTGCGGCCTTTCCCTCCGCTGGACGATAGAGGCAGCTGGCGAGAGGTTCCCGGATGAAATCTCCAAGGACAGCTCGGCGCTTCAGGCGGAGCCTTCGCCCTCGATATCGCTCCGCCTCGCCCCCCGGACCGGAGACGCCTCGCGCTGGCGGCCAGAACTGGCTTTCGCCTTGCGGCCGCGCCAGCCGCGATCGGATCGAATGAAAGCCTCCAGCATGTGGGGGATCAGCGCCGCGGTATCGACGGGCTCATAAAGCCGGCTATGCTCGGCCGCATATTGGTCGAGCTCATCCTTCAGGGGCTCAGGCAGAATGACCGTCACGCGCACCACGCCGACCTTCGGCAGCCGACCGAGCCTCAGTTCCGACATGCTTCGACTCCTTCCTGAAAGACCAACATTCGTTGACTCTCCATATGACCTGGATCGCCGCGCGGTGGCGCCGCCCAGACCAAGACGGCTCTTAAGACTTTATCGTCTCCGATCAGGCTGAGTTCCAAATTCCTCATCTTGTTAACCTCGATAGGGCTCGAGCACGAGATCGCGCGTGACGATGACCCTGACCGGGAAGCCCGGTCGAATGGTCAAGGTGGGCGCGACATTGAGCTGGCGTCGGATGACTTGCTGTCCGGCGTCATTGATGGTGTCCTGGCCGCCATTGCGGATGGCGCGCAGAAGCCGGTTTTCATCGTCGACCGCGAGCTCGGCGCCGACGGAAAGCAGCGTCGACAGACCCGCGGCTTTCGCCAGATCCCACCAATGGTAATCGACGCCATCCTCAAGCCCGGCGTAGCCATGCATGTCGGCCCCGGGCTGGCGCTCGAGGACAATGGAGCGCCCATTGGGAAAGATGAGCCTGTTCCACACCAGGAGCACCCGGCGCTGCCCGAATTGCTCATTGTTGTCGTACTGGCCGATGATGCGCGTGCCTTGTGGCACGAGCAGAATCCGGCCGGTGGGACTGTCGTAGATATTCTCCGTCACTTGCGCCGTGATCTGCCCAGGCAGATCGGACCGGATGCCGGTGATCAGGGCGGCCGGGATCACGGCGCCGGCCTGAAGCACGTAAGGCGAGGCTGGTGGAGCTACCCGATCGGGGGCCATGGTGCGTCGATCGACGGAGGCGTTGAGGAAAGCAAGTTGCCGATCCTGCGCGGTCGGCTGGCCGGGTTGGCCGCTGAGATCGATGCCGGCGAGATTCGGCACGCTCGTTGCGCCAGACGCTCCAGCCGTCGTCGTCGCGGCCGGCGCTGCCTGGAAGAAGACACGACTGGTGCGCGCGGCCTCTTCCTCGGCCCGCTTGCGCTGTTCGGCCTCATCGACCGTGGGCGTCGCGATCGCCGGCGGTACAACGGGCTGGCCCTTGTTCTGGGCGTCCAGCATGGGTCGGCCAAGATCGCCGGGCAAAGGCGGGCCAAGGATCGGGCCGGTGTAGTCTCGTGGCAGGCCGGCAAGGCCATCGGCGGGCTGTCGGTTGGCGGTCGAGTAGAGTTCCTTGCCGTCATCGCCCGTCGCACGCGTCTGAAGGGCATAGATCAGCGCGCCACCGACTCCGAGCGCGGCGGCGAAACCGACGCCGGCGAGCACCTTGCGCGACAGGCGCGTCACGCGCGGCGGTTCCGGTCGAAGCCGCATTGGGGCACCGGGCTTCGTTTCGTTCTCGCTCATGAGGATGGCCTTCCGTCGGTGCGGGCGATCCTGACGGTTTGCTGGTGCTTGCCGCCGCCGAGGCGCAGCTCGGCCGCGCCGAACAGGCGGTCCACGATCAGGATGTGCTGGTAGATTCGGCTGTTGACGATCTGCGCCTCGCCGTCGGGTCCGATGATGAAGATCGGTGGCATCTCGCCCTGCACGATGCCGCGCGGAAACTCGACGTAGACCCGTCTGCCGTCGTCGTAGACGGAAATCGGCTTCCATGGCGGGTTGTCGCCACTTAGGCGATAGCGATAGTTGCGCGCGGCGGCGGCAGGGATGACCGGTATCGCCGGAACGCTTTGCCGCTGCCCGGCGGGCTGCGGTGGATAGGCCCAGGCGACAGCGGGCATGTAAGGCTTCTGGCCGGAGCGGAGCTCGATCATATAGGTGCGGCGATCGGTCGTGATGACCAGATTGGTGGTGATGTCGGCCCGCGACGGCTTTACCAGCACATGAACCCGCCGGGTCACACCCGATCCGCTCTCGGTGTCGCCGATGATCCAGCGGGCGGTATCGCCTGCCGCGATCGGGCCGGCGCCGGTCAGGCCCTCGCCGGGCTCAAGCGCGATGTCAGTGATCTGGCCGGGCGCTGCATAGACCTGGTAGAGCGCGCCCTCCGACCATGGATAGATCTGGATGGCATTGTAGTAGCCCTCGCGGCGTGGTTGGACCCGAGCGGCGGCGTTGGCGTTCTCGACGCGCGCGATCGGCTCCGTGGCGGCATTCCCGCCGCGCGCCGGCATCCAGGCGGGCGGAATGTGCAGCGGCCGCGGCCGGTCTTCGGCAATGGCGGCAGGCAGCGCGGGCAGTGGCGGCACGTTGGCATCGTAGCTGATCTGCGGCGGCCTATGCGGCGTGGCGCAACCGGCAAGGGTTGCCCCGAAAAGCACGATCGCCGAGATTGCCAATTTGCCGAGAGAAGGAGTTCCGTCCTTGCGGATCGTCGGCCGGTTCATTGGCTCATCTCCCGCGACCAGTTGATGGCGTTGATGTAGATGCCGAGCGGATTGGCCTTGAGCCGGTCGGGGTCATGCGGCGGCTGCACCACTATGGTTAGGATCGCGGTCCAGCGCTCGGTGGTGGAGAGCTGGCCGTTCTCGTAACGCCTCTCGGTCCAGGCTACCCTGAAGGAATCCGGCGAGGCGCGGATCACGCTGGAGACTTCGACGGCGACCTGGCTCTTGCCAATCCTTGCGAACGGATCGCTGGCGCGAGCGTAGTCGTTAAGAGCCGCCGCACCTTGATCGGTCGTCCACTCGTAGGCGCGCAGCCAATTCTGCCGAACGATGACAGGGTCGGCGGAAATCGCGCGAACCTGCTCGATGAAGCGAGCCAGATGCCACGCCACCTGCGGATCGGAGGGCTGGTAGTCAGCCGTCGCAGGCCCGACCGTCTGCGCCTGGCCAAGTTTGTCCACTTGCACGACCCAGGGCACGACGGTCCCTCGCCCGGATTGCCAGATCAGCGCTGTGGCGAAGCCCCCCGTCAGCACGAGAGATCCGAAGGCCATCATCCGCCAGTTCCTGGCCTGGACGCGAGCTGAGCCTATCCGCTCGTCCCAGACCTGGGCGGCCTTTTGATAGGGCGTCTCTGGCTGAGGGGTCTTGCCGAAGTGCGCGGCAGGTCGCTTGAAAGGGGTCATGAACGGTCTCCTTCGGAGAGATTGACGGATGCGCCGGAGCCGTGGCCGTCGCCGGAGCGGACCGCGTGCGCGGCAGCGCTGACGCCATGGCCTAAATGCCGGCCGCGCTGCATGCGCTGCGCCCAGGCGGGCGGGCTATCGGCCGCGGACATCTGACGCGACGATACGGCGTTGGCATTCTGGCCGAACGTTCCCAGGGTTGAAGAGCCACCCGTCGCCGCGAACACCGCCTTGGCGCCATCGGACGAAGCGGAGCTTGCGCCTTCGGAAGCACGCCGTGCAGCGCGTTTGAGCGGCGAGACGGCAGCCGCGCCGGCCGCTCGCGCCACTCCGCCCAGGCCTGACGCGATGCCGGCGGCGCCGGATTGCCCGAGCGAGCCGAGGCTATAAGCGGTCGACGTGGCACCGGCCGCGACCGCTCCGCCACGCATGGCGGTAGCGCCTCCCGAAATGGCTGCGGCACCTCCCCTCCCCGCCAGCGTCGCGACGCCGCCGGCGGCAAGGGCCGCGCCGCCAACCGCGAGGCCGGTGCCGATCGCCGCGCCCGCGCCAAGCTGCGGCCCGCCGGAAACAAGGCCAGAGGCAATACCGGGTCCAAAAATGCCGAGACCCAGAAGCGACAGGGCGGCCAGCACCACGGTCATGGCGTCGTCGATGGACGGCGTCTGATCGCCGAAAGCTTGCGTGAATTGGCCGAAAAGCGTCGAGCCGATGCCGATCACGACGGCGAGGACCAGCACCTTGATGCCGCTGGAGATGACGTTGCCAAGCACACGTTCGGCCATGAAGGCAGTCTTGCCGAACAGTCCGAACGGGATCAGCACGAACCCGGCGAGCGTCGTCAGCTTGAACTCGATCAAGGTGACGAAAAGCTGGATCGCCAGGATGAAGAAGGCGAGGATGACCAGCGCCCAGGCGAAGAGCAGGCAGGCGATCTGGATGAAATTCTCGAAGAAGGCGACCCAGCCCATCAGGTCGGAGATGGATTCGAGCAGCGGCCGTGCGGCGTCGAGCCCGGTCTGCGCCACCTTGCCGGGGCGCATCAGGTCCGTGGCCGAGAAGCCGGTGCCGCTCGCCTTCAGGCCGAGGCCGGCAAAGCTCTCGAAGACGATTTTCGCGAGATTGTTCCAGTTGGAGATCAGATAGGCGAAGGCGCCGACGAACAATGTCTTCTTGACCAACCGGGCGA
This sequence comes from Mesorhizobium carmichaelinearum, assembly GCA_943370265.1. Classification (GTDB taxonomy): domain Bacteria; phylum Pseudomonadota; class Alphaproteobacteria; order Rhizobiales; family Rhizobiaceae; genus Mesorhizobium; species Mesorhizobium carmichaelinearum_A. The sequence goes on from CALRQH020000015.1 coordinate 23,191, forward strand.
TGATGTCGTCGTCCGCGCCCCAGCTCCAGAACAGGGCGGCGAGCGTGACGTCGATGACGATCAGCGTCGTGGCGATAAAGCCGACCTCGCCGCCGAGCAAGCCGAAGCCCGAGTCGATGTAGCGGGTGAAGACCCCAAGGAAATTGTCGATGACACCGGAACCGCCCATGGATCACTGCTCTCCGGGGAAGCGCGAGGTGTCGGGCGCTCGGCCGAGGAAGCGGTCGCGGGTCTGCGCCCAGACGCGCAGGCACTGCGAATCCTCGGCCGCCTTCAGGCCAAGCTGCTGGCACCGGCGTTGGCCTTCCCGCAGCGGATCGCGGTAAGGCTGGTGGAGCGATGCCGATGGCAAGGCGGATGGCTCGTCCTTGCGGCTCAGTTCAATCACCGTCACCGTGATGGCAACGGCGACGAAGGCGATGGCGCCCAAACGGGCCAGCATCCTGGCATCCATCGGCCCACCTCAATTGCCGCTGCTGAACATCTGCGCGTTGCCGGGCTGATACCCGCTGCCCGGCATCAGAAAGCGGCGGCGCTGCTCGCGCCCTTGCGCGGCCGCGGCCGCGCGCTCGGCCTCTGTCAGTGCAGCCGCGCGGCCATTGGCCGAAATGAGCGCGATCAGGTCAGAGAACTGTTGCGACTGGAGTGCCAGGATCTGATTGCCTGCCTGCGTCGCCTGCAGCGCGCCGGTCGCGCCCTGGCTCTGGCTGACCAGCGTCGACATTTGAGTGCGCGTGGTCTCGATGTTGCCGACCACGCCAGCCTGAACGCGCATTGCGTCCTGCAGTCCGCCGACCGTGTTCTGCCAGCGGGTGCGAGCGTCCGAGACGAGTTGCTGATCCGTCGCCGACATCGACACGCTGGCGTATTGGCTGTTGAACACCTGGTCGATCTGCTGGACGTTGAAGGCGATGTTCTGTGCTTCGCCCAACAGCTGCTGGGTACGCTGGACATTCTGCTGAATCTGCTGGAGCGCGGAGTAAGGCAGGCTTGCGAGGTTGCGGGCCTGGTTGATGAGCATCTGCGCCTGATTTTGCAGGCTGGTGATCTGGTTGTTGATCTGCTCCAGCGCGCGGGCGGCCTGCAACACGTTCTGCGCATAGTTCGTGGGATCAAAGACGATGAATGCCTGCGCGGGCGTCATCAGCATCGGCGAAAGCGTGAGCGGCGGCGTGAGCACAGTGGCTGCCAGGACGACGGCGTGCAAACGGGAATGGCGGGGTGTCATGGTTGGGTCTCCTTTTCGGTCTGAGGCATGTGCGTCGGGACATTGGGAAGAAGATCGGCCGCCCAGCCGAGATTGCGGGCTCGAAGCCAGGCTGCCAGGAAGTTGTCAGGGCCATGGTCGGCCATGATGCTGGCGATCAGCGTCTGGTCCGACTTGGAGGACGTGGCGCAGAGCGCGAGGGCGACTTCCGACAGGCCGAGTTCAAACAGCCGATTGCCGCGCCGGGACTGGCAGTAGTAGTCGCGCTTGGGCGTTGCGCGCGCGAGGATTTCGATCTGCCGGTCGTTGAGCCCGAAGCGGCGGTAGATCGCCGTGATCTGCGGCTCGATGGCGCGCTCGTTCGGCAGCAACAGCCGCGTCGGGCAGCTTTCGATGATGGCGGGCGCGATGGCAGAGTTGTCGATGTCGCTGAGCGACTGGGTGGCGAAGATGACGGAAGCGTTCTTCTTGCGCAATGTCTTCAGCCATTCACGCAATTGCGCCGCGAAGCCCTCGTCGTCCAGGGCGAGCCACCCCTCGTCGATGATCAGCAGCGTCGGTCGCCCGTCGAGCCGGTCGCCGATGCGGTGAAAAAGGTAGGCCAGCACGGCCGGCGCCGCGCTCGTGCCCACAAGTCCCTCGATCTCGAACGCCTGCAGACCGGCCGAGCCAAGATGTTCGGACTCTGCGTCAAGCAATCGACCGTAGGGACCGCCGACACAGAACGGACGCAAGGCCTGCTTGAGCTCGTTCGATTGCAGCAACACGCTGAGGCCGGTGATGGTGCGCTCCTGGACCGGCGCGGAAGCAAGCGAGGTCAGCGCCGTCCAGATGTACTCCTTTGACTCCGGCGTGATCTCGACGCGTTCGCGCCTGAGGATGGCGACGATCCAGTCCGCCGCCCAGGCGCGTTCATAGGTGTCGTGAATCCCGGCGAGCGGTTGAAGGGAAACTGAGCTATCCGAGCCTTCGGTCAAACCGCCACCGAGATCGTGCCAGTTGCCGCCCATGGCGAGCGCGGCCGCGCGGATCGAGCCGCCAAAGTCGAAGGCGAAGACCTGGGAGCCCTGGTAGCGGCGAAACTGCAGCGCCATGAGCGCCAGCAGCACCGACTTTCCGGCGCCGGTCGGACCGACGACAAGCGTGTGTCCAACATCGCCGACATGCAAAGAAAACCGGAACGGGGTCGAGCCTTCGGTTCTGCCATAAAGCAGCGGGGGCGCTTCGAAGTGCTCGTCCCGTTCCGGCCCCGCCCACACGGCACTCAGGGGGATCATGTGGGCGAGATTCAAAGTGCTGATTGGCGGCTGGCGCACATTGGCGTAGGCATGACCCGGCAGCGAACCCAACCAGGCATCCACCGCGTTGACGGTCTCGACCATGGCCGTGAAGTCGCGGCCCTGGATGACCTTTTCGGCCAGGCGGAGCTTCTCGTCGGCAATGCGGGGATCGGCGTCCCAGACGGTGATCGTGGCCGTCACATAGGCCATGCCGGCGACGTCGGCCCCAAGCTCCTGCAAGGCCATGTCCGCGTCGGCGGCCTTGTTCGTAGCATCGGTGTCGACCAGCACCGACCCCTCATTGGTCATGACCTCTTTCAGGATCGCCGCGATCGACTTGCGCTTGGCAAACCATTGCCGGCGAATGCGCGTCAGCAATTTCGTCGCGTCGGTCTTGTCGAGCAGGATCGCCCGGGTGCTCCAGCGATAGGCAAAGGCCAGCCGGTTCAGATCATCGAGCAGGCCGGGCGTGGTCGCGGTCGGGAAGCCCACGATGGTGAGGATGCGCAGATGCTGGTCGCCAAGGCGTGGCTCCAAGCCGCCAGTAAGCGGCTGGTCGACGAGGAGCGCGTCGAGGTAGATCGGCGTCTCGGGAACACGGACGCGGTGTCGTTGGGTGGAGATCGCCGAGTGAAGGTAGGTCAGCGTCTCGACGTCATCGAGCCAATTACATTCCGGCATGAAGCCGTCGAGCAATGCGAGCAAGCGATCCGTGCGATCAATGAAGCTGCGCAGGATTTCGTGAGGATCGACACCGGATCGCTCGCGGCCCTCGTAGAGCCAGGCTTCTGTGCGTGCGGCTTCCTCGGCCGGCGGCAGGTAGAGAAAAGTCAGGAAGTAGCGTGACACGAAATGCGCGCCGGCCTCCTCGAAGTCGGCCTTGCGCTCGGCATCGACCAGCGCGGAGGCGGGATCGGGAAAGCTAGCGTCCGGATAGGTGGCAGCTTCGGTGCGCTGCGCCTCGACGAAGATGCTCCAGCCCGATCCGAGGCGGCGCAACGCGTTGTTGATGCGCGAGGCGACAGCAACCAGTTCGGCCGCGACGGCGGAATCGAGATCGGGACCGCGAAAGCGTGCGCTGCGCTGAAAGCTGCCGTCCTTGTTCAGCACGATACCGTGGTCGATGAGCGCGGCCCACGGCAGATAGTCGGCAAGGCGGCTGGCGGTGCGGCGATATTCGGCAAGGTTCATCATTGGTGCCTCTCCCTCAGACCGACAGATGGCCGGGAATGCGCAGATGCCTGCGGCCCACCTCGACGAAGAGCGGATCGCGCCTGGCCGCCCACACCGCTGCGAAATGGCCGATAGCCCAGATGGCGAGCCCGACCAGCCACAGGCGCAAGCCGAGGCCGACCGCGCCGGCAAGCGTGCCGTTCAAAATCGCTATCGAGCGTGGGGCGCCGCCGAGCAGGATGTGCTCGGTGAGCGCGCGATGGACGGGGATCGAAAATCCCGGCACCAGGTCGAGCTGTTCGAATGCGGTTGCCATCAGATCAGCGCCCCGCCGCCGAACGAGAAGAACGACAGGAAGAAGCTCGATGCCGCGAATGCAATGCTGAGGCCGAACACGATCTGGATCAGCCGTCGAAAGCCGCCCGACGTGTCGCCAAAGGCGAGCGTCAGCCCGGTGACGATGATGATGATGACGGCAATGATCTTGGAGACCGGTCCTTCGATCGATTGGAGGATCTTTTCCAGGGGCTGCTCCCAGGGCATCGATGAGCCAGAGGCATGGGCGCCGGGCGCCATGAGCAGGCTGACGGTCATCAAGGCGACCCCCGTCGCGAGATGGCGACGCAGGCGAAGGGCGCGTTGGATCATTCGGGTTCTCCTTGGAAGCTGGTTACGGCTGGTTGGATGCGATAGTCGCCACCCGGCCCGATCCCTTCGACGCGGGCGAGTTCGACGAGCCGTCGCGCGGAGCCACGACCGGAAAGGACCGCGACGAGGTCGATGGTCTCGGCGATCAGGGCTCGCGGAACCGTGACGACGGCTTCCTGGATAAGCTGCTCGAGGCGGCGCAGCGCGCCGATGCCCGAGCCGGCGTGGATGGTTCCTATGCCGCCCGGATGTCCGGTTCCCCATGCCTTCAGCAGGTCGAGGGCTTCGGCCCCCCGGACTTCGCCGATGGGAATCCGATCGGGGCGCAAACGCAGCGAGGACCGAACCAGATCGGAGAGCGTGGCGACGCCATCTTTTGTCCGCATGGCAACGAGGTTTGGTGCAGCGCATTGCAGTTCGCGTGTGTCCTCGATGATCACGACGCGATCCGCACCCTTCGCCACCTCGGCGAGCAGCGCGTTGGTCAGCGTCGTCTTGCCGGTAGAAGTGCCGCCCGCAACGAGGATGTTGGCGCGGGATGCTACGGCCGCGCGAAGGATTGCTGCCTGATCGGCAGTCATGATGTCGGAGGAAACGTAGTCGTCGAGCGTGAACACCGCGACGGCGGGTTTCCTGATTGCGAATGCGGGCGCAGCCACGACCGGCGGCAGCAGTCCTTCAAAGCGCTCGCCGGTCTCCGGCAATTCGGCCGAGACGCGGGGCGAGCGCGAATGCACCTCGGCGCCGACATGATGAGCGACAAGCCGCACGATGCGCTCGCCATCGTCGGCCGCCATGGTCTCGTCGGTTTCCGCCAGCCCTTCCGACAGCCGGTCAACCCAGATCCGACCGTCCGGGTTCAGCATCACCTCGACAACACCGGGGTCTTCCAGATATCGGGCGATGGCAGGGCCGAGCGCCGTCCTCAGCATGCGGGCGCCTCGCTGGATCGCTTCTGCTCGATGGTGGCGAGTGGTCATGCCGTCCCCTATGCCGAAGGGGACGCGATGAACTGCTCCCCTGTTGGGGATGACTAAGAAAGCCGCAAATCAGGCCGGTTCAACAAGTTTCGGTCGTAGTAGTAGCATAGCGTGCAATGACAGGAGTTCGGCGATGGCGCCGATGATCCTCGTTGCATCGGGGCCGCGCCCTTCCCTCAACTCTGCCTGGCCGGGCGACGCCCGAGGGTGGCGGTAACTGCCAACGACTCAGGATTCTTCGACGGGTGGCAAATCTTGCCCGGGTTGTTTGGAACTGGTGGCGAGCACACGTTCCAGATTCTGATATGCCCGACGGTGCCTGTCTCGCGGCATTCGTTCCAGATTGTGCAGTTTCCAGCGAACCGCGGGAAGCCTGTGTGCCCCTTCGATACCCAGCAGATTCCAATCCGGACGTCTGGCCTTGAACGACAGAAGGAATTTGCGCTGATCTTCGGTGAGAGCCTTGTTGAGGTCGCCGATCAGGCGTTCGCGAACAGCCAGCAGTTCCTCAAGGCTGACCTCGATCTGAGACATCCGAACGAATTCGCCTTGATAGATGCCGGCAATGTCCTTGCGGGTGGGCTGCAGCAGTTCGGCCATCGTCCGGTTATGGCTTATGAGGTAGACCAGAAAGGTCCTGACCAGATCTTCCGTGAGACCCTCGTTTTTGAAGAGCAGCTTCACATCGAAAAGGTCACGCGGATGCTGGCGGTCAAGGGCGGCACAAATCTTTCCGGCATAGAGGTCGGGTATCGAGAGAAGCTGCATTTCGACGTAGCCGAACTGCTGTTCGACCGCAGGCGCCACTTCGCGTAGTTCCTCTGGAAAGACGGATCCGCGCAGGACCGGCGAGAGCTCGATCTTGATGCGATCATCGCCCTGGGAGACGAAGAGGCGCAGCGCATCCGCCTGATGCTCGAAGGAGCGAATAATTTCGGTGCCGGGCATGGCGGCGACGATGGTTTCGGCGATGCGGGAAAGCGCTTCCGCGATGTTCTTCAATGCCGCGTCACGATCGTCCATCGGCAGATAAACAAGGTCGATGTCGACGGAGAGGCGCGGCAGGTCGCGGAGAAAAAGATTGATGGCGGTACCGCCCTTGAGGGCGAGCGATTTTTCGGCCGCCACCAGCGGCAAGATGCGGGTCAGGAGGCGGACTTGTCTGTAGTAAGGGCTGGCGGTGTCCACATCTCCTCCGGGACGGTTATTCGATATTTTTGATCGAGTCTGCCGCCCTTGGCCAGAACCCTGTTGCCGCGGCCGAGGCCGAGCGCATCGAGCGCGCGCGGTTCGGGCAACTTCTTGACCCAGGCATAGGCATTGCGTTCGGCCATCCAGTAGAACAGCCGGCGGACCTTGACGTTGGTGCATTTGCGCAAAAGCTCTTCCATGCGCCGCGGCGAAAGGGTCGTCATGCCCTGAAGCAGCTGATTGGCATGCTCGAAAGAGATCGCCGTCGGAACATCCATCAGCACCTCCAGGTAGGCACGTTCGGGCGACGACAATGTGAAGGGCCACAAACCTTGCCGCTGGCCCGGAACGTCCACATCGATCAGCGTACGCTCGAGTGGATCATATTCCCGGTAAACGAGCCCGGAGCCGCCTAGCGAGGAGAGACGGTTGTGGCGGACGAATTGTACGGCCGGTAAGGCATGGTTCAGCCAGGCCGGCAAAGCATCCTTGCCGTAAAGATGCACCGATCGCCGGCGTGACAGCGGCAGGTAGTGGGCAAATCCCTGCAGTTCGAGTGCGGTAAGCCCGCCAACACTGAGGTCCGTACCGAATATGGTCTGCAGCGCGGCTACCACGCCTTGCCAGGTCACATGCGTGCCTGGCCGCACATACACGCCAGGCGCCAGCGCTTTGATCTGCTTGCTTTTGAGCAGATTATCGAGAGCGTGACGATCAAACTCCGATCTTTGCTTGGTCAGCCAATGCTTCGTCACCGGGAGCCCTTCGGGTACCAGGGTTTGAAGCAGTTCTCGGCGGTCAGCATTCGTTGGCATGGGTTTATAGATTTTGGCGCATGCGGCGATGATCGCCGCATTTCTACATTTTTATAAACTATCACGGCTGCAGCTGGTTTACAACAATGCAAATTTGCGGCGATCATCGCCGCAACTCGAAAAAACTGTAAACCAATAGGTTGCGAAGCCCATCGCACGCTGCCAGTCCAAGGTGAGGCAGGCTAAATCTCTCCGGCTTGTTTCGGATCGATATCCTCCGAAATCTCCTGGCGCAGCTTCGGCCCCTTGGCCAGGCGCCTACCCAACGCCGTGACGAAGGCCTCGTAGCGTTCGGCGGCCTTGGCACGCGCGGCCTGCGCGGCAGGCTCCGGCAAGGTGGGCGTGGTCGCGAGCCAGAAGCGGACGAACACCGCCAGTGTCTCGACCGCGATGCCGACATCGCGCTCCTGGCGGGCAAGGCGCCGATCGACCTGATCGAGGCGCTTGGCGATCGCCGCCTCGCGACGTTCATCCGCATCCGGCGACAGGAACGAAGCGATGGCAGCCTCCGCGATCATGGATTGCGACTGATCGCGCCGCGCGGCGTAGTCGGCAAGCATCCTCATGATCGCCTGATCGAGATAGACGGAGATCTGCGCTTTCTTTTTGCGAGAGGTCATGGCGCCTACAACTCCATGCCGTCGTCGGGATCGAGAGAAACCTGCCGCGCCACACCCTGCATGAGCCGTGCCAGGCGTCGATTGCGGATGGCGTCATCGTCGTCGGCATCGTCGGCCGGGTCGATCTCGAATTCGTTTTCCATCGGAGACGTTTTGTCGACGGGCCGCGCACGATCAAGTTCCGGCTGCAGACGCCGCTCCGATCCGGTCGGGTCCGCGTCGTCCTCAAGAGGCGTGCCTGGACCTTCTGTGACTTCAGGGCGGAGCAGGAGCGGCAGCTGGCTCCAGTCGTCAGCATGGGCCTCTTCTGATCGCGTCAGTTCGGGCGGCGGCAGGACGCGCTCGCGCAAACGGGCATCCTCGTAGTAGCGCGCCTTCTTGGCCCTGATCGGCGGCGTGCCTGCCACCATCACGATCTCATCGGTCGGCGGAAGCTGCATGATCTCGCCGGGGGTCAGCAACTGGCGTGCGGTCTCCTGCCGCGACACCATGAGATGTCCGAGCCAGGGCGACAGCCTATGGCCGGCGTAGTTCTTCATCGCCCGCATCTCGGTTGCGGTGCCGAGCGCGTCAGAGACGCGTTTGGCGGTCCTTTCATCATTGGTGGCGAAACTCACACGCACATGGCAGTTGTCGAGGATCGAGTTGTTAGGCCCGTAAGCCTTCTCGATCTGGTTCAGCGACTGCGCGATGAGAAAGGCTTTCAGCCCATAGCCGGCCATGAATGCCAGGGCGGACTCGAAGAAGTCGAGTCGACCGAGGGCCGGGAACTCGTCCAGCATGAGCAGCAGCCGATGACGACCTGCCTTAGCCTGCAGGTCCTCCGTCAGGCGGCGACCGATCTGGTTGAGGATCAGGCGGATCAGCGGCTTGGTCCGATTGATGTCCGAAGGCGGAACGACGAGATAAAGCGTCGCCGGTCGCCCGCCGCCGACGATGTCGGCGATCCGCCACTCGCAGCGCCGGGTCACCTCGGCGACGACGGGATCGCGATAGAGACCAAGGAAGGACATCGCGGTCGAAAGCACGCCCGATCGCTCGTTGTCGGATTTGTTGAGCAGTTCACGCGCGGCACTCGCGATGACAGGATGCGGACCGCTCGCCCCGAGATGCGCCGTCTTCATCATCGCGGCCAAGGTCGACTCGATCGGCCGCTTCGGATCGGACAGGAAAGCCGCCACGCCGGCCAGCGTCTTGTCCTCCTCGGCATAGAGGACGTGCAGGATCGCGCCGACCAGAAGAGCGTGGCTGGTTTTTTCCCAATGGTTCCGCTTCTCCAGGCTCCCTTCCGGGTCAACCAGAATGTCGGCGATGTTCTGGACGTCGCGCACCTCCCATTCGCCGCGGCGCACTTCGAGAAGGGGATTGTATGCCGACGATTTCGAATTGGTCGGATCGAAGAGCAGAACGCGGCCGTACCGAGCCCGAAAGCCGGCGGTGAGCTGCCAGTTCTCGCCTTTGATGTCGTGGACAATCGCGGAACCCGGCCAGGTCAACAGTGAAGGCACGACGAGACCAACGCCTTTGCCGGATCGGGTCGGTGCGAAGCACAGCACGTGCTCGGGTCCGTCGTGGCGCAGGTAATGGTGGGCATAGCGTCCGAGCACCACTCCGTCGGCCCCGAGCAGGCCGGCAGCCTCCACCTCCCTCCTGCCGGCCCATCGCGCCGAACCATAGGTGTAGACATTCTTGGCTTCCCGCGCTCGCCACACCGACATGCCAATCGCAACGATGATCGAGAGGAACCCACCGGACACGGCTATCAATCCGCCTTCCAGGAATATCTTCGGGGCATAGGCGTCATAGAAATACCACCACCAGAACAGCGCCGGCGGATAGTAAACGGGCAAGCCGGCGAGCTCGAACCAGGGTGGCCCAAGCTGGGGCTGGAAGCCGAGCTTCCATGCGGTCCATTGCGTTGCCGCCCAGGTCGTCAGCAGGACGATCAGGAAGACAGTCAGGATCTGGCCCCAGAGGATTTTCGTGGCGGACATGGCAACGTCCTTTGTTGAGTTGTCAGAGGCCCAGGCCGCGCTTGCGGCCAAAACTCCAGTCGACGCCCCCGCCATCACGCGCGACACCGGAGACATGCCTGCCGAGTTGCTTTTCGAGCGAGGGCGACCAGGGCACGAGCTGGAAACCGAGGCCCCCATCTCCGCTCATGAGTTCGAGCATGGCAAAGCGGCCGGAGGCGAGCGCAAAGCGCTGGCGATAGGTGCCGGCGACATAGTCTCCGCTGCCGGCACGATTGAAGGGTAGCCCGGTGTCGGCCGCGAGCTTCTCACCAAGCATCTCGAGTTCGCGACGGCGCAGCGTGTCAATCAGGTTGCGGGTGAAGACAAACCTGCCTCCTTGCCGCTCCGCCAGCCCTTGACCGACAAGATGCTCGGCCCGCCGGTTCAGGGCGTCCCCAACCTCGGCGCCGAAGCCACCTTCGGCCAGGGCGGCGGGTTCTCGGGCAATGTTCTGCCGATCGAGCCAGGTCGCTCCCGATGCCTTGATCTGCTCCTCGACGCCGAGGTCGGAGCGCACGGCGAGCGCAACGCGGCGCTGGCCGCGCTCATCGTCGAACCTGCGCAGCTCGACGATCGAACCCGGCGCGCTGTCACCGGTAGCATCGAGATCGGAAAACCTTAGGTGGTGGGTGCGGCCATCGACTCCATCGACCACCGCATAGGCGGTGCCGTTCAGTTCATCATCGAGGCCCCGCTCGATGAGCCGACCAATGATCGGGACATCGAGATTCTCGCCGGCCAGCACATAGCTGGCAGAGCCGCGGTCGATGCCATATCCGGCGAAGGCACGGTGCATGCGCTTGATGATGTCGCCGCGGACACCGAGCTCGCGAAGTGTCGACTCAGCCCTGTCATCGATCATCCATTGGCCGGGCCCGATCTGATCGGCGAGACCGAGAGTCTCGAGCTTGCGCAAGCGGCCCACCTTCAGCACAGCGAATTCGTCGGGCTGGCGACCATCACTCGGTGCGAGATCGAGGACGCCGGTGTCGCGCGCGTCGCGGACCAGCTGGCGATCGAGCTGGGTCCAGCGCTCGGCTTCGATCTGACGCTCGAGCGCGCGCCGGATGTCCAGTTCGGCGCGCGGCCCCAACTCCTGAGTGATCAGGTCACGAGCCCGGTCACGCACGCCGTCTTTGATGTAGTCGCGCGCAATGACAAGATCCTGGCCGTCGTCGCGGACGCCACGCACGACCAGATGAATATGTGGGTGCTCGGTGTTCCAGTGATCGACCGCCACCCACTCGAGCCGCGTGGCGAGGTCCTTCTCCATCTGTCCGACCAGGTCGCGGGCAAAGGATTTGAGGTCCGACATCTCAAGGGCGTCGTCCGGCGAGACGATGAAACGGAAATGGTGCCGGTCGCCTTTGAGGCGCGCGGCGAAGGCGTCGCCGTCGATATCTTCCCGACCTGGCCCGAACAGCCGCGCCTTTTCCCCGTTCCGGGTCACGCCCTCCCGGCGCAAATAATTCAGGTGCGTTCCAAGCGGAGCGGTGCGGGCGGCGTGTCGGACAACGCGTGCCTTCACAACGGCGCCGCGCGAGCGCGAGGTGATGAGGCGGTTTGCCTGGATGCTCGCGCGCTGGCCGTGACCGAAACGAGAGCGGTTGCCGGCCACGATCCGTCCGGAGCGCGAGATGCCGCCCCCGGCTTTTTTCGCGGCGGCGAGAGCTTGGGCGATGAAAGGCCGTGCCTGCTGGGTGCGGGTCGAGCGAACGCGGCCGGGCCGAATGCGAAACTCCCGCTCATCGCTCATGGCGTTGTCCTGCAATGTGGAAAAGAACATGCAGACACAAGACCTTGGGCGGTCGACGCACATTGCACCGAGTACCAGCAATGTGCGATGCGGGCGCCGATTGCCAAGCAAGCCCCACCACACGACCGCCGCGCAATGTGCGCTCTTTTATCTTGCCCTCGTCCGGTTGCTGGTCCTGCCCTCCCCTGTGCGCGCTCCATGATGCGCCAGACCCCGAAGAAGCACGAACTGAGAACTTACTGGTCATGGCCGTCCTCCCACGACGGTGCGTGACACGAACAGGCCGTTCGACTGCATGCCGGAAAGGGGTTCGGATGACGCTGGGACAGGAAAGCGAGCCCCGTCCACGGCACCGGTCGGCTGCAGGAGATCGGCTCGAGACGTGTAGTGGTCGCGCACAGCAAAGACGGAAGCGCTGCGCCAGTCGGACACCGGGGCAACGGCAGATGAGCCCTTTGTTGGACGTCCGGTGCCGAGCGCCGGCACAAGCTTGGCGACATAGGCGCGCGTTTCGGCCGGGAGCGGACGGCCCGTTGCGCGATGCTCATCGTAGCGCGCCGGGCCGGCATTGTAGGCGGCGAGCATGGCGGCAACATTGCCGTAGCGGTCCCACAGCTCGCGCAGATAGGCGGTACCGGCGAGGATGTTGTCGTGCGGATCGTAAGGATCGCGACCGAGGCTGTGACGCACGCGAAGCTCGGCCCAAGTGCCGGGCATAACCTGCATCAGCCCTACGGCGCCCGCGGACGAGACGGCGCGCACATCGCCCGCGCTCTCTGCCTGGAGCACGGCGACAATCCAGCGCTGCGGAATACCGAAGCGCTGCGATGCCTCGGCGATTTGACTGGCGATGGGACGGCGCGCCGGCGCGCTTGCAGTCGACTGTGCGAGCGCCGTGACAACGAGAGCCGGCGCGCCGCCGAAAGCCAGGCCGGCAAGAAGAAAGAGCGGAATGCGGCGACCAGCGCCGCACCGCTTTGGCGCACGACAGATGCAGGAATTGGTCATGCTCAATCCTGCTCGCCGCGCTTCTTCAGGCGCGTCCAGTGCAGGCCCCAATCACGACCGCCTTCGTCCGACTGGAACAATCGCGCGCGAATAGGCTGTGGAAGAACAGGATCGTCGAGCACAACGGAAATGAACGCCCCGGCGCGCTCGCCCGTGTGCTTCCAGCCCGCGCCGATCTCAGGTCCGTCTTCATCACCAAGATGGATGCGGTAGGCGGGCGCGTTCTCGACATCGGCATTCTCGGCCGGAACAAAGGTCAGTTCTAGGTCGAACGAGAGCGTGCGAACACGTCCGGTGTAGCCGGTTGGAGTGCGCGAGAAGTGACCGATCTGTGCCATGGCGGCTCCTTTTTGATGCGGTGGAGATGAAGTGGGCCGCGCCGACGACGCGCGGCGAGCGCGCGGTCACCGCGTAGGCGCGCGCCATTGGAAGTGGCCGTCTGCGTCCTCATCGGTCCACAATGGGACGGCGCGGCCGATGATGCTGTTGGTGGAAGTCAGGCCGAAGTAGCGACCATCGAGGCTGTCGCGCACCTGCCAATTCATGAGGAAGAGCTCGCCGGTCGTGACGCGCTGGCAGCCCCGCCACACCGGCAGTTCCCGGCCGGCGCGATCGCGTTCAAGCGCCACGCCAACCTCGATGCCGTCGACGGTGATCTTCAGGCCGGTTCGACAGACGGTTTGACCGGAGACAGCGAGGACGCGTTTCAGCAGCGGCACGCCTTTTGGCAAGTAGCCGCGCTCGGCCAGGAACGCGGCCAGCGGCTCGGGAGCGTTGACGACGACAAGGTCGGTGACGCCGAAGGAGCCGTTGAAGTCGATTGTATAGAAACCGATTGGTGCGCTCGCTGATGCGTTCCAGATAAGCTTGACAGGCATGGGAGCGATCGCCGGATAGCCGACGCCCACTGTCGCGAGTGCGGTCCAAAGGACGAGAGCGGATCGCATCATGGCAGCGTCCTGCGGCGCATCAGCCATGCTTCATGGCGCGAAGGCGTGTAGGCGGAGGGAGTCTCGCCAGCTCTCAGCCGGTTGTGGACATGGCGCCAGTGATCCGGGTCGGCGTCGGCCGGATCGATGCCGAGCGTTTCGATCGCATCGATGTGTTGAAGCACGCGCTCGACCACCGGCCAGGTTTCGGCCTTGACCAGGATCTCGCCTCCGGGGCGCACGAACGGCAGCGTCTGGAACGGCTCTCCACGGCAAACCGCGCGCACGATGTCGATGCGCGAGATGATCGTTCCGTGCTCGTTTGCAGCCCAGCGGACAAAGGCGAAGATGCTGTTCGGAGCAAAACCGACGACGCTGCGGTGGCGGTCGAGGATCTGTTCATAGCTCTTGCGCCCGAACCTTATCCAGTGCTCGATCTGTTTCTGTCGCCAGATGAGATTCACGAGCACTGTGAAGGGCGTTGGCCCGCTCGGCGGCCGACGGCCGCGCATGCGGTGTGTGGCATTGCCGGTCATGCCGGGTCTCCTTCGTGGGTTCGCTGCTGCGACAGATCGAGCGCCGAGGTGTGGGGCATCGATGAACGTCACCCGCTCCCCTGCTCCGGCCGCTCGGCCGGCGAGATGCAGCGCGCCTGTCGTTTGCGCGACTGTCCTTTTCTGAATGGGAAGCGCCGCGATCATCCGGCGCCTCCCGATCTGTCATCGAGCGGGTTTTGCGGTTGCTGGACGTCGCGCTGGGAATTGCCGTCACGTTTCGGGACCGGCGCCGATGCGTTCTGGGGCGAGGTTAACGCGAAGCCGCCGTGCAGGTATCCGACATGCTTTTGCACATCGCCCGCGCGCATTTCAAAGTTAGAGTCTTGGTTAGAGTCTAAGTTAAGGGGGCGATTCCGCGTTTGAAACGCCGGGCTTAGCGTCTGTTTCGGTTCCCGATAGCACGAGCCTCCGGTTCCCGATGGCACGATAGTTCGGGTTCCCGATAGCACGAGAGTATCCACAGCCTGTCCACCGCCCCCCATCGGTTCGAAGGCGAGCAGGACGCGTCCGCCGATTTCGATCTCCAATGACAGGACGTAGCCGGGAAGCGGCTGGCGTCGGACGATGTCGCGCAGATCGAAGGCGAAGCGCTTGTAAGGCGACAGGCTGCCAGACTTCAGATGAAGATGGCGGAAGTCGAAGCGCCAGCCGTCGCGTTGGCGGCCCCCATGCTTGCGTACGAGGCGGTAGAGCCAGCGCTCGATCCCCCCGGTCAGATCGAAATAAGCCCGATCGATGGTCAGGATGAGCGCGTCGTCCACGACGGCGCGGTAAAACCAGTCCGGGACGATGAGCTCGATGCCGGCAGGGTTGCCTTGCCCATCGGTCCGCTCCTGCCATTCGTTGATCCAGGAGAAGCGGTGACGGCGACCTTCCGCCGCTTGGCGGATCGAAGTGCTTACGGTCGTCGACTGGAGACGGTCCAGCGCGGCCTTGAGTCGCTGATAGTCGCGCAGAGAGGTACCGCGACCGACGAAAGTGAGGATTTCATAAGGGGTCGCCGCCATGAGGCGGGAGGTGCGAAGCCCTGCGTCGCGCGCCTCGACAATCTGGCTTGCCGCCCAAATGAGGATGTCGGCATCCCATATGGTCGCCATGCCGTGATCCGCCACCGCCTCGACGCGGATTGAGATGTTGCCGGCAGCAAAGTCGATCGGGGTGACGCGATGGGATTTTGAAAGGGAAAAGAACGGGTAGGCCATGAGGTCCTGTGCGTCTCGTGGCGCGAAATCGCCGGGCAGCGCCCTGAAAAGCGTCAGTTGCCCACGCTCTGAGATCGTCTGGTGTCGCGTCGCCATCGGGGAAGGGTCAGCGCGCATATCGTCCGGCGTGCGCCGGCGGCATCGGCGAATGGCGCTTGGCCGGCAGGACGGAGCCGCGTGGATCCGACGTTGAGGTGACGGCGCCACGCTCGGCCCACGCTTGAAGATCGTCGACGGCATAGACGACGCGGCCGCCCAGCTTGCGGTAGGCGGGACCAGTTCCGTAGGTTCTGTGTTTCTCGAGTGTGCGGGCAGACAGGCTGAGGAACTCAGCGGCTTCCTTGGTGCGCAGGAAGCGCGGCGGCAAAACGGCGAGATCGGGTCGCATGGATCGGGCCTCCGTGGGTTTGCTGGCGGCCGCTGGGTTTCAGCGGCGGACTGCAACCAGGGTGGCGGAGAGAAAGCGTCGCGGGGGATGGGGAAGATAGGGAGGGCTGAAATTCCCACCCCTCGAGCGACGTCGGAACAACTATGATCGGCGGCGATGACGCAGGAGCTGCAGATAGCCGCCACCAATCATGGCGGTCCCGCTTTTGACGAGGCCGATGACCGCGTCGCGCAACGGAGAGGTCTTCCATGGATCGGAAGCGACGCGCGCCTGCCCGTAAAGCGCTATGGCGATTTCGCGGTAGCTCGCGCCGCTCGCACGGCCATCGGCGGTTTGCATCATGAGATGCAGGCGGCGGCGTTGCTGCACCGTGATCCGCGTGTCTGGAGGCACTGGCCGGCTTTGCCAGGCGCGCCAGAAACGAACAAGGGCTTCGATCCGCCCGAGCGTTTGGTCGTCGAGCGGGATCACGGCCGCAGCAGGCCCGCCCGGTTCGGTGCCGGGAAGAAGGACGAGTTGAGAGCTGATCGCGCCGTCATGGACGGTGTGACGTCCTTCCGGACTGTCACGATGCGCGCCGAGGCCAGTGAGCGGCACGGACGCCATGGATGACAGGAAATCCGGCGCCGGCATCAGGGTCAAAACGGCCGGGTCGACGCAAGGCGACCATAGAACTTCCTGCGCCAGGGCGGACAGGTCTGGTATCGCCGGGAAATCGCAACCCCCAAAGCAGCTCGGCCTCTGGCCGGCAAGGCGCTGTCTCGGTGCCGGCGCCCGCAAGTGCCTCATAGTGCTGCTGATAGGCTTCAGAACGGCGCAGGCATTCCCAGGCGAGACCTTCGGTCGGCAATGCATCGAAGAAGTCGTAACTGTGACTGTCTCGCCAACGCGACGTGTCGGGCTTCATGCAACAGCTCCTTGCATTAACGCGCAAGTTGAGCCGGCGACAATTCCCGGTTGCGGCAGTCGGCGGAAGACCTCCTTGAGGCATCGCATGATGCTCTTTGGGCATCACCCGCGGATAGAAATACGATCACTGCGGATTATCGGTTTGGCGCAAGAGATTGCGGTAGCCCGTCCGTGTCATCCAGCGGGCTCGCGCGAGGTGGCTGTCGTAGACGCTTTTGGCACGCTGCGGTTCGCGCGCCGGATCAATCCCGAAGAGCACCTTGACCACCTCGCGCCAGTCCGCGCCATCGGCGTCGGCATCGAACAGGCGCATGTAGAGCTTGACGTGTGTTCGATCGTATTGGGTGAGTTCATCACCGGTCGGAGCGATGTCGTCAAATGGCTCGATCATGGGTCGCTCCCGTCAAAGGCAGCATGGATGAAGGCTCGCATTTTACAGATGTTCTTATCTTGGCAGAGCACCGCTGCAGGCATCACGCGATGCGGCCTCGGCATCACCTTTGGCTGTATTCGCGGCCGTCAGCAAGCAGCACACCCTTTGTCCCGTTCGGGGGGTACGTCGAGTGATTGCTGCGGCGCCTCCCAGGTGCTTTGCGATCGCCGATGGAAAGTTGGTCTGTTGCTGACCATTATATGAGCCCCGCCCGGATCGACCGGGCGGGGCTCATTGGCGGGCTACTCGCCGTTGCGGCGGCTCGGGCGGGACCAGATCAGGCTGTAGGCTTCGCCGTCCTCGTCGTCGAAGAGGTTGGCGAAGATCGGGGCGTTGAAGCTCGGATCGTCCAGCTTGAGGCCCAGATACTCGCGGCCCTCGTTGGAACGCTTGGCCCAGGCGGCGCCGATCTCGGCTCGGCCGACGAAGACCCGGTGGCTCGGAGCGTTCTCGCCGGTGGCGCGGGTTTCAGGAGTGATGCGGACGCTCCTGGCCTGGACGCTGAGAGTGACGATTTCGCCGGTGAACTCGTTGTTGCCGGACTTCTTGAAGGTGCCGATGGTAGCCATGGTGGTTTCTCCTTGATCCTGTGTGTTTTCGAGCCCGCACCATTGCGGTCTCGATGGTGATCGACAGGCCGGAGGCGATCGCCGGCGCACCCTTGGGCCGGAGCGAAGCGGAGGATGGCGCGAGAGCGACTTTGTTGTTTCGCGAGGAATGCCGGCGCAGCCGGCAGGGGAAGAAAGTCGTGACGCGCCGTTGCGTTCAAGGCGATCGAGGCGTCAGCCGGCCTTCGGCCAGATACACCCATCGATGAGACCGCTTCGGTGCGCTCGCGGTGACCACCAGGATCAGGGCGACTCGCAATGGCGACCTGTGCGCCGACTGCCAACCGGCAACCAGGTCAACGCCGATCGGCCAGCGCCCAGGTCCTGCTCCCACCCGCTGGCGTCGCTGAACCAGGCAGCGCCAAGCTGTGACGCGCCCGGTCATATGACGATGTCTGGCAGCCGCGTCAGGCCGCCGGGTTATCGTTCCGACAGCGGCATCCCGAGTGAATTCCCGCCGGCGATGCGCCGCTCAATGTGTGCTCGGCTGAGATTTTGCCGATGACGGTAGTGGTTGCGGTCGTGATTTGTCTGCACTGCCCGGCGACGGTGAGCAGCCACGCGCAGTGCCTAGCCGCTCAATCCGGGCAAGGGCTATCGACAGCGGCTGACTTCAGTGAAGGATTTCCGCCGAGCAATGAAATCGCGCAGCAGCGGCAGGAAGAATGCCTTGCTGAAGCGGCCAATCGGAGGATCTGGCTCGAGGTAGAACGAGTGGCCGACGATGTCGGTGTTGAACTCGTCGAGAATAATCCAAAGGCGGAGATCCTGATCAAGGCCGGCGCGCCGCTTCTCTATTGCGGGGATCTCGGCACTGAAACGGCTCGGCCCGGGCTGCTTAGTGGTGATAGGAAAGAACACGACCAGGTCGCCATTGGGTCGTTTTAGGCGCACGCCGACGGCGACGGGGCGCTGCTTGCGCCCTTCGGTCTCACCCGTATTCGCTTGCCGTGCCCACAGATACGGATAGCGGATGACGGTCGCTGTCTGGATCAGGTCGTAACTCACGACCGGCTGCCTTCGTCATCTTCCGCATACGTGTCGACCGCGGCCTCGAGCTCGCTGAACAGGCCATCCGGCATTGTCTCGATTGTTCCGGACATGCGATTGTCGGATTGGCGCAGCAGCCGCTCATAGTCTTCGATATTGAGCAGCACGAGGCGCGGCTTGTTGCGCTGGGTGATCGTAACAGGATGCCGGAGCGCTTCGGCGATGATGTCGCCAGACTTTCGGGACAGATCGCTCGTCGAGTAGAAGCTGTCGGCTCGGGGCATGGGTGCTCCTCTTGGAAATCGTGAATTTGTTGGAATATACAGCAAATACAAGTTTGCTGCAAATTCCAGAAGCCAAAGCTGGGTTTTGCCGACATCGCAAAACTTGGCCGGTCCGCCAGAGGGCGGCGCTCACGCGCCACCCGACCCTAGGCGATAGACCGGGATGCCGAGCTTGCGAGCCTTGTCTGCAAGATTGTCCTGGATGCCACTCCCTCGGAACACGATGACACCAATAGGCATGACGGCAAGCATCTGGTCGTTGCGCTTGAAGGGCGCGGCCTTGGCGTGCTTTGTCCAGTCGGGCTTGAAGGCGATCTGGGGCACCTTGCGATTGTCAGCCCATTTGGCGGCGATCAGTTCCGCCCCTTTGGGTGATCCGCCGTGCAAGAGAACCATGTCCGGGTGCTTGGCTTGGACCTGGTCGAGCTTTGCCCAGATCAGCTTGTGGTCCAGCGCATCGCCGCCCGAGAAGACGATCTTGGGCCCGACGGGCAGCATCACCTCGGTCTCTGCACGCTTTTTCGCGGCGAGGAAGTCGCGACTGTCGATCATCGCGGCGGTCAGGTTGCGATGGCTGATCATGGAGCCGGTGCGCGGTCGCCAGCTTGAACCTGTGTGACGCTCGAAGTGCTCTGCAGCCTGATCGCGCATCAGTTCGAAAGCGTTATGGCGTTCGATGAGGGTCTTGCCCTCGGCGATGAGGCGCTCGAGCTCGACGGATTTCACCTCGCTGCCGTCCTGTTCCCTTTGCGAGCGTTTCTGCGCCTGCTCGTTGGCGTCCAGCTCGCGCACGATCCGCTCGGCTGCCCGGTGAAAGATATTGACGGTCGACCAGAGGAGATCGTCGAGGTCAGGTTCGAGGCGGGTATCTGCCAGCGTTGCGATCAGGGCGTCGAAGATGTCCGCGACCGCGACCGCGACTTGATTGCCGTCCGGCAGCAGACGCTGGTCGGGCTCGTCGACGAAGGGGCGATAGCCGTAGAGCTGAAGTTCATTGAGGACGTGGTCGGTAGGTGAGGATTCGTGATGCGGTTCGTAGTCGTCGTGCTCGCGCATGAGATGCTCCGTCGGTTGGACCGCGACCGTCGCGGCCTTCATGGCGACGAAGCCCACCGGCCGGACGGACGGGCACCCTAAGCGCATGCGAAGGGCTTGATGGCTAAGGCCGGCTATTTTGTCTCGCGATGGAAGGCGGCCTACGGCCGCGCCGGAAAATAGTCGGCCGCCGCCATTGCCGGGCCGGCCCGACTGTGGGCCGATCGCCCTCTAAGGCCGAGGCGCGGTCCCTTCGACGGTCTGACGCATCTGCCGGGCAAGGCGGCGTCCCGCACCCGGTTCTCATACCGGCTATGCCGTCAACGCCATGAAGCGGGCGACGTCCTGGGAGCTGACTTGCATTCGGATCTGGCTGCGGAGTGCATTCAGGCCAAGGGTGCGAAGATCTTCGTTGAAGTCGCCGCACTGCGCTGAGATGACGATCGCCTCGATCCCGGCCGCACTCGCTCTTTCGACCAGGCTGTCGCGTGCGCTTGTCCCCGCCGGATCGTCGTCGCGCAGGATGTAGAGCCGCCGCAGTGTGTACGGGAAGAGGACGGCGGCAAGATGGGCTGCCGAGAGCGCCGCCAGCATTGGCATGCAAGGCAAGACCTGTCGCACCGAAAGAACGGTCTCGATGCCTTCGCCGGCCGCCATGACTTCGCCGCCTGCGCCGAAGCGAACCGCGTTGCCGAGCAGATCGCCCATCGCTCGGCGCGGTGTATCGAGCGGCGCTTTGTCGAGGCGTCGCGGATCGAGCCAGGTCCGATGCGCCCCGGTGATCTTGCCGCCAAGGTCGGTGACGGCTGCGATCATCGCCGGCCAGGTCTCGGTGGGCGAATGCTCATCGGGCCGATAGTAGCAGCGCGGGTGGAAACGCAGGTTTCCGGTCCCGCGTAAATCGGCGATACCGCGTTTGCGCAGGTACAACGCTGCCAGCGTGCCCGCGATCGGCCTTGACATGCCGAACAGTCGCCGGGCAGCGTCCGGCGACCTATGCGGTACAGGAGTTAGTCGTGTCCGCCATAGCGTCGGTTCGGTCTGGGTGCTGAGAAAGGCCCGCGCCTCATTGGCCACATCCTTGAATTCGATCAGGCCGCGGCTCTCCCGGATCACATCAAGGAGATCGCCATGTTCGCCAGTGGCGGCATCAGTCCATTTGCCGGCCGGGGCCTTGGGTGAATCCTTCAGCCGGACATACAAGGAGCGCCCGGGCGTGTTGCGCGCGTCCCCCACCAGCCAATAGCGGCCCTCGCGGCGACCGCTCGAGAGGTAATGGCGGCATACCGGCTCTGCTTGGTCGGCGAGACGACGGGCCAGATCATGTGGGCTTTCCGCCATGATGGTCTCCTTCAAACAAAAAGGCCCACCGTCGCCGGTGGGCCAGTTTCGCAGGTCGTTGACGTTCATTCGGCCGCGACGTTGGGAGGAGCGTCGTCAGCCGCATTATTGTCGTTCGATGTGATACATTCGGCCATGGCCGTTTCGCCGCCGTCTGCCGTCGTCTGTTCGCCGGTAGACGTAGCTTCGGCTTCTGAAGTATCAGGCGAGGCCTTGCCTGACGCGCGCAACGGCTCGGGCAGCCATGCCGTATCGACGAGGAGCGTCTCCGCCTCCTTGGCCATGTCGCCCTTCTTCATATGCTCGATCCGATCAGCGGCGCGCTGGCCCTTTGCCTCAGCCACAGCCTGTAGAATACGAGCCTTCGTCACCCGGCTGAGATAGCTGTCCACGCTCGGCTTCCATCCGGCTGTCGCCATGTCGAGATCAACTGCCTGTGCGAGCTGATCGGCATGGGCGAACGCTCGCGGACGCCGGTTCCATGGCTCATACACCGCATTGACTGACAGGCTGACGATGTGAGCGAACAGCCCCGCCTGGCTGTCACCGTCCCACTCCCGCAGGGCGCCCCAGAGGTCGGCCGACTCCCTTGGCAGAGCCTTGGCCCAGCTTTCGTGCCGCGCACGGATCGCCTCGGCCGACGCGCTGTCGTTCAGTCCTGGCGCCTGAGTCCCGAAGCTGACGCTCTTCAGGTCAAGCTCGAGACAGCTATCCGAGCTGTAGTGGTAGAAGGTCTTCAGCGTGAGGACATGCAGTGCCGCGAGGAAGGCGACGTCCGGCTGCTCGCCCAGCGCTTGGCGCAGGCCCAGCGTGCGATGCGAAGTCAGCTCAGTCATCAGCCGATCGGAGATGGGCGAAAGGCCCTCGTCCTCCTCCGGTTCGGCTGCGGGCTCGGCCGTGACAATCCCGTCTCCAGAGCCGGCCGCCACGGCGCGTTCGGTTTCGCCAATGTCGGCCGGATTGGAATCCGGCTCGACCGGCAGTTCGTCTTCCGGCCGGACGTAGCCACGCTCGACACGAAGCTGGCCATCAGGGCCGATGCTAAGGAAAGCGCCGGCGCGGGCGATCTCGGCCGCATCAAACACCACGGGACGGGTTTCGAAAGCCTCCAGGCCGGTTTCCAGCTCCGACAGGCGTTCGTCCACCTCGTCGGGCAATTCCCCGGCGTTCTGATATGCGTCGGATAGCCGATCGAACTCGGCCTGAAGCGCATCGCGGGTCGCTTCCTCCTCGGCCGTGAGCGCGACGGTCTCGCCGCGGAGCTGGCGCAGACCGAAAGCGTGGCCGTAGGCGAAATCGGGGGCGACCTCGATCCACTTCCAGCCCTCGGCAGCGATCGTTTGGGATTCGACCTTCAGCTTGTCGGCCACCATCTGATCTACCAGAGACACATCCTGGAGCCAGCCGCCGTCATCGCCTTGAAACAGGTCGCGCAGCACCGCGCCGCCAGCCGCGACATATGCTTCCACGCCGATGAACTGCGCCCGCTTGTCCGTAGCGCGAACGGCACCTTCGGTGAGCATCCGGCGGATGGTGTAGGGCTGCTTGTCGTAGGAGACCTTCAGCCGCTCGAACACCTGTTCCTGCCGCCCATGGTCGCTCGACACGGTGAAGGCCATGAGCTGGTCGAGCGTCATACCGTCCTCGGCATAAACGTCGAGCAGCATGGGAGAGACCGAGGCGAGCTTCAGCCGCTGCTTGACGACATTAACCGAGACGAAGAAGGCGGCCGCGATCTCTTCCTCTGACTGCCCCTTCTCGCGCAGCGCCAGGAACGCCCGGAACTGATCGAGCGGGTGCAGCGGCGCGCGCTGGATGTTCTCGGCAAGCGAATCCTCCTCGGCGATGCCGTTGTCGCGAACGATGCAGGGCACCGGCGCCGTCCTGGCGAAGCGCTTCTGCTTCACGAGCAGCTCCAGCGCGCGGTAGCGCCGGCCGCCAGCGGGGATCTCGAACATGCCGGTCTCCGCGCCGGCCTGATCGACGACCGGACGGACGCTGAGGCCCTGCAGCAGACCGCGGCGGACAATGTCCTCGGCCAGTTCCTCGATCGAGACGCCGGCCTTCACGCGCCGGACGTTCGACTGGCTGAGCACGAGCTTGTTGAAGGCGATGTCGCGCGAGGGCGAAAGGGTGATCTTCTGAACGGCGCTTGCCATGGGATTCTACTCCGCGACGGGCGGTCGAAAGCCTCTCTCGACCTCCAACCCGTCACGAAATCAAGCGCCGCCCTCTCACTCTAGGAGGGCAGCGCCATGCGCCTGGAGAGGCGAGCAAGGACAAAACCAACGGCTGCGCGGTGCCCGCTTTTCTAAAAAGCTCGATGTCGATGCCTTTGTCAGCCTATGCTGCCGCCCGTGCCTGACCGTGGCTATCGGTGGCACCAGCGCCGGGAAGAAACGAGAGGAGCCAATCCGCCGCCTTGCTCGCCTGCGAGGCAGCGCGCACGATGGCGCGATTGTCCTGGCGCAGCACCTCCAGCCAGGAGCGGATGTAATCCGCATGCCTGACGGTTGGCGCGATACCGAATGACGCGCAACAGAAGGCGGCGTTGATCTCGGCGACCAGCTCTTCGAAGGCGTACTTCTTTGTGCCGAAGCTGCCGGTCAGGTCGCGATCCAGACGTGACACATGGCCGGTCGCGTGGCCAAGCTCGTGCAGCGCCGTGCGGTGCCAGTTGATTGGCTCGAAAAAATCCTGGGGTGGCGGCACCTGCACATAGTCGAGCGCCGGCATGTAGAAAGCGCTGTTGCCGCCGATGCGGAAGTCGATCCCGGTCGCGCGGATCAGGGCCTCGACCCTTGGTTCGATCAGGTGGAGAGCCGGGGGCGGCGCGACGATCGCGACATCGTCCGGCAGATTTTCGCACTGCGCGGCGTTGAAAACAGTGAAGCGCTTTAGGAATGGTATCGCCTGTGCTTCCTCCCCGGCCTCCCGGGCGCGCTGCTTCTCCTCTTCGGACACGAAGCGATCGGCATAGACGATCGTCGTGCCGTGTTCGCCCTTGCGGACATAGCCGCCGAGCGCAAGGGCTTGGCGGAAGGTGAGCCAGCTCTGGGAGGGAATGGCGTGCTCGATCACGGCACCCCAGAGAAGCAGCACATTGATCCCGGCATAGCGCCGGCCCGTAGCGGCGTTCGTCGGAAGGCCCAGCGGCGTCTCCGCAGTCGACCCTCGCCAGGGCTGGACCCAGGGCACGCGGCCAACCTCCAGATCGGCGATGATCTTGTCGGTGATTTCGTCATAAAGGTTCACCCGGTCCGCACAGCGCCGGCTGCGTTCATGTCTGGACATCGCGCTTCTCCGCGACGGGCGCCAAAGACCTCTTCTCCAGCCTCTACCCGTCACGGCAATCCCAGTCCAAACTTTCACTCTGGCCGGTCCGGTCCCCTCTTAGGAGATCATCCTTACTCCAGCGGACGGGCAGATTGAGATCGACCTTCGAGGCGACGCCTCCCGCCAAAACGAAAATACCACGGTGGAGCGAGGACATCGCAATGGTCGCGGACCCCCGCAACAAGCCAGTTTGTTTTTTGGATGCCGGGTTTCCGTAGGAATAGCCTGAATGCACCGTCTGCGCAGAACGCGGACGAGATCGGTCTCTTCTCCTGTCTTGTTTCAACGCCGCGGCCGCCGTTTGCCTCACCGAGCGTTCCCGGCATCCTTGATATGAGGTAGCGCGAGACCTTTCAGCTAATTGGCCACGACAGCGAAGTATGGCGAGAAACGCCGTGAAAAGTACGCCGGGCGCTCTTACCCTTCCATTGTTCGGCATCAATCGGGAACAGGCAGCGGGGGCCATTGGCGTTAGCGCGACGACGTTCGACCAGATGGTAGCGGACGGCCGCATGCCACTGCCGCGAATGCCCAGCAAAGAGCGCTATGTCTGGGACGTCGAGGAATTGGCAGAGGCGTTCCGGCGTCTGCCCCATCGCAACGGCAAGCTTGACGGGGAGTCCTTCGGCGACAATCCTCGATCGCAGATAATGGATGTTGCGAGCATTGTCGTGAAATTCAATCTCAAAGCCGTCGTTGAAGACCGTGATCGACACGGCAATGTCCGGCTTTATTTTCCGTGCACCAGGCCGAAAAAAGGTGCGTCTTCGCGAGGTCCCGGGATCCACGGAGTCGTCTGCCGTATATCCAGCGCTCATGTTCAACCTCCAAGTCCTTGAGTTTTTTTGGGGTATCACATCGCCATTTAGCCGGAGAGAATTTCGATAGAGCGCTGGATCACTGGACGACTCGGTGAGTTCTTCTGGTCCAGTTCCAGGAACTTCTTGTAGGCGACGATTGCTTCAGGCTTGCGATCGGTGTCGCGATAGCTGTCGCCGAGCACGCTGTATATTTCGGCTTGGTCGGGCGCGAGCTTCACGGCCGTGTCAAGCGCTTCCAACGCCTCTTTCTGCTTGCCTAGCGACTTCAGGCAGCGAGCATATTCCAGCCAAATAGGAGGCATTCCCGGGCTCGATAGTCTTCGCACGATCATATCGCTGCGCGGCGGCATCCCACTTATGCAGCAGGGCGAGCAGATTGGCATCCTGGGCCTGCGCCTCGGCATTTGTCGGTGAATAGTCGGCGGCGTCTCGGAAAACCTTCTCCGCCTCTTCATAATTGCCATCGCCGATATACATAGACGCCAGATAGGCGAAGGCCACGATGTAGCCCGGGTCGAGTTCCAGCGAAAGGCGCAGCAGGCTGACGCCCTGGTCCTTGTTGCCGCGATCAAGTTCGATCTTGCCGGCCTTGTCGTAGTAGCGCGGGTTTTCAGGATCGAGCTCTGCAGCTTCGATCAGGGATTTTATCGCGTCATCAGGCTTCTTGCGGGCCATTGCTATGTCGGAGAAGCCTTTGACAGCGAGCGCGTTGCGCGCATCGAGATTATGAGTCTCAGTGAATTCCGCGCCAACTCGTGCTTGAGGCAGAAAGACACGCCGGTGAGGTAGACGCACATTATCCAGTGCAGTCGTCTTCCGTTTGCTCGGCGAGTGGCGCGGTCGGCGGAAGCAGACCGTCATTGTTGAACGCAACGTCGAGAGCGCCAAGCTCCGAAACGGCGCGCGCAACCAACGCCTGCACCTGCGCACTGTCCGAAACATCCGTCTGCTGGAATAGCCGCGCTCGACGAGAAGTGATCCTTCCTTGTCGATGCTGACGAAGACACCCTCACGGGCGATCGATCTTCGCGGGATCGAAGTGAACGGGACGCGCGACTTGATCGCTGTTTCGATCTCGCCAAACCACTGGTCGACGTCGTCCGGCAAAGCGACGCTTTTGCCGGGAACGTCCCCCATGGCTGAACCCAAGGAAAACGACCCGCTTCCAGCTCGGCAATCATCTTGCCGTTGATCTCGTCGTAGAGGTTCGACCGGTCGGCGACGGGATGGGTTCTATTGGTTCGGACAGACATCGCGGTTCTGCGCGCCGGGCGCCGAAGGCCTCTCCTTCCGCTTTCAACCCGTCGCGAAAAACCGGCCTCTCCCCTGACTCTCCGTCGGGAGAGCCCCTGCTTTCCCGACCAATTTGAAAAAGGGGCGTACAAGGCGGAAGCACCGAAATGTCCGTCAGCCGGAATAAGTCAGTTCGGTGCTGGAGCAAGTTCGTGGCCTTGAGATCGGTTCAACAGGGCGGCCGAAGGAGCATCAGCATAGCGCCGCCGTGAGGCGGGATGCGGGACCGACCGCCCCCGGCGAAGGGCGCCATATGAAACTTTGCTCGCTAATATGACCGCAGACCAGGAAGCGATCCGCTGCGGATGACGGACGGCCGATCCGGGCCACAATCAAGCCTCACCGGCCGATATGTACGAAATGACCGCCCGGCATACGCTTGCCAGCTTTCGCCATTTCCATCCCTGAAGACTTTCAGCTTCAATCATCTGCTTAGCGATGGAGGAATGGCGCCATGAATGGTCCCGGGAAAAGTACAACAAAGCGGACGATCCGCCGCAAGGAGTTACGCGAAATCGTACCTCTGGCCGACAGCACAATCTATGAGATGGAACAACGCGGGCAATTTCCACGACGCTTCGCTCTCACCCCTCGGTGCGTGGTTTGGGATCTAGCCGAAGTAGAAGCCTGGCTACAGGCTCGCAGGGCAGTTCCGATCCCCCGAGCGAGTCCTCCTGATGTGCGTTTACGTAAAGCCTCTCCTGTCAGAGCGCGAGATCGGGCTCAAATACCCTAAGCATAGGGGACGTAGCTTACTACTGCCTGGCAGTAGTGAGTCCCGAACCGCCTCACCATATTATCGTCCAGCTATAATACCGGCGCCACAAAGTTTCATATTAATGCGTAGCAGGAACAACGAACTCGGCGAACCTCGGGCCAGAACATGCGTGATGCGCCATACAACCCTTGTGTGGAATCAGAGGGCCGGATCAGGCTCCAGGATCGGCATCGACGGCGGGATCAGTGTCGGCACATATTTCTTGCCACCGACCCAAGCATCGACGATATCCGACCATTCCTGCATCATGTGGCGGCGTTGCACCTCATATTCGGCCTTGTTGTAGACACCACGCGACGAGCGCCCGTCCTCGTGCGCCAGGCATTTCTCAATCCAATCGCTGTTGAAACCAAGTTCATTCAACAGCGTCGAGCCCGTTCGCCGCAGGTCATGAACCGTAAACGGCTCCAGAGGCAGCCCCTCGGACTTCGCCCGCTCGACGACCGCGTAGGTGACGCGGTTAAAGGTAGCGCGCGACATCGGAGCATCCGCATCGTACCGCGATGGAAGAAGGTATCTGGAATTCCCTGCACAGGTCTTCAGGGCAATCATGATGTCGAGCACTTGGCGTGACAGGTAGACGTTATGCGCCTTCGATCGCTTCATGCGTTCTTTCGGGATCGTCCAGACCGCATTCTCGAAATCGACCTCGTCCCACACCGCGTCTTGCAGCTCGCTCTTGCGCACCATAGTGAGCAGATAAAGCCTCATTCCCAAACGGATCGTGGGAAGTGTAGGGATGTGCTCGAGCTGCTTCAGCATCACACGAATTTCCGAGGGCGAAAGTGAGCGGTCCTTTGCAACGAACGTAGCAATCGATGCCGGCCCGACTTCATCAGCCGGATTGGACACCTTCTCCCCGTGCAGGACCGCGAAACCGTAGATCTGCTTCAAAATGTCTCTTACGTGGATTGCGGTCGCCGGAGCACCACGTTCGACAATGCTAACGCAGTGGGCTCTCAGATCGTCCGGAGTGATTTCTCTCAGGAGGCGATTGCGCCAGACCGGAAGCAGCTCTCGCTCGAAGATCGAGCGTCGCATGGCACGCGTGCTGTCGGCCATCGGCGCGGCTGTGAGCCACTTCTCGCCGAACTCGCCAAAACTCTTGGCCTCTTTCAAGCGGCGCTTCTCGCGCTGCTTCTCGATGGCCGGCGATCGTCCCTCGCGAACCGCGCGCTTTGCGTCGATGCACTTCTCTCGAGCCAAGGCGAGCGAGATTCCGTCCCGCCCATACCTGCCTAGATAGACCGTCTCGCGACGCCCGTTCAGCCTGTAATCCAGCCGAAACGAGATCGCGCCACTGGGCATGACCCGGATATACATGCCGTCACGGTCCGCAATCTTGTAGATTTTCTGTTTTGGTTTCAGCGCCTTAAGGGCGGCATCCGTCAGCATGCCTACTGCCTCCTGAAAAAGTACCGTCAGTACAATTTTGAGGCTTCTCGGCAGAAAATTCCTTTTTTCTTCAATGCCTTAGGGGGCAAAAAAGTACCGACACTGGCCTCATTGACTGTGACGGTACTCAGAAAATTTCGGGTGGGCAATATGTATGCGACCCGTTAGCGGGTCCGTCACAGCCAATCTCTGCGTACCGATTGTCGCTGATCGTCTCAGGAAGTATTTATGTTTGTTTTCAGTATCTTACGTCGCAAACTGGCGTATGTTCGGCGGCGTTTGAGTGGGCCTGAATCATTCCCACTCGATGGTGCCCGGTGGCTTCGACGTCACGTCGTAGACGACGCGGTTGATGCCGCGGACTTCGTTGATGATGCGCGTTGCGGCGGCGCCCAGGAATGCCATGTCGTAGTGGTAGAAATCCGCCGTCATGCCGTCGACCGAGGTGACGGCGCGGAGCGCGCAGACGAATTCGTAGGTGCGGCCGTCGCCCATCACGCCGACCGTCTGCACCGGCAGCAGCACGGCGAAGGCCTGCCAGATGGCGTCGTAGAGGCCGGCCTTGCGGATCTCGTCGAGATAGATGGCGTCGGCTTCGCGCAGGATCTCCAGTTTTTCGCGGGTGATGCCACCGGGGCAGCGGATGGCGAGACCAGGCCCCGGGAAAGGATGCCGGCCGATGAAGCTTTCGGGCAGGCCGAGTTCCTTGCCGAGTGCCCTCACCTCGTCCTTGAACAGTTCGCGCAGCGGCTCGACCAGCTGCATGTTCATCCGCTCGGGCAGGCCGCCGACATTGTGGTGAGACTTGATCGTCACCGACGGACCGCCGGTAAAGGAGACGCTTTCGATGACGTCTGGGTAAAGCGTGCCCTGCGCCAGGAATTCGGCACCGCCGAGCTTCCTGGCCTCCTCCTCGAACACCTCGATGAAGAGCCTGCCAATGGTCTTGCGCTTCTTCTCCGGGTCCGCCTCGCCTTCCAGCGCATCGATGAAGCGATCCGAAGCGTTCACCAGGATGAGCGGAAGATTGTAGTGCTCGCGGAACATCGCCACCACGCCAGCGGCCTCGTCCTTGCGCATCAGGCCATGGTCGACGAGGATGCAGGTCAGCTGGTCGCCGACCGCTTCATGGATCAGCAGTGCTGCCACGGAAGAGTCCACGCCGCCCGACAGCGCGCAGATGACCTTGCCTTTGCCGACCTGCTTGCGGATCGCCTCGACCGCATGCTCGCGGTAGGCGCGCATCGTCCAGTCGCCCTCGATGCCGGCAATGTTGTGGACGAAGTTGCGCAGCAGCCTTGCGCCGTCCGGCGTATGCACCACTTCCGGATGGAACATGATGCCGTACATCTTGCGCTCGATGCTGCCGAAGATGGCGAAGGGCGAACCTTCCGACTTGCCGAACACCTCGAAGCCCTTGGGCAAGGAGATGACGCGGTCGCCATGGCTCATCCAGACCTGATGCCGTTGGCCGGGTGCCCACAGGCCTTCGAACAGCGGGTTTTCCTTCTCGATCTCGACGAACGCGCGGCCGAATTCGCGATGGTTGGAGCTTTCGGCGACGCCACCCATCTGCACGCACATGGCCATCTGGCCGTAGCAGATGCCGAGCACCGGCACGCCGGCGTCGAAGACGATCTGTGGCGCGCGCGGGCTGCCTATGTCAGAGGTCGAGGCCGGACCGCCGGACAGGATCACCGCCTTTGGATTGATGCGCTTGAACGCCGCTTCGGCCGACTGGAACGGCACGATCTCGGAAAACACGCCGGCCTCGCGAATGCGGCGGGCGATGAGCTGCGTAAACTGGCTGCCGAAATCGACAATCAGGACGGTGTCGGGATGATTGGCTGTTTTCATGGCGAGCGTTTAGAGAAAGAAACGAGTCGATGCAATGGGTTGCGACGCTTGTCCTTCAAACCGGTCCCACGTCTTCCCGCGGCGGCTCAACCCCAAGCGCGCCCGATGCGATCGCCTGCTCGAGGCGCATGACCGCGTCCGCCAGCTTTTCGTCGATGACGTGCAGATATTCGGTCCAATCGCCGACATGCCTGAGATCGGCCGCGCCGTCGGAGATGCCGCGCAACCCGACCAGCGGGATATCGAACAACTGGCAAGCGCGCAGGCACGCGAAGGTTTCCATGTCGACCATGTCGGCGGCGATCGCGTCATAGGCGGCACCTGTGATGATCGCGCCACCTGTCGACAGCGTCGCCTCCCTGATGCCCGGAATGCGCAACGGCAGCGGCACGGTCACCGGCAGGTCGAGGAACGGAGTCGCTCCTTTTTCAAAACCCAGCGGCGAAGCATCCATGTCGCGATAGCTGACCGAGACGGCCTGGTAGATTTCCGTCTGCTCCAGGGTCCGGCTGCCGGCCGAGCCGAGCGACACCACCATGTCCGGCAGTACCTTCTTTACCTTCATCAGCGACAATTGCGCGCCGAGCCTGACGCCGGCTTCGACGGGCCCGACGCCGGTCATGAAAGGCGCGACCAATCGCTTCAGATGCGGGCCATATTCGGCCTGCGCGGCCATGACGAAGAGAACATCCTTGCCGCCTAGTCGCACCGCGCTACCCATGGCATCAACCCTCTATGCCGTCGCGACCGACCACCGTCATCATCGTTCCGGTCATGGTGGCGATCAGCTTGGCCTCGCCGTCGGTGGCGAAAGCATAGGCTTGCCCGTCGGCGACGATGATGGTGCGACCTGGCTTGGTCACCGAGCCGCGGAACAGGAAGCGCTCGCCCCTGCCCGGCGCGAGCAGATTGACCTTGAACTCGATGGTCAGCACGCTGGAGTTTTCCGGCATCAGTGAGAAGGCGGCATAGCCGCAGGCCGAGTCCAGCGCCGTCGAAATGACACCCGCATGCAGGAAACCATGCTGCTGGGTGAGCTGCGCCGAGTAGGGCATCTCGATCTCGATGATCCCAGGCGTCACCAGCGTGAGTTCGGCGCCGATGGTCGCCATGGCTTTCTGGCGCGCGAAGGAGGTCCTGACGCGGTCCTCATAGTCCGGGGCGGGTACGATCTTTGCTGCCATGGCCGTCGCCTTCGTTTGTCTGGCAAAGCTTATTGCAGAGGGATCGTCGGCAGGCAATCTCAATTGCTGCACTGCAACAAAGCAATCCCGGTGAGGTCCTAGTTCAACCAGAGGAGCGATGCGTTGAGCAAGGTGGCGAACCCCACCCATGCCGCGTAGGGCACGAACAACCAGCCCGAAACCCGGTCGCGGTTCCAGACCCTGGCGATGAACAGGATTATGCTGCCGAGCAGAAGCACAATGATCACCAGTGCCGGCCCCATCAGCCTGGCGCCAAAGAACGTCGGCGACCACAGGAAGTTAAGGGCGAGCTGCGCACCCCAGATCTTCATCGCGGTCCCTGTTGGCTCGCGCCTCCATGTCCGCCAGCCGGCAATGGCGATCAGCACATAGAGCAGCGACCAGACCGGGCCGAAGATCCAGTTGGGCGGGTTGAAAGGCGGCTTGACCAGTGATGCATACCATTCGCCCGGCAAGGTCGCGTAACCGATCAGCAGGCCGCCGCCCAACACCAGGATGAGGAACAGCACGAACGACAGATATCTATGCAAAGGAGGCTCCCCGTTAAGCGGCACGCCGCCGCGTGCCACAAACTGGGGCGCATCAACCCCCCGTCAACTGCAAAGTCAGTTTCCTCGGCGCAGCGCGCAGAAATAGAAGCCGTCAGTGCCGCTCAGCGATGGCGACAGGGAAATGTCTCCGGTCGAACCGATCCGCGCGGCCGTGCCGTGGCCGGGAAAATGCTTGTTCCACAGCGCATGGTGATCGACCGGAGCAAAATCGCTGTTGTGCCCCCGGAACGCAGCGATCTGCTCGCCATTCTCCTCGTCGAACACCGAGCAGGTGATGTAGACCAGCAGGCCGCCAGGTTTGACGAAGGCCTTGGCCGTTTCGAGGATGGCTGATTGCTCGCCTTTGCGCGTATCAAGCTGTCTTTGCGTCAGCCGCCATTTGGCGTCGGGCCGGCGGCGCCAGGTGCCGCTGCCGGTGCAAGGCGCGTCGACCAGCACGATGTCCATGTGGTTGTTCAGTGGAGCGAGCTCCGACGGCTTGGTAACGATCTGCACATTGCGGTTTTCGGAGCGGCGCATGCGGTCGAAGATCGGCGCCAGCCGCGCCTTTTCGGCATCATGGGCAAAGACCTGGCCCCGATTGTCCATCGCCGCCGACAGAGCCAGCGTCTTGCCGCCAGCTCCGGCGCAGAAGTCCAGCACCTGCATGCCGGCCTCGGCGCCGGCAAGGGCCGCCACGATCTGCGAGCCTTCGTCCTGGACCTCGAACCAACCTTTCTGGAAGGCCGGTTCGGCCTGCACATTGGGATGCCTGCCGTCGCCATCTATCGGCGGGATGCGAATGCCGTAGGGAGCGAGACGGGCTGCCTTGGCGCCAGTCTCCGCCAGTTCCGCCAGCACTTTCGTGCGATCGGCCTGCAGCGTGTTGACCCGGATGTCGAGCGGCGGACGTGTGGCAAGCGCGGCACCCTCCTCGACCCACGCCGTACCAAAGGCTTGTTCGAAAAGCGGCTCGCACCAGTCCGGCACGTCCGCCCGCACCGCGGGTGGAGCATCGCAAAGCCGACGCTCGGCGATTGCCTGAAGTTCGGTGGCGGTCAAAAGCGGCGGCGCGAACTTGTCGCCTTCGAGTGCGTCGTTCAGCGATTGCGCGGTCTGGTTCCATTCCAGCAGCAGCGCGCCAAAGCCGATGGCGCGCGGCGTGTCCTCGCCCAGCAGCCAGCCGGCGGAACGCTTGTGGCGCAGCGCGTCGTAGACGATGTTGCCGATCGCGGCGCGGTCGCCACCACCGGCAAAACGATGCGACAGGCCCCAGTCCTTCAGCGCATCGGCCACCGGCCGGTGACGCCGGCTAATGTCTTCCAGCACTTCGATGGCCGCAGCCAGTCGTCCGCCCAGTCGCATCTTGTTTTCCGATACTTAGCAATTCAATCCGGCCCTGCTCTAAAGCCTGCAATTGATGCGCACAAGCAGCGGCGGTCCACGCAACCGCGCTGCTTTCCAACTTTTCTGCTTGCGAATACTCTTTCAGACGTGATTCGCGGCGCGGAAAAGGCGGACCGGCGGATCGACACGAGGAGAGGGCAATGAAGACTTATCTGGCGGAAGTTCTAGGTACATTCTTGTTGGTGTTCATCGGCACGGCTTCGGTGGTGACGGGTGGCTTCGGCGGCGCCTTGCCGCTTGGCCAGGAGGGTATCGGCCTCGCATTCGGCATCGGCCTCATTGCAGCGGCCTATGCGATCGGCCCCATCTCGGGCGCGCATCTCAACCCGGCGGTGACGCTCGGTGTCTTCCTTGCCGGACGGCTTCCGGCCAAGGACGTCATTCCCTACTGGATCGCGCAGGTCATCGGCGCCATCCTCGCTTCGCTGGCGCTGTGGATCATCGTCTCCGGCAAGGCCGGCGAACCCGTGACCAACTTCGGTGCCAATGGCTGGGATGTGACGAAATGGGGTGTCAGCTCCGCCTTCCTGTGGGAGGTCATCGGCACCTTCACCTTCGTCACGGTGATCCTTGGCGTCACTGCGGAAAAGCATGCCACGGCGTTCGCCGGCCTGGTCATCGGCCTGACGCTGGCAGGCATTCACTTCGCCATGATCCCGGTCACCGGCACATCGGTCAATCCGGCCCGCTCGATCGGCCCGGCGCTGTTTACAGGCGGCGCGGCGATCGGCCAGCTCTGGTTGTTCATCGTTGCGCCATTGATCGGCGGCGCCATTGCCGGCGTGGTCGCCAAGGCCCGCATCTTCGAAAAGGACTGACCTTCACGAACCTGAACATGAAGAAGGCGCGGGCCAGTCCCGCGCTTTTTGTTTGGCGCGACCGTGGCTCGCGCCTTTGCCGTCAAAGGACGCGCGACAAGAACTCGCGGGTTCGCGGCGATGTCGGGTTGGCGATCATCTCACGGGGAACGCCACGTTCGACGATCACGCCGCCATCCATGAAGACGAGCTGATCGCCGATCTCGCGGGCAAAGCCGATCTCGTGCGTCACCACGACCATGGTCATGCCGCTTTCAGCGAGATCGCGCATGACCTGCAGGACCTCGCCGACGAGTTCGGGATCGAGCGCCGATGTCGGCTCATCGAAGAGCAGGACCTTCGGCTTCATCGCCATCGCGCGCGCGATTGCCACCCGTTGCTGCTGTCCGCCCGAAAGCTCCCTCGGATAGCGCTCGACCTTGTCCAGAAGACCGACACGCCGCAGCAGGATTTCCGCTTCGGCCTTCGCTTGTTCCGGCGGGATTCGCCGCACCTGCGTTGGTGCCTCGATCAAATTCTCCATCACGGTCATGTGGGAAAACAGATTGAACGACTGGAACAGCATGCCGGTCTCGGCGCGCCGCTGGCAAAGAAGATCGTCCTTGACCTCGTAGAGTCTATCGCCCCGGAGATCGTAGCCGACGAACTCGCTGTCGACGAGCAGGATGCCGCCGCTCAGCTTCTCGAGATGGTTGATGCAGCGCAGGAACGTGCTCTTGCCGGAGCCCGAAGGGCCGATGATGCAAGCAACCGAACCCGCGGGCACGTCGAGATCGACGCCCTTGAGAACCTCGAGCGGGCCGTAGGATTTGCGCACGCCGCGTGCGAAGACCATGGAGTCCGGCGGCACGCCGAAGCGGGCGCGGTTTTCAGCCTTCACGTCGCTCATCGGGCAACGCTCCGCAAACCGAAGACATTGCGCAGGAAGCGCATTGCCGTGGGATCGCCACGGGTGTCGCTGCGGCCGAAATGGCGTTCCAGCACATGCTGCCCCGCCGACATGATGCTGACCACGGCGAGATACCAGAAGGCGACCACGATCAGCAGCGGGATCGTCTCGAAGGTTCGCGCATAGATGCTCTGGGCCGAATAGAAGAGGTCGTCCACCGCGATAAAGGTCACCAGCGACGTCATCTTCAGGAGGTTGATGGCCTCGTTGCCGGTGGGCGGCAACACGAAGCGCATGGCCTGTGGCAGCGTGATGCGCTTCAGGATCATGCGGTACGGCATGCCCAGCGCACTCGCCGCCTCGGCTTGGCCCGATGGCACCGATTTGATGCCGGCCCTGATGATCTCGGCCATGTAGCCGGCCTCGCATAGGGAGAGCGCCACGACGGCGGAGAAGAATGGCGT
This sequence comes from Mesorhizobium carmichaelinearum, assembly GCA_943370265.1. Lineage (GTDB taxonomy): Bacteria > Pseudomonadota > Alphaproteobacteria > Rhizobiales > Rhizobiaceae > Mesorhizobium > Mesorhizobium carmichaelinearum_A. The sequence continues at coordinate 59,353 of CALRQH020000015.1, forward strand.
CATGAAGTCATTGGTGCGGACGGAAAAGAGCGTGCCGACGAAAGGGATGGTCAGGGAGACCTCACGCACGAGCAGCGACAGGTTGAACCAGAAGATCAGCTGGATCAGGGCCGGCACGCCACGGAAGAACCAGACATACAAGCCCGCGAATGTGCGCAGCACCGGGCTTGGCGAAACGCGCATGATGGCGATGACCGTGCCGACCACGATCGCCAATATCATGATCACAACGGTCAGCAGCAAAGTGTTGCCGAGGCCGCGCATGACGGACGGGTGGAACAGGTAGCCGACCACCGTCGGCCAGGCAAAAGCGGGATTGCTGGCGAAGGCCCGGATGATGAAGAACGCCACCAACAGGGCCAGGGCCGTGCCGACCCAGATGCCGTAGCGGCGCTGCGGCACGACGATCAGGCGCGAAACGGCCTCGGCGACGCCCGGCTCGATGCGTATCTCGGTTGGGTGGGCCACGCCCATCGCTGCTTCTCCTGGTCTCCGTCCGGATGGCGCCCGACACGAGACCAGGCGCCTACAACCGCGTATCGCATTGGTCCGAAAATCGGAATCGGTTTTCGGACCAATGCGAAGATTCAAATTCCCTGGGCGCACTTTATGCGCCCGGATGAAGGCATTGCGTTCCAGAGCGGTTCATCGTTTCACGGAAACGAAGAACCGCTCCATCTCCTTGTTTTGACGCAATTCCGGACGGAAAACCGCCGCGCACTTTTCCTGTAATTGCCCTAGTCGGCGCGGAGCGCCTCCATGTTGCCGACGAAATAGGGCTCCTTGATCGCGTAGGCGCCCATGCCATACTTTTCGAGGATGGCCTTGTAGGTGCCATTCTTGAACAGTTCGGAGAGTGCACCGACCATCATGTCGGCGGTTTCCTTGTCGTCCTTGGCGATCGCCAGGCCGAGCGGCGCGACTTCATAGAGTGTCGGCAGCACAACGAGCTGGCCCTTGCTGGTGACTTCGAAATAACTCGATGCCGTCGCATCATCCATGCGAGCGTCGAGACGATCGGACAGCACCCCCTGGACGATATCTGTCGATGAGTTGAAGACGGACTTCTGGATTGCCGCCTGGCCCTTGTCGGTGCAATCCTTGCTCAGCTTGTCGACGAGGAAATCCGAAGCGCTGCCTGCCGAAACACCAATGCGCTTGCCGCAAAGCGGGGTATCGCCAGCGAAGCTCGCCTTCTTGTCAGGCGATGTCGAGACCGCGAGGCCCGCCTTCAGGAACATGACGAAGTCGACCTGCTTGAGCCGCTCCGGCGTGGCCGAAAATGTTTCCCAGGCGATCTTGAAGCGGCCAGCCGCCAGTCCCGGCACCATGGACGGGAATGGCGTGCGCGCCACGTCCAGCTTGGCGTCGACCAGCTTGGCCACTTCGCCAGCCAGTTCGATGATGATGCCGGTCTGCTTGCCGTCGGCGTCGAGATATTCGAACGGCGCAAAGTCCAGCGTGTTGGCGATGGTGAGCATGCCGGTCTGCTTGACTTCGGTCGACTTTGTGATTTCGGCGGCGTTCGACGATCCGCTCCAGGTCGCGGCAAATGTGGCCAGCACCAGACCGGCCACGCGCAAATGTGATCTCATTTCTCGTTCCCCTTTTTTGATGACAACGGTTTCTCGCATTATGAACTGGCCGTCTCCGCGGCCTTCTTCTTGCGGTAGTGATAGTTCTTGTCGATGCGCTCCATCAGATAGTCGCCGTAAAGCACCGGCTCGTATTTCGGCTGGCTACCGGCCGGCACGCAGACAGGCAGCGCCTCGATCGTTTCATCCATCGACGGATCGAAGAAGAAGGGCTGCGAGTAGCGCTCGCGGCCCGACCGGTTGATGACGCGATGCGGGGTCGAGACGAACTGGTCGTTCGACCAACGCGCCAGGATATCGCCGACATTCATCACGAAAGAATCCGGAACCGGCGGCGCGGGGACCCAGTCGCCCGCCTTGTTCTTGACCTCGAGGCCGCCGACATTGTCCTGCGCGAGCAGGGTGATGAAGCCGTAATCGGTGTGCGGGGCCGAGCCGAACAGCCCTTCTTCCTGAGGCTGCGTCGGATAATGCAGCAGCCGCAGGAAGGTCGTCGGCTGCTCGAAATAGCGGTCGAGACTGTCGGTCGGAAGCCCGAGCGAGAGCGCGATGGCGCCGACCATCTTGCGGGCGAGCGTGCTCATCTCATCCACATAGCGTTCGATCGTGGATCTGAAGCCGCCGAGCGCCGCTTCGTCGGGCCACTGGTTGGGTCCCTGCAGCGGCTGGTCGGCCAACGCCCTGGGATCATCGGCCTCGACCTCGTGCATGAAGAAGATCGATTCGCTCTGGTTCGGCTTGCTCACGGTCGCCACCGAGGACGTCACGATGGTCGAGCCGGCAAAAGGCAGATAACCACGGAAATTCTTGTCGATCTTCAGCGCCAGCTTCTGTTCCTCGGGCAGCGCGAAGAAGCGCTTGCTGGCCGCGCGGACCGCCTCGACATCAGCGCGCGGGATCGGATGCCCCACGACGTAGAGAAAGCCGATCGTCTCGAGATAGCGGCGCAGCGTCGCGGCCGTTCTGGCGATCGCAGCCTCATCGCTACCGTAAAGCGCGGATACGTCGAGGATCGGGATTTCTGAAAAGTCGCCGCGTGCGTCCATCTCGAACACCTTGTCTTGAACATAAGATACAGTACTGTATTTCTACACATCCAAATCGGCTCAGCAATAGGCTTTTCACCAGCAGGGGATAACCGCGTCACAATGGCACCACGCAAGATAATCATCGACACCGACCCCGGTCAGGACGACGCGTTCGCGATCCTCTTCGCGCTCGGCTCGCCGGCCGAACTCGAGGTTGTCGGCATCACCACGGTCGGCGGCAACGTGCCGCTCGCGCTGACATCGAAAAATGCGCTGAAAGTCGTGGAATTGGCCGGCCGGCCGGATGTGCCGGTCTATGCCGGCTGCCCGGCCCCGATGGTGCGCAAGCTGATCACCGCCGAATATGTCCACGGCGAAACCGGCCTCGACGGCGCCGATCTCCCCGAGCCCGTGACGCCGCTGCAGAGCGAACACGCGGTGAACTACATGGTCCGCACGATCATGGACGCTGACGAAGGCGAGCTGACCGTCTGCACGCTGGGACCGATGACCAATCTGGCCATGGCCATGACCATGGAGCCGAAAATCATCCCCCGGCTGCGCGAAGTCGTGCTGATGGGCGGCGGCTTCTTCCAGGGCGGCAATGCCACGCCAGCAGCCGAATTCAACATCTTCGTCGACCCGCACGCCGCGCACAAAGTGTTCGACAGCGGCGTCCCGGTGACGATGGCCGGCATCGACTGCACCTACACCGCCCTGATGACGCCGGAATGGCTAGACGCGCTGCGTGCCACCGGCAGCCGCGCGGCCATCGAGGCCGCCAACCTCGCGGACTTCTTCCGTCAATACGGCACGCATAAATTCGCGACGGAAGCCCGCCCCATCCACGATGCCTGCGTCACCGGCTATCTGCTGGCCCCGCAGATCTACGAACAGCGCCAATGCGCCGTGACGGTCGATATCGTCTCGCCGGAGACCATTGGCATGACGGTCGTCGACTGGTGGCATGTCACCGGCCGGCGCAGGAACTGCAACGTGCTGCGCCGGATCGATCCGGCTCCGTTCTTCCAGCTGATGCTGGAGCGGATCAGCGCGCTGCCCTGAAAATGAGGCTCAACCGGTGGACGGTGACACCGAGAATTGCGTAGCAGATAAGGGTCGGCTCGATTGGCGAGTCGGCCAGACAGGCTGTGCAAGGCGACGAGGTCTCTGATCCGATGAACGAGCAAGGCGCGCCGAAAAAACCGCAGGGAAAGCGTAATCCCGCGCCGCGTTCGAAACCGGCGCGGCAGACGCTCAGCCGCGACGCCTGGATCGCAGCGGCACGCAAGGTGCTCGAAAAGCGTGGCATCGGTGAGGTCAAGATCGATCGTCTTGCGCAGCAATTGAAGGTCACGCGCGGCAGCTTCTATTTTCACTTCGCCAGCCTGGCGGACCTGCGCGGCGGCCTGTTGCAGGAATGGCGCGACAGCAACTGCGCGCCGTTCTGGGCCATGCGCGACATCCATGACATAGACGGCCTGCAGTTCTTCACCGACATCGTCCATGTCTGGGTGGATGAGGCCCCGTTCAGTCCGCTCTTGGATCTGGCGGTGCGCGACTGGTCGCGGACGTCAAAGAAACTGGCTCAGGAAGTCAAGGAGATCGACGATCTGCGCATAGAGCTGCTGATCCGGTCATTCCGTGCCATGGGCTATTCGGAGGACGAAAGCATCGTGCGGGCCCGCATCACCTATTTTCACCAGATCGGCCAGTATGCGCTGTCCTTCAAGGAGGACCCGGTCGTTCGCCGCCGCTACCAGCCGCTGTTTGGAGAAGTCCTGCTCGGACCGCTCGTCCAGGAGCCAGGCACGGCGGTAAAGTCCGGGGATAGCCGAGGCGGTCGTTAGCGTCCTGAAACAGGCTGGTTCGACTGGATCAAAGTCCGAAGGGTGGGCGATCAAGCCGTCTTCTGCGCCACCAGCCCCAGTTCCTCGACCATCGCATTGCGCATGAGGAATTTTTGCGGCTTGCCGGTCACCGTCATCGGCAGTTCGGCGCGGAAACGGATGTAGCGCGGGATCTTGTAGTGGGCGATCTGGCCGCTACAGAAGGCCTTGATTTCCTGCTCGGTGGTGATCTGGCCCGGCTTGAGCACGATCCAGGCGCAAAGCTCCTCGCCATATTTCGGATCGGGAATGCCGAACACCTGCACCTCCTTCACCTTCGGATGACGGTAGAGGAACTCCTCCACTTCCCGCGGATATACATTCTCGCCACCGCGGATGACCATGTCCTTGACCCGGCCGACAATGTTGCAAAAGCCTTCGGCATCAATGGTGGCGAGGTCGCCTGTGTGCATCCAGCCATCGGCATCGATGGCCTCGCGGGTCTTTGCCTCGTCCTCCCAATAGCCCTTCATCACCGAATAGCCGCGCGTGCAAAGCTCACCGGGCTCGCCGACCGCGACGGTCGCGCCATTGGCATCGACAGCCTTGACCTCGACATGGGGATGGATGCGGCCGACAGTGGAAACGCGCTTTTCCAGCGGGTCGTCGACGCCACTCTGGAACGAGACCGGGCTGGTTTCTGTCATGCCATAGGCGATAGTCACCTCTTCCATGTGCATCAGCGACACCACCTTCTTCATCACTTCGATCGGGCATGGCGAGCCGGCCATGATGCCGGTGCGCAGGCTGGAGAGATCGAAGGACTGGAAATCCTGATGGTCGAGAATGGCGACGAACATGGTCGGCACGCCATAGAGGCCGGTGCAGCGCTCTTGAGCCACCGCCATCAGCGTGGCGCCGGCATCGAACCCCTCGCCCGGGAAAACCATGGTCGCGCCCTTGGAGACGCAGCCCATCGTGCCCATCGACATGCCGAAGCAATGATAGAGTGGCACGGGAATGCACAGCCGATCGTCAACGGTGAGCTTGATGGCGGAAGTGACGAAATGGCCGTTGTTGACGATGTTGGTGTGGGTCAGCGTCGCCCCCTTGGGCGCGCCGGTGGTGCCTGAGGTAAACTGGATGTTGATGGCGTCGCTCGCCTTCAGTCCCTCCGATATTCTGTCGAGGCTGTCATGCTCGTCGCGTCCGGCCATGGCCAGGACATCGCCGAAATTGAACATGCCGGGCGAATTCTCCTCGCCCATGCGAATGACGATCTTCAGGCTCGGCAGCTTGCTCGCCTTGAGTTTTCCGGGCGTGGCCGTCGCGAGTTCCGGTGCCAGTGTCTCGATCATGCCGAGATAGTCGGAGGTCTTGAACTGGGCCGCCGTGACCAGCGCCTTGCAGCCAACCTTGTTCAGCGCATATTCGAGTTCGGTCAGCCGATAGGCCGGGTTGATGTTGACCAGGATCAACCCGATGCGGGCCGTGGCGAACTGGGTGACCAGCCACTCCCAGCGGTTGGGCGACCAGATGCCGACGCGGTCGCCTTTTTCCAGGCCGAGCGCCACAAAGCCGGCGGCCAGCGCATCCACCGTGTCCGACAGCTCGCTCCAGGTGAAGCGCTTGTCCTGGGCGACGAAGACGGCGGCATCGAGCGTGCCATACTTGGCGGCGGTCTGCGAAAACACCGCCGGGATTGTGTGCGGCAGCAAGGGCACCGACCGCTCGCCGGACACATGCGCCCTGCCGTCGACGGGCGCGATAAAGACGCTGCCGGTGCGCGCAGCGCGCCCGCGCAGATTGGTGGCGTTCTTCAGCTCGTCGAGATTGACCGGCATCGCTGTGTCCTCCCAGACGCGCTTGAGTCTATCAGCCTGCCGGGATGGTGGAAATCCCGTCGATCGTACTGCAGATCCCCTCCCCCTCAAGGGCCCCTCAAGGGGAAGGCGCCAGTTTCACAAACTGTTCGCGATGTCTCCGAACACCTGCTCGTGATGTCCCCGGTCCATACGCCCTCAAGGGGAAGGGAGGGCGCTCATCCTGGCAGCGATGTCGCGCAAGACGGCTTCATCGCCTGCGGCACGATCTTTCCTCGATGCCACGAGACAGGCCTGCGACTTAAGCACGACGCCATCACCCAGCACCTTGAGATGATTGGCGCGCAGCGTCGAGCCCGTGGTGGTGATGTCGACGATGATATCCGCCAGTCCCGCCGCCGGTGCGCCCTCGGTGGCGCCCAGGCTTTCGACGATGCGATAGACCTGGATGCCGTGTTTCTGGGAGAAGAATTGCTGGGTCAGCCGCCAGTATTTGGTGGCGATGCGCAGCCGCCTGCCATGGCGCTGGCGGAAATCGGCGGCGACGTCATCGAGATCGGCCATGGTGTCGACGTCGAGCCAGATGTCGGGCACGGCAACGACGACATCGGCGCTACCGAAATCGAGACGGGCAACGATTTCGGCGCGGGCTTCCCAGTCGGCGAGGTTTTCGCGCACCAGATCTTCACCTGTGATGCCGAGATCGACAGCGCCCTGCCCGATTTCGCCGGCAATTTCGGAGGCCGACAGGAAGGCCACCTCGACATTGTCCAGGCCTTCGACGCGGGCGTGGTACTTGCGCTCGTCGCCGGGCATGCTGACGGCAAGCCCAGCCTTCGCCAGAACTTCCAGCGCCTGCTCCTTGAGCCGGCCCTTGGACGGAATCGCCAGCGTGATCATTGCGCCGTCTCCCGCAAGGCCTCGATGCGGTCGAGCCAGACCGAAAAGCCGACGCCGGGGATCGCGGTTTTCGCGCCAAGCAAGGTCAGCAGCCGGTCGTAGCGGCCGCCGCCAGCCAGCGGCCGGTCGCCATTTTCCGCTGATATCTCGAAGACGAGCCCGGTGTAATAGTCGAGCGGACGGCCGAAAGCGGCGTCGTATTGGATCTTATCCGTCGGCAGACCCAGCGCTTCGATGGCTTTCGCGCGGGCGGCGAATTTCTCCAGCGCCACGCCCAGCGACAGGCCGGCACCCGCCGCGAATGCTTCCAGCGCGCTTGCCGACCCGTCGAGCCCAACATCGATCGACAGAAACCCCTTCAGCGCCGCAAATGCATCATTCGAGAGCCGCACGCTGCGCAGTTCGGCCTTCTCGATCAGCCGCCGCGCGATGTCGGCGGGTGCGCGCCCGGCCGACGCCGAAAGGCCGGCCTGTTCCATACCGCCGGCGATGTGCGCGGCAAGACCGTCCAGATCGCCGTCGAGCACCAAGGCAGCGACCGGGCCGGAGAGCTGTCCATTGCGTGGCGGGTTGGCGAGATCGGCCAGAGCCGCTTCAAGCATCGGCGCCGAGCCGAATGCGCGGGCAAGGCGCATGCGCCAGCCACGTGGCAGGCCAAGCGCTGCCAGCACAGCCTCGAAGATCGTCTGGTCGCCAAGGGTAATCTTCAAGGGCTGACCCGGTAGCGCCAAGGACAGCAGGGCGTGCGCATCAGCCACCGAGCCCGCATCGGCCTGCGCCGTGTCGCGGTCGCCCAGATCCTCGATGCCGGCCTGGAAGAATTCGTTGCCGCCCTCGCGGCGCTGGCGGAAGACCTCGCCCAGATAGGAATAGCGGCGCGGCGTGCCCGCCTGGCTGGCGATATGGTCGAGGCAGACCGGAATGGTGAATTCCGGCCGCAGGCACAAGGTCTGGCCGGTCTCGCTTTCGGTCAGAAAGATGCGGCGGCGCAGATCCTCGCCGGCCATGTCCAGGAACGGGTCGGCCGGCTGCAGGATGGCGACCTCGACCGCGTGCGTATTGCGTGCCGCGAAGAGGTTTGTGATGTCTGCTGATATGGCGGGATAGCGGGAGGTCATACGTCCCGCCCTTCCCTTCTCCCCTTGTGGGAGAAGGTGGATTGGCGCACAGCGCCAAGACGGATGAGGGGTGTTGGACGGAATGAGGTGTTGGTGTTCCCTGGAACACCCCTCATCCGACCGAGCTTCGCTCGGCCACCTTCTCCCACAAGGGGAGAAGGACAAGGGAGGACAGCGCTCGTCACTTCGCCCGTTCCTCAGACTGCGCCGCCAATATCTTCTTGACCTCGGCAACCAGTTCGTTTTCCGCCACCGTCACCTGCGCCGGGCGCGCCGCGCGCCACTCGGCGTTGTCGGTGATCTCCGCGGACATGCGCGCGCCTTCGATCAGGTCCTTGATCTGCAGTTCGCCCTTGGCGCGTTCGTCACCGCCCTGGATGACTGCGACCGGGCAGCCGCGTCGGTCGGCATATTTGAGCTGCGCCTTCATGCCGGCGCCGCCGAGATACATTTCGGAGCGAATGCCAGCGGCACGCAGATCCGCCACCATCTTCTGGTAGCGGCCGAGGCTTTCCGTGTCCTTGTCCATCACCAGCACGACGACCGGCGCGATGACATCGGCGCTATCGAGCTTGCCGAGGTTCTTCAGCGCGGTCATCAACCGGGAGACGCCGATGGAGAATCCCGTCGCCGGCACCGGCTCGCCACGAAAGCGCGAGACCAGGCCGTCGTAGCGACCACCGCCACCGACCGAGCCGAAGCGCACGATCTGGCCATCCTCATTGGGTATTTCGGCCAATAGCTCGGCCTCGAAGACCGGACCGGTATAATATTCGAGGCCACGCACCACAGAGGGGTCGATCTTGACCCGCTCCGAATAGCCTGCGGCGCCGACAAGAGAAGCGATCGCCTCAAGTTCATCAAAACCGTCCGTTGCGGTCTTGTTCTCAGCGAAGACACCTCGGAGCGCTCTCACAACTTGAAAGTTTTCGCCAGTGCGGCCCTCGAACATTTCAGAAGGACCTCCGTCCTTCGAGTGCTTAAGCTCGACTACCTTCCAATTCATATATTGCATCATGGATTGGAGTTGAGTGTCGTTCAGCCCGGCACCTTTGGTAAAGTCTCCGCTCTCGTCCTTACGCCCGGCACCAAGTAGAAGTTGCACCCCCTCAACGCCGAGCTTGTCGAGCTTGTCGATCGCTCGCAGCACCGTCAGACGGCGGCCGGCATTCTCCTCGCCGCCAAGGCCGATCGCTTCCAGGACACCGTCGAGCACCTTGCGATTGTTGACGCGGATGACGTAGTCGCCGCGCTTGATGCCGAGCGCTTCCATGACGTCGGCCATCATCATCGCCATCTCGGCGTCGGCCGCGACGCCCGGCGTGCCGATCGTGTCGGCGTCGAACTGCATGAACTGGCGGAAGCGGCCGGGGCCGGGCTTCTCGTTGCGGAACACCCAGCCTGACCGGTAGCTGCGATAGGGCTTTGGCAGCCGCTCGTAATTCTCGGCGACAAACCGCGCGGTCGGCGCGGTCAGGTCGTAGCGCAGCGACAGCCACTGGTCGTCATCGTCCTGGAACGAGAACACGCCTTCGTTCGGCCGGTCCTGATCAGGCAGGAATTTTCCGAGCGCATCGGTATATTCGATCAGCGGCTGGTCGGCAGGTTCGAACCCATAAAGTTCGTAGACCGAGCGGATCGTCGCCATCATCTTCTCGACGGCGCGGATGTCCTCGGCGCTGCGGTCGGCAAAACCGCGCGGCAGCCGCGCTTTCGTCTTTTCCGATTTATCGGCCATGGGTGCTTGCTCGGTGTTTGTGGCGCTGGCAGGTCAGTAGTGGTGCGATTTTCACAACATGATGCGATTTTCGCAACGCGCGTGTCCTAACCGATGCCGCATGGAGCGGCAAGGCCGAGCGAAGCCTGGCTTGGCCTGGCTGCAACAAACCACTGCGGAAATGAACCAATTCCGCCATAAGCAAGGCATTCTGCCGACACAATCGCAGCCGATAAAGCGCGCCGAAACAAGGGGATCGGGCCATGGCGATGGCGCGGAAATTCGACATCGGCAATGGCATCAGCCACGTGCAAGCACATCTGCGCCCGGCCGACACCCACACCCACAAAATAACAAGCCAGGCAGCCGGTCCGTTCGAGCCTTCAACCGAGGAAGGCACCCCCACCATGCGCGACGCGCTGGTAACCGGCTTGCTGGTGATCTATCCGGCCCTTGCCATCGTGGCCGCCATCGTCGTCGGGCTTTATCTTGCCGGCGCCAGCGGCACCTGAGATTTGCCGACCTGCTCCCGGGTCGCGAGCGCCGCCGGCTATTTCGGTCGCTTGAACGCCTTTCGTTCCTTCTCGACCTGGTCGCGACAGACGCAGCCTTCGATATGGTCGTTGACCAGCCCCATCGCCTGCATGAAGGCGTAGACCGTGGTCGGCCCGACAAAGCTCCAGCCGCGTTTCTTCAAATCCTTGGAAATACGAACCGAGACGGCAGTGGTCGGGTTGGCGCGCAGATGGGCGAGGTCGACGATCTCGGGCCGCTCGTCCTTGCTCGGTTCGAACTTCCAGAACCAGGCAGCCAACGAGCCGAACTCATCGACCATTTCGCGGGCGCGCTTGGCGTTGTTGATGGTCGAGACGATCTTGCCGCGATGGCGGATGATGCCGGCATTTCCAAGCAAGCGTTCGACATCCGCGTCGGTGAAGGCGGCAACCTTGTCCAAGTCGAAGCCCGCGAAAGCCTCGCGGAAATTCTCCCGCTTGCGCAATATGGTCAGCCAGGACAGGCCGGACTGAAAGCCTTCGAGGCAGATCTTCTCGAACAGCCTGCGGTCGTCGGCGACCGGCCTGCCCCATTCATGATCATGGTAATGCAGGTAGTCCGGCAGGTTGCCGTGCCAGAAGCAGCGGGTGACGCCGTCGGGGCCAGCGAGCAGGCCAGTGTTTTCGTTCATTGCAGAATTCCATTCGTTAAGGCGCTTGCGCGCAGCTTTACTTCGGCTTTACCAGATTCCTGAACCCGGCGGTAACCACACCAAAAGGTTTACTGACATCTCGGCATTTTACGCATTCCGATTCATGTTTCGGTTGCTGCTCGCCGCCAATGATCGCGACACCGAGGGCATGTTCCGCCCTGGCATGTTCGACGATCAAGGTGCGTCCCGATGAAGACAGTCTTGCTTACCCTGCTCAGTGCCGCGACCATTCTCGCCGCTGGCGCTACCCCTTCCAAAGCCGGCGACCGTTATGCCGACAGGCCGCCGGTCATGGTGAGCCCCGACCTTTCGGCACCCTGGGTGCTGCAGCTTGGCAATGCGCCCGGCATCATCAGGCAGAACCGACTGGTCGTCCAGCAGCAGCCACGTCTGCGCGCCGCGCAGCCAGCGCCGCAACGGCCCGATCGCGTGCAGACGGCGGCCGTGCAGGCGCCGGCAAGGCGCATGGTCATGCACCCGCAGATCAACCCGATCTACCTGCCGCAGGAAGTCGCCTATAGCGGCTCGCAGAAGCCGGGCACGATCGTCATCGATACCACGCAGAACTTCCTCTATCTGGTCGAGAAGGACGGCAAGGCACGGCGCTATGGGGTCGGCACCGGCAAGCCTGGCTTCGAATGGGCCGGCACGCACAAGATCTCGCAGAAGAAGGAGTGGCCGGAATGGCGCCCGCCGGCGGAGATGATCTCGCGCGAGGCAGCCAAGGGCCGCTATCTGCCGACCTACCTTGCCGGCGGCATCGAGAACCCGCTCGGCGCGCGCGCTCTCTATCTCGGCTCGACGCTCTACCGCATTCACGGCACGAACCAGCCCTGGACTATCGGCGGCGCGGTGTCGTCGGGCTGCATCCGCATGCGCAACGAAGACGTTGTGGACCTTTACGAGCGGGTCAATGTCGGAACGACCGTCGAGGTGATATAGTAGCGGCAGCGAATCACTTGGTCAGGTGGACACCATGTCCACGGGCCAGTGAGGGAATAACGGGGGACGGGCCGTATGGGGATGCGGCCGGTCAGGAAAAGGCAACACGGCAAGCCGTGTTGCCTTTTCCGTTTCTGATGGAACCGACCTGCATTCGGGCCAGGCTGTGCCAGAACGTCGCGCCAGGGGCATGGCCGTTCGCTTTCATGCTGCCCTTCCCGCCATTCTTTTGCTATGGGGGCGGCAACATATCCGTATGAAGGTTCTGCCATGTCCCTGTCAGATGACAGCCGCTACCTGAAAGGTGGGCCGGTCGCCCAGCGTATCATCGCTTCCGTGCGTGAGGACGCGGCCATCGCCACAGCCGAAGGCTTTCCGCCCAAACTGGTGTCGATCACCGTTGGAGATACGGCGGCGGTGGGCGTCTATGTGCGCAACCAGCGCGCCAAGGCCGAACTTGCCGGCATCGGTTTCGAGGAGCGGCGGTTTCCCGCCGACATCACCGCTACCGAACTCGAGGCCGCGATCCACGGCCTCAATGCCGATCCGCGCGTCACCGGCATCATCATCCAGCGGCCGGTTCCCGCGCATATCCCGGTCCGGACGCTCCAGTCGGCGGTGCATCCGCTCAAGGACGTCGAGGGCATGCATCCGGCCTCGATCGGCAACATCGTCTACAACCAGCTTGACCTCGCGCCCTGCACGGCGGCTGCATCGGTCGAATTGCTCAAGGAGACGGGGCTCGACCTGAAGGGTCTGGAGGTCGTGGTCGTCGGTCATTCGGAGATCGTCGGCAAACCGATCGCTTTCCTTTTGATGAGCGAAGGCGCGACGGTAACAGTCTGCCACCACATGACGCGATCGGTGGCAGCCCACGCGCGCCGCGCCGACGCGCTGTTCGTCGCTGTCGGCAAGCCACGGCTGATCAAGGCCGACATGGTGAAGCCAGGTGCCGCCGTCATCGACATCGGCATCAATTCGGAGATCGGCCCGGACGGTTCCAGCCGCATCGTCGGCGACGTCGACACCGAGAGCGTCAAGGACGTCGCATCCTGGATCACCCCGGTGCCGGGCGGCGTCGGCCCGATCACGGTGTCGATCCTGCTGCGCAACACGATGGTGGCGCTCAGCCGCCAGCGCGCGCTCTACGAGGCGACCTACGGTACGGCGGACAAGCTGGCGGCGGAGTAATCACGGCACGCCTGAGGGCATCATTCCGCAGCGACAAGCGTGTTCTCGGCAACACCTTCCGGCTTCGGACCGCCATAGGCCCAGTCGAGCAGCTTTATGGTGTGCACCACCGGCATTTTCGCAGCGGACGCGATCTGGGTGATGCAGCCGATGTTGCCGGTGGCAACGATCGAGGCACCCGTCGCCTCGATGTTCCTTACCTTGCGGTCGCGCAGCTTTGCCGAAATCTCGGACTGCAGGATGTTGTAGGTGCCGGCCGAACCGCAGCACAGGTGCCCCTCGCGCGGCTCTCGCACGACGAAGCCCGCCTTGGCCAGAAGCTCCTTCGGCTGGCGGGTGATCTTCTGGCCGTGCTGCATCGAGCAGGCGGAGTGATAGGCGACAATCGTGCCGGGCTTGCGCACGGGTTCTGGCAGATCGATGGCCGCCAGATACTCGGTGATATCCTTGGCCAGCGCCGACACGCGTGCGGCCTTGTCGGCGTATGCCGGATCCAAGCGCAGCATGAAGCCGTAATCCTTGATGGTGGTGCCGCAGCCCGAGGCGGTGATGACGATGGCATCCAGCCCGCCCTGGTCGATCGTGCGCGTCCAGGCGTCGACATTCTGCCTGGCCGAAGCAAGTGCCGCCGCTTCCCGCCCCATGTGATGCACCAGCGCGCCGCAACAGCCCTCGCCCTGCGGCACCACGACCTCGACGCCGAGCCGTGTCAGCAGCGAAATCGTCGTCTCGTTGATGGCGGGATCGAGCACCGATTGCGCGCAGCCGGTGAGGATGGCGACACGGCTCCTTTTCGGCCCCTGCCCGGGATGGGTGCCCGGCGAAGCCATCGGCGAGGCCGAGGGGATCGATGCCGGCGCTAGCTTTAGCATTGCACTGAGCGGCTTCAGCGCCGGGACCTTTTCGAACAGGCCAATGAACGGTTTTCCCAGCCTGGCCAGCTTGAGCGCGGCGCGGAAGCGCCGGGGATAGGGCAGCACGAAGGCCAGCATGGCGCGGGTCAAACGGTCGAGCAGCGGACGCTTGTAAGTTTCCTGGATATGGGCGCGCGCGTGGTCGACCAGATGCATGTAGTTGACGCCCGACGGACAGGTGGTCATGCAGGCGAGGCAGGACAGGCAGCGGTCGATATGGGTGACGATCTCCTTGTCGGCGGCACGGCCGTTCTCCAGCATGTCCTTGATCAGGTAGATGCGGCCGCGCGGCGAATCCAATTCGTTGCCGAGTGTCACATAGGTTGGGCAGGTCGCGGTGCAGAAGCCGCAATGCACGCATTTGCGCAGGATCTTCTCCGATTCCGCAACGTGCGGGTCGGCAAGCTGGGCAAGCGAAAAATTGGTCTGCATCTCGTTAAGTCCTAGGCCATGCGGCCGGGATTGAGGATATTCTTCGGATCGAATTCCTGCTTCAGCCGCTGGCTGAGAGCGGCCAGCGCCGGCGCCTGCGGCTCGAACACCGGTAGAGCGGCGCGATGCGATGGTGCGGCGCGCACCAGCGTCGCATGGCCGCCGCCATGTTTTCTCAAGAGCCCACGCAGCAGAGCGGCTTCCGGATCGCCCTCCTCCATGCGCAGCCACACCAGCCCGCCCTGCCAGTCATAGAAAGCGCTGACGGCGGCCTGCATGCGCAACGTCAACACCATCTGGTGGCCCTGCGAAGGCGTCATCGACACGCGCCAGACCGGTTTTTCGCTGCCGTCGGCGAACGGCCTGCAATCGCGCACATCGCGCCAGACGGTCGTTGAAGCCGCACCGGAAATCTCTTCCAACGGACCAGCATTCGTCAGCAGCGTTTTCAGCGCTGCGATGCGATAGGCGACCGACGGGCCGAAACCTTCGACGCGCAGCAATGTCGCGGCATCGCTGCCAAGCGCACCACCGGTGACACGCGCGGCGATCCGTTCCGGCAGATGCGCAGCACTCGACACTTCCGCACTGGAGCCGAGCGCCAAAGCCATCGCGGCGACAGCAGCATCGTCCAGCAATCCCCTGATTGCCAGCGTGACTTCGGTTTCCGCTGCCGGAAGCACCTTGAAGGTGACATCCGTGAACACGGCCAGCGTGCCCCAGCTGTTGGCCATCAGCTTGGACATGTCGTAGCCGGTGACATTTTTCACGACACGCCCGCCGGACTTGAAGGCTTCGCCGCGGCCGGAAACCACATTGATGCCCAGAATATGATCGCGTGCCGCACCAGCCTTGAGCCGACGTGGACCAGAAAGGTTTGCACCGAGCACGCCGCCGATCGTCCCTCTCCCCGGCTCGCCGCCGAGCAGCGGGCCGTAGTCCATCGGCTCGAAGGCGAACTGCTGGCCGCTTTTCGCCAACAGTGTCTCGATCTCGGCAATCGGCGTGCCGGCCTTGGCCGACAGCACCAGTTCGGCGGGCTCGTAGAGCGTGACACCGGACAGTTTCGACAGGTCAAGCGTATGCTCGGTCTGCAATGGACGGCCGATGCCGCGCTTGGAACCGTGGCCGAGGATTTCGAGCGGCGACTCCTCGGCCACGGCCCAGGCAACGGCGGACTGGACTTCGTCTGCTGTGGATGGAGTGAAAGTGGTCAAAGCCTATGCTCCCGAAGCTTTTCGAGGACGGCTTGCCCGCGCGGCGACAGCCGGTAGCCGACATCGAGGCTCTCGGTGAGGCCGAGTTCCTTGAGCTTGCGGACATCCCGCTTGAACTTCAGCATTTCGACGCCAGCCCTGGCGGCCAAGGCGGCAGCCACCACTTCGGGGTGAGCACCGATTGCCCGCAGGATCGACGGGAAGTAGCCGGGCGCTGTTTTGTCCCAGCGCGCGAAACGCATGGTCAAGGCGTGCCAGTCTTCATCGGAAAGCACGGCTTCGCCGCGCAGGGCGACGCGCTTGTCGGGCTCGATGCCTTTGAGCTCGATGCGGTAGACCGGCGTGCCGTCATCAGGGCCCAGCATCTCCTGAAGCGCGGCGCGTGTCGGGAAACCGGCCGCAACTGCATCCTTGTCGGCCACTGCTGACGCGTCCACGATTGTGATGCCGCCGATCAGCACCACACCCGACGCCGTCCGAACCCGCCCGCCAGTCTTGACGGCTGGCCTCTTCCAGCGGCGGAAGGCGAGCGAAATCTCGCCCGACACAATCCCCTCAAGGGTTTGTTGCCGAAACAGCATCCGCTCAAAACCTCGGAATGTCCGGGAATGCTACCTCCCCCCGGTGGACATGCATGCGTCCGAGTTCGGCGCAGCGGCGCAACTGGGGAAACACCTTTCCCGGATTGAGCAGGTGATTGGGATCGAAGGCGCATTTGACCCGCATCTGCTGGTCGAGGTCGACCTGGTTGAACATTTCGGGCATCAGGTCGCGCTTCTCCACGCCCACGCCGTGCTCGCCGGTCAGCACGCCGCCGACCTTGACGCAGAGGCGCAGTATGTCGGCGCCGAAGCTTTCCGCCTTGTCGAGTTCGCCGGGCACATTGGCATCATAGAGAATAAGCGGATGCAGATTGCCGTCGCCGGCATGGAAGACATTGGCGACGCCCAGACCGTATTTTTCGGAGAGTTCTCGCATGCCGTGCAGCACACGCGGCAGTTCCTTGCGCGGGATGGTGCCATCCATGCAGTAGTAGTCGGGCGAAATCCGACCGACCGCGGGGAAAGCCGCCTTGCGGCCGGCCCAGAAGCTCAGCCGTTCCTGTTCCGACTGCGAGATGCGGCAGGTTGTCGAGCCGTTGCGGATGGCGATCGCCTCGACAGCGGTGATGAGATGGTCGACCTCGACGCCGGGGCCGTCGAGTTCGACGATCAGCAGCGCCTCGACATCCAGGGGATAGCCGGCATGGACGAAATCCTCGGCGGCATGGATGGCCGGGCGATCCATCATCTCCATGCCGCCGGGAATGATGCCGGCGCCGATGATGTCGGCAACGCACTGGCCGCCCTGCTCGCTGGTCGGAAAACCGATCAGCAGGGCACGTGCCGTCTCCGGTTTCTTCAGGATGCGCACGGTGACCTCGGTGACGACGCCAAGCAGGCCTTCGGAACCAGTCATCACGCCAAGCAGGTCGTAGCCTTCCGCGTCGAGATGGCTGCCGCCCAGCCGCACCACCTCGCCATTCATCAGCACCATCTCGATGCCCAGCACATTGTTGGCGGTGAGGCCGTATTTCAGGCAGTGCACGCCGCCGGAATTTTCCGCGACGTTGCCACCGATCGAGCAGGCGATCTGGGAGGATGGATCGGGGGCATAGTAGAAGCCCTCCTGCTCGACGGCGGTGGTGATGCCGAGATTGGTGACGCCCGGCTGGGCGACGACCGTGCGATTTGGAAAATCGATCGCAAGGATGCGGTTGAAGCGGCTCATGACCAGCAGTACCGCGTCCTCGAGCGGCAGCGCGCCGCCAGACAGCGAGGTGCCAGAACCGCGCGGCACGACGCGGATGTTGCGGTCGTTGCAGTATTTCAGCACGCGCGAGACCTGTGCCACGGTTTCGGGCAGCACCACGACCAGCGGCAATTGCCGATAGGCGGTGAGACCATCGCTCTCGAAGGCGCGCATTTGATTGGTCGCGTCAACCACGCCCTCGCCCGGCACGATGATGCGCATGTCGGCGACGATCTCGTCGCGCCGGCGCATCGTTGCGTCGTCAGGTTTCGGCATGGCCAGGCCGGACATCAACAGCCTCATTCGATTGACTGGTCAAAATCTTTTACCAGTGAAGCGTGCTCGTTGCAAATCCTGCTTGATGCAGAGTCCAACGCCCAGGTCGTGACCAGCTTCCGCAGCGGCAATCTGCCGCTGGCTGATCCGCCTTCCGCCCCTCTGGAGCCGCTATTCGCCCGGATGCTTGCTGGGCTCGGAGTGCATCAGGCGCACGCGGCGCACGCCCCACCAGACCAGCAGGATGGCGACCGGCACGGAGGCGGCGGTGACCACTTCCGGAGCAAAGGCATGGCCAAAGATCGAGGCGCCCTTGGCGACATAGCCGATAAGGCCGACGACATAGTAGGAGACGGCCGCGACCGAAAGGCCTTCGACGGTCTGCTGCAGGCGCAGCTGCAAGCGGGCGCGGTTGTTCATCGACGCCAGCAGGTCACGGTTCTGCTTCTCGACCTCGACATCGACCCAGGTGCGCAGCAGCGTGGTGGCGCGAGTGAGCTTTCGCGACAGATTGGCCTGGCGCTCCTCGACCGAACGGCAGGTGCGCATGGCCGGCGCGACGCGGCGCTGCAGGAAGCCGCTCCAGGTGTCATAGCCGGGTACGGCCTCTTCCTCCAATGCTTCCAGCCGTTCGACGACGATGCCGTCATAGGCGCGGCTGGCGCCGAAACGGTAGAGGCTCGACGCGGCATCGGCTTCCAGCTCCGCTGCAAGCTCGGTCAGGTCTGCCAGCAGCGTCTGGCTGTCGCGGGTTTCCGCGACCTTCATTTCAAGCGTGGTCTGTGCCAGCCTGTCTTCGATGCGGCGGGCGCGGCCGGACAAGGTCAGCGCCAGCGGCAGGCCAAGCATGGCCAACGTCCGGTAGGTTTCGATGTCGATCAGCCGTTGCGACAGCGCGCCGGTGCGCGCCGGCGTCAGGCCGCGATCGAGCACCAGTATACGGGTCATGCCGTCGCCGTCCTGGCGAAAGTCGGTGACGATGGCGGCGTTGCCGCGCTCGACCAGTGAATAGCAGAGGCTGGTCGGGTCGAAGTCGGCTATCAGTTTCTCGCTGACTTGCGTCCATTTGCGGATTTCGAGCCTGATGCCGGAAATGACCGTGCCCGGCGGGGAAAACCCGTTGCCGAACGGCGAATCCTCCTGCGCCCTGCCGGTTTCGGGCAGCGGCCCCTCCCATAGATAGGTCGAGAATTCCGTATGCCGTTCCCAGCGCAGGGAGCCCTTGCCCCACTTCATCGCATGATGGCGGGCATGACGGTCGGGCGCGGCGATGCCGAGGCGACGCGATAGTTCGGAAAGGACGGCATGATCCACGCCGGAGCCGCCCTCGGTCATGAACGCGAGTTGAATGAGAATACGCGGTTTTTCGATCAGCGGATGCGGTCGGGCATGCACTTCGCCGAGCGCGCCCGGGCGACCTTCATGCGCCGGAAAACCCATCACGCTGCCCTTGGCGCGTGGCTGGAATTCGAGATTGGACGGGTCGTCTGACACGGCTGGTCCCCCGGGCTTCCTTGAACCCTCTTGCAATCGCGTCCCTCTAGAGCCAATAGCCGGATGACGCAAACAGCAAAGTTTAGCCGAGGATGATATGGCTTCGGGCGATGAACCCGACATGGCCTGACCAATTGGATAAATAATTTGACCAGTTGGTGACGCGGGCTTTATCTTGCGCGCCACCGGTTCAATCCCAGGCACCCCCGTTGAGCGATATCTTTTCCAGGATCGAGCATTCGCGAACCGCCGACGAGGTGGTCCAGCAGATCGAGAGTCTCATCCTTGAAGGCGTGCTGCGCACCGGCGACCGGCTGCCGGGCGAACGTGAACTGGCGCGCCAGTTCGATGTGTCGCGGCCAATCCTGCGCGATGCGCTCAAGGCGCTCGAAGGGCGCGGACTGCTGACGACGCGCCCCGGCGGTGGCACCCATGTCGCCGATGTCATCGGCCAGCTGTTCACCAAGCCGGTGACCGATCTGATCTCCATGCACCGCAAGGCGGTGACCGACTATCTTGAGTATCGCCGCGAGATCGAGGGCGTGGCGGCTGAATACGCGGCGCGACGCGCCACCGCCGACGATCTGGCGCTGCTCGATCGCATCATGGCGCGCATGGACGAGGCGGACCGGACCGGCGATTTCGACGACGAAGCCGAAATCGATGTCGAATTCCACCACGCGATCTGCGAATGCGCGCACAACATCATCCTCCTGCACACGCTGCGCTCCTGTTACCGACTGTTGTCGGAGGGCGTGTTCCAGAACCGGCTGCTGGTGTTCAGCGTGCCCGGCGCTCGCGAGGCGCTGCTTTCGCAGCACCGGGCGATCCATGCGGCGGTAAAGGCCGGCGATCCCGCCGCTGCCCGCCAGGCCGCGATGGATCACATCACCTATGTCGAACGGTCGATGGCCGAGGCTGAGCGCAGTGGCGACTGGCAGCGCGTGTCGCGGCTGAGGCTCAGGCAGCGCGCCGACGCCACCGATATCGAACCCGCACGCAAACGCTCCTAATCTCGAAACGGGAAGCCCATGAGCCAAATCCTGACCATAGCCGACCTCAAGGACCTCGCGCGACGGCGCGTGCCCAAGATGTTCTTCGACTACGCCGATTCCGGTGCATGGACCGAGAGCACCTACCGGGCGAACGAGGAGGACTTCCAGAAGATCAAGTTCCGCCAGCGCGTGCTGGTCGACATGAGCAACCGCTCGCTGGAATCGACGATGATCGGCGAGAAGGTGGCAATGCCGGTGGCGCTGGCCCCAACCGGCCTGACCGGCATGCAGCACGCCGATGGCGAGATGCTGGCGGCCCAAGCGGCGGAAGAGTTCGGCGTCCCGTTCACCCTGTCAACGATGAGCATCTGTTCGATCGAGGATGTCGCCTCGGTGACCAAGAAGCCGTTCTGGTTCCAACTCTATGTGCTGCGCGACAAGGATTTCGTGCTCAACCTGATCGACCGGGCGAAGGCCGCGAAATGCTCGGCGCTGGTGCTGACGCTCGACCTGCAGATTCTCGGCCAGCGCCACAAGGATGTGCGCAACGGGCTGTCGGCGCCGCCCAAGATGACGCTGGCCAACATCGCCGATATTGCCATGCGTCCACGCTGGTGGATGGGCATGGCCGGCACGCAGCGCCGCACCTTCCGCAACATTGTCGGCCATGCCAAGGGCGTCGGCGATGTTGCTTCATTGGCCTCATGGACAACCGAGCAGTTCGACCCGCACCTGTCATGGAAGGACGTCGCCTGGATCAAGGAGCGCTGGGGCGGCAAGCTGATCCTGAAGGGCATTCTCGACAAGGAAGATGCACTGATGGCGGCCAAGACCGGCGCCGACGCGATCATCGTTTCCAATCACGGCGGGCGCCAACTCGACGGCGCGTCATCTTCCATCATGGCATTGGAAGAGATTGCCGATGCGGTTGGCGATCAGATCGAGGTCCATATGGATGGCGGCATCCGTTCCGGCCAGGATGTATTGAAGGCGCTGTGTCTGGGCGCCAAGGGCACCTATATCGGTCGACCCTTCCTCTATGGCCTGGGCGCGCTCGGCAAGGAAGGGGTTACCAAGGCTTTGGAAATCATCCGAAAAGAGATGGACATAACGCTGGCATTGTGCGGAAAGCGGCTGGTCACCGACATGGGCAAGGACCAGCTCCGGCGCTAGGATCCGGTGACTGTCCGACCACGGAGACGACGCAGGCCTTGGCGACCCCCGGCATCCACTTTCTCGACGCGCGCGGACCGGACGGCGTGCGCCTCTATGCCATCGGTGACGTGCACGGCAGGCTGGATCTGCTGGAAGCGATGCACCGGCGAATCGAGAGCGAGCTGGAGTGGAAACCAACTCGCGATTGGCGTGTGATTCATCTCGGCGACTATGTTGACCGCGGGCCGGATTCCAGGGGCGTGATCGATTTCCTGGTCGAAGCACGCAAACGCGACCCGCGCCACCTGATGCTCGCCGGCAATCACGACATCGGCTTTCTCGATTTTCTGAAAGTCCCCGATCCGGAGGGGCTGTTCATGCGCTATGGCGGCGTCCAGACGGCGGAATCCTACGGCGTGTCATTGACCATGGACGCCAGTTGGTTCGGCAAGGCGGAAACGCTAAAGCGAGGCCACGCGGCGCTAGTCGAGGCGGTGCCGCAGGCTCATGTCGACTTCCTGCGGTCGCTGCCATTTTCAATGGCGTTCGGCGACTTCTTCTTCTGTCACGCAGGCATCAGGCCGGGCATCGCACTGGAAAACCAGAACCAGCAGGATCTGATGTGGATCCGCGACGTCTTCCACAATCATTCCGGCCTCTATCCGAAGATCGTGGTGCACGGCCACACACCCGTGCCGGAAGCCGAGGTGATGGCCAACCGCGTCAATGTCGACACCCTCGCCTGGCAGTCAGGAAACCTTACCGCGCTCGTCGTGGACGGCGCGGATAAACGTATCCTGTCGATGACCGGTAAACGAGGTTAAAGCGCTGTAGCGCTTGATCTTTTCGAAAACCGATCCCGGCTTTCGAGATCGCTTGCTAGCGAAGCGAGGCGGTGACGCCGTAGCCGTCGACGGCGTTGTGGTTGTTGGCTGCGTCGGCGGCATAGATGCCAAGGCCACAGATCACGATCGCGGACAACATGGCGAAGGACAGAAGCGCTGCTTTCACGGAGGTCATCTCTTGTTGAGCTTCCTGCATCTGTGCACGAGGCGGTTACCAATGCGTTGAAACGAAAAATACGCCTCAAAGTTTCGACGATTTTGCGCTTCTATGTGTGTTCTGTATCGATGGTGTGTCGCGCGGGTCACACATAAGGTTCATCGCGGTTGCACGGCTGATGCAGAGCGCGTGCCTTCTAGGGCAGCGGGGCGACACACTCCAAGGATGAATGACGTTTTCCCCGGCGGATTCACCGCCGCGTGCCAATTATGTCACGCCGCATGATGCGGCGGGCCCGTTCAGATCGTCGCCACCCAGGCGCGGGCAATCGCCAGGCCGGCGGCATCGGCGTCCGGTCCGTGGCGGGTCATCTCGCCATCGAGATGGCCGGCCCAGTCGGGATGGCGTTCGGCAATGACGGACGCGAATGACGCGCTCCAGTCCTTCACCATCGGCCGGTCGGCCTCGAAGTGGAACTGGAAGCCGTAGACGGCACGGCCGACGCGGAACGCCTGGTTCTCGGCAACATCGTTGCCGGCCAGCCGTACGGCGTTTTCGGGCAGCACGAACGTATCGTCATGCCACTGGAAGATCGGGAATTTTTCGGGAAGCGCGCCCAGCACGGCATCGGCCCTGGCATTGGGCGTCAGCGACACGCCGCGCCAGCCGAATTCATTGGCGCCGCCGATCTTGTTCTCGCCGCCAAAGGCGCGCGCGACCAGCTGGCTGCCGAGGCAGATGCCAAGCACGGCGCGGTCCTTGTCGGCAAAATCGCGGGTCAATTCGAGCAGGGCGGGAAAATAGGGATAGTCCTCATCGGCCAACGCATTCTGGCCGCCGCCGAGAACCACCATGGCATCATGCCCCGCCGCATCGTCCGGCAGCGGGTCACCTTTGTAAGGAAGACGCACGTCAAGATCGGCGCCTGCTTCCGCAAGGGCGGCGCCGACCTGACCAAGGCCGGTATTGTCGTAGTTCTGGACCACCAGCACCCGCATCGCAAAACCCTGCTGACATGAAAAAGATGGTGCGAGCGTTATCATGCCGCCAGCACCACAGCCAAGATGCGCATTTGGAGAGAAGGCTATGCCACTGCAAAACCGGGTAGACCCCTTTGGCGCCATCCACGCCGTGCCCGAGCGCGGGCTGTTCACCGGCAATCGCGGCATCATCCATGATCCTGATACGAAGACGCTTCTGAAGAAGCGCTGGGCGCTTCAGGCCTGGATCATCTGCGCGTGCGAATTCCGCAATGTGCGTCGCGAGCCGATGGGCCGAAACCGACCGGGCGGGAAAGCCGGATGGACCGAGCTTTTCTTCCTCGACGAGGTGAACGCGCTGGCTGCCGGGCATCGCCCCTGCTTCTTCTGCCGGCGCGAAAGGGCGAAGGACTTTGTCCAGCGCTTCGGCGCTGCCTTCGGCATTGCCGAGCCGCGCGCGCCACAGGTCGACAAGCGGCTGCACAAGGAAAGGCTGGCATCGGGCGGGCCGGCTATCAGGCTAAGCCCGGAGACACTTGCGAGCTTGCCGGATGGCACGATGATCTCGTCGGGCAACAAGCCTTACGCGCTTCGTGATGGTGCGGCTCTACCCTGGAGTTTCGGCGGTTACCAGCGGCCGGTCAGCCTCGACGCTCCGGAGCTGGCCGAGCCCATCTTGATCACGCCGCCGACAAGCGTGGCCGTGCTTCGCGCTGGATATCGTCCAGTCTGGGTAGCGCGACCGGCTATTTCAGGTCCGATTGCGGGATAATGGCCACCGCCGGCAGGTCGTAATAGTCGCCTGCGGATTCCGGATACAGCTGACTTTCCATCTTCAGGCCGGTCTTGCCGTCGATGGTTCCGGCCCAAACGGAGATGAACGGGCTGTCAAACCGACGCCAGAAAAGGTTGCCGCCGCATACCGAGCAGAAACCGCGCTCGGCATGCTCCGACGACTTGAACCAGCGCAGCGTATCGCCCGTGATGGTGGCGCGCTTCTGTTCGACCTGCGTGGCGGCAACGTAGTGGCCGCTGGCCTTCCTGCATTGATTGCAATGGCAGGCAACGACCGGGCGCAGTTCGCCATGCAATTCGTAGCTGACGGCGCCGCACAGGCAGCTGCCTCGTGTAATCCTGTCCACCGCCACGCCTCCGGATCGCGTTATCCTGCGTTCCAGAGTGCGCGATGGCACAACAATCCGGCATCGCTATTCCGACAATGCGGTGTCGTCTTTGAAGCGATGCCTATCTTGACGACAACGAGCGGCTCGCCCATTCCTCGGCGATGCGCGCCAATTACAAGATGCAACGGCTGTTCGTACCCGACGATCTCGGACCAGACATCACGTTCGATGCCGGTCAGCAGCAAAGCCACTATCTCCAGCATGTGCTGCGACTTGGCGAAGGTGCCGAAATCTTGCTGTTCAATGGCCGCCACGGCGAGTGGTCGGCGACCATTGCCGCGAAATCCAAGAAAGCGGTCAGGCTGAAAGTGCTGGAACTGCAACGGCCGCAGCCGCCGCTGCCCGATCTCGTCTATTGCTTCGCGCCGCTGAAGCAGGGACGACTCGACTATCTGGTGCAGAAGGCGGTGGAAATGGGCGCCGGCGTGCTTCAGCCGGTGATCACTCAGCACACGCAAGTGGCAAAACCCTCCATCGAGCGCCTGCGCGCCAATGTCATCGAAGCCGCCGAACAGTGCGGCATCCTGGCGGTGCCTGAGATGCGCGAGGCGGAAAAATTCGAGCGCCTGCTGGCGAACTGGGACAAGGAGCGCCGGCTGATCTTCTGCGACGAGGATGCGTCGACCAACAATCCGCTGCCGGCGCTGCAGGCTGTCCGGGAAAGGAAGCTCGGACTTCTGGTTGGGCCGGAGGGCGGCTTTTCCGACGAGGAACGCAGGACGCTGCGCGCCCTTCCCTTCGTCACGGCCATTCCGCTGGGACCACGTATCCTGCGCGCCGATACGGCGGCCGTGGCCGCGCTGGCGATTATGCAGGCGACGATCGGCGACTGGTGATGGTGATGGTTTACCCCTCCCCCTCCGGGAGAAGGAAGAACGGCCTCATCAATCAATTCCTGTTGACGCGTGGCTCAGGATTTTTCGCTTGATCGGCTGCTGGCATTTCGTCCATTTAGCGCCGGCGGTCGTCTGGCCGCCTACAGCGCCGCGTGTCCTTTCGGATACGCAAAGGACGCTGTAGCATTTGGGTTGGCGCATGATCCTTTCCGAAAATCGAGGTCGATTGTCGGGATCATGTGCTGAGAGGGCTTCTCATGGCGCGCGACACAACCGATTTCAGGCCGATCGAAGGCATCGACGAACTCGTCGAGCACCTGGCCGAAGGCAACAAACCGCGCGACAAATGGCGCATCGGTACCGAGCACGAGAAATTCCCTTTCTATGTCGACGGCAATGCGCCCGTGCCCTATGGCGGCGACCACGGTATCCGCGCCATCCTCGAAGGCATGCAGCAGAAGCTTGGCTGGGACCCGATCATGGATGCCGGCCGCATCATCGGCCTGGTTGAGCCGACCGGTCAGGGCGCGATCTCGCTGGAGCCCGGCGGCCAGTTCGAACTCTCCGGCGCACCGCTCGAGACGATCCACCAGACCTGTCGCGAGGGCAATGCCCATCTGGCGCAAGTGCGCGAGATCGCCGAGCCGATGGGCATCCGTTTCCTTGGCCTTGGCGGCAGCCCGAAATGGTCGCTGGCAGAGACGCCGAAAATGCCGAAATCGCGCTACGAGATCATGACGCGCTACATGCCCAAGGTCGGCACCAAGGGCCTCGACATGATGTACCGGACCTGCACGATCCAGGTTAACCTCGACTTCGAGAGCGAGGCCGACATGCGCCGCAAGATGCAGGTGTCGCTGAAGCTGCAGCCGCTGTCGACGGCGCTGTTCGCCAATTCGCCTTTCACCGAGAGCCGCCCGAACGGATTTCAGAGCTGGCGCGGCGACATCTGGCGCGACACCGACAACCAGCGCTCGGGCCTGCTCGAATTCTGCTTCTCGCCCGACTTCGGTTTTGCCGACTATGTCGAATGGGCACTCGACGTGCCGATGTATTTCGTCATCCGCGACGGCCACTATCACGACATGACGCACATCACCTTCCGCCAGTTCATGGCGGGGGTCGCGCGCAACGAGGTGCCGGACGGTCTGCCGACAATGGGCGATTGGGCGAACCATCTGTCGACGCTGTTCCCGGACGTGCGGCTGAAGCGTTTTCTGGAAATGCGCGGCGCCGACGGCGGGCCGTGGCGGCGCATCTGCGCGCTGCCGGCCTTCTGGGTCGGGCTGCTCTATGACGAGGCCGCGCTCGATGCCGCCGAGGCGCTGACCTCGAGCTGGACCTATGAAGAAGTGCTGGCGATGCGCAATGCCGTGCCCGAACAGGGCATTTCCGCGCCCTTCCGCAACACCACGCTGCGCGACATCGCCCGCGACGTGCTAGGCATCTCGCGAACCGGGTTGAAGAACCGCGGCAAGAAGAACCGCGACGGCTACGACGAAACCTCCTTCCTCAACACATTGGACGAAGTCGTCGCGCGTGGCACCACCAGCGCGGAAGAGATGCTGTCTGCTTACCACACGCGCTGGGGTGGCTCAATCGAGCCTGTGTTCATGGAATATGCCTATTAACCCTGCAGGTTTGGCGCGGCCGATGGATTGTCAAAAGCCGCTTCAATCGGCGGTGGAAAGGAACTGGAGCGGGTCATCGTTTCACGGAAACGATGACCCGCTCTATCTTTTTGTGTTGGCGCAATTCCGAACGGAAAACCGTTTCACACTTTTCCTGGAATTGCTTTAGATTCCTCCGACGAGGATTTCCGGAGGAGAAACCTATGCCTTCCTTGTTCGACATGTTGGGGCAGGCCCAGAACGGCAATGGCATGGACGTGCTTGCCCGGCAGTTCGGGCTTTCGCAACAGCAGGCGCAATCGGCGGTCGCAGCCTTGCTCCCGGCCTTTTCGCAAGGGCTGCAGCGCAACACGGCCGATCCTTACGGCCTCGGCGCCTTCATGACGGCGATGGCCAGCGGCCAGCATGCCCAGTATTTCGAGGATGCGACGCGGGCCTTCTCGCCGCAGGGTGTCGACGAGGGCAACGGCATTCTGGGGCATCTGTTCGGCTCCAAGGATCTGTCGCGCGCCGTTGCCAGCCAGGCCGCGCAGGCCAGCGGCGTCAGCCAGCAGGTCTTGCAGCAAATGCTCCCGGCAATCGCCACGATGTTGATGGGCGGGCTGTTCAAGCAGACCACCAACCAGATGCAGGCAGCCGGCGGATTCGGTGGTGGGAGCAACCCGCTAGGCGAGATCATCGAGCAGATGATGCGGCAGGGTGGCGGCATGCAGGCGCCGCCGCAACGCCAGTCGCAGAATCCGATGGACAATCCGCTTGGCAAGATCCTGCAGGACATGTTCGGCGGTGGCGCGCAGCCGCAGAGCCCGCCACAGCAGACGCAGAATCCCTATGGTGACAATCCGCTCGGAAAGGTCTTGCAGGACATGTTCGGTGGCGGCGCGCCCCAGCAGCCGCAGCCTCAACAGACGCAAAGCCCTTACGGCGACAATCCGCTTGGGAGGATTTTCGAGGATATGCTGAAGCCGGGCGGCGGCTTCGGCATTCCTGGCGCGCAGCCGGCGCCGCAGCAGCCACAAGCGCCGCCGCAGGCACCCCAGCCACAGACCAACCCGAGTGGCAGGCCGCGAAACCCGTTCGATGATCTGTTCGGCAAGATGTTCGAGACTGGCGCCCAGCAGCGTGACGATTACCAGAAGGGCATGGAGTCGATCTTCGACCAGTTCAAGCGGGGAATGGATCGCCGATAAGACCGCCCCTCCAAAAAAGAAAAGCCCGGTCCTGGGAGGACCGGGCAGCGCGCAGGCTAGCCGGTGGGGAAACCGGCAGGGAGTGGGGAGCCTGCGATGGTTCTTGGTCGCGTCGAGCCTCAAAAAGGTTCACGGCAACCGAAACATCCAACAATTGACGTAATCAGGCGACCTTGCGGGCGAGATCCTCGATGGTCTCGGCACGCTCGACCGCGATAGAGCGGAGCCTTACCGTCGGATCGCTGCCGAACGGCACATCGATGGCGACATGGAGGTCGCCGCGCGTCAGGCCGATGTCCGCGAGTTCAGCGTCCGACATCTCGCCGAGGCGATAGAAGGCACGGCGGTTTTTCCACGCGCGGTAGATATTGGAGACGGTGTTGGCCACGCGCATCGCAACGGCCGGACGCGAGGTGATGCGCGAGGTCTCGGTGGCGAAATCGAACGTGGTCATGTCGGTCTCCTTTCAGACTCGAACAGGCGAAACCCGACGATCGGCGCGCTGATAGCAGCAGCCGTCCGGCTCCGATTCACATGCCTTCATGTGGACGATGCGAATTTGCCACCGTGCGATTGATTAATCCAACGAATGTTTCTAATCTTTAGCATCAACAACAATGATGGTTTATGTCGATGAAAGCGCCGCTCGATCTCGATCAGTTGCAGACCTTCATCTCGATTGCCGATACCGGCAGCTTCACACGGGCCGCGGAAGAGGTGCATCGGACCCAGTCGGCGGTGTCCATGCAGATGCGCAGACTGGAGGAGAGGATCGGCAAGCCGCTGTTCGAGAAGGACGGCCGCACCAACCGGCTGACCGAGGAAGGCGACAAGTTGCTCTCCTACGCAAGACGGCTGCTCTATCTCAACCGGGAGACGCTGGCCGCCTTCGACGACCGCCGTCTTGAGGGCACCATCCGCATCGGCACGCCCGATGACTATGCCGACCGTTTCCTGCCCGAGATCATGGCGCGGTTCACACGCTCCAACCCACGTGTCGAGCTGACCGTCATCTGCGAGCCGACGCCGGGGCTGGTCGAGCACATCAAGCGCGGCAATCTCGACCTAGCACTGGTGACGCACAACGACACGCGCGGCCAGTCGGAAGTGGTGCGGCGCGAGCCGCTGCTGTGGGTCACGTCCATCAACCATGCAACGCACGAGCAGGAAACACTGCCCATGGCCTTCGGCAGGCCAAATTGCATCTGGCGGCGCGCCGCGGTCGATGTTCTCGACCGGCAGAACCGGGACTATCGCATCCTGTTCACCAGTTTTTCGGCGACCGTCATCACGGCCGCGGTGCTGTCAGGCCTTGCGATCTCGGTGCTGCCGGAATGCGCGCTCAGGCCCGGCATGCGTGTGCTGGGCGAGGCAGACGGCTTCGGCACCCTGCCCGATTGCCGCATTGGCATCATGCGCGGCCAGACGTCGCGGCCGGAAATTGTTGACGCCCTGGCACGCCATATTTCGGAAAGCCTCGACAATATTTCGGTGCCGACCGGCGAGGAGACGGGGACCTTCGACTTCGCGGCGCTGGCCTTCAGCAAGATGAAGCGCACCAAGCCCAACCAGATCCTGCCCGGCTGGTAGGACGAGCGGGACGAAGGACACAGGCGTCTTGACGCGGACGGCCAAGGACGCGCCAATCGGCTATGAGCGACGCAGCATCCGAATCACGCACGAACGCCGCCGAATATACGGTGAGCGAGATTTCCGGCGCCCTGAAGCGCACTGTCGAGGATGTCTTCGGCAATGTGCGGGTGCGCGGCGAGATTTCCGGCTATCGCGGGCCGCATTCCTCTGGCCATGCCTATTTCGCGCTGAAGGATGATCGCGCGCGGCTCGACGCGGTGGTGTGGAAAGGCACGATGAGCCGGCTGAAATTCCGCCCCGAAGAGGGGATGGAGGTGATCGCCACCGGCAAGCTCACCACTTACCCCGGCAAGTCCAACTACCAGATCGTCATCGACAACCTTGAGCCCGCGGGCGCGGGCGCGCTCATGGCACTTCTGGAAGAGCGCAAGCGCCGGCTGCAGGCCGAGGGCCTGTTCGACACCGGCCGCAAGCGGTTGCTGCCGTTCATGCCGCGCGTAATCGGCGTCGTCACTTCGCCGACTGGCTCCGTCATCCGCGACATCATCCATCGGATCAAGGATCGGTTTCCGCTGCATGTGCTGGTCTGGCCCGTGCGCGTGCAGGGCGAAACGGCGGGCGCGGAAGTGACCGCCGCGGTCAACGGCTTCAACGCGCTGGCATGGGACGGCGCGATCGTTCGCCCGGACCTGTTGATCGTTGCGCGCGGCGGCGGCAGCCTCGAGGACCTTTGGGGCTTCAACGACGAGGCTTTGGCGCGGGCTGTCGCGGCCTCCCACATTCCAGTGATTTCAGCCGTCGGCCACGAGACGGACTGGACGCTGATCGACCTCGTCGCGGACGTGCGGGCGCCGACACCGACGGGCGCCGCCGAAATTGCCGTGCCGGTGCGGGCGGACCTCGAAGCCACGCTTGCCAGCCTTGGCGCGCGGCTCAAGGCGGCGGTGTCGCGCAATTTCGAACGCAAGCGGCAAGCGGTGCGGGCGGCGGCCCGCGCCCTGCCCTCTCCCGATCAACTGCTGGCTCTGCCGCGCCGGCGCCTCGATGAGGCGACGAGCCGGCTCGGCCGGGCATTGTCCGTCAGCGTCGATCGCAAGCGGGCGAGGCTGTCCGCGCAGCGGCTGACCCCGGCCACCCTGTCACGCCGCATCAATGAGACGCGCACGCTGACTGGCCGCGACCTCGCCCGTGCGCAGGCGGCATTCCTCGCCATCGTGCGCGAACGGCGCGCGCGCTTCTCGCGCACCGCGACGCGGCTGTCGCCATCACCGATCGAAAGACGGCAGAAGCTGCAGGGAGATGCCCTGACCGCGCTGGCTCGGCGGCAGGACCGGGTGATTTCGGTGCGGCTCGAGCGCCTGCGTGGACAACTGACGCAGGCCGAACGCCTGCTCACCACGCTTTCGCACAAGGCCGTGCTGGCGCGAGGCTTCGCATTGGTGAAGGACGCCGATGGCGCCGTGATCAAGCATGCCGCCGATGTGGCATCTGGAATGGCGCTTTCGCTCGAGTTTGCCGACGGCGTTGCCGATGCGGTCGCCACAAGTGGCCCGGCGCGGCCCAAAACCGTTGCGAAGCCGGCGGCCAGGGCCAAGGAACCCGGCAACCAAGGCTCCCTGTTCTGAGTGCGATCATGACCGATAATCCGCATCACCTGAAAACGCCTTCAGGCAAGCCGCGCGCCCGAAGCTTCGGCATCGGCTTCGACGGGACGCCCGGACCATTCAACGCCATCACCGATGTGCCGGGTGTTTCCGTCGGTTATTCGACGCTGATAGAGGGTGACGGTCCGCTCGTCGTCGGAGAGGGACCGGTGCGTACCGGCGTGACCGCCATCCTGCCGCGGCCGCGCGAAAAACTGGCCACCCCGGTCTTTGCCGGCATTTTCAGCCAGAACGGCAATGGCGAATTGACAGGGTCGCATATCGTCGAGGAAACCGGCGCCTTCAATTTCCCGATCACCATCACCAACACGCATTCCTGCGGCGTTTCGCGTGACGGCACACTGCGCTGGATGAGCCAAGTGCTGCCGGCCGCGCTCGACAGTGCGTGGGGCCTGCCTGTGGCCGCGGAAACCTATGACGGGTTTCTGAACGACATCAACGGCCACCATCTGACGTTCGATGATGTTGCTGCCGCGCTCGACGGCGCGACCGACGCAGCGATAGAGGAAGGCAGCGTCGGCGGCGGCACCGGCATGATCACTTTCGGCTTCAAGGCGGGTTCAGGCACCGCTTCGCGCGTCGTCAAATGGCAGGGCAACAGCTACATGATCGGCACGTTCGTGCAGTCGAATTTCGGCAAGCGGCGCAACTTCACCATTCGCGGCGAGCGCGTCGGGCTCGACCTGACGGAGCCGGCTATCCGCGAAGGCACGCCACGGGCCGAAAAGGGCTCGATCATCGGGGTCATCGCCACTGATGCGCCGTTCCTGGCGCACCAGATGAAGCGCCTGGCCCGTCGCGTGCCGATCGGCGTCGCCATGACCGGCGGCTTCGGCTACCACAGTTCGGGGGATATCTTCCTTGCCTTCTCGACCGCCAATCCCAACGCGGCATTGGCGCCGTCCGGCCATATCGCCAGCGCCAACTTCATCCCCGACACCGACATCGACCCGTTCTTCGATGCCGTGATTCAAAGCGTCGAGGAAGCCATCCTCAATGCGCTGGTCGCCAATGAAGACATGACCGGCCGTGACGGCAATTTCGTGCCGGCCCTGCCGAAGGCATGGCTGAAAGAAAGATTTGGCTGAACGTCGTTGTTTTTTTGCATGTCGCTATCCCAAAACGCTGCGCACTCTTGGGCGACATGCATTGCGCTCGAAACGAAGACGCGGGCCGAATAGGCCCGCGCACTCAGGACAGGGTCATCCCCGTCCAGTCATTCAGCGGCTTTGCCCGCAGGCTGATGGCCCTGGTCCGCTTCGGCGGCCTCTTCGAGGCGCGAGGCGATGAGCTCCTGGATGTCGCCGACTTCTTCCTGGATATCCTCCAGGGGTATGCCGGCCTCGGCCGCCTTGGCGGCGCATTCCCTGGCCAGCGTTTCAGCCTGCTTTTCGATCTTGATCGCGGAGGGTTGGCAATGGACCTTTTCGCCGATCCATCCCCGCAAGAATTCGATCGCGTGTTCACTCATGCTGCTGTTCCCTGGCGGCCATGCCGGTTGGTAATCATAAACGTGAACACCCGCAAATGGATGCAGTTCCCATTCCAGCCGAGTCGTGGTCGCCCGGCAAGCCGATGTTATCCAAGCTCCACAGAGCCAAAGGAAATCGAGGTTTCAAGGAACACGTCTATCGTTGAGATGATTGATACCGCTGACTGGGATCAAGCCCAGCATCGTGCCGTTGTTTCTATTTGCTTTTTTCCGGTTTTCAAGCCGATTTGCATCACAATAGTTGTCACAATACACAGCACGTTTACAGCCGCTTCGTGGGCGCTTCCCGAAGGAGCGCGGTCGAAGCCGCCGCTATATAGTGACATCCTCACATAATGTCGACTCTCGTTCCCCGGCTGCTTCTTTCCGCAGCGTCACGGGCGAAGCGACCATGTCGTTAGGGACCCAGCATCAACCCGGACAGGCCGAGCGCAACACCGCAACGCCTTTGCGATATGTGGAGATCGCTCAAGCCGCGGGCAAGGGCTCCGCCTGCGGGTTTGAGGTCCTTGCCGGGTCAACTCCGGACAGTGGAGGTCCGGTAAAATTGCTGATGCATGGATTGTGTGCGCTGCGGAAATCCAGCAGCTATCGCGGCCTTCGGATGGTTTTCCGAAGGCCGCCTGCCTGGTAGACGCGTTTGAATTCCGGGCCCTGAGGGTCTGCCGGCAACGAAGAACCGCCGGTCAAGCCAGCAGTGGCATCTCTTTGGACTGGGTGGCCAGAACGGTGCTCTTGTTGGGGATCTGGATATCGATCTCCAGCGTCGACATCGTCTCGCCGCGGTCCATGCTCACCTGCAGATAGTCCTGGTCGATCTGAACGTGCCTGGCAATCACGGCCATGATCTCCTCGCGCAACACGGAGACGAGATCGGGCTGGTTGCGGTTGCGGCGTTCGTAAGCGAGCAGGACTTGCAAGCGCTCGCGTGCCACCGGCGCGCTGCGGCGGCGCTTGAAGAGGTCCAGAAGCATCATGCCGCCCTCCTTCCCAACAGCCGATCAAGGAAGCCCTTCCGCTCGAAAGGCACCACGACCGGGAAATCCTCGCCTTCAAGCCGCCTTGCCGCGTCGATATAGGCGCGGGCAGCGGAATTCATGGTCTCGCTGAGCGTGACCGGCGCGCCCATGTTGGATGCGCGCAGGATGTCCTGGCTCTCCGGAATGATCCCCAGCAGTGGCGTGGACAGGATTTCCAGGACGTCGTCGATGCTGAGCATCTCGCCGCGCGAAGCACGCGCCGCGTCGTAACGGGTGACGAGAACATGCTTGACGATCGACTCGCCCTGCTCCGCCTTCATGGTCCTGGCGTCGAGCAGCCCGATGATGCGATCGGAATCACGGACGGAACTGACTTCCGGGTTGGTCACGATCACCGCCTCGTCGGCAAAGCGCATGGCCAGTTGAGCGCCCCGCTCGATGCCGGCCGGACTGTCGCAGAAGACGTAGTCGAATACCGAACGCAGCTTGTCGATCACTTCGCCGACGCCTTCCTCGGTCAGCGCATCCTTATCGCGCGTCTGCGATGCCGGCAGCAGGAACAGCGATTCGACCCGCTTGTCGCGGATCAGCGCCTGCGAAAGCTTGGCCGTTCCCTGGATGACGTTGACGAGGTCGAACACGACGCGCCGCTCGGCGCCCATGATGAGATCGAGATTGCGCAGGCCGACGTCGAAGTCGACCAGGGCCACCTTCTTGCCGGTCTTCGCGACCGCCGCTCCAAGGGCGGCCGTCGAGGTGGTCTTGCCGACGCCTCCTTTGCCGGAAGTGACCACGACTACTTTGCCCATGTTTAAAGCCTCCATTATTGTTGCTTGAGCGGTTGTTAGGCGAACGATGCGATGCGCAGTACGTCGTTTTCGAGAAAGGCCTGTATCGTCCTTCCCCGTGAAGACGGTTCCATCTCCTCGGCCGTGCAATACCAGCCATCGACAGACAGAAGTTCGGCTTCGTTCTTGCGGCAGAAGATACGAGCTCCGGCATTTCCCTGGGCGCCGGCGGAAGCGCGCCCACGCAGCGTTCCGTAGACGTGGATGGATCCCCCGGCGATGATCTCGGACCCGGACGCGACGGAGCCGAGGACGATCACATCGCCATGCGGATGAATGATCGACTGGCCAGAGCGTATCGGCGACTTGATCATCAATGAATTGGGCGACTGCGGTTCCTTGACCTTGGGCTGCGCGGCGGCCTTCTCATTCTGCTCCGGCTGCTGCATGAGCAGTGCGTCGCCCATGGCTTCCTTGGCTCCGGTAAGCCGGGGCGGCAAGTCGGTGCCCAGCACGGTGTCGCTGTCGGCCTCGATCGCATAGACGCGTATGCCGCGCTCGCCAAGTTCAGCGATCAGGCCCGCAATCTCGTCCGCCAGCGGCTTCAGCGTGTTCAGGTCAAGCACGACCGGGCGGCCGGCAAAGAAGCCGGGAGAGTTGCCGATCCATTGATCCAGGTCCTGCAGCCAGTCGCTCAGGGGCGCTTCGGGGGTGAGCGTGAAGGCCACAAAAGAGCGTGCCCGAAAGCGTATGGATTTCTTCTGGATGGGAGTGGCGCAGGTCACGCGGGCGATTCCTTACTGATTGGTTAAGGCTAGCCAGCGATGGTTAACGAAAAGTAAATATCGAGGTCGCGGAGGGCTTTTTGGCGTAACCATTTGCCGACAGTCTTGGTGGGGTGCGCTGAGACGCGGCGCGGCGCCCTTCGCAAGCAAATTCACCGCCTGAATCCAATTTGGCCCTTGAAAGCGCGACTCCGCGCTCCCAACTCTGCGATGCGGGCCGGGCCCCTCTGACTGTCGCCAATGGCGATTGTGATGTCGGACCGCAGTAACGGGCCCCATTTCATACCTTTCGGTCAATCGGGCTCATTCCTTATTCGGTCGGAGACCTCGCATGACATCATCTATCCTAGGCTTGGCCTGCCCCACCTGCCGCGTCGCGCTCGTTATGAGCGAACGGCAAGGCATCGAAATCGACTATTGCCCGCAGTGCCGTGGCATCTGGCTTGATCGAGGGGAACTCGACAAGATCATCGAGCGCGCAGGCAGGGAAGCAGCGCCTGCGCCACAGGCACCTCCTCCCTCGTATTCCCAGCCGCAGCATAGCCGGGGACGTGATGACGACTATTCGCGCTCGCAGGGCCATCACTACCCGAAGCGAAAGAAGTCCTTCTTCGAAGAGCTGTTCGACTGACGATCGAGACCGCCGGTCCCTCTGGGGACCGGCACTGCCGACACCTTGCCAATCTGCCGCCGTGGAGGACTACCCGACTATGATTTCCAGAACGAACCGATTTGCCGCCCTGCTTGCAGGACTATTCCTGGCCTTTTCCATGGTCGCGGTGGATCACGCCGAGGCAAGGCGCGGCGGCAGCTTCGGCAGCCGCGGCACGCGCACCTACCAATCTGCCCCGCCGACAACGACCGCGCCGGCGCCGACCACTCCGGTCGAGCGCTCGATGACACCCAACACAGGCACGAACACCGCGGCCCGACAGCCGCAGGCGAGCCCGCAGCGACCGGGCTTCATGAGTGGCTTCGGCGGGACGATGATGCGCGGCCTGCTGCTTGGCGGTCTCATCGGATTGCTGGTCGGGCAAGGGTTCGGCGGCCTCGCCGGCATGTTCGGTTTTCTGCTCCAAGCGCTTCTGATCGGCGGCGCGATCATGCTGGCCATCCGCTTCTTCCGTTCGCAGTCGGCGCGCGGCTCCGCCCCGGCCTTTGCCGGGGCCGGGAATGCCGGAGCTTCGGGATTTGAGAACCGCTCCGCCGCACCGCGCGACATCGGGAATGCGCCTTCCTTCACGATTCCCGGCTTTGGCGGCGGCTCGGGTGGAAGCACGCCGGCCGATTCAGACGAAATCACCCTGGCCAAGACCGACCTCGACACCTTCCAGCAATTGCTGACCGAGGTGCAGGAAGCCTTCGGGCGCGAAGACCATGCCGCGCTGCGCCGGCTCGTGACGCCCGAGATGGTCTCCTACCTGTCCGAAGAGCTGGCCGACAACGCCCAGAGAGGGGTCAAGAACGAGGTAACCGATGTCAGCCTGCTGCAAGCCGATGTCGCGGAAAGCTGGCGTGAAGGCGACCGCGACTATGCCACCGCCGCATTGCGCTACGAGTCCCGCGACGTGACGCGTGAGCGAGCCAGCGGCAAGGTCGTCGACGGCAACGCGGACCACCCGACGGAAACGACCGAGTTGTGGACATTCACGCGCCAGAACGGCTCGGACTGGAAGCTCTCGGCCATACAGCAGGCCTGATCCCAGCAATGAGGCTCGACCGGCCGGGCATGTTTCGGACAATGGCGAGTCGATCCTCCATGCCGTCGAACCGCACCTCGGAATCAAGCGCCTCGGCTTGATTGCGAGGTGTCTTTTTATACATACGATCCGCCTCAGCCCTGATCCAGTTGGGTCCGCGCCTCACTTTTCGCAGGCACAGTGCGATCCCGGGTTTGGCTCTTGAACGCTCAAATCGGCCCCGCGTAACATCGCGGCATCTGAACTGAGTCTGCTTCATTCGTCCGGGCCAATGCCCTGATGGGTCTGGGTATTTTCCTTGAATATGCAAGCAAGCAGCAGCGCGACGGAGCGCGGCAAATCGTTTGCCCACGTGGCTGAGGCCTCCTGGGGCAAGGGCCTCAGCACCTTGCTGCGTATCGTGCGCATGACGCTGCGCCATCCCTGGCAGGTCGCCATCACCCTCGTCTCGACCTTCATTGCCGCGACGCTGCAGCTTTTCATTCCACGCCTGCTGGGGCGCGCCATCGACCAGGCGCAGGGCGTGATGGCCGCGGGTGCCGGTGCCGCGGCGGAGCAGGCACTGTGGAACACGGCGTTGACGCTGCTCGTCGTCAGCATCCTGCGCGGTCTCTTCACTATGGCGCAGAACTACTATGGCGAGGCCGTCGGCCATCGGACCGGCTATGAACTGCGGCTGGCCTTCTACGAGAAGATCCAGCGCCTGAGCTTCTCCTACCATGACAAGGTCCATACCGGCGATCTCATCACGCTCGGGCTGCTCGATCTCGACGGCGTACGCATGTTCTTTTCCACCGGCATCCTGCGCGTCGTGCTGCTCGGCGTGCTGATCGGCGTCGGCGCGTACCTGCTGATCAGCACCGATCTCGTGCTCGGTCTGCTCAGCCTCAGCTTCGTTCCGTTCGTCGCCTGGCGATCCTCGGTGACCCAGTTGAAGCTGCGCAGCACATGGTTGACGCTGCAGGAGCGGCTGTCGGTGCTGAGCCGGGTTATGGACGAGAATCTCGGCGGCATCCGTGTCGTGCGCGCCTTTGCAGCACAGCGGCATGAGCTCGCAAAATTCGACCGCGCCAAGCAGGATGCGCTGGACCTTGCCAATGAGCGCGTCGACATCCGCGTCAGCAACACCGGCGCCATGAACTTCTCGTTCCTGGCCGCCATGGGCCTGGTGCTGTGGTTCGGCGGCCAGAAAGTGATTGCGGGTCAGATCAGCGTCGGCACGCTGGCCCAGTTCCTCACCTTCATGACCATCCTGCAGATGCCGGTTCGCCAGCTCGGGTTGATGGTCAATTCGTTCGCGCGCGCCTCGACCTGCGGCACGCGGCTGTTCGAGCTGCTCGACACCGAACTCGATATCGAGGACGCGCCGGGCGCCAAAGACCTTGTCGTGACCGACGGCGTGCTACGCTTCGACAATGTCGGCTTCCGCTACGAGGGTGCGGGCGAGCGTCCAACGCTCTCCGGCATCTCCTTCGGGGCGAAGTCCGGCGAGACCATCGGCATTGTCGGTCCACCAGGCAGCGGCAAGTCGACCATCGCGCATCTGATCCCGCGCTTCTATGACGTCACCTCGGGCTCGATCACCATCGACGGCCAGGATATCCGTGCGGTCACGCTGCAATCGCTGCGCAAGGCCGTCGGCGTCGTGCAGCAGGACGCTTTCCTGTTCACAACCTCGATCGAGAACAACATCGCCTATGGCAATCCCTGGGCGCGCGAGACCCGTATCGGCCAGGCCGCCGAATATGCCCAGTTGCACAATTACATCATCGGGCTTCCCGCCGGTTACACCACTGTGGTCGGTGAGCGCGGCGCGTCGCTTTCCGGTGGCCAGCGGCAGCGCCTGACCATCGCGCGCAGCCTGATGCTGCGGCCATCGGTGCTGGTCTTCGACGATTCCACCGCGGCCATCGATGCCGGCACCGAGCAACGAATCCGCGCGGCGATGAAGCGCTTCGCCAGGGATCGCGTGACGCTCATCATCTCGCACCGGCTGAGTTCGCTGATGCATGCCGACCAGATCCTGTTCGTGGAAGGCGGCCAGATCGTCGAGCGCGGCACGCATGAGGCGTTGCTGGCGCTCGGGGGACGCTATCGCGCCCTCTACGACCTGCAGCTGCGGCCGGACGACGACCGGCTTGAGGGAGCCGCATGATGTCGACGCAGGACGACGACGAGAAGGAAGACAAGAGCGGGCGGCCGGCAAAGGCCGTCGTCGGCTCACACCGTGATGAGGAGGAGGTTTTCGGCAAGGCCTACGATCCGCGCATTGTCAGACGCATCTGGAGCTTCGTGAAGCCCTACCAGAGCCGGATTTTCATCTCCGTGGCGGCGGTGCTGGTGTTCACGCTGACGCAACTGGCGATCCCGCTGGTCATCCGCTACGCCATCGACCACGGCATGGCGGAGGGCAGGCTCGACCGGTCGGTGATGATCTCGGCGATCAGTGCCTTCACGGTGATCATCCTGATCAACTATGCCGCCAGCCATGTGCAGGAAAGCGTCGTCGGCAAGGTGGCCGAGAATGTGCTGTCCGATCTGCGCCGCGCCATGTTCAGCCATCTGCAGCGGGTCTCGCTGAGCTTCATGGACAAGACCGAGGTCGGCCGGCTGATGTCGCGCCTGCAGGGCGACGTCAATTCGATGCAGGAGTTCCTCGAGACATCCGTCATGTCGGTCGGCGACATCGTGCTGTTGTTCGGCATCGTTACGGTCCTGCTTTGGCTGGATTTCCGGCTTGGACTGTTGACACTGTCGACCATGCCGGTGTTGTTCATCGTGCGCCTGTTCTGGCTGCCGCGCGCCAAGGTCGCCTTCATGGCCGCACACGAAACCAACTCGATCGCCAACGGCGCGCTGGCCGAAGGCATTCATGGTGTGCGCACCGTGCAGAGCCTGGAGCGCCAGCACGTCAATTTCGAACTCTACGACGAGAAGGTGCTGGCCAATCTCAATGCCCATCTGCGGTCGGCGAAGTACGCACAGGTGATGGTGCCGATCGTCGACACGCTGACCGGCATCGCCATGGCAACGGTCATCGTCGTCGGCGGTTCGATGGTGCTCTCGCACAGCCTCGACGTCGGCGTCATGGTAGCGTTCCTGTTCTACATCCAGCGCTTCTTCGACCCGATCCGCTCGCTCACCATGCAGTACAGCGTCATGCAGCGCGCCATGGCTTCCGGGCAGCGCATTTCCGAAGTGCTCGACGTGCCGGTGGATGTCAGCGACAAGGAAAACGCCGTGACGCTATCTAGCGACATGGACGGCTCGGTCGAGTTCAGGAATGTCACCTTCGGCTACCGGCAGAATCAGCCGGTGCTGAAGAACATCTCCTTCCGCGTCAATCCGGGCGAGACCGTCGCGCTGGTCGGCCCGACCGGATCGGGCAAGTCGAGCTCAATGGCCCTGGTGCACCGCTTCTACGATGTCTGGTCAGGCCAAGTCCTGGTCGGCGGCCATGACGTTCGGGACCTGACGCAGGATTCGCTTGGCGACCAGGTGGCCATGGTGTTGCAGGAGCCGTTCCTGTTCTCCGGAACCGTGCTGGAGAATATCCGCTATCACAAGACATCAGCCAGCCGCCAGGACGTGGTTCGCGCGGCACAGGCCGTCGGCGCGCACGACTTCATCGAGCATCTGCCCAACGGTTACGATACCGAACTCGAGCAGCGCGGCGGCAATCTCTCGCTCGGCCAGCGCCAGCTGATCAGCTTCGCGCGGGCGCTGGTGGCCGACGCCAAGATCCTTGTGCTCGACGAAGCCACGGCCAGCATCGATTCCTACACCGAGATGCTGATCCAGAAGGCACTGATCAAACTGCTGGAAGGCCGGACCGGGCTGGTCATCGCCCATCGGCTAGCCACCATCCGCGGCGCCGACCGCATCATCGTCTTGCAGAATGGCGAAATCGTCGAAAGCGGCAACCATGAACAGTTGATGGAAAGAAAAGGCCTCTACGCCCGCCTTTACAACATGAACTACGCGTCGTTCGACGATATCTCGGAGGGCGAAATGGAACTGGAAGCGGCGGTCGGCAAGGCGACGTGACTGCTGCCGGTGGAGTCCCGCCGCAAGGGCAACCATACCAAGACAGGGTTATCAGCCCGGAACTCCGATCATGAGCAAGCCGGCATAGGCCCACAGTTGACGGCTCACAGTTGACTTTCCGAACATAAACATATTTTTATTGATCGGAAAACTCGTTTCAAGTCAGCGCCTGAGGTGGTTTCGTGAAGTTGTTCATTGCCGGGCTGGATACCGAAACCAACACGTTTTCTCCGATACGCACCGGCCATCACGCCTTTGTCGAAGGCCAGATCGCTCATGGCGATGCGACGACTAAGCCGTTGAATTGCTGCTCCTCGCAGCTCTTTGTCTGGCTCAATGCGGCGCGCGAGCGCGGCTGGAATGTCATCGAAAGCCTGTGCGCCGTGGCGGAGCCCGGCGGCACGACGACGCGCTCCGTCTACGAGGATTTCCGCGGTGAAATCCTGCGCGACCTCAAGGCCGCCATGCCGGTCGACGGGGTGCTTCTTGCCCTGCACGGCGCCTGCGTCGCCGAGGGCTACGATGATGTCGAAGGCGATCTGCTGGCCCATGTCCGGGCGCTGGTCGGGCCCGATATCCCGATTGGCGCGGAGCTTGACCTGCACTGCCATCTCACCGAGCGCATGGTCGAAAGCGCCACCATGATCGTGGCCTATATGGAATATCCCCACACCGACATCGAGGAGCGCGCCGCCCATCTCTTCGAGCTGATGGTCAAGGTGCTGGCCGGAGAGATCCGACCGGTGATGGCGCTGTTCGATTGCCGCATGATCGGCACCTTCAGGCCCCATCAACAACCCTTGCGCGGGCTGGTCGACCGGATGAAGGCGAGCCAGGGCCGCGACGGCATCCTTTCGGTGTCGTTCGGTCACGGCTTCCCATGGGGCGATGTCGCCGATGTCGGCGCCAAGATGCTGGTCGTCGCCGATCGCGACGTGGGCAAGGCGCACGAGGTCGCGTCCGCCTTTGGCCGCGAGATCTTCACCCTGCGCGATGCGCTCGAACCTCATCACCTCGGCATCGACGACGCGCTTGATCGCGCGATGGCGATCGAGGGAGGCCCGGTCGTTCTGGCTGATGTCTCGGACAATGCGGGCG
This sequence comes from Mesorhizobium carmichaelinearum, assembly GCA_943370265.1. GTDB lineage: Bacteria > Pseudomonadota > Alphaproteobacteria > Rhizobiales > Rhizobiaceae > Mesorhizobium > Mesorhizobium carmichaelinearum_A. Next base: position 101,947 of record CALRQH020000015.1, read on the forward strand.
GCGGCGCCCCAGGCGACTCCACCTTCATCATTCGCCGGGTGATCGAACGCGGCATACGCGGCGTTGCCAGCTGCCTGTACTGGGATCCGATCGCGGTGCGACTGTGCCAGGCCGCCGGCGAAGGGGCGACGCTGCCGCTCCGGATCGGCGGCAAGATCGGCGCGGCATCCGGCGAGCCGCTCGACCTCAACGTCACCGTGCGCCGCATCGCTTCCGGCATCACCCAGCGTTTCGGCGTGGTGCCGCTACCGATCGGCGATGCGGCCTGGGTCAGCGCTGACGGTATCGACCTGGTGATCAACAGCGTGCGCACGCAAACCTTTCATCCCGAATGCATGACCGCGCTTGGCCTTGATCCCGCCACCCGCAAGATCGTGATCGTCAAGTCGAGCAACCATTTCAGGGCCGGGTTCGAGCCGATCGCCAAGGATATCCTTTACGTCGCGGCGCCCGGAGCGCTGCAGCCCAATTTCCGCGATCTGGCATACACCAAGCTGCGGCAGCCATACTGGCCAAAGGTCGCGGAGCCATTCGCGGAATTGGCGCTGTAGCCAGCGTCAAGGCTTCGGCCTTCACGGCGCGTGAACCGGGCATTCCACCCGACCCGCGCCGCCCCGCTATCCCTTCTCAGATCTCGCCCGCCTGCGCGCGGTGACAGCGTACTGAGCGCGGCCACAGCGCCTGGTCTGGCGATGGAATCGTGGCAGTCCCGGCACGATCACCGAATTCGACGAGTGACTGTGGTCGGTCACAGCCGACGGCGGCGAAGGAGCAGCGATCGCGATAGTAGCAACCGGTTGGCAAGACCCTGTTGTTGGGAAGCTCGCCGACACGGGTCGCGGCAAGCTCGGGCAGCGGGTGCTTGAGGCTCGGAACCGTGGCAAGCAGGGTCCTGGTATAGGGATGCGCCGGAGAATCGAGCACCTGCACCGCCGGTCCCGCTTCGACGATCTGTCCGAGATACATCACCGCCACGCGATCGCAGAAGTGGCGCACCAGCGAAACGTCATGCGAGATCATCAGGTAGGCGAGGCCGAGCTCGCGCTGGAGTTTCAGCAGCAGGTTGATGATCTGCGCCTGCACGGAGACGTCGAGCGCCGATGTCGGCTCGTCCAGGATCAGCAGGTCCGGATCGGTGCTGATCGCTCGCGCAACGGCGATACGCTGGCGTTGGCCGCCGGAGAACTCATGCGGCCGCCGGTCGAGATGCTCCGGCCGCAGGCCTACGGAAGCCGCGAGTTCGGCGGCACGCGCCCGCAGTTCGGCCTTCGACATTCCGCCGCGCACATGCAGCGGCTCGGTGATCAGCCGCCACACCGGCAGGCGCGGATCGAGCGAGGATTGCGGATCCTGGAACACGATCTGCATCTGCTGGCGGATTTCGCGTTTGCGCTTGCCGCGCGCGTCGTGGAAATCCTGGCCGTCGATCAGCACCTTGCCCGAACTGCGCTCGACAAGGCCGATGATCGCCTGGACCAGCGTGCTTTTCCCACACCCGGATTCACCGACGATGCCGAGGCTTTCGCCTGGACGGATCGTCAAATCCACCTTGTTGACGGCATGAACATGCGAGGTGGCCCGGCCGAACCAGCCGCCGGGAATGGGAAAGTTGACGGTGAGGTCCTCGACGCTGAGAAGAGGCGCGGTCGTCATTGCGTGGCCTCGCTCATGATGCTCGATGGTTGGATTGTGCCGCGCCGCCAGCAGGCGACGAGATGACCGGAAGCCGTTGCCATGGACGGAGGCTTTGCCAGGCACTGGTCGTTGGCTTCCGGACAGCGTGGCCTGTAGAAGCAACACTGCGGCGGGTCCAGCAGGTTGGGCACGGTTCCGGGAATGGCCTCCAGTTCCGCTTTCGGCTCCACCCGTTCCGGCAGGCAGCGCAGCAGCGCTTGCGTATAGGGATGCTGCGGCGCTTCCAGCACGGCCCGCGTCGGGCCGGACTCGACGATGCGGCCGGCATACATGACATAGAGCCGGTCGCAGAGTTGCGAAACGACAGCGATGTTGTGCGAGATGAAGACGACCGAGGTGCCGGTTCGCTTGGCGCGGTCCAGGATCAGCCGCAGGATCACGGCCTGCACCGTCACGTCCAGGGCCGTCGTCGGTTCGTCGGCGATGATCAGGCCGGGGTTGCACGAGAAAGCCATGGCGATGAGCACGCGCTGGCGCATGCCGCCCGACAGCTCGAACGGATAGGCCTTCATGATCCGGTCGGGTTCGCCGATCAGCATGTCCTTGAGGATGCCGCGCGCCGTACGCTCGGCCTCCGCCTCGCTGACCGCCTCGTGGCGCTGGATGACGCCCACCAGTTGCTTTCCGATGCGGATGGTCGGGTTCAGCGCGTTCATCGGCTCCTGGAAGATGGTCGAGACCAGCTTGCCCCTGACATCCTGGAGTTCGGTTTCGCCCATCGCGAACGGATCGCGGCCGAACAGACGGATGCTGCCGGCGGTGACGCGGTAACGACCTTCCGGCAGGAGCCGTGTCGCCGCCATCGTGGTCACCGACTTGCCGCATCCCGACTCGCCAACGAGGCCGACAATCTCGGAGGTGCCGATCTCGATCGTCACGTCGTCCAGCGCCTTGATGGCGCCGGCATAGGTCGGGAATTCCAGCGACAGGCCCTCGATGCTCAAGGCAGCGGGTTTTTGCCCGGCAGGCTTCAGGGTTCCGGATGCCGCCGCCATCACCGTCCTCCCAATCGTGGATCGAGCATGTCGCGAATGCCGTCGCCAAGCAGGTTGCAACCCATCGCGGTGATCAGGATGGCAAGGCCGGGAAAGGTGCAGTACCACCATTGGTCAAGGATGTAGTTGCGGCCGGTGCTGACCAGCGCCCCCCATTCGGACGTCGGCGGCTGTGCGCCGAGGCCGATGAAGCTCAAGGCGGCTGCGATCAGAACTATGCCGCCAAGGTCGAGCGTCGCCTGCACGATGATCGGCGACAGCGCGTTGGGCAGGACATGCCAGCGCAGGATGTAGAGCGGCGAAGCGCCGAAGGTGCGCGCCGCCTTGACGAAGACCCGCTCCCTGAGGGACAGCGTCTGCCCGCGCGCCAGCCGCACATAGGCGGGGATGCGCACCAGCGCCACGGCCAGCATCGAGTTGACAAGACTGGGCCCAAGTGCCGCCGCCAGCGCCATGGCCAGAACCAGCGCCGGCAGCGCCATGATGACATCCATCAGCCGCATGATCGCGGTATCGATGCGGCCGCCCAGTATGGCCGACATGCATCCGATCACCACGCCGACGCCGACCGATATCAGGACGATCATGAACGCCGCGACGCAGGAGGCGCGCGAGCCGAAGATGATGCGTGAAAACAGGTCGCGACCGACCTCGTCGGTGCCGAACCAGTGCTGCGCGCTCGGCGGTTGCAGACGTGCCGACAGCATCAGCTTGTCGGGATTGTAGGGCGCGATCAGGGGTGCTGCGACGATCATGATGATGACCATCACAATGATCGCCGCGCCAACCAGCGTCAGCGGGCTGCGGCGTGACAGGTACCAGAGAAAATGCAACCGCGACTTCCAGCCGGAAGCAGCAGGGGTGGGTTGTGCAACGGGAGAGGCCACGCTCATCATCCGATCTCCCTGATCTGCGGATCGGCAAACATGTAGGCGATGTCGACGACCAGGTTGATGAGGACGTAGCCGATCGATGCAACCACGGTGAAGCCCATGATTGCGGGAAAATCGAGCGTCTGGATCGAGGTCACGACATAGGTGCCCATGCCCGGCCAGGCGAACACGGTTTCGGTCAGCACCGCACCGTAGAGAAGGTCGCCAAGCGCCAGGCCAAGCAAGGTGATCGATGGGATCAGGGCGTTGCGCAGTGCATGGTTGAAGATGATGACCCGGCGACGCAGGCCGCTGGCGCGCGCGGTCCGGATGTAGTCCTCCTGCAGGACATCCAGCATCGATGCGCGGATCTGGCGCGTGATGACGCCGAGATTGGCGAAGGCGAGCACGAAGGAGGGCAAGATGAGATGGCGCACCGAACTCCAGAAAGCATCCATGCGGCCCTCAAGCAGGGAATCGATCAGGAAGAAGCCGGTGACGCGCGTTGGCAGGGCAATGCCCATGTCGATACGCCCGCTGCCGGGCAGGATATGCAGCTTGGCATAGAACAGCAGCACCAGCACCAGCGCGAACCAGAACACCGGCATAGAGATGCCACAGACCGAGATGGTACGTGCCACCTGGTCGATCGGTCCGTCCTTGTAGATGGCGGATGCCACGCCGAGCGGAATGCCGATCACGATCGCCAGGATAAGCGAGATGGCGCCGAGTTCCATCGTTGCCGGCAGGAAGGTGGCGATGTCGCCCGCAACCGAGCGTCGCGTCCGCAGCGAGGTGCCGAGGTCGCCGTGCAGCAGGTTGCTGACGTAAATGGTGAACTGGTCCCAAACCGGCCGGTCGAGCCCGAGATCGCGTCGGACGCTCATCAGCGTCTCGGCACTTGCCCTGTCGCCGGCGATCATCCGGGCGGGGTCGCCGGGGATCAGGTGGGAGATGATGAAGGTGATGACCGCAACGCCGAAGACGACGAAGAACAGCATCACGAAGCGGGGAATGATAATGCGCATGATCGTCATGTGAGGTCGGTCCTCGTGGCGCTGCGGGCTTCTTTTCCCTATGGAACATGGCGATCGGCAAGGCGTTGCGCCTCGCTGATCGCCAGACATTGTTCGACGCTTCCCGGGTTATTGAGACTGCAAGGCCAGACGCTTCCGGCAACAGACCGGAAGGCATCTGGCGTCACAGCGCTGCGCAAGGCAGGGATGCCGAAGATGTCGGGCTCCATATGTGCGACAGACAGGAGCGCCACTGGCGCTCCGTCGCGCGCGGTCATTCCGACTTCGACATGGTGGCGAAGTTGTAGACCTGGATCAGCATCGGATTGTAGACGTAGCCCTTGACCACCGCGCGGCGCGCGAAGATGTCGTTCTTCTGCATTAAATAGAGATAGGGCGCGTCCTGCGTCGAGAGCTTCTGTGCCTCGAGATAGAGCTGTTCGCGCTTCGGCTGGTCGATGATGCTAGCAGCCTCGCGAACAAGGCCGGCAACCTTGGGATTGTTGTAGAAGGCGCGGTTGCCCGGGCCGCCCATCCGTTCCGGATCGAACCAGTAGTTCATGAACATGTAGGGGTCGGCGAAATCGGGCGTCCATGCGCCCGGCGCCATGTCGTAATTGCCGCTCGCCGCCATTTCGCGCTTGGTGGTGTCGGCAACGGCCTGCAGGTCGAGCTTGATGCCGATGTCGGCCAGATTGGCCTGCAAGGCGAGGCCGACCGGTTCCCAAGCGGTATCGGCCTGCGAGAATGTGTAGGTGAGGTGGATGTCGGACTTGCCGGCTTCCTTCAGCAGTGCCTTGGCTTTCTCGACATCGTAGCTGTACTGGAAACCGTTGGGGTCATGGCCCCACATGCCATCGGGAACAGCACCGCGCATCTGCTCGGCCTGCCCCTGCATGATGCCGTCGACGATGCCCTTGTAGTCCACCGCGTAGGAGATTGCCTGGCGCACGCGCACATCGTCGAGCGGCGGACGCTTGTTGTTCATGTAGATGTAGTTGACGTAGAGGCTGGGATTGCTCTCGACAACGATGTTGGCATCGCCTTTCAGCGCCGCGGCCTGGTCGACCGGAACCTGTTCGATGATATCGGCATCGCCGTTGACGAGTTGCAGGCGGCGCGCCGAGATTTCGCCGACGGTGCGCACCACGATCTGCTTCAGGGCCGGAGTCGGCCCGCTGTAGTGCTCGTTGCGGTCGAGTACGACACTCTGGTTGCGCTCCCAGCTTGTGATCTTGTAGGCGCCGCTGCCGGCGGTGTGCTCGGCAAGCCAGGCCTTGGCCATATCGCCATCTTTTTCATGTTCCATCACCTTGGGATTGATGATGGCGGCGCCCGAGACGGCCATGGTCGAGAGGAACGGCGCGAACTGCGACGACAGGATGAACTTGACGGTGCTGGGATCGACGACCTGAACTTCCTTCAGCACCGGAAAGGCATCTGACGGTCCAGCCTTGAGCTTCATCGCCCGGTCGAAGCTGAACTTGACAGCCGCCGCATCGACATCCGTACCGTCATCGAACTTGTGGCCCTTGGCCAGCTTGAAGGTCCAGACGGTGTTGGTGTCATCGACGGACCAGCTTTCCGCAAGCTCGGGAACGACATCCGTGGTGGCGCCCTTGTAGGCCACCAGATGCTCGTAGGCTGCATAGATGAAAGTATAGCCGCTGTTGCTGATCTCGACGCCGGGGTCCGCGGTCGGCGCGTCCTCCGCCCGGCTGAGAACCAGCACATCCGATGCGGCCCATGCCGCCTGCGTGAGCGATGAGGTGACCAAAAGGGCAAAGCCCAGCTTCTTCCAGTGCGCGAAAACCATCTCTTTACCCTCTGAGGTTCGGCGGACTCGAACGACGCCTGTTTCCGGCAATTTTGTCCGCCCGATCAGATTAGGCAACGATTTTCCGAAGCGCAACTTATTTTCTTATCGTACGCGCCACTTGCTCGATCTTGGCGCGTGGCGCCAATTTTGAAATGCCACTTTCCTCGATCGTGGATGAGCCGATCGCATCGATCAGGTCTTTCTCGGTCGTGGAGCAAATGCAGACAAAGCGTGCCGGCTTCTCGCTGACCGTCACATAGGCATGCCCCATGGTCGCATCGAAATAGACGGAGTCTCCGACCTTCAAGGTCACCGGCTCATAGTGCTCGGTGTGAAGTTGCAGCTCGCCTTCCACCACGTAGGTATATTCTTCGCCGACATGACGAATGAAGGGGCCGAATTCTTCCATCGTGCGGGCGTGCGCGACGCCGAACATCGGGACGATCGATTTCTTCGAGATGTCGGTGCACAAATAGAGATAGTCGTAGTTCTTGGTCTTGATGGAGCGGCCTTCGCCGGCCCTGCTGATCGTGCGGCGCCCCAGCGGACTCGGACTGGCTTCCGTGGCACGGGTCCCGAACAGTTCGACGATGTCCACCTTCAACCCCTCGGCCAGTTGAACGATGCGGTCGTAGGTCAACGACATCTGGTTGTTTTCAACCTTGGACAGCGTCGATATGGCGAGCCCGGTCATCGCGCTGACTTGCGACAAGGTCCAGTGATTGCGCGTGCGGATTTCCCGCAGGAAATCGCCTAGGCTGGCTTTCTGATCCGTCATCTTCGTTGCCGCATCCCGCACTTCAGGTCACCAACGATAGTACACTCTAATTTTTTGCGCGATATGGAAAACTGCTTGATCTATAGGAAAAATAAGTTTCTGATGAGATCAATCAGTATCGGGTGAATGATGTTCGACTTTGTTGTGATCGGCGGCGGCATGGCGGGCGCCTCCGCTGCCTATGAGCTGGCCGATGGGGCGAGCGTCCTGCTTCTCGAGCGTGAGGAGCATTGCGGCTATCATACGACGGGCCGCTCGGCCGCGCTCTTTTCTGAAACCTATGGCAACTCCACCATCCGGTCGCTGACGAGGGCCAGTCGCGATCTGTACGAGGCGCCACCGGCCGGCTTTGCGGACCACCCCCTGCTGACGCCGCGCCATGTGCTTTTCATCGCGCGTGCCGATCAGGCCGAAAGCATCGCTGATATGGCTGAGATATTCGCGCAGATGGGCGGAAAGCCGTCGCGGTTTCTCAGCGTCGACGCAGTGCGCGAGCGCGTGCCGATCATGCGCGCCGACTATGTGGCGCGGGCCCTGCTCGATGAGACGTCGATGGACATCGACGTCCACGCCTTGCATCAAGGCTATCTGCGAGGCGCGCGCGCCCGGGGCGCCCGCATCGCGGTCTCCGCCGAAGTCCTCGATATCGGTCGAGCCTCCTCCGGCTGGCGGGTCACCACGGCCAGGGAGCAATTCGAGGCACGGACCATCGTCAATGCCGGCGGCGCATGGGCCGACACCATCGCGGTTATGGCCGGCGTTGCAACGGCCGGACTGATACCGCTGCGGCGCACCGCCATGATGCTGGACCTGCCCGACGGCGTTGATGCCTCGTCCTGGCCGCATGTGATCGACGTCGATGAGGAGTTCTATTTCAAGCCGGACGGTGGCCGGCTTTTGGCGTCGCCGGCGGACGAAACGCCGAGTGAACCTTGCGACGCGCAGGCCGATGAGTTTGACATTGCCGTCGCCATCGACCGCATCCAGCAGGCGGCAGATCTGCCGGTGCGTTCGATTTCGCGCCGCTGGGCGGGCCTGCGCACTTTCGCAGCCGATCGTAGCCCCGTGGTCGGTTTCGATCCGCGATGCGAGGACTTCTTCTGGCTTGCGGGCCAAGGCGGCTACGGCATCCAGACCGCCCCCGCGCTGGCCAAGGTGGCGGCGGCGCTGGCCCGCCGCAGGCCCGTTGCCAACCAGATCCTCGACATCGGTTTCGATCCCGAAACAGTGTCGCCCGCGCGCGCCGGAATTGGCGCCGCTGTGCATGCCGACGCATAATTCTGATCTTGGGGAGATCGTCCAATGGCTTTCAATCTTGACGCGCTGGCGTCGGTCGTCCTGGACGACAGCATCAAGGGCATTCCGTTCGGCGCCAGGCTCAAGCTCACCGATGTCGCCGACCAGGGCTGGAACATGCTTTCCGGCGACCTGCCGCTGCCGGCGGCGATCATCCGTGCCGACGCGCTGGCCCACAATTCGCGCTGGATGCAGCGCTTCGTGGCCGAGCGCGGCGCGCTGATTGCCCCGCACGTCAAGACCACGATGTGCCCGCAGATCATTGCCCGGCAGATCGCCGACGGCGCCTGGGGCGTGACCGTCGCGACGGTCCAGCAGATGCGGGTCTGCCGCAGCTTCGGTGCGGAGCGGATCATCCTCGCCAATCAGGCGGTCGGATGTTTGGAACTTGATGCCATCGCCGCCATGGTCGGGGAAACCGACCTCGATTTCATGATGATCGTCGACAGTGCCGCCGGCATCGAGGCGGCGGCGGAAGCGGTTCGGCGCAATGGCCTCGGCCGTCCGCTGCAACTGCTTCTCGAACGCGGCTACCCGGGCGGCCGCACCGGCTGCCGGACCAATCACATCGCCCTTGCCCTTGCCAGACAGATACGCGCCACCCCAGGGCTTCGCCTTGTCGGGATCGAAGCTTTCGAAGGCCTGATCAAAACCGCGAACAGGTCGCCCGAGGATGCGGTCGGGCTTTTCATGGATGAAATCGCCACGCTCTTTGGCCTTTGCGCGGATGAAGGCTTGTTCGAGAGCGATGCGCCGCTGGTCACGGCCGGCGGCTCCTCCTATTACGATATCGTCATCGACAGGCTGGCGAATTGCGGCGCCCGCGTGGTGACGAGAAGCGGCTGTTATGTCACCCACGATTCCGGGCTCTATCAGAGTGCCCACCAACGTCTGCAGGCCAAGACCGGCGATCAGGACGGCCTGCGCCGGGCGCTTGAAATCTGGGCCTATGTGCAGTCGATTCCCGAGCCTGGGCTTGCCCTGCTGACGGCCGGCCGGCGCGACTGCGGAACGGATTCGGGATTTCCGGTGCCACTGCTCCTGTCACGCGCGGGTGCCTATCCGCGGGACTTGCCGCCAGGGTGCGAGATCATCAACCTCAACGATCAGCACGCCTACATGCGCTTCCCCGCCGATCTGCCGCTTGCCGTCGGCGATCGTGTCGGGCTGGGCATTTCCCATCCATGCACGACGTTCGACAAGTGGCAGATCATCTACCTCGTCGACAACGACTACAGGGTGATGGAAGCCATGAAGACCTTCTTCTGAAGGTTCTTGCGGCGCCCAGTTGATTGCTTCCGATTGATTTTGCGAGGAGACCACCGATGAGCAGACTTTCCGCCGCCGCTGTCGAGCTGTTCGAAGACCTGATCAGGCAGCAGGTCGAGGACAAGGCGATCCCCTCCATCTCCTATGGCCTTGTCGATCGTGATGGGCTGATGACCGCCGGCCATATCCAGCGCCATGACCGCAGCTTCGCCATGGGCGACGACACTTGTTTCCGGATCGGCTCGATCACCAAGACATTCACCGCCTTGTCGATCATGCAGCTTGCCGAAAAAGGGCTCGTCGATCTCGATGTCGATGTCTGCGAATATCTGCCCGGCTTCAAGCCGCTCAACCCGTTCGCCGGACGCGAGGGCGGCCCTCATGGCGCGCAGATCAGCCTGCGCAAACTGCTGAGCCACACCGCCGGCCTGGTGCGCGAGCCCAAGAGCGGCCATTATCTCGACGCGGCGCGGCCGCCGCTGGCCGACACCGTGGCCGAGCTCGCCAGTTCGACGCTGAAGCAGGATCCGAGCCTCGGCCAGATGCATTATTCCAATGCCGGCATCGCCGTGGCCGGAAGGGTCATCGAGACGGTGACGGGCAAGAGCTACGCTGAATACGTCACCGAGAACATCCTGACGCCGCTTGGCATGGACCGGACGTCATCCGGCCTGGCACCCGGCATAACCGAGCGGCTCGCGCCCGCCGACATGTGGACGCTGGAAGGCGACAGCCCCGCGCCCGTGTTCGACCTTGGCGGCCCGCCGGCCGGCAACATCTATTCCACCATTGGCGACATGGCACGTTATGCGCAATGCCTGCTGCGCGGCGGCTTCGGCCCGGACGGCCGGGCGATCGCATCGCCCGCCTCGCTGCGCGAGATGTGGGTGCCAATCGGCAGGCGTCCCGCCGGCGAAAAGGTGGCGAACACTTACGGCCTGTGTTTCGGTGTCGGCGATGTCGATGGCTGGACGTCCGTTGGCCATGGCGGCGCCGTCTACGGCTATGCCTCGCAGATGATCCTGCTGCCCACCGCCGGCGTCGGCGTGCTTATTTTCTCGACGCTGGATTTCTCCAACCAGATCGGTGCGCGGCTTGGCGCCGAGGGGCTGCGCATCGCGCTGGCCGAACGCCGCATGGGCACACTGCCATCGCGTCGGCAGAGCCTGCCGGCCGTCGCCGCGGAGCAGCTTGCTGCGTTGCCCGGCCACTACCGAAGCGTTACCTCCGGAGAGGTCGTCGAGGTCAAGGCCAACGGAGGCAAGCTTTATCTGATGGGCGAAGGCGTGCCGTTGCAGATCCGCCCTATCGCCGGTTCGGATTTCACCATTGACGGGCGCATTTATGGACGCGACGCCGAATATCCACACATGAAGCTGTCGTTTCCAACAGCCGGCACACTGGTCTGGAAGGGGGCCGACTGGTCGCTCATCGATGCACTGCCAGCCGAAAAGGTGCCGGCCGATATCGCGCCGCATCTCGGCGAATACGGCCCGGACTTCAACATCACCTATCTGAGCTACAGCCATGGCGAGCTGAAATGCCTGATCGAGTATTTCTGCACGCATAGCTGCGAGCCGGTGGACGCCGGGCGCTATCGCATGCACGGCCTTCTCTACGAAGAAGAGATCCTCGAACTCGGCGCCGTCGACGATCACGGCCGGCACGGCATCCGGGTCGGCCCGATGTTCCTCGAGCGCCGACACACATCCGCCGCGAGAGCGAGCGGCTGACGGCAGATCGACCGGCTGCTCTCGTCGATGGCCGGGCTTGTTAACATCCAGGGAGGACAGACAATGAAGGTATTCATCAGCGCCGATATCGAAGGCACGGCCGGCATCACCAACTGGGACGAGGCCAAGAAGGGCAATCCCGACTATGCCGAATTCCGCGAATACATGACCGACGAACTGGTCGCCGCCTGCGAGGGCGCGAAGGCGGCTGGCGCCACCGAAGTGGTGGTGAAGGACGCGCATTCCACGGCGCGCAACCTCATCCTGTCGAAACTGCCTGACTATGTCCGCATCGTGCGCGGCTGGAGCGGCCATCCCGACATGATGATGTTCGGCATCGATGACAGCTTCGCCGCCGCACTCTACACCGGCTATCACAACAAGGCCGGAACGGACACCAACCCGCTGGCGCATACCTTGACGGGCACGGTCTCGCGGCTGCTGATCAATGGCGAAGTCGCCTCGGAATACACGCTGAACGCGCTCTGCGCGGCCCGCTATCGCGTGCCCTCAGTGTTCCTGAGTGGCGACGCCGGCATGTGCGCCGAGGCAAAGCTCCTAGTGCCGGCCATCGGCACGGTGGCGACCAGCGAAGGATTCGGCCCGGCGACCTCATCGCTGACGCCTGGAGCCGCGGTCAAGGCGATCCGCAACGGGGTCGAAGCAGCACTGTCGCGCGACCTTTCGGCTTGCCTGCCGGGGCACGCCGACAGTTTCGAGCTGGTGGTCGAATACACCACACCGATCGAAGCCTATCGGGGCAGCTGGTATCCAGGCGTCGAGCACGTGGCGGCGCGCACGCTCCGCTTCAAGGCCGCGGATTTCTTCGATGTCCAGCGCGCGGTGCGCTTCATCGTCTGAGACATGGGAACCGCCGAGATGTAGGCGAGAAACATTTCGGCCGGCAGCTGCGATCCCGGTGCACCCACGCCGCTCAAAAACAAAGTCCGGTCCGGCTATACGATCGGTAGCCGATGGGAGAAGATGCCTCGACGGCCGCCGTTCGCGGTGCCATCGAACCAAATCGGCTTGATCGGAACGAAGATGCAAGAATGGCCTGAAATTCCTTACGGCGCCTGGCGGGAAACATGTGCCGCGCTGCACCGCTACGCGCAGATTGTTGGCAAATACCGGCTCGCCCGCACACCGTGGATAAACCACTCCTGGCACGCCACGCTTTATCCCAATGCGCGCGGTTTCACGACGGGGCTGGTGCCGGACGTGCGTGGCGACATCGAACTGAGCTTCGATCTCATCGACCATCAGGTGGTCGGTTTGGCCACGGACGGAGGGACCGCCCGGTTTGCGCTTGAGCCGATGTCGGTCGCATCGTTTCACAAGCGCCTGTTGGATCTGATCCATACCCTCGGTGGGACGCCGGAACTGAACGGCAGGCCAAATGAGATTCCCGATGGCGTCCCTTTTGCCATGGATACCATCGAGCGGCCGTATGACGCCGGCGCCGTAACACGGTTCTTCCGCGCCTGCGTGGCCGCGACGAACGTATTCCAGACTTTCCGCACGTCCTACCTCGGCAAGGTCAGCCCCGTCCATCTCTTCTGGGGCAGCTTCGATCTCGCGGTGACACGGTTCTCCGGCAGGCGGGCACCTTTGCATCCCGCAGGCATTCCTGGCTTGCCTGACGAAGTCACATGCGAGGCGTACAGTCACGAAGTCTCGTCGGCCGGGTTCTGGCCTGGCGGAGGAAGCATCGACTTCCCAGCCTTCTACTCCTACGCATATCCGACTCCAGCGGGGTTCGCGTCGGCGAAAGTATTCCCCAAAGCCGCGCACTTCGATGGTGCGCTCGGAGAGTTCTTGTTGCCTTATGATGCGGTTCGCAACGCTGCCGATCCTGATGCCGTCTTGATGGCCTTCCTGGAGAGCACATATCGTGCCGCGGCCGACCTCGGCCATTGGGACGTCGCAGCGCTCGAATGCGCGATAGGAAAACCTCGACGGCCACGGTTGCTGTAGCGCTGCGATTGCTGGTTGGACCCTGTGGCCAGTTGACGGGATTGGCGGGTCCGAGGTGGCGATGTCTTATGCCGGTATGGTCGGGATGGTATTCGGGAGCAATGCCTCCTCTGCCTCATGGTCTTCGGGGAGACTTTCGCCGTGGAGGAGCAGCGGTGTGCCTATCCAGACCGGGTCAATCAAATGGTCTCGCCGCGGGTTCGTGGTGTTGGGATGGACAAGGATGCTGAGGCCGCGATGGTTGAGCATCAGCCATGGCACGAGGGTCGCAAAAACGTCGTTTGCGAATGACACCTGAAACATCGACTGATCATGCGGCCCGACCTTCCCGTCATGCCAATTCCCAAGCCGGACCAGAAAGCGTTCACCGATCGCCGCGCGCAACCACTCCGCAACCGGGCGGGTGGTCTGTCGGTCGTAATAGACATGCGCATGGTAGCTGGCGATTTCCGAAAGGAGCCTAGGCTCGTTTTTCGCACCGGAAAGGCTCATGTCATATCTCCCACGCTCTCGCTGATCCGACTGTTCTGGCAACCGATACGCATAAAGTCCATCGCTCAAGGTGCCCAGCAATTTGGAGAATAGCCTTCCTTGACGGGCACGGCAAAGCGACCAATGTACGAGGCGATGTTTGCCTGTGGGGAATTTGCCTATGACAGCCTCGATCCGTGACATCCCGTTCAGCCGTGCCGACGGCTCGGCCACAAGCCTTGGTGAATATGCCGACAAGGTCCTGCTGATCGTCAATGTCGCCTCCAAATGCGGCTTCACCAGGCAGTATGATGGGCTGGAGTCGCTCTATCGCTCATATCGCGATCAGGGGCTGGTGGTCCTCGGCTTCCCAGCCAATGACTTCGCCGGCCAGGAACCTGGCACGGACGGTGAAATCCAGGAATTTTGCCGGCTTACATATGGTGTCGACTTCCCGGTTCTCGCCAAGATCGCGGTGAAAGGTCCACACAAGCATCCCCTGTATCAGGCGCTTATCGAGGCGCAGCCAAAGGCTGCCTTCAAACCGGACAGCACGCTGCTCACACGGCTGGCCGGGAAAGGCGGCGCGCCCTCACCCGGCGAAGTCAGCTGGAACTTTGAGAAGTTTCTGGTCGACCGGAAGGGGAGCGTTGTCGCCCGCTACGGCTCCGACACGGAACCGCAGGATGAAGCGATCGTCGACCCTGTCCGCAAGCTTCTGCGATCTGACGCAACGAACCGCCGCCCATCCCGCCGTTGGACATCCAGCCGTCGACGACTTCTCAATGGGCGATCGCGTCCGACGGCCTGTCGCCGAGGGCAGTTCGGTGAAGCGCTGATGCGCCTGCTACTGGGACAAGCCGGCGCCTCAGGCAACAGATGATCGCCCCGCATCGTGAAGCCGGGCGCAGATGCCCGCTTCGCAGGGTCGCCCCGGAGAACGCGGCTCGTTGTCCTTCGGTCAGCGCTTGCCAATGTATTCCAGTTGCATGGGGCGCGCCTATCTCTCGTCCCTGCCAAGTACCGAACGGGTCAATCTCGCCAATAGCTATCCGGTGGCGGGCCCCAGTCCGTCAGCACGCAGGAATAGACGGCTCTTTCATCGAAGGGATAGCGCGCCTCCATTTCGGGAGTGAGCGTCAGGCCCAGTCCCGGAGCGGTCGGGCGGATCAGGCGGCCGTTCTCGATGCGTCCCTGGTCGCCGATCATCTCGGCGCCGAGCGGAAAATACAGCATCGGATATTCGACCAGCTTTCCACCGGCGGCGAAGGCAGCATGATAGCTGGCCATGATCGCAGCGGCACCGCCCCAGGCATGCACCACCACATCGGTACCCCTTGCCCTGGCCGCCTCGAACACGTCCATCACCGCCGAAATTCCACCCATCACCGAAGCGTCGGGCTGGACGAAATCATAGACGCCGGCGTTGATGCGCTCGATCATTTCCTTGGGCGTGGTGACGATCTCGCCGCCGCACACCGGCACATCGATACGACCACGCAGTTCACGAAAGGCATCGGGCTGGTCGGGGCCAAGCGCCTCCTCGACAAACACCATGCGCCGGTCGGTGATGGCGTGGACGGCTTCGACAAAGGCCACGACATCCTCGACCGCCTGCGGCGGGTCGGCCAGGTTCTGGCACATGTCGACGCCAACCTTGATACCGCGCCGCCCGGCCTCTTCCAGCACCCAGGCCGTGCGCAGGACATCACGCTTGACCGAACGAATCTTGTAGATTTCGATACCGAGCGCCCCCAGCATATCCAGTTCGCGTAGGAATTGTTCCTTCGCGTCGCAACAGCCGCCCGAACCGTAGATCTGGATCGATTGGGCCTGACCCCCGCCGAGAAGTTCATATACAGGAATACCCAGGCTCTTGGCCTTGGCGTCCTGCAAGGCAATCTCGAAGGCCGCGATGACGTGGCGCGCTGCGCCCTGAAGCGACCAGTAATCGCATAAGCTGCGAAGGTCCTTGACCCGGCGTTCGATGTCGAAGCCGTCGCGGCCGACGACCTGCGGACGACAAAGGTCGACGATTGCCTGGAACACCAGTGGAGCAAAGACGGCGAGGTAGCCTTCGCCCAGCCCGGTTACGCCATTGTCCAGCGTCACCTCCACCATGCCGATGGTGCGCTTGGGGCCATTGGGGAAGCACTCCTTGATTTCCGGATCGTCCGCATCGGCGTAGGCCGACGACAGCAGGACGCAGCGGATGTTGGTGATCTCAGCCATCAGTATCCTCGTGAGAAATCGACGACGCCTTCGAGCGGCGTGCCGGCGCGAAAGCGCGCAAGGTTGGCCAGGAAGACATCGATCTTGCGGTCAAGCTCGTCCGTCGTGCCGCCGCCGGAATGCTGCGTCAGGACGATGTTCGGGCAGGTCCAGAACCTGTGACCCACAGGCAGTGGCTCGTCGCGGGTCACGTCGATCACAGCACCGCCAAGTCGGCCTTGCTCAAGGGCGTCGGCAAGCGCGTCCTCGTCCAGGATCGAGCCACGCCCGAAATTGCAGAAGATCGTTCCTGGACGCAATTTGGCCAGTCTGACAGCGTCGAAAAGACCCGACGTGGCGGGAGTGGCCGGTGCCGTGCACACGACCAGATCGGCATCGGCAAGCGCCTCGTCGAGGCCTGCGAACCGTTCGCGCGTGATCGGCGTGATCGTGCAGCCGAAGGGCGCCAGCAGTTCAGCCAGCCGCCGGTTGATCGCGCCATAGCCGAACAGGACGACGCGCGCCCCGCGCAGCACGCGCAAGCGCGTGCGCAAGGGATCACCAAGCCACTGCTTGCCCGCCTGGAGAAGCACCAGACGATCGATGCCCCGATAGAGCGCGAGAATGCCGGCAAGCGCCGATTCCGCGACCGGGTCGGCAAAGAAGCCGGCGAGATTGGTCACCATCGTTTCGCCGTGGCCGCGTTTCCAGTCAAGGCCGGCATATTCGCCAAACCCTACCGATTCCAGTTGCAGCCAGCGCAGGTTCTGGTTTGCCGCGACCTTGTCAGGCGCGGGGTTGCCGAAAACGATCGCGCTGTGGCAATCGGCTTGCGCCCCCACCAGCCTGACCGGAAAATCGCCCGCACCGAGCTCGAGACGCGCCACCTGCTCGTGAGAAAATTCGCCGCAAACGCCAATTTCCATCATCGGGACACCGCAGGCTGCGTGGTGCTGATCCAGATCGTCTTGGTCTGCAGATACTGGTCCATGGCTTCCGTGCCGTTGTCGCGCGCCAGCGAGCCGGAGCGCTTGTAGCCGCCGAACGGTGTCTTGACGTCGCCTTCGGAAAAGCCATTGACCGAGACCGTCCCGCAAGGCAGCCGTCGCGCCATGTGGATGGCGCGGTCGATATCCTTGGTGAAAACGGTCGCGTGCAAGCCGTAGTCGGTGTCGCGTGCGATCCGCAGCGCCATCTCCATTCCAGCGACCGGCAAGATGCCGAGGACAGGACCAAAGATCTCCTCGCGGGCTA
This sequence comes from Mesorhizobium carmichaelinearum, assembly GCA_943370265.1. Lineage (GTDB taxonomy): Bacteria > Pseudomonadota > Alphaproteobacteria > Rhizobiales > Rhizobiaceae > Mesorhizobium > Mesorhizobium carmichaelinearum_A. The sequence goes on from CALRQH020000015.1 coordinate 119,333, forward strand.
TGCTCATCGTGGGCGTCATGTCGGCGAAGACAGTGGGCTCGATGAAGTAGCCTGGCCCGGTCGAGCCGCCGCCGGTCAGCAAGCGGGCACCTTCGGCCGATCCGCGCTCGATGTAGCCGATCACACGGGCCTGGTGTTCGGCGGTGACCATCGCGCCGATGTTGGTCGCGGGATCGAGTGGATCGCCGACAATAAACGCCTTGGCGCGGATGGTGACGCGATGGGCGAACTCCTCGGCCAGACTGCGGTCGACAAGCTGCCGCATGTTCGCCGAACAGTTCTGGCCGCCATTCCAGAAGGCGGACATCGCGGCATGCTCGATCAGATCGTCCGTCAGATCGGCATCATCCAGCACGATGAACGGGCTCTTGCCACCCATCTCCAGGCCAATCACCTTGAGATTGCTCTCGCCGGCGTAGCGCAGGAAATAACCCCCGACCTCGGTCGACCCGGTAAAGGACACGATATCGATATCTGGGTGACGGCCGATCGCCTGGCCCGTGGTCTCGCCGAGGCCCGGCAACACGTTGAGCACACCGTCCGGGATGCCGGCTTGCTGTGCGAGTTCGGCCAGGCGCAGGACGGAAAGCGGCGTCTGCTCGGCGGGCTTGACCAGGACAGAGCAGCCGGCAGCAAGCGCGGGCGCCATCTTCCAGGCCGCCATCAGCAGCGGGAAATTCCAGGGCAGGACGAGGCCAACCACGCCGGCTGGCTCCTTGATGATCAGCGCCAGCGCATTCTCGCCGGTGGGTGCTACCTTGCCGAAAGACTTGTCGGCCAGTTCCCCATACCACTGGAAGAAGTTCGGAACCTCTCGCCCGATCTCATTGGCGCAGTCGGTGACGGTCTTGCCGCTATCGATGCTTTCGAGCACGACGAGTTCGTCGGCATTGGCGCGTACGAGTTCGGCAAGCCGTAACAGAGCTTCCTTGCGGAACTCGGGAGCCGCACGCGACCAGACGCCGTCGTCGAAGGATCTGCGGGCTGCCTTGACGGCGCGATCGACATCTGTGCCGCCGCAGTGCGCCACGGCGGCGATAACCTGGCCGGTCGCCGGGTTGATGGTGTCGAAGGTCGCGCCATCCGCTGCCGCGGCGAATTTGCCGTCAATGAAGGCGAGGCCCTTCGGGGCCAGCTTCGAAGCGAGTGCGTGGGCGCTTTCTTTGGTCAGGGTCACGGCTTTGTCTCCGTCGAATGCGTTGTGAGGTCAGTGCGACTGGCGTCGCACCGAAATGTGCCAGGGAATGAGGAGCCGCTCGGCGAGCGTGACCAGGCCGAACAAAGCCAGGCCGAGGATTGTCAGGAAAAAGATGCCCGCAAAGGCAAGGTCCGGACGCATGTTGCCGGTGACGATCTGGATGTAGAAGCCGAGCCCCTGATCCGAGCCGATGAACTCCGCGATTGCGGCGCCGACTGTCGCGTTGATCGCGGCGTATTTGAAGCCGACGAAGCATTGCGGCAGCGCCGCCGGCAGCCGGACCTTGACGAAGGTGCGCCATGCACTCGCGCCGGTCGAGACGCTGAAGCGCGACAGTTCCTCGCTGAGCGAACTGAACGCCAGAATGGCGTTGAGCACGATGGGAAAGAAACAGACCAGGAAGACGATGATCACCTTGGGCAACAGGCCGAAACCCAGCCAGGAAATGAACAGCGGCGCGAAGGCGATCTTGGGCACCATTTCGACGCAGACGACAAACGGATAGATCGTGCGGCGCAGGATGGACGAGAACGCGATGGCGAGGCCGAGCGGCAATGCCAGGATGACAGCCACAGCATAACCCAGCACGACCTCCACGCCGGTGATCCAGGTGTAGTAGAGCAGCCGGTCGATATCCGCCCAGCCCTTCGTGACGACCACCGATGGGGGCGTGAGGATGTAGCGCGGGATTCCGAACCAGACGATGGAGTACTCCCAGATCAGGAAGAACGCCGCGAAGAAGGCAATGGACATCCAGGAGCGCGCAATCCAGCGGGCCGCGCGCTCCGGTCGAGAGGGTCGATCAGAGGACGCCATAGCCACGAAATATCTCCTGTGCCTGCCGGACGTAGCCGATGAATTGCGGGCTGCTCTTGACCTCGAAATCGCGCGGATAAGGCAGGTCGATGGAAATGATGCGTTCGATGCGTCCAGGGCGCGGCGTGACGATGGCGACGTGGGTGGAGAGCTGGATAGCCTCCTCGATCGAGTGGGTGACGAACACGACGGTTGGATGGCGCTGCATCCACAGCGCCTGCAGGTCGGTGCGGATCGCCTCCCTCGTCATGGCGTCGAGTTTGCCGAGCGGCTCGTCGAGCAGCATGGTTGCCGGCTGATGCACCAGCGCCTGGCAGAACGCGGCGCGCTGCTGCATCCCGCCAGACAGTTCGTGCGGGTAGCGTTGTTGAAAATCCTCGAGATGGACCGAGGCAAGCAGGTCGTCCACGCTGGCGCGATGGGCGACCGGCGACAGGCCGCGCAGTTCCAGCTGCAGCTCGATATTGCCGCGCACGGTGCGCCACGGCACCAGCGTGTTGTCCTGAAACATGATGCCGATGTCGGTCTGCGGCCCGACGACGGTGCGCCCGTCGATTGCGATTCGGCCCTCGGTGGCGTCGAGCAACCCGGCGATCATAAGCATGAGCGTCGATTTTCCGCAGCCCGACGGACCGAGCAGCGAGACGAACTCACCCTTCTCGATCTTCAAGTCGACCGGCCCGAAGGCATGCAGGGCGCCGGGGCCCGACCCGAACACTTTCTGCACGCCCGTGAGTTCGATACGCGGATTCATCGACGGTTCAATCTGGTTGCTGCCCTATGCCGGGACCGGAGCGGCGGCAAGCCGCCCCGGTCCGCCAAATCACTTGACGAAGTCATTGGTGTAGAATTGCTTGGCCTCGACCTTGGGGTCGAGGTCATTGTACTTCTTCATCAGGGTCACCATGCTTTCCCAATCGGACGGAACGTTCAAGCCGAGCGTCTTGTCCTTGTTGGCGGCCGAATAGAGCAGGCTGAGCGTCACATCGAGCACCGCGCGGGCCTGCGCTTTTCCCTCGTCTTCATTCATCGTTCCGCCGACGATGTCGCCGATCGCCGCGATCGCCGCGTCCGGATTGGCCTCGGCCGCCTTATAGGACTTGATGGTCGCCTGAACGAAGCGTTTCACGAGGTCCGGGTTTTTCGCGACCATGTCCTTGCGAGCAACGATGCAATATCCGATCTGGTTCACGCCATAGCTCGAATAGGGGAAGATCACCGGCGCGGCGCCGCCGTTCTTCTTGATCTCGGCCGGCTTGTCGTCGATGCCGCCAAGCATGCCCACCGTTTGGCCGGCACCTTGCAGATAGCTCGATACGAGCGCGCCGTCGGGCACGTTGGTGAGTGTGATGTCGGAAGGCGAAAGGCCGGCCGTCGACAGCACGATCGGGAAGAAGGTGTTGACGCCGGCATTGGACGTGGTGAGCAGCTTCTTGCCCTTGAGGTCGGAGATCTTGGTGATGCCCGCGTCGGGGCGAACCAGTATCGCATCCGCTCCCATGGCGTCGATCACCGCCACCGAGATCAGTGCGGCGCCCTGAGAGGCGAGGTTCACCATCGATCCGCACGAGCCATAGGAAAAGTCGCTGTCGCCGTTTGCGACCAGGCGGTGCGCCGAGCCCGAACCGTTGCCTGAACGGATATCGAGGTTGATGCCGGCATCCTTGTAGAAGCCTTTCACCTTGCCGAGGGCGAAGCCGGCATGGGAGCCGTAATACATCCAGTTGAGGCGTAACTTCACATCGTCGTCGGCCTTGGCGGCACTGACGAGAAACATGGTGGTTGCCACGGCACCAAGCATCAAGTTCCTGAAATTGGTCATAGCGGTCGCTCCTGTTGATTTGTCGCTTCTTGTTATGTTCCCGATACTGTCTAGTTGGCCACGAGACGCGGAACGCCCGCGGCCCGCATCATCTCAAGCGTCCTGGCACGATAGTTTTCCCGAATGTCACGCGTTGGCGGGCGGCAGCGGCTGGACGGCAGTCCGATCAATTCCATGCACAATTTGTCGAGATAGCCGTCGCCGCTCGTGTAGCCTTTCTCGATCTCGACCCACAGTTTGTAGAAGGGCATGGCCTCTTCCACCATCATCCGCGCGATCTCGGAGTAGTTCTCCGCCTTGACCTCGTCGATGAGCTTGATGCCCCATTCGGGCCAGTAGTTGCAAAGGTGCACCTCGAAGGCCTTTGCGCCCAGCGACGGCATCGCCGAATAGGGAAAGAACAGATTGTTGTCGATGATGGTGAAGCGCTTGGAAAAATTCGAGGTGACGTCCTCGAATTCCATGGCGTCCGTTCGCGGCGTCGCCCATTTCAGGCCGACCACGTTCTCGATCCTGGCCAGGCGATCGATCATGCCGAACGAAAGGCTCGTCGAGGTCCAGAACGTGTTGTAGACGATGATGCCGATACGGGGCGCCGCCTTGGCCGCGGCCATCACGAACTCCTCGAAATCGGCCTCCGTGTGGGTGAAGTAGAACGGGCAGGATACCTGCAGGAAGTCGAACCCCATCGACTGCGCTGCCTGAGCCAGCCGCACGAGTTCCAGCGTGCTGGTCGATTGGCCGCCAAAGGCCAGGGGAACGCGCCCCTGCGCTTCGTCGGCAACGGTTTCGCCAACGCCGATCCGTTCCTCGAACGACATAGTCGAAAAATCGCCCGCCGCTCCGCCCGCCAGCAACGTGGCGTATTCGGTGCTCAGCCCGTTATCGATCAGGAAGCGGACATAGGCTCGGATTGCCTGATGATTGACCGGAAAGCCGGCGCTGTCCTCGAATGCCGTCGGTATCGTCACGTAGCATCCCGCCAGCCGCGATTTCAATTTTTCAAAGTCCACAGTCATCTCCTTCATGCAGGCCTGGCACAGTCGTCATCGCCCGCTGCTCTGTTCGTTTCGCGTTGACCGTCACTCACCTTCGCTCGAACCGACGAAGCTAGCGCAGGGCCAGGACAAGCCCGCCCTAGAGTTCCCGTTTGAGCGGTATCGTCTTGCCGTCCAGGGCAAACAGATGCGCCTTGCGCCAATCCACGCCGACTTCGCATTTTCCCGGCCCGATATTCCTTGCCTCCTCGTCGCCTTGACGCATGACCAGCGCGCCCGCCGGGTGCGCGGGCGCATGCAGGAAGCTCTCGCCGCCAAGCCGCTCGACGAACTCGACATCGGCCTGCAGCCGCGGTCCGGCAGTCCGGTGCGTGTTGAAATGCTCCGGCCTGATGCCAACGATCACGCTGCCGGACAGCGCCATCGGCTGCGCCAGGGTCAGTTCCACGCTGCCGCCGGTCGTCCCGGGAACCTGCAGCGTCAGCCACGTGCCGTCCTGCGCCTCGACGGTAGCCGCGAGGAAACTCATCTTGGGCGAACCCATGAAGCCGGCGACGAAACGGTTGCAGGGCGCGTCGTAGATTTGCGCCGGCGTTCCGAACTGCTCGATCACGCCATCGCGCAACACCACGATCCGGTCGGCCAGCGTCATTGCTTCGGTCTGATCGTGCGTGACATAGATCATCGTGGCGCCCAGGCTTCTGTGCAGCTTGGCGAGTTCGAGCCGCATCTGGACACGCAGTTCCGCGTCGAGGTTGGAAAGCGGTTCGTCAAACAGGAACACTTCGGGCTCGCGCACGATCGCCCGGCCGATCGCCACGCGCTGCCGCTGTCCTCCGGAGAGCTCCTTGGGAAGCCGGCCCAGCAACGGGCCGAGCTGAAGCGTGTCGGCGACAGCAGCGACCCGCCTGTCGCGCTCGGCTTTCGGCATGCCCTGCATCAGCAGGGAGAAGGCCATGTTCTCGGCGACCGTCTTGTGCGGATAGAGCGCATAGCTCTGGAACACCATGGCAACGCCGCGATTTGCCGGCGGCACGCCGCGCATCGGCTTGCCGCCGATCGCCACCGTGCCGCCGCTGATCGGCTCCAGGCCGCAGATCATGCGCAGCAACGTCGATTTTCCGCAGCCTGACGGCCCGATGAAGACCAGGAATTCACCATGCTCGACCGTCAGGTCGACGCCGGGGATAATGACCTTCTCGCCAAATTTCTTGGAGACGCCCGAAAGCTCAACCTTGGCCACAAGCAAGTCCTTCCTGGCGCCAGCCGTCAGCGTCGGGCACGAGAACGCTGGCATGGATGCCTGTGATGCCTTCGAGATCCTGCGCGTAGTAGACGATGTAGAGGCTGCCATCGGCGCGCAACGCCAGCGATGGATAGCCCAGATCCCGGTTGGGAAGGCCTGAGCGGACCATGTAGGGATTGGCCGAATTCCAGCTGTTCCCCTTGTCTCGCGAGATGTAGAGCGCGATGCCGAAGGGCGCGCGCCGCCTTCCGGCAACGCAGGCGATGCGACCGTCGTCGAGTTCCACCATGTCGGCCGGATAGTCCTCGATCCCGGTCGGCGACGGGGCGCTCCACGAGACGCCACCATCCTCCGAACTGACGACATGCAGGATGCGCGAGACATTGTCGCGCAGGAGCATGACGATGCGGCCATCGCGTAGCAGGATGGGTGCCGGTTCCTCGAAGGCATGTCCCTCGCCCGCTGCGACCAGGCGCGGCTCGGACCAACTTTGGCCGCCATCGCCAGACCGCACGGTGAAGACGGCGGCATAGTTCGGCACATCGCAGAGCGGCAGCATGATTTCGCCGCCGACCTCGATACCGCCACGCATGCCGTAGCCGCCGCTGAAAGGCGCGGTGTCGATGCGCGTCGACGCGGTGAAGGTGTTGCCGCCATCGACTGAACGATGAATCCATGTCTCACCGCCTCCCCGCGCCCAGGGATAGCGGTCGGCGAGCGTGGTTTTCTCCGGTGTCCAATCCCGAAGTTCGGCCGCCATGGCTTCCGCGCCCATCAGGTTTTCCGGGCGCGTATAGGCATCAGGCGCAAGATGGGCCTGCGCGTGGGCAAGCGTATGCCAGTCGAACCGCCACTGGTTCAACAGCACCACGCCCGAGCGCAGCGGAGTGAGCCCGGCGCACTCCACCCCTTGCCAGCCGAAGTCGGGAACGACGGAAGGAGCCGACCAGCTTCTCCCCTCGTCCGCCGATCGCATCAGCATGTTGCAGTACACCGGGTCCTGCGGTGGATGCAGGATCCCGGCACGGCGGCGCGACTGCGTGAATACCAGCAGCCAATTGTCGTTGGCCGCAACCGCGAGATGCGGATGCGCGCTGTATGCATGCGGATCGCAATGGATCACCTGGTGATCCATTCGAGATATCAAGGCTGCCGCGCCGGATGTCATGGACGGCTCAGATCCGGAAGCGCGTGCAACGGACATATTGCAGCGGCTTCGGATCGTCGCTCCATTCGTGATAAGAGCAGACGATCGCGCCGTCCTGCGTCTGGACGACGCTGGGGTAGCCGATGTGCTGGTAGATGCCGGGATGGTTCCAGTCGACGCCACCGCCCTCGATCTTGCCGGATGCCGGCGACATACGGCTCGAACCGGGTGTCTCGGTCACCGTCTGGCCGGGCACGCCGCCTTCGCGAATGACGAATTCGTTCTTCACATCCCAGGTTACGCCATCGTCCGAAATGATCGCACGCACGCCATAAGGCGGTCGGCGATAGCCGTAGACCATCAGATAGCGGCCATCCTGAAGCGCGATCAGCTCCGGTGGATAGCCCCAGATGTTGGTCCACTTCGGTGGCGTCCAGCTGAACCCGTCATCCTCGGAGACGATCATCACCATGTTCTTGGCGTCACTGGTCGGGTTGACATGCGTGCGCATGAAGCAGACCAGCCTGCCGTCCGCGAGCCGGACCAGGCCGGGCTCCTCATAGTCGATGATGCTGGCCGGGTCGTAGCCGAGCGTCGAGAAGTATTCCCAATTGTCGCCGCCATCGTCCGAGCGCATCAGCGCCGAGCGGGTGCTTTCGCCCTCGCCTTCTTCTTCATAGCCATGGATACGACCGTAGAGACCCATCAGCAGCGAGCCGTTCGGCAGCTCCCAGCAACCGAGGCGGCAGCCGCCATGCTTGAGCGGGCGGACATTGACGGGGATAGGCTGGGTCCAGGTTTCACCGCCGTCCTTCGACTTGACGACGAAGGTGCCGAGCCAGGCCTGCGTCTTGTAGGCCCAGGTCCAGTCGCCCCATTCCTTGGTGTTGGGATGCGAGCTCCACGACGGCTGTTCGGGCTTGATGCCGCGCTTGAAGAAGCCGGTGATGGTCAGATTGACGATGAGCGTGCCATCCCGCGTTTCGCAGATGCCGCAGTCCCAATTGCCCTGCGTTTCGGACCAGGGAAGGACGACCTTTGGCGGGCTCCAGGTCTTGCCGCCATCCTTGGAGCGGGTCATCAGCGTCTGGCCACTGTCGTGATGGAAGGGGAAGCGCTCTTCGTTGAACACGGCGAGTATATCACCGTTCTTCAGAAGCCGCGTCGCGATCTGGTTGACGCAATGCGCCGGGTCCTTGAAGATCGTGAAGTGTTCAACGTCTTTCATAACAGTCATTCCCTGGTTTCCTCTTTTGGGATGTCTTGGTTCTTTCGGCCTACAGCCGGATTCCGATGTTCTTGATGCTGAGGTAATTGCGGATGCCGGGCAGTCCGCGCTCGCGACCGACCCCGCTGTCCTTGATGCCGCCGGTCGGCGCCTGGACGCCGCCGATGAACCAGCCATTGATCCAGACCGAGCCGGCCTCAACGTCGCGGGCAAATGCCAGGGCGCGCGAGATGTCGCGGCTGTAGACACCGGCGACGAGGCCGAAGCCGAGGCCATTGGTCATGGCGAGCGCCTCGTCGGCGGTATCGAAGGACAGCGCCACGGCGACGGGACCGAAGATCTCTTCGCGGGCCAGCGCGCTTGCCGGATCGACGCCGTCGAAAATGGTCGGCTCGACGAAATAGCCGGTCTCAAGCCCTTTCGGACGGCCGCCGCCAAGCCGCACCGTCGCTCCCGATGCGCGGCCCCCGTCGATGTAGGATCTTACCTTGGCATGTTGCTCCTTCGAGACCAGCGGTCCGAGATCGCAATTGTCGAGGCCCCGACCGACGGTCAGCCTGGCCGCGCCGTGAGCCAGCCGTTCAAGGAATTCCTCGCGGATCGACCGATGCAGCAGGAACCGGGACGACGAGGAGCAGACCTGGCCACTGTTGCCGAAAGCGCCGTCAAGCGCGTCGAAGGCGGCCCTTTCCAGATCGGCATCCTCGAAGACCACCATCGGGTTCTTGCCGCCGAGTTCGAGCACCACGGGCTTCAACCCCTGTGCCGCGCCGGCGTAGATCTTGCGCCCGGTTTCGACCGATCCGGTGAAGGTGATGCCGCGCACCAGGGGGTGCGAAACGAGCGCCGCGCCGGCGTCTTCGCCAAAGCCCGCCACGACATTCACCACGCCATCGGGCAATCCCGCACTCTGGCACAGTTCGGCGAAGGCCAGCGCCGTCAGCGGCGATTGCTCGGCAGGCTTGATGACGGCCGTGCAGCCCGCGGCAAGTGCCGGCGCCACCGAGCGCGCGACCATGCCCAGCGGATAGTTCCACGGCACGATATGGCCGGTCACGCCGACCGGCTCCAGCATGGTGAAGTCGATGACGTCACGACCGAGCGGGATCGTCGACCCTTCCATCTTGTCGGCGGCACCGGCGTTGTAACGCAGCGTCGCGCACACGCCCCTGATGTCACCGAGCGCCTCCTTGACCGGCTTGCCGACATCGAGCGTTTCGAGCAGGGCAAATCGCTCGGCCTCCGATTCCAGCAGATCAGCGAGCTTGAAGAGCAGCCGTCCGCGCTCGGCCGGGCTGAGACTTCGCCAATCACCATGCAGCGCGCGGTGCGCGGCCCTGACCGCGGCGTCGATATCGCCGGCGTCGCCGCGCGCCACGATTGCCAGTACCGCTTCCGTGCTGGGGTCGATCGTCTCGAACGTCCGGCCGTCAATGGATTGTCGCCACTTGCCGTCGATGAAATGGCGGCCCGGCAAAGGATCGATGAGATCGCTGCGGGAATAGGTTCGTACCGTCATTGTTTCACGCTGCCCTGCGAAAGACCTTGAATGAAATAGCGCTGCAGGAAACAGAACAGCAGCAGGCTGGGGATGCTCAGGATGGTCACCGCCGCCATGGCGACGCTATAGCCCTCGATCTGGGTCTGCGTTCCGACCACTGGCGTGAAGGCTGCCACGCCGACGGGAAGCGTCTTCATCGACTCGTCGAAGGTGACGAGAAGCGGCCACAGGAAGTTGTTCCAGTTCAGGGTGAAGATGATGACGGAAGCCGCGATTGCCGGCGCCCGGGCGAGCGGCAGCGCAATGCGGAAGAACAGGTTGAACGGTCCCGCGCCGTCCATTTTCGCCGCCTCCTCCAGTTCCTTGGGGAAGGACATGAAGAACTGGCGGAAGATGTAGACGCTGAACACATTGCCGATCGATGGCAGGATGAGGGCCTGGTAGCTGCTAGCCCAGCCGATTTTGACAAAGCCAAGCAGCAGCGGGATCACCGAGACCTCCGTGGGTATCATCAGCGAAGCGAGGAAGATGTAGAACAACGTATCCCGGCCGGGAAACCGCATGCGCGCCAACGCGTAGCCGGCCATCGCACCGAACAGCACGCAGAGGAAGGTCGATACCGTCGCCTGCACGACGCTGTTGAAGCCCCAGCGTATGACCGGGTAGTCGAAGACCTTGATGTAGTTGTTGAGGGTGATGCGGTGGGGAAGCCATTCGATGTCCTTGGTCATGACATCGCCGGGAAACTTGAAAGACGTCGACACCATCCAGACGAAGGGCAACGCCCAGAGCACGGCGACGGCCATGCCGAGCGGCCAGATGAAGAGATCCGCTTTTTCAAGGCCGCGCGCCTCGAGCTTTTGGTCCAGCCAGGCGCTCATCACGCGCGCTCCCTGAGAAGAAAGCGCTGGACCACGGTGATCGCCAGGATCAACACGAACAGCAGGAGGGACACCGCGGCGGCGTAGCCGAACAGGTTCCTGACGATGGCGAGGTTGTAGATGTAGTGGATCGGCGAGGACGAGGAGCTGGCTGGGCCGCCATTGGTCATGACATAGACCTGGCTGAAGATGCGCAGCGTGGAGATCAGCTGCAGCGTCACCACCATGCTGATGACGGGTCGCAGATGCGGCAGGATCACATGCTTGAAGCGCTGCCAGCGATTGGCGCCATCCACCCGCGCCGCGTCGATGATCTCGCCCGGAATATCCTGCAAGGCGGCCAGGAACAGCACGAAGGCAAGGCCCAGGTCCCACCACACCGAGGCGATGCTGACGCCGACCAGCGACCACCGTGTGGAGGTAAGCCAGGGGATGTCTTCAAAGCCGAGAAAGGACAGGTAGTAGTTGACGAGCCCATACTGGGTGTCGAGCATCCAGACCCATACAAGACCGATCACCGTCGCGGACACGACCGTAGGCGCGAAGAAGAGTGTGCGCGCCAGACCCGATAGCGGGTAGCGCTTGTTGACGAACAGCGCGAACAGCAAGCCGAGACTGGTCACGCAGGGAACGATGATGAGGCCGTAGAGAAAGACGTTCTTGAAGGCGACCGCCACCCACTGGTCCGCGAACGCCTTGTGAAAATTGTCGAGCCCCACCCATTTCGGCGCGCCAACGATGCTCCAGCGCGTGAACGAGACATAGACACCGAACAGCACTGGAAGGATGTTGAACAGGAAGAACGGCAGCGCGAAGAAAGAGACGAGCAGATAGCCAACGCGATCGATCGGATGGCGTTCGGCTCCGAAATCATGGCCCTGGAATTCGGCCTGGCCTTGCAGGATTGCCGTTGTCATGTCGATCTGTCCGCCTTGCGGCAATGATAGAGACGGCCCGTCGCTTGGCGCGACGGGCTAGGGATCAGTCAGGTTCCCGGAAAAGTATCCGGGATCAGCCTTCGTCCAGGTCGGACTGCCACTGCGCCTGGATCTGCTGCATTGCCGCGTCGATCGTCGTCTGCCCCGACCATACGCCCTCGAGCGTCTTGGCGAGGAAATTTCCGCCTGAGTAAATCGTGAAGTTGGGACCATTCACCACCGGGATTTCGCCGACGGTTGCAAAGCTCATTCCGTCGACGAAGGCGCCGCGAATATCCCACGGGCTGCCGGCGGTCTTGTAATCCGGACGCTCCAGGATGGATTTGCGCGGCGAGGCACCGCGCCCAACCGTGGTCCACAGGAAGCTGTTGTCCGACAGCCATTTGACGGCCGCCATCGTTGCTTCGTGGCGCCCTGGGTCAGCCTGCTTGTAGAATTCCAGGCCACCCATCTCGCGATAGGTGACGTGCTTGGCGCCGATCTTGGGAAACAGCACCGTCTTGAACGGCAGTTTTTGCGCGACATAACCGTTGAGCGTCCACGGACCGGTCCAGAAGATCGAGCCCTGTCCGGTTCCGAAGGCCTTATAGCGGTCGGTAACGTCGCGGGTCGAAACCTTGTGCTTGTCGAACAGGTCGAGCACCCATTGCATCGCCGCCTTGCCGGCCTCGGGATTCACGCAAGCGGTCTTCAGATCGTCGCTGGCGCGCTGGAAACCCATCTGTTCCGCGACGATGCCCCAGGTGACGGTAGGCTGAACGCCAGAACCGGTCATCATGATGCCCGAGCGGGTAACCTTGTCGCCTTCGCGCTTGGTCATGGCCTTCGCCCATTCCAGCAGCGTGTCGCCATCCATTGGCGGCTTGCTGATGTCGAGGCCAGCTTCCTTGACATGATCGAGGTTGATCTCGGGCTGCAGGCTCATCAGGTCCATTGGGATCATGAAGACCTTGTTGTCGTATTTCGGATAGCGCGAGGCTGCGATCGACGATGCGCTGAAGTCGGCGAGGTCGAGACCCGAACCGGCGATCAGATCATCAAGCGGTATGATGACCTCGTCGCGCGCCAGCTGGGCCGACTTGCCCGCCGTGCCCCAGCCAAAGTCCGGCGCCTTGCCGGTGGCCGCTGCCGCGAGCACCTTGGTCACATATTGCTCTTCAGGAACCACCTCCATGCGGATCTGGACGCCCTTGTCCTTGTGCGCATCGTTGAAGGCGGCGATCATCTTGGCCCACACTTCGCCGTCCGAAGCGGCCAGCCAGCTCCAGTGCACGATCTCGATGGGGTTGGCGGCCGAGGCACGGCCAGTCCAGATGTGCGGAACGGCAAGACCTACGCCAGCTGCCGCGGCCGACCTCAGAAGTGTCCGGCGGTTCAGGGCAAAAGTCGATTTGTTCAATGAAGTCAAATCCATGACAATCTCCCACGCGGCATGCGCTGGGCGCTTACCACGCTCTGTTAGAGCTTATTTTTCTATGTTCTCTCGTCGAGGCCGTCCCAGAACGTGCTCTCGGCGTAGTGGCAGTGTTGGCCAATCAGCCGCCCAAGAGTTGATCCACAACGTCACATAATATATCTGTAACGCCATCGGTAATTTTCTCGGACGCTTGTCGTGGTCACAGATACGAATCCCGTCATCGCGGCCGCCTCCAACCGCCGGCCGCGTTTCGCCTTTCTGCTGCAACCCGAATTTCCCATGAATGCCCTCATCATGGCGACCGAAGCGCTGCGCATAGCCAATCAGAACAGCGGCCAGCATCTGTTCGAATGGATCATGATTTCGGATTCAGGCGACTCGGTACGCGCCAGCAACGGCATGTGGGTTGCAGCGAACCACGATCTGGTGAACTTCCCGCGCTGCGACTTCCTCGTCGTCCTGGAGGGCAATCTGCCGACGCAGAACATATCGGCCAATGTGCGCGGAGCCCTGCGCAATGCGTACCGGCATGGATCGATGATCATAGGCGTCGACACCGGTGCCTTCGCCATTGCGGCAGCCGGCCTCACGGGCGATCGCGCAGCGGTGGTGCACTGGGAGGCTGTGTCGTCCTATCTCGAACATTTTCCGGCGGCCGAGACCAAGAACCAGATCTATTTCATCGATCGGCAACTTGCCTTCTGCGCGGGCGGCGTGGCGACGCTCGACCTGACGCTCGATCTGATCGGAAGGCTGCGCGGGGCGAGCCTTGCCAAGGAAGTCGCCAATGCGCTCATCCACACGCCGCGCGAAAGCATTCACCCGCAGCGAACGGACGATGACGCGATTGGCGAGACGCAACCTCCCTTGTCCCACAGGATCGTGGCGCTGATGGAAGACAATCTCGATTTCCCGCTGTCGCCGAAGAGCCTTGCGCGTCACCTCGGCATTTCCGTGCGGACACTGGAGCGCTGCTGCCTTCGCCAGTTCAACCAGACCCCGAACCAGCTCTATCTGCGCTCGCGCCTGCAGGCGGCACGCAACCTGCTTTTCTACGAAGAGCGTGAAATCAAGGACATCGCCTATGCTTGCGGCTTTTCCTACCCCTCGGTTTTCACCCGAGCCTTCACCGCGCAGTTTGGCCAATCGCCACGTGCGTTCCGCCAGGCATTCCGCGAAACACAGATCACAGTCCGGCCAGAGATCGTCAGGATGTCTCGAAGCCGCCTGCCCGGCACGGGGTCGCCCTCCGACGAGGGAGGCGTCTAGAGAGGAACAGCGCAATGAAGCCGGGAAGGCTCGTCACCTTGCTGTGGCTCATGTGTGCTAAATCATGCGTGCGCTGCGGAAGCTGGGGCCGATATCCACGACGCCCGTCGGCGGCGTCGGCTCCCAATGGCGGCCGTGGTCGAACACGCGTCACTTCGCGACCCACGATAAAGCCGCTGCCATCGAGTGACACCTTCTTGGAAGGCTGACGCACTTCCATGTCCTGTTTCTTTCCTCCGCCAGACTGAACGCTCTTTTGGAGAGAAAGCGCTGCCGCCAAGGCGTAGCGGCGGGTCGATGAGAGACCATCGCGTTCTGGGAAGCACAGCGCATATTGGTCGAATAGAGAATCTCAGGCGGCTGGCCGAAAACGAAGACAGATTCCGCGTCCTTTAGCGCGTGCTCAACGCGACCATGCGGTCGAGCGCCGCGCTCAGGCCGTGCAGCGACACCGGGAATGTCAGCGGCGTCTCTGCGTCTGTCGTGACATTGAGCTTCAGCACCGAGCCTCCCCTCATCTTTCCAAGTGTCGGCCGATCGATGGCAAAGACCGCGAGGCAGCCCGTTGGCAGGCAGGTTCTGAAGCGCTGCTGGGACAATGGCGGCTGATCGTCGATCTGGAGCGTCACGCCCGGATCGAGCAAGATGCCGAAGGGCAGAAGCAGGGTGGTCGTCGTCGACCCGTCCGCGCGTCTCTGGATCTCCACGGCAAGGAGCCTCTGGCCGTTCTGCTGGACCTGATCCTGCGAAAGCGAACAGACCCTCGCATTCTCCTGGACAGAGCAAGCCACGCTCCAGTCCTGATAGACTTCGCGCAGCGATGACGGCCCATCGATAGACGCCGGTGCCTGTTGCTCGGCCGATACTGGCGACATCAACAAGAATACGATTGCCCCCCATGCGCAGACGGCCTTGAGGCCGCGCTTCATGTGCAGACCCATTCACGGATCTTGCATTTGCCGCCTGCCGCCTCGCAGGCCTGCAAGGCGAGGTCCTCAGCCTCCCGGCGGGTCTCGGCCGAGTTCACGCCCCAGCGCCTGAAACGGTTCTCGACTTTGTCGGCCACGGCGAGCGCACCGCAGTGCTTGTAGGGAAAGCCGGTCTCGTCGTCATCATTCCAATGGCGATGGTTGCGGAAGACGGCGACGACGTCGCAGGCCTTCCCACCGGCGTTCTCGCAATGTTTCTGCGCGATGTCTTTCGCCTCCTGCCGCTTGTCGGCGCCCCAGAAGAAGCCGTATTTGCTATCGACCTGCGAATAGGCGATGGCCGCCCATATGCCTTTTTCCTCCTGCTGCGGCTCCGAGGGCGCCACCAGGTCGGCCGAGACGACTTGTCCGCTCCACAACAAGGTCAAGCCCAAAACTGCCAAAGCCTGCAATCTCATGGTCGACACCCTTTCCTTAACTCCGTTCGCTTCGCCTTACTTCGCCGCCGAAGCAACGGAGATCACCACGCAGCTTTTGCCCGTCGGCAGGAGAAGCGCTTCTCCGGCATTCCCGCCGAGCTCGTACACCTCGACCTGCCCTAGATGGTCGGTGATCTTGCTGCCTTGGGGAAGAATGGACGGGATGTCGGCACACGGGCTGGCGAATGGAGCCACCCGCACCATAGCCCCCTCGCAACCCGAAGCGGTGGGCGATGCGAAAACGACGCCGGCGGCAGGCCCGCTATAGCGTTCCGTCGCATAGTCCATGCCGACAAAGGCCTGGACGGCATGCTTGTCGGCCGCCTGGTCGTTCCACAACGACTTGACGCTATATTTCGTGCCGGTCGTGAGTATCTGTCCGAGCACCGGATAGATGGTCGAACAGGCCTGCACCCCGGCTTGCTTGACGTGCTGAAGGAAAGGCGTGTCCGGAAGCGCGGGGTTGGCCGTCTCAGGCTGCGCGGCAGTCGCGCTGCCGACCAGGTTGGCGATCGCGGCATAGTTCCCGGCGGCGAAGCCAATGCCCGCCACGACCAACCCCATCAAAGACAATCCAACGAGGCGCGGCCAGCGCCGCCGCGCGGGTTCGACGAGTCTATGCCGATCGGTTTCGACGGTCGGGCTGCTGCGTTTTGCGGAGATGAACGGGTCTTGCTGGCTCACGGTGCTGCCTCGGTTATTTGACTGGCGAAAGGGCTTCCGTCAGCCCCTTGAGCGTTGCGGTCACGGTGATCGTCTGGCCGTCGACGGTCGGGTAGGAGATCGCCGGCGCCGCCTTGCGCGAAATCTGTTGGCGCATGACTGGCCCCACCGGCAGCATGCCGACACACACCATTTCGTTGCAGCCGTTGAGGCGCACGTCGATCGGCTGCGCTTGTCCATCGAATTTCAGCGACACCAGCCCGTCGCTCCTGGCGTTCGGCGCGGTGCGCAGGATCATGTACGGCTTGCCGTCCTGCGTGGCTGCAAGCGACCAGCTGAAGGCCATTTTGCCGGACGCGTCCTCGATGATCTGCGAGACATTGCAGACCTTCTTGCGCGCCTTGAGGTTCTCGTCGCAGATCAGCGTCCAGTTTTCGAAGGGGCGGATTGTGCGCTGGTAGTCCCCCAGTTTCACCTCGGGAGGCACCGCCACGTCCGAAGGCTTGACCCTGTACGGCGAGGCGACCTGCCCGGCAGCCGGCAACAGGCCGCCCGACAGAGCCAGGCAAGCCATTGCGGCAAGGCGGGCAGGTCTGGTTTGCCTGTTCATTCCTGCCTCAGTTCAAGGTGAAGCTGATGCCAGCGCCGACGCCGACATGCCCACCGGCGGCCGTGCCGGACAGGTTGCCACGGATGCGGCCATCCTCGCTGGTGTAGCCCGCGCCGAAGGCCAAGGCGCTCGAGTCCCGCCAGAAGCCGCCGCCCGCCGCGACGCTCAGCTTGCCGGGACGGTCATCGTAGCGCAGCGACGCCGCGGCAAGCCCGATGGCGGCCGCCTGCCGGGCTTCGTCGCGGATACCGCTGATGTCCGTGTTAAGCTGGCTGAGCTTCTGGTCGGTATAGTTGTTGGCCTGCTGCAAGGTCGTTGCGGCCACCTTGTCGGTGTAGCTATTGGACGTACTGATGGCGTAATCCACGCGGTTGTTCAGCTGGTTGACGTTGACCGCATCGGTGCCGGCTACACCGGGTCCGACATTGGAGATGACCACCGGTGCGTTGACGTCGCCGCCCTGCAGCGTGATGCTGTTCTTCTTGCTGCCGTCCGGATTGGTGTCATAGACGACTGCGTTCTGGGTGAGCGATCCGAGGCCCGATTTCAAATCCTCGACCGCCGTGTTGGTGGCGTAAAGCTGGGAGCCATTTATCGCATCGGTGCTGCCGGCGTTGATCTGTCCGGCGGCGACATTGGTGATCGTGCGCTCAGCGCCGGCACCGCCGACGCTGACGGTGCCGATCGGGGCGGTGCCGGCAAAAGTGTAGGTCTTGCCATTGATGACGGTGCTCGACGTGCCGACGGCGGTCTGCGTCACAGAACCGGAACCGAGCGCCACATCTTTGGCGTTGTTGGCCTTGGCGCCCTGGCCGAGCGCCACCGCGCCTTCGCCCGTGGCTGTCGAGCCATTGCCGGCGGCGAGGCTGTCGGTGCCGCTCGCCACGCTGGCCGGCCCGATCGCCACGCTGTTGGTGCCGCTGGCGGTAGAATCGGCCAGCGTCGAATTGGCGTGGAAATACTTGATGCCGCCGCCATTCGAGATGTTGGTCAGGGCATTGTTGACGGCTGTGAAGCCGTCATAGACGGTCGAGTAGTTGTTGCCCTGGATGGTGTATGTCGGTCCGGTGATCGATCCATCTGGATTGACCGTGGTGCTGCCGCCGAACAGGTTGGCGACGTTTTGCGAAACGCCGCGAAGCTGGGAGACATTGACGGCGTCGGTATTGGCCGAGCCCGCCGCGACATTGGTAAGCTTGCGTTCGGCTCCGGCAGAGCCGATCGACACCTCGCCGACCGAGGTCTGCGGGGCGGTCAGGGCAAAGGCCGTATAGCCGGTCTGAGCGCCGACCGTGGTGATGGATTGCGCACCCAGCGCGACACTGTTGATGAAGGTGCTTTGGGCGCCGGCGCCGAGCGCCACCGACTGGATGCCGGAGGCGAGCGAATTGGTGCCGAGCGCCAGGCCATCGGCCAGCATCACATGTGCGTTCCGGCCGATTGCCGTGCCGCCAGGCGCGATCTGGTCGACGATGGCGCCATTGCCGATGCCGATGCCGTTGTCGCCGTTGACCACCGTCGTCGGGCCGACCGCGACCGACTCGGCTCCGACCGCGAGCGAGTCGCCGGCCGTCGAATTGGCATGGAAATACTTGGTCGACGTCACCGAGACGGAGGCGATCGCCCCCTGCAGCTGGCGCAACGTCACCGCGTCCTGAGCCTGGGTTCCGTCCGCGACATTGGTGATCTGCCGGTAGGACGAGGCCGTGCCGACCGAAACGGCGCCAAGCAGTGTCTTGTCGGTCGTGTCGTATTGGATGAAGTTGGAAGGACCGGCTGCAATCTGCCCGGTGGCTGGAGCCAGCGGGCGATCAGAGACCGAACCCGAACCGAGCGCGACGCCACCATCGATGCTGGCCTGGCTGTCGCGGCCGAGCGCCAGCGCACTGACGCCGGTCGCGGTCGCCTGGTATCCGACAGCGGTCGAGCCGACCCCTTGGGCGAACGAATCGGTCTGCGCCAGTCCGGCCTCGTTGGTGCGGGCGTAGCGGATGCCCACTCCATTGGCATCGGTATAGGCGGTCGACGTGTCGCCGGCGATGTTGCTGATCGTGTTGCCAAGATTGGTCACCGAACCGCCGACGGTGTTGAGCGTACTGCCGATGGCGTCTACCGCCTGGTTGGTGGCATAGAGCTGCGAGCCGTTGATCGCATCCGTCGAAGAGCCGCTGATCCGCCCTGCGGCGACGTTGGTGATGGTGCGTTCCGCGCCGACCGCGCCGACGCTGACTGTCGAGGTTGGATTGGTGCCCTGGAATGCGTAGGTCGTGCCATTGATCACCGTGTTGGGGGTGCCGACGGCGACGGCGGTCACCGAGCCCGAGCCGAGCGCCACGTCGCCTGCGTTGCCGGCGCTGGAGAGCGCGCCCAGTGCGATCGCGTTCGAGGCGCCGGCATTCGCTCCTGTGCCCAAAGCGGTTGCTTGAACACCTGTTGCGAACGCGTTCTGGCCCACCGCCGTGCTCGACGTGGCTGTAGCGTTGGCATTTGGCCCGACGGCGGTGCTGTACTGGCCCGTGGCCTGGGCTATGTATCCGAACGCCGTTGCGTTGAGGCTCGATGCGACGGCGCCGTTGCCGATGGCCGAAGCACTGACGCCGGAGGCGTTCGCATTGGTACCGGCCGCGATGGCGCTCGTCCCCGACGCGGTCGCGACGGGTCCAATCGCGACGGAGTCCGTGCCCGTCGCCGACGAATCCGTCAGTGTCGAATTAGCGTGGAAATACTTGATGCCGCCGCCGACATTGATGGTGTTGAGCGCGGCGCCGATGGCGTCGACCGCCTGGTTGGTGGCGAAGAGCTGCGAGCCGTTGACCGCATCGGTCGAGGAGCCGCTGATCCGACCCGCCGCCAGATTGGTGATGGTGCGTTCCGCGCCGACCGCGCCGATGCTGACCGTCGAGGTCGGATTGGTGCCCTGGAAGGCATAGGTCGTGCCGTTGATCACCGTGTTGGGCGTGCCGACCGCGACGGCGGTCACCGAGCCCGAGCCCAGCGCCACGTCGCCGGAACTCGCCGCCGCCGTCGCGCCGTTGCCCAGCGCGACATTGCCGACGAAGCCGGTTGCACCCGCGGTGGAGCCGTTGCCCAGCGCCACGGAGCCTTGCCCGATCGCCTTGTTGTTGTTGCCGATGGCGACGGCGCCCGCCGCCTGGTTGGCTGCGGTGGCGCTTGCCGTGCCGTCGCTGTTGGCGATGTTGTTGGCGCCGCCTGTGAACGCGCCCGTACCGCTGGCATAGCTCGGATCGCCGATGGCGACGGCGCCGTTGCCATATGCCGTGTTGCCGGAGCCGATCGACACCGCCTTGCCGCCGGTCGCCACAGCATTGGTGCCTATGGCGACCGCTTCGGCGGAATCGGCCTTGGCGTTGGTGCCCATGGCGATTGCGTCCTGCGCGCTCGCGGCGGCCTGATAGCCCATAGCGCTCGCTCTGGTGGCGCTGGCGTTGGATGACCAGCCCGCGGCGAACGCATAGTTGCCGCTGGCCGCGGAACTGACGCCGACCGCGGTGGAGTTCCCTCCCGAAGCAACGGCAAAGGTGCCCAAGGCGCTAGCGCCGGCCGCGGTGGCGCTGGCGTTAACGCCGAGTGCGATCGCATTGACGTTGCTTGCGACCGTGCCTGCGCCCAACGCCATGCCGCCATCGCCAGAGGCCGCGGCGCTCCGGCCGAAAGCCACCGAATATTGTCCCGACGCTTTGGCGAGGTAGCCGACCGCCGTCGCTTCGAGGTTTGAGGCTGCCGCTCCATTTCCGATCGCCGTGGACTGATTTGCCGAGGCATTGGCTGAAGTGCCGAAGGCGCTGGCGCCGGTCCCCGTCGCGGAAGCGGTCGTACCGACGCTCGTGGCCCACGGCCCTGTAGCGGTTGCTCCATTGCCGATCGCGACCGCTTCGAAAGTAAAGCCGACAGGGGCGGTTCCGCTCGCATTGGCGTTGTTGCCGATGGCGATGGGCGAGCCGCCGGTGCCGCTGGCGACCGCCTGCGCGCCGGTCCCTATGCCCACTTGCGAACCCGCGCCGCCAGTGGTCGCCCCGCCAAGGGTGACGGTGGTTGCGCCCGCGGCCGAGGTCGCTGCCACAAGGACGGTCAGCGCAGCCGCCGGCGCCAGAATTGCACTGACGCACGCGCCGACACCGAGCTTCCCATGGCCCAGCCGGCCCCGCTTGAGGCCAAGCACGCGGTGCGCCATGCGCAGCATCGCCATCAGGCGGCGGCGCAGCGAGCGAGAGCCAAGATCCGCGCCGGCAATCCAGTGCCCGGCGAAATGCGCAGCTCGACGCTGGACAAACGATTCGCTCGAAATCTGATTGTCGGTCATGGTTCCCTCTCCGCTGGCCGGCATGGAATCGTCGGACAATTCCAATCGGCATCAGGAAGACATGATTCCTGCCTGCAGTATTTCAGGAAATTGCTGCGTCGTGAGAAAAGAACGGAGCAACTCGACGGAGGTTAACGGCTCATTACCTTAGCCAATGCTTAAAAACCAAGTAATAAAACAATTCCACAAGCGCCGTATCATCTAACCTTCGAGTTAAGCTTGCCCATCCGCGCCTGCAAAGGCGTCACCTGCCGGTATTTCTTCATAACGGTGGTAAAATGGCTCTGGCTTGAAAAGCCGGCCAGATTGGCGATATCCGCGATCGTCATGCGGCTGTCGGCAAGCAGCCTTTCGGCGAAGTCCAGCCGCAGATCGAGAACATATTGGTGCGGCGGCATCCCGAACGTTTTGGAGAAAGCTCGCACAAAATGATGAGAGGAAAGCCCGCAAACCGCTGCTATCTCGGCAAGCGCCAGCTTGCGCGAAAAGTTCTCGCCCAGGAACTCCTCCACGCGGCGTGCATCGCGGACGGAAAGCCCGCCTTTCACGTTCAGCGCCGGCTGTCGCACAGCCGCTTCAGCCTTTGGCGTCAAGATCTCGATTTCCGCGAACTGAATTTCCGTGGACGATCCCACATCCCGCATCCACATGCTCGCCCGAAAGCCCCAAAGCGCACCAAAAGGTGACTCGCGCCGAAGATGGGCACAGTCACGACCGGCGTATTTTGGAAAACTCCGGAACCTTTGTAGGAAATTCCGGTCTTCTGATATCTGATCGACAGGTGTGGCCGCTTTGCCATATCAGAGCTTTCAGGTCTTGACCGAAGCGTAGCCGGTCGGCGTTCTTCCTCTGTACTTCTTCATGGTGGCGGCCAGATGACTTTGATCCGAAAACCCGGCGAGGTAGGCGACTTCCGCAATCGCGAACTCGCTGTCGACGAGCAGCTTTTCCGCTAAGTCCAGGCGCAGATTGATCAGGTAGCGATGTGGCGGCATCCCGAACGTCCTGGCGAACCTTGCTATGAAATGATTGGGAGAAACCCCCGCGACCGACGCGAGTTCGGCGACCATTACTTTTCGGGCAAAATTCTCATTGAGGTATTCCCGCACGCGCCGGGCTCCAACGGGAGAGAGGCCGCCCTTGGGCGACACGACCTGCCTGCTGCGCCTGGTGTAGGTGCGCAGCAGATGAACGCCGAACACGGTGAGCAGCGAGTCCAGATAAAGCTCGTTCGGAGGCAGCTTCCCGGTCAGCTCGGCGGTGATCATCTGAGCTATATTGAGGACCCTCAGGTCAACCGTGCCGAAGGCAGGCGGCTCGAGCTCTGTATTGGTGACTTCGGACTCATGAGCCGCCAGGTCCGACAGTGCTTCTGGCGATATGGAAATGACGGCGTTTTCCCTGGTCTGCGACCAGGCGAAGGTGCTGTCGACCCCCGCGGGGTTGATGATGAGGCATCCGACCGGCGCATCGTATTCGGTGATCCTGTCGCTGCCGAGCGAGGCTCTGAATTTGCGTCCCGGCCTCAGCACAATTCCCGCGGAATGTTCTTTGGCCAGGAACTTCTGCGATCCAGGACTACGGATGGAATGGATAACGCTGCCGCGCGCGGTGGCTCTTCTGGGACCGGCACTTTCTGGAATGATGTCCAAGACGTATCGGGCTGTCCGATCGACGCCGCGGGAAACGCCGCTTTCCTGGGCCTCGTCCGCATTTTTCATTCGCGTCGCCTCAGCTGCCTGCCGTCGCTTGAAATCCCCCTTGGCCCGCCCCGGAGACAACGTAACGCAAGGGCCTCGGCGAGGGAAGAACTCCCATGCGCAAAGAAAAATTTTTATTCAAGGAAAGAAAGAAAAAATGACCGGCGGAGGAAGTTGGCCGGCATTCTATCTGAGCCGGATGGCGTGGTCTTCGTCACCATCAGTCTTGGCATGACTGGTCAGGCGCACTTGCATTATTTATAATGTACTAATGCATATGACTGATGCATCTTCTGCGGGTCCATTGCTTGGTTTTCTGCCGCCGAAATCGACGCAAGGCAAGACAGGGCATACAGCCAGTTGGTTCAGGTCCGGCCGCTACAGATCACCGCGACGCCTCTCGTACAAATCCCAGGCGAGTTCCACAAAAGCCAGAAGAACATCGTCCTGGTTCCAGCCGGCCGCGACCGCAGCCTGGACAATTTCACGAATTAGAGGCAGCAATTGGGACTGGAATTCGGCCGAGATGTCGATGGCGGCGTCACCCACAGGCGGTCCATTGAAATTGAACTTCATCATTCGTCGTTCTCCTCGTCATCAGCCAAAGTGTTTAGTTCGTTAATTTTACTCTTTCCGATATACATTAGACCCCGATCCAAGCATAGAAACACTTGGAACATCAACGGCGGCGCCAGTTCGCACCGTCTCTATGCTTCGCCAAGGTTGAGGATCGGCCCGGTGAACGGATTTTGTCCGAACTTGTTCGGTTCAATCTCTACCCTCAAAACTGGAATTCTTCAGCCGGCCCGGCGCCGACCTCGACGCATCAAGGAGGTCGCCACCGTGACCTCGGCCTGGCGCGATGTCGCCGGAGCGGTTGGCACCCGATCGGCCGAGATCAACCGCATAGCGAGCGCCTTCGAGCACTATGACCTCAAGAGGGCGCTGGCGCTCCAGGCGCGAAGGCTTCCTATAGATGATATCGGCCAGCAATCCCGTCGACATCTCACGTGCGGCGAAGGCTCCGCTACAGAAACATCGCCCTGGCGACGATCAGAAAGGACCACCCTCTACCGAACAGCCGATCGCGGTGATGGTCGCCCCCGCAGGGCACCGGCGGCGATTGGTTCCGGAAAGGCGCGGGCAAGCATGGCCTCCAAGGCAGCGATGCCGGGTCGCTGCGAGTCGGACATGCGGCCGAGCAAATCCAGCCAGACATCTTCCTCTGCATAGTCAAGCATCTGGCGGACCGTGCTGGCCACGAAGGCGCCGACGCCGATACCTTTGGCCGCAGCGCCCCGTCGGACGCGCTCCATGACACCAGGGTCGCCGATGGCGGCCAGGGCTTCCTCGGCCAAGGTTGCATCTGTCAGGGCACTCAGGATGCTGCCGAGCATGTCCGCCTCCTACTGCACGAGCGGCGATGTGGCGGCGGGCAAGTCAAACCCGGCGATCCGCGCCTGCCCGGCCACCAGCGAGATATATTGAGCAACCGCGCGGCGCCATGTGCGCTCTTCCAGATAGGTGGCGATCCTGCTGCGGACGGCGTCGAACGGCAAAGTCTCGCCTGCAATCCTGCGGTCAAGTCGGAGCACGTGGACGCCGTAGCGTGTGCGCACCAGTGCTGGGCAGATTTGGCCAGGCTCCATTGCAACCAGAAATGTCTCGAACTCGGGCGTCGTGTCGCCTCGCACTATCTGCCCCAGCCGCCCACCTTGCGTTGCGGACGAACAGTCCGACAAGCTGCGCGCCAGGCTGTCGAATCTGTCCGGGCGCTGCTGGAGATCCGCAAGGATCGCAGCCCCCTGGGCCTCGGCTTTGGCGTAGGCGTCGGGATCGTCGCGGCGAGCCTTGAACAGGATGTGCGCCGGCTCGAACAGATCCGGGCTGCGGAACCGCACCGGGTTGCTGTCGTAGTAGCGGCGGCAAACGGCGTCATCGGCCCTTGGCGTGATGACCTCTCGTTCCAGTAGCAATCGGATCAGGGATTCTTCGTCCGTCTCGCGGGCGCCGTTCTCGGTAAGCGGATCGGCCATCAGCTTCAGCGCATGTGCGCGTTGGAGCAGCAGTTCGCGAATAACCAGAGCCCGGGTCGCCTGTTCCCACGCGACTGCGGGCGATCCAGCCTGGTGGTTCTGCACTTCCCTCGCGATGGTCGCGTGCGGGATGGCGACGTCGTTGACCGTGACAGTTGGCATCGTTTAGTCCCCCTTAACGGGTTGCGGGAATTTTGCGACAGCCAGCTTCGCCGGATCCGCGGCCGTCACCAGATCAGCCACCGTCAGCGACTGGTTCCGGGACTTATTTCCGACGCCCTCCCGGCTGCGTACGACTTGGAAGCCGGGGCGGCCGAGATACCAGACCGGCGCGCTCCACACATGCACCAGGCGGGTGAATGGCGAGACCAGGAAGACGGTGAAGCCGAGCAGGATATGCATCCGGTAGATCACCGGCGTGCCGACCAGAAGATCGGCCACCCCCGGATTCAGCGCCACGATCCCCTTGATGTAAGCGACCAGCGTCACGAACAGCGCGCCGTCCATATGCAGCGCCGAAACCGGAACGGTCAGCAGGCCGAGCGCAAGCTGCGCCCACAGCATCAGAATGATCGCAATATCCCATCGCCGGCTGCTGGCGCGAATGCGCGGGTCAGTCAGTCGCCGGTGGATCAGCAACGACAGCCCGACGATCGCAATCAGGCCGGCGAGGCCGCCCACCACCATGGCGAGCAACTCGTGCTGGGCCGGACTGATCAGCCAGTCCACCGCCCAGTCGGGCATCAGGAAGCCGGCGAAATGGCCGGCGATGACGACCAGGATGCCGACATGAAATAGATTGGAGCCCCAGCGGAACTGCCGCTTCCGCAGCAGCTGACTTGACCCGCTGCGCCACGTGTATTGTGCATTGTCGAAGCGCACCAGGCTGCCAAGGGCGAACACTGTCAGGCACACATAGGGGTACCAGCCATAAAGGGCGCTGTTCAGATAACCGCTCATCGTTCCATCTCCTCAGCCGGTCGCGGCGTCGCGGTTGGCAGCGCGAAGTCGGGTCCTCAGGCGATCGGTTCCGCAACTGTCCAGCTGTTCGCCAGGACCGAAATGAACCGCCGCCTCCTCCCATGCCGCATCCAGCGTCACAAGATCGTCGGGGTCTTCAGCGCTGGTGTCCGGCCCGTCGATCGCGGGTGCGTTCGCCAGCGTGGCGAGCGCGGCGAACACCGTCGAATAGGCGCTTTTGCGCGTGACGAGGCGGTCCGCGAGGACCCGAAGAATGCCAGCCGGCTCGGCCAGCAGCGCCTGTGCCTCATGTCCTGGAAGCAATGACAGGAATTCGAGGAACAGTGGCAGGAAGTCGGGCAACTCGCTGGCGGTCGGTTCGAATCCGTGACCGCGATAAAGCTCGATCAAGTCCGCCATCGCCTGCCCGCGATCGCGGCTTTCGCCATGCACATGCTCGAACAGATGCAGCGACAGCGTGCGGCTGCGATCAAACAGCGCGAAATACCGCTCCTGCAAGTCATAGATGTCGCGCCCGGCGAGTTCGGCCAGCAGGTCGTCGATGGCTGTGCGCCGCTGTGCCGTCACCAGGCCTTCTTCGGCCAACACCGCGGCGATCTCGCCCGTCGCGGCTTGCAGCGCTTCGGTCGGATAGGCGATCAGGGCCGCAAGGGCACGATAGGTACGCGCCATCACACCACCTCCATCGGAGTCTTCTGCTTCTTGGAATCAAACAGGCCGAAGCCGGTTTTGCCGGAACAGCCCTCGCCGAACGAGAAGCCGCAGGAGCCGCGCATTTGGAAAGTGTCCTCGCCTGTCTCGCGATGGGCTGTCGGGATGACAAAGCGGTCCTCGTAGTTGGCTATGGCCATGAGCTGATACATGTCCTCGATGTCCTGGCCGGACAGCCCCACACGCTCGGCGATCGAGTCGATAATCACGCCGTCCACCGTCTTGGCACGCATGTAGGCGCGCATTGCCAGCATTCGCTCCAGGGCGGCCGTGACCGGTTCGG
Source organism: Mesorhizobium carmichaelinearum (assembly GCA_943370265.1). Taxonomy (GTDB): domain Bacteria; phylum Pseudomonadota; class Alphaproteobacteria; order Rhizobiales; family Rhizobiaceae; genus Mesorhizobium; species Mesorhizobium carmichaelinearum_A. Next base: position 146,507 of record CALRQH020000015.1, read on the forward strand.
TGCGCCCGGCGGTCAGCAGGTTGGCCAGGTATTCAACCGGGATGCGTAGCGACTTTACATCGGGCATGCCGCCGATGGTGCCGAGATCGCCTTTGGCGGCGGCGGCCTGGATCGGCGAAAGCGGCGGCACATACCAGACCATCGGCAGGGTGCGGTACTCGGGATGCAGCGGGAAGGCGATCTTCCACTCCATCGCCATTTTCCAGATCGGCGACTTTCGCGCACCCTCCAGCCAGGCCTCCGGAATGCCGTCAACCCGCGCCTGCGCCTGCACGGTGGCGTCGTGCGGATCGAGGAACACCTTGAGCTGTGCCTCGTAGAGATCGCCTTCGTCCGGCACCGAGGCCGCTTCCTCGATGCGGTCGGCATCGTAAAGAATGACGCCGAGATAGCGAATGCGGCCGACGCAGGTCTCCGAGCATACCGTCGGCTGCCCGGCCTCTATGCGGGGGTAGCAGAAGATGCATTTCTCAGACTTGCCCGATGACCAATTGTAATAAATCTTCTTGTAGGGGCAGCCAGAAACGCACATCCGCCAGCCACGGCATTTGTCCTGATCGATCAGGACAATACCGTCCTCCTCGCGCTTGTATATGGCGCCGGACGGGCAAACGGCGGCACAGGCCGGATTGAGGCAGTGTTCGCACAGGCGCGGCAGATACATCATGAAGGTATTCTCAAAGGCGCCGTAGATTTCCTTCTGCACACCCTCGAAATTGCTGTCCTTCGAACGGTTGGCGAATTCGCCGCCCAGGATTTCCTCCCAGTTCGGCCCCCACTCAATCTTCTCCATCCGTTGGCCGGTAATCAGCGAGCGTGGGCGAGCGGTCGGCATGACTTTGCCCTCGGGCGCGGTCTGCAGGTGTCCATAGTCGAACGTGAACGGCTCGTAGTAGTCGTCGATTTCCGGCAGATCGGGGTTGGCAAAGATGTTGGACAGGATGCGCCACTTGCCACCTATGCTCGGTTCGATCTTGCCGTTCTTCCGGCGCGTCCAGCCGCCCTTCCAGCGCTTCTGGTTTTCCCAGTCCTTCGGGTACCCGATCCCGGGTTTGGTCTCGACATTGTTGAACCACGCGTATTCCATCCCCTCGCGGCTGGTCCACACGTTCTTGCAGGTGACCGAGCAGGTGTGGCAGCCAATGCATTTGTCGAGGTTCATCACCATCGCGATCTGCGCACGGACTTTCATGACACAACCTCTTTCTGACAGGGTGACTGCTGGGTGGCGGCGGTTCCATCCAGCCAGTCCACCTTGTCCATGCGCCGGATGATGATGAATTCGTCGCGGTTGGATCCGACCGTGCCGTAGTAGTTCATGCCGAAACTCAGCTGTGCGTAGCCGCCAATCATGTGCGTGGGTTTGAGCACCACGCGTGTCACCGAGTTGTGGATGCCGCCGCGCAGGCCTGTCACCTCGCTGCCAGGCATGTTCACGATCTTCTCCTGGGCATGGTACATCATCACCATGCCGGGATTGACCCGCTGCGAGACCACCGCGCGCGCCACCAGGGCGCCGTTGGTGTTGTAGGCTTCGACCCAGTCGTTGTCCGCGATGCCGACCTGTTGCGCATCCGTCTCGCTGATCCAGATGCACGGTCCGCCCCGGCTCAAGGTCAACATCAGCAAATTGTCGGTGTAGGTGCTGTGAATGCCCCACTTCTGGTGTGGCGTGATGAAATTCAGAACGATCTCCGGATTGCCGTTGTCGTACTTGCCCTTGATCGCCGCCGTCCCCTTGGTGTCCACCGGCGGCCGCCAAGTGACCAGCGCCTCACCAAAGGCGCGCATCCACAGATGATCCTGGTAAAGCTGCTGCCGCCCAGTCAAAGTGCGCCAGGGGATCAGTTCGTGGACGTTGGTGTAGCCTGCGTTGTAGCAGACTTTCTCGCTTTCTATTCCCGACCAGGTCGGTGACGAGATGATCTTGCGCGGCTGCGCGACGATGTCGCGGAAGCGGATCTTCTCGTCCTCCTTCGATCGGGCAAGATGGGTGTGATCACGCCCGGTCATGCGGCCAAGCGCCTCCCAGGCCTTCACGGCAACCTCACCATTGGTCTCCGGCGCCAGACTCAGGATGGCCTCGATGGCGTCGATGTCGGTTTCAAGGCCGGGCTGCCCCGACGCCGCACCCGTACGTACCGTGCCGTTCAGGGTGGCGAGGAAATCGATTTCATGCGCCGTATCCCAGGCGATTCCCTTGCCGCCGTTTCCTGACGCCTTCAGCAACGGTCCGATGGCGGTAAACTGCGCATGCAGGTTCGGGTAGTCGCGCTCGACCACCGCCACCGACGGCATCGTCCGACCAGGCACCGGGACGGTCCCGTCGCGCTTCCAATCCTCCACCCCATAGGGCTGCGCCAGTTCGCCCGGCGTATCGTGCTGCATCGGCGTCAGCACGACGTCGGTTTCGCGGCCCAGCACCTCAGGACAGATATCAGAGAATGTCTTTGCAAGACCCTTGTAGATGTCCCAATCGGTGCGGGACTCCCAGGCCGGGTCCACGGCGGCGGTCAGCGGGTGAATGAACGGATGCATGTCCGACGTGTTCATGTCGTTCTTCTCGTACCAGGTGGCCGTCGGCAGGACGATGTCGGAATAGACGCAGGTGGTGGACATGCGAAAATCCAGCGTCACCAGAAGGTCCAGTTTTCCTTCAGGCGCCTTCTCGTGCCACTTCACATCCTGTGGCTTCTCGCGTCCCTCAACCCCGAGATCCTTGCCCAATACGCCGTTGCTGGTGCCCAGCAAATGCTTGAGGAAATACTCATGCCCCTTGCCGGACGATCCCAGCAGGTTGGAACGCCAGACGAACAAGTTGCGCGGCCAGTTCGCGGGATCATCCGGATCGTCGCAGGACATCTCAAGCTCACCCGAGCGCAAGGCCTTGGACACATAGTCTTTCGCCTGCAGACCCGCCTCCTTGGCGCGCGCCGCGATCGTGAGCGGATTCTGCTTGAGCTGCGGCGCGGACGGCAGCCAACCCATGCGTTCGGCACGCACGTTGTAGTCGATCATCGATCCCGACCAGTCACCGTCCGGCGCCGTCGGCGACAGGATTTCCGAAACCTTCAGCGTCTCGTAACGCCACTGGTCGGTGTGTGCATAGAAGAACGAGGTGCCGTTCATCTGCCGCGGCGGGCGGCTCCAGTCGAGCGCGAAGGTGACGGGTAACCAGCCGGTCTGCGGCCGCAGCTTCTCCTGCCCCACGTAATGCGCCCAGCCGCCGCCGGATTGGCCGACGCAGCCGCACAACACCAGCAGGTTTATGATGCCGCGATACGTCATGTCCATGTGGTACCAGTGGTTCACCCCGGCGCCGAGGATCACCATGGAACGGCCGTTGGTGACTTCGGCGTTGGTGGCGAACTCACGCGCGACATGGATGATGTGGGCGCGCGGCACCCCGGTCACGCGTTCGGCCCAGGCTGGCGTATAGGGCTCGTCCTGATCATAGTCCGACGCCACGCCCGCGCCGCCCACACCACGGTCCAGGCCATAATTAGCGCACAGGAGATCAAACACCGTGGCGACTGGCGTCGCGCCGTCCTTCAGCGCCAGGATGCGCATCGGAACGTTACGCGTCACGATATCCGGATGCTCGGTCGCAACGAAACCGTTGGTCGCAGCGCCGCCAAAATAGGGAAAGGCCACCTCTTCGGTGGCACCACCGTCGATCATGCTCAGCTGAAGCGAGGTATCTGCACCGTCGCTGCGCCGCTGCTCCAGGTTCCATTTGCCCTGCTCGCCCCAGCGGAAGCCGACTGAACCAAGCGGCACGACCGGATTGCCGTCGGCGTCCAGGGCCACGGTCTTCCATGCGGGGTTGTTCGTCTCATCCAGTCCATCGATGAAATCGTCCGCGCGCAGCAGACGTTCGGGGATGTATTTCCCATCCTTGCGCACCAGACGTACCAGCATCGGCAGGTCGGTGTACTTCCGGAGGTAGTCCTGGAAATACGGCACCGTCCGGTCGAGGTGAAACTCCCGCAGGATCACATGACCCATTGCCATCGCCAGCGCGGCGTCGGTGCCCTGCTTGGGATGCAGCCAGAGATCGGCGAACTTCGTCGCCTCGGCGTAGTCAGGGGAAATGACGGCGCTCTTGGTGCCCTTGTAACGGACCTCGGTGTAGAAATGCGCGTCCGGCGTGCGTGTCTGCGGCACGTTCGAACCCCAGATCAGCAGGTACCCGGCATTGTACCAGTCGGCACTCTCCGGAACGTCCGTCTGTTCGCCCCAGGTCATCGGGCTTGCCGGCGGGAGGTCACAGTACCAGTCGTAGAAGGACAGGCAAACGCCGCCGAGCAGCGAGAGGTAGCGTGCGCCGGCGGCGAACGACACCATGGACATGGCGGGAATTGGCGAGAAGCCAACCACGCGGTCCGGTCCATATTTCTTTACCGTATAGGCGTTCGCGGCAGCGATGATCTCGTTGACCTCGTCCCATTTCGCACGGACCAAGCCACCCAGCCCGCGCTTGCTGGTGTAGCTCGTGCGCTTCTCAGGGCTTTCCACGATCGAAGCCCAGGCCGCGACGGGCGAGAGCGTCGCCCGTGCCTCGCGCCAGAGCCGGAGCAAATGCCCGCGCACCATCGGATGCTTCACCCGATTGGCCGAATACAGATACCAGGAGTAGCTGGCGCCCCGCGCGCAGCCACGCGGTTCGTGGTTCGGCAGGTCCGGCCGCGTGCGCGGATAGTCGGTCTGCTGGGTTTCCCACGTCACGATGCCGCCCTTGACGTAGATCTTCCACGAACACGAACCGGTGCAGTTCACGCCATGCGTGGAGCGCACGATCTTGTCGTGCTGCCAGCGCTTGCGGTAGCCGTCCTCCCAATCGCGCGGCTCATCCGTCGTGATGCCGTGCCCGTTGGAGAACGTGCCGACCTGCCGCTTGAAGAAGGTCAACCGGTCAAGAAAATGGCTCATGCTGGTTTCCTGCGGTTCGCGATCACCCACCAAGGCGGGCCGTTGTCGAAGGCACAACCTGTATGTCGGAGGGTGGCCTTGCATTGATCTGGATCAATGCAAGGCATGATGTGGCGCGCCATGTGATGTGACTTGAGCACGCTCTGGAACATTTCGTTCGTGATGGACCGTGCGGCGCTGGAAAGAACGCGAATGAAATTCGGCAAGGATACAAATCAGCCCGGCAGCCATGCCACGGCCGCCACCGCGACAGCGGATTCAGAACCGATGCTGTGGTCCCCCGCGCGCGCTGCGCTCCAAAGCGTTGTCTGGCTGCGACAGGTCCCTGCCAGGACAATGGACGCGCTGGCAGCACAGGCCGTGCTGCATCGGATACCAGCCGGAAGCCTGCTATTCGAGCAGGCGGAGAGCCCCGTCTTCGCCCAGTTCCTCCTCGCCGGCAGCATCGAGCTGCTGGGCGTACGCGATCAGGTAGAGACACTTGTCGAGCTGCTGCGCCCAGTCGACCTGATCATTCCGGCGGCGGTCCTTGGCGGCCAACCATATCTCATGCGCGCGCGCGTTTACGAGGAAGCGCATCTTCTTCTGGTTCCCGCGGAGGCTTTCCGCGATACGGTCGCGTCCGACCATGCATTGTGTCGCGCTGTCCTGGGTTGCCTGGCCGCCCAGTTTCGGCGCCAGGTGCGGCTGCAGAAGAACCTGAAGCTGCGTTCGACCGAGGAGCGCGTGGGTTGCTACCTCGTTTCGCTGCTCGGATCGTCCGACGCCGGCATCACCATCCGGCTGCCGGTCGAGAAGCACCTCATCGCATCGCAACTTGGCATGACCCGCGAGACATTCTCACGCGCCCTGTCCGGCATGGCGCGGTTTGGCATGCTTGTTCACGGCGAGATCGTACACGTTGCGAATCCCGCAGCGACGCGTGCCCACTTCCCGCTCGATCCTTTGATAGACGGTTCGGAGCCGATCCTTACCCTTCAAGAGAAGAAAGCCTGACCATGGACACGGTCGCTCCCATTCCATCTGGCGTCGCGATACGAGTACTTCTGGTCAGCACGCTCGCCTTCGCGATCTGCTTCGCCGCCTGGCTGATGTTTGGGGTCACGGGTATTCCGATCCGCAAGGAGTTGGGACTTAACGCGTCCGAGTTTGGTCTGCTGACCGCCACGCCGGTGCTGACAGGAGCCTTGTTCCGTCTGCCGCTGGGCATCTGGACGGACCGGTTCGGCGGCCGCATCGTCATGTTCATCCTTTTGGTTGCGTGCGCCGTGCCACTCTGGTTGTCGTCCTACGCCACGGCGCTTTGGCAGTTCCTGCTTTTGGGACTGGCACTTGGGCTGGTTGGTGCATCCTTCGCGGTCGGCACGCCCTATACCTCGCGGTTCTTCCCGAAAGAGAAGAAGGGCCTCGCGATGGGTGTGTTCGGCGCCGGCACGACCGGGGCCGCGATCAACATGTTCGTGGCACCGCCCTTGGTGGCCGCCTATGGATGGCAGAGCGTGCCCCGGGTCTATGCAGTTGCCCTGTTGATCGTCGCTGCGTTGTTCTGGCTGCTGTCTGCGCCGGACCCAGGACGATCCACCAACGCCGTGCCTATCCGACAGCAACTCGCCGTTCTGCGAGATCCCCGCGTCTGGAAATATTGCCAGTATTACTCGATCGTGTTCGGCGGGTTCACTGCAATATCCATCTGGATGCCGCAATACTTCGTCAACGAGTATCATTCCCCAATCGGCCAGGCTGCGCTGATGGCGGCCAGCTTTGCGTTGCCGGCGGGCGTGCTGCGCGCATTTGGGGGATATCTGTCTGATCGGTTCGGGGCGCACAATGTCACCTGGTGGGTGCTGTGGGTTGCCTGGATCTGCCTGTTCCTGCTGTCGTACCCGCAAACCGATTTTGCGATCCAGACCATTCATGGACCGGCGGCATTCCATCTGGGCCTACCCGCCTGGGGCTTTGCGACGCTGCTGTTCGTACTCGGCGTCGCCCTGGCCTGCGGCATGGCATCGACCTTCAAATATATCAGCGATGATTTTCCGAGCAACATGGGTCCGGTGTCGGGCATTGTGGGCCTTGCGGGTGGCTTGGGTGGCTTCCTGCTGCCGATCCTGTTCGGCATCATGCTTGATCTGATCGGCGTCTACTCAAGCTGCTTTATGCTCCTCTACGGCATTGTCTGGGTTTCCCTCATCCTGGCCTACATCACGGAGGTCCGCCGGACCCGCGTGATCGGCAGCGACGGTGCGGTTGCACGGCCCGCAGACGTCATGGCACCACCTTAACGGGAGCGCGGCTACCTCCGATGGAGCATTGACTATGCACAATGCCGTCATCGGAGGCGCGCTGCATGTCCTCGCGTGTTCGTCTGACACGAAGGTGGTTTGGCGCGGGTTCAGTGGTGTCTCGAGGCCATTGCGAGGAGGCCGGCTTGATAGCGGTTGGCCAGGACTCAGGGTCAATGACGTCACCAAGAACGGTAACCGATCTGAGGAACCCGGAGATGATCAGAGCCGGGGCAAGTCGGCCAGATCGTCGCGCTCTGCCGGATCGGCGAGCGTTCACGAGGCCCCTCCCCTGATGAGAGCCAAATCCAGCTGTTCTCGCACGCTACCCTGGAGACGATGCCAACTGGAGGAACTGCTTTCCGGTTCACCTTGCGCATCGTGGGGAAGGACGAGAGCGCCAATGGCCGTTAACAATCTGGTGCACGTGGTCGATGACGACGCGGATGTTCGCAAGTCGCTCGGCTTCCTCCTGGCCACGGCTGACTTCGCCGTACGCCTGCATGAATCGGCAACGGCTTTTCTGGCTACCGCGACGGGTAATCTCGAGGGCTGCATACTGACGGACGTGCGCATGCCCGGCATCGACGGCATCGAGTTCCTGCGGCAGCTCAGAGTCCGTGGATATACGCTCCCGGTCATTGTCATGACGGGTCATGCCGATGTCGTGCTCGCGGTACAGGCAATGAAGGAAGGCGCTGCCGATTTCATCGAAAAGCCGTTCGAAGACCAGATTCTGATCGACGCGATCCGCTCCGCGTTGGACAACGTCAACGAAGCGGATTCAGCCCACTCGCAGACCGCTGAAATTTGTGGTCGCTTGGCAACGCTTTCGGAACGCGAGCGACAGGTCCTGGATCGGCTTGTATCCGGCCTGCCGAACAAGACGATAGCCTATGAATTGGGGATCCGCCCGCGTACGGTCGAAATTCACCGGGCCAACGTGATGAGCAAAGCGGGCGCATCCAGCCTGTCGCATCTGGTGCGCACGGCATTGATCGTGGAATCCAAACGCTAAGGCAAGTCTGGGATGGGTTTGCTCGTGTTTGCCAGTACCCGCATCGATTCCCAATCGCGCCAATGAGTCGGGTGAACGTCAATCCGGACGCCGGTGACGGCGTTCATCCACCCGTCCCGCCCCTTTGTACAAGGGAATACGAGCGCGTGCTCACCATCCTCGTCAAGGACGGCCAGTTCCAGATGGCGGCCGAAAGGCGCGCTTAGGATTGGCTTCCACATGTTTGCATGATCGGTAAAAGCAACAGGCCCCGCTTTGATCTGAATCATCAGCATCTAATGTGTTTCATTCCGTGATGGTCAAACGGCAGGAAGCAGATCGTCGACGCGATATTCCGCCTCACTCTGTGTTGGCGACTGAGCGCCTTGCCGTCGAATCCATCGCCAGGTCGGCTTTCAAACATCACGGCTACCTACGCGCGCCGCTATGTGCGACCGATCGGGATGCGTCTCGTGGGTCGCTTGTATGGTTAACGTTGTCGCTGACCTCGCCCATGCGCCGGACGATCAAGGGTCGCAGCGAATCCAGGTTGGCAATCTTGCATAAAGCCTAACGGCAAAGCGCCCCGTGATTTCCCTCTGCTCGATGGGACCAAAGGTGAGTGCTGCGATTGAGTTCGCTGAAGCAACAGGCAAACCCGCTGCAATCGGCAAGCTCGATGACGCCGCCGCGATCGTTAGAGGAGAGCGCGGCAAATGGAGGTACTGTTCCTCGGCTTGTCCATGATTGTACAACAGGCGACCGCACAACGCAGGCCGCCTGTTGCCGAAATCCCATCAGCCTATCGAGATCCGGGTCCTCGACAGTCCTGACGCCGGGAGCAGGCGAATTGTGCCAGACTCGACCTTTGGCAATCAGCGACACCACGTGATGCGGGGCTCATTTCTCGATGTCGCGACTGGGGATGCCCTGGTCCAGCCCACAATGATGGGAGCCACCGGCTTCAATCCAGCCGGGATTCCAAGTTCCTTTTGGACCGCGGCCTCGTTGAGCCAGGGCTTCGACAACCCGATCCAGCATGTTCCCAGGCCCTTGGCGTGAGCGGCCAGCATGAGATTCTCTCCGGCCAGACAGCAATCCTCCGCGGACTGCCTGTCGTCCTTCGTGGCACAGATGACGATCAGCGCTGGCGCACCATGGAAGATCTTGAAGTCCTTGTCGGCAAGATGGCCGGCAAGCGGCGAATCCTTGGGCAGGTTGGCGAGCGTGTAGCGCTTGGCCTCATCCGACAACGCGCTCAGGCGCGCGGAACCGCGCACAACGACAAAGGCCCACGGCTGCAGGTTCATCGCGCTCGGCGCCAGGATGGCGGCTGCGATCAACTCATGGATCAGATTGTTGTCGATCTGCTCGTCGGTGTAGGCACGGACCGCTCGCCGGGTCCGCAACGCTTCCATCAGTTCCATGGCACACCTTCTGGAATGGTCGTTGAAAGGGGGCAATTCAAATCGCGTCGTTTTCTGGCACGCGCTCGCACAGGTCGCTTTGCCCTGAATCAATTCGCCGGTCTGCGGCATCGTCTAGGCTGATGTTCGGGCACATCGTGCGAACGCCGTTCTGCCCTTGGTCGGGGCAGCTCACCCGCAAATACCGAATTGAATGAAAGCCAGGTGCATGCTCGCTCCTCCGATGAAGTTCCCCATAGAAACGCATGGCCTCTCAAAGTCGTTCGATCGAAACATGGCCGTCGATCACGTCGACTTGCAGGTTCGCGGGCGTGAGATTTTCGGCCTGATCGGGCCCAATGGCGCGGGGAAATCAACCCTGATCAAGATGCTGACGACCCTGTTGCCGCCGACCAGCGGCAAGGCCACGGTCGCTGGCTACAATCTGCGGCGCGAAGCCCGCCACATTCGCGCCAGCATCGGTTATGTGCCGCAGCTGCTTTCGGCTGATGGCGCGCTCACTGGCTACGAAAACCTGCTTTTGTCCGCGCGGCTCTATCTCATCCCTCGCGCCGAACGCGCGCAACGGATCAGGGAAGCGCTAGAGATGACGGAGTTAGCCGGCGCAGCGGATCGTCTGGCGCAGCACTATTCCGGCGGCATGCTGCGAAGACTTGAGATCGCGCAAAGCACCTTGCACCGGCCGGCCCTGCTGATCATGGACGAGCCGACCGTCGGATTGGACCCGGTCGCGCGCACCGCGATCTGGAACCATGTACGCAATCTGAGGGATCGTTTCGGCACCACCATTCTCGTCACCACACATGTGATGGAGGAGGTTGACGCCCTTTGCGACCGCGTTGGCATCATGCATCGCGGACGCTTGGAAAAGGTCGGCACACCGGCCGAATTGAAGGCTGGCGTCGGGCCGTCGGCGACACTGGACGACGTCTTCATGGCCATCGCCGGTGGCGATGTCGAGACGGGTGGCGACTACCGGGATGTCAGGCAGACACGCAGGAGCGCCAGCGATCATGGCTAAGACCATTGAAGCGATCATGGATTATGGCACAGAGGTTCACGCGGTCGCCGATGCGGAGATTCGCAAGCTGCGGCATGATCCGAGCGAGATTTTCACCCGCGCCATACAGCCGGCGATCTGGCTGGTCCTGTTCGGCGAGGTCATGGCGCAAGTGCGCGGCCTGACATCCGGAAACGGCCGCTATCTCGACTTCCTGGCGCCGGGCATCCTGGCCCAAAGCGTTCTGTTCGCGGCGATCTTCTACGGCATCGCGGCTATCTGGGAGCGTGATCTTGGCGTCCTCCATCGCTACATGGTCAGCCCGGCGCCAAGGAGCGCCCTGGTCCTCGGCAAGGCGCTGTCATCCGCCGTTCGAGGCCTGACGCAGGCCGTCGTCGTCTATCTTCTGGCGTTTGCGCTCGGCATCAACGTCGATCTCAGCCCGGTCAGCCTGCTCGGCGTCGCATGCCTGATCGCACTGGGTTCAGGCCTGTTCTCTACTTTCTCGCTGATCATCGCCTGTATCGTGAAGACGCGCGAGCGTTTCATGGGCATCGGCCAGGTGCTGACGATGCCCATCTTCTTCGCCAGCAACGCCATCTATCCGATCGACATCATGCCGAGCTGGCTGAGGACGATCTCGCTTGCCAATCCGCTCACCTATCAGGTCGATGCGCTGCGAACGTTGATGCTGGTCGGCGGGCAGAGCAAGTTCGGGCTTGGAGTCGATGGTCTCGTCCTGGCCGTGACCTTCGCCGTTCTGGTCGCGATCGCGGCAAGGCTGTATCCCCGCATGACCACGTGAAAGGGCGTCTGCCCTACGCGACCGAGAAAGACCTTCCAACGTCCGTCAGCGCGCATCTGCCCCTGCATGCCCAGCAGATCTTTCGCGCCGCGTTCAACAGCGCCTGGGACGAATATGCCGACCGAGGCGACGAAAGGCGCGAGGAAATAGCCCATCGCGTCGCTTGGGCTGCCGTGAAGCGCCTTTATCACAAGGAGGGCAGCGACTGGGTGGCGTCGTGAGCAGCCCGGCCAATTTGATCGAAATCAAAACCGTCCCCGCCCCGTTCATTCATATGATGGGGAATCAGGCACTTGACCAATGCGGGTTCAATGACGGACGTTGTTACGAGGCTTCTCGATGCGTGCAACGCCGAGAAGAACAAGGGGGCGGATTTTCCG
>CALRQH020000016.1:0-158019 GCA_943370265.1 Mesorhizobium carmichaelinearum
TCACCAATGTCCCCCTTCCGACCATCGGAAGGAGTATCGGCGATGACGCGCCGCTGGTCTTCCGGGGCGCGCCCCGGAAGACCAGCGGCCGCAGCACCTGGGGAAGATTCAAACGGCACTAATGGGGAGTATTGCTCCGGTACTGACAGTAAGCACCCAAGGCATCCTTTGCCATCAACTGAAGCGCGACCTGCTGCGCTAGGCTGGGATCGACACCACGCTTGATATAGATATGGGCAAGCTCATCCTGTTCGCGCGCGGGGTCGGCGGTAAGCTCGCGTTTCTCTCTAACAAAATCGGCGTGCTCCGTATCGGATTGGGAGCTCACCGAAACATACTCGCCCGCAGCCACTGACACTGCACCGGCGACGAGACCTGCGACGCCTGCGATAAGCGCGGCATTGATGGTAGAGCCTGCCGACGAAACACCAAGGATCAGGCTGGCGGTGGAGATAATGCCGTCATTTGCACCGAGCACGGCGACTCGGAGCCATCCGATACGTTCAACGAGGTGATTCTCTTTGTGGGTGGTTCTCATCAGCCGGCCTGTTTGCATTGTCGGAGGTCGGGGCGACAGCATCGCCGCCGGTTGAAGGTAACGGTCGCACCATGGTTCGATACGGAGGTGCAGAGCCGGCGACCCGCCATAACACAGCTCCAGATCCACGACCGCCCGGCGGCGGGGCGTGCCGGGCCGCGACTAACCTGGCCATCCACCGCCAGACCAGTCCGACTACATCGTTCACCACAATGCAAACCAATGCCGCGCCTGCCGCTTCAGCCAGCCGCGACCAGGTCTGGGGCACGAAGCCGAACAAGCCCCGCAGCCACGGCACCGAGACCGTCAGAATGAGTACAAGCGTGGTCGTAAGGACGACGAATACCAGCGCGCGATGAGCTCATTATCGATCCTGTCTCGTCCATCGTCTTCGGAAAGCGAGCTTTCGAACCGGCACGGATTCACCGGTGAGGAGTTATTCGTCCGCCTCGAGATCGGTCGCTACGAGAACGATGGCGTCAAGAACTACGATGTCCCCGGCGACGATCTCCGCCCCTGGGATGCGGAGCCGGGCGCCATCGCGGATGACGAACGCGCGGGGGGGCTCGTCAGGTCTTTCAGTGCGGCAGCGCACGCTCCGTACGGCTCTCCTGGACGACCACCAGCTCAACATTCAAAACGGCGAAGGCGAGGAGGATCAGCGCCTCGGCTAAGTCGCCGATAAGAGATAGATCACCCCGGCGACCAGTAGAAGCTGCAGCATCGGGTCGCGCACGGCTTCCAGGATGATCCGGAACGGGCCGCGCTTGCGCTCCTGCGCCAACTCATTGCGTCCATCGCGCCGCAACCGTTCCGCAGCTTCAGCCTAGGTCAGGCCTTGCGCTGGAGTCGCCTCGGTTGGCACTCGATCGAGCGTGAGGCTCATGGAGTCTCTCCTGTCGCAGATTGGTCGAAGGGGGCAGCGCTAGCCGCCACGCAGAGTGGATCTTCACCAATCGGCGCTTCACCGAGGGCTTGCTGCACATACAGGACTTCGACAACCGACATGAGAAAGAGCGTGAGCGGAGCTGCCAATAGAACGCCGACAGGTCCGAGCAGCAGGCTGAAGGCGACTGTGGAAAAAATGGCCAGAACCGGCGGAAACGACGTTGCCTCCGCTTGCACCATAGGCGTGATGAAATTTCCCTCGACAAAGTGGACGCAGACATACATCAGCACGACCGAGGCGGCGTAGATCGGGCCTTGGGTCAGCGCCACCAGCGTCGCGGGGATGGCGGCAAGGACGGCGCCCACGAAAGGAATGAAGCAGAGCAACCCGCCCATCAGCCCGAGTGCGGCGGCAGCTTCTATGCCCATCGCCCACAGGCCCAGTCCTGTCAGGACTCCGATCGTCAGCATGACGACCAGTTGCCCAACAAGCCAACGCTGAAGGACATCGCCGCTTATCTCGAACAGATGTTCGGCGATCAGGCGGTAATACGGTGGCACCAGGCGGAGGCAGAGGCGACGGTAGCGGTTCGGTTGTGCTGCAAGATAGATCGCGGCGAACAGGGCAATGACGGCGTAACCCAGCGTGCGCGTGACAGCGCTGGCCGCCAGGGTGGCCATCGACGTCGCCCACGCAGCCGCACCGAGGACGTTGGCGCCGCTGAAGGGACCGCTTCCTGGGCCACCGTTTTGTCCGCCGATCTGGTCTAGCAACTGTCGCCCATAAGCGTACTGGCTGACCCAGCCCGTGAATAGCTTGAAGCCGGCCGGGATCACCCGAACGACGTCGTCGAACTGGGCGGCAACGGTTGCGCCAAACACCCACGAGGCGCCGCCGAACACCGCTACCACTGCAACGAAAACACAGGCGAGGGCGAGGCCTCGCCTCATGCCGGTGCTGCTCGAAATCAGCCGCGCGACGGCGCACAGGCCGATGGCAAGCAGGACGGAACCGAACAACAGGACCAGGACGTCCGCCAGTTGCCAGAGCGTGACCGCCAGGAGGGTAAAGACCAAGATGATGAGCAGCCGCGCGGTGAAGCGTCCAAGCGGTGTGCTCCGGATTTGACTAGACTCCGCAGTTTGGGAGGTCATGTGCAGGGCGCTACTATGGCGGCTAATTGCCGCCGCCGCGTTTGCGACTGCTGAACATCGCCGCGACCAAAGTCCTCGCGGTGCACTACACTCGTTAAACCAACCCCCAGGATATGGAGAATGACGAGCACCAGCGTGATGTTTGCGAGAGCGGCATGGATGTCGCCAATGGCAGTTTCTGCCCCATGGCCCCGCTCTTCGGTGCCGGGCCGCTCGTTCTCGCTTTGTTCAACTTGTGCGGATGAGGTAGCTGGAACTGTCGCCATGGCCAGCGGCCTCTGGCCGGCATTCCCGTACGCGCCCAATCCGGTTCCTACCGTGCCAGCAAGGCACGCCAACAAAGCAAAGACCATTACCGCACCCGCGGGGCTATGGCCGATGTAATGTCGAGCACGGCCCTTAAGCATGTCGGCAAGGTACCGAAGTGCCGACGCCGGACTGTAGGCGAAGTCGCTGAAGCGGGCATGCGCTGTGCCGACGAAACGCCAGAGCACACGGATCACCACGATCGCCCCAACGGCGTAGCCGGCCCAGACGTGCAGCTGATCCGGACTGGTGGTGTCTCCTCCGCACTGAGGTACGCCACAGCAAAGGCTATCGAGAGCCCGGTGTCCATAGCAGCGAGTAGCTGGATCCCACACCTTGACCCACTGCGCCTGCGTACTGACCGACATCGCCCGAACTCCGCTCGTTCGGTCCCGCAACACTGCGACTGCGGACCCATTAATGAGGCTCAAGCTTTGCACTTTACGCAGATAACAGCCTTGATCTGCGTCAAGCCGCAGGGGACCGGCGCGGTCTTGGCGAGGCGCTTCTGCTGCACCAGCAGTTCGAGGGATCAATACCGGCGTCCGCCGGCCGGGATCTCGAACATGCCGGTCTCATTGCCGTCCGCGTCGCGCAACGGCCGAACCGTGATGCTCTGAAGCAGCGTCCTGCTGGCAATGTCCTCGGCCAACTCCTCGATTGACACCCCGGCTTTGATCCGGCGAACATTGGCCCGCTTGCGGGACGGAATCCTATACGGCTGGCGCGTTTCCGCTGGCCGCTTGTCGGGTGAGTTTACGTATTTGTAAATTGCCGCCGACGGCTAATCCGAGTTACCGCAGGTCGACGGCCCGTGCCGTCGCTAACTTTGGGAGAACACCATGATTCGCAAGGTTCTGGCTGCAGCTTCGGTTGTGACGCTCGTTAGTATGCCGGCATTTGCCGCCACTCAGTACTGGGTTGCGAAGGATGCCGCGACGAAGAAGTGCTCCGTGGTCTCCACGAAGCCGGATGGCAAGAAGGTGACGGATGCCGGAACAAAGGCATACGATTCCCAGGCCAATGCCGAGAAGGCGCTGAAGCTGCTGAAAGATTGCAAATAAGGGACGTTTACGCCCGGTTATAGAGCCCGCTCTCTACGCTGGAGCGGGCTCTTTTGTTGCGCCGGGAATGAACGGTGCACTGCAGAGATGAAAATCGCGCGCTCGGGCCTCATTCGGATCGTGCTGCGTGAATGGCTGGAAACCAACGCCTATCTGCCGGTTCGGATGGTGAACGAGGATAGCGAAACGGACGGGAGCGCGTAGGCGGCTTCCGCGATCACGCCATGGCGCGACACCTCACATTTGCTAGCTTAGTGTCGCGGCGGACCAATTCCGCCTGGCCGGCGCTCTAGGAACCCCAACGCCCCCCGCCCCCTATAGCGCCGGCCGTTTCATTAGCATTTCCACATGAGATGAGGTATGTTCTCCGCTTGGGCGGGAGATGGCACTATGCGTGCCGACAATGGGCGTCGAATAAATCCACAAGAACTTCAGCGGTTTGACCGGCTCGGTGTGGTGGCTCTTGTGCTGATATCCAGCCTGTACATCGTCTTGGTGACGCTGGTCGAATTTGGCCAGGATTTGGGGGGCTTCTGGCCTTAGAGCGCGTAGCCCTAATTAGATGTCGTCGAACAGATCATCCTTCTCCGATAGAATTGCCGACGTTGTGGTTGCCGTTCCAAGGACGTCCTTCCAATCGAAATGGCCGTGAATCGGCTAGTGTCGCCGCGCAGTCCCGACAGCCTCATCTTCGCCAAGGTCGTAAAATAGCCGGATGTCGGGCGCTGGTTGGAGCATCCGATGAACGTACGAATTCTCATTGCTGCAGGTGCCCTTGCGCTGGCTGGCTCACTCGGAGCTCCGGCGAGCGCGCAAGAAGCGTTCCATGGCTACGATTGCACAGATGACTGCTCGGGGCACGAAGCTGGGTACGATTGGGCGCAAAGGAACGATATCACTGACGAAAGCGATTGTGACGGGAATAGCCAGTCTTTCAACGAAGGCTGCCAAGCGTACGTTGAGGAGCAATCGTCTGAATCAGTTCCGCGCTATCAGCCCAATGGTGGAGGCGACGACGAAGATGGCAGCGAATGAACCGGGTAGAACAAGGAATTTCTCGTGGCTTCGACGACCGTAGCGTTGGTCTGGTATCTGATAATTGCTGGTCCAGGAGGTGGTATGGTTGCGCTTCCCAGCACCTTCGACAAGCGGGAGCAGTGCACCGCTGACATCGCCGAATATCAGAAGCAACCAACGCCAGCCGGCTGGTCTCTGCAGTGCGTGCCGAGCGCCTCGCCATTCACCGATAGTAGCTCGGCCGATTAGCCATCGCTTAGGGGAAGGGCAAATGGAGGAAATACCGACGATACCACCAGTTCCGATCACGAGAGGGCGCCTGGGTAGCGCACTCCGAGATTGGAGCACATCATGGAAGAAAAACGCGCAAGACGGAGGCGAGACCTCCAGCGCATGAAGGCAAAAGCGAGACGCGTCTATTCAAGGTTTGCGTTGCCTGGTGATGACGGCAAGCGGCACGAAAAACTGGCAAATCATATGGCAGCCTGTTCATCGTATTGCTGCGGAAATCCGCGTAGATGGTTTGCGGAAATGACGATGCAGGAACGTAGGTTTTTCGCTGAAGGACTTGAACCATAACCCCGAACAGCCTGAGCAAATGAGATGGCTGTGATGCGCATTCTGGTTTGCGGCTGTCGAGACTTCGTAGATCGCGAGTGGGCGCGCCGGCCCCCCCTTAATTCCTGGGCAGCTTGTGGATTTCCAACCTTACCGGACCGCCTCTATCGCAGCTCGTGCACAACAAAGATCGTTCAACCGAGCTGAAAAGCGCATCTTTGCCATGTTTCCTTATCAGGGCCGCTGCATTGATATCTGCATGGTGCGAGCAGTTTTTGCACCATGCGCGTAGCCTGTGCCATTCACGAAGATCGCCCAAAGAGACGTCCAAGCCAGCGTGAACGCTGCCATCGATGATAGTCTGTGGCGGAACTTTCACTTCGCCAGGGGTGACGATCTTTTCCATCACATGACGGCTGTTGTAATGGATCAACAGCATACCGGGGCGACGCCGAATAGCCGCTTGCCAAGCAGCCTGGCTGACGATGGCATCCGGGGACCGGCAGATAGTTTCGAGGTGGGTCTTTTCCTCGCGGTCCCAAACCTCGATACGAAAATTGTCTTCATCCGCTGCCACGTCCACTCAATCCCCTCTGCTATGCCAGCCGCGCGAAAAGCCGCGCGATAGGGCGCCCCTCGCCAACGCCAATTCGTACTCCAAGGCAGCGTTTCGCTTGAGGGCACGCAACAGCGCGGCCACAACATCCCCGTTGGAGACCGCAAGGGCTTCTTCCGCGGCGCGTTCGAGCTCGGACATGGCTTCGCCCTCCGGCACGCTTTCTGCCTCCGGCATAACTCTTTCCTGCTTTTGATGTCCCTCGAATAAGGAGCATATTCCTATCGAGTCAAGACGCTATTTGACTCCAGAGTTCTCTTTTTGTTCACTAAGCACTGGATAGGATAGGATCGAAGTCGGATTGAGGCCCATTCGATCTCGGCTGCGAAACTATGGGCAAGATATGTGCGGTCGCTACACCAGGTACCTGACCTGGTCTGAAATCCATAAGCTTTACCGGCTGACCGCGCCTGCCGAGATCGGCCGCAATGACGAGCCCCGCTACAACATCGCGCCGACGCAGGATGTGCCATTCGTGACGGCCGGCGAGGACGGCAACCACCGTCTTCTGAGGCAGTTGCATGACCGGCAGCCCGTCATCCTCGACCGCGCCTACTATGATGCCTGGCTGGATCCAACGACGCCCAAGGATGGTTTGAAGGACATCCTCAGTCAGCCGACATCCCTGCGCTATCAAGACCGTCACGTAGCACACCGCCATGCTAGTCGCCCTTGAGCGAGGCGCATTTGGTCGACCGGTGAAGAATTCGTTTCGAGTGGGACAAAAACATGGAAAAGTATTGGAACGGATTTGAATGCTGCCTGGTCCCACCGGATTCTAACTTGTTGATTACGCTCGTTTTCCAAGCATCCTCCGGGCCCACCATTGGCTTCTTCTGCCATTGATTTAGCTGCTTTTTTTGGTCTTTTTTGTCCCACCTTCTTCGACCCCGTCAAAAAGTGGGACATTTTCGTTCTCGTTTCGATCGTAAACCAGCAGGGTCCGGGCTGACTGAGCCACTATCCGGCGGCGCGCCTTGCGGATGTAGTGGTCAGGCTGCTGATAGGTTGTCCAGCCATATATCGCTTTCAGCTGCTCGTGCGTGGCACCGTTTTCTGCAGCGACGGTGGCCCCTGCCTTGCGCACTCCATGGGCGCTGCAGTTGGGAAGTCCGGCTTCGTCGCACCATTGGCGCATCTTGTTCCCAAGGCCATGTTCCGAAAAGGGCCGGCCGTACTCGGTAACGAGGAATGTAAGGTTGCCCACCGGTGCGCAGGAAAGCTCGGCCTCGAGTTCCGGCAGTAACGGCAATTCGACGACCACCGGCTGGCTGCGCACCTTGCTTTTGTCTGTCTTGCCCGGCTTGATCCGGATCCACTTCTCCCAGTTACCCGTATTCCTGTTGTGAACCTCGGTGATGTGTTGCCTGCCGAAGATTGCCGCATCGGACAGCCGCAGCCCCGTGAACATGAAAATTGCCAGTGCCATGCGAGCCATCGTGCCGCGCGGGTGCTGGTTCTCATA
This sequence comes from Mesorhizobium carmichaelinearum, assembly GCA_943370265.1. Taxonomy (GTDB): domain Bacteria; phylum Pseudomonadota; class Alphaproteobacteria; order Rhizobiales; family Rhizobiaceae; genus Mesorhizobium; species Mesorhizobium carmichaelinearum_A. The sequence continues at coordinate 7,608 of CALRQH020000016.1, forward strand.
CTGGACGATCTCGGACACTTCCCAAGTGTGAAAACCTTCACCGTCGCCCGTGGTGAGGCGCTTTATCCCGTTTGCAGGGTTGACGTCGACAATCTCGGCATCCTTCGCCCACGCAAACATAGCGCTGATGGCCTTCGTTATGTTGTTCGCAGCTCCCGGAGCATCGGCCCGTGTGTCCCGGAACTCCTTGACGTGAGCCCGTTTCATTCCTGCAAAGGGCAGAAGCGCTTCGCCAAGACGGCGCGGGCGCCCTGCATCGTTCGTGACAGCGGCATCGCCGAGGAGGATTCGCTGGCCGAGAACATCCGGCGCGTGCCGCTGTACTCGCCGAACAGATCGAAGCAGATCGAGTTTGTGACCCAGCACCTCAAGGAAGGAGGTCTCTTCGTCTTCGTCGAAAAATTCCGGGCGACCGATGAGAACGACTACCAGCGTCGCGAGGACCAGAAGGATTATGGGTTCAAGCCGCGGTATTTTCCTAACGAGGAAATCGAACGAAAGAAAGCAGCCGTCCTCGGGACGATGTTCAACAATGAAGTGACGCTTGAAGACATGGCCCGCGCCGTGAGGGCGCATTTCAACCATTGCGTCATGACGTGGAACAGCGGCAATTTCTGCAGTCTTGCAGCGAGCAACAGCAGAGAAAATCTCGATTTGTACGTTTCACAGATGCCGGCTCCAGCCATTCCCTATGAGACCGGCGTGTGTACTTATTCGGCGATCACGCCGCGACCGAGCCGCGAAGACCATGAGAATCGCGCTCCGTGACTTGACCGTGATCAGGGGGGGCGGCGGCGCTATCTGCGAAGCGTACGGGACATGACGCGAAACGGGAATGCTCTCCGGCTGCTGACCTATGCCTTTGCGGCCATGGACCATGGCAGCCTGCGACAGGCTGCAAGGGTCCTGCAGGTCCAGGAATCTTCTGTCAGTCGAAACGTGGTTAAGCTCAAACAGCTTTTGGAGATGCAACTGTTCGAGCGAGACGTTCACGGGGTTCGCTTGACCGAGACAGGTCGAGCGTGGGCCGACATTGTGCGGGCACACTACGACGGCTTGCTCGATGCTTTCGCTGAATGTGCCCGTGACAACAAGGATGCAAAAACGCTCCGGATTGGATTGTGCTGGGTGACAGGAGGCGAATTCCTGAAGCGGCTCATCGATCGCTTCAGCAACTTGTATCCGGATGTAACGCTGACCATTGAGGATATTCCGACCCGGAAATGCCTGGCAGCCATATGCCGCAGGCGCCTGGATATTGTTTTTACATACGACCTCGGCGTCGTCACATCCTGCAGCAGCGAAGTTTTCTGGCAGGAACGCCTCTGCGTTATGCTGCCGTCTTGTCATCCACTTGTCGGGAAACCTGTGGTCACCTGGTCCGACCTTGCGGATATGAATCTGCTGGTTCTAGGCGGATTGGAGGAGCCGCCATTGGACTTGTGCCTATTCAAATGCATTGCGGCAGATGGTGGGCCGACCATTCAAGCGTGTCGTGCCAACCAGGCAACCGTCCTTTTCAAGGTGCAACTCGGACAAGGCATCGCTTTGGCAATGGAAAGCCATCCCAGGACCATTGCTGGCGACGTTGCAGTGTGGAAGCCTCTTGGAGGTCGAAACAGTGTCAGTCCAATCAGGGGGCTCTGGCTTGGATCCAATCCAAAGCGCGCTCTCTTGCGATTGGTCGGGATTGCTAGGAATATGCCCGACGGAAGTTCAAGACCGGGACGCGCGAGCCAGGCCGTCGCTCCGGTAGTCATGCTTGCCTAGCCAGTTCGCGATTTTCTTTGCTAACGTCAAGCCGGAGAAGGCGCGAGCGCACGCGGACCAATGGATGAGCGTCAAAACGGGACGATGGCACTCTCACTTTGAGTGCCAATTTTCTTCTCCCGAGCCCTTGAAACCGAAAAATCGCAAAACTAGCTCGTATGCGCGCGCGACGCCTGACCTAGGATCGCAGCGTCCCGCGCCGGTCCGATATTGCCGGTCCGGTGCGGAGGAACCGCAAAAATCTGTTTGTCCAAAGAGGAGAACGACATGGCGTTCCGTCCATTGCATGACCGTATCCTGGTCCGCCGCATCGAAGCCGAGGAAAAGACCGCGGGCGGCATCATCATTCCCGATACCGCCAAGGAGAAGCCGCAGGAAGGCGAGGTTCTCGCCGTCGGTCCCGGCGCGCGGGATGACAGCGGCAAGCTGACAGAGCTCGACGTGAGAGTTGGCGACCGCATCCTGTTCGGTAAATGGTCAGGCACAGAGATCAGGCTCGAAGGCCAGGATCTGCTCATCATGAAGGAAAGCGACGTGATGGGTGTGATCGAACAGGCCGCCCAGGTGAAGAAGGCCGCATGACGGCTTCTTCGAAATCCAATCAGTCAACGAATGCTGCCTAGATGAAGGAGTGATCCAATGGCTGCCAAAGAGGTAAAATTCCATACCGAAGCGCGCGAGAAGATGCTGCGCGGCGTCGACATTCTCGCCAATGCGGTGAAGGTGACGCTCGGCCCCAAGGGCCGCAATGTCGTCATCGACAAGTCGTTCGGCGCGCCGCGCATCACCAAGGACGGCGTCACGGTCGCGAAAGAGATCGAACTCGAGGACAAATTCGAGAACATGGGCGCGCAGATGGTGCGCGAAGTGGCTTCCAAGACAAATGACCTCGCCGGCGATGGCACCACGACCGCGACCGTCCTTGCCCAGGCTATCGTGAAGGAAGGCGCCAAGGCGGTGGCCTCGGGCATGAACCCGATGGACCTGAAGCGCGGCATCGACAAGGCGGTGGAGGCCGTGGTTGCCGAGCTGAAGGCCAAGGCCCGCAAGGTCACCAGGAACGATGAGATCGCCCAGGTCGGGACCATCTCGGCCAATGGTGACGCCGAGATCGGCCGCTTTCTCGCCGAGGCGATGGAGAAGGTTGGCAACGAAGGCGTTATCACCGTCGAGGAAGCCAAGACCGCCGAGACTGAGCTCGAAGTGGTCGAAGGCATGCAGTTCGATCGCGGCTATCTCTCGCCCTATTTCATCACGAACCAGGACAAGATGCGCGTCGAGCTCGAAGAGCCCTATGTGCTGATCCACGAGAAGAAGCTGTCCAACCTGCAGGCGCTGCTTCCGGTGCTTGAAGCCGTGGTGCAATCCGGCAAGCCGCTACTGATCATCGCAGAGGATGTAGAGGGCGAGGCGCTCGCCACGCTCGTCGTCAACAGGCTGCGCGGCGGCCTCAAGGTGGCGGCCGTCAAGGCGCCGGGCTTCGGCGACCGCCGCAAGGCCATGCTGGAAGATATCGCCATCCTCACCGGCGGCACCGCGATCTCGGAGGACCTCGGCATCAAGCTGGAGAATGTGACGCTGCAGATGCTGGGCCGCGCCAAGAAGGCGGTGATCGAGAAGGAGAACACCACCCTCGTTGACGGCGTCGGCCGCAAGGAAGAAATCCAGGGCCGGGTTGCGCAGATCAGGGCGCAGATCGAGGAGACCACGTCGGATTATGACCGGGAAAAGCTGCAGGAGCGCCTGGCCAAGCTCGCCGGCGGTGTCGCGGTGATCCGCGTAGGTGGTTCGACCGAAGTCGAGGTCAAGGAGCGCAAGGACCGCGTCGACGATGCGCTTCACGCCACGAGGGCGGCAGTCGAGGAGGGCGTGCTGCCCGGTGGCGGCGTCGCGCTGCTTCGAGCCGCCAAGGCGCTGGATGCCGTGCAGGTCGACAATGCCGACCAGAAGACCGGCGTCGAAATCGTGCGCCGGGCGATCGAAACGCCGGTTCGCCAGATCGCCGAGAATGCCGGCGCGGAAGGGTCGATCATCGTCGGCAAGCTGCGCGAGAAGGCCGAGTTTGGTTGGGGCTGGAATGCTCAGACCAACGAGTTCGGCGATCTCTACAGCCAAGGGGTGATCGACCCGGCCAAGGTGGTGCGCACGGCCCTTCAGGACGCCGCATCCGTCGCCGGCCTGTTGGTCACGACCGAGGCGATGGTGGCCGAGAAGCCGAAAAAGGAGGCCGCCCCGGCCATGTCTGCCGGCGCCGGAATGGACTTCTGAGGTCTCTCGCGGACCGCCCGCTCCCCTCGGAGGGAGCGGGCAACAGGCAGTGAAACAGCGGAGACTGATATGGATACGAAGGCTGGCCATGGAACGGTGCCGGCGCCGACACACGATGCCAGGGAGTTCCTGGCCTACGAAACCGAATGCAGGAGCGCGCTGAAACCGCTACTGGCGGGGTTGCTCGACGCGGCCGAGGCCGCGGGCTGGAACCGGCGCATCGCTGCATCGACATTGATGTTCCTGGCCGCGCAGAACGTTTCTGCGGCTGCCGGCACTTCCGGCGACCGCTGAACGCAGGGACCCTGCGCAAATGAGAGGAGGCACTTAGAGACATACGTGGAACGCACGCTCTATGGACTGCGATTTCGGGCAACGATTTCTGTTTGGTCGGCCGTCAGCGCTGCAGGATTTGAATCGATGGTTTGAGGGTCGCGTGAGGGCAGTTGCCTCGCGTTGGATGTGAAGGCCGGGCAATGCTGTCGAAGAAGACCATGGTCAACCTGCCTACCGGGGATCTTCTCCGAGGCGTAAAAGCAGCTCGATCAGTATGACGCGTGTCCTGCGCGGGTATCGCTGGCCTAAGGCGTCATAAATGTACTAACTAGGCCCGATCGAAAGTGAACGAAGTAAGAAGCGTGGTAACAAAGTTGCTCGCCTTTTCCTTGACGAGAGTCTCTGTCCATTCGTCGGTCCCACGCAGCATCAGTCCGGTATAAATGCTATCTACCGCGGCCTCTTCGATGCGTTTGATATGCGACTTGAACGCAGCTTCGCCGCCCGTCCTATAAATATCCCGGACAATCATTCGCAGGATTTCCTGGATGGCGATTTGCCAGGCGGTATTGATTGTCTGAAGCTCGTTCGTCGTTTCGCTCATCCAGATCTCCTTGATCTTGACGGCCATCGACAAGGTGCGGCGATACGCATCCTAATTGAAATGGGTCGGTCGGCCGGACATAAAAAAGGTCAGGCGATGTTTGCCTGACCTCGCTTGGTCTCATGCTTTCAACAATGCCAGTACATCCGTGGTCAAAGGAAAGCTGAACCGATCAAACGGCCTGGAGGTTGCAGGCTGACATCTTGCCCGACTTGTTGTCGCGCTCCATCTCGTAACCGATCTTCTGACCTTCAACGATTTCGCGCATTCCGGCGCGTTCGACGGCGGAAATGTGAACGAAGGCGTCAGCGCCCCCATTGTCAGGCTGAATGAAGCCGAAGCCCTTGGTGGAATTGAACCATTTAACTGTGCCAGTGGTCATGATGAACCCTTTTCATAGCAGTATTGAGCGACGGCAACGCAACAGCGATGCCGTTTGTGACGATGACGATTTTGAAGGGAAGGTTCGTTCAGGGCGCGGTGCCAAACGCGCGATAACCAAAGCTCAGCAAGCAATATCGACAGGTAAATTCATATCCTGCTTCCACGGCTACGTCAACTTTTGGTTTTGGAAAATGCGATTTCAACTTTTTGTTGCAGTTGTCGAGGATGCAATCCGACCGAACACCCACGTAATGATTATGCTAATGGAGGGATAGAAACGGCCATTGAGCCATGAAGGCAGTCATACGAAATTGTGCATTGCACAATGGCCTGACGTTGTTGAAACTCATCGCGTCGGCCATCTCTCCCGGATGCGACGCCGCAATGCGCGCCTTACTCCTGCGTGGCAAAAATGATATCCAGGCCGTTGCCACCCCTCACGGCAGCTGGTTTTTTCACGCCATCAAGATGGACATAAATTTTTTTCGCTGCGTCTTGAAGCTGTTTTTGAGGCTTCCCAAATCGTCTGCCGTCGAGGCTGTATGGCTCGACAATAGGCGGCGCCGTTGGGCGGCGCCCCTTGTACCCATGTTGCTTCAAGGAGAATGTGGCTATGAGAACCTTTGACTCGCTTTATCGAACCACCATCGGATTCGATCGTCTTTTCGACATGCTCGACAGCAGCGCCAGGAGTGACTGGCCGCCTTACAATATCGAGAAGACAGGTGAAAACGACTATCGTATCGCCATGGCGATTGCCGGCTTCAGCTCCGAGGAGGTGGAGTTGACGCAGAATGGCCCCGAACTTGTGGTTGTCGGCCAGAAAGCCACCGACACGGAGGGGCGTCAAGTGCTGCACCAGGGCCTTGCCTTGCGCAACTTCAGGCAGGTGTTCAAGCTGGCCGACCACATGAAGGTAGTGGCTGCGTCCCTTGAGAATGGCTTGCTCAGCGTCGAGATCGTGCGGGAAATCCCCGAGGAACTGAAGCCTCGCCGCATCAACATCGGCCCTGGCGACGCTTTGGCGGCCAGCAAGCAGATCACGCAAGATGTCGAGAAACCGCGCAAGGTTGCCTGACACCGAGATTTCAACACTAACACTGCGGTCGCCTCCCGGCTTCGGTCGGGAGGCCTTGATTGCGGAGATCGGAGATGAAACAGCAGACTGAAACATCCCGCGCTGCAACTCGGCGCGCCGGACTTTTCGAGGGCCATTTTGGTCTTCTTGGCAGTCCGAAGGACGTGCTCAGGCATCCGCGCATGAGCGTGGACGAAAAACGGGCGTTGCTCGCATCATGGGCGTCGGATGCGCATGCCGTCGAAAATCAGCCCACCCTACGCAAACTGGACAACGGCAAGATCGTCCTTGTCGACGATATCTTGCGATGCCTGAAGGCGCTGGATCAAGTCGGCTCCGCCGGCAAGGGTCTGTCGCGTCGGGCAATGCCATGGAACATCGGGTTTGATCGCCGCGGCCGGCGCATCAGTGGATGGCTGCGTAAACGGCGATTTAGCGGCAGAGACGATGACGATGATCCGCCTCCTTGCCCGGCGGCGGTATTGCCACGCGTACCAGGCGGGGGCCAAAGTGGCGCCTACATGCTGGTTGAGCGCGAGCCCGCTTATGCCTGACGGATCGCCTCTCGGTTTCCGAAAGGCATAAAGAACCCGCTGCGCCGGTTAGCAGCGGGTTCGCAAAAGCTATTTTCTTTCCAGTATAGTGCCGCGGTCTAGATCGAGGGCTTGGGCGTCCCGGCCAGTTGACTGTTGAATGCCGCGGCTTGCTCAGCCGTGTCGAAAGGCGTTGCTTTGGCCGTTTCGTCGGGTGCCAGAGCCACAGCCAGATAAGGGAGGCCGCTTATCGGTGGATTGTAAATCACGTATACAGGTTGTGAATTCTTCATCGCCGTTTCTACGGCGTGCGCGGGCCTTCGCCAAGCGAATGTGGCCTCCATCTTGATGCCGCGTCGAACGCTGGCTCCTCCTGAACCAACGCTTGTGTCTTGTCGGAACCAATAAAAATTCCAGCCGTTAGTCTGTCCACGCAAAGCCAGAGGGGCAAATGGAAACAGATGACGCGGCACCAATCCGTTCGGGCGTCGAAGGTCTCGATTATGTGCTGCGTGGCGGTTATGCCAAGTTTCGCTCTCATCTTGTCGAAGGCAGGCCTGGTTCCGGCAAGACCACGCTCGGCCTTCAGTTCTTGATCGAGGGCGCGGCGCGCGGAGAAAAATGCCTTTACATCACATTGTCCGAAAGCAAGCGCGAATTGCTTTCGGTTGCAAAGCGGCACGGCTGGGATCTCAATGGGGTCGAGATTCTGGAGCTTGTGCCGCCGGAACTCAGCCTTGATCCGTCACAGTTGCAGACCTTGGTTCATTCATCGGAACTCGAGCTTGGCGAGACTGTCCAGGCGGCATTGGCGGAGATCGGACGCTTGAAGCCGGACCGGGTGGTGTTCGACTCGCTGTCGGAAATAAGGTTGCTGTCACAGGGATCACTGCGCTATCGCCGCCAGGTCCTGGCGCTCAAGAGTTTCTTCCTTCTCAACCACGCCACCGTGCTGCTGCTTGATGATCTGACAGCAGAGCATGATGACCTCAACCTCCATTCGATCAGCCACGCTGTTATCCGCATGGAGCAGTTGATGCCGGTGTATGGCGGCGAGAGGAGGCGCCTTCGCGTCATCAAGATGCGAGGGGTGCAAATCCGCGGCGGGTTTCACGACTTTGTCATCCGGCCGGGCGGTCTGACCGTGTTTCCTCGGCTGGTCGCTGCCGAGCACGAGAACGAGGAGAATGGATCTCCGGCATTAAGCGGTAACCGCATTGATGCCTTGCTCGGCGGTGGGCTCAACCGGGGCACCAGCACCTTGCTGATGGGACCTTCCGGTGTCGGCAAATCGACAGTGGCGTGCTCCTATTGCCATGCCGCGCTGGAGCGCGGCGAGCGTGTCCTGGTGCTGCTTTTCGACGAAACCAAGCGGATATTTCTTGCAAGGGCCGCCAGCATCGGAATGGATCTGGATCGGTTCCTTGGCAACGGCATGCTTGTCTTGGAACAGATCAATCCGGCCGAGGTATCGCCCGGCGAACTGTCGACCCGTATCCAAGCGGCTGTCGAGAAATTCGATGCCAGGATGGTCGTCATCGACAGTTTGACGGGCTATCTCAACGCCATGTCGGAAGAGCAGCATCTCGTTCTCCAGATGCATGAAATCCTGACCTATCTGAACCAGAAAGGCGTTGTCACAATCCTGCTTCTGGCCAGTCATGGGCTCATCGGCCAGATGGCCGCGCCCGTCGACATGACATATCTGTGCGACGCCATCATGCTTTTGCGGTTCTTTGAAAATGGCGGTCGTATCCGGCGTGCGATCTCGGTGGTGAAGAAGCGCGTAGGGCCACACGAAGACACGATCCGTGAGTTCGGGATTGGAAGTGGTGGCATCACGGTGGGTGAACCACTTGCCCGATTTCGCGGCATACTTACCGGCGTGCCTTTCTTCGAGGGCCAGCCTTCCGATCTTCTGGATGAGAAGGCACCTTGATGCCGCCGGAGCCCGCCGCGCTCTTGCTCACTCCGTCGGGGAGGGACGCCGAAATCGCTGCTGCCATTTTGGCGGCAAGTGAGATCGGCTCGCATGCTTGTTCGACATTGGACGAAGCGTTGCCGCTCCTTGACAAGATGCAATGCCTGGTCGTTGCGGAGGAGGCACTGATCAGTGCAGACCGCAGCCAATTTGCCGCATGGGTTCAGAACCAGCCGGCTTGGTCTGATTTCCCGATTGTCCTCCTGGTGCTGCGCGGACAGGAAATTGACAAGCGGCTGGCGTTTCTCGATCGATACCTGATCGTGTTGGAAAGACCCTTTCTAGCGTCGAGCCTGGCCAATTCGGTACGTTCAGCGATACGTGCACGTGCACGCCAACTCGAGGTCAAATCCTATATCGACCAAATGCAGGAGCTCGCTGATAGGCAGAAGTTGCTGATCCGGGAATTGCATCACCGAGTTAAGAACACCTTGGCCAATGTGCGGGCGATGATGGGGGCAACTGCCCGCTCCACCCAAACAGTGGCGGACTTCATACGCGATTTCTCGGCCAGGCTGGTGTCGCTGGCCGACACGCATTCGATGCTCACCGACGATTATTGGCAGACAGCCTCGCTTCACAAACTCCTGGAGAACGAACTGAAGCACTATGAGGTACGCGACAAGCCACGCGTCGTGATGGACGGACCCAATATTGATCTCGTCGCTGACCTTGCTGTGCCCGTAGGCATGGCATTTCACGAGCTTGCCACCAACTCCTCGAAGTTTGGCGCGCTGTCGTATCCGCAAGGAACGATCAACGTGCGATGGTCGCTGGCCGAAGCCGGCGATCGGCAGGTTGTCCATTTCAACTGGCAGGAGCGTGGTGGACCCGTGGTTGAGCCGCCAAGGCGGCGGGGATTTGGCACCACCTTGTTGGAGAAAGTGGTCGCCATACAATGCGACGCAAAAGTCGAACTGAATTTCGAGCCTGATGGCCTGCGTTTTACAATGACGCTGCCTCTACGCGACACCAGGCTTGTTCCCTCCTACTCTTGATTGCGGCGGCAAAGCCGCGTTTCGCTTTGGCGATGGCGGGGGCAGCACATCGCTGATATTGGTGTCGCCAATTGCAGCATGGGTGCACCAAATGACATCCGATCCAGATAAGGCCGAGGCGGTGGAGCAACTGCTCGACACACCGGACCTTGCCACTGCGCTGGAAAGCGAACAGTTCAAGAAATTCCTCGACCAGATTCCGATCGCCATCGCCGTCTCTGACCTGAGTGCGAATGAGCGTGTGGTTTATGCCAATCCGGAATTCGAGAAACTTTCAGGATTGAAGGAAGCCAGGCTTGCACGGGAACAGTGGGCGGCGCTTTCGGGCACCGCCCTCCACCAGGAGAAGGACCGGCCGCTGTTTGCGGCCGTGGTTGAGGAGACTGATTTCGTCGGAACCTTCCGGCTAGAGCGGGCAGAAGAAAATCCTGCGATTGTCGACGTTTATTCCAATGTCATCGAGGACGACAACGGGAAGGTCTGCTTCCGGCTGGTGGCCTTGGTCGACGTATCGGCCCATGGCGAAGGGGACCATGCGGGCTCGGCGGAGGAGCGCATCCGCGAGAAGGACACGCTGCTGCGCGAGCTTCAGCATCGGGTGAAGAACAATCTGCAGATGATCACGGCGCTGATCCGCCTTGAAACGCGCAACGCTGCCGAGCCGGACCAGAAGCGGTTCGAGCGACTTGCCGGCCGCGTCGATGCGTTGGCGATCCTCTACCAGACGCTGTCGAGCGATGAGCAGAAGGACGAGGTCGATCTCGGCGTCTATCTCAGCCAGATCGCCTCGGCGGTTATGATGTCGCATGCGGTGGAGGGCATCCGCCTTGACATGAAGGTCGACAGCTATCCTGTGTCCATAAACGTTGCCATGCCGACGGGGCTGGTGGTGAACGAACTGCTGACCAATTCGTTAAAACACGCGTTTCGAGGCCGTGACGGTGGAACGATCACCTTGCACAGCATCGTTGATGGCAATGGTTGCCGTGTTGTCGTGGCCGATGATGGGATAGGCCTGCCGGAAGGGGAGACCTGGCCCAGGCGTGGCAAGCTCGGCGCGCTGATCGCACGCTCGCTGACCGAGAACGCCAAGGCGGAATTCGCAGTAAATTCCAGCGCCAAGGAAGGCACGAAGGTTACTATTGTGTTCAAACGCTCGGTTGCCGCCGCAACTAACTGATGCTGCCCTTTACCTCGCCGGGCTATCGAGGCTTTGCGAAACGTGAATTCCGTCAGCCTCGATTGTCAGCGTCTCGTTCAATTCTGAATCCGCAGCTTCAACGGAACGGGTAAATCCCACTAGCTTTGCGCCCGGATCGTTTGGAGCCCCATTGTTGTCCAGATTATTGATAAAATTAAAAGAATTGGTGGCGACCCAAAAACTCTTATCTGGCCTGACAGATCCCCAGGTATTTGTGGTTTTCACGTTCTTGCGCACGTAGTAGGCATTGGTTTCTGCATAGTACCAAAAAACAGGCAAATGAAGCGCGCTGTCGAATTGGTCGCAGCCGCCATTGGGGCGTAGTATGAGCCAACCCCTAGAAATGTATGAATTATCATATCCAGGCTGAGCGTACGCCATTGAAAAGTAGACGGTCTGAGAAAATTGATTGCAAATCTTGATTTCTGCATAGGCTCGATCGGAGAATATTGCCCAGATAAGGGCCAGTAGAACTGGCCTCATGGCAGGCATAGAAGCAATCATCGCGACGGATAACTTTGACAAAGTTTTGCCCTCTGTAATGCAAGTCAAGATGCGGCGTTGCCGCCGGCCGGTCGCCATATCCAGGTGCGTATAAGTCTCGTCGTGCTCTGCTTGGCGCACAGAGCCTTTTTCCTAATCGTGCATCATCCAGCCTTCGGTTGTCGCGTAGCGAACAATCGCTGAGCGGGTCCTCAGCCCAAGCTTGTCAGTTGCCCTGGCGCGATAAGTCTCCACGGTCTTCACGCTCAGCGACAACTGGCTCGAAATCTCCTTGTTGCTGAAGCCCTTGGCGACCAGTTTGACGATCATGGCCTCGCTGTTGCTCAGTAACTCGGCATTGGCAACCGGGGTGCGAGTTTCGATCAGAATTTGGGCAGCCATGCCAGGATCCAGATACAGCCCCCCGTCCAGAACGGATCGGATAGCATGGATCAATTCCTCCGCCGCCGAGCAAGAGAGAATGAAACCTTGCGCCCCGGCCTGAAGCAATTGGCGTGTAAAGGCCGCCTCCTCAAGCGAAGTCAGGACAAGCACGGGAATTCGCGGATATAGTGCCCGCATACGTTCGACCAGTATGATTCGACCGGCCATCGGCAGTGAAGCATCGACGACGACGATGTCCGGCACCGTCTTCGCAACGCTAATCAGCGCGCTGCCGAGATCGCCCGCCACGCCTGCCACCCGCAGGTCGGCTTGCGCCTCGGCCATGGCGCGGATACCCAACAGCACGACCGGGTGGCCGCCGACAAGAAACACACTGTGGCATGGGGTTGACTTAGTCATGGTACGCTCACTCCGGCTCGTTGGAACAACGCTGGTCACTGCGAGTTCTTGCTGCCGCTAGCGTCCGCTCCCACCACTGGCGTGAAACCCTTGGGATACGCATGATGCCTTGGCTGATCATGTCGATCCCCTATGGTCGCACATCAAGAGTGGCCTTTCGCAAGGCGACAACCTGAACGTCTCTTGAGCTGAACCTTGCATCCACCCTGATGCCGCTTAGGCCGGCCCCACCGAGGGTCATCCTTCAGCACAATTGGCTTGGTTGCGTTGATGCGCATCAACATTTGCGGTGATTTTTTTGTGCAGGGTCGATAAATGCTCTTGTCGCAGAGATCACACGCGACGGTGTTAACCATCATGTAATGCGAGATCTAACTCGCAAGGCGCCTTGCCGTTTGGCTTTGACGGAAGAGTGCCAACCAGGATTTCGCCGCACCCGTGAACTCTCTGCTGTACATGGGCGGTTTGGGGCAACGTTAACTTTCAGGCTCACGTCACCGCGCCTGCAACTGCACGTGAAGGGCCGGTGTCTTGCGTCACATCAATGCACCCTAATGAGGGGATAGCGGTTTAGGAAGAACAGCCTTGAGAGCGAGAGAATCAGCTTGACTCAGGTCAAGGACGAGGGATGCGGACAAGCTATGTTGATTAGACGTTGCGCAAGTATCTGGCGCGCCCTGGCCTGTTCCGCAACAACCAAAGTCGCGAGGAAAGTGCATGCAAACGCCCTTTTCTCTGCTCCGTCTGACGAGATGTGATCGGTGCGCTGTCCGACAGGGCTCTTGGTGTGGTCACCTCAGCAATGAGGTGCAGGGCGAACTGGCCAACATTTCCCATATCAGATCCCTGCGGATTGGTCAGTCCATCCAGGCTGAGTCGGAAACGAGCCAGCTACTGGGCAGTGTTGTATCCGGAGCCTTGCGTATCCAGAAAACATTGGACGACGGCCGTCGTCCCTTAGTTGGCTTGCTCTTGCCATCCGATTTCTTCGGAAGGGCCTTTGCTGATTATTCGGCTCTCTCGATAGAAGCGGCATCGGATGATACCGTTGTCTGCTGCTTCGATCGCCAGCAATTCGAGAAGCTGGCCCAGCGCTTTCCAGAAATTGAACACAAGCTGATGCTCAACGCGTTGGATGAACTCGATGCGGCGCGGGACTGGATGGTCCTCCTGGGCAGCCGGACGGTCACCCAAAGGCTCGCGATCTTCTTGATGATGCTATACAGGCGGAAGGGTAGCGATCCGACAAACGCCGGCAGTCTGGTGCAAATGCCCATCAGCGCGGCTGACATGGCAGGGTATCTTGCCACAACGCGTGAAACGATCAGCCGCATCACCCAAACCATGAAGCGAAAGGGAGTCGTCCAGTTCCACGGCCGTCAGCATTTCGAGGTCCTGAATGTGCAACAGCTTGTAAGAATGGCTGGTCAAGACGAGGACATCATCGGCTCTTTGGCCATGCCAGATATCCAGAATCGCACCGTGATCATGACGGGTCGTGTATGATTGGACCCGCTGTCGGGAAAGGCGTAAGGTGTTTCTCGGCCATCCCGAAAATGCCCTTCTCGGAAGGAGCGCGCGATACCAAACCGATACGACAAGTTCGTGCACCTGGAAAACATCAGGAATTTCCAAAAGAAGCTGGAAACGGAAGCAGATCCCGCAAAGCGCGATCTGCTCCTTAAACTGCTGGCCGAGGAGATCGCCAGAAAGTTCCCGCCTGTCGACCAAGACGATGTGCCTCAATTTTGACGGTTGAGGCTACCCACGTCGCCCACCGCGAGCGCAGATGTTCGGCCTCATTTGACGCGGATCAATGAAGAGCGCCCCTGGTTTCGACATGCTTGCGTTAGTTCAAGAAAGGGTCGAGCGTCATGTTACATACTGCGGTACGCATAAAGCCATCGCAGCGCATCAACCTTGCATGGCATCTCGCCAATGCTGCCCCGACAGGGATCATAACCGACGAGGGGTTGGCATGGCATTTGAAACATCAGGTGCAATGCAATTGTTGCCCGCTTCCAAACGAAGTCAGGCGAGAGCTTGAGAGGCGTCAGATATTCTCCGCCCCGGCGTCGTGAGCGCCCTTCGCCTGCTTCTCGGTGTTACCTGGCTCAACCCGTTGCGCGAAGGAGACAGGGGTTCAACATGGCTACATCACATACTCACGATAGCTGTGATTATGTGATCGGCGGCACTCGGGTCGTATGCAATTCGACAGAGGGCAGCGTATTTGAATATTCCAACGAAACCGCCGAGGCGGTTTAACGTCTCGATCTTTGTCGTCAGCGTCGGGCGAAGCAGTGGCCCGCCGTCGCCAACGTACGTAATCGCAGTTCTCTCAGGCTTGCAGATTTTGCGTCTCTTGCTGTCGGCTCAGCCTCCGAAACGATCCGCGACTCTCGGTCGATGCGTTCGATCTTCTCCTTGTCGACACGTCGTTTCACAGCAACCTCCTTTGGTTTGCGGCCAAAAAAGTGCTGTCTTGTGAAAAAGTTCATCAATTCAAACCGCGCCATCCGCGAGCGGCTATGGAAGCGTGTCCACGAGCACGCCGGCCCGGCGCCCAAAGGGCATGAGGCGGCAGGCGACGCAATGGGTTAAGCCAGGGCTGATCGGCCGCGTGAGCACCTGCGCGGCGAAGAGGATTTGCGGCACGCTTCCCTGCATGATTTCCGGGAGGAACCCTAGGCAGCTGCTGACAGGCGGGCGCTATTGCTCGTGCCTGTTTGTCGACCACTCTGACCCATTGCTGCTGAAGGGCGCGAGGCGGGGCAGGACGGCTAGTAATCTTCTGCAACGCCTCCAGAGGGGTGTCGGCAGAGCCGACGTGTGAAGCGGTCAGAATGTCACCAGCCATTTCGTCGATGTGGTATTGCGGCATAGGAGTCTCCTTCACTCCTCGCCCAACTTGGCAAACCATTCGAGGTTCCGAAACCATAGCTTCCACCGAGCTTATGTCTGCATGAGCGCTCGCGGGATCAACTTTCTCGACAAATGGATGATGGAACATCTGCCGAACGCGATGACCGACGGCGCGTCGAGTGAGCCCTGCGGTGTTGGCCTTCCAAAAGTAGTGTCGGCGGTGCGTCGAGCGGACTTGGGTATCCGAGCCGGCCTGGTAGCCGATCGACCCCGTCTAATTGGGGAAGGGCAGCGACAAATTGTGAAACGATTCAAAATGGCCAGGGAAATTGCGCGCCAGATATCGCACCACCTTGGAGTTATCCATCAGCCGTTCAAAATAGCGGCTGGCTGCCAGCAATTCCAGTCTCAAGGAGCCACGTCGCTCCACGGCGCTCAAGAACTTGCTGCTTAGCCTGCCAAGTGCAGGCGTCATTGCGCTCAGTTGGTCTTGAGACGCGTTGGCAATCGTCGTCGGGTCGAACCCCTCGGTCAGCAGTGGGCGCGGGGTAAAGGCGACAAGGATCTTGGCATATGTGAATGTGACCCGCTGCATGGCAACCATCAATCGGGCGATTTCCAATTGCCTTGCGGGGAGCACATTTCGCAGCAAGCCGAAGATTTTCGCCCGCACAGGGCAGTCCTTGAGGAAATAGAGGACATCTGGGCAAATCCCGCTAACAGATTGGCTGCCCGCGTTCTTGCTAGGAGGGGGCTCGCTGGCATGCGTTGCTCCTCCCGGTTCGAACGTCGTGCCTTGCAACCTCTGGGCCAAGGTTTTCGGCATGGTGGCAAGCCCCTCGGACATCAACAATGACTGAAAGCTTCTGTCTTTCAGGATCAGGCGAAGCGCCTCGACCAGCCGGCGCAAGTGCTGTTCTGCTTCCACGCCTTCTCGTATGAAATCGCGTTTGCGCCGGCACTCTTTCTTATAGGCCGCCAGGATCTGAGGCGCGAATAGCTTCACCTTTGACCCTGCCTGATCATCAGAAATATTCCGAGCGTGCCTCAGATCGCCGTCGTGCAAAACCTTGTGGGCGGCTGCGCGGGTTATACGAAACTTCACACCCACGGTATGGCCTCCGCACTTGCTCGCCCTGCCAGCCTGGCCAGTGGGGTAAGGTCGGGGAAAAGGTAGGTATCGAGTTGTGCTCCATTGTGCGCGCGCAAATCCGGTTTGCCGACGATCTCGGACATAGGAGCAATCAGATAGTCTCGAACGAGAACGTCACCCGGGCTCATCCTGATCAACACGAAAATGTCGGCCAGCGACTGACGCTGGGTGTTGAGGGACCAGAAAGGAAATCCGTGGTCGGAAGTGTTGCAACGCGCGATTTCTATCGCAACCTTGAGCTCCTCATTAATCCGCAAGAGGTCGTTCTGTCTGTCGTAAGTCGCCTTGCCTCCTGCCTTTTCGATGGCGGCCAGGAGATCCTCTATCGCCTGTGTACGCACCGACGCCAGCGGCTCTCTCGAGGTAACAAACTGCCAGTTCGTAGGCGGCTGATATCCAATCAATTGGTAGGACTTCAGAATGCTTCCGAAGCGATGGTGATAAAGGCTGGCCGCGGGGCAATCGGGGGCGGCGTCGATGATGGAGCAAGACAAGGTTCCTTGGCGCGCCAGGAGCTTCTTCAACGCCGCGAGCATTTCTTCGTTGCTAATTCTTAGGCGGGAATAGAGCGTCTTGTGAATGCGTTGCGCCCGTTCGAAAAGCTTGCGGTCAACAATGGGCTCGAATGCGCCTTCCGCCCGCACCCACTGTTCAGGAGGATTGAACACTCCCTTTCCTTTGAGTTTGCGGGATAGCCTGTTCCAGACATTGTTGCCAATGTATTTCTCATTGGTCAGAACACCGCGCACGGTTTCCAACCTCCATGGCCGCCCAAGGTCGGTCATCACGCCGCGCTTGTTCAGCATTTTTGCCATCTCGAGCTCCGTCTTGCGGGTTTTGACGAAGTGGCTGAACATCCACCGCACCGTTGCGACCTCTTCTGGCGGCCCTGGCACCAGGATCATTCTGTCGGTCTGCAGGCTTTTTTGTTCACGGTTGGAAAGAACCAGTTTGGGGCGCCCCGAATGGTCTATCAGCTGGCGTCTCAATCCGAACCCTGGCTTGCCACCCTGCCGGAACCCCAGCCGGATCAGCCTTGCCTGGCCGATGAAGACTTTTTGCGAGAGCATGCGACTGTGCTCGGCCGCCATGCTGCGTTTGATGGCCTTGAGAACATCGGAGCCGATACTGCCGTCGTTCGTGAACTGCTCGGCACAGAATTCGATCCGCACGCCGGCCATGTGGCAACGGTATTCGTAGGCGGCGCTTTCATCTATGTTCTGAAAGCGTCCCCAGCGGCTGACGTCATAGACAACGATGGTTTCAAAATCGGCACGCCCGCTCTCCACATCGGCCAGCAAACGTTGAAGGCCAGGGCGTCCGCCCAAATGAAGGCCACTACGGCCGGCATCCTCGTAAGTGGCGACGATCTCGTAGCCCATAATATCGGCATAGTCGCGGATGGCGTCTTTCTGGTTTTCGATCGAGTATGTCTGCTGCTCTTTCGACATGCGCACATACTGGGCCGCACGCACTACGCGCTTTCCTTGAATAGCGTTTAGGGTCATTCCAACCTTGGCCATAGCATGCGCTGTCCTGCTGACCACGCATGCTAGCAATCGCCGGCCTGCGGTTTGGTTCAAAAAACCCGAACAGTTTATGTCGAATGCAGGGCTTTCCTGTTTCGAAACCATTCCCTTCAACTGCCGGGAAACCCTGACTCACTTCGTGAGCCGGCGCGCCGCCGTTCCGCCGCAATCCGACCGCATTGGGCAAAATCGCCCCATACGTGCAGCCCCGGGGTTACAAAGGAGTTCTGGAGATGATCATCAAGAAGGCCATCCTGGCCGTGCTTATGACCGCGGCACTTGCCGGGTGCGAGACGCAGACCGAAAGCCAGCAGCGTGCGACCACGGGCGCTCTGATCGGCGGCGCCGGCGGCGCTCTCGTCGGCCAGGCGCTCGGTGGCAACACCGCAAGTACCGTTGTTGGTGCCGCCGGTGGCGCCTTGCTCGGCGCTGTCATCGGCCAGTCGACCACGCCACAGCCGCGCGGCCAACAGATGTGCCGCTATCAGGACCGCTATGGCCGCATCTACACCGCGCCTTGCGACGACCGCTATTACAGAGGGCAATACTGATCGCGGCAACACGCACGGCAACGAAGGAGCGGTGGCAAAAGCCTCCGCTAAAGCGATCGCGAGCACTTCCGTGACGCTTAGGACGAAGCCCCGGCATGTCGCCGGGGTCTCAGACTCCAAAGCTATGATTCAGCCATTGGGCGCATTCCCGCCCGAGTTCGCGTTCGGCTGTGCGTTCATAGGCAGAGACATCGGCTGATGTCAGCGTGCCCTTCCAGCGGCCATTGGTCCCCTTGTTGATGAAGGTCTGGGCCCCGCCCTCCCAAAGCATTCCGCCCAGCGGCGCCACGGATTCAGCGTGTGCTTTCATATAGTCGAAAGTGCAGTGCTCGACGATTGTCGGGAAGGCCGTCTCGTCGATCCTGATGTCGAGAAATCCCGCGATGCGTCTGATCGAGCCCGGAAGGTCGCGCTTCAGGTCATTGAAGTGGATGAGTTCCACGTTTGGTAGGTCGCGGATATCCCACCAGGAGCGAACGTTTTCCCAGAATGACCAGAAAGGATAGCCGTCCTTCTCCAGCCAGTCGCGAAAATATTCAGCGATGTCGGCGGGCGGCGGTTCGATCGGCGGGCCAACGCGCCCCGGCGTGTTGTTCAATGCGCCGTACCAGTGTTCGTTGGCGTTGAGATGATGGTTGTAGAGGCTCCATACCATGTCGCGGCCGTCGCGAGCGACGTAGAGGTATTTGGCCTTAGGTGAAAACACCAAGGCATCGACTGGCAAATGGGTCTTGACGAACCGGCGATGCGTTTGGCCTTCCAGCGCAGCCAATGCCTCTGGCGGCATTATGCGTAGATCATACCAGGGCGACAGCTTCGAGACGTCGATGCCCTCCGCGCCGTTGAAGATCAATTGCGCGAGTATTTGCTGTGTCCAGGTCGTACCGGACTTGGCATAGGTCGCCAAGATGATGTCGTCATCTCGGAACTTGAAATTGTCCCATGTCGTCGAATTCATGTGATGGTTGTGAATGTCGCGGCTCTTCACCGGTATTACTGTGCTAGCGGCCATAAACTCCCCTCCCGCGCCCGGGCCGCCAGCGGCGACCGAATACTGTTCCCCGACACCCAAGAGCCTGTGGCGGTCGGGCCAAGCGTCAATATGCGCTTAGGCTAATATAATGACAATCGCAGAGACAGGCTGGGCCCGATACGGATATGTGCATTCAGGATCTCGTCGGGCTCTTCGGCTGCTTGCAAGGCCGCCAGCCGAGACCACAGTCTGTGTTCTTCACCTACAAGGGCCACCGGGGCGACCGCATTCGCGACTGAAGCGGAATTAAGGGTGGCCGGCGCCAGTTGGGAGCTGGTTGGGTGGGCCGACGCCGGCCAAGCGGATAGATGTCCGCCGCGATTCAAGTATGGCCGAGTCGCGACTGTGGCGTTGTGGCGTGATGGCGGACTACGCCTTCGCTTTCCGCGTCACTTGGGGCTTCTTGCATGGCGCCATCTCAACGAGCGCAGGCTTACGGCCAAGGCCAGACACCTTTGCCAACGCAGAGCGGGCTGCTGCATAGTTAGGCGCGACCCTTGGGTAGTCGGAGCGCAGGTTCCATTTTGCGCCGTATTCGTCCGGCGTCAGGCCGTAGTGGGTCGCCAGATGGCGCTTCAGAGATTTGAACCTCTTTCCGTCCTCCAGACTGACTATTTAGCCCGGAAACACCGACTTCCTCGGGTTGACTGCTGGCGCCTTCTCTTCGACCTGCTGAGCTATCCGTCCGACAACGTTCGCGAGCGACGAGTGGACCGACGCGATTAAGGCCGGCAGTCCCGTCACGGGAACCGACTTGTTGCTTACGAATGCGGATACAATGCCTGCCGCCAGTTCGATTGGTTCAGCGGCCCTACTGTCGATTTCGTCGGGGAGCCTAGGGACCGCCCCTTTGAAGTTCGCGAATGCGTTTTCCCGTGGCTTTGAAAACTGCATTCGCGGCAGCTGCGCCAACACCGGTGATGCCGATCTCTCCGAAACCATGCGACCCCATTAGCGTGTGCGGATCGGGAACGTCGGTCCAGATGTTCAGTACGTCGGGGCGGGTTTCTATCCCGCGCTCGGCTACAATGGAGAAGGGCGGCCTTGGCCGCCCTGGGAGTCACATCACAGATCGCGTCCACGTCTAGCTCGCTGCAGCTCTTCCCCGGAATAGACATCGGCGTTCGGGTCGAAACCCGTCCAGCCGCCAGCTTCATACTGGGCGCGTCTGCCGATGACGTCGACCGAGTTGTATTGCTTGAGGATCTGTTCCGCGTTCGGAACGAGATTGTCCTCGACCCTGGCGGTGACCATCGTGCCGCCGCGGCGAACGCCTTCGGCATAGACGTGGGCATCGTTCTCCGGGACGCCGGCCTTTGTCATCGCGCCGACGATGCCGCCAGCGGCTCCGCCGACCACTGCGCCGCCGATCGCGCCGACCGCGGTGGCGGCCAGCCACCCTGCGGCAACGACGGGCCCCAAGCCGGGAATGGCCATCAAGCCAAGGCCCGTGAGCAACCCACCGGCGCCACCGATAACGGCCCCCACGCCAGCCCCGGCAGCCGCATCCTCGCCCGCTTCGGTTTCGTCGCCCTTTTGCCAACCCGTCGCGTTGTTGGCCACGATGCTGACATCGTCTCGCGGCACGCCGGTGGCCACGAGTTCGCCCACGGCATCATTGGCATCGTCGTAATTGTCGAACAGTCCTGTTACGGTCTTCATCTGATTTTTCCTCGCTTGCTGATCAATTGTTGCCGGCAACGACATTGCCCTGGAAGTCGAGCGCGATCGGCGCGGACTTGCCGCCCTTGCTCGCCGTGCCGCGCCAGATGCCCTTGTCGTCCTTTGTGAGGGCGGAGACGTCCGCGTAACCCGCCTTTTCGATAGCGCTCCTTGCCTGCGCTTCGGTAAAGCTGTTGGCGCCGGGCACGGGAGCCGCCGGATTGGTTGTCCCGCTGCTGTTGACCGCCGGGGTCGTGCTGTCGGAACCGGCCGCTGCTGTCGCGACCTTTTCGATCATTTCCTGATGCATCTTGAGTGTCGGCAACGTCTGCGATGCGAAGGATTTCAGCGCGGCATTGTCGCCGTCCTTGGCATACGCCTCGAACAAGCTGACAGCATCGGCATGCGCTGCCTTCTGCATGTTGGCATAGGGTGCATCCATCGGGGCCTTGGCTGACTGCAGCTTGTCGACGTCGCTCCTGTGGGGAGCATCGAGTTCCGCGGGGACCTGCAACTTCTGCTCGCCGGCGATGCTTTCAAGCTTCGCATTGGCGGCGCCATGTTCCGAGATCATCTTCTGGGCAAACTCCTTGAGGCCCTGGTCCTGAAGCTTGCCCTGGGCGACCTTGCTTGACTGGACTTCGAACATTCCGCCGATCGCGGCCTTGGTGACGAAGTCCTGCGCGGTTTCAGCAGCGAGAGCGGGCAAGGCGAAGACCATTGACGTGGCCAGCGACAGCGACGACAGGCGAAGGGTATTTCTCATAAGGCAATCCTTGGTTGGAGATGACTATGAAGCCAAATCTCCCGCCGCCGGCTTTGTTCCACCGGTTGGCTCGCCCAAACAACCGTGATCACCAGCCGCAATTGCCTGGGGGCTGATGTGAATGGGGGTAGCGGCTAGGCTGACGCACCTGATGCGTCGAGGAACTCAAGACTGGCGGCGGCCAAGGCTTCAGCCGCCTCCTCGGCCATGTGATGTCCGCTCTCGATGTCTTTGCCTTGAAGATGGGGTACCCATGGCTTCCACACATCCAGGACATTCCCATAAAGCAGCGGGAGATCATCTCCGGTCGACCATGGCACCAGCGTAGGGCAGCCGATCCGTCGCGAGCCCGCCCAGTCAGCTGCATCGTGCAGATGATCGACTGTCAGCCCTGCGATAATCATCCAGCATTCCGCGAACAACAAGCGGATTAAGGATGGCATCGAGGTAGTCGTGGTAAGCCGAGGCTCCCATCGCCTCGGGCGAGCCACCCTACGAGGCCTTAGGATCGGCCATGATGGCTTTTGTCCCGACTTGTCGACCTGGGCGTAGAATCCTCATTCCTCTGTCCGCTGAAGAGTGCCACAGAAAAGGCAAAGGCGAAGAACGCCGCGAGATAGTTCGATTGTCCAAGGAAGTTCTTGAAGCGGTTCTTGATTTCGTAAAAAGGATCCTGTGCCTGTTGCGTCTGTTCCGCTTCCTTCGCCCCTGGCGTAAAGGCCTCGCGTCGCTTGGCGCGGAGGCCGGATCTTCCGGTCAGGAAAGTGACATCGTGCGCGATTTGCGCGGCGGCGCCGCCGACAGCCTCAGCCAGGTGGGGCAGCAGATCGTCCAGCGCCAACTCAACATCGCACCGACGCTGACGATACGGCCGGGCGTTAATGTGCGTGTCGTCGTTACGCGCGATCTCGTGCTCGAACCCTACGGAGGCTGAAAATGGCCAAGCTGAAACTCGGTCCGATTGCAGAATACAAGCCGGTTAAGGTCACAGTGGAACTGCCTGCGCCGCTGCACCGATCTGTCCGGATATGCTGAGATCCTTGGCCGCGACGCGGGCCAACCATCCACTGATCCTCTTCGCCTTGTTGTTCCTATGCTTGAGCGATTTATCGCGACGGATCGGGGCTTTTCCAGAGCCAAGCAGGAGCTGAAAGGTTGAGGGCCAAGGCAGAACGAGCAATGCCAAAGGGCAGAACGGTTCACTAAGAGCAGGAGATTTCCTTCGACCGTTACACGGCTGCGGACATCGTCGGAGCGAAGGCAGCGACGATAGCCTCAAGGCGATACGCGGGAGAGGTGTAGCGTGACCGGCTATCGCCTGAAACGATGCCCGCGACCTGGGACAGGTCCATAGCACCGATAAGGACGAGATGACTAGCAGCGCCAACAGGATGGGCGAGCAAGTCCCGGCAGCCGGCTCGTCGCACCTTGATCAATCGATGGCATCAGCCTTGTTATCGGCGAGGAGAGCCGCCCGCGTGCCAATAGCCGACTTGAGCGAGTCGACAAGCTGTTCAGGAAAGCCGCTGGGCAGCGAGATGATCACTTCGTCGGCCTGCTTCTCCACGTTTTCAGCAATGTCATCGAAAATTCTGCGCATGGCGGGGGTACCCACACCGGCAATGTCAGCGGTCTGCAGGAAGTGACGTGGCATGATGTCAGGTACCGAATAGTGCCTGTTCTTGCCGACCGACATTGCCAATTTGAATTTTTTGCGCGGGATCTGTCCGGTATCAAGGCTGGGCTGCGCGGTCAGCACGTCGTAAAGCGGCGTCATGCGGAATCGTCCGCCAGGGCTGAGGAAAATACTGAAATTCTTGGCGTGGCCGTCGGTCGCGCCAATCAGCCAGAACAAGATGCAGGTGCGCAAGAAGGTGGCGATGTCTTCATCTGGCGTATCGCTACCCTTCAAAAGCTCGACAATCTCGCGCATGCCGGGACCGCCATCCGACTGGTACTTACGCGTCGGCGGCACCGACAGCGCTTGACAGATATCCTCCTGCGGCAGGCGCAGGAGGCGGCCGTCGCGGGCCCATAGCCGGTCGAAGCGTTCTACGATCAAGGTTCGGCGCTTGCCGAAGTCAGCGATCTGCGCCTGGGCGGCGGGAACGCCAAACGCTTGCAGCAGCTTAAGGCACAGATACTCGTTCTCCACGCTGTTGGAGAGATCGATGCCGTTCGGCAGCCGGCCGATCTGCGGCTTCAGGATATGGGTGGTCGCTGCCGTGCCGATCGGTTTGAACCAGCCTCCGTCCCTGCGCAGCAGCGCGGTCTTTTCCTGCGCGCCGGCAATCGAGATGCGAAAGTCCTCATCCTCGCCGAGTCCTAACGGAGCGGCAGCAAGGTTCTCGATTATTCCGGCGACGTCCTCGTTGCTGATCGGCTTGCCTTCGACACTGCCGGGAGGGCCTGGATCCATGCCATCGGGCAGGAACTGCAACCCGCCGACGCAGTCATGGCCGAGCGCAGCCAGCATGCTGTAGGCGTCCGTTCCGTCCGCGCCGACGCGTTCGGCAACACGCCTGCGTATGGCGTCATTGTCCGGAAGCAGGTTATCGAAGACGTTGGTCACTGGCGTGCCGATATAGCGGTCTTCCCGTAAGGGAAGCGAGAGTGAGATCGGTAAGGTGCCGCGCCACTCCAGCCATTCGCGGGCGTATTGAAAGTCGATGGCGCCCGTCGATTCCCTGCGCAGTACACCCACCAGGCGCCCGTTCAGGTAGACATTGAGGGGGATGTGAACCCGTCGCCGTGCCATCAAAACAGGTCCTCTATATCAGCAGAGCTGCCTTTGCTGCGCGTTCGCACGACCAGTTCAAGGTCGAGGGCGGAGAGGGCGGCCATCAAGGTGCGGAGTTGCATTGCGGGCTCACCGGCCTCGAGGCGGGAGACCGTACCCTGGCGTAGGTGGATCTGGTTGCTGAACGAGCCTTGCGTGAGCCCGGCGTTTTTGCGGGCGCGGCGCAGAATGGCCCCGAGCTGTTTTTCGTTGCGAGCGATCTGATCTGTCATGATAGGTCTCCACGCCCGCAATATACGCGATCGCGTATTAATCGTCAATATACAGAGTTGCGTATAAAGGTTTGATATACGCGATCCCGTATATAAGAAAGATATACGCGATCGCGTATGACGTCGATGGGTCAGCTGGTAAGGGCGGTCTCGGCGCCCCAGGCATGAGATTTGGATCGAGCCCACGCGCTTGAAACTTCACGATGGGGTTTCGGTTATCCGCCATCAAAACGGTTCAAAACCGGGAACCAATCACCGCTCTACAGCTTTGTGTTTCGGGCGCACATCCAGGATCGACAATGCAATGGGAAGCTCATCCGACAAGATGAACGGCAAGAACAGTGCATGGCCGCAAGCCTGCGAAGGATACCGTTAAGAAGGTCGTCGACGAGGCGTCGCTTTAAAGTCGATTTAAGCTTTACGCCTGAGATGCGGGCTTTGTACTGGAGAGTCAGAATGTTTCCTCAAAAATTTGCCTTGGCGTCGCTGATCCTCGGATTGCTGACCGGAGGGGCCCTCGCACAGTCTTCAGACGACCCGGCGGTTACGGCCTGCAAATCGACCGGTCTGTTGGCCCTTCAAGAGAAATCAAAGGAGATCAGCGACCTTGTGATCGACATGGAAAGCGTTGCGGTGAGCAAAGCGGATACGAAGGTGGAAGATGTGTCGATAAAGACGGTCGTGCTGGGAGAGGCCTACATTGCACGCAACGGCAAAACTGGAACTCCCGATCGCTTCGTTTGCCTGCTGGGAGAAAAGGGCAAAGTCCTGCTGACGTTCTTCACCGCCCAATGATCATCTGCCGGTCCACGTCTCATTCATTTCCGGCGACATCGGTAACGGCCGTTAAAAGGTACGATTGACCACGGGGATAGCTCAGTCGAAACGTCGGCCGGACAATCAACGAAGAACCGGCCCCACGCGCACGCAACTAACTTACCACCCCGATACGACCTTGTGTGCCGAGTCCTTAGTCATGGCCGGACTGGGCGGAACCATCGCTCCTTAGACTAAGAGGCACTGTTGATGCCGCCAGCGTTTGCAATCTCGGCAAGCAGCTTAGTCGCCGCCTCAAGGTAACTAGTGCCTACCTGTTCAGCCATCGGCAGCGCGAACCATGCGCTGAGTTCCGCGATCAGAGCGTAGCTGCCCCCATCGACTGGTACTGAAGTAAGTCCTCCGTCTCTGGCCATAACGACCGCGACGACGCCGTCCGCCCCGTAGCCGATGGCCGCGATCCGCTGAATGCCGGGATTATCGTAGATGCGAACATCCAACAGCACGGAGCCAGCCGTCTTCTGCGCAATGTCGGCCACACGATCGGAGAACGGGCGAGTCAAACCACCGGTATCGGCCAGCGACTGCTCAAGCAACACGAGATCAACGTACTGCGCCCCCATCCCCGTGACTATGGACGCGCTCGAGCAATCGGCAATCCCTGCCTACAGCCTTCGCACAGGAAAATATCATGACCCGGCCGCACCAATAAGCGCGCCCCCGGCCCTAGAAGGGCCCCAGGTTGCGACCGTCGGTCCGTTGGAAAGCATCGTCGCCTCGGCGGCCTTCGAGGACGCACTGCGGGCCACTCCATTCACAACATAGCCTTTGCGAGCAACGTCTGCGGTGAGCCAAACGAGGTGCCATGGCAGCACTCTTCGCGAGCAGAACTTTCAACTCGCCGGCGGCGACCGGTCCCTACGGCGCCAGAATCCCGGAAAGCCATGACCATTGTCATGCATCGAGCTACCGTATCGGTGGACTGTCGACAATGGCGACTGTCATTTGGTTGCGACCGCGACACGCCAGACCTTGTTGCCGACGTCATCGGCAATCAGCAACGCGCCATATTTGTCGACGGCCAACCCGACCGGCCGGCCACGGGCTTCGTCCTTGGCGTTCAAAAAGCCGGTCACGACATCCTGTGCCATCCCATCGGGATGCCCATCTTTGAACGGCACGAAGACCACCTTGTAGCCATTCAGCGCGGGCCGATCCCAACTGCCATGCTCGCCGACGAACGCACCGCCCTGATAGACCTGCGGCAGCGCGCTGCCGGTGTAGAAGGTTAATCCCAGCGGCGCGACATGGGAACTCAGCGCGTAGTCCGGCTGTATGGCCTTGGCCACCAGATCTGGCCGCTGCGGCATGACGCGAGGATCGGCATCGTCTGGCTCGAACTGCTGCTGTTCATCGCCTTCTTCCAGACGTTCCATCTCAGCCTGCCCTTCATCCGCGAGAAACTGCCATTCCTTATCAGTCAGGGCGTCGTCACCACGCTCTACGTCTCGGCGATTTCCATCGTCATCGCTTCTGCCATCGCGGTGGCGGGCGCGGTGGCCAAGCTTTCCAGCAATGGCTTCGCCTATGCCATCGCCAGCTTCTACACCTCCTTCTTCCGCGGTCTCCCGCTGCTCATGCAGGTCTACCTGATCTATCTCGGCCTGCCCCAACTCGGCTTCGTCATCAATGCCGTGCCTGCCGGCATCCTGGCGCTGTCGCTCTGCTACGGCGCCTACATGACCGAGATCTTCCGCTCCGGCATTCAGAGCATCGATCGTGGCCAATGGGAGGCCTCGCGCTCCATGGGCTTGGGTTTCGCCTTGACCATGCGCCGCATCATCCTGCCGCAGGCATTGCCGGTCATCATCCCGCCGACCGGCAACCAATTCATCTCTATGCTGAAGGATTCTTCCCTGGTCTCCGTTATCGGCGTTTGGGAGCTGATGTTCCTGGCGCGCACGCTCGGCCAGAAGACCTTCCAGCACATGGAGATGCTGATCTCGGCCGCCATGATTTACTGGATGCTGTCGATCTGCCTTGAACTGATCCAGTCCCGCATCGAACGGCATTATTCCAGGAGCAAGGTGCGATGAGCACTGACGCCATCATTGAAGCCAAGGCCGTATCCAAATGGTACGGCCAGTTCCACGCGCTGAAGGACATCAACCTGACGGTCCACAGGGGCGAACGCATCGTCATCTGCGGCCCATCCGGCTCGGGCAAATCGACATTGATCCGCTGCTTCAACCGCCTCGAGGCGCACCAAGAGGGCGATATCTTCGTCAACGGCGTTGGCCTGCACGGCAAGATGAACAACGTTGCCGCCGTGCGCTCCAACGTCGGCATGGTCTTCCAGCACTTCAACCTGTTTCCGCATATGACGGTGCTCATGAACTGTATGGCCGGGCCGATGTGGGTCAAAGGTGTTTCCACCACGGAAGCGCGCAAGACCGCTCTCCAGTTCCTGGAACGGGTCCGCATTCCCGAGCAGGCCAACAAGTTCCCCGTCCAGCTTTCCGGCGGCCAGCAGCAGCGCGTGGCGATCGCCCGAAGTCTATGCATGAAGCCCGATGTCATGCTGTTCGACGAGCCGACATCCGCTCTCGACCCGGAAATGGTTTCGGAGGTGCTGGAGACGATGACCGGGTTGGCCCGTGACGGCATGACCATGGTGTGCGTGACGCATGAGATGGGCTTTGCCCGGGCGGTGGCCGACCGCGTCATTTTCATGGACGCCGGTCGGATCGTCGAGGAGGGCACGCCCGACGCGTTTTTCGGCCACCCGCGCCATGATCGAACAAAGTTGTTCCTTAGCCAGATTTTGAAGCATTAGGCTTCTTGGAAAAGGCTGCTTTCAAGTCGAATATCGGGAAGCGGAAAGTCGGCTCTAGGACGGCGGATTCCAATTCCCGCCTGGGCGGCGTTGCGCCTTCCCCTCCCAATCGTGCGGCGCCGGCCAACTTTGTTCTCTAGGATAATTGGATGAGCCGTTTGACGATTTGGGTCGCCCTGGCTGCGGTGGCTCTTAGGGTTCTCTACCCACTTCAGTCGCGAGTTTAATAGCGCTCTAGGGACGGGCAAGAGCGGCTACTTCAATCACGAAATAAGTGTAGCTTTTTGAACACACCCTCGATGAGGGTGACGTCACGCTGTATGACATTGATCTAATATAGAATTTTCTCCCACAAGTACCCCGCTCCAGGTTGTGCAGCCGATGACTACGGAAAGCCACGCTGCATTAGCATTTCGTCGCGGACCGCATTACAATCTCCGGTAGGAGGGTGGTATCATGACAAACTTCAAAGTCGAAGAAATGGAAGGCGAGAGTGCCGTGCGTGAGATTACGGTCGTTGCTTTCAGCCGTATACACGCTTTGATGAAAACAGTGGACAGGCCAATCAAGGCCGGCCGCGAGCAAGGCAAAAGGTGGATTCGCGTAACCCAGAAGCCCAGCGGGGTGACTGGCGTGTTTCACTTCACGGACTAGTTCGTAAAATCAACGCCGATCGCATAGCGCATCGGCGGCCAACGATGATCGTGGGAAACACGACATCGTTGCAGGCCAGCCTGTGTGCCACGGCAGTTTCCACGGCTACGCGCAGGCAGATTTACGCCAGCCTTTAAAAGCAGTTACGCACTGGAATTTGGGGTGGGATGGACTACTATATTTATGAGAATTGGGCGCATGATCGAGGACGAATCCATAGAGCTGAATGTGGCTTCTGCAACGTAGGCCCAGGCACGCAAGACAGAGCTAGGGATAGGGATAGGAACGGTCGCTGGCACGGCCCATTTGACCGAGAGACCGCATTGGTGAAGGCCGCCCAACTCAATCGTGCTGATACGCGCGGATGTTCAATATGTAACCCGTAAACAGCCGCCCGCCGGAAGGTTGAGTGCGTGTGCGCATCGCCACTTTTTGATCGCCACTAGATGGCGATCAGTTCGCCGGCACCACGCAATACCAAGCTTGGCGTGGAGAACGCTCATGCAAGCCGGTGATGGGGCTGGAGAGCGATGCTAATCTGTCAGTCTCGCGCCGCTAGTGAATGGGTAAAAAGATCCGACCAGGAAGAGGCTCTGATCTTTGTCCATGAAAAAGTCAACAAAATCAATGATTTGAATATGCCCTCCGGGCCTACCAACTTGTTACAAATTAGTAACTTACGCTTAATTCTTTGAGTTTGAATTGAGCGTTGTCGGGTAAGTCTCTGCCTTTTAGTGAAATGATTTTGGGCCCGTTCGTCAATTTTCTCCGTCTCGTCGATGGCACCCGCCACACGTAGCTCAAGCCGCATGGTTTCGAAAGACCCGGCAACGATGCGTGCGGTATTCGGCGGCAACGACGTGCAATTAGGCAGGTTCCGAACTCGGCCGTGCACGTCCTCCGCCAGTGCTGGCCGTCGGTGGCCAAAATCATCGGGGAATCCTTGTGCCTAGCGCGCAACGCCCGCTTGAGATCCTCATACTCGAAGGCGCCGGCGAGACTGACTATCCCGCCCTTGGCGGCCAAAGCAGCCATCGTTGCGCGGATGTCGGCAGTTGCTCCTTCAGGCAGCGCGGCTGAAGCGGTTGATCCTGAAATCGTCGAGCGGCGTTTCGCAGCGGTCAGTGGTGATGAGCTCGGCCATGGCGTCGCCCACGCCCGGACCGAGCTGGAAGCCGTGCCCGCAGAAGCCGAAGGCGTGGAACAGGCCTGGCGTCGTCGCCGAGCGCCCCATGACCGGCAGCATGTCCCGCACGTAGCCCTCGCAGCCGGACCAGGTTCGGATGACCGCGACCCGCGCGATTGCCGGCAGCAACCGCGCGACGGCGCGCAACTGCACCGGCAGGCGCATGGGATCGGCGGCCGCATGGCCTGGATCGAGGTCCACCGACACCCTTTCGGCGGCGCCGCCGAAGACGATGTTGCCCCGCTCGACCTGACGCAGATAGGCGCCATGGTCCTTGTCGCGCGTCCAGATGCCGACCACCGGCAGGATTCGATGCGGCAGCGGCTCGGTCACGCCCATCTGCGGGCCGCGAGCGTCGAGCGGAACCTCTTCGCCGAACCGCGCGGCAATGCGCGCGCCCCAGGCTCCTGCGGTATTGAGCAGGCAGTCGGCGGCGAATGCACCTTTTGAACTGGCGACAAGGAAACCGGAGCCCGTGTAGGTGATCTTCTCGACTTCCGCTTCCTCGATGATTTGAGCGCCCAGCTTGCGGGCCGCCTCGGCAAAGGCAGGGGCGATCAGCCGCGGATTGCCGCTGCCATCCTGCGGAGAGAACGACGCCGCGATCGCTTCCGGACCGAGGCCGGGAAAGCGGGTACGGATTTCGTGCGGACTGAGTTCCTCGAGCTCAAGCCCCCAAGGCCTCGCTGCCTCGGCATAGGCTCGCATGTCGGCGAGACCGCCCTTATCGAAGATCAGCCGGATATGGCCGGTGGCGCGGAATTCCACGTCGCGGCCAAGCATCCTTTCGGCCTCGCCCCACAGCCTGAGCGAACGGTGGGCCAGCGGAAGCTGCGACAGATGGCGCCCCGTGCGCCGGATGTTGCCGAAGGAGGCGACGGTCGCGCCGGTGCCGACCCGGTTGCGCTCGATGAGTGTCACGCGTGCGCCGCGCCTGGCGAGGAAATAGGCTGAAGCCGTTCCCATCAGTCCGCCGCCCAGCACGATCACATTCATAGTCGGTCCCTAGCGCAGAGCGGCTGATCCTTGGATGCACCCATCTTGTCCGCGCCACTTCATTGCGTCAAAGATGGGTTTGGACAACAGCCATAAGCTCAACCTATGGAGTGGCAATGCGGGCCCGTCAGCTCGAAGTGTTCATCGCCGTCATGCGCGCCGGCACCGTGACCGCCGCGGCGCGGATGCTGAACATCTCCCAGCCCGCTTTGAGCCAGATCCTGCTCCACACCGAGGACGAACTCGGCTTCACGCTGTTCGAGCGGGTGAAGGGCCGGCTGCGGCCGACCCCGGAGGCGCTCGAGATCTTCGCCGATGCCGAGAGGCTGTCGGCGGGGCTCGAGGGCTTGCGCCGCAAGACCACCGACCTGCGTCTGGGCCGAACCGGGCTGGTGCGGGTCGCGGCCTCGCCGCCGCCGGCCATGGCGATCTTGCCGCGCGCGTTCACCGGATTCAGGGCGCAGCATCCCGATATTTTGCTGCGTTCGCACATGGCGCCGATCGCCGCCATAATCGACATGCTGCGCGCCGGCGATGCCAGCCTCGGCGTGGCCTTGGACGACCGCCTGCCTCCCGATATCGAGGCGGAAGTGATCGGCAGCGTCGGTTTCTCATGCCTGCTGCCCGCCGGGCATGCATTGGCCGGGAAAGCCGAATTGACGCTCGCCGATCTCGCCGGTGAGGAATTGATATCCTATCGCGGCAACACACGTCCCGCCGACGAGTTGGCCCACACTGCCCACGCACAGGGTGTGACGCTTTCGCCGTCGCTCGAGATCGATGTCTCCATCTCCGCGGTTGGTTTTGTCCAGGCCGGTCTGGGCATCGCCTTGGTCGACGCACTGCTGCCTTGGTATCAGTTTGCCGGGCTTGCGGTCAGGCCGCTGACGGCAGGGCCGGAATTTCCGATCGCGCTTCTCACCTCGCGGACGCGGGCCCTTTCACGCGCCGATGAGATGATGCGCGATGAGATCCGCACGGCCTGTGCCGCCGTCCTGGATGAGCATCGCGCGAAGGCATAAGCGAAACTTATATCCTTGTCCGTCATACGTCTTGGACCCGAACCATCCGGTCGTGCCAGTTTTGCTTGGCAGACAGGAAGGGACGCATCATGGATGGTGCCATCGCGGCGGACGAGGCGCGGAACGAAGCCGACTGGAAGGTCGGCGTCGATATCGGCGGGACTTTCATCGATTTTTGTGCGCTCGAAGCGAATTCCGGACGCCTCGCATCGCTAAAGGTGCTGACGACGCCAGAAGATCCGGGTGCGGAGCTGATGACGGGTCTCACCCTGCTGGCCGAACGCGAAGGCTTTGATCCTGCCCATATGACGCGCTTCGTCCACGGCACGACCGTCGGCATCAACACGATCATCCAGCGCAAGGGCGCGCCGCTGGCCCTGTTCACCAATGCCGGCTTCGAGGATGTGATCGAACTCGCGCGGCTGCGCATGCCGGACATGTATTCGCTGTTCTGCTCGCGGCCGGACCCGCTGATCTCGCGCGACATGGTGTTCGGTATTCCGGTTCGCATGCGTGCCGACGGAAGTGAATCGCGGGCACCGGACATGGCGGCTGTCGAGAGCGCTGTTGGAGTGGCGAAAGCAAATGGCGCGCAAGGGATCATCGTGTGCTTCCTCCATGCATGGCGCAATGCGGCGCAGGAGGCCGCCGTCAAGGCGACGATCGCGCGCCTTGCGCCCGAACTCTTCGTCTTTTGCTCGGCCGAGGTGTGGCCGGTCATCCGCGAATATGAGCGAAGCTCGACCGCCATTCTCAATGGCTATGTCCATCCGCGCGTCGCCGGCTATCTGACGGCGCTGGAGGAGCGGCTGAAGGACCGCGGCGTGCCGGCCCGCCCCATGCTGACGAAGTCGAACGGTGGGCTGATGAACGCCGCCGAAGGCAAGCGCGCCTGCGTGAACATGCTTTTGTCGGGAACGGCCTCCGGCGTCATCGGCGCGTCGTGGCTGGCGCGCCAGGCCGGTGAAGACAAGATCCTTACCCTCGACATTGGCGGGACCTCCGCCGACTTCGCGCTCATCATCGGCGGCGAGCCGCAATTCGGCACAGGCGAGCTGATCGGTGAATTTCCGCTCCATATTCCCTCCGTGTCGGTAAGCTCGATCGGCGTCGGCGGCGGCTCGATCGCCAGTGTCGATGCGCAGGGAGTGCTGCGGGTCGGACCGGAGTCAGCCGGTTCGACGCCAGGACCAGCATGCTATGGCCGTGGCGGCGAGCGGGCGACGGTGACGGACGCCATGGTGGTGTGCGGATGGCTCGGTCACAGCGAGATGGCCTATGGCCAGCTCAGCATCGATACCGGCCTGGCGCATCGCGCGGTCGGCGAGCTTGCCGCCCGACTCGGCCGCCCTATCGAGCAGACCGCGCAGGCGGTCCTCGACATCGCGGTGTCGGAGATGTTCGTCGAGGTCGAGA
The DNA here is from genome assembly GCA_943370265.1 of Mesorhizobium carmichaelinearum. Lineage (GTDB taxonomy): Bacteria > Pseudomonadota > Alphaproteobacteria > Rhizobiales > Rhizobiaceae > Mesorhizobium > Mesorhizobium carmichaelinearum_A. Next base: position 41,446 of record CALRQH020000016.1, read on the forward strand.
AGCTTGCCTCGCGCGCCGGCGTGGACTTGCGCGATTTCACGCTGATGCCCTTCGGCGGCGGCGGCCCGATGCTCGGCGCCTTCCTTGCCCGTGAACTCGGGATCAAGCGTGTCATGGCGCCGCGCCGTCCCGGCGTGGTGTCGGCGCTGGGCGGGCTGGTGGCGGATCTGCGCGGAGACTTCATTCGCACCATCTTCAGCCCGTTATCGGGCACATCGCTCCCCGCAATCCGCGAGGCGTTCGAGACCCTCGCGCAAGAGGGCCGCGATTGGCTGGTGGCGCAGGGGCACAACGCCGCCGCGCAACTCAATCTATCGTGCGACATGCGCTACATCGGGCAGAGCTATGAAATCGAAGTCGTCCTTTCGCCAGAATGGCTGGCGAAAGACAACGCGGCTGCCATCGCGGACGCCTTCCACCTCACCCATCAACGGCTCTACGATTTCCACGACCCGGAGGGCGAGATCGAACTTGTGAATGTTCGGCTGTCCGCCGTGGGTGCGGGGCCGAAACTCTCCTTCCCGGAGATCGACGTGATCGCGGCCTCGGCCATTCCGGCGCGCCGGATCCCGGTCTATACGGGCGTGAGTGTCGAGACCATCGACCTCCACAACCGGCGGACCCTCGCCCCGGGCAGCATGTTCCACGGGCCTGCCGTGGTCGTCCAGGAAGATACCACCTTTGCTATTCCCGCGGGCGCGCGGGCAAGCGTCGACCGCCATCTCAACCTTCTGCTGACCTTCCCGGAGTGATGTCTTTGTTTGACCGGACAAACCTGCAGGTTCTGGCGAACCATGCCCGCGCGGCCGCCGAGAACATGGCCCACACGCTGCACCGCACCGCGCACTCCGCCTTCGTCAAGGAGACGCAGGACTTTACCGTGATGCTGATGGACCGTTTGGGGGCAACCTTCGCCGTCCCGATGGAACTCGGCGCCACCTGGTATCCGGGGCTTTCGTATCGCCGCGCGATTGCGATGGTCGACGACTACCGGCCGGGGGATGTGGCCTTCACCAACGATCCCTATTCCGGCTATGTCGCCACCCACGCGCCCGACACGCATCTGTGGAAGCCGGTCTTCGTCGACGGCGAGATCGTCGCCTGGACCGGAGGGCACATCCACAACACCGACATGGGCGGGGCAGTGCCGGCTTCGCTCAGCCGGGCGCTGACCGAAATCCATCAGGAAGGCATCCGCTTTCCGCCCATGAAGCTGGTGAACGAGGGCGTCTTCGACGAGATGATCCTGCGGATCATGAGCACCAATGTGCGCAAGCCCGACCTCAACATCGGCGACATCAAGGCGCTGGTCGGCGCGCTCAATACCGGCGAGCGCAAGATCCAGGCAATGGTGAGGAAGTTCGGCAAGGCCGGCTTCATCGAAGGCGTTGCCGCGCTTCTCGACCATGCCGAGGCGCAGGCGCGCGACGTGCTGCGCTCCTTGCCCGACGGCACGTGGGAATTCGCGGACTATGCCGACGAGGATTCGGTCGAGGCCAATCCCTGCCGGCTGAAGCTGACGCTGACGATCAAGGGCGACGAGGCGGTGCTCGATTTCACTGGCTCCGATCCGCAACTCGGCTCTTCGCTCAACGTGCCTTCAGGCAGCGACCCGCGACACACCATGCTGCTGGTGGGCGTCTATTACGTGCTCTACACACTCAATCCGAAGATCCAGCTCAATACGGGCCTCACCCGGCCTTTTACCTGCATCGCACCCACGGGTTCGGTGCTGAACCCGGTATTCCCTGCTGCCGTGGGCATGCGTTCGCTCACCTGCGCCCGGTTGCGGTCGGTCATCTTCGGCGCCTTTTCGCAGGCGGTACCGGAGCGCCTGCCCGCGGCTCCGGCCGGCAATAACTGCATCGTCAACGTCATGACCACGGATGAGCGCACCAGCCGCACCGCCATCGCGGCGGTGAACCCCGTGGTGGGCGGCGGCGGCGCGATGCCGCATCGCGACGGGACCAACGGATCGGGCGCTGATGCCGCCTATCTCAAGAACACGCCGATCGAGATCACCGAGACCGAGGTCCCGGTCGAATTCGTGAAATACGGCCTCGCCAGGGACAGCGGCGGGGCGGGGCGTTGGCGCGGCGGCCTGGCGACCGAAATGGCCTTCCGCGTCTTTGCACCCGACTCCAGGATCACGGCGCGCAACCGCGACCGCAGCTTCTTTCGTCCCTGGGGTGTGCTGGGCGGCAAGGCGGCCGGCCTGTCGGATATGGTCGTCAATCCGGCGACCGAGCATGAGCGGCGGCTGGGCAACATTGACACCACCGTGCTGCAGCCTGGCGACGTGCTCGAGATCCGCTCCGCAGGAGGCGGCGGGCGCGGCGATCCGCATCAACGCGAACCCTGGCGGGTCGCGCTGGATGTGCGGCGCGGCTATATCTCGACGACCGCTGCCGAGCACCACTATGGCGTCGTCATCCGCTGTGGCGAGGTCGACGAGCAGGCGACTGGGCAACTGCGTGCGCGGCAGGGGCCGGCCGCGGGCCATTTCCATTTCGGTCCGGAGCGCGACGACTACGAAGCGCAGTGGACGCCGGCTGCCTATGACCGGCTCACCGCGATACTAGGGGACTTGCCGATCCACTGGCGGTTCTTCACCAAGACGGAAATCTTCCGTCGCATGAAGGGGCGCTCGGGGCCGGAGGGTGTCCAGGCCGCTTTCGATGCCGTTTGCAAACGCTTCCCCGAACTGCCGCGTCCTCACCCCGTGCGGGAGGCCGCCGAATGATCACCGCCGGCCGCATCGTCAGGCTGGCCGAGCGCGACCGGGCTGAGGTGCATTTCTGTCTCGACGGGCAGATCCGTAGGGCGCTCGAGGGCGACACTGTGCTGACCGCGATGCTGGTGTCAGGACACGCCTTGCGGACGTTCGAGTTTGGATCCGAGTGGCGCGCCGGGTTCTGCCTGATGGGAGCCTGCCAGGATTGCTTGATATGGCAGGACGAGGGACCGCGCATCCGGGCGTGCTCGACATTTGTCGCCGAAGGCATGCGGTTGCGCACGACGCCGCCGGAGAGCTGGCCGTGAGCGAGACCTTGCCGCGGATCGTGATCGTCGGCGCCGGTCCTGCCGGCATAAGGGCCGCGGCCATGCTGGTCGAGGCCGGGCTCCATCCGGTGGTGATCGACGAAGGGCATCACGCAGGCGGGCAGATCTATCGCCGCCCGCCTGCCGGGTTCACCCGCACCGCGAAGCAACTCTACGGGTCGGAGGCGGCGAAGGCGGGCGCATTGCATGCGCTCTTCGACCGTCTGGCCAAAGAGGCGCGGCTCACCCATTGCGCGGGAAGCTCGGTCATCGCCGTGCAGGACGGTCGGCTGCATGTGCTGGGGGAGGGCGGCGTTCAGGTGGTCAGCTATGACCGCCTGATCCTTGCGACCGGGGCATCCGATCGCGTCGCTCCGGTCCCGGGCTGGCAGAGTGCCGGCGTCTATAGCCTTGGCGCGACGCAGATCGCGCTCAAGGCGCAGGGCGTGGCGCTGGGGCAGCGGATCGTCCTGATCGGATCGGGACCTTTGCTGACACTGGTGGGCGCCCAGCTCCTCAAGGCTGGAGCGGATGTGGTGGCGGTGCTCGACACCTCTTCTCGGCGCCAGCAGATGCGGGGGCTCTCGGACCTTGCCGCCCGGCCGTTGGTCGCGCTGCGCGGTCTGGCTCTGCGGGCGAGGCTCGGCGGCCGCTACCATGCGGGCGTGACGCTTGAGCGGATCGAGGCCGAGGGGAAGGGTGTCTCGGCGATGCGCTGGCGCGACCCTGGCGGAAGGCAGCACCTTACCCCATGCGACACGATAGGCATGGGCTGGCACCTGCGGGCGGAGACGCATCTCGCAGACCTGGCGGGATGTGCCTTCATTTATGACGATCAGTGGCGGCAATGGCTGCCGAAGACCGACCGGATGGGGCGCGCTGGCAACGGAGTCTATCTTGCGGGCGATGGAGTTCGTCTTCTGGGAGCGGACGGCGCGGAGATCGCGGGATGCCTTGCCGCGGCGGCGTGTCTTGCCGATCTCGGATTGCCGACGCCTTCCCTCAGTGCCGATTTGCGCAAGCTCGCGCGGCTCGAACGCTTTGCCCGCGGTCTGGCTCGCGCCTTTCCCTGGCCGGCGGCCATGGCGCGGGCGCTTCCCGACGACGCGGTTGTCTGCCGCTGTGAGAACGTGACTGCCGGAGCCGTACGAGAGGGCGCCGGTGTCGGTGGCAGCGAGGCCAACAGGGTGAAAGCGCTGTCGCGCGTCGGCATGGGGCGATGTCAGGGGCGTTATTGTCAATTGGCCGCCGTCGAGCTCATCACGGCGCAGACCGGCTGCACACCTGGCGCTGTCGGCCGGTTCCGCGGGCAAGCGCCTGTCCGGCCGGCGCCTATCGGAGCCTTTCTGCGGGACGACTGATGCAGGTTCACAGCCAATCTCCGCAGGGTGTCGGAATATGTCGAGCTTTAGAAATCGGCAACCTTCCCCCAGGCCGAAGTGTCGAAGCGCCGGGGATCATAGGATTGCGGATCGACGATTGGTTGCGACCCGGTCATCAGATCGGCGGCGAGGTGCCCGGCGCCGGGTCCGATGCCGAAGCCGTGTCCCGAAAATCCGGCAGCCAGGAAGAAACCCGGAACGGTATCAATCTCGCCGATAGCGGGTACGCCGTCCGGCGTGCTGTCGATGTAGCCGGCCCAGGTCGCGCTGATCCTGGTCTGGCGCAGTGCCGGCAGCAATTCGAGCGCCCGGGCGTGGGTCAGGCGGATGGTCGCCTGGTCCGGGACCGGATCGAGGATGCGCATCCGCTCCATCGGTGTCGGCTGGTCGAGCCGCCAGTGTCGGAGCGTTTCGTGGCCCGAGCGCGCACCCTGCAGGCCGCCGGGCGCGAGGCTGCGCCACCGCTTCAGGAACATGGGCAGGAACTGCGAGGAGAAGCGCACCTGCTGCGGCGTCACGTCCACGCGCCCACGTCCACTGATGGCGAGCGTGTAGCCGCCGTCGCCACGACGCGTGACCGAGATGCTTGCCGTGTGCAGCGCATCCGGCAGACCCTCGGCGCCTGGCGACACCGACAGGATCGAGGAGCGGATCGACGCCTGCGGAAAACGGAAACCGAACTGCCGGCAAAAGGAGGAGGCCCAGGCGCCGCCGGCCAGCACCGCTACCTTGGTCCGGATCGTTCCGCTTTCGGTGACCACGCCGCTCAGGCGGCCGCCCTCGGTCTCGATGCCGCGCGCGGCGCAATTCTGATGCACGGAACCGCCGAGCTTGAGGATGGCGCGTGCGACCGAGGGTGCTGCCCGCGACGGATCGGCGGTGCCGTCGGTCGGCGAGAAGACGCCGCCCTTCCATGTCCGGCCGGTGGCGCGGCCTCGCTCGCTGGCTTCGGTGCCGTCGAGCATGTGCGTGGTGACGCGGGCCGTTCTGGCGAAGTCACGCCAGCGTGCCCAGCCGGCCAGTTCCGCCTCGTCATTGCTGAGATAGAGCAGGCCGCAGCGGCGAAAGCCGGTGTCTTCGCCGGTTTCCGTGGCAAAGCGGTCCCACAGATCGAGGCTGCGAGTAGCCATCGGCAACTCGCGCGCGTCGCGGTTCTGCTGGCGGCACCATCCCCAGTTCCTTGAGGACTGCTCGGCGCCGATACGTCCCTTTTCGACAAGCGCGACCTTCATGCCGCGCCGTGCCAGGTAATAGGCCGCGAAGACGCCGACGATGCCGCCGCCGATCACCATCGCGTCCGCGCAACGCGGCAGTTCGCCCGATGTCTCGATCTGCTGCAGTGGCGCGCGCATGGTCATCTCTGTTTTGACGCTTCAATCTAGCGCGTTGGGCAGGCAGCCGTTGCCGCATTTGAGTTCGGAGCAGAATTTTATTCTGGCTGGTTCATTGGAATCGGAAGTCCCTGCTTTTCAGAGGTATCCGCTCGGATGGACAGGCCCGCAGGCTGTGATAGTCTCCGTCGTCATTGGCAAGGCAGCATTTTGTGCTGCATGTGCTTTGTCCGGAGGCGGCCGTGAAACTGGATCGGATCGACATCAGGATTCTCTACGAATTGCAGAAGAACGGCCGCATCACCAACGTGGAACTGGCCGACCTGGTGCATCTGTCGCCAAGCCCGTGCCTGATGCGGGTCAAGAAACTCCAGTCGGAGGGCTACATCGAAGGCTATTCCGCGCAGGTCAACATCGGCAAGCTAGGCCAGATGTTGACCGTATTCACCGAAATTACCTTGAGGAACCACCGTCAGGTGGACTTCGCCCGCTTTCTCGCCGTCGTGGAGAAGATCGACCAGGTCATCGAATGCCACCTTGTCTCGGGCGGCTACGACTATTTGATGAAATTCGTGACCTCCGGCATTAGTGAGTATCAGACGATCATGGAGCGGCTGACCGACATGGATATCGGCATCGACAAGTATTTCAGCTTCGTGGTGCTGAAATCTCCCATCGTCAAGGCGCACATGCCGCTGCCCAGCCTGTTTCCCATGTAGTCAACGGTGTCCGTACTGGCTGACGAGCTCGGGATCGCGGACAAGGCCGTCGAGCCAGGTCGGATCAAGCTTCGGCACCGAGGAGAACAGAAGCTTGGAATAGGGGTGGGTGGGCGCCGTCAGCCTGTCGGGCGTGATCTGCTCCACCCGCTCGCCATTGTACATGACCATGATCTCGTCGCAGATCGCTTCGACGACGGAGAGGTCGTGGCTGATGAAAATGTAGGAAAGGCCCAACTCGCGCTGCAGCTCCTTGAGCAGTTCGATCACGGCCGCCGCCACCACCGTGTCGAGCGCCGATGTGATTTCGTCGCAGATAATGAGCTTGGGTCCGGCCGCCAGGGCGCGCGCGAAGTTCACGCGCTGCTTCTGGCCTCCCGAGAGCTCTGACGGGCGGCGATAGCGAAGCGTCTTGGGCATGCGAACCATGTCGAGCAGTTCGTTGACGCGCTTCGAGCGCGCCTGCCGGTCGAGCCCGTGATAGAAGGCCAGCGGGCGGGAGATTATGTCCTCCACAGGCTTGGCCGGATTGAGCGCGGTATCGGCATACTGGAACACGATCTGCATCTCGCGCAGTTGGTCCTGGCTGCGCTTCCCCGCGGCGCGCTCCAGTTGCCTGCCATCGAAAACGATGTCGCCGGCCGCCGCCGGATGGATGCCGGCGATGACGCGCGCCAGCGTCGATTTTCCGCAGCCGGATTCGCCGATGACGCCAAGATTGCGGCCCTTCTCGACAACCAGGCTGACGGAACTGACAGCGCGGATAAGCGGCAGTCCGTCGGCCCGCACCGAGCCATAGCCGGCGGTCACATTGTCGATACGCAGCAACGGCTTCGCGCCGGCATCCGCGTCAGCATGCGCCTGTCGCGGTTTCGGCTCGAAGGCAGCCAGCAGTTCGCGCGTATAGGGGTGCTGGGCAGCCGAAAGAATCTGAGCCGTGGCGCCGGTCTCCTGCACTTCGCCGCCCTTCAGCACAACGATGCGATCGGCGATCTGGGCGACGACCGCTAAGTCGTGGGAAACGTAGACACCCGCTATCCCGCCGGCCCGCATGACCGACTTGAATGCCTTCAGCACGTCGATCTGCGTCGTCACGTCGAGAGCTGTCGTCGGCTCGTCGAAGATCATCAGCTTGGGATCGCCGATGAGCGCCATGGCCGCCGACAGCCGCTGCAATTGCCCGCCTGAAACCTGGTGCGGATAACGCGCGCCAATCCCTTCCGGGTCCGGCAGCGACAAGGCCCTGAACAGCTCGACCGCGCGCTTTCGCGCCTGCTCGGGGGGCATCAGCCCGTGGATGCGCGTAACCTCGATCACCTGCTCCATGATGGTGGACGAGGGGTTGAAGGAGGCGGCGGCACTTTGCGGAACATAGGCAATGTCGGTGCCGCGCAACCTGGCGCGCTGCTTTTCGGAAAGTGCCGCCATGTTCTTGCCGTTGACATTGATCTCGCCGCCGGTGATCCGGCAGCCAGGCCGCGCATAGCCCATGAGCGAGAGCGCGATCGTCGTCTTGCCGGAGCCGCTCTCGCCGATCAGGGCGACGATCTCGCCGTCAGCGATGTCGAGGCTGACGCCCTTGATGATTTCGACCACGCGACCGGCGTCGGTCGTCGCCTCGATCCTCAGGTTCCTGACCTCGACGAGATTGGTCATGTGTCCCTGTCCCTGATCTTCTGCGGCAGGTTGTCGATCAGCAGGTTGACGCTGATGGTGAGGCTGGCGATCGCCAGCGACGGCACGATGACGGCAGGGGCCGCGAAGGGCAGGCCGCCTATGTTCTCGCGCACCAGCGCGCCCCAGTCGGCGAGCGGCGGCTGCAGACCGAGCCCGAGGAAGGACAGGCCGGAGAGCAAGAGCACGATGAAGACGAAGCGCAGGCCGAAGTCGGCCAGAACCGGACGAATGATATTGGGCAGGATCTCTGACCCGATGAGATAGGCGGTGCTTTCACCGCGCACGCGAGCGACGGTCATGAAGTCCATGCTGCTGATGTTGACGGCGAGCGCCCGCGCGAAGCGGTAGGCGCCTGGTATGTAGATGACGGCGAGCGTCAGGATCAGGGCCGGGATCGACGAGCCGACCGCGGCAACGACCACAAGACCGAACAGCTTGCTGGGGATGGAGTTCATGGCGTCGAGGAAGCGGCTGAGGCAGCTGTCGAGCCAGCCGCCGGTGACGGCCGCGATCATCCCCAGCACCACGCCCGAGACGCAGGCGATGACGACGGCGGCGAGCGATATGCCCACGGTGTAGCGCGCACCCATCAGCACCCGCGAGAGCATGTCGCGCCCCAGATAGTCCGAGCCGAGCCACAGGCCCTGACGCATCGGGCCGAAATAATCGTCATCGACGATGTCGCCGATCGAATGGGGAATGATGGTGGGCGCGAAGATCGCGATCAGCGTCCACGCCAGGATGACCAGCGCGGCCACGACCCCCACGAGATTGTAGCTGTGCCCCAGGAGGAACCGTCGGGAAGCTGCCACGCGCGCCATCGTCACCTGAGCCTCGGGTTGGACATGATGGCGATGATGTCAGCGATCGTGATGAGCAAGAGGTAGCCGAGGCAGAAGATCATTGCGCAGCTCTGGATCAGCGGCAGGTCGCGGGTCGCGACCGCGTCGACCATCAGCTTGGCTACGCCTGGATAATTGAAGATCGTCTCCACGATGATGACGCCGCCGACCAGATAGGACAGCGACAGCGCAACCGCGTTGACGATCGGCCCGAGCGCATTGGGAAGTGCATGCTTGAGCACCATGCGGCCGCGTGAGGCGCCTTTGAGAAGCGCCATCTCGACATAAGGCGCGGAGAGCGTTTCGATCACCGCGGCCCGGGTCATGCGGATCATTTGGGCGGAGATGACGAAGGTGAGCGTGATCACCGGCATTGCATAGATGCGCACGAGGTCAGTCAGGGAATGCGCCTCATTGACCGAGGACAGTGCCGGCAGCCATTTGAGATAGACAGCGAAGAGCAGAACCGCGAGCGTCGCGACCATGAACTCCGGCACGGAGATGACGCCGATCGAAAGAATGGTGACGGTGCGGTCGTAAAGGGACCCGCGCAACATGGCAGCGGTGATGCCCAGCGTCAGCGCCAGCGGCACAGAGAGCAGCGTGGTGATGCCGGCGAGCTCCATGGTGTTGACGAAGCGCCGGCCGATCAGCGCCGCGACGGGCATCTGATTGGCATAGGAGGTGCCGAGATCGCCGTGGAGCAGGCCGAAAAGCCAGCGCAGGAAGCGCAGGATTGCCGGATCGTTGAGATGCATGGCATCGCGCAGGCCGGCGACGGCTTCGGGTGTAGCCGCCTGGCCAAGCAGGATCGACGCGGTGTCGCCGGGAAGCATGCTGGTAGCGAAAAAAACGGCGAACAGGACGATCAAAAGTGTAACGACCGCGATTGCCAGCCGCTTCAGCACGAGGTTTAGAACCCCAGACGTCATGGAAGCGCTCCTGCGGTTGCGTTCGGCCAAGCCATGTTGCGCAATAGGTGCCAGGGACCGGCTGTCCGGTCCCTGGCAGGCGCCTCTCAGGCTTCGAGCCAGAGATATTCCGCCATTGCGTAGCCCATCATGCCACCGAGCGGGTTCGCCTCCAAACCCTTCACCTTGCTGGAGAGGGCATCCACGTTAGAAATGTAGGCCGGGATGATGGTGCCGGCCTCCTCGGAGACCATGGTCTGCATCTGGCCGTAGATCTCCTTGCGCTTGGCCTGGTCGAGCGAGCCGCGCGCCTCGATGAGCAGCTTGTCGAACTTCCCGGATTTGTACTGGCTTTCGTTCCAGGGCGCGTTGGAGGCGTAGAGGAGCGAGAACAGGATGTCGGGCGTCGGGCGCGGATTGATGTTGCCGAAATGGATTGGCGCCTTCAGCCAGTAATTGTCCCAATAGCCGTCGGCCGGGACACGCTGGACATCGAGCTTCATGCCGATATCCGCGCCGGCGGCCTGGATGATCACCGCCATGTCGATCGACGAGGTCGCCGCGTCGGAGGCGATGACGGGGATGGACTGGCCGAGCAGGCCCGACTTCTGGAAGTGGAACTTGGCCTTGTCCGGGTCGAAGGCCTTCGGCTTGAGGTCGGCATTGTGGAAGATGTTCGCCGGCGAGACAGGCTGGTCGTTGCCGATTTCGCCGAGGCCGCGCAATGCCGATTTGACGATCTGCTCGCGGTTGACGAGATATTTCATCCCGGTCACGAAGTCGGCCTTGCTGCCCGGATCCATGTCGAGCCGGATGTTGAGGTCGGTGTAGTTGCCGGAGGTCGTCTTCGACAATTCGAAACCCTGCTGGCCGCCGATGAGCTTCATCGCGCGCGGATTGATTGAGGCCGCAAAATTGATGTCACCGGAAAGCAGGGCGTTGACGCGGGCGCTGTCATCGCTGATGGCGATGAACTCGAAAGAGTCCAGATAGGGCTTGCCCGACTTCCAGTAGTTCTTGTTCTTGGTGACGACCGACCGCACGCCCGGTTCGAACGTCTGCAGCACGAAGGCGCCGGTGCCTTTGCCCTTGGAGAAGTCCGTGGTGCCGTCCTGGACGATCATGAAATGGTGCAGCGCCAGGATGGTCGGGAGGTCGGCATTCGGGTCGGCGAGCGTGATTTCGACGGTCGACTTGTCGACCGCCTTGAAGCCGGTCATCTGCGCGGCGATCTTGGCGACCTTGGAACCGACCGCCGGATCGAGATGGCGCTTCATCGAGAAGACGACGTCGTCGGCGGTGAGGTCCTTGCCGTCATGGAAGGTGACGCCCTTGCGCAGCTTCACCATCCAGGTCTTGGCGTCCTTGCTGTCGAAGCTTTCAGCCAGCTCCATCTGCGTGACGCCATCCTTGTCGAGGAAGGTCAGGCGGTTGTAGAGCGAGCAGCAACGGACATAGTCGGTGGAGAGCGATGCCTTTGCCGGATCGAGCGTATCGGCGGTCGAGGATGACCAGCCGGCGGCCTTGAAACTCCCGCCGGAAACTGGCGTGGCGGCGACGGCATCGGTGGCGCGACCAAGCACCAAGCTGCCCGCGGCAACCGCGGCGCCGCCGGCCAGCAGCATCTTGAGGAGTTCGCGGCGGCTCGCACCCCGCCGAATGGCATTTTCGACCATGGCATTGTCTGCATTGGTCCAGTTCGTGATTTTGTCGGTCATATCATTCCCCTTTCTGTTTGGCTTTCCGGCCTGCTCGTCTTGACGCGGCTTTCCGGGCTCAGGTTCGTTCCTTCAGGCTTTCCCGCACGGCCGACGCCAACGCGGCCATTGAGGTGAAGTGGTAGTCCGGCGCGGTGAAGCGCTCGGGTTCGATCGTGCCGCCATAGCCCTTCTGGGCATGCCGGCGCTCGATCCAGCAATTGGTCATGCCAAGCGCCCGGGATATGCCGATATCGTGATACTGGCTTTGGGCGACGTGCAGGATGTCATCCTTGCTGTCGCCCCTCGAGGCTACGAAATCGAAGACCTTCTGGAAAAAGGCCGGTTCTGGTTTTTCCGTGCCGGTATCGTCGGCGGTGAAGGTGGCGAAGAAGGGCGATCCGATTTGCTTTTCGAAATGATCAAGCGCCCAGCGCCGGGCATTGGTCATGGCAATCAGCCTGTGCGATTTCGCAAGCTCGGCCAATGCCGCGGCGCTGTCAGGAAAGCCTTGCCAGGCGCTGGCGGAGTCCCGCAGGCGCATGCCGTGTTTTTCCTCGGCCGGCAGGCCAAGCTGTGGCGCGATGACCATGTAGACACGTGCGAGATCGTCGGGAAAAAGGCTCGCACCGGTCATGTAGCGGGCCTGCCGGTAAAGGGCCAACGCCGCCTCGCCATCGAGCGAAACGCCGGCCTCGGCGGCAATTCCCGCCAGGCAGGTCGTGATCCCGCCTTCGAAGTCGATCAGCGTGCCGACGACATCGAAGGTCATGTATTTGAATTCGCTAAAGCCCCTGGCCAAGACTGGCTCTCCTCTGCACGCGGCCGAATTGCATGTGTTGAACAGAACAAAATTCCGTGCTGTCCGGGGCGTCGGCCCTTTTAGAAGGCCCGGAAATCCGTGCTTTCTGGCCTTGTCTTATAAGCAGTCTGGCACTTCCCCCGCGCTGGATTCGCCGAAAAGGCGTGAGGAGGCGGCACAAAATTGCGAAATCGTCTGCCCCTGCGCTATTTCGAAACGCGCGGTATTCTTCGCCTGTCATGCCAAAGCCTGGCGGACATCAGGATCTTCCAGCGTCTGGTCGAGCGTCCGGCGCGTGCGCTCGATGATTGCGTCGATGTCGCTGTCGGTGCAGCAGAGCGGGGGGGCAAAGCCGATAACCCCGTTGGCAAAGGCACGGATGATAAGGCCGTTGTCCCACGCCCTGTCGAAGACGCGCCGAGCCGGCATGGCCGATGCCGGAAGCGGTGTCTTCTTCGGTTTGTCGACCACCAGTTCGATCGCTGCAAGCATGCCGCGGCCGCGCACGTCGCCGACGAGAGGGTGGTCGCCCAGGCTTGCCAGGCCTGCCATCAGGCGGGCGCCAGCCTTGATGCCATTCTCCAACAGGCCGGCTTCGTAGAGCCTCAACACTTCGAGCGCGACGGCGGCGCTGACGGGATGGGCGGAATAGGTGTAGCCATGGCCGACCGCCGAGTTGCCCGCGCCATCGGCGATGACGTCGTAGACATGATCGGCCATGAACACGGCGCCCATTGGCACATAGCCTGAGGTCAGCCCCTTCGCGGTCGTCATGAAATCGGGAACGATGTCCTCATCGGTGCAGGCGAACAAAGGCCCGGTGCGGCCGAAGCCGGTGATCACCTCGTCGGCGATGAACAGGATGCCGTATTCCCGGCACAGCTGGCGCATCGCCTTGATCCAGCCTTTCGGCGGGACAATGACACCGCCCGAACCCTGGATCGGCTCGGCATAGAAGGCAGCGACCCGCTCCGGCCCGATTTCGTCGATCTTGGCCTTCAGCGCGGCGAGCGATGCGGCGATGATCGCGTTGCCGTCCTCGCCGACCGGGTTGCGGTAGGGATAGGGGGAAGGGATCTTGTGCTGCCATTCGAAGGGAATGCCGAAGCCGGCGTGAAAGGCGGGCAGGGCGGTCAGGCCCGCGCCGACCACCGACGACCCATGATAACCCTGTTCGATGGAAATGAACTGGTCGCGCTTCGGCTCGCCCCTGGCATTCCAGTAGTAGCGGACGAAACGGATCGTGCTGTCGACCGCGTCCGACCCGCCAAGCGTGAAAAAGACGTGGTTGAGGTCACCTGGCGCGCGCTCGGCCAGCTCCGAAGCTAGGCGGATGGCCGGCTCCGAACCGAGGTCGAAATACGCGGTGGCATAGGGAAGTTCGCGCATCTGCCGGGCCGCCGCCTCGACGATGCTGTCTTGGCCGTAGCCGGCGTTGACGCACCATAGCCCTGCGAAACCATCGACGAGTTGCCGGCCGGACGCATCGGTCACGGTCGCGCCCTTCGCCGATTTCAAGACGCGCACGCCGAGCGCCTCATGGCCGCGATATGATGAGACCGGATGGATGAGGTGGGCGCGATCGAGTTCGATCAGGGAATTGGCGAGCATTGTTGTCCTCCGGACTAACCGAGCGCCTGGTTGGCGAGGGCGTAAACTTTTGGCCTTGCGTGTTCGTCGCCGTTCTTGGCGGGACGGTCCATAGCCACGCCTCCGCCGGCATGGGCGAGGCCGATTTCCTCGAGCCAGCTGGCGATGCCGGTCCGGCTGCCGGTATCCACGCGCAGGAAGGCGCCGGGACGCGGCGCGGCAAAGAAGCCGATCAGGGCCTTCGCCTCGTTGGCGCTTCCCGCGATGACCGGACCGATCACCTCGCCACGTCCAAACGGGCGGATCGCGGCATAGGCCTCGATGGCGCCGTTGCGGCGGATGACCGCGAACTGGCCGCGCTCCGCCAGCGCATCGATCAGGGCTTCGCGGTCGGCGCCATAGGCGTCGCGGTCCAGCGCCTTGATTTCAGGAAGATCGTCGATGCCTGCGGCTTCCACGCCGTCGGGTGCACCAAGTTTGGCAACGCTGCCCTGGTGCTGCCGGATCGTTCCGGAGGGCACGAAGCCCAATTTCTCATAGAGAGGCATGCCGTCCGCTGTCGCGACGAGCCGCAGCGGACGGTTTCCGGCCAAGGCGAAGGCCTGTTCCATGAGCCGGCGCCCAAGCCCCTTGCCCCGCACGTTCCTGTCGACGATCACCATGTTGATCATGGCGCAATCCACGCCGTAGGGCGTTACCAGAATGGTTCCGGTGACGCGGCCCTGGTCGTCGAGCGCGACCACCCCGCGGGAGAGGAGCAGCGCCATCTGCCAGTCCTGCGGGCGATGTGGCCAATTCTCCTGGCGAGACAGCGCTACGGCTCCTTCAATATGGTCCCGCCCGAAGGCCTGGAGTTCGATGTCGCCCTGCTGCATGAGGCATCCTTCCGTCTGGTGCCCAAGTCTCGGCCATCGGCGCGCCGCAGATCGTCTGAAGGCATTGGCTTCGGCGGTATCTTTCGCCGTAGCGCAAGCGGTGCGCCGCATCTTGTGCTGGCATCGTCCGCGGCGGATGCGTCTCACGCCGATCGCGGCGCCGCGATCGGCACGCCAGATGCTACAGCATGCCAAACCGGATGGCGGATACGGAACTTTCTGCTTTCGGAAGGGCGATTTCGGTCAGGTGGGTCGCCATCAGCCGTCCTATGATGAAATACATCCCACGCGGATGTGCTTCCACCGGAGATCGACGGACATGGCTTCCTTCAGGCCCAAATACATCACCTTCGACTGCTACGGCACGTTGACCTTTTTCCAGATGGCGGAAGCGGCGCGCGATCTCTATGGCAGCCGGCTCGATGAGCCGCGCATGCAGGAATTTATCAAGAACTTCGCGGCCTATCGGCTCGACGAGATCATGGGCGACTGGAAGCCCTATGCCGACGTCGTCCACAATGCGCTGGAGCGCACCTGCAAGCGCAATGGCGTCGCCTTCAGCGCCGACGACGCCGGGATGATCTACGAGCGTGTCCCGACCTGGGGGCCGCACGCCGACGTTCCGGCCGGCCTGGCGAAAGTCGCCAAGGAAATTCCGCTGGTCATCCTGTCCAACGCCATGAACGCGCAGATTATGTCCAATGTCGAAAAGCTCGGTGCGCCGTTCCATGCCGTCTACACGGCTGAGCAGGCGCAGGCCTACAAGCCCCGCTTCCAAGCCTTCGAATACATGTTCGACAGGCTGGGCTGCGGCCCGGAGGACGTTCTTCACTGCTCGTCTTCGTTCCGCTACGACCTGATGTCGGCACACGATCTCGGCATCAAGAACAAGGTATGGGTCAATCGTGGCCACGAACCGGCCAACCCGTATTACGGCTATGTCGAGATATCGGACATTTCGGGTCTTGCAGGCGTGGTCGGTCTTTAGAAACAGGCGGATTGCCAATGAAGTTCGTCTCCTACTGGCACGACACGGCCCCGGTCTTTTCCGGCGGGGCGCAAGGCCCGGTCGAGGGGCACTACGATGCCGCCGTCATCGGCGGCGGCTTCACCGGTCTGGCCGCCGCGCGCCAACTGGCGAAAGCTGGTGCGAAGGTGGTCGTGCTGGAGGCGGAACGTGTGGGCTGGGGTGCATCCGGCCGCAATGGCGGGCACCTCAACAACGGCCTCGCCCACGGCTACCTCGCCGCCAAAGCGGAGCTCGGCAAGGACCGCGCAATCGCGCTCTACCGGGCGCTCGACGACTCCGTCGACACCATAGAGGCGCTGGTCGCGGAGGAAGGCATCGACTGCAACTTCCGCCGCGCCGGCAAGCTAAAGCTCGCCTCCAAGCCGCAACATTTCGATGCGATCGCCCGCAATTTCGAAGCCCTCCATGCCGAAGTGGATCCCGATACGGCGCTGTTGTCGGCGGCCGACCTCAACTCCGAGATCGGCTCACCCTTCCACGGCGCGATGCTGTCGAAGAAGAGCGCCATGATGCATATGGGCCGCTATGTGGCGGGTCTCGCCGCTTCAGCCGCCCGCCACGGCGCCGTCATCCACGAGAACACGGCGGTCACTGACCGCAAGCAGGCCGGCGGCAGGCATGAGCTGACCACCTCGCGGGGCCAGATCAGCGCCGACCATGTGCTGGTGGCGACCGGCGCCTACACGACGCCTGACTTCGGCTACTTCCGCCGCAGGATCATCTCCGTCGGCAGCTTCATCATCGCCACGCGGCCGTTGAGCGACGCCGAGATCGCGGCGACCATGCCGGGCAACCGGACATGCGTGACGTCGATGAACATCGGCAACTACTTCCGGCTTTCGCCCGACAGGCGCCTGATCTTCGGCGGCCGCGCACGCTTTTCGGCGACATCGGACCAGCGCTCCGATGCCAGGAGCGGAGAGATATTGCGGGCAGGCCTTGCCGCGATCTTTCCGCAGCTCGCCAAGGTCGAGATCGATTATTGTTGGGGCGGGCTGGTCGACATGACCAAGGACCGCTTCCCGCGCGCCGGCTACCATGACGGGGTCTGGTACGCGATGGGCTATTCCGGCCACGGCGCGCAGCTCTCCACCCATCTCGGCATGATCATGGCTGACGCCATGCTCGGCCGCGAGGACCGCAATCCGATGAAGGGGCTCGAGTGGCCGTCCATTCCCGGTTACTCCGGTAAACCCTGGTTCCTGCCGATGGTCGGCCTCTACTACAAGGCTCTCGACCGGGTTCAGTGATCGCCGGCCCGGCCCGGCGGGGGCTTCAGCCAAATTGCCTCAGCCGAGCCCGCCGATGTGAAAGCTTTTCATCTCCAAATATTCCTCGATGCCGGCCTGCGCGCCCTCTCGCCCAAGGCCGGACAGCTTGACACCGCCGAAAGGGGCGACCTCGATCGAGACCGAGCCGGTGTTCAAGCCCACCATGCCGAACTCTAGCGCCTCGCCGACGCGCCAGGCGCGTTTCAGGTTTTCTGTGTAAAAGTAGGAGGCAAGGCCGTAGGGCGTGCCGTTGGCGATGGCGATGGCCTCCTCCTCCGTCTCGAACCGGAAAAGCGGTGCGACCGGGCCAAACGTTTCCTCACCGGCCAGTTGCATTTCATGTGTGGCGCCGGTCAGGACCAGCGGCGCGACATATTGCGGACCCTCCGGCAGCGAAGGCTTCTCGGTGACGATCACGGCACCTTTGGCAAGCGCATCCTCGACGTGGCGGTTGATTTTCTCGACCGCCGCCATGTTGATCATCGGCCCGATGGCGACGCCGGGCTGCGTGCCAGGCCCGACCGTCATGGCGTTGACGCGAGCGGTGAGCTTTTTGGCGAAGGTTTCGTAGACGCTGGCCTGGACGAGGATGCGATTGGCGCAGACGCAGGTCTGGCCGCCATTGCGAAACTTCGAGACGAGCGCGCCCTCAATGGCGAGATCGAGATCTGCGTCGTCGAAGACGATGAAGGGGGCGTTGCCGCCGAGTTCGAGGCTGAGCCGCTTCACGCTGTCGGCGGCGCCACGCATCAGCAGCGAACCGACCCGCGTCGAGCCGGTGAAGGAGATCTTGCGCACGGTCTCGTTCGCCATGATCTCGTTGCCGATCTCCGTGGGCATGCCGGTGACGATGTTGATGACGCCGGCGGGAATGCCGGCGCGCTCGGCAAGCACGCCAAGCGCCAGCGCCGAATAGGGTGTGAACTCGGACGGCTTGATGACCACCGTGCAGCCCGCGGCCAGCGCCGGCGCGACCTTGCGGGTGATCATCGCGTTGGGAAAGTTCCACGGCGTGATGATCCCGCAAACCCCGACGGGTTCCTTGAGTATGATGATGCGGCGGTCGGATGTGGGCGAGGGGATGGTGTGGCCATTGATGCGGCGCGCCTCCTCGGCGAACCATTTGACGAAGGACGCGCCGTAACGGATCTCGCCTTTGGCCTCGTCCAGCGGCTTGCCCTGTTCGGTCGTCAGGATCAAAGCCAGATCGTCCAGATTAGCGAGCATCAAGCCGTGCCAGGCCTCCAGCAGGACAGCGCGCTCGGCGTTGGTTTTCTGTCTCCAATTGCGATAGGCGGAAGTCGCGGCCTCTATGGCCGCGCGGGTCCCCGGACCGGTCATGTCGGGCACCGTGCCGATCGTTGCCTGGGTCGCCGGATCGACGACGTCGACCGTCTTGCCGGAGCCGGCAGCGACCCACTCGCCGCCGATCAGGCCGGCTTCGCGGAAGAGAGTTTTGTCTTTCAGGTTTTTCATCGAAAATGACCTTGCATCAGGTGAGTGCGGCAACGATGGCGGCCGTGATGGCCTCTGTTCGGTCCTTGCCGGGAATGGTGCCTATGCCCCTGGCGGTGGCGGCTTCGACCGCCTTCATGACGCGGTCGGCCGCAGCCTTTTCACCGAGATGATCGAGCATCATGGTCCCGGACCAGATGGCGGCGATTGGATTGGCGATGCCGAGATGGGCGATATCGGGCGCCGAGCCGTGCACCGGCTCGAACATCGACGGCGCCGAGCGGTCAGGATTGATGTTGGCGGAGGCGGCGTAGCCGAGCCCGCCCTGGATCGCCGCGCCGATATCGGTCAGGATGTCGCCGAACAGGTTGGAGGCGACGACAACATCAAGGCTCTCCGGCGCCATGATCATGCGCGCGGCGAGCGCATCGACATGATAGCTCGTGACTTCGATATCAGGATACTCCGCAGCCAGCTTTCGCGTGATCTCGTCCCAGAACACCATCGAGTATTTCTGCGCGTTGGACTTGGTGACGGAGGCGAGCTTGCCCCGCCGCGACCGCGCCTGCTCAAAGCCGAAGCGCAGGATGCGCTCGACGCCGACGCGGGTGAAGATCGAGGTCTCCACGGCGACCTCGTCCAGCGTGCCTTGATGCACGCGTCCGCCGGCGCCCGAATATTCGCCTTCGGTGTTCTCGCGGATGCACAATATGTCGAAACCTTCCGCCCGCAGCGGGCCGGTCACGCCCGGCAGCAGGCGGTGCGGTCGGATGTTGGCATATTGCACGAACGCCTTGCGGATCGGCAGCAGGAGACCATGGAGCGAGACGGAATCCGGCACCTCCGCCGGCCAGCCGACCGCGCCGAGAAGGATGGCATCGAAGCCGCGCAAGGTCTCGATGCCGTTTTCGGGCATCATGCGGCCTGTGTCCTTGAAGAATTTGCAGGACCAAGGGAACTCGGTTCCGGTAAGGGCGAAGCCGGTGTCTCCGGCCACCGTTTGCAACACCGTCCAGGCGGCCGCGGTCACATCGCGGCCGATGCCGTCACCGGGGATCAGGGCGATCGAGTAAGACTTCATCGGCATCTCTTTACAGGCTGATCAGGACGCTCTTGGTCCTGCGGTTGGCGAGATAGGCTTCGCGGCCGAGATCCTTGCCGATGCCGGAGCGCTTGTAGCCGCCGGTTGGCAGAATATGGTCGCGCGAGCGGCTGTAGCGGTTGACCCAGACGGTGCCCGCCTCAAGTTTGCGCGCGAAGCGGATGGTGCGGGACAGGTCGGAGGTGAACAGGCCGGAAGCCAGTCCGTAGGTTGGATGGGTGGACAGCGCCAGCGCCTCTTCCTCGGTCTCGAAGGTCTGGATGGTCAGGACCGGGCCGAAGATTTCCTCGACGATCGCCGGATTGGCCTGGTCGACATTTGTGATCAGCGTCGGCTCGTAGAAATAGCCGGGATTGTTCATGACGCCGCCGCCGGTCAGGCATTCGCCGCCGGCCTCGATCGTGGCCCGCACGATGCCGTCGACGCGCGCCCGCTGCCGTTCCGAGATAACAGGCGAATACTGCGTCGCCTCGTCCCATGTCGGGCCGGGCCGTACCGCCTTCACCTTCTCCAGGATCGCGGCCGTCAGCCTGTCGGCCACACTCCTCTCGACGATCAGGCGCGTGCCTGCGACGCAAGCCTGGCCGGCATTGAAGGTGACGCTGCCGGCGACCGCGGTCGCCGCCTTCTCCAGATCGGCATCGGCAAAGACGATCTGCGGGCTCTTGCCGCCGAGTTCCAGCGTCATCGGCTTGACGCCGGTGCGAGCGATATTCTCCATGATGGCCGAACCGGCGCGGGTCGAGCCGGTGAAGCTGACCTTGGCGATATCGGGATGGCCGGTCAGCGCCGTGCCGGTCGTCGGACCGTCGCCCAGCACCACGTTTATGAGCCCCGCCGGCAAGCCTGCTCGGACGGCGAGTTGCGCCATATAGACTGCCGAAAAGGGCGTCATTTCCGATGGCTTCAGCACGACCGCATTGCCCGCGGCCAATGCCGGCCCGAGCTTCCATCCGGCCATCGAGATGGGAAAATTCCAGGGCGTGATCGCGCCGACCACGCCATAGGGCTCGCTCATGATCATGCCGAGACTGGTGTCGTCGGTGGGTACGAGCTCGCTGCCTTCCTTGTCGGCGAATTCGGCAAAGAAGCGGATCTGCTCGGCGGTGACAGCGATGTCGCCGGCCACGAGCTGGCCGACAGGCCGGGTGGAGCACAGCGCCTCGATCCTGGCCAGCGTTTCGGCCTCCGCTTCGATCAGGTCGGCCCAGGCCTGAAGCGCCTTCGTCCGTTCGCGTGGCCGAACACTACCCCAGTTGCTGGACTTCAGCGCCGCCTTGGCGCTGTCCACCGCACGATCGATCACCTCGGGGCCTGCGATCGGACAGGCGGTGTATACTCTGCCATCCGACGGTCGGTGCATCTCGATCGTACCCTCGGCCGCGATGAGTTCTCCGCCAATGAAATGTCCGACAGGGAGGGAGACGATATCCGGGTCGAAGCTCAGGCCCATGGCACCCACTCTAGAGTTTTCCGCAGGAGCCTAGCGCGGGCGGCAGCGCAGCATGCACCGTTCGGCGATCAGTCGCGGATGATTGTTGTGCGCCGGCGATGACAGACGGCAAAATCTGTTGCGGAGGCGCAGGCTCGCGCAGACCCCATTACCCTACGGTTACGTAGATCTTGCGTACCGTTTCGATGGTCTTCCAAACACCGGTGAAGCCAGGCTTCATCACGAAGCTGTCGCCGGCGCGGTAGGTCACCGGCTGGCCGCCGTCGGGCGTGATTTCGATCACGCCGGAGAGGATGTGGCAGAACTCGAAAGTGTCGCCCTTGATCGAGCGCGTTTCCCCAGGCGTCGCCTCCCAGACGCCGGTATGGACGAGGTCGCCCTTGGCGACATCCTGAGCCCAGGTCTTGAAGGCGGGGTTGCCGGCAATCAGCCGTTCGGGCAGCGCCGCAGATTCGCGCGGCGGGAAGGCAGGGCTGGTATCGACGGTCTTGAGCAGGGACAAGGGATGGCCTTTCATGTTGAAGTTCAATAGCCGCGCGACCGGTCGACGAGCCCTATGGGGTCAAGACCGGCGCGGTAACGCCTGATGTTTTCGACAACGGCCTGCGCGGCGCTGGCGGGCTGGGTGACGCTGGCGACATGCGGGGTCAAAATGACCTTTTGATGCGACCAGAACGGATGGTCCGCAGGCAGTGGTTCGGGATCGGTGACGTCGATCATCGCGGCAGAAAGGTGGCCGCTGTCGAGCGCGGCGACAAGGGCTTCCTGGTCGAGCTGCGGCCCCCGGCCGGTGTGGACGAGAGCCGCGCCCTTGGGCAGTTTCGCAAACAGGTCGGCATCGAGGAAACCGCGCGTCTCCTCGGTCAGCGGCAACAGGCAGATCAAAATGTCGCTGGCCGCGAGCATCTCGTTCAGCCCGGGCTCGCCATGATGACAGGTCACGCCCTCGATCCGCCGCGGCGAGCGGCTCCATCCGGCAAGCGGGAAGCCGAAGGGCTTCAGGCGGTCGAGGACGGCTTGGCCAAGCTGCCCGAGGCCGAGCACGCCGACCCGGCGCGACCCGGCCTGCGGCTGCGCGATATCCGCCCATTCGCCGGCGCGCTGCTGCGCCAGATATCCAGGCAGGTTGCGGTGGAGCGCGAGCACGGCAAGCGTCACATATTCCTGCATCATGCGCACGATGCCGTCCTCGATCATGCGCACGATCTTCACGTTCGCAGGCACCGCGTCGAGGCGAAACTGGTCGACGCCGGCGCCGATGGAAAACAGGATTTCCAGGTTCCTGTAGCGGCCGAGATTATCCGGCACGGTCCAGCTGATCAGGTAACGCACGGCGTCGGGATCGATCGTTGCGGCATCCATCGTGAAGGGGACGTCCGGCAGTTCTCTCGCGAAGGCATCGGCGAAGATCGCGCCGCGCCGCGCATCGGAATTGAACAGGAATGTCATTCCGGTTTCCTTCAAGCCGCGCAGTGGGCGCCCAGCGCCTCGATCAATCGCTGGCAGGCGGCGAGTTCGCTGGCGAGAATGTACTCATCCGGCTTGTGGGCGCGGACGATGTCGCCGGGGCCGCAGATGATCGCATCGAACCCAGCGGCCTGGTAAAGTCCAGCCTCCGTGCCGAAGCTGACAGCGGCTAGCGGCACCTCGCCTGTCAACTCGCGCAGCAGTCCCCCCAGTGCCGCGTCTTGCGGCAGCGACAGCGCCGGATAGGCACTCATCGGCGTCCACTCGACCAGAAACCCGTCGGTTGAGAGGGCCTCGGCCCGCGCCTTGACCGGAGCGAGCAGGCTCGCCGGGTCGACACCGGGTATGGCACGTGCCTCCAGGTCCAGCGTGCAACTGTCGGGAATGATGTTGACCGACTGTCCTCCTGCGATCACACCGGCTTGCAGCGAGGAGTAGGGCGGCTCGAAGGCAGGATCGAACGGACCGTGCGTCAGCCGTTTGGCTTCGCTCACGGCCGCGTTCAGCGCAGCGGCCATGGCATGGATGGCGTTGAGCCCGAGATCGGGTCGGGAGGAATGGCCGGAGCGCCCTTTGACAATCACGCGGGCTGCCGCCTTGCCCTTGTGGCCTCGCACGGCGCGCATGCCGCTCGGCTCGCCGACGATGACGCCGAGCGGCTTGGCGCAAAGTTCGGGAAGGCGGGCGATCAAATGCGGCACGCCGCGGCATCCCACCTCCTCATCATAGGAGAAGGCAAGATGGATTGGCCTGGCGAGGCGAAGCCCAGCCAGCATGGGTGCAGCCGCGAGCGCCGCGGCCAGGAACCCCTTCATGTCGGTGGTGCCGCGTCCGTAAAGCCGTTCGCCTTCCCGGCGCAGCGCGAAAGGAGCTGAACTCCATTGCGGCTCGCCAGCGGGAACGACGTCCATGTGGCCGGACAGGATGTAGCCCGGGACATCGGCGGGGCCGACCGTCGCGAAAAGATTGAAACGGTCGCCTTCCGGCCCCGGAAACACGGTGACCTGACTTCCGTGTTCCGCGAGATAGGTCTCGATCCAGCCGGCTATGTCATCGTTCGCTTTGCCGGCGACCGATGGAAAGGCGACGAGACGGTCGAGGATGTCGAAGACGTCCATTCCAGCCCTCAAAGCATTTCGGGTTCGCCGGGATCGGTGCCGTCGACCATATTTCCAACATTGCCGGAAAGGATGTGCGCGTTCGGACGCGATTGCGTGCCGAAAGCGAAAGTGTTTCAGTTGAATCTTGCGTTGCTGCGTGGCTTTCGAGCAAATCGTATCGGTCTGCTCGTTTAGCGTTACGGGGCAGGGCCGGCCATCGGTGGGTGGCGCTCTAATGCGATAATCTTTCAGGGGCATGGAATTGAAGCCGTCCGGAAGCTTGAGAATCGACACCTTCTCGATGCGCATCGACGATATCGAAGGCGTCGAACTGGACCGGTTGCACGCGCTCTCCCTTTCCGTGGGATGGCCACACCGGGCCGAGGACTGGCAGTTCCTGCGCGAGTCAGGACAGGGGTTCGTGGCGCTTGACGAGATCGGCCGGGTTCTCGCTTCCGCCATGTGGTTCGGACATGGCGCCGGCTTCGCGACCGTGGGCATGGTCATTACCTCGCCGCGACTTCAGACCTTGGGGGCTGGGCAATGGCTGATGAAGCGGGTCTTTGAGAAAGTACCAGGGCGCGACCTGCGCCTCAATGCAACCCGCGCGGCAAAGCGGCTCTATCTCTCTCTCGATTTTCGGCCGGAAATGACCGTCTATCAATGCCAGGGCATCGCCCGGATAGAGGCGATGGCGAGGCCGGCAAATACGCAAGGTGATGTCCGGATTTTGGACGCGAGGGATATTCCCGCAGCGATCGAACTTGACGCGGCCGGATTTGGCGTGAGGCGGGCGACGCTCATCGAAAGGCTTTTCGCGTACTCGGTCGGCTACGGTCTTTTCAAGGATGACAAGCTGAACGCGTTCGCGCTCTGTCGGCCGTTCGGCCGGGGCCATGTCGTGGGGCCGGTCGTGGCGGAAAATGACGCGGACGCCGTGGCGATCGTCCGCCCACACGTGACTGACCATTCGGGGTCTTTCCTGCGCATCGACACCCACATGGACAATGGCGAGTTCGCCGCCTTTCTGTCGCACAGCGGAATGCCGGTTTTCGACACGGTGCTCACCATGTCGATGGGCAAACGCCTCACCGATTTTGGCGTCGGCGGTGCAATCACACCCATAACTTACGCCCTCGCCAGTCAAACTCTCGGGTAGCTCAGTCCAGGACTCGGGCAGCCGCCGCTAAGTTGGGCCCGCATCAATGTCGCGCATATCTAGCCAAGTTTTGACGGTGAAAGCGTCGCTGGACCATACGGACGATCGGGAAGATTTTTCCGTGAGGCAGGCAGTGGTCCTCTTGGTGGGGTTAGGGCATTCATCTTGAGGCTCCTTCGAGCGCATTCCGCCCGCAGTAGTGCCTCGGTTTGAAATCTGCGCCTAGTGGCGCTTTGAGTGATCTCTGGAACTGACCGGCGGCTTAGAAGGCCGGGCATCCTTGATGATCTTAAGCGCTTCGTCTCTGGTGAGGCCGCACTTGCGAGCAAAATAATCTGCCTCAACCGCGCTTTCGCGATCGATCGGAGATTCGTCAAGCCGCTTTGCCTTCTTGCCCACAGGCGAATCTTAGCACATTCCGCAAGTTAGCTCCAGACGAAGCGTGCCGAAGCGGAACGGGCATGTCGGGGATAACTGCCAATTTCCCTACAACTTAGCCGGAAACTGCGACAGATGGCCTCGGGTTCCGAGTGGACTCGCGTTGGAAAAAATCGGTTTCACCAATTGGTTCGGTAAGCAAAAGCCGATGCGCGACCGGCCGGCGGCGGCGATCGGCGGCCAATCAAACCGGGCAGATAAGCTCACGCATTTGTCAGGCACAAGTCAGACCCCAGAGACTAGGGAAGGAATGGCCAAAGCCTCATTCGCCTCGTCAAGGATCGAGAAACTGTAACGGCCATGCGCATCAAGGTCGACGGAGTAGCTCAGGCGGTCGAGTATGTGGTTGTCCTGGTCGAACGTGACGATCCGCGGCTTCAGCGAGGTGATATGCGCTTCGTCCAGGTAGATGGAGTTGCAGACAATGATTTGGTCGACTGGCTGGCAGGTGCGGGCGGCCGCTCCATTGAGGATACAGCATCGTGAGCCGCGTTCGCCCAGAATGACATAGGTCGAAATCCGCGCACCGGAATTCTTGTTCCATATCTCCACGAATTCCATCGGCAGGATCCCGGCTGCCTCGCAGTGGTCAGGGTCAAGCGTTATCGAACCATGGTAATTGAGGTTCGCTTCGGTGACATAGATGCCGTGCAGCTTGCCAGCGACTAGTTTTCGCATTGGTGTGTTGTCCTATCCATCATGAATGACCAGTCTTTGGGACGGCCGGTCGCCCGGCTAAATTCCGACCACGAGGGCGCCGCCGCTCAGCCCCGCGCCCGCTGCCGCCAGAAGGATTTTCTCGCCCGGCCCAAACGGCTCTGTTTGATTGGTAAGCGACAGAGAGAGCGGGATCGTCGCGGCGGACGAGTTGCCGTAGTCGGCGATCGTCTTGACGATTGCTTGATCCGCTATGCCGAGGCTCCTCCCGACCGCGTCGAAAATGCGGGCATTGGCCTGATGCGGCACGAACCGGCCGACATCCCGTGGTCGCACGCCGGCAGCGGCAAGCGCGCTTATCGAGCAATCGGTCATCATCTCGACAGCCTTGGCGAACACTTCGCGGCCGTCGGTCATCGTCATGCGGGTTTGCCCGAGATCCAGGCCGCCGTGGAACGGGATGTTGCTTCCGCCGGCGGGAATCTGGATCAGTCCGTAGCTTGAGCCGTCCGAATCCACGGAGGCGCCGAGAATGCCCCGGTCAGGGTCTTCACACGGACCAATCACCAGGGCGCCGGCGGCATCGGCGAAAAGGACCGAGCTTGCGCGCTCGGCTGGATTGATACGGCGGCTGAGGATGTTGGCGGCGATGACAAGGGCTGGTTTGCCATGCAGGCGAGTGAATCCATCCGCAAACATCAGCGCATAGATGAAGCCGGCGCAGGCACCGGCGAGGTCGACCGCGCCTGCGCGGCCAAGGCCGAGCTTGTGCGCGACCAGGGGGGCACTGGGCGGCAGAAGGTGATCGGGCGTCGAGGTGGCAAGCAACAGCAGGCCGATGTCGCCGCGGTCAAAGCCGGCGTTCGCCAGCGCCATGTCGCCAGCCTGCGTGGCCAGACCAGACAGCGTGTCTTCGTCCGTGGCCCAGAAGCGCGAACGAATTCCGGTACGCCTTTCGATCCAGCCCGGCTCGAGCCCGAGATTGCTCTCGATCTCGGCATTCACCACTTTGCGCCCAGGCGCGTGATGGCCAAATCCGAGAATGCGCGATGACCTGCTCATGGCCTCGAACCGAAACGTGCGCCGGCCGCCTCGATCGCGTCATAGAGCCCGTCCAACTCGTCGCCGGTGATGCAATAAGGCGGGAGAAGGTAGAGGACATTGCCGAGCGGGCGCACAAGCAGTCCCCGGTCGAGAAAGAACGCGCGCAGCTTCGGCCCGATCTCGGCGAGATAACCTGCGGAATCGGTTCGCAGGTCAAGCGCTGCGATCGTTCCCGTCGCGCGGCAGTCGGTGAAGTGGGGATTGTCCCGAAACCGTCGAAGCCCGGCGGCTTGCATTGTGCTCAAGGCCGCGATCCGCTCCGCCACCGGCTCGTCACGCCAGATCTCGACATTGGCGAGTGCGGCAGCACAAGCGATCGGATTGGCGGTGAAGGAGCTCGAGTGGAAGAACGTCTTCTTCCGGTCCGTCGAATAGTGGGCCTGGAAGATGGCGTCGGTGGCAAGCGTTGCGGCCAGCGGGATAGTGCCGCCGGTCAGCCCCTTCGAGGTGCACAATATGTCCGGAGAGATGGATGCCTGCTCGCAGGCGAACATGGTTCCGGTCCGCCCCCAGCCGGTCATCACTTCATCGGCGATCAGCAGCGTGCCCGAGGCCTCAGTGATCTTTTTCAATTCGGTCAGAACCGAAGCCGGATACATCAGCATGCCGCCGGCGCCAAGCACAAGCGGCTCGACGATTAGCGCGGCGGCGCGCCGGTCGCGGGCAACTGCCTCGAAACGATCCAGTGTCTCCTGCTCGCGTCCCGCGGCTGGGAAAGGGATGGCATCGACCTCGAACAGCAAAGGCTCGTAGGGGGCGTTGAACACGCCACGGGCGCCGACACTCATCGTGCCGATGGTGTCGCCATGATAGCTGTGCTCCATGACGACGATGCGCGAGCGCGGCGCGCCGATGTTGCGGAAGTAACCGAGCGCCATCTTCAGCGCGACTTCGACGCAGGTCGAGCCACTGTCGGAATAGAACACCCAGTCGACGCCGGAGGGAGCCAGGGCGACAAGCGCCTTGGCCAGGCGTTCGGCCGGCTCGTGCGTGAAGCCAGCGAAGATGATCTGGTCGAGGGCCGACGCGGTCGTCTCGATAGCCTTCATGATGCGGGGATGGCGGTGGCCATGCGTGACCACCCACCAGGAAGAGATGGCGTCCAGAATGCGAGAGCCGTCGGCCTTGTGGAGATAGGCACCTTCAGTGCGGACGATTTCAGGGATCGCGGGCTCGAGTGCGTGCTGGGTGAAGGGGTGCCAGACATGCGAACCCATCAGCTGTATCCTTCGGCTATCATCGGGAGATCAAAGCAGGCGCTCATGGCTTGGCTGAGCGTCTCGGGCGTCAGTTGATCGAGGTGAGGCAACCGTCCCAGCACCGCAACATTGCCGAACTCGGCGATTGTCCTTTGGCTGTCAGCCATTTCCTCGCCGATGAAGGCAACGCCGATCAGCGGAATGGAGCGGGCCCGCAGGGCCTCGATCGACAGCAGGGTGTGATTGATGGTGCCGAGCGCGGTGCGCGCGCACAGGATGACGGGTAGTTGCCATTCCTGGAAAATATCGATGAACCTTGTCTGTCGGTTGAGCGGCACCATCAGCCCGCCGGCGCCTTCGATGATGAGCGGACCCGGCAAGTCTGGAAGTGAGAGCTTGGCCGCCTCGATTGCGACGCCATCGATTTCGGCCGATCGATGCGGCGACAGCGGCATCCTCAGACGGTAAACTTCCGGCAGGACGCGCCCGGCCGGCAAGCCCGAAAGCCGGGCAACGACCTCGCTGTCGGTCTCCTCTTCGAGGCCCGATTGTACCGGTTTCCAATAGAAGCCATTGAACAGGCCGGCTAGACCGGCTGCAAATACTGTCTTGCCAACTCCGGTGTCTGTTCCAGTGATGACGATGCGTTTGGTCATGCCGCCTCCGGTCATGTTTGGGCCAACACCTCAACGAGTGCCTCGACCATGGCCGAAATGTCGGCTTCGTCGACGTTGAGCGTCAGCGAAATGCGTAGGCGCGATGTGCCCTCAGGCACGGTCGGCGGGCGAATGCCGCGTATGTCGAAGCCGCGTGCCTGGAGTGCTGCAGCCACCGTCATGGTGTGCCTGACGTCGCCGATGACAAATGGCTGGATCTGTGAGCCGCTGGGCGTCACGCCACAGCGCTCGGCCAATTGGCGGCCCGCGAAGGCAACGCGCTTCTGCAATTGAACGCGGCGCATCGGTTCGTCGGAGAGCATTGCGAGCGCTTCGCGCGCCGCGACCGCCATCAGCGGCGACGGCGCGGTGGCGTAGATGAACGGCCGGCAGCGGTTGACGAGATAGTTGCACAGCGTTCGCGGTCCGGTGACCAGTGCGCCCGAGGTGCCGAGCGCCTTGCCGCACGTGTGGAGTGCGACGATGTTGTCGCGGCCCTCGAACGCGGCGGCCAGCCCCCGACCATCCGGTCCCCAGACGCCTGTGGCATGCGCTTCGTCGACGACAATGAATGCCTCGTGCCGATCGGCAAGCGCGACCAAGCTCTCCATCGGCGCGCGGTCGCCATCCATGCTGTAGAGGCTTTCGACCGCGATCCAGACGCGCCCCGTGCCACCACCGGCGCGCCAGCGCATGATCGCATCCTCGACAGCATCGACGTCGTTATGCGCGGCCAGCACGAACCGGGCGCGTCCGGCATGCGCGCCTTCGTGCATGCTGGCATGGGTGAGCTCGTCGAGGACCAGCAGGTCGCCCTTCTGCGGCAGGGCGGTCAGCAGAGCGAAGTTGGCGATGTAGCCGCTGCCAAAGAACAGCGCGCGGTCGGCTCCGAAGAACGCCGCCGCGCCGGTCTCCAATTCCTCATGCTCTGGCGCATTGCCGCGCAGCAGCCGCGACCCGGTGGCGCCAACCGGCGTGCCTCGCGCGATTGCCGCTGCAACCGCATCGCCCAGTCTTCTAGCGGCGGCAAGCCCGAGATAGTCGTTTGACGAAAAGTCGAGCCCGGCGCGCGGCGACAGCGTCCGCAGCCGGTCCTTGCGCGCCAGTCCGCTCAAGGTCGCGTCATATCGGGCAAGCGGTCCCCCGTTCATTGCGCATCGAGTTCCATCGGCTCGATGCCGAGGCGCCGGAACAGCAGAATATCCTTGTCTTCGCCGGGATTGTCCGCCGTCAGCAGTGTGTCGCCGACGAAGATCGAATTGGCGCCGGCAAAGAAGCACAGCGCCTGCATCTCGTCGGTCATCGCGGTACGGCCAGCGGAAAGACGCACGTGCGATTTTGGCATCATGATGCGCGCCAGCGCGATCACGCGCACGAACTCGATCGGTTCGATCGGCTTGGCTTCGGCAAGCGGGGTGCCGGCGATCGGGATAAGCATGTTGATCGGAACGCTTTCGGGATGTTCGGGCAAATTGGCCAGCGTCACCAGCATGTCGATCCGGTCGATCGCTTCTTCGCCCATGCCGACGATGCCGCCGCAGCAGACCTTGATGCCCGATTGGCGAACCTGCTCGAGCGTCTCCAGTCGGTCCGCGAAGGTTCGCGTGCTGATGATCTCGCTGTAGTAGCGTTCCGAAGTATCGATGTTGTGGTTGTAGTAGTCGAGACCCGCCTGCTTCAGACGAGCGGCCTGCTCGCGATCGAGCATGCCGAGAGTCATGCAGGTCTCCATGCCGAGCGCTTTCACGCCCTCCACCATGGCGACGACCGCATCCATATCGCGCGCCTTTGGGTTTCGCCAGGCGGCTCCCATGCAATAACGGGTGGCGCCGGCATCACGCGCCTTGGTCGCTTCAGCGATGACGCGCCTGACATCCATCAGCTTCGATGCCTTCAGGCCGGTTTCGTGATGCGCCGACTGGCTGCAATAGCCGCAATCCTCCGGGCAGCCGCCTGTCTTGACGCTGAGAAGCCGGCTGAGCTGGACCTTGTTGGGATCGAAATTCTCGCGGTGAACGGTTTGCGCCCGGAAGAGGAGATTGTTGAAGGGTGCGTCGTGAACAGCGCGAGCCTTCTCCAGGGTCCACGTCCCGGCATCAGGAGCTCGAGCCAGTGGCATTGTCTCCGTCGAACTGATTGCGTGCATGTCCAAGCTGTTCCTTCGGTTCTGGTTGGGCGGGGTCTTTGCTGTCTCTGATTGACGATGATCGGAAAGGTCATTCGACCCGCTCCCGCTCGTTCCTCAGGTGATCATGAGCCCCGATAGTCGAGGCCGATATCCAGGATCGGCGCGCTGTGGGTCAGTCGGCCGACGGAAATCAGATCAACGCCTGTCGTGGCAATCGCTCGCGCGGTATCGGATGTGATCCTGCCAGAAGCCTCGATGATAGCGCGACCGCCAACAATTGCAGCGGCGCGGCGGAGATGATCGAGGGACATGTTGTCGAGCAGGACCGCATCGGGAGCGAAGCCAAGAACAATTCGAGGAAATCTCAGCCTGAAGCGCAACCACCAGTAAGCTCGTCGTGCCGCTATTCGAAAATTTACAACGGGGTCGGTGAGATTGCCATAGATGTCTGCCTTACTCATCGTCGACAATCCTTCCGCGTGGGCTAGACGCCCCGTTTGTTTCCCCAGAGCAGTACATGAAGCTGCGGCAGAACACGCGCCTCGAACCACCTGTCACGGGTCACCTTTTCGGCCAGCCATTCCATGCGCTTCATCACACCGGCCATGTCGATGAAATCGTCTTCGTTACCGGGACGCGGCGGCGTGTGATTGCCGGGCTGCAGATAGACGGGCAATTGCGGGTAGCGCGCCGCGGCGTCTTTGGCATAGGCATAGTCGTCATCGTCGAAGACGACGAGCTTGAGCGCCATCTTCGGCTTGTCCCGTGCCGCCTCGACGCAGGTGTCGAATGCGGCCCAATCTGTCGCCATTTCGCTTGAGGGGGGCTTCGGGCTCAGCACCAGAACGTCGAGATCCGCGAACCATTGCTTAGGCACCGAGCCTTGGGTTTCCAATGCAAAGCGGTAGCCCTCACCATGCCCGCGGTCGATCAGCGGGCCAAGCGGCTGGATGGCCGGATTGCCGCCAGACAGCGACACCATCACCGGCTGACCGCCGGAAAGCGCAATGACCTTTTGCCAGACCGTGTCGGGAGACATCATCTCCCAGTAATGGCGGAAGCGACTGTCCACCGCATGCAGGCTGTCGCACCAGGAACAGCGATAATCGCACCCGCCCGTTCTTACGAACACCGTCGGCAGACCGATCAGCATGCCTTCGCCCTGAATGGTCGGCCCAAAAATCTCGCTCACGCGAATTCCGGGATGCAACGCGCCAGTCATGGCCGGTATTCCGCCCAGGTTTTTGGCGTCTCGCTCACCCGCACGGCGGAGGTTTCGGGTAGCCGCACCTTGCACCAGTCGTAGAAGTGCCTGGCCAGACATTCAGCTGTGACACGGTCATGCCCCAGCACGTCGTTGAGATGCCGATGGTCGAACGTCCCATCGATGTAGTGCTTGAGCGCCGCCAGGTCTTGGTAGTCGCGCACAAAGCCATGCACGTCCAATTCGCCATCTGAAAGCTCCACTACGACGATGTAGTTGTGGCCGTGCAGACGCGCGCACTGATGATCGGGTGGCAAGGTGCTGAGCTGATGCGAGGCCGAGAAGTGAAACTCTTTGGTAATGCGGAACATCACGCGCTCCTGGTCTGGATAGCGTGGAGCCAGAAGTCTACGTCCTCATAGTCTGTCGGGTCGGCAATGCCGGCCAAATCGAATGCTTCGCGCCGTTCGACGCATGTCCCGCAGCGACCGCAATGAATTGCGCTGCCCTTGTAGCAGGACCACGTCGCCTCGAACGGCGTACCATACCTTGCCCCCTCGCTGACGATGTCTGCCTTCGACATATTCACATAGGGAGCATAAAGGCGGATATCGGCATAGCCTGCGAGCGCGTGGTTCTGCATCGTCTGAAAGGCGTCGATAAAGGCGGGCCGGCAATCGGGGTAGATGAAATGATCTCCGCCGTGGACGGCAGCGGCCACAGCATCGGCCTGCTGCGCGGCGGCAACCCCGAAGGCGATAGCCAGCATGATGGCATTCCTGTTCGGCACCACCGTGATCCTCATGGAGTCTTCGGCATAGTGCCCGTCCGGAACGTCCACATTATCAGTCAGTGCCGAGCCGCTCAGGCTCCGGCCGACATCACGGATATCGACGATCTGGTGCGGAACACCCAGCCGTTTGGCGCAAATAGAGGCGAAGCTGAGTTCCTTCTTGTGCCTCTGGCCGTAGTCGAACGAAAGCAGGCCGATGAGTTTCTGCTCGGTCGCCACCTTGTGAGCGAGCGAAACAGAGTCCAATCCGCCGGAGCAGATGACGAGGGCATTCATGTTTTGAGTCCTTGTTTTGACCGGGTAAGGCTGCGACCGGAGATTTCTCTGCGTCCCCCGTACTCCATGGAGCCGGTTTTGTGAATGGGGTGGACACGAGGTTCTGTCGTAAACTCGAGGTCTAGGAGCGGAAAGGCTGCTTGCTCACTCTTTCCGCGGCCAGGGATTTCGGACTGTTCAACAAGTGACGGTGCTGGATTGTGCGCGTATCTCGCCTGTCGTTTCGACCGCTTGTGGGTGCGCGGCATTGACGACAGTGCTGTCGGTCAATCTTGGCAATGTTGGCGTTGTTCACGGGGAATCGGTGACGTGAACAACCACCGGTTTGCTGGTCCACTCAATCAGCGAACTTGCTGAACTCGCCTCGCTTCCCGCATAGCATGTTGGACCTCACTGCCGATGCGGTTTCGCGGAGTCAGGGGAGCCCAAGTTTGTGCTACATATTGCGCTACCTATTGTGATACAAATCGCGAGCTTTGACTGAAAAAGATAAATAAAAACAATATCTTATGGGGCGGATTGACCACAGCCAACGGTACCATTAGGTTTGTCAGATAACTGATTGAATTCAGCCGAAATGCCGCCGTTCGTCGCTTGCCGGCGTCCTGCATTTGCCGCCGCCTCCAGCCCTGAAAATGTCGAGACCCCGCCGTCAATGCCTCACCTCCCGGATATCTTCTTGCCAACCAACAGCAGTGGCCGACGCCGAGGTCGCTACCTCCCCTGGCAGCAGCCGGAAACCTCGCCAGGCACCCGCTTACCGACAGGGACTGCCGACTGAAGCAGGACGGGAAAAGCGATCGTAGGTACGCCAAGCGTCGTCCGTTCCTATCATTAAATTTGCACCCCACTGCCGATTAAATTCGTTTGCGGGATGTCCGAAATGGCGAGAAACTGCCGCAGAATTCCAATGCTATCTTAAAGGAATTCTCGCTTCTCGACCGTAAAGGGCGCTTCCGATCCTGGATCGCCAAAGGGAGAAGGCAATGGCCCAGGACCCAAGCAAACCGACCGGACCGGATCTAGTTCAGGGTATCGCGCTTTCGGACCTTCCTGATGGCGGCAAACTGGTCGGCAGATGTGGCGACGACCAGGTATTATTGGTGCGCCGCGGACCCGAGGTGTTCGCGATTAGCGCCACATGTACGCATTACGGCGGGCCGCTTGTCGACGGCCTTGTGGCGGATGACGCAGTCCGCTGCCCCTGGCACCATGCGTGCTTTGATCTGCGAACGGGCGAAGCGTTGCATGCTCCGGCCTTCAATCCTCTCGCCTGCTGGGCTGTCGAACAGCGGGATGGGCGGGTTTTCGTTGGCGACAAACTCAAACGGACGGCTCCGAAACCGCGCTCCGGAGGCTCTGGCCAGGCCCCAGGGAAAATCGTCATTGTAGGCGGCGGCGCGGCGGGTTTCGCCGCGGCCGAAATGCTGCGTCGAGAGCAATTTGAAGGCAGCATCGTCATGCTCAGCGACGACCAAGCACCGCCCGTCGACCGGCCGAATCTCTCCAAGGATTACCTCGCCGGAAAAGCCCCAGAGGACTGGATCCCGCTTCGAGGAGAGAAATTCTATTCCAAGAACAACATCGACCTGCGTCTCGCCACAAAAGCCGTGCACGTCGACGCCCGTTCGCGTGAGGTTGTCCTGGCGGATGAAAGCAGAGTTCCTTACGACAGGCTGCTGCTTGCGACCGGGGCCGAACCTGTCCGTCTGTCCATCCCCGGCGCCGACCAGCCACACGTCCACATGTTGCGCTCGTTTGCGGACTGCAAGGCCATCATCGCACAAGCTGCCACCGCACACAGCGCAGTCGTGTTTGGCGCCAGTTTCATCGGGCTCGAAGTTGCCGCGGCTCTTCGCGCGCGCGATATCGAGGTTCATGTCGTGGCACCGGACAAAACGCCCATGGAGCGTGTCCTGGGTCCGCAGATGGGCGACTTCATCCGCGCCTTGCATGAAGAGCATGGCGTCGTGTTCCATCTGGAGCAAACCGCCAGCAACATCGGCGGCGGGAAGGTCGAACTCAGCGGCGGCGGTATCTTGGCCGCGGATTTGGTCGTCGTCGGCATCGGCGTTCGGCCGCGGATCGAGCTTGCTGACGCGGCGGGGCTGGCCGTTGACCGCGGCGTCGTTGTGAACGCCTTTCTGGAGACGAGCGGATCAGGAATTTTCGCCGCCGGCGACATCGCGCGGTGGCCCGATCTCCACAGCGGCGAGAGTATTCGGGTCGAGCATTGGGTGGTCGCTGAGAGACAGGGGCAGACCGCGGCGCTCAACATGCTTGGACATCGCCAGACATTCGCCGCTGTCCCGTTCTTCTGGAGCCAGCATTACGACATCCCGATCAACTACGTCGGCCACGCCGAGCGATGGGACGAGATCGCTATCGACGGCGACATCGCCGACAAGGCCTGTCTGCTGCGTTTCAGGCGCCATGGGCGCACGCTGGCTGTCGCCTCGATCTTCCGGGACGTCGAAAGCCTTGAGGCCGAGGTGGCCATGGAGTGTGGCACTTCGACCTAGTGCAGGCAGGCTACAGATCGAGAAACTGGTGTGAAGGAAAGGAGCCTACCGATGCCCACGACGCAGAACCGGGGAAACCTCGCCAAGGATCTGTATGCGATCGCGCCCACGCGGCTTCATTCAAAAAAGGTCACAAGCGAGGCCTCCAACAGAGAGCCTGGCGAAGTTGAGACCGCGGTGGAAATCTTCAGCGACAACGGCAGCTGGTACTGTCAGGTTTGTCGGGGACGTGAAAGGACCCGGCCGATGGGCCCCTATACAAAGCAGCGAGCCGAACAGATCCAAGACGCACGAAGGAGGTTGATCGCAAAATTGGGATCCGCCCGGCTCATGTTCGAACATTCACGGAATGGTTGAGCGGGACGTCACCTGCTCACGATCGTTGATCGTGAGCAAAGTCTTGCGCGATCCGCCGAAGGACGATCTGTTCGAACCATGATCGAAAAGCCTGCGGCACCCGCCCAGCGAACGTGTTCGAGGCCATCTTGGGCGCGGTCCCGCGAAAATATTTCGACAGCAATCGGCCTCGACAGCGATCGAGGAATATCCTGAAGAACCGCAAGTGTGACGATGACACGCTCGAGCCGAGAGTGCGGTTTTCCATCCGATCAGTCATCGCGGACCCTTTCGCACCGAAAGGGGAGCAATTCGCTGACCGTAGCGAATTGATCATGCCGCATTGCACAATTTCTCCGCCTGAGCAGAATACCGGGATGGTTCGAACTTCTCTCGCCGTCCTGGTGATCGACGAAAATCGCATCCGTGCCGCGATCATCGAGGCGGGCTTGCGCGAGGCCGGTCATGAACGGGTCACCGTCATTCATGACGTGACCGGCATTGCACGGCGGATCGCCGAGATTGAGCCCGACGTCATCGTCATCGATCTCGAAAATCCGAATCGAGACATGCTGGAAAACATGTTCCAGCTTTCGCGCGCGGTGAAGCGGCCGATCGCCATGTTCGTCGACCGCTCCGACCAGGCTTCGATCGAGGCGGCTGTCGACGCTGGTGTGTCCGCGTATGTCGTCGACGGTCTCAGGCAAGAGCGCGTCAAGCCGATCCTCGACATGGCCGTCAGCCGCTTCAACGCCTTCTCGCGTATGGCGTGTGAACTGGAAGAGGTCCGCGGCGAACTCGAGGGCCGCAAGGTGATCGATCGCGCCAAGGGTATCCTGATGAAGTCGCGCGGCCTGACGGAAGAGGCTGCCTACACGCTGCTGCGCAAGACTGCGATGAACCAGAACCGCAAGATCAGCGATATCGCCCAGAGCCTGGTGACTGCTGCCGGGTTACTCGGACCGGCGGAGGACGAATGACGATGGGCGCGACGTATCAGATCACCGCTGGCTTCATGCCGCTTTTCGACAGTGCCGTGCTGGTCGCCGCGAGCGAGCTTGGCTTCGCCGCCCGCGAGGGCATCGAACTGACACTGCATCGCGAGACCTCGTGGGCCAACATCCGTGACCGGATCGCCATAGGGCATTTCCACCTCGCGCATATGCTCGGGCCTATGCCGCTTGCCTGCAATCTCGGGCTGACGCCGCTTGCCTCCGAGACCATCGTGCCGTTTTCACTCGGGCTCGGCGGCAATTGCGTTACCGTCTCCAACGCCGTATGGGCCGGCATGGCCGCCCATGGCGCCGAACCCGATCTTGATCCGGCGAGCGCCGGGGCGGCGCTCGGAGGCTTCATCCGCGAGCGCGCGGCGGCGGGTCGCGAGCCACTGCGCTTCGCCGTCGTCCATCCGCATTCCGGGCACAATTACGAACTGCGCTACTGGCTTGCCGCCTGCGGCATCGATCCCAGCGAGATCGAGATCGTCATCGTGCCGCCGCCCTTCATGGCCGACGCGCTGGCCGCCGGTCGCATCGACGGCTACTGCGTCGGCGAGCCCTGGAACAGCGCCGCGGTCGCCGCCGGCACCGGCCACATCGTCACCGTCAAGGCACTGTTGTGGCGCAACAGCCCGGAGAAGGTAATCGGCGTGCGCAAGGCCTGGGCCGAACAGCAGCCGGATGCGTTGGCGGCTCTGCTGCGCGCGCTGCATCATTCGGCGCGCTGGTGCCAGGATCCGGGCAACCATGGTGAACTGGCTGACGTGATGGCGCGGCCCGGCTTCCTCGGCCTGCCGCCGGCCGTCCAGATGCCGATCCTGACTGGCCATCTCCAGCTGGGTGGCGGAGCGCAGCAGGCCATCGACGACTTCTTTCTGCCCTTCGAGAAGGCCGCGAACTTTCCGTGGAAGAGCCATGCGCTGTGGTTCTACACGCAGATGGTCCGCTGGGGGCATGTCGCGCATACGCCTGAAAACCTCGCTATCGCGTGGGATTGCTATCGTCCCGATCTCTACCGCTCGGCGCTGAAGCCACTTGGTGTCGCCCTTCCGGGCGCCAATGCGAAAGTCGAGGGTGCGCTTCGCGTGGCCACCGCGGTCGGTGCCACGGGGGCGGGTCTGGTGCTCGGCCCGGACGGTTTCTTCGACGGCCAGATCTTCGATCCCGACGAGATCGATGCCTATATTGCGGTTCAGGGGTCAGTCCGATCCAAGGGTTGATCAATCTCGCGCCACTCTTGTGCATTGCACAAAATTTATGCGCACTCCGACACGACTGACCAATCTTTGACCTGTCCCGTTAGAGCCGGATGCGTTGACGATGCCCGGGTATCGCTGATTTCTTTGATGATTTCCTCGCCTTCCGAAACTGGCACGGTTCCTGCTTTGAAATAGTCAGGCCCTTATCGGGTCACGGAACAGGCGTCCAATGGCGGGCGCCACAGGCAAAGCTGCCGCTCAGGTCAATACGCGATCCGGATTTCCGGACGCGAAGATCTGGCCGGCGGCTTTTTTTGTTTTCGCATCCAACCAGAGACGATGATGAAGAAGACGATGAAGACATGGGTCGGCACTGGAACATCCCTCAAGGATGTGACGCGCCGCGATTTCCTTGTCAGCAGCGTGCTGACGGCAGCGCTCGTCACCGCGGCGCTGATGCTGTTTCCCGTCGGTGCCAAGACTGAAATCAAGGTCCTGACCGCGAAAGGCTCCGCCTCGTTACACCCGCCGATGCCGCACCGCTGATCGTTGACCAACACCTGCGGTGCCTCCCACGCCGCAAACCGGAGCCAGACAATGACCGCTAATCTCCCAGCCGCGCACAGCCAGGACAATGCTCCCCGGCAGGCGCTCGTGATGTCCACAATCGCCTTCACCGTCTGCTTCGCGGTGTGGACGATCTTTTCGATCATTGGCGTGCGCATAAAGCAGGAGCTTGGTTTGAACGAGACTGAGTTCGGACTGCTCGTCGGCACGCCTATCCTCACCGGCTCTCTCGTGCGCATGGTGCTCGGCGTCTGGACCGACCGCTATGGCGGACGGCTGGTCTACACCGCGACCATGCTTTCGGCGGCGGTCGCGACCTTCCTGCTCGCTTTTGCGCACACCTACGGGCAGATGCTGGTCGCCGCGCTCGGCGTCGGGCTTTCCGGCGGCTCCTTCGCCGTCGGCGTGTCCTATGTTTCGCGCTTCTTCCCCACCGACAAGCAGGGCACGGCCCTCGGCATCTTTGGTGCCGGCAACGTCGGCGCCGCGGTCACCAAGTTCCTGGCGCCGTTGGTGCTTCTCTCCTGGGGCTGGCAGTCGGTCGCGCTGATCTGGGCGGCCGCACTCATCGTCATGGCGGCCATCTTCTGGTTCACCACGGGCGATGATCCGGTCATCCGCGAGCGCCGTGCCGGCAAGGCAGCACCCGAGAGGAGCTTCTGGCAGGAATTCGCGCCGCTTAAGAACCTGCAGGTCTGGCGCTTCGCGTTCTACTATTTCTTCGCCTTCGGCGCGTTCGTCGCGCTGTCGCTGTGGCTGCCGCGCTACCTGATCGGCGTCTACGGCTTCGGGCTTGCGACCGCCGGCATGATCGGCGCTGCCTATTCAGTTCCCGCAAGTGTCTTCCGCGCCTATGGCGGCGTGCTTTCCGACCGGATCGGCGCCCGTACCGTGCTCTATTCGACCTTCGCCGTCAGTGCTTTCGCCACTCTGGTTCTGTCTCTCCCCCCGGCCGACTATGTCGTGCGCGGCATCAGCGGGCCGATCTCCTTCCACTTCGAGATCGGCCCGCTCGCCTTCATAACCGTTGCTTGCGTGCTCGGCTTCTTCATGAGCCTCGGCAAGGCTGCGGTCTACAAGCACATCCCCGCCTACTATCCGCAGAATGTCGGCGCGGTCGGAGGCGTGGTGGGCATGATCGGCGGGCTTGGCGGCTTCATCCTTCCGATCGCCTTCGGCGCGCTCAACGACCTCACCGGCGTCTGGTCGAGCTGCTTCATGCTGCTCTTTGTGATCATCGTTGCATGCCTTGCCTGGATGCATTTCTCGATCAGGCGCATGGAGCGCGCGGCAGCCGCCGAAGCTCCAGGCCTTTCCTACGCTGCAGAGTGAGACCGGAGCGAATCAGCACCATGACCGAAAAACTCGTCATCATCGGCAACGGCATGGCTCCAGGGCGCATGCTGGAGCACCTGCTGGAAAAAGCGCCGAGCCCTTACCAGGTCACCATCTTCAACGCCGAACCGCGCGTGAACTACGACCGCATCATGCTGTCGCCGGTGCTATCGGGCGAAAAGGCCTATGAGGAAATCATCATCCATGGCGACGGCTGGTACATCGCCAACAACATCATCCTCTACAAGGGTCACAAGATCATCGCCATCGACAGGACGGCCAAGACCGTCACCTCCGATCATGGTGTCACCGAACCCTATGACAAGCTGGTCATCGCCACCGGCTCGGTGCCGTTCATCATCCCGGTGCCGGGTCACAATCTGCCCGGTGTGCTCACCTACCGCGACCTCGACGATGTCCAGGCGATGATGCTGGCCGCCCAGTCGCGGGCCAAGGCGGTGGTCATTGGTGGTGGCCTGCTCGGGCTGGAGGCGGCAGCGGGCCTCAACGCGCAAGGCATGGACGTCACCGTGCTGCATGTCATGCCGACGCTGATGGAGCGCCAGCTCGATCCGGCCGCGGGCTATCTCTTGCAGCGCGCGGTGGAGCAGCGCGGCATCAAGGTCATCACCAAGGCCAATACGCAGGCGATCACGGGCAACGGCAAGGTCGAGCAGGTGGAACTCGCCGACGGCACCATCATTCCGGCGACACTGGTGGTCATGGCGGTGGGCATACGGCCGAATGCGGCGCTGGCGAAAGAAGCCGGCATTGCCGTCAATCGCGGCATCGTCGTCGACGCCGGCATGCGCAGCAACGATCCCGACATCTACGCACTCGGCGAATGCGCCGAGGTCAACGGCCAGGTCTATGGGCTGGTGGCACCGCTCTACGAGATGGCGCGCGTTGCAGCCCACCAGTTGGCCGGCAACGAGGCGGCGGCGTTCGTCCATATGGACACGCCGACCAAGCTGAAGGTCACCGGCATCGACCTGTTCTCGCTCGGCGACTTCGCCGAGGCCGAGGACCGCCAGGAGATCGTGCTGCGCGATGCCGCCGCCGGCGTCTACAAGCGCCTGGTGCTTAAGGACGACCGCATCATCGGCACCGTGCTCTATGGCGAGACGGCCGACGGCGCCTGGTTCAACGATCTCAAAAAGAAGCAGACCGACATTTCGCAGATGCGCGATACATTGATCTTCGGCCAGTCATACCAGGGGGCCGCCCCGCTGGACCCTATGGCGGCCGTTGCAGCCTTGCCGGATGATGCGGAAATCTGCGGCTGCAACGGCGTTTGCAAGGGCAAGATCACAAGCGCAATTTCAGGGAAAGGCCTGACCTCGCTCGACCATGTGCGCGCCCATACCAAGGCGTCGGCCTCATGCGGTTCCTGCACCGGGCTGGTCGAAAAGCTGATGGTGCTGACCATCGGCGACAAATACAACCCTGCCGCCGTACAGCCCATGTGCGGCTGCACCACGCTCGGCCATGACGAGGTGCGCCGGCTGATCATCGCCAAGAGCCTGAAGACCATTCCGGCTGTCATGCAGGAACTGGAATGGACGACATCCTGCGGCTGCGCCAAATGCCGGCCGGCGCTCAACTACTATCTCGTCTGCGACTGGCCGGACGACTATGCCGACGACTACCAGTCGCGCTTCATCAACGAGCGCGTCCACGCCAACATCCAGAAGGACGGCACCTATTCGGTGGTGCCGCGCATGTGGGGCGGGGTGACCAGCGCGGCGGAACTGCGCGCCATCGCCGATGTCGTCGACAAGTTCGAAATCCCGATGGTCAAGGTCACCGGCGGCCAGCGCATCGACATGCTGGGCATCCGCAAGGAAGACCTGCCGGCGGTGTGGGCCGATCTCGGCCAGGCCGGCTTCGTCTCCGGCCATGCCTATGCCAAGGGCCTGCGCACGGTGAAGACCTGCGTCGGCTCCGACTGGTGTCGCTTCGGGACGCAGGATTCGACGGGCCTCGGCATCCGCATCGAGAAATTCATGTGGGGTTCATGGACCCCGGCCAAGGTCAAGATGGCGGTGTCGGGCTGCCCGCGCAACTGCGCCGAGGCGACCTGCAAGGATGTCGGCGTCATCTGCGTCGATAGTGGCTACGAGATCCACTTCGCCGGGGCCGCCGGCCTCGATATCAAGGGCACCGAGGTGCTCGGCTTGGTCAGGACGGAGGATGAAGCGCTGGAACATATCGTGGCGCTGACGCAGATGTATCGCGAGCAGGGCCGTTATCTCGAGCGCATCTACAAATGGGCCAAGCGCATCGGCATACCCGAGATCAAGCGCCAGATCATGGACGATGGAGAGAAGCGCAAGGCCTATTTCGACCGCTTCGTCTTTTCGCAGAAATTCGCCCAGGTCGACCCATGGTCGGAACGCGTTTCCGGCAAGGACAAGCACGAATTCCAGCCGATGGCTTCGGTCGGGTTTGCGCAGGCGGCGGAGTAAGGCGCGTGTTCCCGAAAAGTGGAGACCGGTTTTCGGTCAAGAACACGCGCAAAAAGGAAATCTAGATGAACTGGATCGCCATCGGCTCGCTCTCCGACATTCCGCGCCGTGGCGCTCGCTGCGTCGCCACGCCGGGAGGCAAGGTCGCGGTCTTCCGCACCCAGGACGACCAGGTCTACGCCATCGACGACCGTTGCCCGCACAAAGGCGGGCCGCTCAGCCAGGGCATCGTGCACGGCACGGCGGTGACTTGCCCCTTGCACAATTGGGTGATCTCGCTGGAGACCGGCACGGCGCTCGGTGCCGATGACGGCGCAGTGCGCACCATCCCGGTGCGCATCGAAGGCGAGCGTCTTTTCATCGCGCTGGAAGCGCTGGCCAGCCGCGCGGCCTGAAGACATGGCGATTGACGAAGCACGCGAGGTGAGGACCAGCTGTCCCTATTGTGGGGTGGGTTGCGGCGTGCTGGCGACGGTCGCCGCGGACGGTGGGGTAACCGTCCGCGGCGACCCCGACCACCCGGCGAATTTTGGCCGCCTCTGCTCCAAGGGCTCGGCGCTGGCCGAGACTGTCGACCTCGATGGCAGGCTGCTTCATCCGGAGATCCACGGCCGCCGCGCCGGCTGGGACGAAGCGCTCGACCTCATCGCCTCGAACTTCTCAAAAGCCATCGCCGAGCATGGCCCCGACGCGGTTGCCTTTTATGTCTCCGGCCAGTTGTTGACCGAGGATTATTACCTCGCCAACAAGTTGATGAAAGGCTTCATTGGCTCGGCCAACATCGATACCAATTCGCGCCTATGCATGGCGTCTTCAGTTGCCGGCCATCGCCGCGCCTTCGGCTCCGACACCGTGCCGGGAACCTACGAGGACCTGGAGCTCGCCGATCTTATCGTGCTGGTCGGCTCCAACCTCGCCTGGTGCCACCCTGTGCTCTACCAGCGCATCGCCGCCGCCCGGCAGAAACGACCCGGGATGAAGATCGTGCTGGTCGACCCTCGCCGGACCATGACTGCCGACATCGCCGATATGCATCTGGCGATTGCGCCGGATGGTGACGTCGCTCTGTTCACGGGTCTGTTGGCTCATCTTGGCCAACGTGACGCGCTGGACCATGCCTACATCGTCGCGCACACAACCGGCTTCGAGGCCGCGCTTTCCGCAGCATCAGAACTTCGCCTTGATGGAATCGCCGCCGCCACGGGGCTGAGTGAAGACGAGCTTCGCCGTTTCTACAGCCTGTTCGCCGCGACCGCGAAAACGGTGACCGTTTACAGCCAGGGTGTGAACCAGTCGTCTTCGGGCACCGACAAGGTCAACGCCATCATCAACTGCCATCTCGCCACGGGCCGTATCGGCAAGCCTGGGGCAGGGCCGTTCTCGGTGACCGGCCAGCCCAACGCCATGGGCGGCCGCGAGGTCGGTGGCATGGCCAATATGCTCGCCGCCCATATGGAGATCGAAAACCCCGAGCACCGCGACCGCGTGCAGCGCTTCTGGAACGCGCCTGATATCGCGCAAAAACCCGGCCTGAAGGCGGTCGAGATGTTTCGCGGCGTGGCCGATGGGCGCATCAAGGCGCTGTGGATCATGGCCACCAACCCGGTCGATTCGATGCCGGATGCCGATGCCGTCGAAGCGGCAATCAAGGCCTGCCCCTTCGTCGTGGTGTCGGATGTATTGGCCAACACCGACACTGTCCGCCACGCCCATGTCCGGTTGCCCGCCGCCGCCTGGGGCGAGAAGGACGGCTCGGTCACAAATTCGGAGCGCCGCATCTCGCGCCAGCGCAGCTTTCTGGCCGTACCCGGCGAGGCGCGACCCGACTGGCAAATCATCGCCGAAGTCGGCAAGCGAATGGGCTTTGGCGCTGCGTTTTCCTATAGATCACCGTCGGAAATCTTCGCCGAGCACGCCGCTCTGTCAGGTTTCGAGAATGACGGCGTCCGCGATTTCGACATAGGCGCCTATGCCGATGTCGATGAGGAGACCTATGAGGCGCTTGCCCCCTTTCAGTGGCCGGCTCCCAACACGCTCTGGCACGGCACGCGCTTCTTCGCCGATGGCAGCTATTACACGCCGGACGGCAAAGCGCGTTTCATCGCCATTCGCCCGACCTCGCATACAC
This sequence comes from Mesorhizobium carmichaelinearum, assembly GCA_943370265.1. Classification (GTDB taxonomy): domain Bacteria; phylum Pseudomonadota; class Alphaproteobacteria; order Rhizobiales; family Rhizobiaceae; genus Mesorhizobium; species Mesorhizobium carmichaelinearum_A. The sequence continues at coordinate 86,359 of CALRQH020000016.1, forward strand.
GCACAAGCCCGGATTACCCGCTGGTGCTCAACACCGGACGGGTTCGCGACCAGTGGCACACCATGACGCGGACCGGCAAGAGCTCGCGTCTGTCCCAGCACATGGCCGAGCCCTTCGTGGAGATCCACCCGGTGGATGCCGCAAGATTCGGCATCGGCGATGCCGACATCGTGCGCGTCTCGACCGCACATGGCCAAGTGCTGCTTCGCGCGCTGGTGACGGCGCGACAGCGGACAGGCTCGGTCTTCGTGCCCATGCACTGGACGGACCAGTTCTCCGCTTGTGCTCGCGTCGATGCGCTGGTGGCGCCGATCACTGATCCGATATCCGGCCAGCCGGCTTCGAAGAACGTTCCTGTCCGCATGGAGCGGTTCGATGCTGATGCGTTCGGTTTTGCAGTGTTTGCCGAACGTCCCGTCGCCATGGACGCCGACTATTGGAGCCTCGCCCGCTGCGCAGGCGGCTGGCGCCTCGAGTTTGCCCTCGCGGGCGACCGGGACTGGACGGTTTTCGCGGCCTCGCTTCTCGGTGCTGACGGACAAAGCGATATCCTTGCCTATCGTGACGTTGCCGGAGGTCACCATCGCTTCGCTCACTTTGCCAGCAATCGGCTGGTGGGCGCGCTCTATCTTGCCCCCGGACCGGTCGCCGTATCGCGCGGCTGGGCGGCAGAACAGTTGAATGCCGAACATGCCGACCGGCGCGGGAGGCTTGCAATCGTTGCTGGCCGACCGGGAGGGAATTGCGTCGACCGTGGTGCCATCGTGTGTTCCTGCTTCGGCGTCGGGGCCAATCAGATAGTGGAAGCGGTGCGCTGCGGCTGCGCCAGCGTAGAGGCGATTGGCGCGGCCCTTCATGCGGGAACGAATTGCGGCTCTTGCCGTGCTGAGATCAGGATCATCGTCGACGCACAACGCCTTCAAGCCGCGGAGTGACGGGCGCAGTGCGTGCCGCGAATGGCCCGGGGCGAGACCATACAGAACAATGCGGAGAGCGCCATGAGGTCCCCGACAACGAGTGGTATGTGAACACGGTCGGTGCTTCGCTTCGCGCGCCACGCGCCAGCAGCTTTCAAGCGATTGGATGCTGGTCCGGCAGAGGAGCAGCAACGTGCGGTTGCCCACACGCCTAGTGTACGACTGGTTGATACGCGGCATACCACCGCAATGGTGTCCGCTTTATAAGCGTGATATGAATCGGTGACGGTACTTTTTGAGCCGGAGTCGGGTGCGTGGTGGATGCCACAAGATGCAAGAATCGACCGATTGGCCCCGATAGTCAGCGAAACCTCAAAAATATTTTTTCGGCGATTTTCCATTTAAAATCAAAAGCATAACTTTCTGACGGCCTCATGGTCGGAATTTTACTAAGAACAGAAAATATTTGACAGTAATTTCAATGGCTTATATGCTATTTAAACAATAGAGTGGGCAATGATTCAGGCCCATCCGGGCGTATCCGGAGATACGCTGTGGTACGCCGCAAGGCATTGAAAACAAAAATAGATATCTTCGGAGTCTATCGATAACAATCGGCACGCAGCGTTTGGCTTTGACGGCTTGCGTGACGGACCTCCGGAAATTGCCCGACGGAATTTTTCAAAGTGCCGTCACGATCAGGAAGACTCGTGATGCTACGGCCTGGAGTGTGACGGTCGTTAGCAGTGGATCAAAGGCAGCGTTTGGATTCAGAACGAAAGTGGCCGTTGGTTACAACGTCGCCTTGGGCACCTTTTGGCCGCCGTGGATAGAATTGATGCAATTCGACTGTATCGGGGCTTTCGGTGCCGTCAGGCTGAGACCCCGCATCCGTTGAGAACGATGGTTGTGATGGTGTCGGCCGCTGCGTCGTAGTCGGCCTTGGCCAGCTTGCTCTTTTCGAGCGCATTGGCGGCCAGTGGCTCGAAGTCGCCATAGAACTGCGTCGCAGCCCACAGCATAATGAAGAAGTGCCGCGCATCGACAGGCGCCATCTTGCCGTCGCGCACCCAGCTATCGACGACGGCGGACCGCTCGCGCGTCACACGCTGCATGTGCAGCTTCTGCTGCTTGCTCAGGAAGTGGGCGCCCCGCAACATTTCGTTGGCAAAGAAACGTGACTCGGCTGCATGCTTGCGTGAATAGTCGAGCTTGGCGCGGATATAGACGGCAATAGCCTCGCGCGGGTCGCGATCGGGTGTGATGTGCTCGAAGGCCTTGTCCCATCCGATCAGCAGATGTTCGATCACCTGCGTGTAAATCTCCTGCTTGGTCGAAAAATAGTAATAGACATTGGCCTTTGGCAGGCCGCACTGGTCGGCAATTTCCTGGATGCGCGTCCCGTCGAGGCCCTTTCGTGCGAATACGTCGACTGCCGCGCGCAGTATCTTCTCCCGGTTCCTGGCGCCAACTTTGTCTTCGGGATTCTTGCCGCCCCGGCGCGCCGCCTTCTGTCCCGTCATATCCGCCCCGCCCCACTGCCTGCACTGCCGAGGCTCTATAGCACCCTTCGAAAACCTACCCAATACGGGGGAGCGACGTTTGCAAAAAAACTGACGATACGGTCAACTTTCATGATTTTGGAAGTTGACACTTTGGTCAGGTTATTTGTAACGTGCCGATCGTTGGGGAGCCAGAGGGAGGGGCGTTGCCGCAATGCCGGTTCAACTCAGATCTGCGATGATCGAAACCCTGGCGGGTTGGCACGGCGACATCGCTCCGGCCTGGCGGGTCGCCCTTGGCGCCGTGTCGCTGGATTTCGATGCCATCGACCCGATGCTCGAACTCGAGCCTTGGGAGCCGATTTTTCCGGCACGGCGCGACAAGCTTTTTCCAGGCGCGCCCAAGGGCGCGCACATGCTGCGCGCCTTCGACGGCATCGCTCCGGCGGATGTGCGTTGCGTGATCCTTGGCCAAGATCCTTATCCCGAGCCCGGCTTTTCCACCGGCCGCGCCTTCGAGGCTGGCAATGTCGCCGCCTGGCGCGAGCTCGACAAAATGTTCTCCAAGAGCATTCGCGCCTTCACCCAGCAGATCGTCGCGGCGCGCACCGGCGATCTCGCCTATGCCCGGTCCTTCGCCGATTGGCCGGCGACGCTTGCCGCCATTGAGAATGGACAGATCGACCTCGAGGGCGCTGACGCGCTGGCTCAGCGATGGGTCGACGATGGTGTTTTGCTTCTCAATGCGTCGCTGACGCTGTCTCGCTTCAAGGTCGAGATTGACCCGCATCAGTCGCGCGGCCATCTGCCCTTGTGGCGTCCGCTGATGCTCACAGTATCGCGTCATCTTGTTGGGCGTGGTTCGCCGATCGTGTTCATCGGCTTTGGGGACGCCGCTGCGCAAACGCTTGCCCTGGCAGGCATCGCTGAAGGCCAGCACGCGCTGTGCGCCTGTATTCTGCGGGACCATCCTGCGCGGGCCGACGCGGTTCTGGCGCTCGAAAATCCATTCCTGCTTTGCAACCGATATCTGGAGACGATGGGCGCCAAGCCCGTCGCGTGGTGACATATGTCTGCAACCGAGACCTACGATTTCATCATCGTCGGCGCCGGCTCGGCCGGTTGCGTTCTGGCCAACCGGCTGTCTGCAAATCCCGATCACAAGGTGCTGTTGCTGGAAGCGGGTGGCCGGGATTCCAATCCGCTGTTCCGGCTGCCCATGCTGATGGGCAAGCTGTTCCAGTCTGGCATCTACAACTGGCATTATCACACCGAGCCGGAGCCCTTTCTCAACAACCGCTCGCTCTATTGGCCGCGCGGCAAGGCATTGGGCGGCTCGTCCACCATCAACGGCATGATCTATGTGCGCGGCAACCGCCACGACTACGACCGCTGGGCGCAAATGGGGCTGCCCGGTTGGTCCTATGAAGATGTGCTGCCGGCTTTCCGCAGGTCGGAAGGACACATTCAGCGCAAGGATGCCCCGCATGGCACCGAGGGGGAGCTGACTGTCTGCCGGGCTCGCGGCTGGAACCCGCTGCTCGACGTGTTCTCGGCGGCGGGCGCGGAAGCCGGCTATCCCATGAACGACGACTTCAATGGCGATGAGCAGGAAGGCTTCGGCAAGTTCGACTTCACCATCAAGGACGGCAAGCGCTGGTCGACCTCCTATGCCTTCCTGCGCCCGATCGCCGGGCGCAGGAACCTGACCGTCCTGACCAAAGCGCTGACCCGGCGGATCGTCCTCGCCAACGGCAGAGCCGTCGGTGTCGAGTTCTCCCATAACGGTACGCAGCGTACCGCTTATGCCGAACGCGAAGTCGTGGTCAGCGCCGGCGCGGTGAACTCACCGCAGATCCTTTTGCTATCGGGTATCGGGCCTGCCGAAGAGCTCGCAGAGCATGGCATCAAGGCAGTTCACGATTTGCCTGGGGTCGGCAAGAACCTGCAGGACCACGTCGATTGCGTATTGTCCTATGAATGCACCCAGCCGATCACGCTGTTCAGCGACCTGCGTGTCGACAGGCTGACCTGGTCGCTGGTCGAAGGCATGTTGTTCGGTCGCGGCATCACCACGACATTCCCCTATGAGGCCGGCGCGTTCATCAAGTCGCGGTCGGACCTGGTTGCGCCCGACATCCAGCTGCATTTCATGCCAGCTCTGGAAAAGACCGCCAACCTGCACTTTCCCAATCCGTTCAAGCGCGCGGCCGTCGAGGCCAATCATGGCTTCACGCTGCGGGTAGGGCCCGTCAACCCGGAGAGCCGGGGAGCCATCACGCTGGCATCCGCCGATCCCAGGACGCCGCCCAGAATCCAGGCCAACTATCTCGAAACCGAGTTTGACCGTCAAACCATGATCGCCGGCATTAGGCTGACGCGCGAGATCATCAACCAGCCCGCCTTCGACGCCTATCGCGGACGCGAGCTCGCGCCCGGTCCGCAGGTCGAGACCGACGCCGAACTTGTCGAATGGCTGAAGGCGACCGCCATGACGACGTTCCATCCGGTCGGCACGTGCAAGATGGGCAATGACGAACGCGCCGTCGTCGACGCGCGCCTCAGGGTCCGCGGCATTGACGGTTTGCGCGTCGCCGATGCCTCGATCATGCCGATCATTTCCAGCGGCAACACCAATGCGCCAGCGATCATGATTGGTGAAAAATGTGCCGAGTTCATCCTGAACGCCGCCTGAGACGACGAGGAACATCATGATTGTCGAACACCGCACCTACACATTTCGACCCGGTACGGTCGATTCGTGGATGCAGAAATACGAGGCCGAGGGCCTCCCTGTGCAAAAGAAGCACCTCAACCGTTTCCTCGGGCTCTACGTTTCCGAGATCGGGCATCTTCATACGACGGTTCTGATGTGGGGCTACGACAGCCTCGCCGATCGAGAGGCGCGCCGCGCCGCCATGTATGCAGACCCCGACTGGCAGAAATTCATCGGCGAAGTCTGGGCGCTCAACGCTATCCAGTCCCAGGACGTGATGATCATGAATCCGGCACCGTTTTCCCCCGGTGTCTGATGGCGAACACGAGCGTGACCGGGGACGGATGAGGCATCGGATGCCGCCTCTAGAAGGTGGCACCAGAACTTTCAAGGGAACGGCGAGCCGGAAACGCGGACGCCAAAAAAGGGATGACTGTCATGACGAGCAATTTTGACGACCGTGCGATCCTCGCCGCGGGATTGAACCGCCGCAGCTTCATCAAGGCCGGCGCCAGCGCGGCAGCGCTTGCCGCCGTAAGCGGTGCGCTGTCAAGGGTGGCGTATGCGGCTGACGGATTCATCGCGCTGGTGCACACCCAGGCAGCGGGCGACCAGAGCGCGGTTGATTCCATGATCGCCAAGATCAACCAGTTGGCGCAGGAAAAGGGACTTCAGGCGCGTGTCGTCTACGCCCAGGACCCTGCGACCTACGAAACCATCTTCCGCACGCTGGCCGATGCCGGCGCATCGGTCATCGTCTCGACCTTCAACGAGGTCGGCGAGCCGTTCAAGGCGCTGGCGCCCTCCTATCCCAAAACCAAATGGATTCAGCTTTTCGGCGACGCCATCGAGCCGCCGCTGCCCAACGTGGTGACCGTATCCTATGATTATTATCTCGGGTGCTATCTGTCGGGTGTGTTCGCCGCGCGCATGACCAAGAGCGGCAAGATCGGCTATATCGGCGGTATCTCCATTCCCCCGCTCAACGCCGATTTCAATGCGTTGAAGGCCGGCGCTCATTCGGTCAATCCGGAGCTGACCGTCACCGCCGCCTTTGCCGGCTCGTTCCAGGATCCCGCCAAGGGTCAGGAAATCGCCACCCAGATGTTCAACGACGGCATCGACTACATCCAGACCGACTCGGCGGCCACCGACGGTGGTATCATTGCCGCCGCCAACGAGGGCGCGGGACGCATGCTCTCCACCCTTGCGCGGGCGCAGTATCCCCTCGGTCCGAAGTCGATCGTTGGCATCGTCAGCCTCGACTTCGGCCAGTCGCTCTACATCGAGGTCGGCAAGGCGCTTGGCGCGGAATGGGCCGGCGGCAAGCATGTCGCAACCGGGCTGGGCACCGGTGTGGTCGAATTCGAGCTATCGCCGCTCTATGCCGAGCAGGGCCCGGCGGATCGGGTTGCCAAGTCCAAGGAAATCTGGGCTGAGATCGAGAAGACCAAGGCCGGCATCCTCGATGGTTCCATCGTCGTGCCCTTCAACACCACCCTGTGAGCCTGTTGGCTGACAGGGCGAACCTGGACCGGTGACCCAGATGGACAATCCCGCACTCGAATGCCGTGACGTTACCGTGGCCTATGGCAGCGTCATGGCGCTTTCGGGTGTGGGCATCGCTTTCGAACAGGGCAAGATCCACGCCGTGGTTGGCCAGAATGGCGCTGGAAAAACCACCTTTGCCCGTGTCGCGGCCGGACTTGTCCGGCCGGCCGCGGGCGAACTCAGGATCAACGGCCAGCAAGTCAAGACTGGCAAGGTCAAGGACGCGCGCGCCGCCGGCGTCGAACTCGTGCACCAGAGCTTTGCGTTGCCACCGTCCTTCACGGTGGCCGAAGCCATGGAGTTCGGGTCGGACGGAGGCGCCGCTATCTTCACCCGCTCGGCACTACAGAAGCGCTGGGCGCCGCATCTCAAAAGCCTCGACGTCAATGTCGATCCGAAGCGCCGGGTACGCGACCTGCCGGTCGAGACGCAGCAAGGCATCGAGATCGCCCGCGCGTTGGTCGCCGACGCCAGGGTTCTGATCCTCGACGAGCCAACGGCGGTGCTTTCGCCTTCCGGGATCGAGATGCTGTTCGAGCGGGTACGCAAGCTCAGGGATCGCGGGGTCACCGTGATCCTCATCCTGCACAAGATCCGCGAGGTGCTGGCGATTGCCGACACGGTCAGCGTGCTGCGGGGCGGCAGGCTTGTCGACGGGCCGGTGGCCTGCGCCGAGATCGGCGCCAAGCGTCTCGCCGAAATGATCGTCGGCCCGGCCATCGCCAAGACCCTGGCGCCGGGTGATGCCGACGCAGCGATAGGGCAGGGCGCCCCGGCCGCGCATACTGCGAACCACCGCACTCCGGCCGATGCCGGGCTGGTCCTCGACATGCGCGGCATCTCCACGCTGGGCGATGCCGAAGGGCCTGCCTTGCGCGATCTTTCGCTCGCAATCAAGGCCGGCGAGATCGTCGGCATTGCAGGGGTCGAGGGCAACGGCCAGCGAACGCTGGTGCGCGCCATAGCTGATCTTGTCGACGCGACGCACGGCACGCTCGCCGTGGGCGGCGTCGATGTCACGGCAGCACCGCTGGCCCGCCGCCGGGCCGCCGGCCTGCGTATCATTCCATTCGAGCGCAACACCGAGGGCTTGAGCCTGTCGAGCAGCCTGTGGGAGAACTGGTCGGCGCGCGAATTGCTGCAATCGCGATTGCTGAGCGCCATCAATCCGGCGCGGCTGAAAAAGCGCTGTGACGAGGCGCTTCAAGCATGGGGCGTGCACTATGCGACCACCGGCCAGCAAGCAGGTTCGCTGTCGGGCGGCAACGCCCAGAAGGTGATTTTGGCGCGCGAGGTCGATGCCGACGCCAAGCTGATCATCGCCGCGCAGCCGACGAGAGGCCTCGACATCGGCGCGACGGCCTTTGTCTGGCAATCGCTGCGAGAGGCACGCGACCGCGGCTGCGGCGTGCTCTTGATCTCCTCGGACCTCGACGAGCTCTTCGACATCAGTGATCGGATCGTCGTCATGCTGTCGGGAGAGGTCGCCGGCATATTTTCGGCGCCCTATCAGATAGGCGCCGTCGGCGCGGCCATGACGGGAGTTTCCCAATGACGGGCAAATTCGTTTCGGTCCTGCGTGGACTGGTCTTCATCGTCGTTGCCCTGGCGCTGTGCGGTGTCATTTTCCAGTTCGCCGGCTATTCGGCGCTCGGCATGTTCCACAGCATTGCCGAAGGCGCATTCTTTCGCCCGGGCGCATGGCAGCAGAGCCTGCGTTGGGCGCTGCCGCTGTTCATCACCGCCGCTGGTGTCGGCATTTCCTTCCGCGCCGGCTATTTCAACATCGGCGCGCAGGGCCAGTTCTATCTCGGCGCCATCGCTGCCGCCTTCATGGCCGAGTGGCTCAATGGCGCGCCCGCCTTCGTCGTCATTCCGGCCTGCTTTGCAGCCGGCATGGCGGGTGGGGCGCTCTGGGCCCTGTGGCCGGGACTGCTGCGCCTGCAGTCCGGCACTGACGAAGTGATCACCACCTTGATGGGCAATTTCCTCGCCGGGCTATTGCTGGTCTATGTTACCGCTGGCCCGCTCAAGGATCCGTCGGGTTCGGGTCAGCGGGCCTCCAGCCGGCCGCTCGCCGCCGCCTATCGCATTTCGGATTCGCTGGGGCTGTCGCCGACCATTATCGGGATCGCCGCACTGGTCGCGGTGGCGATGTGGCTGTTGGTAAACCGCACCGCCTTTGGCGTTCTGGCCAGCCTTGCCGGGCGCAACCCGACCATGGTGCAGTGGCAGGGCGCAACGGTCTGGCGTTTGGGTCTTTCGAGCTTTCTGATCTCGGGCGCGCTGGCGGGCCTTGCCGGCACCATCGAGTTCATGGGGCCAAACGGCCGCCTGGCCGGCGGGTTCCTGCCGACACATGGCTTCACCGCGATCCTGATCGCGCTGGTGGCCAATCTGTCGGTGGTGGGCACGGCCTTCGTCTCGCTGTTCTTTGGCGGGTTGGCCTCGGCCGCGCTCTATCTGCCGATCATGGCGGGTTTGCCTTCGTCGGCCATCGAAATCGTCAACGCCGCGATTGCGCTTTTCATCACCGCCAAATCCGGGTTTGTAGACCGCCTTCTGGCGTTCGGGAGGAGATCGGCATGAACGACGTCATCGTCGCCATCCTGCGTTCGGGCACGCCGCTCATCTATGTCACCATAGCGGGCGTCGTGGCCCAGCGCGCCGGCATATGGAATCTCGGTCTTGAGGGGCTGATGATCATCGGCGCATGTGCCACGATTGTCGGCATCGTGCTGACCGGCTCTTTCGCGTTGGCGATGCTGATTGCCATCGTCCTGTGCGTGCTGGCGTCGGTGCTGCTGTGGTTCGTGATCGAAAAGCTCAAGGCCAATCCGATCATCGCCGGCCTTGGATTGACCGGCCTCGGCCTCGGCGGCACGTCGCTTGCCGTCCAGTCCATCTTCGGCAGCCAGGCCGCTGTCACCGCCCCCTTCGGCGTGCCCCGGCTCGGCCCAGCCTTCGGGCCTTTCGGGGCTCTGTCGATCTTCGTGCTGGCGATGCCATTCGTGGTTTTCGCCATGTGGGTTCTGTTGCGCCGCACGCGCTTCGGTTTGCGGCTGGCGGCTTCGGGCGAGCACCCCTTTGCAGCCCGCAGCGTCGGCGCCAATCCCTCGCGCATGCGGCTTGCGGCGTTGATCATCGGTGGGGTGCTTTGCGCCGTCGGTGGCGCCGAACTGGCGGCCGGCAGTTTGCAGATCTATGCGCAGAACATGACGGCGGGACGCGGCTTCATGGCATTCGCCGCGGTTATCTTTGGTGCGGCGCATCCGATCGGTTCCGCATTTGCGGCGCTGTTCTTCTCCGTGGTCGGCGCCCTCGGCATTCGCGCCCAATTGCTGTTCGGCGATGCCGTTCCGCATGACCTGCTTTTGGCCTTGCCCTACATAGCAACGGTGTTCGGCGTCTGGCTCAGCGGCAAGCTGCGCGGCGGGCGCAAGGCCGCTACTGGCTTCGCTGAACTGCGCGATTACTAGGACACGCATATGCAAACGCTGATCCGCAACGCCACGCTTCTGACCATGGACGGACCCGACGGGGCCGCTCCATTTGCCGGCGATATCCTCATCGACGGCGCCACCATTGCCGCCATAGGCAAGAACCTGGCTGCCGCGCCCGACGCTCGGATCATCGAAGGGCGAGGCAAGTTGATCATGCCGGGGCTCATCAACGGCCACACCCATTCCAGCGAGACCTTCATGCGTGGCCGCTACCAGAATATGCCGCTCGAAGTCTGGCTGCTCTATGCCTACCCGATGCTGATGGGCCCGGCGATTGCGCCGCGCTTGCTCTACCTGCGCACACTGCTGCTGGCCATGGAGTCGCTGCGCAACGGCGTGACGACCCTGTGCGATGATTTCTTCGATCCGCCGGCGCATGATCTCGAGCGTCTCGGTACTGTATTCACGGCCTACAAGGATGCCGGCATTCGCGCCAATGTGTCGAGCGCGGTGATGAATGTGCACACGCTTGATGCGCTGCCCTATGCGCGTGAAGTCCTGCCACAGGCGTTACAGGACAAGCTCGATTTTGGGCCGCCTATCAGCGCCGGAACCTATGTCGACTATTGCCGCTCGGCCTTTTCTTCGCTGCATGGCATGGCCGGCCGTCTCAACTTCATGATCGCTCCGTCTGCGCCGCAACGCTGCACACCCGACCTGCTGGTCGCCTGCCACGATCTCGCGCTGAAAATGCGGGTGCCGCTGCACACCCACGTGCTTGAAACCAAGACCCAGGCGATCACCGGGCACGTGGTGTTCGGCAAGACTCTTATCGCCTACATGCACGAACTCGGCGTGCTCGACCGCAACACCACTATCGCCCATTCGGTTTGGGTCACCGACGAAGACATGGAGCTGATGGGCGAGGCAGGATGCTCGATCGCCCACAATGCCGTTTCCAATCAGAAGCTCGGCGCTGGCATCGCGCCGATCCGACGCCTGATGGATGCCGGCGTCACCGTCGCGCTCGGCACCGACGGTGTGTCGTCCAATGATACCGCCAGGATCTTCGACGTGATGCGGGTTGCCGGTCTGATCCACAGTGCCTCAGGCCCCGACTACGGAACATGGATTCCAGCTGCCGACATTCTTCGCATGGCGACGGTCAATGGCGCCCGCAGTGCCATGCTGGAGGATGTTACGGGTTCGCTTGTCGTGGGCAAGGCGGCCGACCTGATCATGCTCGATCTCGACACCTACGCGTTTATGCCGCTCAACGACATCGACAAGCATCTGGTGTTTTCGGAGAACGGATCGTCGATCGAGATGGTCATGGTCGCCGGCGAAATCGTCATGCGCGAAGGTCGCCTGACGACCATCGATGAGGCTGCGATCTTCGCCGAAATCCGTGAGACGATCCCAGCTTTTCTGACCGAACATGCCGCGCTTGAACGGCTCAACAGCGTATTCGAGCCTTACTTCGCCGAAATCCATCGCCGCGCGTCGCTGGAGAATCTGGGGTTCAACCGCTATGCGGGCGACGCGCCGCCCTGGAACTCCTCGAACTGGCGCTAACAACTCGGGCTTCTGCTCTGGGCCGAGTTTCAGGGTCAAACCTAAGACGACGGTTGTCGTCCTCGGCAAAGTCATCGGATCGGCGACGTTAGGACAAAGGTCGAAGCCAGTCCCCGCAACCAGTTTCGTCACAATACCCTAACCGTCCCGGTCTTGCCGGGGCGGTTTTTGATGCGCTGCTTTCAGCGCCGCCTGCGTTTCGAAGCCCGTGCTGGCCTGACTGGGTTTGATCAGCACGCAGGTTGCGAGCCTGTAGCGCGCCGCCTCCTCAACCCGGGCCGCGTTGGTTACGAGCGGGTCATCGCCGACGATTTGCACGCGCTTGATCGTTGGGCGGCGATTGATTGCTGCAGCTCTCTCGCATCTTTTGTGGCGGGCCTTGGGCCGGCCCCCAGCATAACCGGCCACCGGCGTAATACGAAGCCGCGGACCTAAAACGCGTGAGCAGCGCGTTGCGACAGGCTGCTGCAATGGTCTCCTGTCATTTGGCCTCTCACGAGACCGCAGGCGACCCAATCATCGGATTGCGGACCGGCCAAGGGTGAGAGGGCCGGCGGTCGCCATCGCTTCGGAAGACCTTCTGACCGTGGAAAGCAATGCAAGCATGACACGCCCCTTTTGCTACCAATGCGGCAGCGCAGCCGCCCTTGCCATCACTTTTCTGGTCAGCGCCAGCACCACTCACAGCGCCGGCGGCACCGCCGCTGCCACCGTACAGACGGAGGCGGCCAAGCGCATGGTATCGACCTTCGTCGTTGCAAGCAGCATGAGCGAATGGACACTGTCGTTGAGTGGCGTTCTTGCTGCCCGCGAGGAGGTCGCAGTCGGTGCTCCGCAGCAGGACCAGCGCATATCAGACGTCGACGTCGAGGTCGGTGATCATGTCAAAGCCGGGCAGGTCCTGGTGCGGCTCGACACGGCCATGCTCGATAATCAGCTGCGCGAGGCCGAAGGCCGCGTCGCACGCGCAAGTGCTGCTGTCGCCCAGCAGCAGGCAACGGCCGCGCAGGCGCGAGCAGCACTGGAGCGCGCCAGCCGACTCAAGGCATCGGGGACGGTTTCCGGGCAGGTCTATGACGAACGCGCGTCGGCTGCAGCGGTCGCCAGCCAGGGCGTCGCCGTGGCACAGGCCGAACTCAGCCAGGCCGAAGCCCAGCTCTCGGAATCCCGCCGGCTGCGCGAACGCGCCGTCGTCGTGGCGCCAGTGGGCGGCGTCGTCTCCGAACGCCATGCCAATGCCGGCGCACTGACCGGATCGGAGCCGCTGGTCCGCTTGATCCGCGATGGCGAGGTCGAACTGGCCGTCGACATTCCCGAAAGCGAGCTGCCACAATTGGCCGTTGGCCAGCCGGCCGAAGTGAGACTTCCCGGCAGCGACGACGCGATCAGCGGCAAGGTGCGGATGATCACGCCAAAGATCGATCGCGACACCCGTCTTGGCGGGGCCAGGATCGCGCTTGAATACGATGCCGGACTGTTCCCAGGCGCCTTTGGCCGTGCCGAAATTGTGGTGGCGAAGCGTGAGGCCATCGTCATCGACGATTCAGCACTTCTTTATGACAGCGAAAGCGACACGACCTCGGTCTTTGTCGTCGAGCGCGGCCGGGCGATGCTGCGAGCGGTCGAAACCGGCCTGCGGGACAATGGCAGGCTCGAAATCGTTGCCGGCCTCAAGGCAGGTGATGTCGTCGTCGCCAAGGCTGGCGCGTGGCTGCGCGAAGGCGATGCGGTGGCGACCGTCGACATCGGTGCGATCACCGGAAGTACCCGCCCGTGATCAGCAACATGTCCGCATGGGCGATCCGCAAACCGATGCCCACCATCGTGCTGTTCGTCGTCGCCACGCTGGCCGGATTGGCGGCGTTTCTGCGCCTGCCGGTCAATGCCAATCCGAGCCTGTCGTTTCCGATCGTCGCCGTCACCGTGTCGCAAGCAAGCGCGGCACCGGCCGAGATGGAAAACCAGGTCACGCGCCGCATCGAAGGGGCCGTCTCCGGCCTCCCCGGGGTCAATCACATCAGCTCGACAATCAAGGATGGCGTGTCGACGACCACCATCGAGTTCAAGATCGGCATAGATCCAGACCGGGCGACCAGTGACGTGCGCGAGGCCGTTGGCCAGGTCAGGTCCGATCTGCCGCAATCGATCCAGGAGCCGATCGTCTCGCGTGTCGATGTCGAGGGTGGGGCGATCCTCTATTACACGGTGCAAGCACCCGACATGTCGGTGCTGGACGCGTCTTGGTTCGTGGACGACACGATCAACCGCGAGCTTCTCGCCCTTCCCGGCGTCCAGAAGGTCGAGCGTCTCGGCGGCGTCAATCGAGAGATAACCATTTCGCTCGACCCCGACCGGTTGCTGGCGCTGGGTGTGACGGCGGACCAGGTCAATTCTGCGCTGCGCCAGATCAACGTCAATGTTCCAAGCGGCCGCGGCGAGATCGGTCAAAGGGAGCAGTCGATCCGCACTTTGGGCAGCGTAGGATCGCTCGATGAGCTGTCTGGCCTTTCGGTTTCCTTGCCGGGAAACCGCTGGGTGCAACTGCGCAACATCGCCACGATCAAGGATGGGCCGGCCGAGCCGCGCGGTTTTGCGCGCCTCAATGGCGAAGCCGCCGTCGGATTCTCCGTCTCCCGCGCCAAGGGCCACAGCGACACGGCCGTCGCTGCCGGCGTTACCAGGCGGCTGGCCGAAATTGCGGCACGTACCCCCGGCGTTGCGTTCAACGAGGTCATCTCCAATGTCGAATACACAATGGCGAGCTACAACGCCGCCGTCGCCGCCCTAGTCGAGGGCGCGGTCCTGACCGTGGTTGTGGTGTTTCTGTTTTTGCGCAGTTGGCGTGCCACGCTGATTGCCGCAGTGGCGATTCCGTTGTCGATCCTGCCGACCTTCGCGGTCATGGATCTCCTCGGCTTCACGCTGAACGGCGTCAGCCTTTTGGCGCTGACGCTGGTGGTTGGCATTCTGGTCGACGATGCCATCGTCGAGATGGAAAACATCGAACGCCATATCGACATGGGCAAAAGGCCGTATCTGGCCTCGATCGAGGCGGCGGATGCGATTGGCCTGGCAGTCGTTGCCACAACCTTGACCATTGTCGCGGTGTTTGCGCCGGTCAGCTTCATCGGTGGTGCCGTCGGCCAATATTTCAGACAGTTTGGCGTGACGGTCGCTGTCGCCGCGCTGATTTCGCTGGTGGTGGCAAGATTGCTCACGCCGCTGATGACGGCCTATCTGTTGCAGCCGAAGGCTGCAGGAAACCATGGGGCTGAGCCATCGCGGCTGTCGCTGTGGTATCTCTCGTTGCTGGGCTGGACGCTCGACCATCGCAAGACGACATTTGGCCTGGTCGCCGTGTTCTTTGCGGGCTCGGTCTTCCTTCTGACCCAGTTGCCGACTGGCTTCGTGCCGACCGGCGACAGCAACGTCTCGCAGGTCCAGGTGACGTTGCCGCCGGGCACGCGGCTAGAGGAAACTGCGCGGGTTTCCGACACCATCGTGCGTGACCTAAGGGCACGGTCGGACGTCGCAAACGTTCTGGTGACAACCGACGACGTCAACAAGGTGACCTTGCTTATCAGGCTCAAGCCGCGCAGCGAGAGGCAGCTCGACCGCAAGTCGTTCGAGCTTGCCGCGCTTCCGATCCTGACCGAGACACCCGATATCCAGTTCGCCTTCGTTTCGGATTCCGGCGGCAAGGAAGTCTCGATCTATCTGGCCGGCAACAATCCTGAAGAACTGAACAGGGCCGCGCACCAGCTCGAGACCGAGATGCGGGCAATGCCGGAACTCGTCAATGTGTTGTCCAACCAGGCACCGCTGGCACCCGAGCTGCTGCTCAAGCCGCGCCTGGACGAGGCAGCCCGCCTTGGCGTGTCGGTGATGTCGCTGGGCACCGTGGCGCGCATCGCCACGCTCGGCGAAACCGACTCCAATTCGGCCCAGTTCAACCTTGGTGACCGGCTGGTGCCGATCCGCGTGCTGCTCGACAAATCGGCGCGTGGCGACCTCGATACCTTGCGCAAACTGCGTGTTGGCACCGCCGATGGCAAGGTCGTACCTCTGACTTCGGTCGCCGACATTTCGTTCGGCGCCGAGGAAGGCAAGGTCCAACGCCTCGACCGCAAGCGCCTGGTCGCGGTCGAGGCCAATCTGAACGGGATCGTGTTTGGCGATGCGATGAGAGCGGTCGCCGCACTGCCGGCGCTGAACAACCTTCCTGCCAGCGTCAGCCATGTCGAATATGGCGCTACAGAAGAGATGACGCAGATGTTCCGTGGCTTCGCACTGGCGCTGGTGGCCGGAATTCTGATGGTCGTGGCAGTGCTGGTGCTTCTGTTCAGGACCTTCCTGCAGCCGCTCACCATCCTGATCGCCTTGCCGTTGTCGCTCGGCGGCGCCGCCCTGGCGCTGCTGCTCTATGGCGCAGCCCTCGACCTGTCGTCGACAATCGGCATCCTGATGTTGATGGGCATCGTCTGCAAGAACTCGATCCTGCTTGTTGACCATGCCATCGAAAGCCAGGCCGAGGGCATGGACCGGCGCGCTGCACTGATGAAGGCAGGCACGGCGCGCGCGCGCCCGATCATCATGACCACGATCGCCATGGTGGCCGGCATGATGCCTGCGGCGATCGGCATCGGCGCCGATGCCAGCTTCCGCGCGCCGATGGCCGTTGCGGTGATCGGCGGGCTGATCACCTCGACCCTGCTCAGCCTGATGGTCGTGCCGGTCATGTTCACCACCATGGACGATCTGAACGTCTGGCTTGGCCGTCGCCTGAAGCGGCTTACCTCGGTCACCGAGGCAGATCTTGCCGCTGGCGCGCTGATCACCGAACGCGGGAAGGCGGCCTGATTTGGGTCCGGTCGTAGCGCCGTGCGTCCTGGCGGAGGCACGGCTTCGGTCATTTCGGGTTGCGATACGCTTGAAAGTTCTTGATCAGGCATTCTAAGCTGGGCGCGACCTAGCCTAGCGGTCTGGATCGGATCGTGCCGAAGCAAAACTCGTTGGGCGGAAAGAGCGGCTTGGCGGTATATCGAGGGCCGGCAACCGCTACCTCGGACAAATGCTCGTGTCGTCGCGTAGGCCGTCAGGTCGCGGCGTGGCGACCGTCAGCTCGGCATCGCAAAAGACATTCGCAGACACGCGCCTTTGTCAGCTTCGACGACGGCAACCTGACCACCGTGCAGGTGCATGATCTCCTGGACCAGATTTAGCCCTAGTCCGGCGCCGCGACCGTCAGGTGTCAAGCGGTTGAACGGGTCGAAGATCTGCCTCCGCTCACTGGCTGGAATACCTTTGCCTTCATCGCAAACTTCGATGAAGCCGGCTGCTCGGACACGAACCGTGATAGTTCCGTGGCGGCCACCATGGTCGATGGCGTTTTGCACCAGATTGGTCAGCGCCCTTTCGAGCGAGGTCTGGTCGCCCATGATGAGGATTTCGCCCCGTTCAGCTTCAAATGACATGTCGTAGCCTGCCGCAAGCGCCAACGGGCCGAGGTCAAAGACCACCTGTTTGGCCATTCCGACAAGATTGACCGGCAGGAAGTGGTTCGACTTCTTGTCAAGTCGCTGGAGATCGAGAAGCTGGCCGGCGAGGGTTGTTAGACGTGCCGCATCCTCTAGCAGGCTCGTCTTGTCGGATCCCGAAGGCAACGCCGCAAGTCGAGCATTCAATATGGCAATGGGCGTGCGCAGTTCGTGCGCGGCCTGCGCGAGAAAACGCTGATGGCGTGCATATCCCGCATCGAGGCGCTGGAGCGCATCGTTCACCGCGCTGACGAGAGGGCCGATTTCGACAGGCACATCGTTCACCGATAGCTGCACGCCGCGCTTGTCAAATTCGATGCGGGTCGCTTGTGCCACTGCCCGCCCCAACCCCTCCAGCGCCCGGCGTACGACAACAGGTGTTGCGACCAGGGTTGCCAGTGCCATGAGGGCGATCACAGGCAAGATGACAGAGACAAATCCACCAGATACGCCCCAGGCAAGGCGACGGATGGACATCCGCCCTTGCGTGCCCGTCAGGATCTGAACTCTGCCAGCGGCGGTAGTGACCCACTTAACAACTGCATCAGGTTTTCCATCCACTCCGAGTTGCCCCAGCCGGGCGTCATTCAGCTTGTCGAGTATGCCGACGACGGGCGCATAGGTCGCCGGAATGTTGCCCTCCGACAAGCGGTGTGCCTCAGCATCGCGGATCACGAACCATAGCCCTGGCGCTTCCGACCGGAGACGAACAAGTGCGGAGGTCGGCTCAAGAGCCAACCCGCCACTTGAGTCTCGAACAACCGCATCCGCGATCACGTCGAGACTGCCTCCCTCGTAATCGTCGACGAGATAGCCGGTGATCCAGAGTGCCCCGACGATCAGCACCACAAATGCTGCGATCATTGCAGCTTGCAACGCCACAATTCTGCTGACCAGCAGCCATTTCAGGGAACGCGGATTCGGCCGTATCATGTCGTCTCGCGCAGCAGATAGCCGACGCCACGTATGCCACTGATCATCACGCCCGCATTGGCATCCGAGAGCTTGCGGCGAGCCCGCGAAATATGCGTATCGAGAGCATTCGACTCGATTTCGTCATTCATGCCGAAAACGGCCTCCATGAGCGTCTCGCGCAGCACCATGCGTCCCATTCGTCGCATCAGGGCTTCAACGACGAGCAATTCCCGCCGTGGCATCCGTAGGAGAACCCCGTCGACATGCGCCTCGCGATGGGTGAAGTCGAACGACACGCGACCTATGCTCACGATGTCGGCTGGCATATTGGCTGGACGGCGCATGATGGCCCTAAGCCGAGCCAACAGCTCCTCAAAGGCAAACGGCTTCCCAAGATAGTCGTCAGCACCACTGTCCAGGCCAGCAACCCGGTCGATCAGGTCACCCTTTGCCGTCAGCACCAGAACCGGCACCACATTGCCGTTCGCCCGCAGCGATTTGATCAGCGAAAGCCCGTCGCCATCCGGCAATCTGCGGTCCAGCAGCACCACGTCGTAAATGTCGTTTTCGAGCGCGGCGTCTGCCTCAGCCAGACTTGCCACATCGTCGACAACCATGTCGTGGCGGACCAGCCCGCTGCGCAGAACCGCGACCATGGCCTGCTCGTCTTCCACCAACAGCACGCGCATTCAATCAGCTCCGTCCCAACTCCGTCGTTCACGCGAACAGTTTAGCCAGGCACCAGCGCAACTGCATTGCGAGAACCTTGCAGGCAAACACCTGCGAGTGACTTTTTTGGCCTTTCCCGATGCCGCGCAAACGATCCCTCGAAGAATATTTGTGTGACAGGTTTTCTCAATCCGGGCGTGTGAGTTCTCGGCTCCTCACTGAATAGGACGAGATCAATGCCCTGCAATTTAGCCAGCCCCGCAGCTGAACGACGCGTCAACCCTTCTGTTTATGGTTCGATCCTGGAGGGCAAGCATGTCGATCGCTGATATCCCGCCATTCTTCCTTGCCTGGCTTCGCAATCCACGCAGCATCGCGGCTGTGGCCCCATCGGGCGCCCGGGTCGCGGCACTGATGACCCAGGACATCGGTTCTGCGACCGGACCCGTCATGGAGCTAGGACCTGGCACCGGCGCTTTCACCTACTCACTGCTCAAGCGCGGTGTGCGCGAGAGGGATCTTACGCTGGTCGAGTTCAGCGCTGATTTTGTCCAACTCTTGAAGTCGCGCTTCCCTCAGGCCCGCGTTCTCAAGATGGATGCCACACGGCTTGCCGACCTCAAGCTGTTTGACCGCGCGTCGGTTGGCGCTGTTGTCAGCGGGTTGGGTTTTCGTGCCATGCAGCCCAGGCAGGTTACCGCCATCTTGAGCGGAGCCTTCAAATATCTGAGACCCAACGGCGCGTTCTATCAGATCACCTATGGCCCACGCTGTCCGGTCCCCGATTCCGTTCTCGATCACCTGAGCCTCAGTTCAGCGCATGTCGGCCGAACTGTCTGGAACATACCGCCGGCGTCCGTCTATCGGATTTGCAGATCCGATGACTGCGCCTGAGCTCACCATGCACGTGCCGCACGCTGTCACCGTGCTGATGAGCTTCGGGCTCGCCGGTATCGGATGTCTGGCGGTTGCCGAAAAGTTCGTCCCTCTCTTTCCGTCCTATATCTTGCTGATGCTGCTGGGATTGACCGTGCCAGATGGCGGGGCACTCGTGCTAACCATTGTAGTCACGACATCTGGGTCGGTGATTGGAGGGCTGTGCTGGTATGCGATCGGCTTTTCGCTCGGGCCGCAACGGGCGCGCGCGGCCGTGGCGCGTTATGGCAAATGCATATTCCTGAAGCTGGCATTCTATGACAGGCTGGCCGACGCTTACCGTCGCAATCATTTCTGCGTGACGCTGGCGGGGCAGGTCATTCCGGCGGTTCGAATCTATCTTGCCTTACCGGCAGGCGCCTTGAAGCTTGAAACCAGAACTTTCCTGGTAGCGACCTCGCTTGGTTGCCTGCTGTGGAACACGCCGTTTCTGTGTCTTGGCTATGCCTTGCGCAGCAGCGGACATGATCTGGCGCAAGTAGGCTTCTGGGCCGCCTTCGCCATCGTCACGTTCGAAGGCATAATTGTGCTCGCCATCCGATCTCGAAAGTTCAGGAGAAGCGGTGGCTCACACGCTCAATCCGCGAGCCGTCGCTCTAAAGGAAGTCTTTGGTAGACATGATGACGTGTCGCGCCGAGTGACAACCGGCAAGTTGCTGCTCATTCCCTGAACGCGAATACGGCTCTGGTGTGCTCTACAGATCGCCCGCTCAGGGACGGTCACGAACGCACTCCATCGAAGGCGTTCCCGTAAGGTATCGCCAACTTAACCAGCCACGGATGATTTGCGGATAAGGGAGATGTTTGACGGCTTCGTCATGGAAGAGGTGGAGTTGACCTACTGACCCGCACCGGGTTTGCCGGAGGCTCCAACTTCTCATCGACATACGCAGCAACACGACGACGCAATTCAAGGGGGAGCGGCTTGCCCATCGCGGTTTCCTTTCAACCACAATGAATCACGAACTCAAATCAAGGGGAATCCTGAATCCCTTAAACCGCGACACGCTTTAAAGCCGACTACTTGGCCCCTGGGTCGGCGAGTACGCACGTCTGCGCAAAGCGCGCCGAGTGGCAGCGCAAAGCCGCGCCTCCGAATAGTCGCTGTCACATGATGCCGAAGGTTTTGTATGCCTCCACCGCGCTCATGCCTTCGCGGATCGCCTTGGCGACGAGCTTTTCGCCGCGTACCTTCTCCAACGCCAGCCGAACCACCTCTTCCTCGGCTTGCGGCGGGATGACAAGGACGCCTTCCTTGTCGCCGAACAGGAGCGTACCCGGCTCGATCCGCACACCACCGATCTCGAGTGAGCAGCGATAGTCCATGACCTTGCCGCGCACACCCTGGTCTTGCGCGTAGTAACCGGTGCAGAAGCAGGGGAATCCCAATGCCTTGATACCGTCCGTGTCGCGGGCGAAGCCGTTGAGCAGCGCGCCATGCGCGCCGAGAATCTTCGCGCGGGTCGACATCAACTCACCCCATAGTGCGTAGCGGGTCGAGGCGCCGCTGGCGACGTAGATCTCGCCTGGCTTGAGATCATCCAGCGCTTCGAACATCAGCCCGAACGGCTTGGTCATCAGCGGATTGTGCGTCGGCTGCTCGGACGAAAAGATATCGGTTTCAAGTACAGGCATGGCCCGGCCGAGCAGTCGCGTATTTTCGTCGACTGGTTTGAACACGGGCGGCAGGAATTGGTGCTGCAGCCCCAGCGTGTCCATCACGTCTCCAACGACCGCGACGAAGAGCTCGCTCTCGAACAGACGATACATTTCGGTGTCGTCGGCGTAGAAGCGCGTCGAACTGGTCATGAGGCTTGCATCCGGATGTTGGTGGATTGGGCGGTACGGGAAGGGCCGAGCGCGGCGGCGTTCTGGACCAGCGCGCGCATATAGCCCAGCGCAAATGCCTTTCCGGCGTGCCAGGGCGCATCGCAGGACATTTCCGGCGTGTGATCGGGGATCATCACGCCAGCATAGTTCTCGTCACGCAGGATGCGGACGATCTCGGCCATATCGATGTCGCCGTCATCGACGAAGGTCTCATGATAGTTCGGAACCTTGCCGCGCACGTTGCGGAAGTGGATGTAGCCGATGCGTTGGCGTCGGGCGAAACGCCTGACATGTTCGTAAATGTCGTCCTTGCCCGGCATTTCCTGCAGCGAACCGAGGCAAAGCTCCAGCCCATTGGACGGCGAGTCGACGATGTCCATCAGCCGGTCGTATTTCTCCGGCCGGTTGATGAGCCGGGCAGCACCGCGCAGCGCCTCGGCCGGCGGATCGTCGGGATGCGCCGCCATCACGACCCCGGCCTCTTCGGCTACCGGAACGATCTCCTGCAGGAAGACGCCGAGCCGCTGCCAAAGCTCCTCGCTGCTGATTTGCACCGGTTCGGCGTTCGGCCGGCCGGCACGGTAACGCATGTTCCAAACGACACCGTCGGGCAGGGGCAGATCGGGATCTATGGCGGAGAGGTCGAGCCCCACCGACATGGCCTCCCCGCGCGCGAACGGACCACGCGACCAGCCCCAGACGCCGGCAATCGAGAAATTGTAGCCAATGCACGGGATACCCGCGCGTCCGGCATCGCGGACCAGGCGCTTCAACCCTTCGATCTGCTTTGCCCTGTCGGGACCGCCGAGCAGCACATCGGACCAGAACCGGGGCGAGAAATTCTCGATCGCGGCGATTTCCAGACCGTTGTCGCGCACCGTCTTCACCAGTCCGGCGAAATCCTCGTAGCTCCAGAGCTCGTCGGTGGAGCAGTCGCCCCAGCCTTCCGTTTCGCTGCCGGCGGAGAGCGACGGGTCGCGACCGCGAAAATAATTGGTGAGGTGGGCGACGATATGGGTGGCGCCTGCCTGACGGGCGAAGCGGAAATTGTCTGATGTCAGCGACTCACGGTAAAGGCCAAGACCAATCTTCATGGTTCTACTTCACACCAATGCCGGCGGTCAGGCCGCCATCTATTCTGTAATCGGCACCGGTGCAGAAGCCGGCCTTCGACGAGCAGAGGAATGCGATGAGCTCCGCCACTTCCTCCGGTTCGCCGATGCGACCAAGCGGATGGGCCGCGCCGAATCGTCGGTAGGCCTCTTCGATATCGGCGTCGCTGCCATTGTCGCCACGCGCGGCCTTCTCCAGAATTGGTGTGCGGATCGAGCCCGGGCTGACCGAATTGACCCGGATGCCGGCCGCCGCGTAGTCGAGCGCGAGCGAGCGCGTCAGCGTGTGAATGGCGCCCTTGGTCGTGGCATAGGCGGCAACGTTCTGCTGGCAGGCAAAGCCCTGCACCGAGGCGACATTGACGATGGCGCCGCCGCCGCGCTTGATCATTTCCGGGATGCCGAAATGGGCGGTCAGATAGATCGATCCGACATTGACCGTCATCGTCCGGTTCCAGATTTCCCAGTCGGTTGTGGTCGCGGTCCCGTAGGGATGGACGGCCGCGGAATTGACGATGATGTCGATGCCGCCAAACCTCGCGACGCCAGCCGCCACCGCGTCGCGCACCTGGTCGGAAACCGAGACATCCACTGTCTGCACCAGCACTTTCGCTCCGGCCTTGGCGAGGCCTTCCTGCATCGCGGCATTGGCGGCCTGGTCAATGCCGCAGGCGACGATCGAGGCGCCGCCCTGCGCGAGGCGCCTTGCGGTGGCGAGCGCTATGCCGGTCGTGCCGGTGATCAGCGCAACCTTGTTCTCAAAGTCAGACATGATGCAAATCCTTGGAAGATGCCAGGTCCGGCCGTGCCGGCGTGGTCCTTGCGTTTTCGAGGTCGTCGGGAACGAAGCGCAGGCCGAAATCGAGATGCCGGCTCATCAGGTAGCAATAGGCGATGCGGTCGCGCGCGCGCAGCGCCGCGATGATCTCGCCATGCGCCTGGCGTGTTTCGCTCAGCACCGGCCGGATCGATTTGCCGACGGTCATGATGTGCTGGATGACCGGCGACAGGAACTGGTAGGTCTGCACCAGCATGCGGTTGCCGGCGAGCTTCAGCAGCGCGAGGTGGAAATCGAAATCGCGCTGCGCTGCTTCTTGGACATCCTTGCTGGTTTCGATCAGGCCATTGACCTCGTCCAGTGTGTCGAGTTCGGCGGCGCTGGCGTTCAGGATGATGTGGTCGCCGATGCTCACTTCGATGATGCGGCGAAACCCCTGGATGTCGTTGAACGACGTCCTTGAAATATCCATCTGGGCGGCGAAAAAGTTCTGGATCGCGATGTTCTGGCGATCAGCCAGTACCGCGCCGACACGCGGCTTGGGATCGATCAGGCCATAGGTGCGGATGGTACGCAGCGCTTCGCGTATCGTGTTGCGGCTGGCGCCGAACAGTTCGCAAAGCTCCCGTTCAGTCGGCAGGACGTCACCGACCGACATGGCGCGATTGCGAATAAGGTCGAGGATCTGCCGCACCGTCTGGTCGACGGCCGAACTGCTGATTGCGGCTTCTTCCGCCGCCTCGTGACCAGTTGGCTCCAATGGACTGTCTCCAATTTGTTGGACCAAGCCTAAGGGTGAGTGGATAAGAAATCAACTGATGGCCAGCGAAAAAGGAGTTGGCGGTCCATATGAGTGCTATTTTAGCTTGTTGACAGGTCTGTGGTCCAACAATATGGTCACCGCCTGATCTTTAGGAGGCTTCATGGAACAGTGTTGGCGCTGGTATGGTCCGGACGACCCGGTGACGCTCGAGCATGTCAAGCAGGCCGGCGCGACCGGCGTGGTTTCCGCGCTCCACCAGATCTATGACGGCAGGGCCTGGCCGGAAGCCGATGTGCTCGAGCGCAAGCGGATCATCGAGGCGGCAGGTCTCAAGTGGTCGGTCGTCGAGAGCATCCCGGTCCACAATTCCTTCAAGATCGGCGCGCCGGAACGCGAGCGCTATGCCGGCTATTATCGCGACAGCATCCGGGCGCTTGCCAGGGCCGGCATCGAGACCATCTGTTACAATTTCATGCCGGTCGTGGACTGGACCCGCACCGACCTCATGTATCGCCTGCCGACGACCGGCTACGCGTTGCGCTTCGATGCCATCGACTTCGCCGCCTATGATCTGTTCGTGCTGCAACGCAAGAACGGCTCGGCCAGCTATACGCCGGCGCGTATCGCCGAGGCCGAAAAGCGCCTGAAGACGCTGACGTCAGAGCAGATTGACCAGATCGAGCGCAACCTCATTGCTGGCCTGCCGGCGACCGAGCGCAGCTACAACCGTGACAGTTTTCGCGAAGCGCTGGCTGAGTACGACGCGATCGGGCCGAAGGAGTTGCGCGAAAATCTTGCCTGGTTCCTGCGCGAGATCATCCCGGTGGCCGAGGAGGAGGGGGTGCGCATGGGCATCCATCCCGACGATCCGCCCTTCTCGCTCTATGGCCTGCCGCGCGTCGTTTCGACAGCCGAGGACGCACGCTTTGTCCTCAATGCCGTCGACAGCCCGGCCAATGGCCTGACGTTCTGCACCGGCTCCTACGGCACGCGCGCCGACAACGACATTGTCGCCATGGTCAAGGAGTTCGCAGACCGCATTCATTTCGTCCATCTGCGCAACATCACGATCGAGGACGATGGCTCGTTCCATGAAGCCGAGCATCTCGAGGGCGGCACCGATATGGCTGAAGTCATCCTCGCTTTGATGCAGGAGGAGAAGCGTCGTCGCGGCGCGGGTCGTGCCGATTGGCGCATCCCGATGCGGCCCGACCATGGGCATCTGCTCGCCGACGACATCGGCAAGAAAAAGATCAATCCGGGCTATTCGCTGATCGGGCGACTCAAGGGGCTGGCTGAATTGCGCGGAATCATGCGCGCCGTGGAGCGTTTCGATCTGGCTTGATGTGCCGGTTCGAAGCGTCGAGAGATGACTCACGCCGTTTGTGCAAGTGAAAACGATTTGCACAAATGAAAATTGGTGTTATGTCGATGGCAGGCGGGATGTTGTCCGGCCGTCGGGAGGATATGACGAGCATGACGAAGCTGCGCGGCTTGGCGTGGGATCATAGGCGTTGCTGGGGTCCGCTCGACGCCAGTATCGCACCCTGGTGCGCAAGCCGTCCCGGTCTCGAGATCGAATGGGATCGCCGCAGCCTCTATGAATTTGGCGAAGGAGCGATCGATAGGGTTCTCGGTCAGTATGACCTCGTTGTTTTCGATCATCCGTTCATTGGCGAGATTGCCACTGGCCGGCTCATGGTCCCCTTCGACGGGTATCTGACCGACGAGCAGCGCCAGGTCTTCGAACGGGATTCGGTTGGCAAGTCGTGGCAGTCTTACGCGAGTGAAGGGCGCCAATGGGCGCTCCCGATCGATGCCGCCTGCCAGGTGGCGTCGTTCCGGCCGGACTTGATGGCGGCCTATGGCGAAGTGCCTCGCTCCCATGACGATGTTGTCGATCTCGGCCGCCGTGCACGCAAGGACGGCAGATGGCTTGGCCTGCCTCTGGTCCCGACCGATGCCATGTGCCTTCTGCTGACGCTTGGCGATCCGCGGGAAGAGGCCGATGATTTCATCGGCCGCGACAGGGTCGAGCAAGCCATCGGCCAGCTGCGCGAGCTTTCGGAGCTGTCGCACCCAAGCTCGCGGCAGTGGAATCCCATCCGCTGCTATGACCACATGACCGCCCATGACGACGTGGTCTATGTTCCCTTTGCATTCGGCTATGTGAACTATGCCTCGCGCACGGAAACGCCAAGGCTGCGCTTCGCCGACGCGCCGACACCGGGATCGACCGGTGCGCTGCTCGGCGGCGCGGGTATCGGCGTCAGCGCCCAGTCGGGCAGCGTCCAGGAGGCGGTCGACTATGCTTTGTTCCTCTGCTCGCCGGACAACCAGCGTGGCGAGTATGTCAGCGCCGGCGGGCAGCCTGGCTCGTTGTCGGCATGGCAGGACAAGGCGGTCAATGCCGCCACGGGCGACTTCTTCGCCGATACGCTGAAGACGATCCAGTCGTCCTACCTGCGTCCCACCCATGCCGGCTTCATAACCTTCTTCCGCGAGACAGCGCCGCGCGTCGAAGCGGCGATCGCCGGCGAACTGCCCGTCGCCGAACTGGCCGCCTGGGTAAACCGGCGTTACCGCGAGACGCGGCCCTCGACCAAGTCGGTACGGAGCGTCGCGTGATGGCCGCTGTCACCAAGGCAGTCGATGACGTTGAAAACGGCCGCGGCGAATATCGCGCGCCGGCAGCCGAGAAGGCGCTGGACATCCTGGAGTTCATGGCCGCGCAGGGCGAGGCGCTGACCCAGACCGAAATCGCCAACGGCCTCGATCGCTCCATCCACGAAATCTACCGCATCCTTCTTTTGCTGGAAAAGCGCGGCTTCATCCTGCGAACGGGCGGTGACCGTTTCCGCCTGTCGCTCAAGCTCTTCGAGCTGGCGCACATGCACCCTCCCGTGAACCGGCTGGTGGAGTGCGCATTGCCGGTCATGCGCGAGCTTGCGGCCAATGCGGACCAAAGCTGCCACCTGGTGGTGCGGGAGAACCAGAATGTCCTCGTCGTGCTGCAGATCGATTCACCCTTGCCGATGCGCTACTCGGTGGCACTGGGCTCGCATTTCCCCATCATGGAGACGAGTTCGGGCGCCGTGCTGCTGGCACACCAGAGCCCGGCCGAGCGCGATGCCATCGTCGAGCGCATCGTCGCTGCCGGCGAAGGGCAGGGATCGCGGTCGGAAATCGAGGCACGGCTGGCCGAGGCATCGGATCGTGGCTACGAGATGCGCCCCTCCCTGGCCGTCGATGGCTGCATCAACATTTCAATGCCGGTCCGCGACCATACGGGCGCGGTGATCGCGGCGCTGACCGTTCCCTTCCTGCCGCAGAAGGCCGCCCGCTTCGACCGCGAGACGGTCTTTGCGCGCGCCATGGCCGCCGCCAACAAGGTTTCCGCGGCTCTCGGCGCCGGCGACGCCGCGACCTGACTTTGACTGCAACCCGAGACGGCGGGCCTACCGTTGCAAGACTGAACCGTACTGATGAAAATTGGGAGAAGAGTATGAACTGGTCTAAAACAATGCTGTTTGCCTCGGCCGCAGCACTCGCCCTCGCCGCAGCCTCCGCCCAGGCACAGAACATGCCGAAGAAGATCGGCTACGTCACCAACTACGCCACCCACGAGTGGTACCAGAATGTCATCAAGGGCATGAAGGCCCATGGCAAGGATCTCGGCATCGAGGTCGAGGTGCAGGACGCCAATCTCGATATCGCCAAGCAGGTGGCCGCGGCGGAGGACTTCATTGCCAAGGGCGTCGACGTCCTGATCATCACGCCGGTCAACGAAGAAGGCGTCGTGCCGCTCCTGCGCCAGGCCAAGGCAGCCAACATTCCGGTTGTGCTGGAAGGCAATCCAGTCAAGGGCATGACGACCATGGTCGCCATCTGCGACTACGACACCGGTTATTTTTCAGGCATCGAGGCCGGCAAATACGCCAAGGAAAAGCTTGGCGGCACCGCCAAGGTGATGAATGTCGGCTTGCCGCTCCTGTCCGCGACCGTGCTGCGTTCGCACGGCTTCATGGATGGTCTCAAGACGGTCATCCCCGATGCGGTCATGGTGCATGACCTCGATGGCGGCGGCAATCCTGATCGCGCGCTCGAAGTCTCCTCGGCGGCGCTCGCCAAGAATGCCGACATCAACATCATCTACGGCATCAACGACTCGTCGTCGCTGGGTGGTCTGCAGGCCTGGAAGGCGGCCGGAAAGTCGCAGAACAACCTGCTGACCGTCGGCACCGGTGGTGAAGGCCTCGCCTTCATCAACGCCATCGAGAAGGAGCCGTCCTATCGCATCGAGGCTGCGATGTTCCCCGAGAAGGAAGGTTACACGGCCATCGACGCGGCGGTGAAGCTCTTCAACCACGAGGAAGTGCCGCAGCACATCGTCAGCCCGACCGCCCCGATGAACGGCGACGACTGGAAGAAGTACTACGACTATGACGGCACCACCCGCACCATCAAGTGGGACGCCGTCAATGCGCTGACGCCTCCGGCCAAGTGCATGAAGACCGCCGCCGACCTGAAGAAGTAAGAATCCCCCAGGACGCTCCCTTTCGCCATCCTGCGGGAGGGAGCGACGCGGACCATGAAAGAGCAGGCCAGGCATCGCCCCGCGCAATCGCGCGATACCCTCAAGGACGCATCGCGCCGGAGCGCTGCCTGCCTGCACGCCGTCTCGCGGAGCGGACTGACATGACAGACATACCTCACCAGCCGGCAGGACGTTCGATGTCGGTACGGTTCGGCAACTCGGGCTCGCTCGTGCTGGCGCTTATTCTCGCGGCCCTTTGCATCGTCATCTCGATCGCCGAGCCGCAATTCTATTCCGAGGCCAACGTCATCGCCATTCTGCGCCAGTGCGCATTGGTGCTGATCGTCGCATGCGGGATGACCATGCTGATCATCACGGCCGAGGTCGACCTGTCGGTCGGCGCCTCGCTCGCCTTTGTCGGCTGCATCGGCATGTCGGTTCTGAATGCAACGCACAGTCTTGCGCTTGGTATGCTGGCGGGCCTTGCCTTTGCCGGTGCGGTTGGCCTAGCCAACGGCCTGATCGTCACCCGCCTGAAAGTGAATTCGCTGATCGCCACGATCGGCACGATGATGATGCTGCAAGGCGGCGTCTATCTTTTCACCCGCGAGGCGGTGCAGAACCACCACCAGCTGGCCGGATTCACCGCGCTCGGCGCGGGCTATGTCGGGGCGATCCCGATCCCGGTGATTTTCGCCGCTGTCATCTTCCTTGTCGCCTGGATCACGCTGCGCTTCACGGTGCTCGGACGTTTCATCTACGCTGTCGGCGCCAACGAAAAGGCGGTTCGCCTGTCGGGCGTCCGCTCCGAGCGGCTGAAACTGTTCGCCTTCGTCCTCACCGGCCTGTGCGTTGGCATTGCCGGCATGATCCTGTCGTCGCTGATGAATGCGGGCCAGCCGACTGCCGGGCGTGGTTTCGAACTCACGGTCATCGCCGCCGTCATTCTTGGCGGCACCAGCCTGACGGGCGGTCGCGGCACGCTTTTCGGCACGCTGCTCGGCGTGTTGGTGCTGAAAGTCATCGACAACGGCATCATCATCCTCGGCTGGAACCAGGATCTGCAGATGATCGTACCGGGCGTCGTTATCATCCTGGCGACCTATCTCGACATCGTGCGGAGCCAAGCCAATGCCCGCTGATATGCATCAAGGTATCCCCAACAAGGCTGCTATCGTCGTGAGCCTGCCGGCGCTCGAAATGGCCGGCATCGGCAAGCGGTTTCCCGGCGTCATGGCGCTTGAAAATGTCGACCTGACGCTTGTGCCCGGCAAGGTGCACGCGCTGATGGGCGAAAACGGCGCCGGCAAATCGACGCTGATCAAGATCATGGCGGGCGTCTATTCCAGGGATGCCGGGACGATCCGGATGCAGGGCAGTGACGTCGAGATCAAGTCGCCGCGCGACAGCCTCAAGCAAGGCATCAAGGTCGTGTTCCAGGAGATCGCATTGATCTCGGAATTCACGGTTGCCGAAAACATCTTCCTGGAAGGCTACCCGACCGGCAAGGCCGGCTCGATCGACTGGAAGAGGATCCGCGCTGACGCGGCGGCGTTGTTCCAGCGCATCGGCTTCAATGTCGATCCAGCGGCACGCACCGGTTCGCTGCCGGTCAGCCAGCAGCAGATGGTCGAGATTGCCCGCGCACTGGCGCATGAGGCGCGTGTCGTCGTCATGGACGAGCCGACCTCGTCGCTGACACCGAATGAGGTGGCCCTGCTGTTCAAGGTCATCCGCCGGCTAGCCGCACTCGGCATCGCCGTCGTCTATGTCAGCCACAAGCTCGACGAAGTCTTCGAGATCGCCGATACGGTGACCGTGCTGCGCGACGGCAGGCACATCTCCACCAACCCGATCGGCGAACACACCAACGACACGCTGATCCAGGACATGATCGGCCGGCGCATCGACAATCTGTTCCCCCGCCAGCGCGGCGCTGTGGGTACGACCGTTGCGCTTTCCGTCGAGGGCCTGTCGACCGCGCGTAAATTGAAGGATGTCAGCTTCGAGGCCCGCGCCGGCGAGGTCTTGGGCTTCTTCGGTCTGATGGGCGCCGGACGCACCGAGCTTGCCAAGGCGATCGTCGGCTATGATCCGATCACCGCCGGCACGATCATGATCGACGGCCAGGCCCTGTCGCCGCACAACACCACCTCGGGTGTCCGCCTCGGCATCGGCCTGTTGACGGAGGACCGAAAGAGCGAGGGCCTGATGGGCGATTTGCCCGTGTACCAGAATGCCAGCCTCGCCTCGCTGAAACGCTTTGCCAGGATGGGTTTCGTCGACACGGCCAGCGAGCGCGCAGCCGTCCAAGACTATGTTGACCGTTTCCGGGTCAAGACGCCAAGCCTGTTCCAGCAGATCAAGAACCTGTCGGGTGGCAACCAGCAGAAGGTGCTGATTTCCCGCTGGCTGATGCGTGGATTGAAAGTCATCGTCGTCGACGAACCAACGCGCGGCATCGATGTCGGCGCCAAGTCGGAGATATTCGCCCTGATCGACCGCCTTGCTGGCGAAGGTCTGGCGGTGGTGATGATGACGTCTGAAATGCCCGAGTTGCTAGGTCTGGCCGACCGTGTCGCGGTCATGGCCGAAGGCCGCATTTCCGCGACCTTTTCACGTGCCGACGCCACGCAGGAGAGAATCCTCAATGCCGCTATCGGTTGAGATTGCCATGTCTGTGGGCGCATTCGCCTGGTCGTCGTGGGAGTTTCCCAACGCAATTGCGAAGGTGGCTACGCCATGAGCAACGCTTCCTTGTTAGCACACGCACATACGCAACCGTCTCTGCTGGCGCGCCTGTTGCGGCGCCAGGAAGTAGCGCTGCTGATCTGCCTCATCCTGGTCATCGCGTTCTTCTCCGTTACGGCGGAGAACTTCTTTTCCGTGCGCAACATGACCAACGTGCTTGGCCAGGCATCGCTGCCGCTGATCGCCGGCATCGGCTGTGCCATCGTCTTCATCTCAGGCGAAGTGGACATCTCGATCGGGTCGCTGCTGGCGACCATAGCGTTGCCGCTGATCATCATCATGAACGACACCAACTCCCTGCTGCTCGGCATCAGTGGCGCGCTGCTGTTCGGGTTGATCATCGGTGTGGTGAACGGCTATCTCACCGCCTATGCCGGCATCAATTCGCTGATCGTGACGCTGGGCACGATGTTCATCATGCGTGGCGGCGTCTATCTCTACACCGGCCAGCGCGCGATCCCCGACGATGCCAGCCTCGACAGCTTCATCGCGTTGTCGGATGGCCGCCTGTTCGACATCCTCCCATATTCGGCGGTCATCGCGATCGTCCTGCTCGCCGCCTTTGCGTATATGATGCAACACCGGCCGTTCGGGCGGCAGATCTACGCCGTCGGCGGCAACCCGGAAGTGGCGCGGTTGGCGGGTTACGACGTACGGCGCGTCAAGTTCATCTGCTTCATCATCAGCTCCCTGCTGGCCACCGTCGCCGGCATCATTCTGGCGGCCCGCGTCGGCTCGGCGCAGCATACTGCCGGACTGAATTTCGAGTTCCAGGTCGTTGCCGCAACGGTGCTTGGCGGGGTCAGCCTCGCCGGCGGCATCGGCAGCCTGAGCGGCATGGCGCTGGGCGTTCTGATCCTGCAGTTCCTGTCCAACGGCCTGCGCGGGCTCGGCCTGCCGACCGAATGGCAACTGGTCATCACCGGCATGATCATCATCGCAGCGGTCGCCTTTGACGAGGCGAAGCGACGCCGCGCACAGGGAGGCTGACATGGCTCGTCTTGAGGGAAAGATCGCCGTTATCACCGGCGCCGCCGACGGCATCGGCCACGCGATCGCCGAGGCGATGGCGCGGGAAGGCGCGCATGTCTTCCTGGGCGACATCGCCGACAAGGCGGGCGAGGATTTTGCGGCCGCACTGCGCGCGGCCGGACACCGGGCCGACTATGTACATTGCGACGTGTCGCAGGAGGCTGACATCGCCGGCCTCATCGACAGCGCCGTCAAGAAGACCGGTCGCCTGGATGTTTTGGTCAACAACGCCGCCATCGCCATTGGCGGCATGCCCGTGCACGAGATGACCGACGAACAGTGGCACCGGCTGATATCCGTCAACCTGACCAGCGTATTTCGCGGCTGCAAATACGCGCTGCCGCACATGATCGCGCAAAAGTCGGGCTCGATCATCAACATGGCTTCGGCGCAGGGCCATATCGGTCTCGACGGCTGGACCGCCTATGCTGGCGCCAAGGGCGCGGTGATGGCTATGACGCGCCAGATGGCGGTCGAGTTCGGGCCGATGAACATCCGCGTCAATTCGATCTCGCCGGGCACCATCAACACACCGATGAACGACAAGCTGATCAAGGAGATCGGCGGCAACCTCGCCAAGGCCTGGGTCAAGATGCATCCGCTCGGCCGCATCGGCGAGCCTTCCGAAGTTGCGGAGGCAGCCATCTACCTTGCCTCCGATGCTGCCGGATTCACCACCGGTACCGACCTGCGCGTCGACGGCGGGCTGACCGCGGCTCCGCGCTACGTTCCCGAACTGCTTTGAAAAACGAAACGAGACATGAAATGAACAAGGCCCTCGAAGGCGTTCGCATCCTTGATTTCAGCCATCTGCTGCAGGGGCCGTTCGCCACGCAACTACTCGGCGACATGGGCGCCGACGTCATCAAGGTCGAGCGCGCCGGCGCTGGCGATATGTTCCGAGGCATGACCTTCTTTGCCAAATGGGTGGGCGGCTCGGAGAGCCCGAACTTTCTCGCCTGGAACCGCAACAAGCGCTCGATCGCCCTCAATCTGAAGAGCCGCAAGGTGCACGCCATCATCATGGAGATGGCCAGGAGCGCCGACGTGGTGGTGCAGAATTTCCGTCCCGGCGTGCTGGCCAAGCTCGGCTATGGCTATGAGGATTTCAAGGCCGTCAATCCGCGCATCATCTACTGCTCGGGTTCCGGCTATGGCGAGGAAGGCCCCTATGTCGAGCGCCCCGGCCAGGACATGCTGATCCAGGGGCTTGCCGGGCTGATTGCCAACACCGGTCGTGGCGACCAGGCCCCGGTTCCCGCCGGCGCCGGCCTCGCCGACCAGATCGGTGCCATGAACATGGTCTACGGCATCCTGTCGGCGCTCTACTATCGCGAGAAGACCGGCAAGGGCCAGAAGATCGAGGTC
Source organism: Mesorhizobium carmichaelinearum (assembly GCA_943370265.1). Taxonomy (GTDB): domain Bacteria; phylum Pseudomonadota; class Alphaproteobacteria; order Rhizobiales; family Rhizobiaceae; genus Mesorhizobium; species Mesorhizobium carmichaelinearum_A. Next base: position 120,291 of record CALRQH020000016.1, read on the forward strand.
AATCTCCTGGCCGGTCTGATGGCGCATCTCAACCAGGAATACGTCGCCGTGCTCAACCTCGGCGAGGATTTCGTGCGGCCGAATTCCGGCATCGGCCATCCCGGCATGCAGGCGCCGTTCGGCATCTACGAGACGAAGGACGGCGGCTACATATCGATCGCCATGAGCCCGTTCAAAACGCTGTATGAGGTACTGCAGGCGCCCCAGCTCGCCGTCTATGACGACCTGAAAACCCTGTTCGACAAGCGCGACGAGGTGTTCGAGAAGGTCAACGCCGAGACCAGGAAGTTCGCCACGCAGGATCTCTTGGCACGGCTGCTGGCTGTCGACATCTGGTGCGCCGAGGTGAAGGACATACGTCGCGCGGCCGAGGACCCGCAAGTCAAGCACATGGGCATGATCACCAGCTACGACCACCCGCGCGGCGGCAAGGTCCGGGTGGTCGCACCGGCGGTCAAGATGAGCGAGACGCCCGCGACCATCGAGCGACCGGCCCCGCTGGTCGGCCAGCATGGCCGCGAGATCCTGGCCGAATTCGGTATCTCCAAGGAGGAGATCGCAGCACTGGAGGCGTCCGGCGACATGACCGTGGACGCGGCCTGACGATGGGAGCCTACCAGACACTCACGGTCGAAACCTCGGGCCGCGTTGCGATCGTCACCTTCCGGCGCGCCGACCAGCTCAACGCCATGAACCGGGTGATGCAAGGCGAGATCACCGAGGCTTTCGAGGCACTGTCGGGCGATGCGGGCGTCGGCGCGATCGTAGTGACCGGCGAGGGGCGCGGCTTCATGGCAGGCGCCGACATCAAGGAATACGCCGCGCAGACCGGACCTGAATTCGACACGTTCCAGGCTGCGGGCATGCGCATGTATGCGGCCATCGAGAACAACCGCAAACCGGTGATCGCGGCGGTCAACGGCTTTGCCTTGGGCGGCGGCATGGAGCTGGTTTTGTGCTGCGATATCGTCATCGCCAACCAGTTCGCGAAACTCGGCCTCCCGGAGATCAAGCTCGGGTTGATCCCCGGCGGCGGCGGCACGCAACGCAGCGTCGCCAAGCTCGGCCGCAACCGCGCCAATTTTCTGCTGATGACCGGTGCCATCGTGCCTGCCTCCGAATTCATCGATGCCGGCCTGGTAAACGAGGTCGTCGATGTCGACAGGCTGATGCCGCGCGCGCTGGAACTGGCGGAGATGATCGCCGCCGAGCCCATCGACGCGATCGAAGGCCTGAAGATGCTGACCGCGCATGCCGTCCAGGGCAATCTGGCCGATGGCCTCGCCATGGAGCGCGACATGCTGGGTGATCTCTACCGCAGCGAGATCGGCCAGCAACGTGTCAAGGAATTCGCCGACAGGAGCACTGCGCGGGTGAAGAAGGCCGGGTCGTGACCACCGGCGACGACTATCGCGGATTGGGCTGGGCGCATGGGGCGCTGACCGTCCAGCGCCTCGGCGCGATGCTGGCGCCAGTCACTTTCGTGCTGGCGGATGGCCGGCAGGTGTCGCCAATGCACATCGCACCCTGGGCGAACGAGCCGGGGGTGGAGGCGCTGCCGGGCATTCTGCGCAAACTGCGCGGCGAATGGCCCTGCGTGCCCTTCGGCTATTCGGTACCCGCCGACGGATGGCCGCGGAATTGGTCGCGCGCGATGAGGTCGCCGGAACCGGACGAGGAAGTCCATGGCCATAGCTCCAACCATGACTGGACGTGGCGCGACACCGAAGGCGGGTCATTGTCGCTGGAACTCGCCTATCCCCAGGGAAGTGCGGTCGAGCGCGTCGAGCGGACGATTACGCCCGATCCTTTTGCTCCGGCCATCGACATTGAATTCAAGATTGTGGTTCGCCGTGCCTGCCGCTTGCCGATCGGCCTGCACCCGGTGTTCCGGCTGCCGGTGGAGACCGGTGCCGCCACGCTTGAACTTGGTGGCTTCGATCAGGGGCGCACCTATCCGCACGATGTCGAGCCCGGCGCCGAACTGTTTGCTCGAAACGCGTCCTTCACTGACCTCACCGGGGTGCCGGCGCGTGCCGGCGGCGTGGCCGACGCCTCGCGGCTGCCTCTGGCCGCCGATGCGGAGGAACTGCTGCAGATCGAAGGCCTCGACGGCACGGCGGCGCTTGCCAACCATCCTGACGGCTACAGGGTAGAGCTTTCCTGGCAAAAGGAGCATTTCCCGAGCCTTCTGCTCTGGTATTCCAATCGCGGCCGCAAGGCGGCGCCCTGGAATGGCCGTCATGTCGCCATCGGCATCGAGCCGATCTGCTCGCCCTTCGGGCTTGGCCCGGCGACCGCGCTTGCCGACAATCCGATCGCGCAGACCGGCATTGCGACGGCGCTGGACTTTTCGCCCGAAAAACCGTTCGTGACCCGCTACCGCATCGAGGCGTCCGCGCTGTGACAGATTGTGTGACAACGTCCCTCGTCAAGCCAAACCGACCGCGCTTCACCGATGTCGAGGGACTGGCCGCGCTGGTCGGCCACGGCGACTCCTTCGGCGTCGGCGGTCACCATTTTGCCCGGCTGCCGATCTCATTGCTGCGTGCCGTCGCTGGCTCCGGTGTCAAGGATTTGCGCTATGTTTGCTGGGCGGGCGGCTTGCCTCTCGAACTGCTGCTCGAGGCGGGTGCGATAGCGCAGATCGACCTGTGCTTTTCCAGCCTCGACATTTTTGGCCTGCCGCCGCGGTTCCGCGCCGCTGCGGAGAGCGGCGCAATACCGGTTCGTGACTGGACGGCGCTGGCCATGATCCAGGCGCTGCGGGCGGCGCAGCAGAACCTGCCGTCCATGCCGTTCCAGCTTCCAGAGGGATCGGACATGCTGGCACGCGTGCCGGGCGCAATCGCCGCTCCCGATCCGATTTCCCGGACGGCAACAGGATTTATCCCGCCGCTGCGGCTCGATACGTTCGTGGTCCACGCGCAGCGCGCCGATGAAAGCGGCAATGTGCAGGTCATCGGGCCACGGGCACTGGACCTGGCCATGGCGGGCGCGGCGCGCAAGGTGCTTGTCACCGTCGAGGAAATCGTCCCGGTCGGGGCGCTGAGGCAGGATGGGCGCCAGAGCATCCTCACCCGCAACCAGGTGTCGGCGATAGCGCTGGCGCAGGGTGGCGCTTATCCGGCCTCATGCCTGCCATTCTATGTGACGGATTATCAAGCGTTGTCGGAGGCATTCACGGTCAGGGAAGTGCCCCTGGCGGACAGTCTGCTCCTGCCTTCAGAGGGCGTGCCGAAGCCGCTGCGAGACGTTGCCAAGGTACGCGCTGAAACGGTCATCGCAATGCCGATGATCGTGGACGCCGACAAGAAAGCATCCGTTGACGAGATCATCGCCACCCGCATCGCCGCCGAGCTCGACAATGAGAGCTTTGCCAGCGCCGGCGCGGTGTCGCCGCTGGCCAACGTCGCCTACCGGCTGGCCAAGGCGACGCATGCGCCGGACATGATCATCGCCACGATGAGTTGCGGCCATCTCGACATAGCGCCCAGCCCGATGATCCTGTCGCTGATCGAAAGCCTGGATTGCGAGACGGCGGTGGCGCATGCCGGCGGCGACGACACCTACTCGACCTACTATCAGGCGGGCGCAGTGACGCACGAGATTGTCGGCGCGGCGCAAGTCGATCGGCGCGGCCGCGTCAACACCATCGCACTGCGTAGGCCGAGCGGCGGCCTCATCCGGCTGCCCGGGCAGGGCGGCATGGCCGATGTCGCCAACATGCATCGCGACTATTTGCTCTACATTCCCCGTCATTCGGTCCAGTCACTGGTGGACGAGGTCGAAATCGTCAGTTCGGCTCGTGGGCTGCTGACGCCAGCCGAACGTGAGCCGATGGGCTATCGCACCGGCAAGGCGCTGGTCTTTACCGATCTCTGCGTCTTTCGGCTCGACCGGACATCGAGGGAATTGACGGTCATCGAAACCATGCCTGGGGTCACACACCAGCAGATCCGTGACGCCACCGGATTTGCGGTGACTTTCGACGCCGACTGCCGGCAGGTCCGGCTGCCTTCCGATGCCACGCTCGCCGTCCTGCGAGATCGCATTGATCCGCTCGGTCTGCGTCGCCTGGAATTCGTCAGCGCCAAGGAGCGCGGCGCGCTAATCGTCGAGATCCTCGCGGCCGACCGCGCCATGGTCGAGCGCTGCATCGCCGCGCAGCGGAGATTGGACATCGCAAGGAGCTGAACCATGGCAAAGCCGCTGCTCGACATATCAGCCGCGCGCGTCTTCTTCGACGGCATCTTCACCACCCCACGTGTCGCACACCCGGAGGGCGTGGCCGTCCACCGCGACGGGTCGATCTGGTGCGGCACCGAAACCGGCGACCTGCTGCGTCTGGCCGCCGATGGCGGCTCGGTCGAACGCATGGGAGGCACGGATGGCTTCCTGCTCGGCATCGCCTTCGACAATGCGGGCAACTGCTTTGCCTGTGATCTCAGGCACGCGGCGATCTTTCGCTGGGATGCCATGACAGGCCAAATGGAGCGCTTCGCTTCGTCCGGCATCCGCGTGCCGAACTATCCGGTCGTCGACGAGGCACGAGGTTGGCTCTACGTGTCGGATAGCGTTGGCGAAGACAATCGCTCCGGCATCTTCCGCTACGATATCAAGACCGGCGAGGGAGGGCTGTGGTGCCGCGAGGCCATGTCCTTTGCCAATGGCATGGTGATGGCGCCCGACGGCAAAGGCCTCTACGTCGTGGAAAGCGACGCGCCCTGCATCAGCCATGTTCCAATCCTCGCCGACGGCGCGGCAGGCGCGCGGAAAGTCATCATCGAAGACGTGCACAACGTTCCCGATGGTTTGGCTTTCGCATCCGACGGCTCGCTGTTCATCTCATGCTACGAACCAAGCCGCATCTATCGCTGGCGGCAGGATCGAGGTCTCGAAGTGCTGATCGAGGATCCGGCAGCGGCCACGCTGGCCCATCCCACCAACATCGCCTTCAAGGGCGACAAACTCTACACCGCAAATCTCGGCCGCTGGCACATCACCGAGATCGATCTGGCAACACTTTCGATATTGGGCGGTGCATAGTCGCCAGGGATGACTCGAGCTGCGCAACTGCTTTTGAACCAGCTGCGACGGAACAGCTGCCGATCCAGCGTGCTTCCGCCTCTCAGGTGGCCACCGCTCCCGCTTACGTCATGTTCGCCCGTTCTCCGGCCCCAAAGCTGCCTGTCTGCCGATGTCGGCCGTTAAAGTCAGCTGTGCCACCGCCTGGAAGCAGGCATTGACGGCGACCGCGGTACAGATCGCGCTGCGCCTCAAAGGCGCCCTCGGCTACACTCGCATATGCGGGCGCTCACCAATTGGATTCCAATAGCGTTTGAAATTCCACAAATTGCTCTGGGCCATCCATCCGCAGCCCTTCACGCCACGGCGTAATGCCCCAAATCAGCCGCTTAACTGAACAAACACGAGGCGGACTTATCTCACAAAGTGGTTGTGTTCGACCCTGGCGACCGGTTACTAAAGAGCTAGTTGTGGCGGCGCTTCGAGACGCCAGATTAGTCTTCCTTATTTGCCGACTGTGCTAGGTGGGATAGGCTGTCTCGAGGTTTAGATCGTCGAAATGGAGCGAACGGGCATGGGCATTCTGGACTTCATTTCCAAGCAATTTATCGACGTCATCCAGTGGACTGCCGACGAGCCGGGCGTGCTGGCCTCTCGCTTCCCGATGTCCGGCATGGAAATTCAGAACGGCGCCCAACTCGTGGTGCGCGAGACGCAAAAGGCAGCCTTCTTCAATGAAGGCAAGATCGCCGATATCTTCGGGCCTGGCACCTACACGCTCAATACCCAGACGCTGCCGGTGCTGACCTATATGAAGAACTGGGACAAATTCTTCGAGTCACCCTTCAAGTCGGACGTGTATTTCTTCGACACCAAGGATCAGATCGACCGCAAATGGGGCACCACTCAGCCCCTGACCGTTCGCGACAAGGAATATGGGCCGATCCGCCTGCGCGCCTTCGGCAACTATTCCTATGTCATCGGCGATGTCGAGATGTTCTGGTCGCGCCTGGTCGGCACGGCCGAGCGCTCCACCTCCGAGATGATTGAAGGGCAGCTGCGCGGTGTCATCCTAACGGCCATCGCCACCACGCTCGGCCAGAGCAGCGTCGCCTTCATCGACATGGCGGCCAATCAGGAAGCGTTCTCGCAAAAGCTGGCGGAGGCGATCGGCCCGGCGCTCCGGGCCTACGGCATCGACGTCAAGAGTTTCTACGTGCAGAGCCTGTCGCTGCCCGACGAGCTGCAACGCATCCTCGACAAGGTGAGTTCGATGAACATGCTGGGCGATCTCAATCGCTACGTCCAGTTCCAGACCGCCGAATCGATCCCGATCGCCGCCGAAAATCCAGGCGGCCTAGCGGGGGCGGGAGCTGGCCTCGGAGCAGGGCTGGCGATCGGCCAGACCATGGCGCAGGGTTTCGGCAATGCCGCCGCTCCGGCACTGCAGGCCCCGGTGGCGCCGGCCCAACCGGCCGAGGATCCGATCCAGCTGCTCGAAAAGCTCGGCGGCTTGCTCGCCAAGGGAATCCTGACGCAGCAGGAATTCGACGCCAAGAAGGCCGAACTCCTGTCGCGAATCAAATAGGCTCCAAAGCGGGCTCAGTTCTCCAAACCTTGCGGTGCCGGGGGGCCGGCGCAGCCAACCGCCAACTCAGGGTTTTCATGCGCAAGTTCGCCTGTCCGTCTTGCGGCGCGGACGTCACCTTCCAATCGGCGCAATCGGTCTATGCCGTTTGCGCCTATTGCCAGTCCATGGTGGTGCGCACGGATGTCGACGTAAAATCGATCGGGGTGATGGCCACCCTGCCGGACGACATGAGCCCGTTGCAACTGGGCAGCGGCGGCTATTTCGAAGAGCAGCCTTTCACGCTCATCGGGCGGCTGAAGATCGGCTGGCGCGATGGACTGTGGAACGAATGGCATCTCTTGATGGCGGACGGCCGGCGCGGCTGGATCGGCGAGGCACAAGGGGCCTATTCCATCAGCTTCGAGCTGGAGGGGGCTATGCCCCTCGATGTCACCCAGACCTTCGAATACTGCCTGCCACTGCTGAAGGGCGGTGAGGGCGCCGACGAGATAAAGCCCGGCTTCTTGGTGGAACTGGGTGGCCCCACGTTGCGCGCGGTCGACATCAAGCTGGCGACCTGCCTGGGATCGGAGGGCGAACTGCCTTTCGCCGCTCCGAAGGGGCGACGCACGGTCGCGATCGACTGCGTCGGCAAGGAAGGCGAGTTTGCGACGCTCGATCATGATGGCCGCGAGGCCCACGCCTATGTCGGTCGCTATGTTGAGTGGGATGCCTTCCGCTTTAGCAATCTGCGACCTCTGGAGGGATGGTGATGGGCGACCACCCTCCGACCATGCCATCCGCCGAGCCGGTGCCGCCGCATCGTCCGTCCGGCAGGCCGCGCACCTTCGCTTGCCCGAATTGCGGCGGGCCGGTCACGCTGCGCGCGGTCGGCCAGTCGGTCACCGCCACGTGCAGCCAGTGTTCGTCCCTGATCGATGTCGCCGATGAAAATCTGAACATCATCAAGACGGCGCAATCGGCGATGCAGGACGCCGAGATTCCGATCGGCGCGCGGGCCAGGCTTGGAGATGTCGAATGGCAAGTCGTCGGCTTCATGCGGCGCTGCGACGGACCCGGCGACTTTCGGTGGACCGAGTACCTACTGTTCAACCCCTATCACGGCTATCGCTTCCTGGTCGAGGAATACGACCACTGGACCTTGGTGAAGATGCTCAACCGCGACGTACCGGGCGCCGGCGACAAGGGCTGGATCACCGCGATGGGGCGCACCTACCAGTTCTTCGGCAAGGGCATGGCGCGCACCACCTATGTCGCGGGCGAATTCTTCTGGCGTGCATCGACCTCGGACGTCACCGCCGCGATCGACTATATCGCGCCGCCCTACCGGCTGATGGTTGAGATGACCAACGAAGAGATCATCGTCTCGGAGGGCGAGTATCTCGATGCCCGCCTCGTCGCAGACGCCTTCAAGCTGCCGCTGCGCGTGCCTTCGTCGTTCTCCGCCGGCGTCAGCCAGGTCAATCCGTACAAGGCGTCTTTCGCCGTGATCCTCGCGGCGGTGGTTGCCGGAACGCTGCTGCAATTCGTCTCGATGGCGATGTCAGAGAACAGGCTCGTCAGTGCGCAAACCTACAATCTGACCGCCGCCGACAAGGGCAAGACCCTGTTCTCCGGGCCGTTCCGGCTGGAAAAGGAAGGCAATGTCGAGATCGAGACCACCTCGTACCTCAGCAATGACTGGCTTGAGCTCGACATGGCGCTCGTCAATATGGACACCAACGAGGGCTATCCGGTGTTCCAGGCGCTGGAGCATTACAGCGGGCAAGATTCCGATGGCCCCTGGGAGGAGGGCGGCTACGGAGACACTTCGCTGCTGCCGCCGGTTCCGCCCGGCACCTATCAATTGTTGATCGAGCCAGATGCGGGGCTGTTCTCCAAGGCGCCGTCACCGGTGCAGCGTGTCGCCATCTCTGTCCGACATGGCGTGCCGGTCTGGTCGAACTACCTGATCGCCATGGCGCTGCTGCTGGTCGTGCCTGGTTTTGGCATCGCCAGGCGGTCGATGTTCGAGAAATCGCGCTGGGAAAAGGGTGGTGTTGCCGAGTGATGCGAGGAGGGAAGACATGAGCAAGCTGCAGATGATCTATGCCACGCTGGTCGTGCTCGGCATGTCGGCGGCCAACTACAACGGCTATGCCGTGACCGCGATGTTCAACGGCAAGCAGGCCGCCAATCGCGGCGTCAACGAATATCACAAATAGGGGCTTTCAATGGATGTGACCGGCCTGATCGATTTGAAACTCGTCGTTGCCTCATTGGTCTATTCGAGCCTGGGCCTCGTCGTCTTCGTCATCGCCTTCGTGCTGCTAGACCTGCTGACCCCGAAGGTGCACGTCTGGAAAGAAATCTGCGAGAAGCAGAACATGGCGCTGGCGATTTTCCTGGGGTCGGTGGCGATCGGGATCGCCATGATCATCGCCTCGGCCATTCATGGTTGAGCAGCGATCCTCCGGCGAGTCGTAGGGCGCTTTCGTGGAAATCCTGCTTCTCTTTTCGGCCTTCGTCATCGCGACCTGCGGGCTGATCTATGAGTTGATCGCCGGCACGCTGGCCAGCTATCTGCTCGGCGATTCCGTCACGCAGTTCTCTACCATCATCGGCGCCTATCTCTTCGCCATGGGCGTCGGGTCGTGGCTTTCGCGCTATATCGAACGCAACCTGCTCGCCCATTTCGTCCGCATCGAGGTCATGATCGGGGCGATCGGCGGTTCCTCGGCCGCGGCGCTCTTCATCCTGTTCGACCAGGTAGCCTCCTTCCGCTTCTGGCTCTATTTCCTGGTCGGCGTGATCGGCATCCTGGTCGGCGTCGAAATTCCCCTGCTGCTGCGCATCCTGGAAGGGCGGCTCGCCTTCAAGGACCTGGTCTCCAAGGTCTTTACCTTCGACTACATCGGAGCGCTCTTCGCCTCGCTGCTCTTCCCGCTGGTGCTGGTACCGCATCTCGGCCTGATCCGCTCCGCCTTCCTGTTCGGCATCCTCAACACCATGGTGGCGATCTGGATGCTCTACGCCATCAAGGCCGACATCATACCCCGGCGGGGGGCCTACAAGGCCGCGGCCTTCACCGTGCTGGTCCTGCTCGGGGCCGGCTTTGTCTGGTCTGAACGCATCCAGTCGATCTCGGAGGCGGGCATTTATCCAGGCACGGTGATCTTTGCCGAATCCACGCCTTACCAACGCATTGTGGTCACCCGCCAGAAGCGCGACATCCGTCTCTTCCTCAACTCGAACCTGCAATTCTCGTCGCTGGACGAATATCGCTACCACGAGGCGCTGGTGCATCCGGCGATGAGCGCGCTGAAGGCGCCACGCAAGGTGCTGATCATCGGCGGCGGCGACGGCCTGGCGCTCCGGGAAGTCTTGAAATATCCAGCAGTCGAGGCCGTGACTATGGTCGATCTCGACCCGGCCATGACGCGCCTGTTCTCCAGCAACGAGTTGATGACAACCCTCAATGGCGGCTCGTTGTCCTCGCCCAAATTGACACTCATCAATGCCGACGCCTTTCTCTGGCTTCGGGAACAGAAGCCGGCGGATCAGCGCTTCGACGCGGTGATTATCGACCTGCCGGACCCGTCCAACTTCTCGATCGGCAAGCTGTACTCGCTCACCTTCTACCGCCAGCTGAAATCGGCGCTGAACGATGAAGGCATCGTGGTGATCCAGAGCACCTCGCCGCTCATCGCGCGCAAATCCTTCTGGTGCGTCGACAACACGCTTGCCGCGGCCGGTTACCAGACCGCCGCCTATCATCTCTTCGTGCCGTCCTTCGGCGAATGGGGCTTCATCATCGGCTCCTTCTCGACCTATCGGGTACCAGAGCACCTGCCCGAGGGGCTGCGCTTCCTCGACCTGCCGACCATGAAGGCGATGTTCCAGTTTCCGCCCGACATGGCGCATGTCGCCACCGCGATCCAGCGGCTCGATGACCAGCCGTTGGTGCGCTATTTCGACGAGGAGTGGGGCGATTACCTCATTTATTGAAAGCCGGAGCGCCGGTTTTCGGACCGGCAAGGAACGACCGCCTGTGAACGCGACGCGGTCCGTACCGCGAGCGATGGCCAATGCGTCGCTGGTGATACGCCGGTTTGAAGACCGGTACACCGAGGCAGCCTTGCGATGAGCCGGATCACCCGCAAGCAGTTCCTGGCTCTTGGAGCCGCTTCGCTCGGCCTTGCCGGTTCCGGGCTGGCCGGTAGAGAACTGCTGGCCGGAAGTGTGCTGTCCGGCGGCGGTGAGGGTGCTGCGGTACCCGGTGAACTTGTCGGCGCCTCCTCCGCCATCGGCCACAGGCTGCGAGGCGGCGCCTTCGCCGCGCCAGGCGCGATCCTGCGGACCGATGTCGTCATCGTCGGCGGCGGCATCGCGGGCCTGGGTACGGGCTACCGCCTTGCCAAGGCCGGCTATGACGATTTCCTGCTGCTCGATCTTGAAGCCGCGCCCGGCGGCAACGCCGCCAGCGGGCGCAACGAGGTCTGCGCCTTTCCCTGGGGCGCCCACTACGTGCCGTTGCTCACCCAGGAAGCCAAGGCGGTGCGGGCACTGTTCGAGGATTTCGGTATCATCACCGGCTACGGCCCGACGGGCGCGCCGGTCTACGACGAATACGCGCTGTGTGCCGACCCCACCGAACGCCTCTACCGCTACGGGCGCTGGCAGGACGGCCTGGTGCCGGCGATAGGTCTCACTGTGCAGGAAGAGGCGGAGACCAGTCGCTTCTTCGCCACGATGCGCGACTTTCGCCGGCGCGTCGGCAGCGACGGCCGGCGCGCCTTCGCCATTCCGCTCGACCTGAGCTCGCAGGACGCCGACCTGATGGCACTCGACGCCATCGCCATGACGGCCTGGATGGAGCGCGAAGGCTATCGCTCGCAGGGGCTCGCCTGGTATGTCGACTATTGCTGCCGCGACGACTACGGCACGCGGTCCAAGGATGTCTCGGCCTGGGCCGGCATCCACTATTTCGCCTCCCGCAACGGCAGGGCGGCCGATGCCGACGAGCAGGGGCTGGTCACCTGGCCGGAAGGCAACGGCTATCTCGCGCGCCGCCTCAGCGAGGCTCTCGGCCCGCGCGCGCGGCCCCGCGCGCTGGCATTTGGCGTAGAGACAAATGGTACAGGCGTGGCGGTCGACGTCTGGGATGCGGCCGAGGACAAGACCTTCCGCGTCGAGGCGAAGGCAGCGGTGCTGGCGACACCTCATTTCGTCACGGCGCGGCTGATCAAGGATGCGGCCCTTGCCGCCGGCTTTTCCTACGCGCCCTGGGCGGTGGCCAACATCACACTCGACAGCCTGCCGGGCGGCGCAGGGGCGGGCCTCAGTTGGGACAATGTCGTCTTCGACAGCCCCCTGCTCGGCTATGTCGTGGCCACCCACCAGATCACGCAGATGCGCCCCACCAAGACGGTGTTGACCTATTACTGGCCGCTCAGCCATCTGCCACCGGAGGAGGCGCGCCGGGAGGCCTTGGCGCGGCCGCTGCAGGCCTGGCAGGACATCTTTCTCAAGGAGCTTCTCGCAGTCCATCCCGAACTCGAAGGCCATGTCCGGCGGGTCGACGTCTGGGTCTGGGGACATGCGATGATCCGGCCGGTGCCGGGCTTCATCTGGGGCGCGCAGCGCCGCGCCGGTCTCGTGCAGAAGCCGCCTGTCTTCATCGCCCATTCGGACATGAGCGGCGTCTCCATCTTCGAGGAGGCCTATACACACGGGGTTCGTGCGGCCGAGAACGCCATGGCCTATTTGAGCCATCCCTTCGAGACGGTGCTGTGATGGCGCATTCCTTCCTCAAGGCCCAACCCTGGATATTCTCCACCCGCTTCGACCTCGGCTTCATCCTGGCGCCGGCGCTGGTGATGACGCTGGCCGCCCTGGCCTGGTCGCTGTTCGGCGGTGTGGCAAACGAGACGTCGCCCTGGGTCTGGCTGGTGCTCGTGGTCGGCGTCGACGTGGCCCATGTCTATTCGACCCTGTTTCGAACCTATCTCGACCGCGCCGAGCTGAGCGCGCGGCCCTGGCTCTATGGTTTGACGCCGCTGCTGGCCTGGCTGGGCGGCTGCCTGCTCTACTGGTGCGGCAGCCTGGTGTTCTGGCGCGTGCTCGCCTATGCCGCCGTGTTCCACTTCGTGCGCCAGCAATACGGGTTCATGATGATCTATGCCCGCCGGGAACGCGGCCTGCCGCCGTTCTTCCGCCGCATCGACAAGGCGGCAATCTATGGCGCCACGCTCTATCCGCTGATCTACTGGCATTGCCACCAGCGGCAATTCTCCTGGTTCATCGAAGGCGATTTCATCCGCCTCGACCTGCCGATGCTCGCCACCATCGCCGGCCTCGCCTATGGCACCATCCTTATCGCCTACATCGTCAAGGAGGCCGCGCTGCTCCGCCGCGGCATAGGATTCAACCTGCCGCGCAATCTGCTGCTCGCCGGCACGGCGACGTCCTGGTTCTTCGGCATCGTGCTGTTTGACAACGACCTCGTCTTCACCGGCACCAACATCATCGCCCACGGCATCCCCTACATCGCGCTGATCTGGGGCTACGGCCGCAACCAGGCGCGGCTGCAAGGAGCGCGCAGTTCCTTCCTGGCGCCATGGATCGCCCATCTGTTCACCTGGCGGGCCGTGCCTGTCTACATGGCCGCCCTCTTCGGCCTCGCCTATCTGGAGGAGGGGTTGTGGGATGGGTTCGTCTGGCGCGAGCATGGCAGCCTTTTCAGCGTCTTCGGTAGCCTGCCGTCGCTCGGCTCTTCCGACGCACTGATCTGGCTGGCGCCGCTGCTCGCCATGCCCCAGGCCACGCACTACATCCTCGACGCCTTCATCTGGCGCATGCAAACCAGGGACACCAATTGGAAGCGGGTGCTGTTCGCACGAGAGCCGGGGCGGTCCTGATGGATACCCGAGTGACCGATCAAGCCCAGACTGTGCAGGACCAGTCCTTCGCTCCCGGCCTGCATCTGCTCGTCGATTTCTGGGAGTGCCGCGGCCTGCGGGATGCCGAGGGGATCGAGCGCGTGCTGCGCGAGGCGGCGGCGGTCTGCGGCGCCACGGTGCTCAGCGTCATGCTGCACAATTTCGGCGAGGGCGGCGGCATAACCGGCGTCGCCCTGCTCGCCGAATCCCATATCAGCATCCACACCTGGCCCGAGACCGGCTATGCGGCCCTCGACATCTTCATGTGCGGCCGCTGCGACCCCCGGGCAGCCTTGCCAGTGCTGGAGGCGTGGTTCTCGCCGGGTAGCATGAGCGTTACGGAGCACCAGCGGGGATAAGGTCGCTCCCGGGCTGTTCGACCAGGGCACCATCGTTGAGGCCGACGAGCACCTTGGGGCCGTGGAACGAACCCGCTGCGCGGGATGGGCGCGCGTGGTGAGGTAGAGACCACGAACCGGTCGTCGCGCGCAGCGGGTTCGTTCTGCGGCCCCTATGCCGCCGAACCGCAATGCGCCTCCTCCCAGCCATAGAATCGAATTTTGCAGTTGCCCGAAAGCAGACCTCTGGCGCGTCGGGGCGCTCGGTTACATGACAGCGCCGGGGAGGCCTGCCGAAGTGATGACCAGATCACGATCGCCTGCTCCTTGCCGTTTTACTGCTTAGCCGCGGCCTCCAGATAGGCGATCACATTGGCGATGTCGGTATCGTTCTGGAGGCCGGCAAAGGGCATCTTGTTGCCGGGCACTTTTACCTTCGGCGCCTTGATGTAGGCTGCGATATTGGTTTCATCCCAAACCAAACCATCCGCGCCGGCCTTCTTCATTGCATCGGAATATTTGCTTTCGAAGCTTGGCAGCGAACCTGCCTTGCGGCCAATGACACCGTGCAACGAAGGGCCGATCTTGTTCGTGTCGGTCGTCGCTTCATGGCAGATCATGCATCTGGTGAAGACCTTCTTTCCGGCGTCGGCATCGCCGGCTGCAAATGCGGGGCCTGCCGCGACAAACGAAGCTGCAAGAAGGGCCGGTACGGCCAGTGCCGTCAGTCTCATGGCATTATCCTCCCTTACCCAGCGTACCGCGTCGACGCGTTGGATACTACCGCCACGCGTGATAAAGCGCCATGCAGTACGCGGATCATCCTCGGGGGGCGACAAGCTCGAAGAAAAATACTATGATCCTTCATAATGCAGGTCGCGGTTTCGCGTGACCAATCACGCCAAACGGCAGCATCGCTCGCCGCGACCGGGCCCTGTTTGGGAGGAACGGTCATGGCAGGTTTCCATGTCTACGCAGCAGGCACCGGCAGCAACGTCGAACATCCCGCCATACGCCGGATAGGGGTTTCAGATATTTTCGACGCGCTTCGCCTGGGTTTTGACGATTTCTGGGACAAACCCTCACACTACGTCTTCTTGTGCCTGATCTATCCGGTCGCCGGCATTGTGCTGATCACCTGGTCCTCGGGCGGCAATGCGCTTCAGCTTGTCTATCCCTTGATGACTGGCTTCGCACTTCTGGGACCCTTCGCCGCGCTTGGTCTTTACGAAATCAGCCGGAGGCGCGAGCAGAAGCTTGACACCTCGTGGCGTCATGCGTTCGACGTGAGAAAATCGCCCGCCATGCCGGCAATCGCGGCTCTCGGCTTCATGCTGGTGGTGCTGTTCGCGGCTTGGATGCTGACAGCGCATGCGCTCTATGCCCGTCTCTACGGTGACGCCGTGCCGGCATCATTGTTCGGCTTCATCGGAGACGTTCTGACCACGCAGC
Source organism: Mesorhizobium carmichaelinearum (assembly GCA_943370265.1). Classification (GTDB taxonomy): domain Bacteria; phylum Pseudomonadota; class Alphaproteobacteria; order Rhizobiales; family Rhizobiaceae; genus Mesorhizobium; species Mesorhizobium carmichaelinearum_A. The sequence goes on from CALRQH020000016.1 coordinate 135,620, forward strand.
GTGGCTGGGTGCTGATCATCCTCGGCAACCTCATCGGCTTTCTGTTTGCTCTTGTTGTGCTGAGCACCACTGTCGTCGCCTTCCCGCTGTTGCTCGATCGCGACATTGGCGCCTACGCCGCCGTCGAGACCTCGGCGCGTGCGGTCATGACGAACCCCGTGCCGTCGCTGCTCTGGGGCTTCATCGTGGCCGTTGCCCTGGCCGCCGGCTCACTGCCATTGCTGGTCGGTCTGGCAGTGGTCCTGCCAGTACTCGGCCATTCGACCTGGCACCTTTACCGCAAACTGATCGAACCGGCGCCAGCACCCGGCAAGGCCGAGACGCGCAAAGGGAACTGATCCGCCCAGCACCAGCCGCCGGTGAAAAGAAAAGCGTCTGCCCTGGGGCGGGCGCGTGAGAGTGCATATCACGCCGGGTGACTGAAGCGGGCGACCCGCGCGCCCTGCAACAGGTTGCGGAAGTCGCTGCCCGTGACATGCACCAGGGTCTTGTGGTCACCGGCTTCGAAATAGACGTCGCCTTCCGCGCCGAAGCTTTCGTCGAGAATGACCGGCACGTCATAGGCGGCGCCCACCGGTGGCACGGCGCCGATGTCGCAGTCGCTGAACAGCTGGCCGACCTCATCTTCCGAAGCAAGGCCGAGCCGCCTGTCGATCACGTCCTGCAGCGTATTGAATTCGACCCGGTGGCTGCTCGGCACGACCGCCAGCGCATAGCCCATCTCATGATGAACCAGCACCGATTTGGCGAGCCTTCGGCCCGGAACATGCGCTGCCTGCGCCGTCTGGCTACTGGTCGATGTCCGGTGGTGGGCAACGGTATCGTAGCGGATGCCCTTGCCGGTAATGTAGTCCTGAAGTTTTCTTGCGATCGTCATCGTAGGCGCCTTTCTGTTCGAGGTGGTGACGCGTCGGAGAACGAGTCAAATATTCTCCTCTCATCATTTTTCCTGTCAACGAAGAACGCGATCCGGCCCGGGCAAAATGGCGAGCAGCTTACGGTCCCATGCTGAAGGACAGGATACGGGTCAACTCGGTGTAGTCGGATTCAAGAACCATAATCGTGACGAAGACCAGAATAAGCAGTGGCGGCACCAGGATTGCATAGGCAAGCGCCAGCCGCTCCCAGGCCATGTGCATGAACACGGCGACGATCAGCCCTGCCTTGAGCATCATGAATGTAATGATCAGGCCCCACCTGAGATGTCCCTGAAGGCCGAAATAGTCCACGCTGTAGGAGCCGGCGCTGAGGACGAACAGCCAGCCCCAGACGACGAGATAAAGCCTGACCGGGTGCTGCTGGCCTTCCGCGTGTGCCACCGTCGGGACGGGAGCGGCGTTCTCATGCAGCCCGTGATCCTGCGCCTCTGCCTGTGCCATCGCTCCACCTCACCAAAGATAGAAGAACGCGAAGATGAACACCCAAACCAGATCGACGAAGTGCCAGTAGAGCCCCATGATCTCGACGCTTTCGTACTGGCCGCGCCGGCTGGTGAAAAATCCGTGCACGCCGGTTTCATAGTCACCGCGCCACACCTTGCGCGCGGTGATCAAAAGGAAGATCACGCCGATCGTGACATGGGTTCCATGGAAGCCGGTGATCATGAAGAAGGATGAACCGAATTGCACAGCGCCCCAGGGATTTGTCCAGGGCCGTACGCCTTCGGTGATGAGCTTCGTCCACTCGAAAGCCTGCATGCTGACGAAAGTCGCGCCGAGAGCGGCGGTGAGCAGCATCAACACCGCTGTCTTCCTGCGATCGTGCCGGTAACCGAAATTAACCGCCATCGCCATCGTGCCGCTCGACGAGATCAGCACGAAGGTCATGATCGCGATCAGGATCAGCGGAATGTCCCGCCCGAACAAATGCAGCGCGAAAACCTCGCTCGGATTGGGCCACGGCACCGTCGTCGACATGCGCGCAGTCATGTAGGACAGCAGGAAGCAGCCAAAGATGAAGGTGTCGCTGAGCAGGAAGATCCACATCATGGCCTTCCCCCAAGAGACGTTCTTGAACGCCCTCTGGTCGGACGACCAGTCGGCGGCGATGCCGCGCAAGCCCGGCGGCCGCGAAGCGGTACGGTCGGCATGTCCCAGCGCGGTCTCGGCCATCAGCGTTTCCTTCTCGGTAGAACTCGTCGCGCGCCTCGCGCGGCGTTCTAGGTCAGCAACCCCCGACAGATATCGATCAGGTCAGCCGCCCACCCCATGAGCACGCAGAAGAGCACGAGCCAGACGACGAGCAGCACATGCCAGTACATCGCGCAGAGCTCGGTCGACAGAACGAGCCTTTCAGACCTGACGCTCTGCCATGCCCGAACATTGACCCGGCCGAGCGCCACCAATCCGCCGATGATGTGCAAGCCATGCATCGCGGTCAGCAGATAGAAGAAGCTGGCCGCCGGATTCTCGGTTGCGAAATAGCCCTCGGCGGCGAAATCGCGCCAGGCCAGCAATTGTCCGCCCAGGAAGGCCACCGATGCCAGGGCACCGATGAGAAGGGCGAGCCGGAGATTGTCGAGTCGTCCCTTGTGTGCGGCAGACACCGCGCCCTGCAGCGCCATGCTCGCCAGCACCAGCATCGCGGTGTTGAGCCACAGGATCCTCGGCACCGGAGCGGCCTGCCAGTCGGCATAGACCATGCGCATGAAATAGGCGCTTATGAGCAGCGCAAACAGCGCGCCGACCACTGCAAGGAACACACCAAGCCCGATCTTGGCCGGGTGCATGAGCGACGCTTCCGTTTCGGGAAACGCCGTCACCGGCCCGGCCTCCAGCCATGGCTTGGACATCAGCCGCTGGCGCGACAGCCACCAGCCGACCACAGCGGCTATCGCGGCGAGGAAGATCACGATCGCACTCATGTGCTGCCGCCCTGCGTCAATGGGCTCGGATCGTTCTGGGGAATGAAGTCTTCTGGCGCGCCGGGTACGCTGTAGTCATAGGCCCAGCGATAGACCACCGGCAACTCCTTGCCGAAATTGCCGTGCGGCGGCGGCGTGCCTGCCGTCTGCCATTCCAGCGTCGTCGCCCGCCACGGGTTGTCGCCAGCTGGCCTGCCGTGCCGGATGCTCCAAAGGAGGTTGAACAGGAACAACACCTGGGCAAAGCCGACCGTCAGCGCGGCGATGGTGATGAATTCGTTCAGCGTATGCACCGACGGCGGGACGAAGGCAGTCTCGCCGATCTCGGGATAGCGCCGCGGTACGCCGACCAGCCCGACATAATGCATCGGGAAGAAGATCATATAGGCGCCGAGGAAGGTCACCCAGAAATGGAAGCGACCCATCGCTTCGTTAAGCATCCTGCCAGTGACCTTGGGGTACCAATGATAGATCGCGCCGAAGACGACAAGTATCGGCGCCACGCCCATCACCATGTGGAAATGCGCGACCACGAACATTGTTTGCGCCAGCGGCACGTCGACGACCACATTGCCGAGGAACAGGCCGGTGAGCCCGCCATTGACGAAGGTGACGATGAAGGCGAGCGCAAACAGCATCGGGATGGTCAGGTGGATGTCGCCGCGCCACAGCGTCAGCACCCAGTTGTAGACCTTGATGGCGGTGGGGATGGCGATGATCAGCGTGGTGGTGGCGAAGAAGAAGCCGAAATAGGGATGCATGCCCGAGACATACATGTGGTGCGCCCAGACGACGAAGGAGAGAGCGCCGATGCTGATGATCGCCCACACCATCATGCGATAGCCGAAGATGTTCTTGCGCGCATGCGTGCTGATGAGATCGGAGACGATACCGAAGGCGGGCAGCGCCACTATGTAGACTTCGGGATGGCCGAAGAACCAGAACAGATGCTGGAACATGATCGGGCTGCCGCCGTCGTGCGGGAGCGGGGTGGTGCCCATCTCCACGATCGCAGGCATGAAGAAGCTCGAGCCGATCACCCGGTCGAACAGCATCATGACGCAGGCGACGAAGAGCGCGGGGAAAGCAAGCAGCGCCATCACCGTGGCTGTGAAAATGCCCCAGACGGTCAGCGGCAGGCGCATCAATGTCATGCCACGCGTGCGCCCCTGAAGCACGGTCACCACATAGTTGAGGCCGCCCATGGTGAAGCCGATGATGAACAGGATCAGCGAAACGAGCATCAGGATAATGCCCCAGTCCTGTCCGCCGGGCGTGCCCGAGGTGATGGCCTGCGGCGGATAGAGCGTCCAACCCGCGCCTGTCGGCCCACCCGGCGCAAAGAAGCTGCTCACCAACACCAGAACAGCGAGCAGGTAGATCCAGTAGCTCAGCATGTTGACATAGGGAAACACCATGTCGCGTGCGCCGACCATCAACGGGATAAGGTAATTGCCGAAGCCGCCGAGGAACAGCGCGGTCAGGAGATAGATCACCATGATCATGCCGTGCATGGTCATGAACTGATAATAGATGTCCGGCGTGATGGACGCGAAAGTGTCGGGGAAACCAAGCTTCAAGCGCATCAGCCAGGACAGCACCAGCGCGACAAGGCCAATCGCTGTCGCCGTGGCTGCATACTGGATGGCGATGACCTTTGCGTCTTGCGAGAAGACGTATTTCGTCCACCAGCTGTGCGGATGATAGAGCTCAACCTCAGCCACTTCCGCAACCGGAATGAGGCCAGATCCATGAGGCGTGATATCAACCATTCGTACACCTCCTCGCTCGTTTCGCTCTCCCGCGAGGCGACCTCCAGGGCCGTCTCGCCAAATGCTTCCCCTAATCGGCCTTCGCCTTTGCCGGTTCGACAAGCGCGCCCGTCTTGGCGGGCGCCGACAGCTGGGCAAACGTCGACTGCTGCTGCAGCCAGGCCAGATAATCCTGCTCGGTGTCGACCTTCACGACGCCGCGCATGAAGGCATGGCCGACACCGCAAAGCTGGGAGCAAAGGATTTCGAACGTTCCTGTCCTGGTCGGGGTGAACCAGAAATAGGTGATCATGCCCGGCACCATGTCCATCTTGGCGCGGAACTCCGGCACGTAGAAATCATGTATTACGTCGATCGAGCGCAGCACCATCTTGACCGGCTTGCCGACCGGCAGATGCAGGTCGGCCGCCACGACCACGATATTGTCCTGACCGTTCGGATCCTGTGGATTGATGCCGAGCGGATTGTCGGGACTGATGAACCGTGCGTTCGAGGTGCCGAGCTTGCCGTTCGCACCGGGCAAGCGGAAGCTCCATTGCCATTGCTGCGCGATCACCTCGACCTCGGTCGCGTCCTTGGGAACGGTGACGAACTGGCTCCACACGAAGAGGCCGGGCGCCAGCAACGCCGCGACGCCGACTGCGGTGACCAGGGTCAGCCAGGATTCGAGCTTCCTGCTTTCGGGCTCGTAGTTCGCCCTCTGTCCTTCCTTGTGCCGGAAGCGGTAAACGCAATAGGCCATGAACAGCACGACGGCAGAGAAGACCGTCCCGGTGATCCAGAAAGTGATGACAAGAGTGCTGTCGATATAGCCCCAGTTGGAGGCTATCGGCGTTGACCACCACGGGCTCAGCACATGGAACAGCACCGAGCCGACAACAATCAGAACGAGTACGAGCGCTACGGCCATCCTCGGTTCCTCCGGCATTCCGAGGGACTTTGTCCAACAGGAAGGCCGCGTGCATAATAGCGCGATTTGCCCCAGAAACACTAGGGCTTAGTAACGGCTAGGGTCTGAGGATCGAATGAGGATGTGTCGCAACCTTTTCGATAATTCGGTGGAGCGTCTCGCGCAATCTTACCAACATGCCCGTCCTGTTCCTTGCCCGAGTTGGATGTGAAAGACCTGCCAAAAACTGCTGAAGCCAGTGCTCGAGAGATGGACGGCCTGGGCGCCTTGCGCCGCCTGGATATTTAGGGGAGCGCAGGGTAGTCGAAATAGCCGTGATGGCCATCGACAGGCATTCCTTGCCTTCGCGATGGATTGCATTTGCTTTCTTCCATGTCCGGCAAGCAAGCGTGAAATTCTGAATGTGCCTCCAACAAGCCTCACCCTGGGCTAACTCCGCAATATCTGTGGGGTTGCCCTTGCCCCAGTTTCTATCCAGTTTTGAGTTCGTTTCCGGCGTTGGTGAGGTGCTACGCTGATCACGAAATATCAGAACTAGCCCAAATGCAGAGATCGCCCGGACGCGCGGCGAACGTTGTATATATGAGAATTTTCCGTCTCAAACCTCCCAAAACCGCGTGACGGTACTTTAAGGAGGAGCATGGAGAATGATGACGGGCGCTGCAATCAAGGCTGCATGGTGAGAAGACCGCCAACCCCGCCGACGATGTCGGGCCAGCATCGATCGCGACGTTCACGCCCAAGGATCGGTCTCTTTCCCCGACAGAGATCCGGATCATTCTCAAGCAGCTTGAGCATGTCGCCACGCTGCCGACGATCCGCCTCGGCCGGGCGATGGAAGACGCTTCATTTGGTCATGCGGCGGTATCGTGCCGTAGCGTGCATATCGGCGGGATGCAGGGCTGGGGATTTGCGGCGCACACTCTCAATCTGAAAGGCGTTGGGGGAACATCGAAGGTATAGATCCTCATCGGGCGGATTTTTTCGCGACGGAACGCTGGACGTTACCGCGCATCAAACTTCGTCTGCGCTTCTCTAACGCTCTCCCAATTTTCCTTGGCCCAATCGACCAGGCCTTGCGTGGGACGTAGCAGGCTCTTCCCCAGGTGGGTGATCTCATACTCCACGCGTGGCGGCACTTGGGGAAACAGCTCCCGGATGACCAATCCGTCGCGTTCGAGGTTCTTTAGGGTGGTCGACAGCATTCGCTGCGAGATGCCAGGGACAGATCGTTCGAGTTCGGAGAATCGCGCGCGACCGCCGAGGAGGTCTAGCGAGAGAATCACGAAGATCGTCCATTTATCTCCGATCTTGGTGAGCAGCTCGCGCACCGCCATTGGGTCCGAACTTCTGCAGATCGCCGCGGGATCTAACAGGCCCGGTTTGCTGGTTTTCTTCATAGCTTACCTCGGTGTTAGTGACTGAAGTGAAAGTGCCTTCTTCTTTGCAATTAGCTTCTCATATATATGTTGCTCTCATTTGGTAAGCAACCCTACGAGAACAAGGAGGCTGAAGATGCCGAACCAGAACTCCACCACCCATAAGCCTGACACTACCGCCGCGCGGCGGCCAACAGCCCTTGTGCTGGGCGGTACGGGGCGAACCGGAGCGCTTGTCGCGCGAGGGCTCGCCGAGCGCGGCTTGCGTGCACGGACAGCGTCGCGCAGTGGCGCGGACGTGAAGTTCGACTGGGATGATGTGACGACCTATGGCCCTGCATTGGACGGGGTCGACCGCGTGTATCTCGTCACGCCAGTCATGCGGACCAAGTTCGTGCACCAGGTTGTGGAGTTCCTTGACCTTGCGACGGCGTCCGGCGTCCGCCATGTGACGTATCTCAGCGCCTATGGCAGTGAGCGGGCGCCCGCGGAGGTAGACATCCGCGCAGTCGAACTCGAACTTGCCCGACGGAGCGCCTTTAGCCACTCAATTCTGCGCCCGGCATGGGTGATGCAGAACTTCACCGACCAGCATCTGCCACTCATTGGCGATGCGTTCATGGTGCCGACTGGCGGCGGGAAGGAAGCCTTTGTTGATGCCGAGGACATCGCCGCTGTCGCGGTCGAGACGCTACTCAATCCTGACGCCCACGCTGGAGCGCAGTACGCGCCCACCGGCCCCCAGTCGCTCACGGTGACCGAGGTCGCCGAGATCGTTGGCAGCGTCATCGGTCGCCCCGTGGTCCACAATGACATCGATCCGAACGTGTGGATCAATGGTGCGGTCGAAGCGGGCTTCGTACCTGCCGACTATGCAGTGATGCTCCAGTGGCTGACCGGGACGATCATTTCTGGCAACGGTGCCCGGCCTAATGGTGACGTGGAAAAAGTCACGGGGCGGCCAGCGACCAGCTTCCGGGATTTCGCCGAGCGAAATGCTGCCGCTTGGGCTCTTCAACCGGTTGGCTGACCGAATGCGCGTGCCGACGCGGTGTTGCGGCGTCGCGCCGAAATCTCTTATGCAATCCAAGATCTATGGAGAAACGAAAATGCCCGATAACAGATATTCCGCCTATGCCGGCGCGGAGCCATATTTTGCACTGGCCCGTAAGGCGCTGGGCGACCTTGTTGACGGCGAGCACTTCTTCGACATCGTCGCCGACGATATCGCCTACGAGGTACGTTACGATCTGGGTTGGCCTCGTGTGGTCCGAGGACGCAGCGAACTGATGGATCAGTTCGAAGGTTATGTCGGAAGCATCCGGCTGCAGTCCGCGGACGAATTGTTCGTCAACAAGGCCGACAACGGTCGCGTCGTAGTGGTCGAGTATGACATCCACGGGACGATTCTTGCGACGGGCGCCAAGTATGAAAATCGGTTCTGCTCGATTATCGAACTTGAAAACCGAAAGATCGTCCGCTGGAGAGATTACATGGACTCACACGCCGCCTGGATCGCGCTGACGGCAAAGGGAAAGTAGTCGCATTGTGATATTCAATAACGGCGTAATAGATTACTGTCAGAGGCGCTGTCGTCGGTGATTGATCTGTCTGCTGGGAGGCCGCGTACGCAGACGAAGAGAGTAATGATGTAGGGGTATATGTTGGTGTCGAAATATTCACCTCGCAATCCGCCTGCCCTTGTGCCGATCTCGGAAGCGTATTCATTCTCCGAGGGTGCTGTACTTCGCGGCCTTTCGCGCGACGAACTGTTCAAACTGAGTTTCTTGGAGTCAAGTCCCACGGCTCCAACGGCAGCGTCCTGCGGCCGTAACTGCGGTGCGCTCTGGAACAGGGCGGCCAGATGCGTGTGCAACAGCCGGACCAGCGGGCTCCCGCCCGGCACCATCCGCAGATTGTGCTCGTCCGGCGCGCGTAGTAGCGGCGCTAGCAGCCGGCGCGGCACGATCAGGTTCAGGTTGGTGAAGTCGCTCGCCGCGGTCGCCTGCGGTTGCGCGAGGTCCGAGATCCAGAGATCACCTGGCTGCGTCCGCGCGTCCAGGCCGCCGTCGCGCCGGCCGCAGGTCCCCTCGGTATAGAATTGCAACAGCAGGTGATCGAGATTGTCGCGCTTGATCCGCCGCGGCGAGCGGTCGAAGGTCTGGGCGACACTATGGCAGGAGCCCAGCAACAGATCGCCAAACTGGAAGCCCTCGACATGGGCACGGAAGCCGCTGTCTGGCGCATTGCGCAGCCGGGTGTCGAACATCACCCCGACGCTCTCCTGCCAGGCCGTCGTGGCTTCCTTCACCGGGAGGCTGGAGCAATCGAGCATCGAATGTGGCAGCATGAGGACACCAGACCGTCAATCTCAGCGTGGACATGTCCCACGGCGCGGCTCTTATGTAGAAATCGTGTTGGCCCCTCAAGAGGCATGCGGAGGCGCCGAAGCGGTCGATCCGATGCGCTTGCAAGCGCAACAGGCCGCCAGTCCGCATGAAGCCGCGCTTCGACGCTCTTCCCATCCGGACCGCAAGGCGCATGATAAGTTCTCATGATGCCCGCGCCAGCAGCCATCAAGGTGCCAGGGCCTTGAGTGCCTCTGGAACCGGATAGTGGCTGCCATCATGGCGCAGTCGGTAGGTTTTGGTGACGGGCTTCCCCGGATGCGATTGGCATTCGCCGGTGGCGTCAAGCGCTGGGGTGTCCGTGTCGGTCCGCTCGACAGCGGTGATGTCGCGATAGCCGTGCTGGCTTGCCGGCCCTATCGACAAACTGACCTCGCTGGAATGGAAGGAACCCGCGCAATTGGCATCGCCTTCCCCGCCAGATCCGGAAACGGCGAGGCCATCAAGCACGACGCGAAGTTTGCCCTCCACAAGCGCATAAAGCCTGAGGTCGGTTTCGCTAAAGGGGTTGGGTTGCGACTGATTTGCCATGGCGATGCGCAAGCCGAAGGCGGTGACATCTGGCGAAAGCCTGTAGCGGGCGGTATCGAATTCGATCTTGTGGATGGCGATGGCGTCGTCGTTCAACAGCCCAGGCTGAAGCAGCCGCTGGCGCACGCGCAAATCCCTGCTGCCGACGATGAGAATCTCGATATCGCCAAAATGCCCGTCATCGCTGGACTGCGCACTGTCGATCAGGGGCACGGCGACCAAAAGGAGATCATCATGGGCGGGCCATGCCTTGCAGGTCAGGCCGAAGGGCGAGCTGTCCTCGATCCCCCCGACCGAGATTCTGGTATGGGGTTCGAGCGTGAAGGAGGCGCCGTCGGCGCTCCTGATGGCGGCAGGGTAGGCCTGCCGCAAAAGGGTGTCGACATCGCCGCACTCGTCGGCTCGGGCTGCTGACAGGCTGGCCGCAAGGCCCAGGGCAAGCAGGAAAGCTCTGGACACTCGCATGGGATACTCACCTCAGGGCGGCTTTGATCTGGCCGTCGATGCTCATGCCCACGTTCGGGCCGTTATCCGAATGATGCGTCTCTTGGTCATCAAAGCCAACAGACAAAAAACGCGTCGCCGGCCTCGGTGTGGCACTCAGCCCGCGATCGGCAGGAAGGATACACCAAGCGCCTGTTTGCACGCACCCGCCCGTCACGCTTCGGTGCTCAGAGCACAATAATGCGTCGGGCTCTCCATCGAAATGAAGGGAGCAAGCGGCGCAGGTCAAAGAACGTTGGGCCAAAGCCGCGCCAATCGCCTCGCAAACCATGCTATACAAAGACCGCCCGACGATTGACCAGCATCTGGTATCGCACAGCTAACAGTCTGCAACCGAACCCTTGGACTGCTTGGCAAACCTTTCGATCTGTTTGCCTGCTCGTTCTTCGTGCAGGGGCTCATTCACTGCTTGCGTTGAGCGCTGGACAATCCCTCGATGATTGGGCAGTCGGGACGGCTGTCACCTTGGCAGCTGCGGACGAGATGGCGAAGCGTGTCGCGCAACTCCGTGAGCTCAACCAGCTTGCGGTCGATCTCGGCGAGCTTTGTCTTGGCCAGCGCCTTTACATCGGCGCTCTCGCGCTCCTTGTCGTTGTAGAGCGAAAGCAGCTGCCGGCATTCCTCGACCGAAAAACCGAGGTGGCGCGAGCGCTGGATGAAGCGCATGCGATGCACGTCGGCTGTCGAATAGTCGCGATAGCCGTTGCTGGCGCGGTCAGCCGTCAGCAGGCCGATATCCTCGTAATAGCGAATGGTCTTGGCGGGAAGTCCCGATTTTTCTGATGCAGCGCCAATGTTCATCTGGCTCTCCCTAGGTGAATTGGGCCTTATATAGGCTTCCAGTTACTGGAAGCTCAAGTGGCTTTCTTCGCCGGGGAAACCCGCAAAAATGGCTCCCGCTGCGCTCGGCGAGAAGCGCATCGTGTTGCACGTCCTGGAGATGGGACATGCCGCCCATCTGCATGCCGCCATGATCCATAGAACCCTGGCTTTTCGTGCCGTGTCCGATCGCACCATGATCCATCGCGGCGCCAGTCGCCATGCCCCGCATGTCGTGCCAGTCATGTCCCGATGCCGCCGGTGGCTTCGGCATCGCCGCCATGTCGTGACCACCGGTCTTGAGTTCGGAGAGTATCTCGGCCGGGTCGCGGAAGGTGAAATCATGGAACAGCACCACGACTTCCTGGACATCCTTGGAAGCCTCCGCCGGATCGAGGACCATCAAGGGTGCGGCAAGCAGGCCCTGCTCCTGCAAGCCCATGTGCGAGTGCATCCAGAATGTGCCGGCACGAGCGACCGGAAAGTCGTAGTCGTGACCTCCGCGGTCCGGCGCCAGCGTCTATGAGATGCCGGCGACGCCGTCCTGCTAGCTTGCCGGGCGGAAAGGCTTGGCAAGAGAAGCGGGGAAATGCAGTGCCAGCATCTGCCGGTTTCGCGAAATGAGGACCAGCACGATGATGGTTGCCAGATAGGGCAGCGCTGACAGCAGTTCGGACGGCACTTCCAGCCCCAGCGCCTGTCCCTGCAACTGCAGGATCGTCATGCCGCCGAACAGCCAGGCGCCGAGCAGGATGCGCAGCGGCCGCCATGTGGCGAAGACCACCAGAGCCAGCGCGATCCAACCCTTGCCGGCGGTCATGTTCTCGACCCACAGCGGCGTGTAGGCGACCGACAGGTAGGCGCCCGCCAGTCCCGCCATCAGCCCGCCGAACAGAACGGCCATGTAGCGGATCCTGATCACCGGATAGCCGATCGCATGCGACGTCTGTGGCGACTCGCCGATCGTGCGCAGGACCAAGCCAGCCTTGGTCCGATAGAGAAACCAGCTGATGGCGACGAACATCAGCAACGCCAGGTAGACCATCGGGTCGAAGCGGAACAGCAGCGGACCAATCACCGGCAGATCGGACAGCAAGGGTATGTCGACGCGATGCAGTGCCTCGATAGGATCGCTGCCGAAACCGCGCCCGAGGAAGGCCGAGACCCCTGACCCGAAGATCGCCAGCGCCAGGCCGGCGGCATACTGGTTGGTCAGGAAGGTCAGCGCCAGAACGCCAAACAGCAGGGATGCGGCGGCACCCGCCAGCGCGCCGGCCATGATCGCGACCGGCATCGAATAGCCCGCGGTGACCGCCCAGAATGCAAGGGCCGCCCCCATCAGCATCATGCCTTCGATGCCAAGATTGAGAACTCCGGATTTCTCGACCACGAGTTCGCCGAGTGCCGCGAAGATCAATGGGGTCGCGGCAATGATGGTGCCGGTGAAGATGGCAATGAACAGATCCATCAGGCTTTCTCCCGGACCAGGCGAATGCGATAGAAAATGAAGAAGTCGGCGGCGAGCAGGAAGAACAGCAGGATGCCCTGGAAAATGCGCGTCAGCGCGGAGGGCAGGCCCAGCGTCATCTGCACGCCTTCGCCGCCAAGGAAAAGCAGCGACATCAACAGCCCGCCGAGTACGATGCCAAAGGCGTTCAGCCGTCCGATAAAGGCGACGATGATGGCCGCGAAGCCATAACCCGGCGATATCTGCGGCGAGAGTTGGCCGAGCGGTCCGGCCGCTTCTGCCATGCCGGCGATCCCGGCCGCCGCGCCGCCGGCCAGCAGGCCGATCCAGATCGCCGCCGACTCGCGGAACCCCGCATAGCGCGCGGCAAGCGGCGCCGCCCCGCTCACCGACATCTTGTAGCCGAGGAAGCTGCGGTCGGTGAACAGCCACATCGCGACAACGGCGACAACGGTGATGAAGACCGAGGGATTGAGCCGATAGGCGGGATCAAAGGACTGCAGCAGCGCGGCGGTGGGCAGCATCGCCGTCTGCGGATAGTTGAAACCCGCGGGATCGCGCCACGGTCCATGCACGAGATAGGACAGGAACAGCGTGGCGATATAGGTCATCATCAGGGTGACGAGGATTTCATTGGTATTCATGCGGGCACGCAGGAATGCGGGAATTGCGGCCCATGCCATGCCGGCGCCCATGCCGGCCACGAACATCAGAGGCAAGAGCAGCGCGCTCTCGGGATCCGGCCAGAACAGACCGACGCCGCTGGCGGCGATTGCACCCATCGTGAACTGGCCCTCGGCGCCGATGTTCCAGACATTGGCGCGGAAGCCGACCGCAAGCCCGCAAGCGATCAGGATCAGCGGCGAAGCCTTGAGGAGCCATTCCGACAGTCCGTTCATCGAGCTGAGCGGCTCGACGAAGAACGCGTAGAGCGTGGCCAGCGGGTCATGCCCGAGCGAAGCGAAGAAAATCGAGCCGACGATGACCGTCAGTGCCGTCGCAAGCACCGGCGCGGCGACGCGCATCGGCGCGGAAGGCTCCGGTCTTTGTTCAATCCTGAAATGCAACGCTGCCACCCTTGTTCGCCGATACGCCTTCACCCATGCCTTGGCCGGTCATCAGAAGCCCGATTTCCTCGCGGTCGGCGGTCGTGCGGACAAGTGGCGGAGACACCTTTCCCTGGCAGATGACCAGCAGCCGGTCACAGATCTCGAACAACTCGTCGAGTTCCTCGGAGACGACGAACACCGCGGCACCAGCGCGGCTGAGATCGATGATGGTCTGGCGGATGAAGGCGGACGCGCCGACATCGACCCCCCAGGTCGGCTGCGAGACCAGGAACAGCTTCGGCTGAAGCGCGATCTCGCGCCCGACGATGAATTTCTGCAGGTTGCCGCCCGACAGGCTTTGCGCGGTCGATTGCGCTCCGTTGGCCTTGACCTTGAACCTGTCGATAATGCCCGTGGCGAAAGCCTTTGCCCTACGGCGATCGATCAGCCCCTTGCGTACCGTGCCAAAGCGGTGCGCCGTCAGCACGGCATTTTCCCACAGCGTGTGCGATGGCACGGCACCACGTCCAAGCCGTTCTTCGGGAACGAAGGCGACGCCGAGCTTGCGACGTTCCTGGGGGCGCAGGCGGGCGGCGTCGGTTCCGCAGATCCTGATCGCATCGGCGCGCTCATAGGTGCGTTCGCCGCTGAGCAGGGCGATCAGTTCGGCCTGGCCATTCCCGGAGACACCTGCCAGACCGACGATCTCTCCGCCATGCACATTGAATGAAACATCCTTGAGGTCGACGCCGAAATGATCGCGGGCCTTGACCGAGAGGCCCTTGACTTCAAGCACCGGCCTGTCGCTCGGGGCCGGTGGGCTGACCTGCATTTCAGGCAGCCTGGAACCGACCATCATGCGGGCGAGTTCCAGCGATGTCGTCTCCTTCGGGCGGGCGGTGCCGGTGACCTTGCCGTTGCGCAGCACGGTGGCGGTGTCGCAGAGCTCCTGCACCTCGTCGAGTTTGTGGCTGATATAGACGATGCTGCAGCCTTCGGCGGCCAGTTGCCGCAGCGTCTCGAACAGCTTGACCACGGCCTGCGGCGTCAGCACGGAGGTTGGTTCGTCGAGGATCAAGAGTTTTGGAGCCTGCAGCAGGCAACGCACGATCTCGACGCGCTGGCGCTCTCCGACCGACAAATCGTGCACCTGGCGATATGGATCGATGGGCATGCCGTAGCGCAGGGAAAGGTCGCGGATCTTTGCGGCGAGCGTGGGAAGATGAAAGGCACTGCTGGTCGACAGCGCAATGTTCTCGACCACCGACACGGATTCAAACAGCGCGAAGTGCTGGTAGACCATCTCGATGCCGAGCGCGCGCGATACCGCCGGGTTGTGAGAGACGATCGGATTGCCGTCGCTGAAGATTTCTCCGGAATCGGCCTGCGCCGCGCCATAGATGATCTTCATCAGGGTGGATTTGCCGGCGCCGTTCTCGCCGAGCACGGCGTGTATTTCGCCGGGCTGGATCGACAGCGAAACGTCGTCATTGGCGACGACGCCTGGATAGCGCTTGCAGATGTTGCACAGTTCTAGACGCGGGTGCATGGCGGGTCCTGCCGTGGCATGAAGCGAGGTTGGACGAGGCGCAAGCTGGCAGGCGCCGAAGCATCTCCGCTCCGGCGCCGGCTGGCTCTTTGGCGGGCGATCAGCTCAGCTTGCCGATCATCCCCTTCACGAACCAGTTCATGCCGCGAATGTCGTTGTCGGCCAGAACAGAACCAGCGGCGACCTTGACCTTGCCATCCTGGTCCTTCAGCTCGCCGGCATAGGGGTGCACCTTGCCACTGCCGATGTCGGCCTCAAGCTGTTTCAGCTTGGCCCGGGACTCGGCGGGAATGCCTTCATTGTAGGGCGCCATCTTGACCACGCCGCCCGCCAGCCCATCCCAACGCACTTCAGGTTTCCAGGTGCCGGCAGCGACCGCCTTGGCCGCGCCGACATAGTCGCTGGTCCAGTCGAGGACGAACGACGTCAGCTGCTTGCCGGAGCCGAACTTCGCCATGTCGCTGGCGTATCCTATAGACCAGGCGCCGCCTTCGCCGGCGACCTGGACGCCGGTTGCCGTGTCCGTCATCGAGCAGATGACGTCGCAGCCCTGTGAGATCAGCGTCTTGGCGGCTTCCTTTTCCTTGCCCGGATCGAACCAGGAATTCAGGAAGATCGCGTTGCAGGTGGCGTTCGGATTGACGCTTTGCGCGCCGAGCAGTAGCGCATTGGCCGGGCCGACAATGTCGGGGATCGGGAAACCGCCGATGAAGCCGATCTTGCCGGCTTTCGACACGTAAGCGCCCGCCGCCCCGGCGACGAAAGTGCCCTCGTAATATTTGGCTTCGAAGGTGCCGAGATTGGCGAGATGGACTATGCCGGAGCAATGTTCGAAGGCCACCTTGGGAAACCGCGGCGCCACTTTCTGCATGGGCGTTCCGTGCGAGAAGCTGGTGCCGAAGATCAGCTTGTTGCCGGCGCTGGCCAGTTCGCGGAAAATGCGCTCGGCGTCCTGCGGCATGAAGATATTGTCGATGACCGTAAGCTCGACCTTGTCCCCGAACGCGGCCTTGATCGCCTCGACGCCGAGGCTGTGCTGCTTGGTCCAGCCGATTTCAGCGACCGGCGAGACATAGACGGCGCCGATCTTCAGCACCTCCTGCGCCTGCGCGATCGTGCTCAGACTGCCGGCGCCGAGCGCTGCACCGAGCGCACCGCTGTATTTCAGGAAGTCGCGTCTTGTTACGTCGTTCATGATGGTAACCCTCTGTTGGTTTTTTTCGCTGATGCCCGGCTTGCGGGTGCCGGATCTGTTTTTGGAAGATGGACGTGGACATGCGTTGCCGCGTCGCCATTCCCGTTCGGCTTCGCCATCCTTCTGAGCGGAACCGCTGTCGTGGCCGCATCGGCCGCGCCGTCGAGATAAGGGGCAAGCGCCTCGGCGGGCGTCATTTCCGCAAACACCTCGCGGTCCATGATATAGCCGCGCACCACCGAGCGGTGATGTGTGTCAATGAGGTCCATCGCCTGTTTCAGGCGGCCTTTTTCCAGAAGGTCGACAACCCGCGAGTGGTCGTCCAGCAGATTGCAGTAATCGAAGTCGGCGGTAATCAGCGACCGTAGCAGCGTCGTGCGGCGCACAAGCTGCGCATGGATTTCCTGCATCACCTTGTTGCGGCTGAGGCGCACGAACACGGTGTGGAACTCCTGGCCGAGCACGTCTGCCAGCGCGTCGTTGCCGACTGCGACAGCCTGCCGCTGCCGCTCGACATGGTGGCGCAACTCGGCCCAGCCAGCCGGTCCCAGCCGATCGCTCAGCTGGGCGGCGACACCCTGTTCGACGAGCGTAAGCGCATCGTAGATTTCCATCGCCTCCTGCATGCTGGGCTTGGCGACGAAGGCGCCGCGATTGCGCTCGATCTGCGCCAGTCCGTCATCGGCGAGGCGTATCAGCGCCTGGCGGACGACGATGCGGCTGACGTCGAATATTTCAGCGAGTTCACGTTCGCCGAGCTTGCAGCCGGGGACCAGACGATGGTCAATGATGGCGCGTGTCAGCGTGTCGGCGATCGACTGGGACCGGCTGCTCAAGACGCGGGATCGCGCTGGATGTCCGGCGCGCCTTTCGCAAAGTCAGTGTCGATGATCGACATCATTCCAGCGCCCCATATCCCAGGTTGCGGTATGTCATATATGGGATGCAATCCCTTCAATCTGTCAACCAAAAAACATTCATTGGCTACAAAAAATACATTGATTGATATCCAATCTTATGTTTGCAATGGCGCCACTACCAAGCCGGGTTCAGGGTGAAGAGCCGGCCAGGGAGGACAATTGCGATGACAGGTCCTTGCGGTGACAGGGCTCTTCTGAACGACTGGCATATCGTTGCGGACTGCTCGACGCTTTCCGCCGACGTTCCGTTCGTCACACGGCTTCTGGGTGTTGATCTCTCGATCACCTGCAAGGGGCGCTATAAGAAGGAAATCGTCCGCCAGGACACTGGCGAGCGGGTCAATTCCGCCGAGCGTTACGGCTTTGCCTGGGCATGCCTCGGCAAGCCCTGGCAGGACATCATCTATATTCCGGAGTCGAACGAGGCGGACCGGCATCTGGTCACCGGCGGCTCGATCGCGGTCAAGGTGTCGGGCCTGCGCGCCGTCGAGAATTTTCTGGACATGGGGCATTTCCCCTTCGTGCATACCGGCCTGCTGGGCGACGAGCCGCATACCGAGGTGGTGCCGTACAAGGTCGAGATCACCGACAAGGACGAGGTGTTGGCGACCGAATGCAAATTCTATCAGCCGCTTGCCTCGCCGACCGCCAAGGAAGGGTTTGTCGTCGACTACATATACAAGGTGATCCGGCCCTACACCGTGGCCCTCTACAAGAGCAATCCGATCCAGAAGGATCGGCAGGACGTGATCACCCTGTTCGTGCAGCCTGTCGATGAAGACAACTGCATCGCGCATCCCTTTCTTTGCTACCTCAAGGACGGCATCGACGCGGCGACGGTGCGCAGCTTCATGCAACTGATCTTCGCCCAGGACAAGCCGATCCTGGAAAACCAGGTGCCACGACGACTGCCGCTCGACCCGCGCGCCGAAACGCCGATCCGGGCCGACGCCGTCTCTGTCTCCTACCGGCGCTGGCTGCGTGATCGGGCCATAACCTATGGCGCCATCCCGGCCCAGGTCTAGAGGCCCGGCGCCGGTTTTGATCCCTTCGAAGGACATGAAAATGATACAGACGAAATGTTCGGACCCGGTCATTCTCAATCTCTGGCACCCGATCGGCGCCATTGCCGAGGCGACGCCTGGCCGGGTTGTGGAGACAACCCTGCTCGGGGAACAGATCAGCTTCGCGGTTGGCGCGAACAGCGCCGTGTGTGCCTGGAAATCCCGGCCCGACCTGCGGCCGGGAGAACAGATCGATCTTGCGTCGATCCGTGAGACGCTGCCGGCGAAGAGCGCCTATGGCTATGTCTGGACGTCGCTCGGGTCGCCTCCGGCCGAGCTGTTCCCTATCCCGGAATATGAAGAGCCGGATCGCCGCAGGCTCAACGCGGCGACATTTGGCGTCAACGTCTCGGCACCGCGCGCCATCGAGAATTTTCTCGACATGGGCCACTTCCCCTATGTGCATACCGACATCCTCGGTGTCGAGCCGCATACGGAGGTCAAGGAATACGACGTCGAGATCTCCGTCGATCGCGACGAGATCCTGGCCACGCGTTGTCGCTTCTTCCAGCCGATGGCTTCCACGGTTTCGGATGGCGGCGCGGACGTCGACTATGTTTACCGTGTGCCGCATCCCTATTGCTCGGTGCTCTACAAATCGAACCCGGTCGACGAGACCCGGTTCGATGTCATCGCCATCTTCCTGCAGCCGGTCGACCAGGAGCATGTGCGCGCCCACATGCTGCTGTGCGTGCTCGACGAAGACAATGAAGACAAGATCATCAAGCGCTTTCAGCAGACGATCTTCGGTCAGGACAAGCCAATCCTGGAGAACCAGGTGCCAAAGCGCCTGCCGCTGGACCCGCGCGCCGAAACACCGATCCGGGCCGACAAATCGGCCATCGCCTACCGGCGCTGGCTTAGCCAGAAGGGCGTGACCTACGGCGTCATCCCGGTTGCGGCCTGACGAGATTTTTGGAGACGACGCATGTTGCAAGAAGCCAGGAACCGGTGGCATCCGATCGCCGCTGCCTATGATTTGCCTTACCGCCACGTTTTCCATGGCCAGTTGCTTGGCCGGGAATTCGCCGTCTGGCGCGCCGATGACGGTTACGTCAACATCTGGGAGAACCGCTGCCTGCATCGCGGCGTCAGGCTGTCGATCGGCATCAATGACGGCCGCGAACTGAAATGCCAGTACCATGGCTGGCGCTACTCCAACCGCACCGCCGGCTGCACCTATATCCCAGCCCACCCGGCCGACGCGCCGGCGCGCACCATCACCAACCGCACCTTTCCGGCGGTGGAGCGCTATGGCCTCGTCTGGTCGTCAGAAGAGCCGCAAGGCGAGGTTCCCGATGTTTCCGGACTGCCGGAGGGCAAGGTGCTTGCCTTGCGCGGAATCCCGGTCAATGCGCCCGCCGACAAGGTGGTGGAGAGGCTGAAGGCCTATCGTTTCCAGCCCAGCGGCGCTGTCGAAGGCGACGGTGCCGAGATGACGGTCGAAGCCGTGCAGGATTTTGCGGTGGCGCTCCGCTCGCGTGCCGGCGGTGAGGAGACGCATGCCGTCTTCTTCATCCAGCCGGTCGATTCCAACCGTTCGGTCATTCGCGGCGTGCTTGACAGGGATCTCGAGGGAGCCGCGCGTATCGCCGTCCTGCGCCACCACAATGAACGGCTCGGCAAGCTGCGTGATACGGTGGAACGCGAGGCGGCAAACGCGACCGTGCCCGCGCCGATCGAGCCTGTCTACGAAAGAGTGTCGGCCGAGCTTGCCGAGATGCCGGAACTGACGACGCATGGCCGCAAGGCGGCGCTGCGCGTGACGGTGGCACGGAAATGGCGGGCAGCCGACGGCATAGCCGGGTTCGAGCTTCGCCCGATCAAGGGCCTTTTGCCCACTTTCCAGCCTGGCGCCCATATCGATGTCCACATGCCCAATGGCGAGGTGCGGCAATATTCGATCACCAACGGTCCTGGCGAAACCGACAGCTTTACCATCGGCGTCAAGCTGGAGAGGGATTCGAAAGGTGGCTCGAAATGCATGCACGAGACCGTGCGTGAAGGCGACGTGCTGGCGATCTCCGAGCCACGCAACAATTTTCCGCTGCGCCGCGATGCCATCAAGACGCTGTTCATCGCCGGCGGCATCGGCATCACGCCGCTGCTGGCCATGGCGCAGGCGCTGAAGAACCAGGATCTGGCGCACGAACTGCATTATTTCGCGCAAGGCGAAGACCATCTCGCCTTCTCCGATCGCTTGCGGCAGCTCGGCGGGTCGCTTGTGCCGCATCTTGGCCTCACGCCAGACCAAACTGGCGCGAAATTGCGCGAGCTGCTTTCTCCTTACCGGAACGGCATGCATGTCTACATCTGTGGCCCCGGCCCGATGCTGGAAGCCGCCCGCAAGGTCGCGGCCGAGCAGGGTTGGCCCGATGCCGCCGTGCATTTCGAGTATTTCAAGAACACCAACAAGATCGACGACAGTTCTAGCTTCGAGGTGGCTCTGGCGCGCTCCTGCGTCACGCTCAAGGTGCCTGCCGGCAAGACCATCATGCAGGTGATGCGCGAGAATGGCATTGACGTGCCGTCGTCCTGCGAGCAGGGCGCCTGCGGCACTTGTGTGGCGACCGTGATGGAAGGCGAGCCGGATCACCAGGACGTCTATCTGAACGACGCCGAGAAAAAGGCGGGGACCAAAATCATGACCTGTGTCTCGCGGGCCAAATCGGCACGTCTCGTGCTGGACATCTAGGAGCAGCCGATGATCACGCTCTACGACTACGAACTGTCCGGCAATTGCTACAAATTGCGGCTGCTGATGAGCTTTCTCGGCATCGGCTACAAGACGGTGCCGGTCGATTTCTACCCGGGCCGCGAGCACAAATCCGAGTGGTTCCTGAGGCTCAATCCGCTCGGGCAACTGCCCGTGCTCGACGATGATGGGCTGGTGCTGCGCGATGCGCAGGCGATCCTTGTTTACCTTGCGTCGAAATACGATCCATCAGGCACGTGGTATCCCAGGAACAACCCGGCCCTGCTGGGGGAGATCAGTCAATGGCTTGCCTTCGCCGACGGCATCACCGCGACCGCCTCGGCTGCGCGCCTGCATGACGGCTTGTTCTACGATTTCGACATCGACGCCGCGCGCACCGGCGCACATCGGCTGTTCCGCATCCTCGACGAGCACCTGTGGTTCGGCGAGCAACAAGGCCGCGACTGGATCTGTTCAGCCGCTCAGCCGACCATCGCCGATATTGCCTGCTTTCCCTACATCATCCTGTCGGAGGAGGGGGGTATTTCGCGTCAGGACTATCCGGCCATCCGGCGCTGGTGTGATCGGGTCAAGCGCATCAAGGGGTTTACGGTGATGTCGGGCGTGTTCCCGGCCGGGCCCGGCAAGATAGCCGCGTAAAACGATCATGGAAAGCCGGAGCCATGGCCCGGCAAAACCAATTTTTGGAGAGAGAAAGAAATGAAAACCCGCGCCGCAGTCGCCGTCGCCGCCGGAAAGCCGCTTGAGATCATGGAGGTCGACCTCGAGGGTCCGCGCGAAGGCGAGGTGCTGGTCGAGATCAAGGCCACCGGTATCTGCCATACCGACGAGTTCACCCTGTCGGGCGCCGATCCCGAAGGCCTGTTTCCCGCCATCCTCGGCCATGAGGGCGCCGGCGTCGTCGTCGACGTCGGCAAGGGCGTCACCTCGCTCAAGAAGGGCGACCATGTCATCCCGCTCTACACGCCCGAATGCCGGCAGTGCCCGTCGTGCTTGTCGAGGAAGACCAATCTGTGCACGGCCATCCGCGCCACGCAGGGCCAGGGCCTGATGCCTGACGGCTCCTCGCGCTTCTCGATCGGCAAGGACAAGATCTTCCACTACATGGGCTGCTCGACCTTCTCCAACTTCACCGTGCTGCCCGAGATCGCGCTGGCCAAGGTCAATCCCGACGCCCCCTTCGACAAGATCTGCTACATCGGCTGCGGGGTGACGACCGGCATTGGCGCGGTCATCAACACGGCAAAAGTCGA
>CALRQH020000017.1:0-140923 GCA_943370265.1 Mesorhizobium carmichaelinearum
CTGGGGCGATGCCGCAGGCTCGCCAAGGACTGGGAGAAATCCATCGCTTCTGCAGAAGCCTGGATATACGTCGCCCACATTCGCCTGCTCACACGCAGGCTCGCAAGAGCTTGATATCAAACCATTCTTTTTGATTCAGGCTCTTAGAGGCAAAGCGTGCATCCTTTTGCGCCATTGGGAAAAACCAGATCAGAGCAAAAGTTCTCGACAGGAAATCGTCGTAATAGAGGTAGGTGTATCCATTTACGCTTACAGTCCCGGGGTCTTGAAATGGATCAAGTATGGCTGCGAGCCATCCGGATTCCACCACGGTATCGGAATCTGTGAAAATGACGATATCGCCATCGGTTGCGGGGATGCCCTTGTTCTTGAGATCGTAATATCGTCCACTTGGGCATGCGGTGAAGATCAGGTCTGCGACCTGTTCCAACTGCGACGCTTCAGGTGCGATATTGCTTCTCAGCAAGAGGGCGTCCGCATCGTCTCCTGCGTGAGAGATGACGACCTGTGGCCTGGCAAAACCCAGCGAAGAAACAGCGCCAATTTCGCGCACCAGGGCAGCCAGCCCAACGCTGACCCCGTTCAGGTCGACCGACCTGGCGTTCTCCATTTCCAGGACAATCGAATAGCTCGGCGAATTTACAGCCACGTTCGATGGAGTCCGTTGGTCGCGCTAGGAACTCATGCGGCATGTCAGGCGCACGAAACGTTCATACAATCAAACACTATCGTCTCAACAGGAATACTGCCTGCTGGCCAAAAAAATTCCAGAACCACCATGGCATCGACAGGCCGATCTTCTGGCCATTGGCGTCGAGCGCGGTCGCCTTTTCCACTGTGGCGCCGAGCTCGTCGCACAGATTGACGAAGTCGCGGATGGTGCAGAAGTGGATGTTGGGCGTATCGTACCAGGAGTATGGCAGGTCCTTGGTCACCGGCATACGGCCCTGGACGAGCAGGGACAGGCGCACCCGCCAGTGGCCGAAATTGGGGAAGGAGACGATGGCGCGCTCGCCGATCCTGAGCAGTTCGTCGAGTACCAGCTTCGGATTGCGGGTTGCCTGCAGGGTCTGCGACAGCACGACGAAATCGAAACCCTTGTCGGGATAGAATTCGAGGTCCTTGTCGGCGTCGCCCTGGATGACGGACAGGCCACGCGCCACGCATTCGTTGACGCCGCGCTGCGACAATTCCAGGCCACGCCCGTCGACCTGCTTGGTGTCCTGCAGCAATTCCAGCAGCGAGCCGTCGCCGGAACCGACGTCGAGCACCCGCGACTGCGGCGGGATGAGGTTGGCGACGACCTCGAGGTCGACGCGCTGGGTGTCGTTGACGCTCATGGCTTACCCTCTCTGTTGGCGCATGACCCTTGCCCGGAAAATCCGCAACTTTCCGGTGTCATGCGCCGAGCCCTCTTGCCCGGGCGGCCGAGCCGATGAAGCCGTTGATGGCGGCGAAGAGTTCCGGCTCGTCGAGCAGGAAGGCGTCGTGGCCACGGTCGGTTTCGATCTCGACGAAGGAGACGGACGCGCCGGCCGCGTTCAGCGCGTGGACGATCGAGCGGCTCTCCTCGGTCGGAAACAGCCAGTCGCTGGTGAACGAGACCAGGCAGAAGCGGGTTTTCGTGCCGGCAAAGGCATCGGCCAACCGGCCGCCATGGTCGGCGGCGAGGTCGAAATAGTCCATGGCCCGCGTCATGTAGAGATAGGAATTGGCGTCGAAACGGTCGACGAAAGTCATGCCCTGATGGCGCAGATAGCTTTCGATCTGGAAGTCGGCGTCGAAGCCGAAGGTCAGCGCTTCTCGGTCCTGCAGGTTGCGGCCGAACTTCCGATGCAGGGCGGCTTCCGACAGATAGGTGATATGTGCGGCCATCCGAGCCACGGCCAGGCCCTTTTCCGGTCGCTTGCCGTAGTCGAAATATTTGCCGCCATGCCATTCCGGATCGGCCATGACGGCTTGCCGGCCGACCTCGTGGAAGGCGATGTTCTGCGATGAATGACGCGCGCCCGTGGCGATCGGCAGCGCCGAGAAAACCCGTTCCGGATAGCTCGAAGCCCATTCCAGCACCTGCATGCCGCCCATCGAGCCGCCGAGCACGCAAAACAGTTTTTCGATGCCGAAATGGTCGACCAGCATCAGTTGCGCGCGCACCATGTCAGGGATGGTGATGATCGGCAGGTCGAGCCCGTAGGGCTTACCGGTGGCGGGGTTGGTCGAGGCCGGGCCGGTGGAGCCCAGGCAGCCGCCGATGACGTTGGAGCAGATGACGAAGAAGCGGTTGGTGTCGATGATCTTGCCGGGGCCGATCAGCACTTCCCACCAGCCTGGCTTGCCGGTCACGGGATTGGTGTTGGCGACATGCTGGTCGCCGGTCAGCGCATGGCAGACGAGGATGGCGTTGGAGCGGGCGTCGTTGAGCGTGCCGTAGGTCTGGTAGGCAATCTGGAACGGTGACAGCACGCTGCCGGCGTCGAGCTTGAGCGGCTTGTCGGGGCCGAAGCGCAACACCGGACTCGACGGCAGGTCGGCTTCGTTGTTGGTTTTTCCAGCGCGCAGAACGGCCATCGCATCCATCTCACACTTTGAATCCACATCGGCTTTTGCGGGCCGATGCAGTGTCCGGCCGGCGCGGACAACAAAAAACCGGCATTGCCGTCGCAAAGCCGGTTACAGGATGCAAACGGCCCTTTAGCAAGTTGTTTAACGTGGCTGCAAGCCGACCGGCCAAATCACCACGGAATCTCATTGCCCTTCTAGAACTCGCCCGCCTTGCAGTCAATGCGGGGCTGCTGGCACCACTGCCACCTCTCGACATTGACGGCCATGGCTTGTATTTCCGCTGCGGCTTCCAGCCGGAAGCGTTCTCGACGGATTTTGTAACATGAGCCAGACACCGGATCAGCCACGTCCAACGCCTCGCGCGGGAATCATGGATATCGAGGCCTATGTGCCCGGCAAGAGTGCCGCGCCGGCAGGCGTCGCCAAGGTCTTCAAGCTGTCGTCGAACGAGAATCCGCTCGGCCCCTCGCCGAAAGCGATCGAGGCCGCGCGCGAGATTGCCGGAAAGCTGGACATCTACCCCGACGGCACCGCCAGGCGGCTGCGCGAAGCGATAGCCGAAGTGCACGGCCTCAACGCGCAGAACATCGTCTGCTCCAACGGTTCCGACGAGATCCTGGGCCTGCTGGCTCAGACCTATCTCGCGCCAGGCGACGAAGCTGTCTTCACCGAACACGCTTTCATGGTCTACAAGATCTACGTCCAGTCGGCCGGTGCGAAGCCGGTCGCGGTCAAGGAGACCGACGAGCGGGCCGACATAGACGCGATCCTGGCCGCCGTCACGCCACGCACAAAGATCGTGTTCCTCGCCAATCCCAACAATCCGACCGGTACCTATGTGCCGTTCCAGGAAGTGCGCCGCCTGCATGCCGGCCTGCCCAGGCATGTGCTGCTGGTACTGGATGCCGCCTATGCCGAATATGTCCGCCGCAACGACTATGAGGCCGGCATCGAACTGGTCGGTGGCAGCGAGAACGTCGTGATGACCCGTACTTTCTCCAAGATCGGCCTCGGCGGGGCGCGGATCGGCTGGATGTATGCGCCGATGCACATTGTCGACGCCATCAACCGTGTGCGGGGGCCTTTCAACGTCAATGCGACGGCGATCGAGGCCGGCATCGCGGCGATCCGAGACCGCGCCCATGTCGAGCGCAGCGTGACGCATAACGAGACCTGGCTGACATGGCTGAGCGAGGAACTGACGAAGCTTGGGCTGCGGGTGACGCCCAGTGTCGGCAACTTCATCCTCATTCATTTTCCCGACGACCAGAAGCATTCGGCAGCGTTGGCGGACGATTACCTGACCGCGCGCGGCTATATCTTGCGGCGCGTTTCCGGCTACGGCTTTCCCAACGCGCTGCGCATGACCGTCGGCACCGAAGAGGCAAATCGCGGCGTTGTCGCCGCTCTCACGACATTCCTGAAAAGCTAGAAAAATGACATCACCGATGTTTGAAAAGATAGCGCTGGTCGGCATCGGCCTGATCGGCTCGTCACTTGCGCGGGTCATCCGCCGCGAGGGCCTGGCCCGCCATGTCGCCATTTCGACGCGCAGCGCCGCGACGCTGGCGCGAGCGAAAGAACTCGGGCTGGGCGATTCCTACACCACGGATGCAAGGGAAGCGGTAGTTGATGCCGATCTGGTCATCGTCTCGGTGCCGGTCGGGTCGTCCGGCGCGGTCGCTGAGGAAATCGCGCCGGCACTGAAGCCCGGCGCCATCCTCACAGATGTCGGCTCGACCAAGGCGTCGGTCATCGCGCAGATGCAGCCGCATGTACCTGCCGGCGTGCATTTCATTCCCGGACATCCGCTGGCGGGGACCGAAAAATCGGGCCCTGACGCCGGCTTCGCTGATCTGTTCGACAATCGCTGGTGCATCTTCACGCCACTGCCCGACACCGATCCGGAAGCGCTGGAGCGGTTGTCCGAGTTCTGGCGCCGCTGCGGCTCCAACATCGACACGATGGACCCGCAGCACCACGACATGACGCTGGCCATCGTCTCGCACCTGCCGCACATCATCGCCTACAACATCGTCGGCACGGCCGACGATCTGGAGTCGGTGACCAAGTCCGAGGTCATCAAATACTCGGCTTCCGGTTTCCGCGACTTCACCCGTCTTGCCGCTTCGGATCCGACCATGTGGCGCGATGTCTGCCTGCACAACAAGGACGCCATCCTCGAAATGCTGGCGCGGTTCTCGGAAGACCTGGCTTCGCTGCAGCGAGCCATCCGCTGGGGCGACGGCGAGAAGCTGTTCGACCTGTTCACCCGCACACGCGCGATCCGCAGGTCGATCATCGATGCCGGCCAGGACATCGACGTGCCCGATTTCGGCCGCCAGGCGGTCGAACACCCGGCCAAAAGCTAAGCCTTTCCGGCAGCCCAGTGTTCGGCGACCATCGCCAGCGTCTCGGCCCTGTCCGGTGCGCCCAGCCTGCCGCCGAAGCGCAGGCATTTGAGCGCGGCGGCGGCGCTGGCGAAACGCAGTGCCTGCTCGACCGGCATGGCTTCCGCCAGCCCGACGGCAAAGGCGCCGTGAAACACGTCACCGGCGGCCAGCGTATCCACGGCCTTGATCCTTGGCGCCGCGACATGGCGGGATGATCTTGCCGTCCGATCAAACCACCAGGTTCCCGCCGCGCCGCCAGTAACCGCGACGAAGGCGTCGGTACGGGACGCCAGGTCGGCGCAGGCGGTTTCCAGATTCAGCGCCTGGCCGCAGATGATGCGGGCGGCCGGTTCGGAGGCGACGATGTGGGAAGCCAGCGGCAACAGGTGCTCCAGCACCGCGAGTGACGCGGTATCGGCATCGAGTATCGCCGGCCGACCGATGGCCTGTGCCGCCTTCAAGGCAAGTGCAGCCGCACCCGGCCAGCGGACGTCGACCAGCACCGCATCGAACGCAGTGAGATCCGCGGCCGGCAGCGCCTCGGGGTCGGCCTGAGCCAAGCTGTCGTAGAAGGGCACGATGATGCGCTCGCCATGGGCGTCGACCAGGATCGAGGCCAGTGCCGAATGGGCGCCCACGACACGCCGGACGAAACCGCAGTCGACCCCCTCGGCCTCGATCCCGGCAACCAGCTGATCGCCGACGGGATCGTCACCAGCGCTTGCCCAGAGCGAGACTTCAGCGCCCAGCCGCCGCGCGGCGCATGCCGCACTCGCGGCCATTCCAGAGGCGATCTGGACGCCGTCGGACGCGATGAATTTTCCCTGATGCGTGGGCAACTGGTCCACCTGAAGGATGGTGTCGAGCGTCAGAGCGCCGACACTGAGGAGTTTGACCGGCCTCTTCATGGTCGCCTACTGGACCGGTTTGATCTTGCCCAGCGGGATAAAGCCGATCGAAGCCTTGCTCTTGACGATCTTCAGCGGCAATGACGGCTCGTTGCCGAGCATTGCCAATCCGGCAAAGCCCTGCTCGATCTGGTTCTTCTGTTCCGGAATGGCGGTGCCGAGGATCGCCGCCACGGCCTTGGGATCCTTGAGCCAGATCGTCAGGTCGGCGTCGATCAGGCCTTCGGTATCCACAGACACAGTCCCGGCAATATTGATATGCGCCGTTCCCGATGCCAGGTCGAGCTTGGCGATGTAGATCGACTGGCCGCGAAGGCTCCTTGCCTCGGTTTCGATCAGTGTCAGGCCGTTCTTCAGCGTCACGTCACCACTGCCGTCGAGTGCCGGCAGCACCCGTCCGCCAATTGCGTCGGCGTCGATCTCGAGGTCGGTAAAACCTCCGACATAGTTGACGTCCGTGCCGTTCGGGCGCAGCTGTCCCGTTGCCGTGCGTGCATAAAACAGCTCGACCGGGTCGGTATCGTCGGTCGGATCGGTCTGGCCGGACAGGCCCGTGGCTTCCAGCGTGATGTGGCGTGGCAAGGGCCAGGACAATTTTGCCCGTGCCTGCAGGGTTTCCCAATCGATCCAAAGCGGCAGCATTCCCGGAACCGATGTTCTGAGCGGTCCGCGCAGGTCGGCAACGGGTGACAGGGGTTGGGTGATCTGAGCGACCGCACTGAAGTTGCCGGCGGAGGCCGCGATGTTCCTGGCATCGTCCTGATAGCCAAGGGTGTCGCAGGAAATGACGAAGCTGAGCGGGTAACCACTGATCGCGAGATTGCTGCAACCCGCCACGATGCCCTGGCTCTTCAGCGTCTCGACTGCCTTGTCGGCGTCGTTCCTGACCTTGTTCGCCAGATAGAACCAGCCGGCACTGTAGATGCCGAACAGCATGACAATGAAGGCGACGAGCCACCAGAGGCGGCGGCTGCGGTTCGGCTGAAGCTCGTCACTTGACGTCATGCTGCGGCTCTCATTAACGCATGGATGTTGTCGACGATGGAGACTCGTTTCCAACGACAATAGGTAGGGACGGACTTAAAAAACACCGGCTTCGGTGCGGTGCCATCACTCTTTTGCATTCAGGCTCGGCGATATGGGCGATTTTTGGGTTTTTGGCTATGGCTCGCTGATCTGGCGGCCGGGTTTCGCACATGTCGAGACACAACGCGCGCGCCTGCATGGCTATCGCCGGTCGCTCTGTGTCTACTCCTTCGTGCACCGCGGCACGCGCGAGCGGCCGGGCCTGGTGCTCGGACTGGACCGTGGCGGTTCCTGCGTCGGGTTGGCATTCCGAGTCCCCGGCGATTTGCGCGACGAGGTCATTGCCTATCTGCGCGAGCGCGAGCTGGTCACCAGCGTCTATCTCGAGCGCACGCTCAAGGTTCGCCTCGACAACGGTGCGACGGTAGGGGCAGTGGCCTACATTGTCGACCGCGACCATGGGCAATATGCCGGCGCGCTCGATGCCGCTCATGCGGCATCCATCGTGCGTGGCGCTGTCGGCCAGTCCGGAAACAACGAGGATTACGTGCTCAGCACGCTGAAGCACCTTGAAGCGCTGGGCATTCGCGACCATTGGCTGGAAGATGTGGCTGGGCGGATGATACCAGCCTGAGGTTTGTGCCAGCCGGCCGGAAAAGACAACCAGCCGTTTGACCTCGGCGCTTCAGGTCCTAGGTTAGTGCGAGCCTCAAAATCGGTGGGCGGTACGCGCCGTCCAATTCACCATGGAGATCCGTCTTGCAGAAACGCCGTCTCGGTCGCACCGACCTTTCCATCGCGCCGCTGGTCCTGGGCGGCAACGTCTTCGGCTGGACCGCCGATGAGACGACCTCCTTCGACCTGCTCGATCGCTTTGCCGAGGCTGGCCTCAATGCCATCGACACGGCGGATGTCTATTCGCGCTGGGCCCCCGGCAACAAGGGCGGCGAATCGGAAACCATCATAGGCAAGTGGATGAAAAGTCGCGGCACCCGCGACAAGATCGTTGTCGTCACCAAGGTCGGCTCGGACATGGGCCAAGGCAAGAAGGATCTTTCCGCCGCCTATATCGAGAAGGCCGTCGACGCATCGCTGAAACGGCTGCAGATCGACGCCATCGACCTCTATCTGTCGCACTGGCCGGATCCGGCGACGCCTTACGAGGAGACTCTCGGCGCCTACGAGAAGCTGCTTGCCAAGGGCAAGATCCGCTACGCCGGCTGCTCGAACCTCGATGCCGGCCAGTTGCGTGCCGCGCTCAATGTGGCAAGCCTGCGCAGCCTGCCGCGCTACGAGGTGCTGCAGCCGGAATACAATCTCTACGACCGCTCGTCCTTCGACGGACCTTTGCGCGACCTGTGCATGGCAGAGGATATCGGCGTCATCACCTATTTCAGCCTCGCCAAGGGGTTCCTCAGCGGCAAATATCGCGGCAAGGCCGATCTGGGCCAGAGCGAGCGCGGCGAGGACGTCGCCAGCTACCTGAACGATCGCGGCATGCGCATACTGGCCGCCCTTGACGCGGTGTCCGCCAGGCATTCAGCCAAACCGGCTGAAGTGGCGCTTGCCTGGGTGGTCGCACGGCCAGGCGTCACCGCGCCGATCGCCAGCGCCACGAGGCCCTCGCAGATGGACAGCCTGATCAAGGCGGTGTCGCTGAAGCTGAGCACGGATGATATCGCGGCGCTCGACAGGGCAAGCGCCTAGTTCCTGGAGCCATCTGCCCGTTTAGGCCCACCTGGTAGCCGGTTCCATCCTTGCACTGAAGTCCGTCGGCCAGGCCGGCGGACTTTTCGCACGATCGTCCAAGACCATCCGCCTTGCCTCGACCTACCGTCATTCGCGTAGGGCAGGGCAAGGATGAGCCAGCATGGCCGGACAGGCGCTTTTCGATCCGGAAACATGGCGGCAACTGCTCGGGCTCGTGCTTATGGCTACGATTGTCATGGGCAGCCCGGGGCCGGCAACGATCAGCGTCACCGCCGTTGGCGCTGCTTTCGGTCTGCGCGGTTCGCTCGGATACACTTCGGGGATCGTTCTGGGCACGATTGCCGTGCTGCTGGTCGTGGCTACCGGGCTGATGGCGATGCTCGTCTCGGCGCCGAGACTCGCGCCGATACTGGCCGTCGCGTCCGCCGCCTATATTCTCTATCTCGCGTTCAAGATCGCCACAGCGCCGCCCCTGGCCACGAATGACGATCGGGCCGCTCGCCCGACATTCCCTGCCGGATTCCTCCTGGCCATCGCCAATCCCAAGGCCTATGTGGCTATTGCGGCGGTGTTTGCCGGTGCCTCGTCGGCGTCTGGCACTGGTGGGCTCGGCGTTGGGCCTAGGCTAACGGTTCTCGCCTTGATGATCGTCGCCATCCATGCCGTCTGGCTTCTTGCGGGAGCGGCGTTTGCACGCCTCCTGCGCCAGCCCTTGGCCTCGCGGATCATCAATCTCGTCTTTGCCGTAACGCTGGTTCTGACCACCGCGCTGGCCGTGTTTTGCTGAATTCGTTCAGGCCTTGGCGGCGACGCCCAGTTCGCGCAGCCGCTTCACGGCCGATGGCGGCATGGCCGGTGGGTTCGGCGCGCGCGCCGCTTCGATGAGCAACTGATCACAGGCGGCTTCCGTCTCGCCGATCAGCCGCGCCATGAATTCGTCCTTGCCCAGGCCGGGCGGGATCGGCGGCAGGAAGCGCGCCTTGATCGTGCCGGGATAGCGCAGGAACTTTCTGCGCGGCCAATAGAGGCCGGCGACATGAGCGACCGGCACCACCGGAACACCAAGCTGCGTATAGATCTCGACGATGCCGTATTTGTAGGCCGGTTCGTCGCCCGGCGCGCGCCTCGTACCTTCCGGGTAGATGATGAGCTGGCGGGGGTTGCGCGCCATTTCCGCCTTCGTCGCGGCGACCACCGCCTTCAGCGCCTTGGAGCGGCTGCCGCGGTCGACCGGGATCATGCGCATCTTCATGATGTACCAGCCGAAGAACGGGATCCAGGTCAGTTCCCGCTTCAGGATGTAGAGCGGGTCCTGGAGGAAAGGAAAAAAGGCGATCGCGTCCCAGAAGGACTGGTGCTTTGGGGCCAGGATAAAGGAGCCTTCGGGCAGGTTTTGCTGGCCGGTGATCTCGTTTTTCGTGCCGGCGACCTTGTCGTAGAGCCACATGCAGGTGCGCGACCAGAATTTCGGCACGAACCATGCCCGGTCGCGAGGCGACAGGAAATAATAGGGGGTCCAGACGATCATCTGCACGATCAGATTGACGTAGAAGACGAAGTTGAACGCCAGCGAGCGGATGTAGAGCATGTGGGGGGCCCGGTGAGGAAGTGTGCGTTGGTTACACCAAGCGCAAGCAAAAAGGAAACGCCGCGATTGTTGGAAATCGACCGAACGAGCAGTGAACCCGATGCACCTTCGTGAGCGGCCGAAGCAAGGTGTGCTCAAGCCGGTTGGCTTCGCCACGTTGAGTGCACCAGCCTTTCCCGAATTCGCGGTGCGGCGAAGTCCAGGAATGCTCGCAGCTTCACCGGCAGCAGGCCGTGGCCGGCATGAACGAGGCTGACAGGCCACGGGTCCGGCTCGAATGCCTGCAGCACAGGGCGGAGCGTGTCCGAACGAACAGCCTCGGCGATCTGGTAGGAAAGCACTCTTGTCATCCCGACACCAGCAATCGCGGCATCCATGGCTGCCTCGGCAGTGTTGACCCGAAGCCGTGAGTGAACGGGAACAGCGAATTCAGCCTTGCCGTTGCCGAAGCTCCAGGTGGCCAACGCCCCTTCAAATGTAATGCAGCGGTGCATTGCAAGGTCTTCGGGAGTCTCTGGCGCGCCATGTTCGGTCAAATAGGCAGGGCTCGCGCAAACGACATGACGGATCGAGCCAATGCGGATGGCGACCATGCTGGAATCGGGGAGTTGGCCGATGCGAACGGCGAGATCGATATGTTCATCGACCAGCTGCGTGATCCGGTCCGTCAGCGTCAGGTGGATGTCCACCTCGGTATAGACAGCGAGGAAGGCGATGATGACCGGCAGCACATGCAGCCGGCCAAAGACGATCGGCGCGGTGATGATCAACTCGCCTGTCGGGGTGCTGTATTCGCCCGCGGCCATGCGCTCGGCCTCCCCGACATCATCGAGAATGCGACGGCAAGCTGCAAGATAGGCGCGGCCGGCATCGGTCAGTGTCAGCCGCCGCGCCGAGCGATTGAGCAGGCGCGTTTTCAGGTGCGCCTCGAGTTCGGAAATCTTTCGACTGATCGTCGCCAGGGGAATGCCCCGTCGACGGCCAGTCGCGGAGAGGCTGCCCGCTTCCGCCGCGGCGACGAAAAGGGACATGGATTCGAGGCGGTCCATCAATCTTCCGAAAAATGGAAGGGTAAATTGCAGATATGCCATCTGCATCTGAAATATGGAAGGCCTATATTTGCTGGATGGTCGTAGCAGCCCGACCAGGGAGCTTTCCATGAATGCCCAGGCTTTCACCAGCGACGTCGCCTTCACGCCGACCGTCAAGGCGATCCAGGCCCGGAAGGGCTCGCGCCAGTCATACGCCCGCGTCGAGGAGCGCGGTGGCTGGCAGGCGGTGATCGAGCCTGACCTTGCCACCTTCATCGAAGCGCAGACCAGCATTTTCCTGTCTACTGCCAATGTTGATGGTCAGCCCTACATCCAGCACCGCGGCGGGCCTGCCGGTTTTCTCAAGGTGCTCGACGAACACACGATCGGCTTTGCGGATTTTTCCGGCAACAAGCAGTTCATCACCCAGGGCAATCTGCAGGATAACCCGAGGGCATTCCTGTTCCTGATTGACTATGCCCATCGGCGGCGCATCAAGATCTGGGGCACCGCGCGCATTGTCGAGGACGATGGCGAATTGCTGGCAAAGCTGATGCCAAGAGATTACAGGGCGCAGCCCGAGCAGGTCATCCTGTTCACCGTCGCCGCATGGGATGCCAATTGCCCGCAGCACATTCCGCAGCGTTTCGAGGCAGCCGACGTGGCAGTCGCACTGGCTGAAAGGGACAGGCGCATTGAACGCCTTGAGCAGGAGATCGCACGTTTGAGGAAAGCGCCAGACGCGCCGGTCAAGGAGTAGGCAGGCTTCAGCCGCCGACCGAGGTGTCGGCCAATGCGATACCGTCCGGCGTCGGCTTTACCGGCACGATGCCGCGCGCCAGCGCCAGCAGATACTTATTGTATTCGGTGAACAAAACGCGCAACGCTTCAGGCTTGGTCAGCCAGCCGCCATTGTCGAGGTTGGTATTGACCACCGGATAGGGTTCAAGCTTGGCGTTGTGCAGCAGCCGGCCCATCTCCAGCAGGCTGCGGGGCATATGATAATTGTTGGTGACGAGGATCACCGTGCCATAGGCATGGCTCTCGACCCATTTGGCGCTTTCCTCGGCATTGCCGATCGTATCGAGCGCGGCGCGGTCGATGTCGACGCAGCAGGAAAACAGCTTCTTGTCGCCACCGATCGCAGCCTGAAGCTGGCGGCGGCTGGCGGAAGGATGCACGCCGCTGATCAAAAGCCGCGCGCCCTTCCCGGATGCCAGAAGGTCCATCGCGGCATCGAGGCGCGACTGGCCGCCGGTCAGTACGATGATCGCGTCGGCCTTCGCGGGATTGGTGGGCGTGGTGAGATGGCTGACCTTGTTTGCGAACCAGCCGAAACCGCCGGCAAACAGCACTACGAAAGCAAGCAGGAGGAAGGAACATGCGCGCAACGCGGTGGTCAAACGACCCGGCTTGCGGGGCGCATGGGAACGCGCAACCAGCACTGGCGTGCATCCAGCCGTATTGGTCGAATCCCGCGCGTCCATCATGCCATGGTTAATCCCGAAATATGGCCTTTGGTAGCGGAAAAGCGCACTTTGCGTTACGGTGGTTCTTCATTCGTGATCGGTCCTGACCTTTAACCGGCGTCCGGTTGGCGGACATCGATGTCGCTGAGATAGGCGACAACAGTGGCGTGCGAGGTTGCGGCCGTGAGCGCGCCGATGACCAGCACCATCAGGACGACGCCGAAATAGCCTGCCGAGCCGATGGCGAAATTGCCGAAAAGGGCGGTCGCCTGGTCGGCTTGCGGCGTTGCCATGTTGCGCGACGACCACCACGAGAAGACGATGAAGACCGCGACGGCGGCTGCTCCGCCTGCCGCCGCGCCCTTCATGCCGGTGACCAGAAAGTGCCGGCGGAACTCGCGCGCGATGAAACGCGCCTCGGCGCCGACGAAATGCAGCACTTCGATGATGTGTCCGTTGCCGGCCATGGCGCCGCGCGTCGCGAACACCACGGTCAGCACCGTCGCCGAAAGCATCAGCGCCAGCACGGCGATGCCGATGGTGACGGTGGTGCGGGCCATGGCCACCAGCCGGTCGACCCAGGTGCGATGATCGTCCAGCGATGCGCTGGGCAGCTTGGGCGTGATCGCCGCTCGCATCGCGGCGAAATCGGGTGGGCTGTTTTCATCGATGGTGACGATGATCAGACGCGGCACCGGCAGATCGTCGATGTTGAGACCCGAACCCAGCCACGGTTCCAGCAGGCGCGCCGTCGCCTCGCGGTCAATGATCTTGGTGCCTTTCACGCCGGGAAACTGGCTGGCGATCTGCGATGCCTGGACAAGGGCCGCCTCCATGTCGAGGCCGTCGACGGGTTTGATCTGGACCGTCGCCTCGCGCGAGATCTGGTTCTCCCAGACCGATGCCGTGTCGCGAACCAGCGTCACCGCGCCGAAGGTCAGGCACGACAGGAAGGTCATGATGGCGATGACCAGCACCAGCGCCCGGCCGGCAATGTTCTGCGCCGGCACGATCGGCGCCATCTTGCGCTGGGCGCGCGGCTTTGCCACGGTCTCCTCGGCGTCGTGCTCTTCAAGATGGTCAGCGGAAAGATCAGTCATAGATATCCAGCCTTCCGCCGGCCAGGATCAGGCGCCGTGCATCGACCTGTTCCATCAGGCCGAGATCATGGGTGGCGATCACCACCGCCGTACCCAGCCGGTTGAGCTCGATGAACAGCCGCAGCAGGCGTCGCGCCAGCGGCGGATCGACATTGCCGGTCGGCTCGTCGGCAAGCAGGATCTCCGGCTGTTCGATCAGGGCTCGGGCGATCGCGGCGCGCTGCTTTTCGCCGCCCGAGAGCACCGGCGGCAGCACATGCATGCGCTCGCCCAGGCCAACCCATTTCAACAACTCGGTCACGTCGGTGCGGTAGCTCGCCTCCTCGCGTCCGCGCACGCGCAGCGGCAGCGCCACGTTTTCGTAGGTGGTCATGTGGTCGAGCAGGCGAAAGTCCTGGAATACCACGCCGATGCGCCGTCTCAGATGGGGCAGTTCGGTGCGCGAGATGCGCGAGCGGTCCTTGCCGAATATGGTGATCAGCCCGCGTGTCGGCTTCAGCGACATGAACAGCAGGCGCAGCAAAGTCGTCTTGCCGGCGCCTGACGGTCCGCTCAGGAACTGGAAGGAGCGCTCCGGAATGTGCAGGGAAATGTCGCGGAGGATTTCCGGACCCATGCCATAGCGGAGGCCGACATTTTCGAAGCGGATCAATTTCGACGACCTGAAGCTTGCGGCGGCGGTTCGCCAGCCCATTGTGTAGAATGACCATCGGACGGCATGGTTAACCGTTGGTTAATTGCTGGGCATTTTAGACTGATCACAGGAGCTCCGGTGGGGAAGCGTTAACCATTTGCGTTTACGCAAAAGAAACGAAAAGCGACACGTGCTGCAGTACTGGGGCCATGATGGCTGAGGATCGAACCGCGCGCCCGGTTTTCGGCGAAATCATGACCGATCCGGCTGCAATTCCAGCGCCGGAACGCATCATGCGCGGTTTGGCTACCGACGTCGTCGATGCCGACTATGAGGTGCTGCCGCGCTTCGGCTCCCGAACGGATGCGGCGGCGCCGCTGCCGCGCGTCATTGCCACGCCGTCGATCGAGGGCATGGACATGCTGCGCAAGCCCGAGCCCCCTGCGGAACGCCCGCCGGCGTCGCGCGGCGGACCGATCTTCTGGATTGCCGGCGTTGGCGCGGCACTGGCTGCATTCTGGATCTCCGGCGGCCACGCGCTGGTGCGCCAGATGCCTTTCCTTACGACGCAGGACTCGGCGCGCGCGCTCAGCATCTCAGGCGTGACGTCGCGCGTCGATGCGTCCGGCGAAAAGCCAGTGCTGTTCGTTGATGGAGAAGCCGCCAATGACGGCAACGGGCCGACACCGCTGCCGCCGCTGGAGATCCGGGTCACCGGCAATGACGGGCTCACAACCCGATATACGTTGGGGACATCCAGTCGTCCGCTGGCCGCCGGCGAAAGATTTGGCTTTGCCAGCCGGCTTGAGGTGCCTAGAAACGGCGTGAAGACCGTATCGGTCACCTTCGCCGAATAGGGTGTGCTGATATTCGGGTGATGCCGGCCAGCCTGACCCGAATCTCAACGCACCCTTGGGCGTTACGGGCGAGCACCTTGAAAGGGCGAAAAATGCCAGTTGTACGTGGAAAGGACATCGAGGTCCTGTTCTCGGCCTCCGCCATTGCGCGGCGCAACCTCGAACTCGCCAAGGAGATCGCAGAGCACGACTACCACGACCTGCTGGTGATTTCGGTGCTGAAGGGATCTTTCGTCTTCGCCGCCGATCTCATCCGCGCGATGCATGATGTCGGGCTGTCGCCGGAAGTCGAGTTCATCTTCATCTCCAGCTATGGCGCCGGCACCAGCAGCGGCGAGGTGCGGGTATTGCGCGACATCGACAATGAGGTCGCCGGCCGCGATGTGCTGCTGATCGACGACATACTCGAATCGGGCAAGACGCTGACCTTCACCCGCGACCTGATGCTGTCGCGCGGCGCCAAAAGCTGCGCCATCGCGGTTCTGCTCGACAAGCGCATGCGTCGCCAGACGGAGCTCAACGCCGACTATGTCGGCTTCGATTGCCCCGACTATTTCGTCGTCGGCTACGGCATGGATGTCGCCCACGCCTTTCGCGAACTGCCGTTCGTGGGCATCGTCAAGGGCGACGTCTAATTTCTTTTCGACACTGCTGGCGGTTCAGAAAAACTCAACTTTTCGACGCCAAATATGCCGCCATGGCAAAGCTCCTGATTGTTGAGGACGATGAGTCCGTCCGTACCCTCGCAGCCCGCGCGCTCGAACGTGCCGGGCATGTGATCGACATTGCCGCCGACGGGGCGCAGGGTCTGTCGATGATCCAGGCGGCGCTAGGTGGCTACGATCTCGTGGTTTCCGACATCCGCATGCCTGAAATGGACGGCATCGAGATGGCCGTTGCCGCCGCCGCCCGGTTTCCGGCGATGAGGATCATGCTGATGACCGGTTATGCCGACCAGCGTGAGCGCGCCGAGGAACTCAACGGCATCATTCTCGATGTCGTGCAGAAACCTTTCACACTGGCCGAGATCCGCTCGCGGGTTGAACGGGCGCTGGTCTGCCTCGTCTGATTTTTAAATCGCCTGTTTGACTTTCGTCAGGCCGGATCGCAACTCACTGCGGTAGTCGGCCTGGCGACAGGGCGTCGACTGAGGTTCAGCGCCAGCAGGCCGGCGCCAATGATCAGGGCCGCGCCGATGACCGTCGTCGGTCGTGGCACCTCGGCGAAGAACATGAAGCCCCACAATGGCGACCACAGGATTCCGGTATACTCGAAGGTGGCGACGCGGTTGGCGGGCGCCAGCCGGTAGGCCTGCGACAGCAGGATCATTCCGGCCGAGGCGACGACGCCGCACGTGGCCATCTTCAGGAAATCGGGCATCGTCGGCCAGAGCCACGGCCGCACCAGGAATTCGAGACTTGGGTGGACGGCATGGGTTATGCCGGCAAGGTGGAACGTGCCGGCAACCACGGCCGCCCCGATCATGTAGGCAGCGTTCTGGTAAAACGCCATGACGGTTGATGATTCGGTGTCGCCGATCTTGCGCGCCATAAGCTGCGAAAAGCCATAGAGGACCGCCGAACCCAGCGAAAGCAGTGCCGCCCAGTCGAACAGTCCGGCGCCAGGGCGCAGCATCACCAGAACGCCGACCAGTCCGAGCATAACGGTGGCCAGCGTCTGCCAGGACACGCGTTCACCCAGATACGGTCCGGCCAGCGCCATGATGAAAAGCGGCGCCATGAAGTAGAGCGCCACAGCGTCGGCCAGGGGCAGGGCGGCGATCGCCAGATAGTAGACCGTGTAGGACGCAAACTGGATGAAGGCGCGCGTCGCCAACATGGCGAACCGTCTGGAGGCGATCGCAGGCAACCCGACATCGACATGAACGAGAACGAGGAGGATCGGCAAAGCCACGACGGCGCGGATCATTATGACCTCCGTCACCGGATAGGTGCCGGAGACGGCTTTGACCAAAGGATCCTGAAGTGAAAAGACCAGCACGCCAAGGCAGAGGCTCAGCATGCCGAGCACAATCCGGTTCTGCATGGCGTTTCTGGTCTCCGTGTGCGGCCATGGCCGATAGGATGCGACTAAAAAGAACCCGCCACCGTTTCGGGCAGCGGGCACGAGTGAGGACTCTTCAGATTGGTCCGCAGCCGATTTCGCGGCCGCATATCCAATGGGTAGTGCGACTATCGTCCGACGTTTGACATGTTGCAAACGAATTGGAATGATGCCAGCAATCAAATTCTCTTATGATGAGCGCCATGAAACCCACCCTCCACAGCGATCTTCTGCGCACCTTCGTCGCGGTGGCCGACACCGGTAATTTCACCAAGGCGGCGGAGCGGGCGGGGCGGACGCAGTCGGCCGTCTCCATGCAGATGAAGAAGCTCGAGGACATGATCGGCAACAGCCTGTTCGAACGCGGTTCGCGTGGCGTGGCGCTGACGCGGCGCGGCGGCGAACTCATCGGCAACGCCAGGCGCATCGTTTCCCTGCTCGACGAAACAGCGGCGTCAATGGCTGCGCCGCCGCTCGGCGGCCCGGTGCGCATCGGCATTCCGGAGGAATATGGCCACGCGATCCTGTCGCGGGCGCTTGGTGCCTTTGCCAAGCGCCACGCCAAGGTCGAAGTCACCGTCCGCTACGCGCATTCGGGCGCCCAGATCGCCGCACTGGCCGCCGACGAGCTTGATCTGGCTGTCGTCTTCGAATGGCAGGATCATTCCGGCGGCGAAGTGCTGATGCACGACCCGACCGTGTGGGTGACGTCCAACCTGCACCAGATGCATGAAGAGCGCCCGGTGCCGATCGCGCTCTACAATCGTGCCGGCTGGTGCCAGGACTTCGCCATAAAATCGTTGGAGCAGCGAGGGCTCGCCTACCGTGTCGCCTATACCAGCGACACCAATGGGGGCTTGCGGCTCGCCGTCACCTCCGGGCTGGCGATCGCGCCGATCTCGCGCAGCAATATCCCGGCCGACTGCCGCGAACTGACCGTCGCCGACGGGTTCGGCGACATCGATTCCTCGAATGTCGTGATGCACCGCAACCCGAATGCGTCCGGCGAGGCGATCGACGGCATGGAGGAAGCGATCCGGGAAGCGTTCATCAACCGGTAGTGGCTCGGCGCGAATTGGGTTGCCGTTTATCCCGGGAAACCGATGCCTGTTGCCAAATCTCCTGACACAGAGCTGTCAGGAGCAGTTCGGTAAAAGGCAATATCCAAACCGGAGGACGAACGAGATGATCACCTTCTATCACGCACCATGGTCCCGCGCCTCAAGCGTCCACTGGCTGCTGGAGGAACTGGGCGTGCCGTTCGAATTCTCGCCGGTCGATATCCGGGCCAGCGAAGGCGTTCCCGAGGCCTATCGGTCAATCCAGCCAAACAAGAAGGTGCCTGCCATCGATCATGATGGCACTGTGGTCACCGAGCGGGCAGCGATTACCATCTATCTCGCCGATACCTTTGCCGAAGCCGGGCTTGCGCCGGCGTCGGGCGACAGCGCGCGTGCGCGGTACCTGACATGGCTGGTCTATTGTGATTCCGTCCTTGACCCGGTGGTGGCGGCAAAGGCCCACGGTGTCGAGTTCATGGGGCCGCGCTATTCCTACGGCTCGTTTCCCGAAATGGTCGCCAATCTGGAGAAGGCGCTGTCGACCCAACCCTATATCGTTGGCGGCCGCTTCACCGCTGCCGACGTGCAAATCGGCAGCGGCATTCACTACGCAACCAATGTCTTGAGGGTGTTGCCGGAGAATCCGGTATTTGCGGCGTATCTCGATCGCCTCGCCGCCCGCCCGGCATTCCAGCGCTATTCGCGCAGGGAATATGAGATGGCGCAGGCGGCGGGCATGGTTGGTAGCCGTTGAGCTTTCCCATGCAACGCATTGCCGCGCCCGATCAGCCGGGCGATGCGGCACTCTGCCCGGATGACGACTATTTCAGCTCCAGCAGGCGCTCAAGGTAGCTGCGCTCGATGTCGGGGCTCAGCGCATTGCCAAGCCGCTTGCGGATCGCCTCCAGGATCTGGCGGGCACGCTGCACGTCGATCTCGTCGGGCACCTTGACCGAGCTTCCGTCATCGGGCCCTTCGGTGGAGCGCGGCCGGCCAAGCGGATCGCGATCGGCATTCTGCTGGCGGCCACCCGGCTGGCTGCCGCCCTGGTCGCCTTGCATCGCCTGCAACTGCTTCATCATGTCCTTGGCGCCCTTGCGCAGCGCTTCCAACGCCCGGCCCTGATCGCCGACCGCACGGTCGCCTTCGCCGTTGCCAAGCGCCTGCTCGGCATCGCCCATGGATTTGCCGGCCTCGCCAAATCCCGGGCTGGGCTCCAGTCCCATGCCTTCGAGCCCCTTCTTCAACTGGTCTAGGTCTTTCTGCAGTTGCCCCTGGCCTTCCTGCAGCTGCTTCATCGCGTCGGCGAATTCCTGTGGCGTCATCGGCTTTGGCCGGCCGAGCGGATCGCGGTCGTCGCCCGGGCCGGGCTTGCCCTGATCGCCCGGCTGCGGCTGT
This sequence comes from Mesorhizobium carmichaelinearum, assembly GCA_943370265.1. Lineage (GTDB taxonomy): Bacteria > Pseudomonadota > Alphaproteobacteria > Rhizobiales > Rhizobiaceae > Mesorhizobium > Mesorhizobium carmichaelinearum_A. Next base: position 19,802 of record CALRQH020000017.1, read on the forward strand.
CCGTTTTCATCGGTCTGTTGGTCGCCGCGCCGCATCTGATCCATGCGGAAGGTCTCGTTCATCATCTCCTGCTGGCGCCGCATGATGTCGCCCAGCTTGTCCATCTGCTGCTTCATCTCGCTGTCCTGCTGGCCGCCACCCTTCTGGTCGCGGCCGGCCTGGAGATTGTTCATCATGTCCTGGAGTTGCGACAGCAACTGCTGCGCCTTGTCGCGATCGCCCGACTTCGCCAGGTTCTCGATCTGGTCCATCATGCGGTTGATATCGCTCTGGCGCAGCTCCTGGCCGTTCTGCTGCATCTGTGGCGCGTTCGGATTCTGCTTGGCGCGTTCCGCGAACTCCTGCAGGAACTGGTTCATCGCCTCGCGCAGTTCCTTCATCGCCTTTTCGATGTCCTGGTCGCTGGCGCCGTTCTTGATGGCGTCCTGCAGGGCCTGCTGTGCCTGGCGCAGCCGCTTCTCGGCGGCCGAAAGATTGCCCTCTTCGATGCCGAGGGCGATTTCCCACAGATACGCGACTTCGTTGCGGAGCTGATCGTCGTCTTGGGCCAGTTTCAGCCGGCTGCGGGCGCTCATGATCGCAAGGTAGTGCGACATGTTGCTGAACGTGTCCTCGGGCCGCAGCGTGATTGCGTCCATGAGGTCGAGCACGCGGCCCTTGGCGTTGGCGTCGAGCGCCAGCATGCGGCGCAGCTCGATCACCGCCCGCGCCAGCGGGTTGGAGAACGGCCGCTCCGGCATGACCAGCGTCTTGGTTTCGCTTGTCGCCTTGTGTCCGGCATCATCGGTCGCGGTCAGCGTCAGCTTGATGCTGGCGCCGGCCCAGACGTGCTCGGTCAGGTCCTTCGTCGTCTTGGCGGTGTTCGTCTTGCCGCCGCGCCGTGGCAGCGCCAGCGGCATTTCGGGAGCGCCATAGAGCGGATGCGCATTTGGCGCCTGCGGATCGGCCAGCGCGAAAACCGCATTGGCGGAGGCCGCGCCATAATCATCGTCGATCTGATAGTTCAGTTCGAAAGTGCCGTTGGCGGCGCGCTTCGGCTCACCGACGAAGCGGATCTGCGGCGGCTTGTCGGGGATGACAGCGAAGGCCCAGCGGCCGACTTCATCTTCGCCCGATTTCAGCGTCAGCGTGCCGTCATTGGTCAGCTTGCCGGTGAACTGCCGCACCGTCGACGGTGTTGCCGCCGCCGGCTTGGCTCCGCCGGCAGCCTGGGGGCCAGCCGGGTCGATGGCGTGGGCGGTGCCTCCCTTATCGGCGTAGCTCAGCGTTTCCTCGCCCGAACCGCCGGTGACGCGCAGCGAAACGTCGCTACCTTCCGGAACGCTGAACGTGGCTATCGCCTGATTGGCATCTGCGGTGAGGAAGATCGGCGGCTTGCCGGTGTAGGCGGGCGGGGTCACCCAGGCGTCGATGCGCGGCGGCACGGTATCCGCCACGCCATGCTCATTGAAGCCGTCGGCGATCTTGCCGCCGGTTGGCCCGAAGGAAAAGGCAAAGGCCGTGACGAGCAAAAGCGCTGCCACGGCACGCAACCCCCATGGGTCGCGCTCCGGCACGCGCGTGCGCGGCATGTCGGCACCGAGATTGCCGAGCTGGTCGGCCATGCGCCTCTGGTGCTCGCGCCAGAGCGCCTGCGAAAAGCTGGACTCGCTGCCGCTCGGGCGGTCGGTCTGCGCCTGCACCGGGCCGTGCCGCAAATCATTGGCGGCCTCGATGCGGCGATCGATCTCGGCGGCGGCCGGCATACGGAAGAAGCGCAGCGGATAGAGTGCCGCAAGCGCGGCGATGCCGAAGGCCGCGACAAGGCAGATGCGCGCCATGTCCGGCAGCCGGTGGAAGATGCCGAGCCACGATGCGCTGAGGAAAAGGCTGGCGATGATGACGAGAGGAAGCAGCAATGGCCAGCCGCGCTCGACCACCATCGCAGCGCGGGTCGCCAGCCGGCTCACGGCGAGGCGTCCGCCCAGGCGGTTATTGCTGCTCAGGGTGGGTCGTTCTGCCATCGGCCCTTTCTCGAGCCTGTTCCATCCCGAGAGACCCCGGGATGGGGCTCCATCTCGTTTGAGCATGATCTGTTCCGAAAACCGGCTTTCACTTTTCGGGATCATACTGTGGGGCCCGCGCCTCACGACTCAAAGAATACCAGCAAACACGGCAAAGGCGAGGCGGTTCGAAAAACGCGAGGTCAACGTGAGGCGTTGCAGTCAGAACGTGGCGGGGTTTGCGTTGGCGCCGCAGACCAGCACGGCGACACGCTCGCCAGGTTCCGGTGCGTAACGGCCGGACAGGATCGCCGCGAAAGCCGCGGCGCCGCCGGGCTCGGAAATAATCCGCACCCTGTTCCATAGCGCCTTCTGCGCCGCGATGATGTCATCGTCGCTGACCAGGATGGAGCGCTCGACAAAGGCTTCTGCGATCGGAAACATCATCTCGCCGACGCGCTTTGGCGCCAGCGAATCGGCGGCGATTCCTTCTGCCGGGGCGTCGACTGGATGGCCTGCCTCGAAGGCCCGATAAAGTGTCGGTGCGCCCTCGGGCTCGACGGCGATGATGCGGATGCGGCCGGCGAACCAAGCGGCGATGCCGCCGATCAGGCCGCCGCCGCCGACGGCAACCAGGAGCGTATCGATCTCCGGAAGGTCGGCTTCGATTTCAAGGCCGAGCGTGCCCTGGCCGATCAGCGTTTCCTCCTGGTTGAAGGCATGGACCTGCAGGGCGCCCGATTTTTCCGCGAAAGCCTCGCTGGCGGCGAGCGCCTCGGCATAGCGGGCGCCGCCGACGACCAGTTCGGCGCCGTAGCTGCGAATACGGTCCAGCTTGGCCGCCGGGCTTACTTCGGGAACGAAGATGGTCGCCTTGTGGCCAAGCCGCGTGGCCGCATAGGCGACAGCCGCGCCATGGTTGCCGCCCGATGCCGCGACGACGCCGGCCTTGGGGACCGGCCGTTCGAGAAGATTGGTGAAGGCGCCGCGCGCCTTGAACGAGCCGGAATGCTGCAGGCACTCAAGCTTCAGGTCCAGAGCCATCGGCGGACGATCGAAATCCACCATGTCGACGCGCAGCACTGGCGTGTGACGCACATAGGGGCGAATGCGCGGTTCCATCGCGGCAATGCGTTCGCGTGTGATCATGTTTCCGTCTGCCATGGTTTGCTCCCTCTAGCCGACAGGTCCGATTGCGCGAGACTACGCAAGCCAGTCGGGCATGGAATCCAGTCCGATCAGGTCGTCATAGGTCTGGCGCGGCCGCACGACATGGAAGCGGTCGCCGTCGACGAGCACTTCGGGCACCAGCAGGCGGGTGTTGTAGGTGCCGGCCTGCACAGCGCCGTAGGCGCCGGCCGTGGACACGGCGATCAGGTCGCCGGACTTCAGCCTGGGCAGGTCACGGTCGAGGCCGAGATAGTCTCCGGTTTCGCAGACCGGGCCGACCACATCGACCATCATGCGTGGCGTGTCGGCCGGCGGCTGCACCACAGGCTTGATGTCGTGGAAGGCGTCATAGAGGGTCGGCCGGATCAGGTCGTTCATGGCGGCATCGACGACCAGGAAATTCCTGGCGTCGCCTTCCTTCACGAAGATCACCTCGGAGACGAGAATACCGGCGTTGCCGACGATCAGCCGGCCGGGCTCGAACATCACCTTCAGCCCGAGCCTGGTGACATGCTTCCTGACGATCTGGGCGTAGGCGTCGGGCAGAGGAGGCGGGTTGTTGTCGGTGCGGTAGGGAATGCCCAGACCGCCGCCGAGATCGACATGCTCGATGGCGTGGCCATCGTCGCGCAGCGCGCCGACCAGATCGACCAGCAGGGCGAAGGCGTCGTCGAAGGGCTGCAACTCGGTGATCTGGCTGCCGATATGGGTGTCGATGCCGGTCACCTTGATGCCGGGAAGCTCAGCCGCGCGGGCATAGACCTGCCGCGCCTTCTGCCAGGGAATGCCGAACTTGTTCTCGGCCTTGCCGGTCGAGATCTTCTTGTGGGTCTTGGCATCGACATCCGGATTGATGCGCAGCGAGATCGGCGCCACCTTGCCCAGCGCCGTGGCCCGGGCCGACAGCAGTTGGAGCTCAGGCTCGGACTCGACGTTGAAGCAGAGGATGCCGGCGGAAAGCGCAAAGTCCATTTCGCGCGCGGTCTTGCCGACGCCCGAAAACAGAATCTTGCTGGCAGGGATGCCGGCGGCCAGCGCACGGCGCAATTCGCCTTCCGACACCACGTCGGCGCCGGCGCCGAGCTTTGCCAGCGTCCTCAGCACCGCCTGGTTGGAATTGGCCTTCATGGCATAGCAGACCAGCGCGTCGAGCCCGGCAAAGGCCTGGGCAAACACGCGATAGTGCCGGGTCAGGGTCGCGGTCGAATAACAATAGAACGGCGTGCCAACCTGTTTGGCGATATCGGGGATGGCCACGTCCTCGGCATGCAGCACGCCGTCGCGGTAGTCGAAGTGGTTCACGAGAATGATTCCGGAAATCTAGATCAACGGGTCGAGAATGAACTTCTTGTCTTCGACCGGTTTTGTCGGCTCCGGTGGCACGGGCTGCTTGGCCCTCTCGGCATCCTTGCGGGCCTGCACGGCTGCCTCATAGGGGGTGTCGAGCCCGCCCTTCCTGCCGCAGGCCGTCACGGCGGCCATCGCTGCCAGAAGCGTCAGCGTCATCAAAATCTTGCTTCCGGTCATCGATCCATCCGTCCGAAACTATTGTCCGCCGCCGCTTTTAGCCGAGTTTTCGGCGTATTGCACCCTGGCTCAAGCCTTGGCCAGCCGCTTTTTCCAATAGCGTATCTGCCTGCGCACTTCCGATGGCGCGGTGCCGCCGAAGCTTGTCCGGCTCTTCACCGAATTCTGCACCGCAAGCACCGAGAATATGTCCGAGGTGATGCCGGGATGAATGGATTGCAAATCCTCGAGCGACAGCTTGTCTAGCGCCACCTTCTTCTGCTCGGCCAGCGCCACCGCGCGGCCGGTGACATGGTGCGCCTCGCGGAACGGGAGGCCCAGCGTGCGCACCAGCCAGTCGGCAAGGTCGGTCGCCGTCGAATAGCCGGAGCCGGCGGCCTTCTTCATCGCTGTTGCGTTCACCGTCATGTCGGAGACCATGCCGGTCATCGCCGCCAGCATCAGGTCGAGCGTCTCGGCGGCGTCGAACACCGATTCCTTGTCCTCCTGCATGTCCTTGCCATAGGTCAGGGGCATGCCCTTCATCACGGTCAGCAGGCCGACCAGATGGCCGTTGACGCGTCCAGTCTTGCCGCGCACCAGTTCGGCGGCGTCCGGGTTCTTCTTCTGCGGCATGATCGACGAGCCGGTGGAGAATGAGTCCGACAGCCTGATGAAGCCGAATTGGGGCGTCGACCAGATTATGATCTCTTCGGCCAACCGCGACAGGTGTGTCGCGCAGATCGCCGCCATGGCCAGGAATTCCAGCGCGAAATCGCGGTCCGAAACGCCGTCCAGGGAATTGCGCATCGGCTCGCGGAAGCCGAGCGCCTTGGCGGTCTGGTGCCGGTCGATGGGGAAGCTGGTGCCGGCAAGTGCCGCCGAACCGAGCGGGCTTTCGTCCATGCGTTCGATGGCGTCGCGGACGCGCGACAGGTCGCGGCCGAACATCTCGACATAGGCCATGCAATGGTGGCCGAAGGTGACCGGCTGCGCGGTTTGCATATGGGTGAAGCCGGGCATCACCGTTGCCGCGTGCTCTTCGGCGCGTTCGAGAAATGCGGCGATCAGGCCTTTCAGTGCCTCGGCGACGCGAAAGCACTCGTCCTTGACCCAGAGCCTGAGGTCAACGGCGACCTGGTCGTTGCGCGAGCGGGCGGTGTGCAGCCGTCCCGCCGCCGGTCCGATCAGCTCGGCGAGGCGGGCCTCGACATTCATGTGGATGTCTTCCAGCCGCGTCGAGAATTCGAACGTGCCAGCTTCGATCTCTTTCAGGATCGTGTTCAGCCCGTGAGCGATTTTTTCTTGATCGGCCGCCAAAATAATGCCTGCTTGCGCCAGCATCTCGCTATGGGCGATCGAGCCGCGAATATCCTGCGCGTAGAGTTTGCGGTCGAACGAGATCGATGCGTTGATCGCTTCCATGATCGCGGCCGGACCCGAGGCAAAACGTCCGCCCCACATCTGGTTGCTGGTCTTCTTGTCGGTCATCGCTATAAAACCTGTGTCCCGGAGCAATTTCAGAAAATGGCAGACCGCAATAGACTTTTCCCGGCCCCGCGCCTCATCCTCGCCGCTTTGGTGGCGGGCGTGCTTGCCGGCGCGGTCGCGGTATATGTCAGGGAGAGCGGTTCTGGCAACAACGCGCCAGCGCAGCAGGTCGCTGTCGGCGACAGCAAGGACGATGTCGCCTGCGCCGCCAAGAGCGAACGTGCCAAGAAGGTAGCTGCCTCCGCCACTGGCCAGGTTGCCGCCCTTTTGCCGGCCGATCCGCCGCAATCGCTAAGAAGCCTCGCCTTCAGCGGCCCCGACGGCAAGCCGATGACAATCGCCGACCATGCCGGCAAGACGGTGTTGCTCAATCTGTGGGCGACATGGTGCGCGCCGTGCCGTGCCGAGATGCCGGCGCTCGACGCGCTGCAGAAGGAAAAGGGCAGCAACGCGTTCGAAGTCGTCGCCGTCAATGTCGATGCCGGCGACGATGTGAAGCCGAAAAAGTTCCTCAAGGACACTGGCGTCCAGTCACTCGGCTACTACCGCGATTCGACGATGGCGCTGTTCAACGATCTCAAGACGCGCGGCCTGGCGCTCGGTTTGCCGGTCACCATGCTGGTCGACGGCGAGGGCTGCCTGATCGCGCATATGAACGGGCCGGCCGAATGGTCGGGGCCTGACGCCAGCAGGTTGGTGGAAGCGGCGCTGGGCAACTAGGGCGGCCCGCGCCTCGCCTGGCGACGGCCAGCAGACTGGCTATTCCCCGAAGCCGGCCTTGGCTCTCCGCAAAACCGGTCGTTTCGTCTATCCGGACCAATCCGCGCCGACGGCGTGGGTGGCAACAGCCGTCCATCGCGGCAGCAGGACTGCGAAGCTGTTGCTTGAGAATCATGCGCTTTATCGGCAGAGCTGCGTGAAGGTGCAGTTTGCACCGCCGAGCCCCCTTCGTAGAGCGCAAAATGCGCCTGTCCAAACCCCGAAACAAACAACAGAACTGTCACATACTTTCTCTAAGAGGACGCTCAGGGAGCTGCGCAACGATCCTTGAACGAACACTCAACAGGGAATGAGATTCATGTCGATGGTCAAGAATAGCCTGGCGGCTTTCGCCGCGGGCGTAATCAGCGTTTCATGTGCGCTGCCCGCCGCCGCGGAACCCACCAAGTTCGATTTCTGGTTCGGCCTTTCGGGCGACCTCGCCCGTGTCGTCGACACGATGTGCAAGAACTTCAACGAGTCCCAGAAGGACTACGAAGTCGTCTGCACCAGCCAGGGCAATTATGACGCCACGCTGCAGAACACCATCGCTGCCTTCCGCGCCGGCAAGCAGCCCACCGTCGTCCAGGTCTACGACGTCGGCACTGCCACGATGATGCTGTCGGGCGCCTACAAGCCCGCCGACAAGCTGATGGAAGAAAACGGCTACAAGGTCGACTACGCGGATTATTTCCCCGGCATCGCACGCTACTACGCGACGTCGAAGGGCGAGATGCTGTCCTTCCCGTTCAATTCCTCGACCGCGCTGCTCTACTGGAACAAGGATGCCTTCGCCAAGATCGGCAAGACCGAGGCTCCGAAGACCTGGGAAGACGTCGGTGCCGACCTTCAGGCCATGAAGGACGCAGGCTATGAATGCCCGATGGCGATCAACATCTCCGCCAATGAAAGCTGGCAGCTGATGGAGGAGTTCTCGGCCATCCACAACCAGCCGATCGCGACCAAGAACAACGGCTATGACGGCCTCGACGCCCGCCTGGAAGTCAACAAGACCAAGTTCGTCCAGTACGTCACCGACCTGAAGAAATGGTACGACGCCGGCCTCATCAAGATCAAGTCGAAGGATCTTGGCCAGGACATGGTCCAGGCTTTCGCTTCCGGTACCTGCCAGATGATCATGACGTCCGTTGGCGACCATGGTTCGGTTGCCAGGACGCAGAAGGAAGGCATGCACTGGGATGTCGCCGAACTGCCTGTCTATGCCGGCACCGAGCGCAAGAATTCGCTCGTCGGCGGCGCCTCGCTGTGGGTCCTCTCGGGCAAGTCGGACGCGGAATACAAGGGCGCGGCCGCGTTCCTCAACTTCATCCACGACCCCAAGACCGCATTGTTCTGGTCGACCAACACGGGCTACATCCCGGTGACCAAGTCGGGCTTCGACTACATGAAGGCCGATGGCTTCTACGACAAGGCGCCCTACAAGGGCCGTGAAGTCGCGATCGCCAGCCTGACCGCGTCCGAGCCGACCGACATCACCCGCGGCATCCGCCTTGGCAATTTCACTCAGATCCGCGCCGAGTTCGGCACGCAGATGCAGGCGATCTTCGCCAACAAGGTCAGCGTCCAGGAGGGCCTCGACACGCTGGTCAAGAACGGCGACGCCATCCTTGACCGCTTCCAGCAGACCTATCCGGGCAAGACGCTGCCCTGACCGCCTGAATTCTCAGGACCGCCCGTTGGCAACCAGCGGGCGGTCGTTCCATATTCCCGGAAATCAGCCCGATGGAAAAACGCGTCACCTTCAGCAAATGGTCGATCGGCATCCTGTTCGCGGTGCCGCAATTGCTGCTGATCTTCACGTTCTTCTACTGGCCCGCCGGCCAGGCCATTTACTGGTCGCTGACGCTGCAGCAGCCCTGGGGCGGTGGCAACATTTGGGTCGGGCTCGAGAATTTCCGTTCGATCCTGTCCAATGCCGATTACTGGAATTCGATCACCGCCAGTCTTGTATTCGCTGGCATCAGCACCGGGCTGGCGATGTCCGTCGCCCTCGTGCTCGCCGCGCTGACCGACCGCCAGCTCGCCGGCTCGCGCTTCTACCGCGTGGTGCTGATCTGGCCCTACGGTATCGCGGCGCCCGCACTGGCGCTGGCATTCCGGTTCATACTGGCGCCGGAAGCGGGGTTCCTTTCCGCCGTCAACCGGATGTGGCCGGGAATCTGGGATCCGGGTCTCGACGGTGCGGATGCCATGGCGTCGATCATCGTCGCCTTCTCCTGGAAATATGTCGGCTACAATTTCATCTTCTTCCTCGCCGCGTTCCAGGCCATCCCGCGTTCGCTGATCGAGGCGGCGGCAATGGACGGTTCCGGCGTCATCAGGCGCTTCCGGGACATCCAGTTCCCTTTGATCACGCCGACGATCTTCTTCCTGCTGGTCATCAACATCACCGAGAGTTTCCAGGATTCCTTCGGTATCGTCGACATCATGACCGCCGGCGGCCCGGCGAACGCAACCAATCTGATGGTCTACAAGATCTATTCCGACGGCTTCAAAGGCCTCGACTACTCAGGTGCGGCCGCGCAGAGCATCATCCTGATGCTGCTCATCATCGTGCTGACCATCTTCCAGTTCCGCTTCATCGAGCGGCGCGTGCACTACAGGTAAGGCTGCCATGGTAGAGCGCACCCCATTCCTCAATTTCTTCACCCACCTGATCCTGTTCGTAGGCTTCGTGCTTTGCGTCGCGCCGTTCGTGATCGTCGCCATTGCCGCGTCGCATAACCTGAAGGACGTCAACGATGTGCCGATGTCGCTGCTGCCGGGCAACGACTTCTGGCTCAACATCAAGACGGCGTGGACAACGGCCGACCTCGGCCCGAAGCTCTTGAACAGCTTCATCGTCGCCGGGGGCGTGGCGGCAGGCAAAGTCATCATCTCCGCGCTCACCGCCTTCTCGATCGTCTATTTCCGCTTCCCCGGCCGAATGTTGATGTTCTGGCTTATTTTCGTGACGCTGATGCTGCCGCTGGAAGTGCGCATCGTGCCGACCTACGCGGTTGTCGCCAATGTCCTTTCACCCTATCAGGCCATTCTCGACGTGACCGGGATCAGCTGGCTGATCGAGAGGGTGTCGGGCGTGCAGGTGTCGCTCAGCCTGGGGCTGCTCAACTCTTATACCGGACTTATCCTGCCGCTGGTCGCGACCGCGACCGGCACATTCCTCTACCGGCAGTTCTTCCTGACCGTTCCGGACGAACTGACAGAGGCCGCTCGCATGGACGGCGCCGGCCCATTGCGCTTCTTCATCGATGTCCTGCTGCCGCTGTCGCGCACCAACATGGCGGCGCTCGGCACCATCATGTTCCTGTGGGCCTGGAACCAGTATCTGTGGCCGCTGCTCATCACCACCGACCAGTCGCATGCGATGGCGGTTACCGAACTCAAGTTTCTCATCCCCAATGTCGGTGGCATTCCGGAATGGAACATCGCCATGGCCGGCACACTTATCGTCATGCTGCCGCCGCTGATCGTCATCGTGGCCATGCAACGCTGGTTCGTTCGCGGCCTGATCGCCACCGAGAAGTGACCTGAAAGGAGAGAGCCGATGGCCTCCATCACCATTCGAGACGTCAGGAAGAGCTACGCCAAGTCACAGGTCGTGCATGGTGTGAACCTCGACATTGCGTCCGGCGAATTCGTCGTCATCCTCGGGCCATCGGGCTGCGGCAAGTCCACGCTGCTTCGCATGATCGCGGGACTGGAAGATATCTCCGGCGGCGAGATCGCGATCGACGGCACGGTCGTCAACAAGCTCGAGCCGCGCGAGCGCGGCTGCGCCATGGTGTTCCAGAACTACGCGCTCTACCCACATATGAGCGTCGCTGACAACATCGGCTACTCGCTGAAAGTGGCGGGCGTTCCCAGCGCGGAACGCATGCAGCGCATTCGCGCGGTGGCACGCATCCTCGAACTCGAACCGCTGCTCGACCGCAAGCCCGCCGCTCTTTCAGGTGGCCAGCGCCAGCGCGTCGCCATGGGACGCGCCATGATCCGCGAACCCAAGGTCTTCCTGTTCGACGAACCGCTTTCCAATCTCGATGCCAAGCTGCGCGTCCAGATGCGCTCGGAAATCCGCAAGCTGCATCGCCGGCTCAGCGCCACCTCCGTCTTCGTGACCCATGACCAGATCGAGGCGATGACGCTCGCCGACCGGCTGGTGGTCATGAATGGCGGCCGTGTCGAACAGGTCGGCACGCCCGGCGAAATCTACACCCGCCCGGCGAGCCGATTCGTGGCGACCTTCGTCGGCGCGCCGGCGATGAACATGCTGGAAGGCGTGGTCACGCTCGACGGCCTTTCGCTCTTGGGCGGCAGCCGGCGCCTGACCATGCCGCGCGCCGGCCTGCCGGTCGGCACCGAGGTCGCCGTCGGCATCCGGCCGGAGGCCGTGCGCCTGGTCGCGCAGGGGACGCCAGGCGCACTCGATGCGACGGTCGACCTCGTCGAGGAACTGGGTGCGGGCCGGGTCATCTACGTCGATCTCGACGGCGCACCGTTTTCGGTCATGACGTCGGAGCCCGTCCACCCCGAGCCAGGCACGGCGGTCGGCCTGCAGTTTTCGCCTGAGGACATGCATTTCTTCTCCTCACAAGGAGGCGCCCGGCTCGACGTCTTCAAGGCTTCGGTGCTGGAACCGGCGCTCTGACCGCGCAACGCATGCGCCGTTCAGGCGAATACATGCGCCTTTCCGGACACCGTCAGCCGGACGATCTCGCCGACCACCGGAGCATCCATGCCGGGCTTGCGCAGGATCAACGGCGTGTTGCCGATCGCGGCGGCGTCCGGCGGATCGGCGCTGTTCAGAAGCCGCACCGCGATCGTGCACATCGAGCCGCCGAATTCGGACTCGGTCACCTCGCCGAACAGCATGTCCGGCGTGCCCGACATGCCCTCGCGCGACGTTCTTTTCAGGCCAATCTGCTCGGGGCGCAGCATGATGCGGGCGACATCGCGCTGCTCCTTCGTGTCGACGGCGATGCGGCCGAGCGGCGAGTTGGCGAAGCCGTCCGAGATCTTCGCCGGCAGGATGATGGCGTCCCCAAGGAACTCGGCGATCATGCGGTCCTTCGGCTTGAGATAGAGTTCGCGCGGCGTCCCGACCTGCGAGAACCTGCCCTCGCGCATGACCGCCACCTGGCTGGCGAAGGACAGCGCCTCGGCCTGGTCGTGGGTCACCAGGATGGTGGTGATGCCGGCGGCCTCAAGGAGCTCGGCCACGGCCTTGCGCATCGAGGCGCGCAGGCCCGTATCCAGCGCCGAGAACGGTTCGTCGAGAAGCATCAGCCGGGGTTTCATGGCCATCGCACGCGCCAGCGCCACGCGCTGTTGCTGGCCGCCCGAGAGTTCGTGCGGATGGCGTTTCAGGATCGCCCTGTCGAGCCCGACGATATAGGCGAGCTCGATGATGCGCTCCGCGCGCTTGTCCTCGTCACGCGCCATGCCGAAGCCGATATTGTCCGCTATGGTCAGATGTGGGAACAAGGCGCCGTCCTGCGCCACCACGCCGATGCCACGGCGATGCGCGGGCACCGCGTTGCCACCATTGGCCAGCACCGTGCCGTCGAGCACGATGCGGCCCCGGTCCGGCGCCTCGAAGCCGGCGATCAGCCGCAGTAACGTCGTCTTGCCGCAGCCGGAGGGGCCGACGATCGCCGTGCGGCTGCCGCTGGCAACCTTGAGGTCGACGCCGGCAAGTGCCGCCACCGGGCCGTAGTGTTTGTGCAGGCCCTCGAGTTCAAGAAAGCTCATCGCCCGGCCATCCGCTTCGATTGAACATAGAGCAGCCAGGTCAGGGGCAGCGACATGGCCACCATGATCAGGGCATACGGCGCGGCCGACGCATAGTCGATCTCGCCGCTGTAGGACCAGAACGCCATCGCCAGCGTGCGTGTGCCGTTGGGCGCCAGCATCTGGGTCGCGGTCAACTCGTTCATGATGCCGAGCGCCACCAGCGCCATGCCGGCGGCGGCACCCGGCGCCGACAGGCGGATCGTCGTCGACCACAAGGCCATGAGCGGCGGCCGGCCAAGGCTCGAAGCAGCGCGTTCGAGCTCGATCGGCGCCTGTGCGATCGAGGCCCGCAGGCTGACCAGGGCACGCGGCAGGAACATCAACGCATAGGCGACCAGGATGGTGAACAGCGTCTGGTAGAGCGGCATGGCAATGCGCACGGTGATGGTGACCAGGGCCAATGCCACGACGACGCCCGGCAGTGAGCCGACGATGTAGTTGCAGCCCTCCAGCAGGCGCTGCAGGGGGCCGGGCGCGCGGATCGATATCCAGGCCATCGGCATGGCGGCGACGGTGGCGAGCAGTGCACCGGCAAGCGCCAGGAACAGCGTCTGGCCGAGCGCCAGGCCGATTTCGTCGAAACGCCAGACATCGGCGCCGCCAGCCACCAGCCAGCCGCCGATGGTGACGAAAGGCACGCCAAGCGCCAGCAGCGTGGTGAGGGCCGGCAGAGCCAGGCAGAGGATCGTGGCGCGTCCGAGCTTCGTGCGCTGCTGCTGGCGCGCCGCACCGGAACCGACGCGCGCATAGCGTTCCTCGCCACGCACCAGCACTTCCAGCCCGAGCAGCACGAAACAGCAGGTGACCAGAACGCCGGCCAGCATGTTGGCGGCCGGTCCGTTGAAGGTCGACTGGAACTGGTCGACGATCGCGGTGGTGAAGGTGTCAAAGCGGATGAAGACGTAGAGCCCGTATTCGGCGAGAAGATGCAGGCCGACCAGCAATGAGCCGCCGCAGATGGCGAGTCTCAGCTGTGGGAGCACGACACGCCAGAATACGCGCAGGGGTCCAAGGCCGAGCGCCGCCGCCGCATCTTCCAGAGCGGGATCGAGGCGGCGCAGGGCCGCCGACACCGGCAGATAGAGGAACGGGAAATAGGCGATGACGGAAACCAGAACGCCGGCCCACAGGCCGTGCAGCCTGGGCACCATGGTGATCCAGGCGTAGCTGTGCACGAAGGCGGGGATGGCGAGCGGCGCCACCGCAAGCCACGCCCAGATCCGGGCGCCGGGCAGGTCGCTGCGCTCGGTGAGCCATGCCAGCGCAACCGACAGGACGATGGAAATCGGCACGGCCAGCAGCACCAGCAGGACGGTGTTGACCAGGAGCTCGCCAACGCGCGGCCGAAAGACCAGCGCCGCCACGGTTTCCCAGCCGGTCTGCACGGCAACCCAGATGATGAAGGCGAGGGGCAGCAGCGCAAACAGCGAGACGAAGGCGGCGACGACCGCAATCCACGACAGCGGCCGGCGATGTCGGCCCGCTGCTGCCAACGGCAGGCCTGAACGCGCCAGATCGGCGGCGGACTGCATCAACTCAGACGCTCCGCCGCCGCCCGGTGGCGGAGACGGTTGCGATGCCGCCAAGGCGGTTGGGAACGCGGCGTGTCGTCATTTGGCGAATGCCATCTCGAAAACGGAGCGCTCCCGCGGAAAGCGAGGTCCCGCGGGAGCGCGATCGTTGCCCTTTTAGGACGAATGCTGACTAAAGCAAGCCGGCCGCGGTCATCAGATCGGTGACCTTCTTGGAGTTCAGCGTCGTCGGATCGACCTTCGGCGCCTGCAGATCGGCCAACGGCACCAGCTTGGGATTGGATTCGGCACCCTTGCCGACCGCGTATTCGAAGGAATCACCGGTCTTCAGCACCTCCTGGCCACCCTTGCCGGTCACCCATTTCAGGAAGGCCTGCGCTTCCTTGGGATGCTTGCTCGAGGCCAGCACGCCGCCACCCGAAATCGAGACGAACGCGCCGGGGTCCTGGTTCTTGAAATAGTGCAACTCTACGTTCTTGCTGTTTTCGCCGGTCTTGGCCTGATCGCCGAAATAGTAATAGTGGTAGATCACGCCACCATCGATTTCGCCGGCGTTGACTGCCTTCATGACGGTGCTGTTGCCCTTGTAGGCGGTGAAGTTCGTCTTCATCGCCTTCAGCCAGTCGGCCGTGGCGGCCTCACCCTTGAGCTGAAGAAGCGCGCTGACGATCGCCTGGAAGTCGGCGCCCGACGGCGAGGCGGCCCAGCGGCCCTTCCAGCTCGGATCGGCGAGATCAAGCATCGACTTCGGCAACTGGTCGGCGGTGAGCTTGGTCTTGTTGTAGGCAAAGACGGTGCTGCGCGCGGCCACGCCCACCCATTTGCCGCTTGCCGGCTGATAGTCCTGCGGAACCTGGGCCAGCGTGTCGGCATCGACCGGCGCGAACAGGCCGGCACTCTCGACCAGCGCCATGGCCGGCGAGTTTTCCGTCAAGAACACGTCAGCGGGCGAGGAAGCGCCTTCAGCGACGATCTGGTTGGAGAAATCGCTGTCGCCACCGTTGCGCACGGTGACCTTGATGCCCGTTTCCCTGGTGAAGCCTTCGGCCCATTCCTTGGTCAGGCTCTCGTGCTGGGCGTTGTAGACGATGATGCCGGCATCCTCGGCCATCGCCGGACCGACGATCAGGCCGATTGCGAGCGCGGTTGCGCCGGCAAGGGTGGAAAGAGCATATTTCATGGCGTAATCCTCGATCTTGATGGTCCTGGGTTTGGCACGGCCGCACCTATCAATACCTGACATCAATAGTCAAGATTGGCGAGATGCTTCAATCGGTCGCCGGGGCGAAAGTCGGCTCTCATCCGGACAATTCGGTGTGATGAACGCGTTGGTGTCATCGAATTGTCCGAGGCTGCGGTTTTCGTGATTTGCCAGTACTTTGCCTTGGACATTATTTCGCCGGCCACGTAACAAATCAGCACGCAAGCGCGAATATCGGGGAGTGAACTCTTGTGACCGGCAAGGACGAGGCCGAGCTTTCCCGGCTGATGCGGGCCGCTATCGCGGGAGATGAAAGGGCTTACGCCGACTTTCTACACCGGGTTGCCATGCTCGTTCGGGGCTTTGCCCGGCGCAAGATCGTGCAGGGCGGAGTCGACCCCGAGGATGTCGTGCAGGAAACCTTGCTCGCAATTCATGTGAAACGTCATACCTGGCGCCAGGACGCGCCGGTTCTGCCATGGGTCTACGCCATTGCACGTTTCAAGCTGATCGACGCGTTCCGGCGGCGTGGACGGCGTATCGAGATCGATGTCGACGATATCGCCGAGACGTTCGCCGAGCCGGAAGCGGAGACCGTCAGCGAACGCGATATCAACCGGGCGCTTAACAGCCTGTCGCCGGCGCAGCGATCGGTGGTCTCGGCGGTGTCGGTGGAAGGCCGTTCCATCGGTGAGACGGCAACCAAGTTCGGCATCAGCGAGACGGCGGTGCGCGTGTCGCTGCACCGCGGGCTTGCCGCCATTGCCAAGCGATTTGGCCAGGGGCGTTTCGGGCGGGAATGACATGAGGACCGACGATCTCATCAAGGCGCTGGACGCCGATGCCAGCAACAAGGCGATGCCGTTGCAATCGGCATGGTGGGTGGCCGCCGGTGCGGCGGCCGTCATCGCGGCGGTCGTTTTCCTGCTGACGATCGGCCCGCGCCCGGACTTCATGGCCGCCGCGCATACGATGCGCTTCCTCTCAAAATTTGTTTTCACCATCGTGCTCGCGGTCAGTGCCTTTGTCCTGATCCGCGCCTTGTCGACACCAGGTGCCGCGACGGGCCGGGCGATGGCGGGGATGATTGCCGCGCCATTGCTGGTTGCCGCGGCGGTGGTGCTGGAACTGTTCGCCGTGCCCTCGGCCGACTGGGGTACGCGTCTGGTCGGCACCAACATGTATATTTGCATGACCTTCATCCCGCTGATCGGTATAGGCCCGCTTGCCGTCTTCCTGTGGATGCTGCGCTACGGCGCGCCGACGCGGCCGGTGCTTGCCGGTGCGGTCGCGGGCCTGCTTGCCGGTGGACTGGCGGCAACCTTCTATGCCGCGCACTGCTTCGACGATTCGCCGCTTTTCGTGGCTACCTGGTACACGATCGCAATCGGCGCCCTTGCCGCGATTGGCGCTCTGGGGGGCCGCCTCTTCGTGCGTTGGTAGCGAAAGGCACCGATCCGGGCCAACAAACACCGATCCTTAATCATGCCGGCAATTGTTTGCCTGTACGTGGTGCAGCTCACACCCACGGTGCAAGATTTCCTTAAAATCGGTCCGTCAAGATTCTACAGGAAGATACGATTGCGCTGGGGTGGCTCGGATCGTGACATTGCGGCATCTTTTCGGCTTGAGGCCTGAGCGGCAGGCATTGCTGGCGTTGCCGGTGGCGAGCTTCATCGCCGTCCTGGCGCTGGTCCTGTTGCAGCGCCTCGACGTCGGAGCCGAGATCCTCAGGCTCTGCCTGCAGATATCCTTTGCCGTGATCGCCGGAGCCGTCGTCCTCATAGCCCTGTTCACCCGGCGGATATCGCGGGATCGCCGGCAGGTCGCCGAGGGCGAGCAGCGCTTTCGTCGGATGATGGAGGATTCGCCAATCGGCATCGCCGTCGTCGGCCTCGATGGCCGCATTCTCAAGGCCAATTCCACCTTCGCCAGCATGCTGGGTTACATCCGGGAGGAGATCGAGGCGCTGACCGTCCTGCAGATCACGCATCCAGATCATGTGCAGGCCGGCCGCGAAACGATGGAGAGCCTGACGGATGGAATGGCCAATACCTTTCACTTCGAAAAACGCTACCTCAGGAAAGACGGAAGCTCTGTCTGGGCCCAGCTCGCCGGCTCCGTTATCCGCGATTCGGACAGCGGCCGGCCGCTCTATCTCGTCTCGCAGATCGAGGACATCGACGCGCGCAAGCAATCCGAGGCGCGGATAGCCGAAGCCGAGACGCGCTGGAACTTTGCCTTGGCGGGCGCTGGCCAGGGCGTCTGGGATCTCGACAGGCGCAAGGGCGGCACGACCTATTCCGGAGCCTGGGTGAAGATGCTGGGTTATTCGGAAGGCGAGCTCGACGGCGACCCCGATCGCTGGCTGACGATGATCCATCCGGATGATCGTGAAATGGTCGCGGAGGCCGACCGGGCCCATCTCGAGGGTACGACGGATTTTTTCGAAGCCGAGTTCAGGATGCGTCACAAGGACGGTCACTGGATATGGATACTCGATCGCGGCAAGACCATCGAACGTGACGATGAAGGACGTTTGGTCAGGGCCATCGGCAGCCTCACCGACATCACACGCCGCAAGCAGGCAGAGGAAAGCCTCGCCGTGTCCGCCGCCATGCTGGCCGACGAGAAGGAACGGCTGCGGGTGACGCTTCAATCGATCGGCGACGCCGTCATCTGCACGGATGCCGCGAACCGGGTAACCTTCATGAATCCGGTAGCCGAAAAGCTGACCGGTGTCGCGGGCCCGAACGCTCTCGGCAAGATGCTTGGCCATGTCTACTGGGCGGTCGACGAAGAGACGGGGCAAAGGATCGGTATGACGCGGCCTTCAGTCAGCGACAACGCTCCCTGCGACCAGAACAGCCGTGCGGTGCTGATCCGGCGCGATGACACGCGATGCAGCATCCGCCAGGTCGTATCGCCGATCATCAACGATCGTGGCGAGTTCTGCGGGCTAGTCATCGTTTTCCAGGATTTTACCGATGCGCGCGCCCTGCAGCGCCAACTCGCCCACGCCGCCGCCCATGATGCGCTGACCGGTCTCGCCAACCGCTCGAGGTTCATCCGCGTCATGGAGGATCTGGTCGATCAGGCGCGCAGATCCGGCGCCGAGCACCAGTTCATGTTTGTCGACCTCGACCAATTCAAACTGGTCAACGACACCAGCGGCCATGCCGCGGGCGATGCCTTGCTCAAGCAGGTTGCCGGTGCGATGCGTGCCGCGCTTGGCCCGGAGGATATCGTCGCCCGTCTTGGCGGCGACGAATTCGCCGTCATCCTGAAGTCGGGTTCGGCCGTGAGCGCCAAGATTGCCGCGCGGTCGATCATAGATTCAATCCGCGGCCTTGGCTTCGTCTGGGATGGTAGACCCCATCAGATCGGCGCCAGCGTCGGGCTGGCAGCGATCCGCGCCGGCTGCGGCGAGGTCGACGAGATCATCGCGCGGGCCGATGCGGCCTGCTACGTCGCCAAGGCAGCCGGCCGGGGGTGCGTTTTCGCGGCGCCGGACATGAATGACACAAGCCCCGGTTCAGAGACGCCGAAGCCGCTTGCTGCGGCGTCCTGACTCCACGGAATCCGTTTGTGTCCCGTTGAAGGCTCAGCGCGTCGGGACGGGATGCTCGCCGCGATAGTCGTAGAAACCGCGCCCGGTCTTGCGGCCAAGCCAGCCAGCCTCGACATATTTCACCAGCAGCGGGCAGGGGCGATATTTCGAATCCGACAGCCCGTCATGCAGCACCTGCATGATGGACAGGCAGGTGTCCAGCCCGATGAAATCGGCCAGTTGCAGCGGCCCCATCGGATGATTGGCGCCGAGCCGCATGGCGGTGTCGATAGCGTCGACCGACCCGACCCCCTCATAGAGCGTGTAGATCGCTTCGTTGATCATCGGCAGCAGGATGCGGTTGACGATGAAGGCCGGGAAATCCTCCGAGACCGTGATCGTCTTGTCGAGCTGCTTCACATAGGCCTTCGCGGCCTCGAATGTCTGGTCCTCGGTGGCGATGCCGCGCACCAGTTCGACCAGCTTCATCAGCGGCACGGGGTTCATGAAATGGATGCCGATGAAACGTTCCGGTCTGTCCGTCTGCGCGGCAAGCCGCGTGATCGAGATCGACGAAGTGTTGGTTGCCAGGATGGCTTCGGGATTGAGCTGCGGGCAAAGCTGAGCGTAGATCTTGCGCTTGATCGTCTCGTCCTCGGTCGCCGCCTCGATCACGAGGTCGGCGCCGGCAAGGTCGGCCATGTTGGGCGCCGCCGAAATACGCGCGATCGCATCGTTGCGCACCTTTTCCTCGAGCTTGCCGGATCCGACCTGACGGGCCATGTTGCCGCTGATCGTGGCAATGCCCTTCTCGATGCGGTCGGGTGAAATATCGTATATCAGTACCTTGTAGCCTGAAATCGCGGAGACATGGGCGATTCCTCCACCCATCTGGCCCGCGCCGATGATGCCGATCGTCTCGATCTTGCTCATTACACCGATCCCGTCCTGAGCCCTTACGCCTTAATCGCGAAAGTGCTCCACCTTTTTTTGTTTTACCGCAATTCCGGACGCAAAACCGCTGCGCGCTTTTGCTGGAATTGCTCTTTGCGGCCTGTTTTTGTGCGGTGCAAACTAAAAGGGCGGGGCGACTTCGTCTACCCCACCCTTCACTATTTAATACGCTTTGCCAGAAAGCGTCAAAGCGCCTTTTGCAGTTCCGGCAGGATGACGAAGAGATCGCCGACGAGGCCGTAGTCGGCGACCTGGAAGATCGGCGCCTCCTCGTCCTTGTTGATGGCGACGATGACCTTCGAATCCTTCATGCCGGCGAGGTGCTGGATGGCGCCGGAGATGCCGACCGCGATGTAGAGATCGGGGGCGACCACCTTGCCGGTCTGGCCGACCTGCCAGTCGTTCGGGGCGTAGCCGGCATCGACGGCGGCGCGCGATGCGCCGACTGCGGCGCCGAGCTTGTCGGCGACCGGCAGGATGACCTCCTGGAATTTCTCCGAGGAGCCGAGCGCGCGGCCGCCGGAGATGATGATCTTGGCCGAGGTCAGTTCCGGACGATCGGTCTCCGACAGCTTGTTCTCGACGAAGGTGGACAGGCCTGGATTGGCCGCTGCCTTGACGGTCTCGACAGCGGCCGAGCCGCCTTCGGGGGCCGCCTGGAAGGAAGCCGTGCGCACCGTGATCACCTTCTTGGCGTCGGTCGACTGTACCGTCTGGATGGCGTTGCCGGCATAGATCGGCCGCTTGAACGTGTCGGGCGAAACCACTTCGATGATCTCGGAAACCTGCGCGACATCGAGCAAGGCGGCCACGCGGGGCGCGACATTCTTGCCCGATGAGGTCGCCGGCGCGATGATCGTGTCATAGCCACCGGCCAATGAAACGACGAGCGCGGCCATTGGCTCGGCGAGGTGCTGGGCGAGTTCGTCGGCTTCGGCGAGCAGAACCTTGCTCACACCCTTGAGCTTGGCTGCGGCATCGGCCGCCGGCTTGGCGCCCTTGCCGGCCACCAGCACATGAACGTCAGAGCCGATCTGGAGCGCGGCCGAAAGCGCCTTGGCGGTCTGGTCGGAAAGCGTTGCGTTGTCGTGTTCTGCGATGAGGAGAATTGCCATTTGTCTGTCCCTTTCCCGATCGCTTACAGCACGCCGGCTTCGTTCTTGAGCTTGTCGACCAGTTCGGCGACGCTCTTGACCTTGACGCCTGCCTTGCGGCCGCTCGGCTCCTCGGTCTTGATCACTTTCAGCCGCGGCTTGACGTCGGCGCCGTAGTCGGCCGGGCTCTTCTCGTCGAGCGGCTTCTTCTTGGCCTTCATGATGTTGGGCAGCGAGGCATAGCGCGGCTGGTTGAGGCGAAGGTCCGCCGTCACGATCGCCGGCATCTTCAGTTCCACCGTCTGCAAGCCGCCGTCGACTTCGCGCGTCACCTTGGCATGATCGCCGTCGAGCACGATCTTGGAGGCGAAGGTGCCCTGCGCCCAGCCCAGCAGTGCGGCCAGCATCTGGCCGGTCTGGTTGGAATCATCGTCGATCGCCTGCTTGCCGAGGATGACGAGGCCGGGCTTCTCCGCCTCGACCACGCCCTTCAGCACCTTGGCGACGCCGAGCGGCTCGGTCTGCTCGTCGGTCTTGACCAGGATGGCGCGGTCGGCGCCCATGGCGAGCGCGGTGCGCAGGGTTTCCTGCGCCTGCTGCGGGCCGATCGACACCACGATGATCTCTTCGGCCTTGCCGGCTTCCTTCAGCCGGATCGCCTCTTCCACCGCGATCTCGTCGAACGGGTTCATCGCCATCTTCACATTGGCCAGTTCAACCGCCGAACCGTCAGCCTTCACACGAACCTTGACGTTCGCATCCACAACCCGCTTCACGGGCACAAGGATCTTCATTTGCTTGTCACCTCTTTCAAGATAGTTGGGCGCGCTATAGCAGCGTGGGCCTCTTCGGAGTTGTCGAAAGCCGACATTTCGGGCGGAATTCTGGTCTTCATCCGCCTGAGCGGTACCGCTTCGTTAGTTGCGGCAACCCTGCGCGTCAATACAGCCAGAAGACTCAAATCGGTTCAGTCAGGACCTGAAATGCTTCCCCGGCCCCAGCGCGACGCTGGCTGGGCGGCGGGCGGTTCGCTCGCTGCCGGATCGGCGGCGACGGGGGGCTGATCAGCGTTGGCAGTCGGGACGTCCTCGTCAGCGGCTGCAAAAAGCGGCACGCCGCGGCTGCGCAGGACAAGCACCAGGACGGCTCCGGCGATGATGCCGCCGATATGGCAGGCCCAGGAAATCTGGTCCTCGCCGCCGCGGGCGAACATCACGACCTGGAACAGAACCCACAGGATGAGCGGGATGAAGGCGGGAATGTGCAGCGGAATGCGGGCAAAAGCGAGAACCCATACCTTCACCCGCGGGTAGAGGATCAGATAGGCGGTGACGACGCCTGCGATGGCGCCGGAGGCGCCGATCAGCGGCTCTTGCGAATTCCATGCAACCAGACTCTGGAACAAGGCGCCGGCGATGGCGCAAAGCAGATAGAAGATCAGATAGCGGACATGGCCGAGCGCATCCTCGACATTGTCGCCGAACACCCACAGGAACAGCATGTTGCCGCCAAGGTGGAAGATATCGGCGTGAAGGAAGGCATAGGTGACGTAGCTCAGCTGCGCGGGGATCACGACAAAGCGGGGATCCAGTTGCGCGGTATCGTGGACGACGGATGGAATGAAACCCAGGCCGAGCATCGCGGCATTGGTGAAACTCTCGCCGCTGAGCGATGTGACGAGATAGATGATTGCATTGAGCGCGATCAGGCCGATCGTCACATATTGCAGCCTGATGTGGCGAAGCCTGTTGTTGTCGTAAAGCGGGATGAACATGAGGGTCAGGACCTGACAGTCGCGCTTTCGACGAATTCAGCGGTTCTTGCCGGGAACCCATAACACGTCGGCGTTTCCATTGTCATTGACCGCCCGGGCCGCGACAAACAGAAAATCCGAGACACGATTGATGTATTTCAGCCCGTCGCGGTTGACATGTTCGCGGGAATCCTGCGCCAGCGCCACCATCAGTCGCTCGGCCCGCCGCGCCACCGTGCGGGCAAGATGAAGGGCCGCCGCCGCCGGCGTGCCGCCGTTCAGCACAAAGGATTTGAGCGGCTCAAGATCCTTGTTGAGGAGGTCGATGTCCTTCTCGACCCGGTCGGTCTGCGCGGCGGTGATGCGCAAGGGCTCATATCCCAGCGGCTTGCCATCATCGGGCACGGCAAGGTCGGCGCCGAGGTCGAAGAGATCGTTCTGGATGCGGCCGAGCATGGCGTCGATCGACGGGGCGGTCACGGCCGTATGGACCCGGGCCATGCCGATGCAGGCGTTGGCTTCGTCGACCGTGCCGTAGGCGTCGACGCGAAGATCGGATTTCAGCCGTCGCTCGCCGGTGCCGAGACCGGTGGTGCCGTCATCGCCTGTGCGGGTGTAGATCTTGTTGAGCTTGACCACGCAATGCCCCCAAACGGTGGTTACTTGCGTGTGAAATACACGACCAGCATGATCAGCACCACCGCCACGAACTGCAGCAGCACGCGTGTCTGCATCAGCTTGTTCGATGTCATGCCCGAGCCGCCACGCATCATGTTGATGAGGCCGCGGATCAAGACGATCACCACGGCGATCATCACGAGGGCTGCGAGGATTTTGAAGACGATTGCCATCGTGGATTTCCAGTCAGATTGCGTTCAGGCGCGGTTGGCAAGCAGGCGGTAGAGCATCGATGCGGGCAGAATGCGTTTCAGCATGGCGCCGATCCTGGCCGGCATTGTTACCACATAGTGCGGGCGTGGGCGCCGCGACAGAAGTGCATGGCGCAACGCTGCGTGAACCACCTCCGGGCCAGGTTTCCCGGGTGCCTTGCTGCCGCCCGCCCGCAGGCGCTTCAGCTGTGCGGCGTAGTCGATGCTGTGGACCGAATTCTCGTGGTCGATATTCTTCAGGAACCACGGGAGGCCATTGCTGGCGATTTTCGATATCACCGGCCCCGGCTCGATCAGCGAGACATGAACGCCGCTGCCCTGGAGTTCCTGGCGCATGCAGAGCATCAGGCCTTCAATGGCGTGTTTCGATGCGCAATAGGCGCCGCGAAAGGGCACCGGCACCAGGCCGAGGATCGAGGAGCAATGGACGATGCGGCCATGTCCTTGGCGGCGCATCAAGGGCAGGATGCGGCAGGTGAGATCATGCCAGCCGAAGACGTTCACCTCGAACTGCGCTCGCAGCGCCGCAACGGGCAAATCCTCGACCGCGCCGGCCTGTGCGTAGGCGCCGTTGTTGAACAGGGCGTCGATACGCCCGCCGGTACGGTCGACCACTGAAGTCACCAGCGCCTCGATGGAGCCGGGCTCGCCATAGTCCAGATAAAAGGCCTCGATGCCGTCGGCTTCGAGCAACCCGATGTCTTCGGATTTTCGCACTGTTGCGAGCACCCGCCAGCCCTCCGCCTTCAACGCGCGGGCGCAATAGGCGCCTATGCCGGAAGACGCGCCGGTGACGATGACGGTGCGCAACTCTTTTGCCGCAGGAATCGTGGTTTCGCGAAGGGTTGCCATTTGCCGCAATCCCTTCCCATATTCCCGGCATAGAGACAATCGGAGGGACGCGGCTCTCAATGCGGAAGATCGTAGCCCTCAAGCGGGTTCTCTACGACGCGCTCGGCCATTTCAACACCGATGACGGCTGGGCGATGGCCAGCCATCTGGCGATCACGTCGCTGATGGCGCTGTTTCCGTTTCTGATCTTCGCCACGACGCTGGGAAGCTTCCTCGGTGCGCAGGCCTTTGCCGACACGGCCGTGCATCTGGTCTTCGACACCTGGCCGGATCAGATCGCCAAGCCGATCGCGCATGAGGTGCTGAACGTGCTGACCGTCAGGCGCACCGACCTGTTGACCTACGGTGTGCTGCTTGCCGCCTACTTTGCGTCGAACGGCATCGAGGCGCTGCGCACGTCGCTCAACCGGGCCTACCGCGTCACAGAGACGCGCGGCATCATCTATCGCCGGGTGCAGAGCATTTTCTTCGTGCTGATCGCGACCGCCGGGTTCCTTGCGATCAGCGTGCTGCTGGTCTTCGCGCCGCTGCTGGCGCGACTGGCGGAAGCCAATTTCCAGTGGATAAAGCCCTATACGGGCACGATCACGCTGTGGCGCTATATCATCGCCTCCACCGTCATCGTCGGCGGGCTGTTTGCGGTGCACTACTGGTTGCCGGCGGGCAGGCGCCGATTCGTCTCGCTGGTGCCGGGCATTGTCTTCACGCTGATCGCCTGGCTTGTCGGCTCAACCGTCTTCGCTACCTATCTCGACCACTTCTCGTCCTATGTGACGACCTATGCCGGCCTCGCGTCGATCATGATCGCCGTCGTGTTCCTCTACATCGTCTCGGCGATCTTCATTCTTGGCGGCGAACTCAACGCCGCCATCAGCCGCTATCTGGAGGCGCGGGCGAGGGTGGGTTGAGCGGTTGCCAGCCCGACACCGAGAGTCGTGATCGCCATTCCGGCAATCTGGATCAGGCTAAGCTGTTCGCCAAACAGCGCCCACGCCATCACCGCGGTGACCGCCGGAACCAGGTAGAAGAGCGAGGCGACCTTCGACATCTCGCCGTCGCGGATCATGATCATCAGCAGGAAGATGGCGCCGAGCGACAGCACCAGCACCAGCCAGGCCATGGCGAAGATCAATTCGCCGTTGATGACGACCGTATGTGTTTCGAAAGCGAGCGAGGCCAGGGCCATCAACGAGGCGCCGCCGACATATTGCCACGTGGTTGCCGCGACGAGGTCGCCGCCGGAGGCGAAACGCTTCTGCCAGATGGTGCCGGCGGCCATGCCCAGCACCGAGACAAGCGACGCGGCGAGCGTCTCGGCGGTCACGCCGCCGCCGATCGCACCGAGCTTCGGCCATAGAACTATGATCACACCGACAAGGCCCGTGCCGAGACCGAGCCAATGACGCGGCAGGATGGCCTCGCCAAGGAATTTGCCGGCAAGCACCGCCGTGATCAGTGGCTGCAACCCGACGATCAGTGCCGAAAGCCCGGCCGGCATGCCCCTGTGGATGGCCCAGAACACGCCGCCCAGATAGACGCCATGCATCAGGATGCCCGCACCCGCCGCATGCATCGCTTCCTTGCTGGTGGCTCTCCTTGAGCCGAGCACGGTCATCAAGGCCGCCAGCAGAACGGCCGCCAGAACAAAGCGCGCGGCAAGGAACGTAAAGGGCTCGGCCCACGGCATGGCATAGCGCGCGCCGATGAAGCCCGTCGCCCACAGGACGACGAAGGAAGCGGGAATGAACCGCTTTAGACTTGGCATTTTGGGAGACCGCCGCGTGTTGGGTGAAGGGTTGATTACCGTGAATGCTCTAATGCGGTTCGGCCCGACAAGCAAAACGAAACAATTGATATATAAGCTAAGGCGAATTTAAGGGGTGACGTCTGGGCAAGCGATGGACATCGATTGATCCGAGATGGCGTTTCGGCTTCGAGAGGAAGCGGGCATGCTGTTGCGTCTCGATACAAGCTGGTTGCTGATGACCGTCGCGAGCGTTGCGGTCTTCGGTTTCTTCTTCGGTACGGCGCTCGATGCCATCATGCAGGATGACGGCTTCGGCTCGACCGGCAACACGCTTTTGTTCACCTTCGGCTTCTTCGTGGCGGTGCTGGTCGCGAATTCCTACGGCATCGACCTGAAAGACCTCAAACTCGCGGTCGGCTGGGGGCTGGGAGGGGCTTTTACGTTCATCAGCGTCCTGGCGCTGATCAAGGCGGGGCTGGCCCGATGGTAGCTCGTTGTTTCCACTCTCCGGGCATGCTCTAGAGGCCGACCAGTTGCCTGATTTCGCCGGGTTGCACGCCGGCCTCGCGCTGCGCGGCAAGCGCGGTGTCGCCAAGGCTCTTCGATAATTTTCGTCCGTCCGGTCCGAGGATGAGGCGATGATGGAAGTAGCGTGGCTGTGGAAGGCCGAGGATTTCCTGCAGCAGGCGCTGTACGCCGGTCGCGGAAAACAGGTCATGTCCCCGCACCACGTGGCTGATCCCCTGCAGCGCGTCATCGACGACGACGGCGAGGTGGTAACTGGTCGGTATCTCGCGGCGCGCCACGATCACGTCGCCCCAGTCCTGCGGGCGGGCTTCGACAAGACGCGTCGCGACAAGCGCCTCATCAGCAAACTCCGTCCAGGCCAGGGGCTTGCCGACACGCGCCATCGCCGCCTCGACGTCCAGACGCCAGGCGAAGGGTGCATTCTCCGCGATACGCCGCTTGCGTTCCTTCGTCGGCAGCGCTTTGTCCTGCGCTGGATAGTGCGGCACCCCATCTGGGTCGCGCGGCCAGTCACGACCACGCCTCTCGCTGTCGGCGATGAAGGCCCGGATGTCTCCCCGGCTCATGAAGGCCGGGTAGACCAGTTCCTCCCGGACCAGCTGTTTGAGCGCTGCTTCGTACACGCCAAAATGCTCGGATTGACGGCGCACCGGCTCTTCCCAATCCAGGCCCAGCCATTTCAGGTCGCGAAGAATCCCGGCCTCGAATTCCGGCGTGCAGCGGGTCGTGTCGATATCCTCGATGCGCAGCAGGAGACGGCCATCCGTCGCCTTCGCCAGTTTCTGGTTGAGCAGGGCCGAATAGGCGTGGCCGAGATGCAGTTCGCCATTGGGACTTGGCGCGAAGCGAAATGTCAGGAGTGTCATCTTTCGGCGGCAATCGGATTGTGCGTGGCTTCGGCGGATTGCTACCTTGCGCCTGATTGAGGAACAAGCAAGCATGCAGCGCATCGCCACGCTCGACGACATTTCGCAAGGGCTCGACGCGCTTTGCGCCCTCGACCCGCGTCTCCAAAAGGTGCGTGGCATGGCCGGCGAGGTGCCGCTCAGGCTCTCCGAACCGGGGTTCCGAAGCCTTGCCTCGATCATCGTTTCGCAGCAGGTTTCCCGCGCCAGCGCCGATGCCATCTTCGGCCGGCTGATCAAGCTCGTCGATCCGCTGACGCCGCGGGCCATCCTTGCCGCCGGCGAAGACATGTTTCGCGAAGCCGGCCTGTCACGGCCGAAGCAGCGCGGCCTCATCGCGGTTGCCCAGGCGGTGGTTGATGGGCTCGACCTGCATCACCTTTGTTCGCTCGATGCCCAGGACGCGATCACGATGATGACGGCGGTGCCCGGCATCGGCCCGTGGACGGCGGAAGTGTACTTGCTGTTCGCGGCCGGGCATCCCGACATTTTTCCGGCCCGCGACGTCGCGCTGCAGAGCGCTGTCGGCCACGCGCTCGGCATCGATCCGCGTCCACCAGAGAAAATACTGATCCAACTTGCCGAATCATGGAGCCCGTGGCGAGGTGTCGCATCGCGGCTTTTCTGGTCCTATTATCGTGAAACCAGAGGGCGCGACGCCGCGCCCCCGGCCTGAATTCGCTAGAAAGCACAAAAATCATGCGTTTTTGGCGTTTCGGGCAAGCGACAATCCGCTTCACATCCCTGTCATGTCGGGCTTACAGTATCCGCACCGTTCGGCTGCCGCGCCGCGCATCCAGCCGGATGCGAAAGGACGCGGTGGCACTTTTGAATCTGCGCACGATCCCCGGCGAAAATCGAATTCGGTTTTCAGGGGGCATGCACTGGGCGAAGGAGGTAAACACGTGACGGTTGCCGTATCTCCGGATGGGCTTCCTGCACTGGTGCTGAATGCGGATTACCGTCCGCTCAGCTATTATCCCCTGTCGCTCTGGTCCTGGCAGGATGCCATCAAGGCGGTGTTCCTCGACCGGGTGAACATCGTCGCCGAATACGAGCACGCCGTCTCTTCGCCGACCTTCTCGATGCGGCTGCCCAGCGTCGTCAGCCTGAAAGCCTATGTGAAGCCGTCCAGGCATCCGGCCTTCACCCGCTTCAACGTCTTCCTGCGCGACCGTTTCCAGTGCCAATATTGCGGCACGCCCGAGGATCTGACGTTCGACCATGTCATCCCCCGCCATCGCGGCGGCGCGACGACGTGGGAGAATGTCGTCGCCGCCTGTTCCCCCTGCAATCTCAGGAAGGGCGGCATGATGCCGGCGCATGCCAAGATGTGGCCGCTGCAGACACCCTATCAGCCGACGGTGCATGACCTGCACAATAACGGCCGCCTGTTCCCGCCCAACCACCTGCATGAAAGCTGGATGGATTATCTATACTGGGATGTCGAACTCGAACCCTGAGATCGTCCGAGAATTCGGGATGCTGGCCGCCTGAAGCGATTTTCTGCGCTTCCGGTGCTCGCGTACTTCAGTACGCTCCGCTCCGGTTCTCGAAAATCACTTCATCCGACTCAGCCTGCCGAATTCTTGAACGGTCTCGTGCCGGCACCTGGCGAAGTTCAATTAGTCGCGGGAAAGTGCGCCGCGGAAGGCGACGGCGGCCAGGATGAGGCTGGCGATGGCGTTCCAGCCGGCCAGCGACAGGCCGAGGATGCGCAGCGCTGCCTTGTCGCAGGACGGCGGCACGAATTTGTCGAGCGCGTCGAGCACGCCCTTGCCGCCGGTGTCGACCGGGCCCGCGCCCGCCGTGCAATCGGCCGGACCTTGCCACCAGGCCCATTCGACGCCGGAGTGATAGACGCCGAGATAGAGGCCATAGAGCATCAGCAGCCCACCGATGGCGAGCAGGCCGCGCGTCATCCAAGCGGGTGCGTTCAACATCGATGCAATCGCCGCCAGCGCCATCAAAGGCACGCCGATATAATAGGGCGTGCGCTGCTCCAGGCAGAGATGGCAGGGGATATAGCCGCCGAGATACTGGAAGCCCAGCGCCGAGCCGACTGTCGCGGCCATGGCGACCGCGAGGAACAGGGCCATCCGTGTGCGCTGGCGGCCGGTGTCGGCATTCATGGTCGCGGTCATTCGATCTGCTCCGTACGGCTCGGAATAGGCTGTGTTCAGAGGGCGTATTTGACGAGGATATAGAGCAAAATCAGGGCGGCCGCGACGGCGCCCGCGATCAGGCCAAGGCGCTTTTCGATGAACTCGCGAATCGGTTCGCCATAACGGCGCAGCAACCAGGCCAGCAGCAGGAAGCGCCCGCCGCGCGCGACGATGGCCAGCACGATGAACAGCGCCAGATTGACGCCAAGGGCACCGGACAGGATCGTCACCACCTTGATCGGCGGCAGATGGGCCGCACCCGATGTGATCAGCATCAGGATAATGAATTCGATGCTTACGCCCGCGGAAGCCCGCAGATGCTCGAACTCGTCATACTTGCCGTAGAATTCGAGGATGGGCCTTGCCACCGCGTCATAGGCGTAGTGGCCGATGAACCAGCCGGCGATGCCGCCCAGCACGGAGGCGACGGTGGCGATCAGCGCATAGCGATAGGCGCGGTCCGGCCGCGACAGCGCCATCGGCAGATAGAGCACGTCGGCCGGCACCAGGAACACCGAGCTTTCGACGAAGGCGATGAAGGCCAGCCACCATTCGGCGGATTTCCTTGCCGCCAGCGACAAGGTCCAGTCGTAAAGTCCGCGAAGCATCGGCACTCCTATGACATGCGCCGTCTGTCTAGAAAGATTTTTCGCGCTGCACAATGGCAGCGCCGCCACGAAATCGAAAGGTGAAGTTTCGTCGCGGCCGGGTCGGTGAAAATTGGCCAGTTGACGAACAGGCCTCCAACCGTATAGTCCCGCGCCATCCAGGCCGCCCGGCCTGAGCCCCTATGGCGGAATTGGTAGACGCGCTCGACTCAAAAAGTGGTTTGTCTACCATATCCACAGCTTTTGAGACGGGCCGAAAGTGTAGTAAGATCAGTTGTTTACAAAGACAGGAGTTGAAGCCGCCGCAGTTCTGGAATCGCGCTAGGTGCAGTATAGGTGCAGAGAGCGACGGCTAGAATCGGCGGCCAAAATGCGGGTGTGGTGGAATTGGTAGACGCGCTGGATTCAAAATCCAGTTCCGAAAGGAGTGCCGGTTCGACCCCGGCCACCCGCACCACCGGTCAGATCGCGATGCCATTAGAATAGGCAACTTCGCTGGAATCGCGTCGGGTGCGCCATCTCTCGACAGTTTATATTGCTGAAGCCCTCTTGTAACGTCATCTGCTTTCGCCTACTTGGCGTTTTGCGGGCCGGGCCCCTCTGGCGACCCTGATGGTCGCGATGTCGGACCGCATCGAGCGCGCTCGATGCCCGGGTCCGATGTTCACCGCTCCCGTTCGAGCTGCGCTCCTTAAAGGAGGCGGCAGTTGGAATTTCTGTTTCTTGAGTGGCTCGGCAAGCCCGCCTGGATGTGGCTCGGCTTTCTCGCGATCGTTGGCGTGCTACTGGCGCTCGACCTCGGCGTCCTGCATCGCAAGCAGAAGGAGATCGGCGTCGGCGAGAGCCTAGCGCTCTCGGCGGGCTATCTTACACTCGGTGTCGGCTTTGCCGGGCTCGTCTGGTGGCAGCTCGGCGAGACCGCCGGCATCCAATACCTCACCGGCTTCGTGGTCGAGAAGAGCCTCGCGCTCGACAACGTCTTCGTCATCGCGCTGATCTTTGGCTTCTTCGCCGTGCCGCGCCAGTACCAGCACCGCGTGCTGTTCTGGGGCATCCTCGGCGTGATCGTGCTGCGCGCGATCATGATAGGCATCGGGGCGACGCTTGTCGCCGAGTTTGGCTGGGTGCTCTACCTCTTCGCCGGATTCCTGATCCTCACCGGCATCAAGATGCTCGCCTTCGGCGACAAGGAAATGGACCTTGCCGCCAACCCGGTGCTTAAGTTCGTCCGCCGCCGTTTCCGCGTTACGGACGAACTGCACGGCGAGCGCTTCCTCGTGAAGCTGCCCGACCCTGAAACGGGCAAGCTCGCGCGCTACATGACGCCGTTGTTCCTCGCGCTCATTCTGATCGAGATCGCCGACGTGATCTTTGCGGTCGACTCCGTGCCGGCGATCTTCGCGATCACCACCGATCCCTACATCGTCTACACCTCGAACATCTTCGCAATTCTGGGGCTGCGCGCGCTCTACTTCGCGCTGGCGGCGGTGTTGCACCGCTTCGCGTATCTGAAGCAGGCGCTCGCCGTGCTGCTGATATTCATCGGCTCGAAGATCTTCGTCGCCGACCTGCTCGGGCTTACGAAGTTCCCACCAGCCTGGTCGCTCGGCGTCACCTTCGCGATCCTCGCTTCGGGCATCGCCTATTCCCTCTGGCGCACCCGCAATCCCGTCCCCACCCTGAAAGGAGAATCCTGATGCCCCTGTTGCTATGCCCCAACGACAACGGATCGATGCAGACCGTACAGCGGTCCGGCATCGAGTTCGACATCTGCCCGACCTGCCGAGGCGTCTGGCTCGATCGTGGCGAACTTGAAAAACTGCTTGCTGGGGGGCGCGAAGCCGAACCCGACGACCGGCCGGTGCATGGCCAAGCGCCACGATCAGCGTTCGAACAGCGTCACGACGGCCAGCGCGACTGGGACAATGACGACGGCTATCGGCGCAAGAAAAAGCGCTCCAGCATCTTCGACATTTTCGACTGACCAGCCATCACAGGCAGCGCCCGAAGGCCAATCCACGAAAGGACAGACCATGCCATATCGACGTTCGCTTGGCCGCTTCTCCAAACGCTCCTGGGAAGAGTTCGGCGACGAGGTTCACAGGGCGCGGAACGAGCATCTGATGGAGGGCATCGTGGCGGGATGCGCGCTGGTCGCCTACGCTGACGGGTGGGTGACGACTGAGGAGCATGATCGGATGCTGGGCTTGCTCCGCGGATTCCAGCCGATCGCCGCGTTCGGTCTCGACGATGTCGGCGCCACCTTCGAAGCAATGACCGAGCGGTTCGCCTCCGACCAGAAAGGCGGCGAGGCCGCTGCGTTAGAAGCCGTCGCTAGGGTCAAAGGTGCGGCGCGCTACCCGGCAATGCTGGTCGAGGCATGCTGCGCAATCGCCGCCGCCGATGGCGGCTTTGATGCTGAAGAGCGCCGGGCGGCCCTGCGCATCTGCGAGGTCCTTGGGCTCGATGCCGCCGAGTTCGGTATTGCCGACGCACCGTAGTTCGACATGTGTCGGCGCCAAACGTGTGTTCAACGTCTGAACGGCGCGACCGACCAAGGGTGACGATACATAAAACAGAACGATGTCTTGCAATCTTTGTAGTCAACAGAAGGTATCATTGAGTCTATCTTCAGCACTTAGCGGCCTGCGAGCTGATGCTGCCTGTCTCGCCATGGATTCCCGGCGTCGTGGAACAAGCGTGGTGATGCAAGCAAGCCGCAGGATGCGCGAGGGCCTTTTGGCCGAGAGGGCGAATCTTGAACGATCATCCGGAAGGCGTTGAAGAGGGTCGAGCGCCGACGGTAGGTTGGGACGCGGACAAGACGGGCTTGCCCAGTCGGCATACAACGGTCGGTCCCGAGCGGGCGCCGCACCGGTCATTCCTTTACGCCATGGGCCTGTCGCAGCGCGAGATCGCCCAGCCCTTCGTCGGTGTCGTTTCAACCTGGAACGAGGCGGCGCCCTGCAACATCTCTTTGTCCCGCCAGGCGCAGGCGGTGAAAAAGGGCGTGGCAGCCGCGGGCGGCACCCCGCGCGAATTCACCACGATCACGGTCACAGACGGCATCGCGATGGGTCATGCCGGTATGAAGGCGTCGCTGGTTAGCCGAGAGGTAATCGCCGACTCGGTCGAACTCGCGATGCGCGGGCATTGCTACGACGCCCTCGTCGGGGTGGCCGGCTGCGACAAAACCCTGCCGGGACTGATGATGGCGATGCTGCGCCTTAACGTTCCCTCAGTGTTTCTCTACGGCGGCTCGATCCTGCCGGGACGTTTCCGCGGAAAGGACGTAACCGTGCTCGACGTGTTCGAGGCGGTCGGCGCCAACGCCGCCGGGACCATGACCGATACCGACTTGGCCGAACTCGAAACGGTGGCGTGTCCATCGGCGGGGTCGTGCGGCGGCCAGTATACCGCCAACAGCATGGCTTATGTGTCGGAGGCGATCGGCCTTGCGCTGCCGGGTTCGGCCAGCACGCCGGCGCCTTACGAGTCGCGAGACCGCTTCGCGGACGCGTCCGGTCGCGCTGTGATGGCGCTGCTGGAACGGGGCCTCAGGCCGCGCGACATCGTTACACGCCAGGCGCTGGAGAATGCAGCGGCAGTCGTGGCGGCGACGGGGGGATCGACCAACACCGCGCTGCATCTGCCCGCCATGGCACATGAGGCCGGCATTGCTTTCGACATTTTCGATGTCGCCGCGGTGTTCCGGCGCACGCCGCTGATCGCCGATCTGAAACCCGGCGGACGCTATCTCGCCAAGGACGTGCACGACGTTGGCGGCGTGCCGGTGGTGCTGAAGGCGCTCCTCGACGGCGGTTTCCTCCACGGGGATTGTCTGACCGTGACCGGCCGCACCTTGGCCGAGAACTTAGAAGGCGTGCGTCTGCCGGACAACCAGGACGTCGTCCGACCGGCAATGCAGCCGCTGTCCCCGACCGGCGGCCTGGTCGGCCTTTCGGGAAATCTCGCGCCTGAAGGAGCGATCGTTAAGGTGGCGGGCCTGCGAACGCTGACCTTCAGCGGTCCGGCGCGCGTGTTCGACCGGGAGGAGGACGCCTTCGCAGCTGTGATGCAGCGGCGCTATCAGGCGGGCGAGGTGCTGGTGATCCGCTATGAGGGGCCGCGCGGGGGACCCGGCATGCGCGAGATGCTGTCCACCACCTCGGCCATCTATGGCCAATGCATGGGCGAGGAAGTGGCCTTGATCACCGATGGCCGCTTCTCGGGCGCGACGCGCGGCCTATGCGTCGGCCATGTCGGCCCGGAAGCCGCGGTCGGCGGTCCAATCGCGCTGATCGAGGACGGCGATATGATCGAGATCGACACCGCGCGCGGAACGCTTTCCGTGCGCCTTGAAACTAAAGAACTGGAGTCGCGCCGTGAGCGGTGGCAGCCGCGCCGGCATGCCTTCCAGTCTGGGGCGCTGTGGCGCTACGCGCAGACCGTCGGTTCCGCCGGCAAGGGCGCGGTGACCCATCCAGGCGCTGCCGCGGAAGAGCACGTCTATGCCGATATCTGACCCAGGCGCCGCAGCCGAGAGGCTAGAGCCATCCAGCGCGCACCGCTTGATCCTTCGCCAGCCCGATGAT
The DNA here is from genome assembly GCA_943370265.1 of Mesorhizobium carmichaelinearum. Lineage (GTDB taxonomy): Bacteria > Pseudomonadota > Alphaproteobacteria > Rhizobiales > Rhizobiaceae > Mesorhizobium > Mesorhizobium carmichaelinearum_A. The sequence continues at coordinate 54,898 of CALRQH020000017.1, forward strand.
TGGCATGTGCATCTGCGTGACGGCGCGATGCTCGCCGCCGTCGTCAACGAGACCGCCCGTCAGTTCGCCAGGGCGATCGTCATGCCCAACCTCGATCCGCCTGTGACGACCGTGGCCGCGGCGGAAGCCTACCGCTCACGTATCCAGGCTGCGCTCGCGCCGGGTCTCGCCTTCACGCCTTTTATGACGGCCTATCTGACCGACGGCATCGATCCGGCGGAAATCGAGCGCGGCTTCAGATCGGGCGTATTCACCGCGGCCAAGCTCTACCCTGCGCATGCGACCACCAACTCGGCGCAGGGGGTGACCGACGTGCGTCGCATCTTCGGCGTCCTCGACGTCATGCAGCGCATCGGAATGCCGCTGCTGCTCCACGGGGAAGTCACCGACCATGACGTTGACATATTCGACCGCGAAGCCGTGTTCATCGACCGTGTGCTTGCCGGGATCGTCGCGGACTTCCCGGCTCTGAAGATCGTCTTCGAACATATCACCACTGCCGAGGCAGTCGCCTTCGTCGAGGCTAGTGGGCCGAACGTCGGCGCCACGATCACGCCGCACCACCTGATGATCAATCGTAATGCCATGTTTGACGGCGGCATCAGGCCGCATCTCTACTGCCTGCCAATCGCCAAGCGGGAACGGCATCGTCTGGCGCTGCGCCGCGCGGCGACGTCCGGGAATCCGAAATTCTTCCTCGGAACAGATTCGGCGCCGCATGTCGTCGGTGACAAGGAGTCGGCCTGCGGCTGCGCCGGCATCTTCAATGCCCCCGTGGCGCTGCAGAGTTACGCCACGGTCTTTGAAGACGACGGGGCGCTCGACCGGCTCGAAGCTTTCGCCTCGGAGCATGGTCCGCGCTTCTATGGTCTTCCGCTCAACGCGGGGTCGATCGTGCTTGAGCGGACGGCGTGGCGGGCGCCATCCTCTTATGCCGCCGCCGGCAGCCGCATCGTGCCCTTCCGGGCCGGCGCGGCCATTGCCTGGACCTGTCGGGGACGGGTCGATGAGCCGATCTAGGCGCCGCGTCAAAGACGTTGGGCGGCCATCCGCTGGCCGCAGCCCTCTGGGCGCTGCCGACGGGCCGAATGTGTCGGACGGAAGTTCTTGACGGACCATCTCCGGCCTCATGACGCTGCGTTGGAGCGTTTGCGAACGCTGCATCCGCAGATGATCGACCTGTCGCTTACCCGGATCGATCGTCTCTTAGAACGATTGAGCCGTCCCGAATGGCGTTTGCCGCCGGTAATCCATGTCGCGGGAACGAACGGAAAAGGCTCAACCATCGCCTTCCTGCGCGCAATGGCAGAGGCTGCTGGTCTGCGCGCGCACGTCTATACCTCACCCCACCTCGTGCGGTTTGCCGAGCGGATCCGGCTGGCCGGCGAATTGATTTCTGAAGAGTACCTCACCGACTTGCTGACGCGGATCGAAGCAGCAAACACGGGCGAGCCGATCACATTCTTTGAGGTAACCACCGCGGCGGCGTTGCTGGCGTTCGCGGAGACGCCCGCCGATCTGTGTCTGGTCGAGGTCGGGCTCGGCGGGCGCTATGACGCAACGAACGTCATCGAGCGTCCGGCGATCACCGTGATCGCGCCCGTCGCCCTCGATCATTGTGAGTTTCTCGGAGACACGATCGGCAAGATCGCGGAGGAGAAGGCCGGGATCATCAAAGCTGGCGTTCCCTGCATTTCGGCCCGGCAGCCCGAAAGCGCCGCGATCGTGATCCGGGAGGTGGCCGCGCGCGCCGGGTCAATGCTCATGCTTGCGGGTCGGGACTTCGACGTCAGGTTGGAACACGGAGGTCTTCGTTACCAGGATGCGACCGGCGTTCTGGACCTGCCCGCCGGTCGTCTTGCAGGAGCGCACCAGGTCTTGAACGCTGGGCTCGCGGTCGCTGTCGCCCGCACGTTCGGCCTCCCGGACCAATCCATCTCGGAGGGGCTGAGACGCGTCTCGTGGCCAGCCCGCATGCAGCCCTTGACGGCCGGTCCGTTAGCCGAAAGAGCATCAGCGCGAGGGGCCGATCTCTGGATCGATGGCGCCCATAATCCGCACGCGTTCAAATCTTTGGCGCAGTCGCTCCGCGCACTCAGAGAAGCGGACGGTCGGCCCTTGGTGGTCATCCTCGGCGTGCTCGCGAACAAGGACCTTGAGGGCATTTTTGCGGCGTTGCGGTCGGTCGGTTCCCTAAAGCTGTTCCTCGTGGGCTTCGATGCGAGTTCGGCAGCCGATCCGGCGTTACTTTTGGATGGCGCGCGGGCGGCGGGCCTTTGCGCGGAAGCTCGGCCCGACGTCTCGTCGGCTCTCGATCTGGCGCTTTCGGACGCTGGACCACCACCGCGTGTGGTCATCTGCGGGTCGCTCTATCTCGCCGGAGAGGTTTTGGCGCTGGATCCAGAAACCTGGCCAAGGTGAAAGCCGATGGTGCCCTTGGTGAGCCAGCCAAAGCGGCCGGATCACTTTCCCTTCGCCGCCCGCATGAGCAACTCTGCGAGCAAGGGATTGGGGAAGCGGCGCTTCTGTGTGATTGCATAAAACGTCTCGCTGAGGTTCGGGACTGGGCAGACCTCGACGAGAAGGCCGGCAGCCAGCTCGTCGCACACCACGATCGGCGGCACGAGCGCCAGACCGTCGCTGTCGCGGGCAAGAAGTCGCAACATGGCCATATCGTCCACTTCAGCAATAATGATCGGGCGCACCCCGGCGAGGTCGAGGATCCGGTCGAACGCGACCCGGATTTCGCTTTCGAGGCTGGGGAGCAGGACAGGCTGGGATCGCAAATCTTCCGGGAAACGGAACGCAAAAGGTTCGACGCTTGATCGCCTGACCAACGCGACCGGTTGCTGAGCAAGCAGGTGACTGCGAAAGTCTGACCGCGCGTCGTGCTGAGGAGCGCTGTTTGCAAGCACGACATCAATCGCATGGGCCTCCAATTGGGCCAGCAGGTCGCGCATGGTGCCCGAGCGGATGATCAGTTCAACGTCGGCCCGGCCCACGAGCGGGCTCAGGAACTCCAGCTGGAAGTTCCGCGAGAGCGTGGTCAACGCGCCGACCCGGAACGCCTGCCGGCGATCCACCGGCCGACCCTTCATCGTGCTGACCAGCTCGTCGCCGGCCTGGAATACGGTGTCCGCGTAGTCAAGGGCGATACGCCCGGCCTCGGTGAGGATGAGGCGCTTGCCGGTCCGGTCGAACAGCGGGTGTCCGAGCTGCAGTTCGAGCTTGCCGAGCTGCACCGAGAGCGCCGACTGCGAGAGGTTGAGCCGCTCGGCGGCGCGGGTGAGGCTGCCTTCATGAGCGATCGCCCAGAAGTAGCGCAGGTGATGATAGTTCAGACTCGCCATGCCGGTGAGTTTAGGAAACCGAACGATATCTTACAATCTTTGTATTTTATAGAATGCCTAGCTCACGATAGTTAGGTGGTTGCTGCTCCCCGCTCCCTGGAGGCGACCATGTCATCATCCCTGTTTTGGCTTCTTGGGTTCGGTCCGCTCGTCCTTTCGGCCGTTGGCCTTGCGCCGGTAGCCCCGGGCGCGCGGCAACGCATCGCTGGCACCGCGATGGCGGCAAGCCTCGCGGCTGCCTTCACGTTGGCTATGGCGCTTTCCGCTGGGGTTGCCGTTGTTGCCTATGGTCCGTTGACGACCGGCACGCTGGGCATCGGCGGCGTGGGGCTGGGCATATATGTCGATGCACTGAGCGCGATCATGGTCGGCCTCGTCGCCTTCGTCGGCCTGATCGTCATCCTCTACAGTCGCAACTATCTCGACGGCGATCCGGGGCAGGGTCGGTTTACCCGATGGCTGTGCCTGACGCTGGCAGCCGTGCTATTGCTGATCGTATCGGGCAACCTGTTCCAGTTCGCGCTGGCGTGGATCGCGACCAGTGTCGGGCTCAACAAGCTGCTGCTGTTCTATCCCGAGCGGCAGGCGGCAATGCTCGCGGCGCGCAAGAAGTTTCTCGCCAGCCGCCTCGGGGACCTTTGCCTGATAGGCGCGATGGTGCTGCTTCACCGAATCTTCGGCAGCCTCGACTATGCGGTGCTCTTCGCCGGGGCGGAGACGATGCGCGTTGCAGGCGACATTCCGGGGACGATCCACGCGGTCGCGGTGCTGCTGGTGGTCGCCGCGCTGCTCAAGTCGGCTCAGTTTCCTTTTCATGGCTGGCTGACCGAGGTGATGGAGACGCCGACGCCGGTGTCCGCACTCCTCCATGCCGGTGTCATTAATGCCGGCGGCTTCCTCGTGCTGCGATTCGCCGGGCTGATCTCCCTATCGGTGCCGTCGATGGAGGTGTTGGTCATAATCGGCGGCATCACCGCCCTGTTCGGATCAGTGGTCATGCTGACCCAGACCAGCGTCAAGGTTTCGCTGGCCTATTCGACGATCGCGCAGATGGGCTTCATGATGCTGCAATGCGGGCTCGGCGCCTTCGCCGCCGCCCTCCTGCACATCGTTGCCCACTCACTCTACAAGGCGCACGCCTTCCTCTCGTCGGGCAGCGTCATCGACCTGGCGCGGGCGTCGTGGTCGCCGAGCCCTGGCGGGAACCCGCACCCTGCTCGGATGGCGATGATCGTCGGCCTGGTTCTGGCGGTCACCCTCCTCGTTGGCACGCTGTTCGGCGCGACGATCACCGCGCAGCCCGGGGTGTTCGCGCTCGGCGCAGTAGTGATGCTCGGTCTTGCGCACCTGATCACCCAGGCCTTCGACGAGCGTCCCAGCCTCTATGTCATCGGCCGGATCCTCGCGCTCGCGGCGGTCGTGGCGATCGCCTATTTCGTGCTGCAGTGGGCGGCGGAGCATGTGCTGGCCGGTTCGGTGCCGCCGGTGCACGCGCTGCGTGGCCCGCTCGACCTCGTCATTGTCGCCCTGGTCGTGCTCGCCTTCGCGGCGGTAACGGTCTTCCAAAGTCTGTTGCCGGGCAAGGCAGCCACGCCGCGCTGGCAGGCACTCCATGTCCATCTCGCCAACGGCCTTTACGTCAACACGCTCGCCAACCGGTTGGTGCTGCGCTTCTGGCCGAGCCCGCCGCCGCGCACCGGCGCGACCCCCTCCACCACCGCCAGCGGAGTCCATCCATGAGCCACACCGTCGCCATTGCGATTGATCCGCCAGGCCACGCGGCCACCGAGCCGCCCTCGATGAGCCCTGAACAGCTGACGATCGACCCCGCGATAGACCGCGCCTGCAACAAGATCGCGCCGCTATGGCCGCTCAAGCATTTCGTCGCGGTCAATCCGTTCCTCGGGTTCAGCGACCAGAGCTTCGCGGCGACCTGCGCGACGCTGAAGCGGGTGGCCGGGGTCGATATGCTGATGCCGCGCGCTTTTTACCGCGAGGCGCTAGCGGCAGGACTGATCGAAGACCGCGACCTCGCGGCGGGCATAGCCGCAACATCGGGTCTCTCGCCGCTGGCGAGGGACACCGCTTCGCTGCGCCGGGCGGCCGCACACGAACCGGTCAGGAATGGCCGGCCGAAGGCCGTGGTCGCGACCGTCGCCGAAACCCTCGACGGCTTGGCGGCGGGTGACCGTCAGGCTTCGCGCACGGCCTTCATGATCGACGAGATCTCCAAATGGTGCGCGGCCTATTTCGATGAAGGCCAGGCCGCCTGGAAGCTGCCAGCGCGCGCTTTGCCTCCCTATGCCGCCTGGCGTACGGCGATGCGGTTCGACCGCAATCCCGAGACGATGGGGATCAAGGGCTTCCGCCAGGCCGTCGCGTCGATGCCCGACGACCCGCGTGATGCGATCGCCGCGGTCGTTGCGGCGCTCGGCATTCCTGAGCGCGCGGTCGAGGATTATCTGCACCGCGCGCTGATCGATATTGGCGGCTGGGCAGCCTATGCGCGCTACCTCGTCTGGGACAATGCGCTCTACGGGCGCGGCGACGACACGCTGGTGGAGCTGCTCGCGGTTCGGGTCGTGTGGGGCTATGCGCTGTTCCTCGAGCGCGTCGATCCGGACTTCAGGGCAGCCTGGAGCAAGGCAATGGCCGCGGCGGCCACTCTGCCCGAAGACGAGCGGCTGGGCGACGATCCCGAGCTCGCGCTCGATCTGATCCTCCACGAAGCCTATGAGGCCGCATACCGGCGGCGCTTGCTGGCGCGAATGGCGCAGCACCTCACAACACCGGCGGCGCATCCGGCTAAAATCCGCCCGATGTTCCAGGCGGCGTTCTGCATCGACGTCCGCTCCGAGGTCTATCGGCGCGCGTTCGAAACCGTCTGTCCCGAGGCCGAGACGATTGGCTTCGCCGGCTTCTTCGGCTTCCCGATCGAATACGTGCCGATCGGTCGCGACACCGGCGGCGCGCAGTGCCCGGTGTTGCTGAAGCCAGCCTTCATCGTGTGCGAGGCTGTCGCCGGAGCCACCCAGGCCGAGGAATCGGAGATACTCAACCTGCGCCTGCTGCGCCGCCGCGCGACCAAGGCGTGGAAGGCGTTCAAGCTCTCGGCGGTGTCCTCGTTCACCTATGTCGAGACGGCGGGATTGCTGTTCGCCGGCAAGCTCGTCGGCGACAGCGCGCGGCTGACCCGCACGGTCACCGACCCGAACACTGACGGTCTCGACGCAAGCATCATCGGCCGCATCGGGCCGCGTCTTAAGACGAGCATGGTCGGCGGCCGGCTCACCGGTTTCGACGACGAACAGCGCGTCGCCATGGCCGAGGCGGTGCTGCGCGCGATGTCGATGACTGAAGGGTTCGCGCGGCTGGTGCTGCTTACCGGACATGGCAGCACGACCGTCAACAACCCGCACGCCTCGGGGCTCGATTGCGGCGCGTGCGGCGGCCATACCGGTGAGGCGAACGCGCGCGTCGCCGCCGCCATTCTCAACGATTCCGGCGTCCGCACCGGCCTTGCCGACAAGGGGATCGTTATCCCTGAGGATACGTGGTTCCTCGGCTGCCTGCACGATACGACGACCGACGAGGTCCGCATCTTCGATGCCGACGGATTGCCCATTTCGCACGCCGGTGATCTGGCCGGTCTGCGCGTTGCGCTCGCCAAAGCCTCGTCCTTGGCACGCGCCGAGCGAGCGCTGCTACTCGGCGTCAAGCAGACCGCGGACATAGATCATGCGGTGAAGGCCCGCAGCCGCGATTGGGCGCAGGTTCGCCCCGAATGGGGTCTCGCCGGCAACGCCGCGTTCATCGCCGCGCCGCGCGAACGCACCCGCGGGCTCGACCTCGGCGGCCGCGCGTTCCTCCATGACTATGAGTGGCGCAAGGACGACGGGTTCGGCGTTCTCGAACTGATCATGACCGCGCCGATGGTCGTCGCGAGCTGGATCAACCTGCAATATTACGGCTCGACCGTGAACAACCGCGCCTTCGGCAGCGGCAACAAGGTGCTCCACAACGTCGTCGGGCAATTGGGCGTGCTGGAAGGCAATTCCGGTGACCTGAAGGTCGGGCTGCCCTGGCAGTCGGTGCATGACGGCACACGGTTCGTCCATGAGCCGCTGCGGCTCAACGTCTTCATCGAAGCGCCCGAAGAGGTGCTCAGCCAGATGATCGCCGCCCATGGCGGCGTTCGCGAACTCGTCGACAATGGCTGGGTGCATCTGTTCCGGATCGATGAGGACGGCCGAACGATCCGCCGCTACGCCGGCGGTCTGTTGTGGGATGCTGTCGAATGACCGCGCGGCTCTCGCATCTGGCGCGGCTCGAATCCGAGGCGATCCATATCCTGCGCGAAGCGGTAGCCGAAGCGCGCAAGCCGGTCATGCTGTTCTCGGCGGGCAAGGACTCGACCGTGATGGCGCATCTCGCCCTGCGCGCCTTCTATCCCGGTCCCCCGCCGTTTCCGCTGCTCCACATCGACTCGACCTGGGAATTTCGGTCGCTGCTCGACTTCCGCGATGCCTTCGCGCGCGAGCACGGGTTTGAGCTGATCGTCCACGCCAATGAGGAAGGTCGCGCCGCGGGGCTCAACCCCTTCGATCATGGCGACCGCTACACGCTGGCGATGCGCACCGAGCCGCTGAAGGCCGCACTCGACCAGGGCGGCTATGATATCGTCTTCGGCGGCGCCCGCCGTGACGAGGAAAAATCGCGGGCCAAGGAGCGGGTCTTTTCCGTTCGCGGCGCGGGGCATGTCTGGGAACCCCGCCAGCAGCGTCCCGAGCTCTGGCGCTTGTACAACACCCGGCTCGGCAAGAACCAGTCGGCGCGCGTCTTCCCGCTCTCCAACTGGACCGAGATCGACCTCTGGACTTACGCGCTCACTCACAACATCGCGCTCGCGCCGCTCTACTTCGCGATGCCGAGACCGGTGGTCGAGCGCGGCGGCGGACTGATCGTGGTCGATGACGAACCTCGCATGCGGCTGCGGGCCGGCGAGATCGTCGAAACAATGACGGTGCGCTTCCGCACTCTCGGCTGCTGGCCGGTCACCGCGGCGGTCGAATCGGAGGCGACCGACCTCAATTCCGTGGTTCGGGAGACACTGGCGGCCTCGGGCTCCGAGCGTCAGGGCCGGATCAGCGACGGTGAGGACGGCGGCTCGCTCGAGCAGAAGAAGCGCGAGGGGTATTTCTAGCGATGGCCAGCGCGCCCCGACCCTACAGGCAAGAGCCGGCGGTGCTCGCGACGATGCACGGCAAGGAGCGGGTGATCGCTCCATTGCTTGAGCGCGCGCTCGGCCTGCGGGTCCGGGTGAGCGATAGCATCGATACCGACCGCTTCGGCACCTTTAGCCGGGACGTCGAGCGGACCGGCTCGCAGCTCGATGCGGCGCGCGCCAAGATCGCAGCGGCGTTCGCAGACGCGCCCGACGCCCAGGTGGCGTTGGCCAGCGAAGGCAGTTTCGGTCCGCACCCCTACATTCCATTCCTCCCGTTCGCCCGTGAGATCGTGGTTCTCGCCGACCGCGCCTCCGGCCTCGAACTGATCGGGCATCATGCGAGTCCGACCACGAACTTCAGCCACGCGGTTGTATCGGACGTGGGTGCGGCCCGCGCCTTCGCGGACCGCGCGCAGTTCCCTGAGCACGGCGTGATCGTCATGGGCGCCATCGACGGCCAGCCGGCGCCGGCTCGCGCGCTGATCAAGAATATCCGCAACGCGGAGGACCTCGAAAATGCCGTCACGCAGGTGATCGGGATGTGCGGCGCGGGCTTTGTAGAGACCGACATGCGCGCGCACCGCAATCCGACGCGCATGCGGGCCATCAAGCGAGCGACCCTCGACCTGGTCCGTCGGTTCCGCAGCCCGTGCCCGGTTTGCGCAGCGCCCGGTTTCGCCGTGACCGAGCGCCTCGTCGGTTTGCCCTGTTCATGGTGCGGCGAGCCGACCTTGGCGATCAAGGCGGAGGTGCTGTCCTGCGCGGCTTGTGGCCACCGGATCGAGCGCCTGGCACCAGCAACAACCGCGGATCCCGGGCAGTGCAGTGGATGCAACCCGTGACGCCGTGATCCGAGAAAGGAGGTTCGAATGGGTATGTCCGTGCCGTCCAGTAATGAGCTGCGCGAGGCTGAGCGGCAGATTGAGTGGGTACTTGCTCATCCGCGCATGAGCCCCTGGCTCAAGGACGCGTTGCGATCGGCTATCGATCAGGATCCGATACAGATCATGAATGACCTCGAGGTGTTACGGCACGTGCTTAGTGCGCGATGTGAGGCGTCTGTCAGATTGTATCTTGAAGCCCCGGACGCTTCGTCGAGCGCGCGCGCGGATACATAAGAGCTACGTCGTACTCAATAAGGCACCGGGCGGGACGGCGCTGAGCATACCTCGCGGTGCGAGCGCCTGATCGAGCGAGCGCCCGGGCTACCTACACAAGTCGGCCGCGTCACAGTGCTCAACGCGTGAAGCCGAGCGCCAACCGAAGGCACAGCAGTAGCGTCATGGAATTGCGCCATCTCCGATACGTCGTCGCAGCCGCAGAGCGTGGCAGCTTTCGTCGCGCGGCAATTGCGCTCGACATTCGCGAATCCGCAGTCAGCCGACGTATCCGCGACCTAGAGGACGAGGTAGGCGTGGCTCTTTTCATTCGCCATCATGGCGGCGTCCGTCTCACGTACGCTGGCCAGCGATTTTTGTATCGCGCGCTTCGGGCATTGAATGAAATCGAGCGCGCAGCTGCCGATGCTGGGTCCTTCGGACGCGGCGAGGCCGGCACCGTTAGAATTGGGATCTTCACGTCGCTCGCCTCCGGATTCCTGCCCGATCTGCTGCGCGCCTATGTCAGCGCTAATCCAGGTGTTCGACCTGACCTGATCGAGGGCGGTCCCGCTGCGCACATTGCCGCCGTCCAGCGTCTTCATCTGGATATCGCTTTTCTGACGGGACAGCCCGTCGCCGAAGGTTGCGATGTGGCTCACCTATGGAACGAGCGGGTCTTGGCGGTCATGCCGAGCAAGCATGAACTCGCGTCGCTGCGTACACTCAACTGGATGCATCTTCGCGACCGGCACTTCATTCTCAGCGAGGACGACCCGGGGCCGGAAATTTATGACTATCTCGTCAAGCATCTCGGCGATCTCGGGCACCATCCAAGCATCGCGCGGCTTCGCGTCGGTAGGGATAATCTAATGCATCTCGTTGCGATGGGCCAAGGCCTAACGCTCGTTCATGAAGCGGCCGGAGCCGCAAGATTCCCGGGTGTCATCTACCGTCAGATCAAGGACGAAATCCTGCCCTTCTGCGCGATCTGGTCATCGAAAAACGACAACCCCGCGCTCAGACGATTGCTTAGCCTCGCTAGAACAATGTCCAGGAGCCTGCTGCCGAGTGTGCTTCTCTGCTTGGGCCTGCCAATTTATGGATTTGTGGGCTGATCGATATCACCGGGCACTTCGAGCTCTTGAAAACCCGCGATCGGTGGCGATAAAGCGCTGGACCATCGGAATGATGAGTTTGACCGGGTCGCCCACTGGTCGCCCGGTCTCGACAGCGAGCACCTCGGCGTAGGCCACCAAGTCCCGATGCACCGCGGCTGGCACCTCAAGCGACACCTTTACTGGCTTGTCGTCATCGAGCGCGCCGAGCTTTAGCTTCGCCATTTTCAACCTCCATAGGGTTCGAGGACGAGGTCGCGCGTGACGATGACCCGAACCGGGAAACCCGGCCGGATCGTCAGCGTGGGCGCGATGTTCAGCTGCCGCCGCACGATCTGCTGGCCGGCGTCATTGATCGTCGATTGCCCGCCGTCGCGGATTGCCTGCACCAGACGATCATTGTCGTCGGTAGCCAACTCCGCGCCAATGCCAAGCAATGTCGACAGCGCGGCGGCCTTGGCGAGGTCCCACCAATGATAGTCGACCCCGTCCTCCAAGCCGGCGTATCCTTCGGTGTCCGCGCCCGGTTGGCGCTCGAGCACTATCGAGCGGCCGTTCGGCAGGATGAGGCGGTTCCACACCAATAGCACCCGGCGCTGACCGAAACCGACGCCGTTGTCATACTGACCGATCAGGCGCGTGCCTTGCGGCACGAGCAGGATGCGGCCGGTCGGGCTGTCATAGACGTTCTCCGTCACCTGCGCGGTTATCTGCCCTGGCAGATCGGAGCGGATGCCGGTGATCAGCGCGGCCGCGATGACCGCTCCGGCCTGGAGGACGTTCGGGGACGCCGGCGCCGTTACCCGATCAGGCGCGACGGTGCGCCGGTCGGCGGCGGCGTTGAGGAAGGCGAGCTGCCGATCCTGGGCGGATGGCGTCGCAGGCGGCGGCGCGAGCCCGAGGCCGGTGAGATTGGGCAACGGCGGCGGCGCGGCGACCTCCGGTGCGACACCCGGCACGGATATGGTGCGACTCTCGGTCCCGGCGAACATCTTGCTCGTTCGCGCCGCCTCGATCTCCTGAAGCCGCCGCTGCTCTTCGGCGCTGATCCCAGGATTAGGCGTGGCGATACCGGGCGCCGGGACCGGCTGGCCGCGATTCTGAGCATCGAGCATCGGACGTCCCAAATCGCCCGGAAGCGACGGCCCCAACCGCGGCACCCCGCTATAGTCGCGGGGCAGACCGGCCAGCCCGTCGGCTGTTGAGCGGTTCTCAGTCGAATAGAGTTCCTCTCTCGGCCCGGAGCCATCACGGGTCTGGAGAGCGTAGATCAAGGCACCGCCGAGGCCGACACTGGCGACCACGCCGATTCCGGCCAGCGCCTTTCGCGACAGTCGGGTGACGCGCGGCGCCTCGCCGCGAAGCCGCATCGGGGCGGCCGCGTCCGCGACCGATCCGCCGAGTGGCGCATCCTCGTCCTCCTTCCGGGGCTCAGGCTCGCTCACGAGGTCGGCCTCCCGTCGGTGCGCACGATGCGGACGCGCCTTTGGGAATTCCCATTGCCGAACCGCAGCTCGGCGGCGGCGAACAGGCGATCGACGATGATGTGGTGGCCGCGGACGCGGTAGTTGACCAGTTCGGAGGTGTTGCCTTCCGGGCCGACGACAAACAGCGGCGGCATTTCCCCTTGGGCGATGCCACGCGGGAACTCGATGAACACCTGCCGCCCATCGTCGTAGGCGCGCAGCGGCCGCCACGGCGCTCGGTCGCCCTCGATCGCATAGCGGAAGTTGATGTTGGCTAGATCGACGCCAGAGGCGACCGGCTGCGCGGCTTCCGCCTGGGCATTTTGCCGACGCAGCGCGATGAGCTGATCCTGCGGATACTGCCAGGAGACCGAGGCCATATACGTCCGCTCGGTCGAGCGCAGTTCCATATGGTAGGTCCGCAGATTGGTGTTGATGATCAGGTTGGTCATCAGGTCAGCGCGCGATGGCTTGACCAGAATGTGGACCTGACGCGAGGCACCGGAGCCGCTTTCGGTATCACCAATGATCCAGCGCACGGTATCGCCGGCGGCGACGGGGCCTGCGCCGACGAGCTGCTCGCCGGGCTGGAGCGCGATGTCGGTGATCTGCCCGACGGCGGTATAGACCTGATAGAGCGCTCCGCCGGTGTATGGATAGACCTGCATAGCGTTGATGAAGCCGTCGCGGACGGGCTGGACGCGGGCGGCGGCGTTGGCCTGGTTCACCCGTGCCGCCGGGTCGGTGGCCTCCGGGGCGCGACGCGACGGTTCGACCGGTTTCATCTGGCCCGGCAGCGGCAGCGGACGGGAAAGTTCGACCACGGTGATGGGCGCGGGCGGGTCGACCGCGATCGTCGCCGGCGCGGCGTCGTCATAGGCGATCTCGGGCGGCTTTTGCGTGGTGGCGCAGCCAGCGAGCACCGTCGCCGCGAGCAGGGCCAGCGGCAAGGCGGATGTGCGGAACGACGGATTAGCGATTGCGGGTAAGGCCGGGTTTTCGGCTTTACGGAAAGACGGCTTCATTGCCCAAGCTCCCGTGACCAGTTGATGGCGTTGACGAAGATGCCGAGCGGGTTCTTCCGCAGACGCTCGGCGTCGCGTGGCGGCTGCACGACGATTGTCAGGATAGCGGTCCAGCGCGAGGTCTCGGCGAGCGAACCGTCCTGATAGCGGCGCTCGGTCCAGGCGACGCGGAAGCTGTCGGGCGAGGCGCGGATGACACTGGAGACATCGACCGCGATCTGCTGCGTGCCGACCTTGGTGAAGGGGTCGTTCGAGCGCGCATAGTCGTTGAGCGCCATCGCGCCGCGATCGGTGGTGAAGTCGTAGGCGCGCAGCCAGTTCTGCCGCACGATGATGGCGTCGGCGGGGATCGAGCGGACCTGCTCGATGAACCGCGCCAGATGCCAGGCGATCTGCGGATCGGTCGGGCGATAGTCGGCGACCGCCGGCGCGACGGCCTGCGACTGGCCGAGCCGATCAACCTGCACCACCCACGGCACGATGGTGCCGCGCGCCGACTGCCAGACCAGGGCGGAGGCAAACCCCGCCGACAGGATCAGCGAGCCGAAGGCCATCAAGCGCCAGTTCTTGGCCTGGACGCGGGCCGCGCCGATGCGGTCGTCCCAGACCTGGGCGGCGCGTTGGTAGGGCGTCTCGGGCTCGGGCGCCTTGCCGTAATGGGTGGAGGGTCGTTTGAACATCAGCGGTCACTTTCGGCGAGGTTGACTGAAGAGCCGCCGCCGTGTGCATCGCCGGCGCGGACGGCGTGGGCGGCGGCCTGGACGCCGTGCGTCAGGGACTGGGAGCGCTTCATGCGCCGGGCCCAGGCGGGGGCGCCGCCGGACCCTCCGGATGAAGACGAGGCTGTATCGGCGGCGTCGCTACCGATCGTGCCCTTGGTCGAGGAGCCTCCGGTCGCCTCGAAGGCGGCCATGCCGCCCTCGTTGAAACTCGAACGCATGCTCTCGGCGGCGCGAGAGGTGGCCCGGCGAAGCGGCGAAGTCGCGGCGCTGGCGCCGGCACGGGCGACGCCGCCGAGTCCCGACGCGACACCTGACGCGCCGGACTGACCGGCGGCGCCGAGGCTGTAGGCGGTGGAGGCTCCACCCGCCATGGCCGCACCGCCCCGCGCGGCGGCGGCCGCACCGCCGGCCAGGGCGCCAGCGCCGCCAGCGGCTGCGCCGAGTGCCGCGCCGCCGGCCGCGACCATGCCGCCTGCAGCGAGGGCGGTGCCAACCGCTGCACCGGCGCCGAGCTGGGGGCCGCCAGAGACGAGGCCGTTGGCGATGCCGGGGCCGAAGATGCCGAGGCCGAGCAATGACAGGGCGGCGAGGACGATCGCCATCGCCTGGTCGATCGTCGGGGTCTGGCCTCCGAAGCCGGCGGTAAACTGCGAGAACAAGGTCGAGCCGATGCCGATGATGACCGCGAGCACGAGCACCTTGATGCCCGAGGAGATGACGTTGCCGAGCACCCGCTCGGCCATGAAGGCGCTCTTGCCGAACAGGCCGAAGGGAATCAGCACGAAGCCGGCGAGCGTCGTCAGCTTGAACTCGATCAGTGTGATGAAGAGCTGCACGGCGAGGATGAAGAAGGCGAGCAGGATCAGCGCCCAGGCGAACAGTAGGCAGGCGATCTGGATGAAGTTCTCGAAGAACGAGACCCACCCCATCAGGCTCGAGATGGATTCGAGCAGCGGTCGGCCGGCGTCGAGTCCGGTCTGCGCGACGCGCCCCGGCCGCATGAGATCCGCGACGGTGAAGCCCGTGCCCGACGCCTTCAGGCCAAGCCCGGCAAAACTCTCGAAGACGATGCGGGCGAGGTTATTCCAGTTGCCGATGATGTAGGCGAAGACCCCGACGAACAGGGTCTTCTTGATCAGCCGCGCCAGGATGTCGTCGTCGGCGCCCCAGCTCCAGAACAAGGCGGCGAGCGTCACGTCGATGACGATCAAGGTCGTGGCGATGAAGGCGACCTCACCGCTCAGCAGGCCGAAGCCGCTATCGATATAGCGGGTGAAGACCTCGAGGAACTGGTCGATGACGCCGGTGCCGCCCATCTATCAAAGTCCTTCGGCGGGCTGGCGTGGCGCGGGCGCGACGCCGAGAAAGCGGTCCCGGGTTGCGGCCCAGACGCGAAGGCATTCCGTGTCGCGCGCGGCGGTTTCGCCGAGCAGCTGGCAGCGGCGCTGCGCCGCGCGCAGTGGATCGGTGGCCGTCTCTTGAACCCGCGCAGACACTGCGGCCGCGGGTTCCTCCTCCTTCCGGGTCATCTCGATCGCGGTCGCGGTGATGGCCACCGCGACGAACACGATCGCGCCGATCCGGGCGAACAGCTTGCCGTCCATCGGCCCTACCTCAGTTGCCATTCGGGAACATGCGGGCGTTGCCGGGCTGGTAGCCGACGCCGGGGGTCAGGAATCGCCGGCGCTGTTCGCGGCCCTGTTCGGTGGCCGCGGCGCGTTCGGCATCGGAAAGCGCCTGGGCGCGCCCGTTGGCGGCGACGACGGCAGTGAGGTCGGCGAGCTGCTGCGCCTGGAGCGCGAGCAGCTGATTGCCGGCCTGTGTCGCTTGCAGTGCGCCCGTCGCGCCCTGGCTCTGGCCGACCAGCGCCGACATCTGCGAGCGGTTGGTGTCGATGTTGCCGACGACGCCGGCCTGAACGCGCATGGCGTCCTGCAAGCCGCCGACGGTGTTCTGCCAGCGCTCGCGCGCACCCGCGACGAGCTGGGCGTCCGAGGCTGACATCGAGGCGTTGCCGTAGGTGGTGCGGAACGCCTGGTCGATGTTCTGGACGTTGTAGGCGATGCGTTGGGCCTCGCCGAGGAGCTGCTGGGTTCGCTGCACCGACTGTTGGAGCTGCTGCAACGACGAATAGGGAAGGCTCGCCAGGTTGCGCGCCTGATTGATCAGCCCCTGCGCCTCGTTCTGCAGCGAGGTGATCTGGTTGTTGATCTGCTGTAGCGCCCGAGCCGCCGACAGGACATTCTGGGTGTAGTTGCTCGGATCCCAGACGGTGATCTGTGCCGCTGCGGGCTGGAGGAGCAGCGGCGAGAACATGGCCGGGAGGGCGAGAATGGACGCGGCGAGAAGCGCCGCGCGCGAGCGACTGAGGGTCATGACGGTGTCTCCAGGTTGGTGAGGTCGGGAATGAGGTCGGCGGCCCAGCCGACGTCGCGGTGGCGCAGCCAGGCGGTGAGGAAGTCGCTTTGGCCATGCTCGGCCATGATCCGCGCGATGGCGGCCTGATCGGTCTTCGCCGACGCTGCGCAAAGCGCCAGCGCGACGTCACCAAGGCCGAGCTCGAACAGCCGGTTGCCGCGGCGCGACTGGCAATAATAGTCGCGCTTCGGCGTGGCGCGCGCGAGGATCTCGATCTGGCGATCGTTGAGCCCGAAGCGGCGATAGATCGCGGTGATCTGAGGCTCGATCGCGCGCTCGTTCGGTAGCAAGAGCCGGGTCTGGCAGCTTTCGATGATCGCCGGCGCGATCACCGAACCATCGATGTCGGACAGTGACTGGGTGGCGAAAACGACGCTGGCGTTCTTTTTGCGCAGCGTCTTCAACCATTCGCGCAGCTGCCCGGCGAAGCCCTCGTCGTCGAGCGCCAGCCAGCCCTCGTCGACGATCAGCAGAGTCGGCCGACCGTCGAGCCGGTCCTCGATGCGGTGGAAGAGATAGGCAAGCACGGCGGCGGCCGCGCCGGTGCCGATCAACCCCTCTGTCTCGAACGCCTGGACGTCGGCTTCGCCGAGCTGCTCGCTCTCGGCGTCGAGCAGCCGACCATAGGGGCCGCCGACGCAATAGGGCTGCAAGGCGCGCTTGAGCGTCTGCGACTGGAGCAGGACCGACAGGCCGGTCAGCGTGCGTTCCGCGACCGGCGCCGACGCGAGCGAGGTCAGCGAGGACCAGAGATGCTCCTTGACCTCGGGCGTGATGGCGATGCCTTCGCGCAGCAGGATGGCGACGATCCAGTCGGCGGCCCAGGCACGCTCGTAGGTGTCGTGGATGCGGGCGAGCGGCTGGAGCGAGACGGAAGCGTCCGCGCCTTCGGTCAGGCCGCCGCCGAGATCGTGCCAGTCGCCGCCCATGGCAAGCGCCGCGGCGCGGATCGAGCCGCCGAAATCGAACGCGAAGACCTGAGCGCCGGAATAGCGCCGGAACTGCAGCGCCATCAGCGCCAGCAGCACCGACTTGCCGGCGCCGGTCGGCCCGACCACGAGCGTGTGGCCGACATCGCCGACGTGAAGGGATAACCGGAACGGGGTCGAGCCTTCGGTCTTCCCGAAGAGCAGAGGGGGCGCTGCAAAATGCTCGTCCCGTTCCGGCCCCGCCCACACCGCCGAGAGCGGGATCATGTGGGCGAGATTGAGCGTGGAGACCGGCGGCTGCCGGACATTGGCGTAGACATGACCGGGCAGCGAGCCGAGCCAGGCGTCGGCGGCGTTGATGGTCTCGGCCATAGCGGTGAAATCGCGACCCTGGATGACCTTTTCGACCAGCCGCAGCTTCTCGGCGGCGATGCGCGGATCGTTATCCCAGACTGTCACGGTCGCGGTGACATAGGCCTGGCCGGCATAGTCGGCGCCCAGCTCCTGCAGCGCCACGTCGGCGTCGGCAGCCTTGTTCGCCGCGTCGGTATCAACGAGCGCCGAGGCCTCGTTGGTCATGATCTCCTTGAGGATGGCGGCGATCGACTTGCGCTTGGCGAACCATTGCCGCCGGATCTTGCTCAGCAGCTTGGTGGCGTCGGTCTTGTCGAGGAGGATCGCTCGCGTCGACCAGCGATACGGAAACGCCAGCCGGTTGAGGTCGTCGAGCAGGCCCGGCGTCGTGGCGGTCGGGAAGCCGACGATGGTCAGCACTCGGAGGTGAGCATGGCCGAGACGCGGCTCGAGACCGCCGGTGAGCGGCTGATCGGCCAGCAGCGCGTCGAGATACATCGGCGTTTCGGGTACGCGTACGCGCTGGCGCTTGGTCGAGACGCACGAGTGCAGGTAGGTGAGTGTCTCGCCGTCATCGAGCCAATGGCACTCGGGCATGAAGCCCTCGACCAGCTGCAGGACGCGGTCGGTGCGGTCGGCGAAGCCGCGCAGCACCTCGTGCGGATCGACGCCTTTTGCGGCCTTGCCCTCATAGAGCCATGACTCCGCTCGCGCGGCGTCCTCGGCCGGTGGCAGATAGACGAAAGTCAGGAAGTAGCTCGACTCGTAGTGCGCGGCGTCTTCCTCGAAGTCGGCCTTGCGCTCGGCGTCGACCAGCGCGGACGCCGCGTCGTGGAAACGGCTGGCGGGATAGGCATCCACGCCGTGGCGCTGCGCCTCAACGAAGATCGCCCAGCCGGAACCGAGGCGGCGGAAGGCGTTGTTGAGGCGTCCGGCGACCGCGACCAGCTCGGCGGCGACGGCGGAATCCAGGTCCGGTCCGCGGAAGCGCGCGGTGCGCTGGAAGCTGCCGTCCTTGTTGAGCACGACGCCGTCACCGGCCAGCGCCGCCCAGGGCAGGAAGTCGGCGAGTCGGGTGGCGGTGCGACGATATTCGGCGAGGTTCAGCATGACCGGCCTCAGACGCTCAGATGACCGGGGATGCGCAGGTGGCGGCGCACGACCTCGACGAACAGCGGGTCGCGCTTGGCTGCCCAGACCGCCGCCGCATGGCCGATCACCCACAGCCCCAGGCCGACCAGCCAGAGGCGCAGGCCGAGGCCGAGCGCCGCGGCCAAGGTGCCGTTGAGGATAGCGATCGAGCGCGGCGCGCCACCGAGCAGGATGTGCTCGGTGAGGGCGCGGTGGACCGGCACGGTGAAACCAGGAACGCTGTCCATCAGACAAGCGCCCCGCCACCGAAGGAGAAGAAGCTCAGGAAGAACGAACTTGCCGCGAACGCGATCGACAGGCCGAACACGATCTGGATCAGCTTGCGAGCACCGCCCGACGTGTCCCCGAACGCGAGTGTCAGGCCGGTGATGATGATGATCATCACCGCGATGATCTTGGCGACCGGACCTTCGATCGACTGCAGGATCGACTGCAGCGGGGCCTCCCACGGCATCGACGAGCCCGAGGCATGGGCAGCGGGCGCCAGCATCATGCTGACGACGAACATCGACATGGCCGTCGCAAGACGGCGGCGGACGCTTAAGGCACGACGGATCATGAAGGCTCTCCTGATGGAACGGGCGTTGCGTGGGTGACGCGGTAGTCGCCATCGGGGCCGAGGCCGTCGATGCGGGCGAGCTCGGCGAGGCGGCGCTGCGCGCCGCGGCCGGAAAGCACCGCGACCAGGTCGATGGTTTCGGCGATGAGGGCGCGTGGAACAGTGACGACGGCTTCCTGGATCAACTGCTCCATGCGGCGCAGCGCGCCGATCGCGGAGCCGGAATGGATCGTGCCGACGCCGCCAGGATGGCCGGTGCCCCAGGCCTTGAGCAGGTCGAGCGCCTCGGCGCCGCGAACCTCGCCGATGGGAATCCGGTCGGGCCGCAGCCGCAGCGAGGAGCGCACCAGATCCGACAGCGAGGCGACGCCGTCCTTGGTACGCATGGCGACAAGATTGGGCGCTGCGCATTGCAACTCGCGCGTGTCCTCGATCAGCACGACGCGGTCGTCGGTCTTGGCGACTTCGGCGAGCAGCGCATTCGTCAGTGTGGTCTTGCCGGTCGATGTGCCCCCGGCGACGAGAATGTTGCGTCGCTCGGCGACCGCCAGTCGAAGCATGTCCGCCTGGTCGGCGGACATGATGCCGGCGGCGACATAGTCGCCGAGCGTGAAGACCGCGACGGCGGGCTTGCGGACGGCGAAGGTCGGGGCGGTAACGACCGGCGGCAGAAGCCCCTCGAACCGCTCCCCCGTCTCGGGCAGCTCGGCGGAGACGCGCGGGGAACCGGGATGGACTTCGGCGCCGACGTGATGGGCGACCAAGCGCACGATGCGCTCGCCATCGGCGGGCGACAGGCGCTCCCCCGTATCGGAGAGGCCTTCGGAAAGGCGGTCGATCCAGAGCCGGCCATCGGGGTTGAGCATCACCTCAACGACGCCCGGATCCTCAAGGAATCCGGCGATGGCAGGACCAAGCGCGGTGCGCAGCATGCGCGCGCCCCGGATCGTCGCTTCGGATTTGAGGTGAGAAACCGCCATGTCGTCCCCTTGCCTTCAGGGACCGTTCGGCCGGCCCTGGATCGGGGATCAGTAGAAGAGGCAGAAAATCGGGCGGTTCAACAAGAATAGATCGTCGTAGTAGGCTGGCGTGCAAACACAGGCGAACGGCGGACCGTCGCGAAACGACGCGTCGACGCTCACGGTCTGGTAGCTATGGTCCGAACTCAAAACGCAGCCGGTGGCGCTTGAACTCGGCTTAGTGGATTGCGGACATGCAGGTTTTGCTTTGACGGTTGGCGCAGCGCTCAAAGAGTCAGGCTGACGTCAACGGGCGGACGCGGCCTTGAACACTTCGAGCTGGGCCTTGAAGGCGCGCTTGTAGGCAGGCCGCGCTTCGCCTCGTGCCACATACCTGGCGAGATTGCCATACTCTTCGACGATGCCCGATCCCTCCAGTCGGCGCAGGACCAAGACCATCATGATATCGGCGGCACTGAAGTCTCCGTCGATCCAGTCGGAGACACCGAGGCGCGCGGAGAGGTCGCCCAAGCGGTTACGAACGTTCGTCTCGATCATCTCCTTATGATCGTCGCGCCAGCTTTTGTCTTGCTCGAAGTACTGCGCCATTTCCCACTCCACGATCGGCGGCTCGACCGTGTTGAGCGCGGCGAACATCCAGGTGACCGCGCGCGCTCGAGCATTTGCGTCCTTCGGGAACAGCCCGCTATGGCGCTCGGCAATGTGGAGAATGATCGCACCCGATTCAAATAGCGTCAGTTCGCCTTCCTCGTAGGTCGGAATGCTCCCGAACGGATTGCGCGCCCGGTGCTCAGGCTCCTTGAGTGCCTTCATGGACACTAGGCGTACGTCATAAGGCCGACCGACTTCTTCCAGCGCCCATCGCACCCGCATATCCCGCGCCAGTCCCTGACCTTCATCGGGAGAGCATTCGAAGGCTGTGATCGTCGGTATCATCGATGTTCCCCTATTTCGGCCGAGAGCTTCTTCGCGATTAACGGGAATAACGCGTTCGCGTTCCGATACCTGCCTGAACAAAGGGCTTGAATACCGAGCGAAACGCTGAGCCTGGAATGCCGCGTTCGTCGTCGTCTCGGGCCGTTTACGAATGATTGCCGAGCGCTAGTCCTGCGTTGCTTCATCGTCGCCAAACTCTGGCACGAAATCGTCCGGAATTTCCCGCAGGAAGCTTTGGCCCTTCTGCAGCCGTTTGCCGAGCGCCTCGACGAAGCCCTCGAAGCGTTCGCGGCCCTTGATCTGGGCGGCGGCTTGTGCGTCGCCTGGCAGTGGCGGCGTGATCGTCAACCAGAAGCGGACGAACAGCGCCAAGGTGTCGGCGGTGACGCCGAGATCGCGCTCGATGCGTTGGGCCTGCCGCGAGAGCCTGTCCATGCGGCGGGTGAAGGCGGCCTCGCGCCGATCGGCGGCATCGGGCGACAGAAATGACGCCACCGCCGCTTCGACGATGGCCGATCGCGAGATCTTCTTGCGCTCCGAGAGTTCGTTGATCCGGCCAATCATCTCGACAGGTAGGGTGAGGTTTAGACGGTCCCGCATCGCCGTATCCTACAGGTCCATGCCGTCATTGGGGTCGAGCGAGACCTGCCGCGCGACGCCGGTCATCTGACGGCGCAGCGCCTGACGCTGGCGGGCAACGTCCTCCGGCTCGTCGTCGAACAGGACCGCGAACTCTTCCGCCGGTTTCGGCTCGGCCGTCTCCTTGGCGATCGCGACATGGTCGGGAAGTTCGGGTTCGCGGCGCAGACCGCTATTGGCCTTATCGCCCTCCGCCTTCGCCACCTCGGCCAGCAACGCCGCGTCGGGTTCTTGTGGGACAAGCGCTGACCAGCCATCGGCCCTTGCTGTACGGACCCCTTTCTGCGGATCGGGCGGCGACAGCACGCGCTCCCTCAATCGGTCATCTTCGTAGTAGCGTGCCTTCTTCGCCCGAATCGGCGGCGTGCCTGCGACCATGACGATCTCGTCGGCGGGCGGCAGCTGCATCACCTCGCCGGGGGTAAGCAGCGGGCGGGCGGTCTCGGAGCGCGACACCATCAAGTGGCCGAGCCACGGCGAGAGCCGATGCCCGGCATAGTTCTTCATCGCTTTCATCTCGGTCGCGGTGCCGAGCGCGTCGGAGACGCGTTTCGCCGTCCGCTCGTCGTTGGTGGCGAAGCTGACCCGGACATGGCAGTTGTCGAGGATCGAGTTGTTCGCTCCGTAAGCCTTTTCGATCTGGTTCAGCGATTGCGCGATCAGGAAGCTCTTGATTCCGTAGCCGGCCATGAAGGCCAGTGCCGACTCGAAGAAGTCGAGGCGGCCGAGCGCCGGGAATTCATCGAGCATCATCAAAACGCGATGCATGCGCTCCTTGGCGTGCAGATCCTCGGTCAGGCGTCGACCAATCTGATTGAGCACCAAGCGGATGAGCGGCTTAGTCCGCGAGATGTCGGACGGCGGCACGACGAGATAGAGCGTCGCCGGCCGCCGAGCGGCGATCAGGTCGGCGATCCGCCAGTCGCAGCGGCTTGTCACCTGGGCGACGACGGGATCACGATAGAGGCCGAGAAACGACATGGCGGTCGACAGCACGCCCGAGCGCTCGTTGTCGGACTTGTTCAGCAGCTCGCGTGCGGTGGACGCCACAACGGGATGCGGCCCGGCTTCGCCCAGATGCGGCGTCGTCATCATCGCCTTCAGCGTCGCCTCGATCGGCTGCTTCGGATCGGAGAGGAAGCCGGCGACGCCGGCGAGCGTCTTGTCCGCCTCGGCGTAGAGGACATGCAGGATCGCGCCGACCAGCAGCGAGTGGCTGGTCTTTTCCCAGTGATTGCGCTTGTCGAGGGAGCCCTCCGGATCGACCAGCACATCGGCGACGTTCTGCACGTCGCGGACTTCGTAGGCGCCGCGGCGCACCTCGAGCAGCGGGTTGTAGGCCGACGAGTTGGGGTTGGTCGGATCGAACAGTAGCACGCGACCATGTTGTGCGCGGAAACCAGCGGTGAGCTGCCAGTTCTCGCCCTTGATATCGTGGACGATGGCCGAGCCCGGCCAGGTCAGCAGCGACGGCACCACCAGGCCGACGCCCTTGCCGCTGCGCGTCGGCGCGAAACAGAGCACATGCTCCGGCCCATCGTGGCGCAGATAGTCGCGGTCCAGCTTGCCCAGCACCACACCATCGGCGCCCAGGAGACCGGCCGCCTTCACCTCTCCCTTCTCGGCCCACCGCGCCGAGCCGTAGGTCTCGGCGTTCTTGGCCTCTCGCGCTCGCCAGACCGACATGCCGATGGCGACCGCGATCGAGATGAAGCCGCCCGATGCGGCGATATATGCGCCCTCGACGAAGACCGACGGCGCATAGGCATCGTAGAAATACCACCACCAGAAGAAGGCGGGCGGATAGTAGATCGGCCAGCCGGCGAGCTCGAACCAGGGCCGACCCAGCTGGGGCTGGAAGCCGAGCTGCCACGCCGTCCATTGAGTCGCCCCCCATGTCGTCAGCAGCACGATCAGGACGACGATGGTGATCTGGCCCCAGAGGATTTTGGTCGCGGACACGGGCGTTGCTCCTTTTCTCTTGATGGCTAGAGGCCGAGGTCGCGCTTGCGCCCCAGGCTCCATTCGATGCCGCCGCCGTCGCGGGCGACGCCGGCGATGTGATGGCCGAGCTTGCGTTCGATCTCGCGTGACCAGGGCACGAGCTGGAAGCCGAGGCCGTTGTCGAGCATGGCGAAGCGGCCCGAAGAGAGATTGAGGCGCTGGCGATAGACGCCGGAAACATGCTCGCCGGCTGCGGCCTTCACATGCGGCAGACCCGTTTCGGTCGAAAGCTTTTCGCCTACGGCGTCGAGTTCGCGGCGGCGCAGCGTACTCAGCAGATCGCGCTGGAGAATGACGCGCTGGCCCTGGCGGCGGGCGAGCCCTTGGTCAGCGAGATGCTCGGTGCGGGCCTGCAGGGCGTCGCGCGCCTCGCGGCCGAACCCGGCCATGGAAAGTGGCGTCGGCTCGCGCTCGACGAGACGATGGTCGAGCCAGGTGGCGCCCGGTGCGGTGATCTGGCTTCGCAGGTCGAGATCGGATCGGGTGGCGAGCACGAGCGTCGGTCGCTCGTCCTGCGGCCCACCGAAGCGCCGAACCTCGACGATGCCGCCATTGGGCGGGGCGTGCTCGAAGGCTTCGATGCCGCGGAAGCGGATATGGTGGGCGCGGCCGTCCGTGCCGTCGATTACGGCATAGGCTTCGCCGGTCAACTCGTCATGCAGGCCCTTGTCGACCAGCCGGCCGACGATCGGCGAACCCGGCTGGCCGTCAATGACATAGTCGGCGACACCGCGATCCTGGCCGCGCTCGGTGAAGGCGCGGTGCATCGTCTTGATGATGTCGCCGCGCAGGCCGAGGTCACGAAGCTGGCGTTCGGCTTCGAGCCCGACCATCCACTCGCCGGGACCGGTCGCAGCGGCGAGCCCCATCTTCTCCAGATGCTGGAGCCGGCCGATCATCAGGCGGCGGATCTCGGGATCGGCGGGGCAGCGTGCCTCGGGCCGCAGATCGACGAGGCCGACCTCGTCGGCGTGGCCACGGATCTCGAAGTCGAGGCGTGTCCACCGCTCGGCGGTGACTTCCTGCTCCAGGGCGTTGCGGATGTCGTGCTCTGGCTTTGGGCCAAGCTCGATCGCCACCAGGTCCTCGGCGCGCGAGCGCAGGCCGCGGCTGATATAGTCGCGCGAGATCACTAGGTCGGCGCCGGTCTCATCCACACCGCGCACGAGCAGATGGACGTGCGGGTTGTCGGTGTTCCAGTGGTCGACCGCGACCCAGTCGAGCCGCGTGCCCAGGTCAGTCTCCATCTGCTGCGCGAGGTCGCGCGTAAACGCCTTGAGGTCGGTCAGATCGCTGGCATCCTCGGGCGAGACGATGAAGCGGAAATGGTGCCGGTCGTCCTTGCACCGCTCGGCAAAGGCGAGATCGTCGGCGCGATCGGAGCCGGCGTCGAACATGACGCCCCTCTCGCCGTCGCGGCTGACACCCTCGCGCTTGAGGTAGGACAGATGCGCCGACAGCGGTGCCGAGCGAAACGATCGGCCCTGGTGGCGGGCGACGCGCGCCTTGACGACGACGCGGCGGGTCGAGCTGAACAGACGGCTGCGGCTGAAACTGCCCCGCCCACGGCCGAAGGTCGAGCGGCCATAGTTGGACACCCGTCGGCCCGACGTCGGCGCGCCGACATGCCCCGATTTCTTCGCGGCCCGCAGCACCTGATTGAGGAAGCGTTTCGCCTTCGGGACGCGCGTGGTCTTGATGCGGCCTGGCCGGACCCGGAAGTCACTATCGCCCTCGCTCATGAGGCTGCCCCGGACATCGGCGTTTGAGGCGCGTGCATATGGAAGCGTTGAAATCGCTCAAAAAAACCGGGCTTCATGCCCGCGACCGACCGCCATGCACACGAAAACGCAAGCCTCGTCAGAGGCTTACAGCGTTTCGGGCATGGGCTTTTATCTCGCCATCCTTCGATCGTGCTGCCTGCCTTCCGCCTCAACGCTCTCCATCGAACGCCACGGCCCGCCAGGGTGCGATTTCGCCATGATGCGGTCATCGCGGGTCTCCAGCGTCGGATCGCGCGACGAAGAGACCGGCGGACTGCGGCGCGTTTGCACGAACCGCACGCACCGGGTTTGCGGTCGGAGGGTCGGCCGAGCGACTTTCGGGCAGCGCTGGATCGGCGGATGCAGCGCTTTCGGGGCGCGCGACGAACAGCGGCGCGCGCGTCCAGGCATTGGGATCGGCGGCGGCGACGGTGATCGGACCGGAGAGGTCACCGCCGCCGAAGGAAGGGACCAACGAAGCGACATAGGCGCGGGTCTCGGCCGGAAGCGGGCGACCGGCCAGATACTCCTCGTAGCGTCCGGGGCCCGCATTATACGCTGCGAGAAAGCCCGGCGACCCGTATCGGTCGAACATCTCGCGCAGATACGCCGCGCCCGCCAGGATGTTGTCGCGCGGATCGAAGGGGTCACTGCCGAGACGATAGCGGGTGCGCAGCTCGGCCCATGTGGCAGGCATGATCTGCATCAATCCCATCGCGCCGGCCGACGAGATCGCGCGCACATCGCCGGCGCTTTCGGCGCGCATGACCGCCCGGATCCAGCGCTCGGGCAACCCGAACCGCTGCGCCGCCTCGGCGATGAAGCCGGCGTGGGGAACGGTGCGGGATGCGCGCGCGATGGAGACATCCTGTGCGTTCGCGGTGGCGCACGGCGGCACCGCGAACAGCAGCCCGGAAAGGAGAAGGAGGGCCGTGCGTCCGACGGTAGTCGACTGTCGGACGACAGGGTCTCGATGCGGAGCCGACATCGCTCAGTCCCGCTCGGCGCGCTTGGGCGGCCGGTTCCAGTGCAGGCCCCACGCCGATTTATTGTCGGCCGACTGGAAGAGATTCGCGCGGATCGGATGACCGAAGGTCGGATCGTCGATCTGCAGCGAGACATAGTCGCCGGCCTTCTCGCCGGTGCGCTTCCAGCCCGCGCCGACTTCCGGGCCGACCTCCTGTCGCTCATCGGCGGCGCCGAGGTGGATGCGATAGTCCGGCGCATTCTCGGCGTCGGAGTGCTCGGCGGGGACGAGCACCAGCTCGACATCGATGACGAGCGTGCGGATGCGTCCGGCGTAACCGCTCTGGGTGCTGTGGAATTGACCGATCAGGGACATGGGTGGCTCCTCGGGTGTGCGGTGGGAGAGGTCATGGGCACGCCGTCACCGCGTCGGCGCGCGCCAGACGAAGCGGCCATCGCCGTCCTCGTCGGTGTAGAGGGGGGTGGCCCGGCCGATGATCGCGGCGGCGGGCAGCGGTCCGAAATAGCGACCGTCGAGGCTGTCGCGGACTTGGGCGTTCACCAGGAAGACTTCGCCGTCCGCGATGCGCCGGCAGCCCCGCCAGACCGGCAGTTCGCGACCAAACCGGTCGCGCTCCAGCGCCGCGGCCATGGGCAGTCCGTCGACCGTGATCGTGCGTCCGATGCGGCAGACCCGCTGTCCCGGAAGGGCAACGACCCGCTTCAACAGCGGCACGCCGCGCGCCAGATAGCCGCGTTGTTCGAGGAAGGCCGCCAGCGGTTCGGGAGCGTCCAGGGCGACAAGATTCGTCACCTCGATGCGCTCGGCGGGACGGATCAAATAGAGGCCGATCGGCGTGCTGGCGGAGGCGTTCCAGATCAGCTTTGGCGCGATCTGGACGGCGGACACGCCGACGATCGTCAGCACCGCGGCAGCCGTCACGATGACGTATCCGCGCCGGCTCATGGCGCGATGCTCCGACGCAGCAGCCAGGCCCGATGCTGCTCGAGGCTGTACGCCCGTGGCTCATGGCCGGCCACGAGCCGGTTGTGGATGTGGCGCCAGTGGTCGGGCGCGATGTCGATCGGATCGAGCCCGAGCGCGTCGATCGCGTCGATCATGTGCAGGACGCGTTCGACCTTCGGCCAGCCCTCGATCTTCAGCAGGATGTCGCCACCAGGACGCACGAACGGCAGCGTCTGATAGGGCTCGCCCGATGCGACCGTGCGCACCACGTCGATCCGCGACACGACCGTGCCGAAATCATTGGCGGCCCAGCGCACGAAGGCGAAGATGCTGCCGGGCGCGAACGACAGGACGCGCCGCCGGCGATCGAGGATCTGTTCGTGCGTTTCGCGGCCGAACCGGATCCAGTATTCGATCTTCTTTTCGACCCAGGTCAGTTCGACATGCGTCGATGCGTCGGATCGACAGTGCGACGTCGAGGCGCCGCCGATGATGCGAATGCCGCTCATGGCTGCTCTCCTTCGGTCGTCGGGAATTCGCGTGCGAGCAGATCGCGCAGCATGTCGGCGACCGTGACGCCGCGCCGGAAGGCGCTGACCTTGATGCGGCCGCGTAGCTCGGGCGTGACGTCGATCGTCAACCGGGCGGTGAAGCCGCTGGCGTCACTTGCGCGCGCCAGCGGCGCATCCGCCGCCTTCACCCAGTGCTCGGCGGATGGGGCGGGCTCTGCGGGACGCGCGGCGAAACCATGCCTGGGTGCGCGCGCGGTCATCGCGGAATCCTCCCCACCTCGGCGGCGAAAGCGACGATTTCCCGCGCGGCCCGGCTGTCGGCGTCGACCTCGAAGGCGAGCCGGCCGGATTGCGCCGCGTCGGCGAAGGCGACGCGCTGACCGATGATCTGAGCGAGCACCGGCGGATCGTGTTCCGCAAGCGTCTCGGCCGTCTGACGGGCGATCACGGTGCGCGCGGCGCAGCGATTGAGGACGAAGCGGGCGGCCAGCTGCGGGCGATAGACGCGCGCCTCGCCGAGCATCGCCAGCATCTCGGCCGACGCCCATCCGTCGAAGGGCGACGGCTGGACGGGGATCAGCACCAGGTCGGCCGCCAGCAGCGCCGAGCGCATCAGCCCGGCGACGCGCGGCGGTCCGTCGATGACCACATGGTCGGCGTCGCGCGCCAGTTCCGGCGCTTCGCGGTGGAGTGTGTCGCGCGCCAGACCGACGACACCGAACAGCCGCTCCAGCCCTTCCCGGCCGCGCTGCTGCGACCAGTCGAGTGCCGAGCCTTGCGGGTCGGCGTCGACCAAAGTGATACGGCTGCCTTCGCGCGCCCATTGCCCGGCGAGATGCAGCGCCAGCGTCGTCTTCCCAACGCCGCCCTTCTGGTTGAGGAGCGCGACGATCATGACGCGCACCCACCGAGCCGCGGCGCGTTATCCGCAGATGTGCAAAAGCGTGGTCGCGTTAGAAAGATTCCGAAGGAATCTTGGTTAGATAAGTTACGGCGCTCGCAAGCTGCTGAATCCGCGTGAGGAATCGACGATTCCGGTCCCCGATAGCACGAGGATCGGGTCCCCGGTGGCACGATAGCGCCGGTCCCCGATAGCACGAGGCGATTCACAGCTTGTCCCCAGGGCGAGACGTCGAGCGACGCCGACGGCGCGGCGTGCCGAGCGCGTCGGGATCGATCGGTGCGA
Source organism: Mesorhizobium carmichaelinearum (assembly GCA_943370265.1). Taxonomy (GTDB): domain Bacteria; phylum Pseudomonadota; class Alphaproteobacteria; order Rhizobiales; family Rhizobiaceae; genus Mesorhizobium; species Mesorhizobium carmichaelinearum_A. The sequence continues at coordinate 84,268 of CALRQH020000017.1, forward strand.
AAGACAGAATGTCCGGACGGTTTGGGCACTGAGCGACGCTCAGGCGGTAGCCCGGCAATGGCTGCCGCCGGACGATATCGCGCAGGTCGTAGGCGAAGTGCTTGAGCGGCGAGAGGCTGCCGGACTTGGCGTGCAGATGCGCGAAGTCGAAGCTCCAGCCGTGCGCTTGCCGGCCGCCATGCTTGCGCACGAGCCGGTAAAGCCAGCGCTCGAGCCCGCCGGTCAGATCGAAATAGGCGCGGTCGATGGTCAGCACGAGCGCGTCGTCGAGGACGGCGGCGTAGAACCAGTCGGGGACGATCAGCTCGAGGCCGAGCGGCCTACCGTGGGCATCGGCCTTCTCTTTCCACTCGTTGATCCAGGAGAAGCGATGCATCCGCCGCTCGGTCGGCTGGCGGATCGAGGTGGCGATGGTGGTCGACTGCAGCCGGTCGAGCGCGGCTTTGAGGCGGTCGTAGTCGCGAAGTGAAACACCACGGCCGATGAAGTTCAGAATTTCGTAGGGCGTCGTGCCCATCAGCCGCGACGGGTTGAGACCGGCGTCGCGCGCCTCGACGATCTGGCTGGCGGCCCAGATCAGCACGTCGGCGTCCCAGATGGTCGCCATGCCATGCTCGGGCACGGCCTCGACGCGGATGACGACTGTGCCGGCCTTGAAGTTTATAGGCGCGAGGCGCTTCGACTTGGCGAGCGAGAAGAACGGGTAAGCCATGAGATCCTGCGCGTCGCGCGGCGCGAGATCGCCGGGCAGCGCGCGGAAGAGATCGAGCTGCTCGCGTTCGTGGCTGGGGCGGCGGACAGACACGACGGACGTCTCAGCGCGTCAGGCGGCCGGCGTGCGCCAGCGCCGCCGCGTCATGGCGCTTGGCGGGCAGGACGGCGCCGCGCGGATCGGAGGTGGAGGTGACCGCGCCGCGGTCGGCCCAGGCCTGCAGGTCGTCGACGGAATAGACGACGCGACCGCCGAGCTTGCGATAGGCCGGCCCCGTGCCGTAGGTCCGGTGCTTCTCCAGCGTGCGGCCGGAAAGGCCGAGGAATCGCGCGGCTTCGGGGGTGCGCAGAAAGCGCGGCGGCAAACCGGCTGCATTGGCGGACATGATCGGGCCTCCGGAGCGTTCGTTGGCGCCGCTGGTGATCAGCGGCGAGCGAAGGCCACGGTGGCGAAGGGCGCTCGGCTGGGTGGAGGGCGAAGACGGGGGTGCGACGTTCGCACACCGGCCGACCCGCCGGACGGTCAGCGGCGATGCTGGCGCCGCAGGAGCTTGCGATAGCCGCCGGCGATCATGGCCAGGCCGTCCCGGATCAACGACCGGGTCGCAAACCGCGCGGGCGCGGTTTGCCATTCGTCGCGGCCCATCGGGTCAAGCCGGAAGATCGCCGACGCGATCGATTTCTGCGAGGCGCCCGCGCGACGTCCGTCGATCGCGCGCAACATACGCTTCGCGCGTAGTCGCTGCTGGCGGGTCATGCGCGTGTCGGCGGGAATGGCGCGGCCGTGGAGGCTCGCGAGCAGCCGCAGAACGGCTTCGAGCCGACCGAAGCCGGAAACGTCGAGCGGGATAAGGGCCGCGAGCTTGTCCTGTTCACCAGCATCGGCGCTGCGCAGAATGTGGATGCGTTCGCCATTTGGCAGAGTCTGGAGACGATGAAGACCCTGCTCGTCCGCGACCTCGGCAGCGGCGGCGTCGAAGGGCGGTGCGACCGTTCCGACATCGAGCGCCGGTGGCGCGGTGGTCAGCCAGAGAGAGGCGGTGTCGGCGTCAAGCTGCCAGAACACCGGCGCGTCGGGCGCCGGGAGGGACGGCGGTATCGGGAAATCGCAGCCCCCAGCGCTCGCGGATCAGGTCTCGCGTACCGACGGACTCGGGAGGTGCGTGCTCGAACGCGGCGACGTCGTGCTCGTACTGCTCGTTCCGGCGAAGCCACTCCCAGGCGAGGTCCGACGGAGCCAGCGTGTCGAGATAGTCATAGTCCGACGCCGCTTCCCAGCCGGACGCATCCTTCGCCATCACATCCTCCGCATATGCCGTGCAGAATGGGCTGGACACGATTGCCGGTTGTATGGCTGCGGGGAAGACGGAGGGCAGGCATCACGCGATGCCGCGCCGGCATCACCCCTGGCGCGATCCGTCCTCGCGGACGAGTTGCCGATAACCGGTATCGGTCATCCAGCGGGCCCGGGCCAGGTGCGCATCGTGCACCTGCCGCGCCCGTTGCGGGTCCCGACCGACGTCGAGGCCGAACAGCCTGCTGACCGCGTCGCGCCAGTCCGCGCCATCCCGTGCGGCGTCGAGCAGCCGCATGTACAGCGTCATGTGCGCGCGGTCGTAAGGCGTCAGCATGCTGCTTTGCGGCGGTTCGTCGTTGAAGGCTTGTTCTGTCACCTGACCCCCTGCGGCGAGTCGTATCCGTTTTGGAGGGTGTTGTTAACCATCGTCCAAGACGTTCGTGGTCGCAAATCGGCAAGCGGTGAAATGACCCCGTCGGAGTGACGGGATCTGCGCCTAGGTTTTCGCCGTCCGGACAAGCATTACCCCTTCGCCTCTATCGGACTGGAGCAGGACGACGCCGTTGGCTTCGAAAGCGCGGCGAACCTGATCGCGGGTCGACTCGTAGACAGGCAATGCGGACTCCGACTCGAGGCGCTTCAGCGCCGTGAGCGAGACCTGGGCCTTGTCAGCGAGCGTCTCCTGTGTCCAACCCAGCAACGCGCGTGCGGCCCGCGATTGTCGGGCGGTGATCATGCATGATCACCTCCCACCCGGAGCCGAGCGAGTGCCAGAACTACGACTATAATAGTCGTTCTATGCGGTCGACGCCAGCCCGGAGTGCCCTTGGTGAGCCGCGCGAAAGCCTCTCAGGCGCGAGCTGATTCGGTCGTCGCTAAAGCGAAAGGCCCCGCCCGGTTCGACCGGACGGGGCCTTGCTGGCTAGCCTTAGTCGCCGTTGCGGCGGGTGGGGCGGGACCAGATGAGGCTGTAGGTCTCTTCGCCTTCGTCATCGAAGAGGTTGGCGTAGATCGGAGCGTTGAAGCTCGGATCGTCCAGCTTCAGACCGAGATAGTCGCGGCCCTCGTTGGAGCGCTTGGACCAGGCTGCGCCGATCTCGACGCGCCCGACCATGACCCGGTGGGAGGGCGCGTTGTCGCCGGAGCGATTGGCCTCGGGGACGATGCGGACGTTCTTGGCCTGGACCGAGAGGGTGACGATTGCGCCGGTGTAGTCGTTGCCGGACTTCTTGAAGGTGCCGATGGTCGCCATGGTAGTTCTCCGTTCTTCTCTGCCTCGAGCCCGCACCATTGCGGCCTCGATGGCGATCGGCAGGCCGGAGGCGATCGACGCGGCATCGCTTGCGACCGCAGCGCAGCGGAGGATGGCGCCAGAGCGACTTTCTTGAATATGTGGACGCCCTTCCCTCGGCCCAATTCAGGCCGAGCATAGATATTGAAGACAGGCTCACTCGAAAGGGACCGCATATGTCGCTGACAATCGGACTGGATATCGCGAAACACATCTTTCAAGTTCACGCAGTCAACGATTCTGGTGAGCCTGTCGTCCGTCGCAAATTGCGGCGGTCCGAAGTGCTGGCTTTCTTTGCGAAGCTCGAACCGGGCGTGATCGGAATTGAAGCCTGCGGTACGGCGCATTATTGGGGGCGAGCACTCAGCGAGCTTGGCCATGAGGTCAAACTCATGGCACCCCACTACGTGAAGCCATACGTCAAGCGCAGCAAGACCGACGCGGCGGACGCCGAAGCAATTTGCGAGGCGGTAGAACGACCAACTATGCGGTTTGTGCCGATCAAGACGACAGAACAGCAAGCCATCCAAATGGTTCATCGCGCGCGATCGATGCTCGTGCGCCAGCGTACCATGTTGGTCAACGCCATCCGCTCGCATCTCGCCGAATTCGGCCTCGTGACAGGACTTGGTCTGGCCAAGACAGCAGCCCTGGTGGCAGAAGTGCTCAAGGCCGGCGAGGATGAATGTCCGATCCCAGAGGTCGCGCGAACGGTCGTCCGCTGTCTGACGCAACAGGTCGGCCTGCTCGACAAGCAGATCCGCCGGCTCGATGTCGAACTCCTCGCTTGGCATCGCAGCAACGCCGCAAGCAAGCTGTTGGCGAGCATTCCTGGCGTCGGCATCGTGACGGCGACCGCGATCGCTGCGACCGTGCCCGATCCGGCTTACTTCGAATCGGGGCGAGCCTTCGCCGCCTGGCTCGGACTTACGCCCAGAGCAAATTCCTCTGGCGGCAAGGATCGGCTCGGCCGGATCACCAAGATGGGCAGCCAATATATACGCACACTGCTGGTCGTCGGCGCCACCGCAGTCGTCAGGTCCGCCCGCATCAAGGATGGAAGTTGGCTCTCGGAGTGGGCGCGATCGCTGCTCGAGAAGAAGCCCGCACGTCTTGTGACCGTGGCTTTGGCCAACAAGATGGCGCGGGTGGCTTGGGCGGTCTTGACACGTGGTCAGCAGTTTAGGCCGAGTCTTGTCGCGGCTGGCTAACCGGTAAGGGAAGCAATTAACGGCTTCGGGAGAGGTGCAAGGGAAGTGATGCAGTCGATCTGACCCACGTATCAGGACAGACCGTTCGCGAGATTGCGCATCATGGCGCGCTTTCTTGAAAGGGACCTGATACGCGGACTCATTCAGGGCCCGCGGCCGTATGCGCCGTCTTTGAGAGGCCGGACATATGGTAGCACCTGATCGAAACTGCACTTATGCTTCCTTTTTCTTCTTCCCCCGGAGGGGGCGTCCACATATGGTTCGCGAGGAATGACGGCGTAGCCGGCAGGGGAAGAAAGTCGTGGCGACGCCGTTGCCGCATAGGCGATCGAGGCGCAGCCGGCCTTCGGTCAGATCAGCCCATTGTAGAGGCCGTTTGGAGCGGTCGATCAATCAGAGATCGAACAACGGAGAATGGGGCGACACGCGTATAACCGCGAAGTCCCGCTGCCACGGCACCGGCAACGATGACCGGGTCCAGGCGCGGACGCGCAAGTTCACGGCCCCTTCGCACCAGCCCCAAAGCAAACCGACCCGGTCAGGGTCAGTCGAGCAGGGCATCGCCCAAGCTGGCCGATCGCTCCGGCTGGCCGTGCGCCAGGATCGGTCCAGAACCGCGGTCTTGCCAACGCTGCGTCCGCCAACCCTCTGGAGATGAGGTATTGCGACCGGAGCCACCGTTCGGTCCCACCCCATCGTCCGCGGCAGGGCTCAGCTCCGCACCAGGTCCTGTCCGGGCGAACGGGGCGGCGCCATCGCGGTGAGCCGCATCAGCGCGGTCACCCCGACGGCGACCGCGCCGACGATGGAAAAGGCGACCTGCCAGCCTTCCGACGGCATGGTGTGTTTCACGATGCCATGCGTCGCGTGATAGCCGGCGATCGCGGCTGGTGCGACGAATGCGGCCGCGATGAGGATGCGCGCCCAGAGCGGCCGAACGGAACCGAGCAGGAGCTGGCCGATGCCGAGGGTCAGCCCGGCGGCAATGGCGCCAACGACAATCGCGCCGAGCCAGCCGGCGCCGGTGTCGTAGGCCCACAGGCCCGCCGTGACACCCGCGAAGAGGGGCAGCGCAAAGACGGCGAGCGTGAACAGCAGCCAGCAGAGCGCGCCGATCGCCGCGATGCTGAGGAGAATGCCGATGAAGATCATGATGGTGGTCTCCGTGAGATAAAGTCTGACGGTCGCGCCTCCACCACCACCACGGCGCCGTAGTAAGTATAGCCGAAGATGAGGAGCGGCGGGAGCGGAAACCGGCGAGGGTTTCCGCGTCGCCCCGGCGCGCCGCGTCAGGGCGCGAAGGGATCTATCTCCGCCACGACCTCGGCGTCGCCGTCGAATTCGTTGGCGGGGGTGACCGAATGCGTCCCGTCGCCGGCCTTGAAGATGACGATCACGGCCATGAGGGTGGTGGCGAGGCTGAAAGCGAAGGCGTGTGCGTCTGTGAGGGACATCGTTCCGGCTCCTGTCTGGAGGCGGGGGACAATCCCCCGCGTGACAGGCGCCCGATGTGTCCGGCCGAGGGCTGCAATCACCGCGCAGGCGAAGCCGCAGCGGCGGCATGCATGCATAGCCGACCCTTTACGGGTTGATGGCGTCAGGCCCTGGGCTGGACCAAGGATCTGCGTCAGGCATGCGGCGGTGGGCGCGCGCCAGAAAGCTGACGGTTTAGATGTCCCGACGCGGGCCCATCGATTTCGACACGCTCACCAGCAACGTACGCGCTACGCTGCACGCTTCGCCTGCGAGCGCCTCCGGCCATTGTCGCGACGGTTCGCGCTGGAATCCGCCGCGCTGGAAATGCGGATGCAACACGCCCGCGACGTCGCGCAGTCCGGTCGGCGGATCGAGCCCGGCCCGCTCGGCATAGGTTATGGCCCTGTCGAGATCGTGCCCTATGTGGGCGCGATTCCACGCGTCGGTGGTGGCTGCATTCAAGAGGTAGGATTTCAGCCCCAGTTCGATGGCGATGGCGATGGAATGGAGGGCATCATTCGCCATTCCCCGCGACGCCGCCCAGGCCGCGCTCCGAAGATGCGCTTCGGCATTCGAAAGCTGGACGCGCGCGAGCCCCTGATCGCAACAAACATTGCGCGGAAAGGGCTCGTTGGCGGTCATGGACATCAAACAGCGTGGTGAAGGCCGACGTTCCGCGTCCGCCCTGTCACTGGACCTAACGGCTGACCGGTTCGTGCAGCAAAATCTCGCCGCGAAATTCCTTCGAATTTGCTAAAAGTCGGCGATGAGCGAGGAACCCGTCGTCGATCCAACCAATGCCGCACTGCGTCGCGTCGTTTTGACGGTCGCGGCGCTCAATCTCGCCTATTTCGCTGTCGAGTTTTCGGTGGCGCTTGCCATCGGCTCGGTTTCGCTGTTCGCGGACTCCATCGACTTCCTCGAAGACGCGTCTGTCAACGTGCTGATTTTCGCGGCGTTGGGCTGGACCGCGAAGCGCCGGGCGCGCGTCGGGATGGTCCTCGCCGCCATTCTGCTCGTGCCGGGCCTGGCCACGGCCTGGACGGCTTGGCAGAAATTCAACCTGCCCGTCGCACCGGACCCGCTGGCGCTTTCGCTCGCTGGGCTCGGCGCGCTCGCCGTCAATCTGTGCTGCGCCTTCATGCTCGCGCGCTACCGGCACCACAGCGGCAGCCTGACGAAGGCGGCTTTTCTGTCGGCCCGCAACGACGCGCTCGCCAACGTCGCGATCGTGGCCGCCGGCCTCGTTACCGCCTTTGTGTGGCGATCGGCCTGGCCCGACGTGATTGTCGGTCTTGCCATCGCGCTCATGAACGTCGATGCGGCGCGGGAGGTGTGGGAGGCCGCGCGCAAGGAGCGCCGGGCGGCCGTTTGATCCCATCGGCAGCGAGCAATACGCGCGAAGGATTGCTAAAACGCGGCGCCAGTTCGTCCGGATTGTAGGGTCATGACCTCGATGGTTGGAGAGGCGTTTTGGTGAACGTCCTCATCAAGGACGCACAGCCCGGCCTTTGCGCAGCCTCTCACGCGCAGCCTCCTTTCGGGCGAAAATCGAACAGCGGGATACCGAGCTTTCGGGCCTTGTCCGCGAGGTTGTCGGAGATACCCGAGCCTGGGAACACCACGACCCCGATTGGCATCGTCTCGAGCAATACGTCGTTGCGCTTGAAAGGCGCGGCGTTCTTGTGCCGGTTGAAGTCGGGCTTGAAGGCGATCTGTGGCACCTTGCGCTTATCGGCCCAGCAGGCGGCGATTCGCTCGGCCCCCTTCGGCGATCCGCCATGTAGCAGGACCATGCCGGGGTGTTTGGCGTTGACCCGGTCGAGCGCCGCCCAGATCGCCTGAACGTCGTTGCATTCATAGCCGCCGGTGAAGCCGATCTTGGGACCCGCCGGGAGCAGGACCTCGGTCTCGGCGCGGCGTCGCGCCATAAGAAAGTCGCGGCTGTCGATCATCGCCGCGGTGAGGTGCTTGCGATTGACCATCGACCCGGTGCGCGGGTGCCAGGTGTTGCGGGTGTGGACCTGAAAGTGCTCGGCGGCGAGATCGCGCATGAGCTCGAAAGCATTGCGGCGCTCGATCAGCGTCAGGCCCTCGGCGAGGAGCCGCTCCAGCTCGACCGATTTCACCTCCGAACCGTCCTGCTCGCGCTGCCCGCGCTTCTGCGCCTGCTCGTTGTCGTCGAGTTCGCGCTCGATCCGTTCGGTCGCGCGGTGGAAGACGTTGACGGTCGACCAGAGCAGGTCTTCGAGGTCGGGTTCGAGGCGCGTGTCCTGGAGTATGGAGACGAGGGCGTCGAAGATGTCGGCGAGCGCGCCGGTGACCAGAGAGGCCTCGGGAAGCGGCCGGGGGTCGGGCTCGTCCTGGAAGGGACGGTGCCCGTATAGGGCGAGTTCGTCGAGCAGTGTGGAAGTGGCGGACGCGGCGTGGTCGGGCTCGTGGTCGCTGAAGTCGGGATCGGTCGTCATGGTGGTTCGCCTTGGCTGTCGACCGCGCCCATCGCGGCCTTCGCAGGCGACGAAGAGCGGGGGCGGACCGGGCCTGCACCGATGCGCGCCAGCGCGATCGGCCGAAGCGCAGCGGAGGACCGCGAAGCCCCGCTATTTTGCTTCGCGATGCAAAGGCGGGCGAAGCCCGTCGGCGGAAAATAGCGGGGCGCAGCCGTTGCCGGCCCGGACCGCCTCCGGTCCGATCGCCCTCTCAGAAGGCCGTGGGCGGCGGCTCTAAGCCGATGAAGCGGACCCTGACGCACCCTCCTCCCGGCCGACGACCCGATGTCAGACCGCCTCCATTCCGCCCGTGCCGATCGATCCCAAGAACCGCGCCACGTCCTCCGGGGCGAGCTGCGCCCGGATGGCCGCCGCCAGTGCGTCCGGTCCGAATGTACGCAGATCCTCGTTGAAGTCGCCCAGCCTCGGCTCCAGCGTCAGCGCCTTAATCCCGACCGACGTCGCACGGTCGGCCAACGCCGCCACCGCGCCGTGGCCGGCCGCATCATTGTCGCGCGCGAGGTAGAGCCGTCGCAGCGTCGGCGGGAAAAGCAGGACGGTGAGGTGGTTGGCGGAGAGTGCCGCGACCATCGGCAAGGTCGGCATGACGCGTCGGAGCGACAGCATCGTTTCGATGCCTTCACCGGCCGCCAGGACTTCGTCGGCCACCCCGAATCTCACCCCGTGCCCGAGAAGATGGCCCATGGCTCGTCGCGGCGTCGACACCGGGGCTTTGTCCTGCCCTGACAAGTCGAGCCAGGTGCGATGCGCTCCCATCTGTGCGCCCGAAAGATCGGTTACGGCGGCGATCAGCGCCGGCCACGCGTCGGGCACGCGGTCGCGCGGGTCGTCTTCGTCACCCCGGTAGAAGCAGCGAGGGTGGAAGCGGAGCGCCGTGCAGTTCCGCAAACCCGTCAATGCACGGCTCCGCAAATACGCTTCTGCAAGCGTACCGGCGATCGGCTTGGCCATGGCGAACAGGCGGCGGGCGGCTTCCGGCGATCCGGTCGGTGCGGGCGGTTGTCGGCTCGGCGGATCGGGCCGGGGCAGTGACAGGAAAGCGCGCGCCTCGTCGAGGATGTCGCGCAGGCTGTCGAGGCGGCGGTTGGCGGCGATCAGGTCGAGGAGGTCGCCATGCTCGCCGGTGGCGGCGTCGGTCCATTTGCCTGACGCGCCCTTGCCAAAGTCGGCGCCCTTGAGGCGAACATAGAGGCTGCGCCCGGGTGTGTTTTCGACATCGCCGACGAGCCAGTAGCGGCCCTCGCGGCGACCATTGGAAAGATAATGACGGCATACCGCCTCGGCATTGCGGGCGAGCCGTTGCGCCAGCTCGGATGCATCATTCGGCATCGCATTCTCCCAAACGAAAAAGGCCCGCCGACGTAGCGCCGGCGGGCCCAGAGGGGACGGGTGCGTTGCTCCTCTATTCGGCCGCGATCGCGTGGGGTTCGATCTCGACGGAGTCATCCTCGACCGAAGCGTCGGGTTGGTCGATGGCCGATTCGCCGCCGTCCGCCGCCGTCTCTTCGCCAGCCGCTTCGGTCGTCGGATCAGGATCGATCGCGGACGCCTCGATGTCGGCGGTGTCGACGACGGGCGGCAACGCGCGGCCCGGCGTGCGGAGCGGCTCGGGGAGCCAGCCGGAACCGTCGAGCAACGTCTCGGCCTTGGCGGCCATCTCGACCTTCTTCAAATGGTCGACGAGTTGCGCGGCCCGTTCGCCCTTCGCCTCCCTGACCGCTCCGAGGATCCGCGCCTTGGTCACGCGGCCGAGATAGCCAGCCACCGTCGGCGTCCACCCCGCCGCAACCATGTCGAGATCGACCGCCTGGGCGAGCCGGTCGGCATGGGCGAGCGCCTTGGGCCGACGGTTGTAGGCCTCGAACATGGCGTTGACCGAGAGCGAGACGCAGTGCGCGAACAGCGCCTGCCGGCTGTCGGTGTCGAAGTCCGCCAACGCCTCCCACAGGTCGCTCGCCTCCTTCGGCAAAGCGTTCCGCCACGCTTGATGCCGTTCGCCCAGCTCCGTGGCGATGCGACTGTCGTTCAACCCCGGCGCCTGCGAATGGAAGCCGACGCTCTTGATGTCGATTTCCAGGCAGGTGTCGAGCGCATAGGGGTAGAACGCCTTGAGGCAGAGCGCGTGCAACGCGGCGAGGAACGCCACGTCCGGTTGGCCGCCGAGCGCGTGGCGGAGCGCCAGCGTGCGGTGCGCGGTCAGTTCGGTCATCAGCCGATCGGGGATCGGCTTCAGGCCTTCGTCCTCGTCCGGCTCCGCGGCGGCAACCGCGTCGCTGGTGACGACATCCTCATCGTCCGCATCGCCGGCGGTGATCGGGTGCTGCTGATCGCGGTCGGCACCGGTATCTCCTTCGGCATCCGGTTCGGCGACGATGGGCATCTCGTCCTCGGGCCGGACGTAACCACGCTCGACGCGCAGATCGCCGTTGCGGTCGATGCTGACGAAGGCACCCGCCCGTTCGACCTCGGCCGGATCATAGGCGACGGGACGATCCTCGAACGCTGCGAGGGCGGCCTCGATCTCGCTCAGGCGCTGATCGACTTCCTCGGGCAAATCGTCCGCGGATTCCGCATAGGTCGCCTCGATGCCGTCCAGCTCGGCCTGGAGCGCGTCGCGGGTCGCTTCTTCCTCGGGGGTCAGCGGCACTTCATCGCCGCTGAGCTGGCGCAGCCCGAAGGTATGTCCGTAGGCGAAGTCGGGTGCGACCTCGATCCACTTCCATCCCTCGGCGCGGATCGTGTCCGCTTCCTCGCGCAGCTTTTCGGCGACGAGCATGTCGACGAGGCCGACATCCTGCAGCCAGCCGCCATGGTCGGTCTGGAACAGGTCGTTCAGCACGACGCCGCCCGCCTCTTCATAAGCGGCCACGCCGATGAACTGCGCGCGCTTGTCGGCGGCATTGATGGCGCCCTCGGTCAGCATCCGCCGGATATCGTGCGGCTGTTTCGAGTAGGACTGGGCGAGCAGCTCGAACACCTGCTCCTGACGCGCGTGGTCGCCGTTGACGGTGAACGCCATCAGCTGATCGAGCGTCATGCCGTCCTCGGCGTAGACGTCGAGCAGCTTCGGGCTGACGGACGCGAGGCGCAGCCGCTGCTTGACGACCGCGACCGAGACGAAGAACGCGGCCGCGATCTCCTCCTCGGACTGACCCTTCTCGCGCAGCGTCAGGAACGCCCGGAACTGGTCGAGCGGATGGAGCGGCGCGCGCTGGACGTTCTCGGCGAGGCTGTCTTCCTCGGCGATGCCCTCCTCGCGGATCACGCACGGTATCGGCGCGGTCTTCGCCAGCCGCCGCTGCTTGACCAGCAGTTCGAGCGCCCGGAACCGGCGACCGCCGGAGGGGACTTCGTACATGCCGGTCTCGACGCCATCGGCGCCGCACACCGCGCGGACGGTCAGGCTCTGGAGGAGCGTGCGCCGCGCGATGTCCTCGGCGAGCTGCTCGATCGCGACGCCGGCCTTGATCCGCCGGACGTTCGACTGGCTGAGCACGAGCTTGTTGAACGGAATGTCCCGCGACGCGCTCAGGACGATCTTCTGCACATTGTTGGCTTTCGTGGCCATGGTAGGTCTCCATGACGGCCTGGCCGGAGAACCTCTCTCTCGACCTTCTCACCGTCACGAAGCTGCGGCCCACCTCTTCCTCTGAAGGGGCGGACCGCAGAACCGTGGATCAGGAAAGGCGTAGAGCCGGAAAGCCGCTCAGGCCGCACGCTCCAGCAACTTCTTCGCGCGCCCCTCGAGGTCGAGCCGCGCATCCTGGTGAGTCTTGTCGCGCGCGACGGCGGTGATGCCCTGCACGAAATCGAAGACGCTTTCGGGCTTACGGCCCTCCTCGTTCAGCACGCGTTCGAGGATCTTCGCCGTCTCCGCCTTGCTGAAGCCGCGCTTGCGCAGGAAGTCCGCGCGGTCCTCGTCGGTGCGGGCGACGATCTTGGCGCGCGCCTGCTTGATGCCGTCGATGAAAGGCGCGGGCGACGAGTTGGCGAACCGGGTGAGCGCCGGCGCGGCCTCATGCGCAAAGCGAGAGGCCGCGTATTTGCTGTGCCGGATCGCGATCTCCTCGAAATCCTCGACGCCCCAGAGATTGCGATTTTGGCAGACGGCGCGGAGATAGAAGCTCGCCATGCCGAGCGTCTTCGCACCGACCTCCGAGTTCCAGCAGTAGAAGCCCCGGAAGTAGAGGTCGGGTGAGCCGTCGGGCAGCCGCCCGGCCTCGATCGGATTGAGGTCATCGACCAGGAACAGGAAGACGTCGCGATCGGAGGCGTAGAGCGTGGTCGTATCCTGGGTGACATCGACGCGCGGGTTATAGATCCCCGTCGACCAGTCGAGCACGCCGGGCACTTTCCAGCGCGTGTCGCCGGTGCCGTTGCCCGCGATCCGTTGCACGGCGGCGACCAACTCATGATCGTAGATGCGGCCATAATCGGGGCCGGTGACGGCGCGGAGTTCGATCCGTCCGTCGTCGGTCTCGAGCGTCTTGACCTGCTCGGCGCGGTGCGAGGTCAGGCCATATTGCAGGTTGATACCGGCCAGCGCTGCCGGAAGCTGCCGGAGGTAGGCGGCGGGCGCGCCGACCAGGCTCGCGAGTTGGCCGAAGCTCCAGTGGGTCGGCGCGATCGGCGCGTCCGACCCGGGCAACAGCAGCAACAGGCGCTCGGCATCGTCCCGGCTCGCCTCGACCCGTACGGCGGCGCTCTCCACCGTGCGGGTGCGGCTCCGTTCGCTGCGGCTCTTCACCGAAGCGAACAGGTCGGTCAGCGACAAATAGCGCTCGTCGGCCGGGCGATTGAACCACTCTGACGAGACACGGCCGACCCTCTCGCCGCGCGAGACATCCACCTTATAGCCGCCACGCGCGTCGGGGCGGGCGTCCAGAACTTCCACATTGGTCATCGGTCATCTCCGCGACGGGCCGGTCGGGAGCCTCTCTCTCGACCCTCAACCCGTCACGGCGACAGCCGCCGCCCTCTGACTCTACCGGGGCGTTGCGGGGCGCAGTGCCCGCAGGCACGGTCGGCCCAGCCCGCGGGCTCGGCCCCAGGGGAAGGCGTTTCCATCCAGGTCCTCTGGCCCTAAGAAGGATCGACCGAATGACGCGAGTATGATTACATGGTGGACTTCAAGAAGTTGCGCGAGGCGAAGGCTAAGCCAAAGCCGGTAAACCCGCGTGACATTTTCAATGCGTTGCCAAAGCCACCCGGTATCAACGACCTGTACGCAAGTCAGGCCGAAGTGCTCGATGCATGGTTCGCGCGTCGCACCGATCGAGACATCGTGGTCAAGCTGCATACTGGCGGCGGCAAGACCCTTGTCGCGCTACTTATGGCACAATCGGTGATGAACGAGACGGGCGAGCCCGTCCTCTATCTCGCTCCGACCAATCAGCTGGTCGAGCAGGTCCTGGCCAAGAGCGAGGAGTATGGGATCAGCGCCGTGCCATACACAAAGGGGCAGCCCCTTCCGGCGGAGTTTCACGACGGCAAGACGGTCCTCGTCGGTTCGTACGAAACCTTGTTCAACGGGCGTAGCAAGTTCGGGGTACGCGGATCGGCACAAGCGGTGGTCAAGGTCGGTGCCATTATCCTCGACGATGCGCATGTGGCGCTGTCGTCGGTGCGCGAGGCGTTCACCCTCAACGTCTCAATCAAGGACCACAAAGACGTCTATACAGAACTGGCCGATCGGTTCCGACCCGCGTTCAAGGAAGTCGGTCGCGCGGGTGCGTTCGCCGACATCATCAACGGCAAGGAGTTCGGTGTCATCGAGGTGCCAAGCTGGGCGTGGCACCGCAAAAGCGACGAGATTCAGCAGTATCTGGCGGGTGAGGTCGAGGAGATCGACCCGTTTGTCTGGCCCTTTCTGCGGGACAATCTTGGGGTGTGCCACTGCCTGTTCAGTAAGGCCGGGATCAGCATCACTCCGATTTTTCCACCAGTCGATTTGCTCCCGACATTCGAGGACTGCGGGCGACGCATCTATATGTCGGCCACTATTGCGGACGACAGCGAGATCGTCCGCACGTTCGGCGCTGCACAAGACGCAGTATCCAGGCCCGTTACGTCCGCATCGCTGGCCGGCGTCGGGGAACGTATGATCCTCGTTCCTGGGCTGATGAAGCTTGGCACGCCGATACTGCCGATGGTGAAGGACATCGCGACAAAGATTGCCGAGAGCAAGCGGGGCGTCGCCATCCTGACGCCATCGGGTGCCGCCGCAAAGGAATGGACCGACGTTGCCGAGTATGCGGAGAAGACAAAAGTCGTGTCCGAGAAAGTCGCCGCGATGCAAGCGGGCGATGCCTACGGGCCCTTGGTGCTGGCCAACCGCTATGACGGCATTGATCTCGCGGGCAACGCCTGCCGATTCCTCGTCATGGATAATCTTCCCCAGGGCACCACCAACTACGACGTCTTCCGCATGAACGTGGTGGCCGACGCGGCGGTGAATTCACTTCTCGCCCAGCGGATCGAGCAAGGCATCGGGCGGGGCACTCGGGGCGGTGCCGACTACTGCGTGATCATGCTGATCGGAACCAAGCTGGTCGGCTGGATCGGACGCAAGAAGAACCTCGATTTCCTCACGGCGAGCACTCGGGTCCAGCTCAAGATGGGCCAGGAGGTAAGTGAGGCGGTGACGACGCCGAAGGAAGTCCGAGAAACCATCGGCAAATGCCTTAAGCGCGATGCCGACTGGGTAGGCTACCATGCATCAGAGTTGGCGGATGCCGCTCATTCGGCCCCGGTGGACGAACTGGCGCTCAAGGTGGCCTCCGTCGAGCGCAGGGCGTTAAAGCTCCAGCGGCTGGGCCAGTATGAAAAGGCGCTCGCGGCGCTTGAGAAGCTTATGGATGAGGAGGCGCTGGCCAACGACGCCCAGCGCCGGGCCTGGCTGGCCGCCGCCGCAGCCCGGATCGCCTATCAGATGGAAGACGAGCTCAAGGGGCAGAAGCTGCAGACTACCGCCTTCTCGATCAACAATAATCACAGTCCGCCGCGCAAACGTCCCCTTTATGTGGCGAGACCGGCACCGGGCAAACAATCGTCCGCGATCATCAGGCGGTTGCGCGAGTACGACCAGCGTGGCGCGATCCTGGCAGATTTTGATGAGGCTATGAGCGACCTCGTGCCCGAAGCGTCTGCGTCAAGGTACGAGGAGGCTCTGGCCAATCTTGGTGCCTATCTAGGGTTTGATGCTGAGCGACCCGAGAAGGTCCATGGAGTGGGCCCCGACGTCCTGTGGCGGACCGAGGCGGCGTTCGATTTCGTAATCGAGGCGAAGAGCGAGAAGGACGAGAGCAACCCGCTTTACAAGAAGGATCACGCCCAGCTTCTCGAGGCCGAGCATTGGTTCAAGCAGGCCTACGCAGGGCGAGAGGCGGTCCGGGTGTCCGCCTTGCCTGAGGCGGTGGCCGACGAGAAGGCCACTCCTGTCGGCAGCTTCGCGTTTCGGCTGGCTGAGGTCACCAAAGTCGTGAGCGCGTTGCGCGGTGTGCTTGTCGAACTGGTGGGCGCTGGTGGAGGTTCAGATGCTCTGCGTGAGCAGTGTGAGGCCGCGCTGGTCAAAGCCAAGCTGAAGCCGCCGATGATCCGGGATGGCTACATGAAACCCTTCGGTGCGTTCAAACCCAAGACGAATTAACGTTTCGGGGCGGCGCACGATTGCATTTCGCCTTTGGCGATATGGCTATGTCTCTGATTCGGCCTCGGCCCGAGCGCATTGAAGCCCAGCTTACCGATAGACGCGATTTCCGCCTAGACAGAGCTGACCGGCGCGGCCGGTAGCATGTCGACGAAGATATGCTTCAGGCGGATCGTGTGACTGCTGCTCTGCGAAAGCGCGCCTTGAAGCACGGCTAAAGAAAGTGCGTGCGTGGTCTCCGGCGTCAAGCCGGCGGCTTCCCCATACGTCTTGCGGATACGGGCATCGATGGCATCGACCACATCCGCTGCCGGCAAGGCCAATACATAGCCAAGCATAAACCCCCAATCATGGCCGGTAGCGTACTGGCTGGTGACGAACCGATCGACGCCCTTCGCCACGTAACTCCCGTTCAGGGCTGAGTCGCCGGCTCGCACGCGTTTGCACTCGACCGCCACATAGGCGTCCTCGTCGCCGAACTGGTGCAAGAACTGCAGGGTGATGTCGATCCGCCCGAGAAGGGCAGGGTCGCTGGTCGCCATGTCTTCGAGCTCGACTTCCCCACGAACTTGCAGATTCGTGAGACCGAGGGTCTTCTTGACCCGCCGCATGGCCTTACGAACGACGATCGTGGTCGGAACCTCAAGCATACCGGGCGTGACGTCGGACCGCGCCGCGTCACAGCCTCGACACACCAGATCGACGACAGTTGCGATCTGATCGTCGGACAGGGCGAAGGCGGGGAGGCCGAAGGGGACGTCAGGCGTGAGCAACGACATCCCGCCTCCGTAGCCAGTGATCGGCGAGGATGATGTCGGCGTCGTTCAGCCCGGCTGTGCGTGTCCAGTAGCGGATTTCGGTCGGCTTTAAGATGAACAGATCCTCGTTGCCGTACAGCCGCATCTGCCTGCGTTCGTTGAGATATGGCGGGATGTCCGCCTCGAGCTGACCGCGGAGGAGCGCTGAGAGAGCCTGAAGCTCCGCCGGGTCGCCCTCGCGAACCACCGGTTCTTCCCCGGGGCCACCAGGGGCCATGACAAATCTGACCGCAGTGATTCCTGGAATGCCGGCCGCGAGGTCGCCCTTGCTCAGCCGCACAGGATAAATAACGGCTTCGAGATGGCGCGCGCCACGCGCTCTCAGGTACGCGTCAACGGTTCGCGTTACCTGGCCGGCATAGCCACGTAGGCTCTGTGCATCCGGTGGCGCGACCAAGCCAATGCGTTCGCTTCGGTTCTCGAAGATCAGATAGCGCGCGCGAGAGACGCTTTCTCGAGCCAGAGTCTGCTCGTCTGGCTCAAGTGCGTAGAGCTCGAAAACGGCGTCGTCGAGCTGACTTAGGGAGGACGCATTGGCGGGCGCGTTAGCTGCCTGCTTCTCAGCCTTTATGACCGCGTCGATGGCGGTTGGATCACCCTCGCCAAGGAATGGGATCCGCAACGACAACAGGTCGTGCGGTTCAACCGTCGGTCGTTCGAGACCCCACGTCGGTCCGCCGAGCGCAAACTGGAAGGCGGTGAGGCTGGAATTCAGAATCCCCGAAAGCAGATACGCAAGACGCGGGTCTGCGTCAGCGAACGAAACGCCAAAGTAGCCCTGCGTATAAAGCACGTCATCCCGGCTCACGGCTGCGCTGTACCGTCCCCGCTGCGCGCCGGCATCCGATCCCACCTTCGAGCACAAGAGCAGCGGTCCACGAAAGATCGACCGACTTCGAATCCGATGAAGCGTCTTGTGTGTGAATTCGTCGAGCTTGCTCGCGTCCAAGCGGAAAGGTGTGAAATTGTCAGGCGTGACGACCGCGAGATCGGCGTAGTCTTCGGGGCTCGCGGTCTGTTCGCGTCCTTGAACTTTGAAACCCTGTCCGCGATTTACCCGTCGTTCGATTCCAAGCTTTGTCAGCGCCTCGTCAAGCGTCGGAAATTCGCGTTCGAGCCGCTCGATGAGCCAGCCATCACGCACCGTTCCAAACGTCGCCGCCTTCAGAAAGGGCGGTGTCGCGAGCACTCTTTTCAAAGGAACGGAGCGGATTTCTCCAGGTCCGAGATGGAAAACGCCGGTGCGCCGAAAGTCCGGCGTCCAAGGGATCGAACCAACAAGGAGCCGGTCTGCTTCTGGCCCTAGCGCGCACCGGGCGAAAAAAAGGAGCGCGGGACCGACGGCGTCGGGAAACAGATCTTCGCGGCGGAGGTAAGAAAGATTAATGAGCGCGACAGGAGACAAACGCTCAAGGAGATGGGTCCGCGCCGCGACAGCGTGGATGTCTTTCGAGAAGAACGGAGTGGCTTTCATCACCATTCCGACGCGACCGGTTTCGCCAGCCAGATCCGCGCCTAGTGCCAAGAACGCTTGATCCGGGCTCCGTCGAGGGCGCAGCGTTGCCGCATCGGACTCACGCCGCTTTTGCGCGCCGCCGTCCTTAGTGACGAACGTCCAAGGAGGATTGCCTACGACGGCGTCGAAAGTCTGGCTGGTGATCTGGGCCGGAAGATCACCGCCCAGCGAGTCGGCCTCGAACAGCGTCGTGTCGATCAGGTGATCGAACTTGAGATCGCCGATGTGTGTGACGGGCTCTTCATCCAGTTCAAGAGCCGCAAGGTAGAGACTGAACGCCGCGATGCCGAGGGCGGCGCGATTGATGTCGATTCCGAAGAGCTGATTGTAGAGGATGTGGCGCACGAGCTGCCGACCTGCCGGTTTGCTCCCGGATGCGCGCCACACAAGGCGGCGGAAAGCCTCGACTAGAAACGCGCCCGAACCACAGGCCGGATCAACGACCCGCGCATCTGCCGCCAACCCCTCAAAAACAGGGTCGAGCGTAAGGTGCACGAGCTCGACCGGCGTATAGTGGAGACCCTGAGAGCGTGCTTCATCGGCCGCGCTCGTACGGGCGAACTGCTGATAGATCGAGCTGACCAGATCAACTGGGATCGCGTTGAAGCGGAACCGAAACAGCCTCCCTTGACCGTGACGCTCGGGGATGAGGCTGCGACCTTCGACGAAATCGCGGATGAGCTCCAGGTGTTGTGGTGTTAGCTGCTCGCGTTCGGCGCCGGGATCGTCCATCGGAAACAAGTCCCCATTGAACGTCGTGCGCAGCCAGTCGAACAAGGCGAAAGCGTTGGCCGGCGTAGCGAACATGGCGCTGAGATCGGCAGGCACGCTGGATGGCAGGAACGGCTGAGCAATCCCGCGATCCAAGAGATACCAAGTGAAGATGCAGCGCCCGATGAATCGCTGCGCGATGTCGCGAGCATGAGCCGAAGCGTGGTCGGTTTGAGGCTCGCCGAGCACGGTGAGGCGATCCTCCAGCGCGCTGATCTCGGCAAGCAGTTCGCGATCGACGCGATGGCGACGGTTGATTTTGGAGCCGATGGCGCTCGACCAAAATGCGCCGGTCTCGGTGGCGATGCGGCCGCACTGTGCGTCGAGGGCACGCAGCCGATCCAGAGAATCGAGAACGAAGCTGTCGAGCGGTCGCGGCGCCTGATCTGGTTGCGCGTCGGTCTGCCCCGGAGACTCATAGCAATCGTAAAGCCGAACGTCCGTGGGCGTGACAATCCAAAGAAGCGGCGCGACGCCAACGTTCCAAGCTGCCTCTTGCCAATGGCGGAGGTCTGCTTCGCTGGGCTCCGCATCGCCGGCGTCCTTGAAGATGCTGGCTGGTGCGTTCTGCGCCGAGAAGACAGCGTCGGCGTTCAGCCCGACGCGGTCGTCGGAGAACACCGCGCGCATCCTGGCGGCGCGAGGATCGTCGGCCGACACGAGGCCGGGAGCCGGCCGACCGTTGGAGCCGATGTATCCGGTCGCTTCCAACGCCTGCTTGAAAGCTGCGCTCGTCAAGCGGACCTCCGGCGAATGGTCGCAATGGGATCACCCTGTCGCTTGCGAGCAGCCGGAACGACCGGCGCATTAGCCGATTGCTCGATCGAGCGTGCGGGGAAGAGTTCCAACTGCCCGGACGACGGCCCCGGACGGGGGAGAGCGAAGCCGACCGACAAGGCCTCAAGATGCGTTTGCAGACGTATGATCACCGCATCATTGTTCAGCTGGAGCGTCTCGGCTTCATCCACTAAAGTCCAATCATCCCCGCCCTGCAGAGCCAATGTCTTGCCCCATAGCGCGATGAAGGAAGTACGCCGGAGACCAGTCTTGAGGCTTGCGAACAACGTGCGGTGCGGCTGAAGCTCAAGATGGAAGCGGTCCCGAAGTGTGACGGCGACTCGAAGAAGAAGGACTGTCTGCCATGTGAATCCTGCGGGCGAACCCTTGCCCTTTGGCGGGACATCCGCAGGGATTAAGGCCCGGCGGCTCGTCCACTCTCGCAGCGTCGCCGTCGAGAGTCCCGTAAGCTGGGTCGCATCGGGCGTCGTAACGAACCGCATCATCATCCCTAGAAGATCGGGTCTTATACCCGATCTCGATCGGGGGGAACGGGTATCATACCCGATCTCGGCGGTAAACGGTTGACGCGCATGTGTCAGGCGCAAGCAGCTACCCATGGCTCACCTCCTTTGCCTTATCGCGCTTGGTGCCAAGAGGGACGGTGCGGTTCTCGCCGGAGCGATGGCGGAACGGCCGATAGTTTCCGAGCTTGGTGCGGGACCCATATTGGCCGTCCTCGTAGCCGAGGGGCTTGCCGGTCGCAGTCAGCACCGGTTCAATAGCCTCGACGTCCGGCGCAACCGAAGGCACTTCCACAACCGTTGCCGTCATAGCGGCGGGAAGCAGGCTTGCCCCGTGACCACCAAGCAACGCTTGCCGCCGCTGGTTCACCGCTTCCGCCGCAGCTCGGACCGGGTCGTCCTCGGTGTGCACGTACTTCATGAACATGGTCACCGTCTTGTGGGCCGTGAGCGCCATGCCAACCTTCACGGGGATGCCGGAGTTGGCGATGTCGGTCGCCGAGCGATGCCGGATGCCATGCGTTCCGATATGCGGGAGCCCGGCGCGCTTAAGGATGCGCCGCCAGCCCTGGTAATACGTGTGCTTCGACATCGGAAGGTTGGGGTCGAAGACGGACGGGCAGACGAACGGCGATTCCTCAAGGAGCGGCGCGGTCTCGAAGAGCCGCTGCGCCTCGGCGCTCATTGGTTTGGACATGCCACCGGTCTTGCTGTCCGGCCAGACGACGCGTCGATTATCGTAATCGATCCACGACCATTCGAGCTGGAGGATCTCGGACATCCGCGCAGCGAATTCGAACTGGAGCCGGATCGCGAGGAGGATGAAGGGATGCTCAAGCCCCTCCGCCTCGGCGCGCGCTAGGTACGCGAATAGCTTCTTCATCTCGCTGTCGGTGATCAACCGGGTCTTTCCGCGTTCCGGGTACTTCGGGACGTGGCGGCAGGGATTCGACCCGTCGGGGCGCATGCCCCAGACCTCGGCCATGTTGAACATCTTCCGCACGGCCGCGAGGACGCGGTTCGCGTTGGTCGGTTTCTTCGACATCTTCTTCATCAGGTTGGAGATGTCGGCGCGGGTGACGTCGGGCACCTTCAGTTGGCCGAGCACCGGAATGATGTAGCGCTTGCCGTAGCCGCGGTTCGAATGGACGGTGGACGGCTTGTTGCGGCTCTCCGAGTAGTCGGTGATGAAGCGGTCGAAGAGTTCCTTGACCGTGGGCGCCTGCCGGGCTGTCGCCCGCTCAGCGCTGGGATCGACGCCTCGCCGAACCTCGGCCAACCAGTCCTGGGCGATCCCGCGGGCCTGCTCGACGGTGATCTCACCGAAACGGCCGATAGCGGGCTTTCGGCGCTGGCCGTTGTGGGCGACATAGGCGACCATGAAAATCTTGCGGCCGGTTGGCGTGACCTTGACAAGGAACCCGGGTATCGTCGTATCCCGGAGTTCGTAATCGCGCTCCTGCGGCGTTGCGGCGTCTACAGCGGTCTTGGTGAGTTTGATTTTGGGCATTCCTAACCTCCGTTGAGGTCGGATTTCAGGTGCAACATAGGTGCACCTAGAAAGCCAACCATGGCGTACGTCCGGCTAGGTATGTGTGATCTGAGAACCAAAAAAAGCTAGTGCTGACAATCGGTTATCGGGAAAACGGATACTGCCGGATACACAAAGGATAGGGCATATCCGGTCTCTCAAAATCGAGTTCCGCAAGGAGTGCTGGTTCGATCCCGGCTAGGGGCACCACTTATTTTCCAGGTTTTGATTTTATTTGCTTTTTTGCGCGGTTCTGCCCTGCTTCCTTCAACCTCGAGCATCGCTGGCATCATCACGTTCCCGGCGGCTGGCGTCTACAACGCCACGAAATGGGTGATCGAGGGCCTGACAGAACCCCTGGCGTCGGAAGTCGATACGTTCGGTATCAAGGTGACGCGGTTCTTCGGCTAGGCGTGCCGCGCCAATGGCCGAGTATGACGGGCTGCGCGACAGGATGAAGGCCAGAAGCGCTGGCCAGAAGCTGGAGTATCCATCAGCGACCGCACAGGCAATCCTCGCGGTCGTGGACGCGCCGGAGCCGCCGCTGCGCCTGTTCCTCGGCAATGTCGAACTGACGGTTGCCAGGCAGGCCTATGCCAATCGCGTGTCGACCTGGGCGTCGGTCTCCGCCGACGCCCAGGGCCAGTCATCGACCCGACGCCTCCATGGTCGGCGGCGGCCGGGGCTTGCCTTACTCGCGCTTTCGGCTTGAGACCGGGCATACGCGTCCTACCGCCTACCCAACAAACTCCGCATCCGGTTGCGCAGCAGGCGCGCCATGTTGCGGGTCTCGCGGTAGAGGTGAAGCTGTGACGCTGCCTGCCGGGCAGGGCGGTCAGCGTCCGGCGTCAGCCCGATGACGAGCGTGCCCATCGGCTTGCGCTCCATCCATAGCCGGCTCATCACCGGGTGATCGGGCACGGCGCAGGAGTCGGTCATGTCGATGTTGGGATCGTCGAGATGCTGCCGGGTCACCTCGATCATCAGGAGCGTTCCCGGCGAATAGGCGGATAGCGTCTCGTCATAGGCGGTCTTCCAGGTGTAGGCGACGCCGGCCTCGACGAAGACGATCAGGCAGGCGACGGTGCGGCCATTGAGCGCCAGCGAATGGATGCGGCACATATCGTGTTCAGCCAGCCGATGCACGGCCTCACGGGCGAAGGCGGCACGGTAGCGGTCGATCGCCATGGCGGTGCGCTCGCGGCCTTTCCATCCGGCCGCCTCCAGCGTCAGGAAGCTTTCGATGGCGTGGCGGATCTCGTCGGGGCCGCGCGCTACGACATGCTCCAGCGGACCGAGATCGGCAAGACGTCGCTTCAGCCGGCGGAACTCGCGATAGTGGTGTGAACGCAACGAGGCTTTCAGATAGTCCTCGCCGTCGAGTTCACTTTCCAGCACCGGGCGTTCGGCCTTGCCGGTGGTGATCATCGTCAGGCCCCGGGTCTCGGCCACGGTGGCGAGCAGGCTTGCCACCGGGCCGTCGAGCCGCACATCCGGCAGCACGAACACTTTCGGCAGCTTGAGATGCGGCCTGGACAGCATGGAGAAGAAATCCTCGACGACCCCGACGGGGTCGTCACGATCGACAAGCGGGGTGCCGAGCGGACCAAACGGGCTCGACCATGTGCGCATGACAGGGACGCCGAGCGGTATTGCCGGCCGTTCGACGGAGAACGGCACCAGCAGGCGCAGCCGGTTGCGGTATTCATCGCCGTCACGAATGACAGCCAGCCGCACTTCGCGGTCTTCCAGCCGCGGCATGGCAGGGGCGAGGAAGCGCGGGTTGAAGAAGACGTTGGGCTCGACCGTGCGGGCGCACAGATAATCGAGTTCCTCGACCAGGTCGAAGCCGGCGGATGCCGGATAGACAGCCAGCTTCCGTTCGGGCCGGTTGCTGGCTAGGATTTCGATATGCGCCGGATCGGCCTCGCGGACGAGGCCCGCGAGGCCGGATACCATCGCGCCGGCCGAGCCGCCACTGGTTTCCTCGAGCAATGGGATGGCCACCATTAAGCGTCTCTCCTGGCGGGCACGAAGATGAGCATGACGATGCCGAGTTTGCGCCACACGGTGAAAGACAGGGCGCTGGCCTCGAACATCATCGCGAAGGCGGTGGCCATCGCCGCCCCCCACAGGCCGAAATGCGGGATCAGCACCACGTTGAGGCCGATGTTGAAGGCGAGCGTCATGGCGTAGACCGCGGCGCAGATGTTCTGGTTGCCGCTCATGGTGAGCAGGCTTTCGCAAGGGCCGACGGCGGCGCGGGCGACGACGCCGAAGACCAGCAGGTACAGAAGCGGATAGCCGGTGGCGAATTCGGGGCCGAACAGCGTCAGCATCGGCTCGCCCAGCGCCAGCACCAGCAGTGCCATGGCAAGCGAGGGCCAGAAGGTCCACGACACCGTCTCGCGGGCAAAGGCAGCGAGCTTCTCGGGTTCGCCATGGGTGAACTGCGCATAGCGCTGGGCGACGCCGGCCTTGACCGAAAAGTAGACGAAATGGACCAGCGCCAGCGTCTTGACCGTGGCGAAATAGACGGCAACGTCGTTGGGATCCATATAGGCGCCGACCATCAATACGTCGGCGTTGGTGAGGAGAAAAAAGAAACTTTCGACCAGGAAAATCGGCAGCGACACGATGAACCATTGGGCGAAATGCACCTTCATCGGCCCGGCCGGAATCAGCCTTTCCATGCGCGTGGTGACGCCGATGAGTTGACCGAGCGTGGTGACATAGGTGGCGGCGATCGAAGCGAAGATCGCGGTCCTGGCGTTTGGCGCATAGCCCGCGAGCAGCATCAGCGCCATGAATGCGAGGATCAGCACCGGCCGAACGAGATAGGTCGGCGACAATGCAAACAGCGCCCAGCTGTTCGCCCTCGCCTGGCCCTGTAACAGATCCGACAGCGCGATCATCGGCAAGCAGATGACGCCAAGGATGAACGGGACGACATAGTAGCTTTCGAGCCATGGCGAAAACAGCCAGACCCCGAGCGCGCCCAGGCCCGCGATCGCGGTCGAGGCCACCAGCACGAACTGCCTGCTGGCGACCACGATGCCTCGCAGCTCGTCCATGAGGCCGCGCTCGCGGTATTCGGGAATGAAGCGGATGACGGAGGTGTGGAAGCCCAGGCAGGCAAGGTTGCCGACAATGACCATCGTCACCCAGACCAGGACGAAGATGCCGTATTCGAACGACCCTATCCAGCGCGCCATCAGCACCTGGCTGACGAAGGCGATGACGGCGCTGATGATGCGGATGGAAAATGCGATCAGCGACATGCGGCCGGCTTCGCCGCGCTCGTCGGCGGTGAACAGCACGGCATCGATGCGCCCAAGCAGCGGACTTACGCGCAGCGCGAAACGCTGCGGCAAAAACCGCCCGGCTGTCGTTGCCGCGGAAAAGCGCACCCACTCGTCTCCGTTTTCCGCTTCTTTCCAGCTCTTGGGTCTACCGAAAACACATTAAGAAACGGTTGGGTGAGGAGTCGGCCCACATTCGGGCGGATCAAAAGGTCTGCCCGACCTTTCGAAGGGTTGAGCGCCCGAAGGGCAAGGCGATGACGGTGGGTCGGCCCGCCGAGGCCAGGAGGGTTTCGAGAGGCCTTACGGCGTACCCACAAGCCGCCCATCGACCCCGCCCAGATATTTGTCCCAGATGTAATCGCTCAAAAGCTGGCGGTGCTCCGCTCCGCGATGATGCCGCGTATTGGTGAGTTGCGCGTAGGATGATCCGCCGACATGGAACATGGCTCCGTCGAACAGCTCATGTTCGCCCGTCGCGCCGCCGAAGGTGACGGGCATGAAAGTCATCTCGACGGTCGCGACATCCTTCTCCGTGAGATGCGAGTAGAGCGGCAACCAGTTTCCGCCACCTGTATCGAGCCCGAGCTCCATCCGGGGCGTGAAGTCCATGGCGACATTCTCGACAGCGGAGAACCGGAAGAAGCAGAACCCTCCCCAGAGGCACCATTGGCGATCATTCCTGTTCGCCTTGTAGCGGAAATTTTCCGTGGGCCCGAACTTCAGGCCGAACACCTTCTTTCCTTTCATGCGCGCGGGCATGTCGAAAGGCGCGATGGGAAAACAGTCGTGGTCGATGAAGCCGAACAATTCCGGCCGGACGTGTCTCACGATGTTGTCGAAGACCCAGTTCACAGCCGTCCCGTGAGAACGGGACCAATGGCGTTCGCGATTGCGGGGCAGGCTGAAGTAAGGCACTCCACGCTCTCGACAGATGTCTTCTATCGACTTTCGGGCCGCCTCGTTCGACGAATTGTCGATCACGACGAGAAGCATTCCCGTCGGGTGGACCTGCCATGCCTTGGTCAGCGCGTCGATCACCCAGGGCGTGTTGAAGGCGATGGTGAAGCAAAGCCGGCTTGAGCCCGATGAGCGCAATGTCTTCGCGAACTCACGCGCTCTCGTCGCGCCCTGCGCGCGAAAATATCGGTAGAAAAGCCTGTCCCTTACAAACTTGAGACGTCCGACGACGCGATTCCTGCTGATCGCGTCGGCTATTTTCTTGGACATTTCTCCCGCCTGGCGTCTTAAGCAAACGCTCCATGACAGTGCTTGTACTTCTTGCCGGAGCCGCAGGGGCAGGCCTCGTTGCGGCCGATCTTGCCCCAGGTCGCCGGGTTGTTCGGGTCGCGATCCTCGGGAGCGACGATGGCGGCCGTTTCCGGGCGGACAAGAAGTGCTGTCTCGCCGCCCTCGAAATCGTTCTCCCCGGTGGTGCCGTCGATATGCGTGCCGAACATGTCGGGCGCCTGGGGTGGCGGGGCCTCGGCGGCCTGGCGGACCAGTTCGACGCGCATCAGCTGCGCGGTGACCGCCTGGCGCAGATTGCCCAGCATCGCCTGGAACAGCTCGAACGCCTCGCTCTTGTATTCCTGCAGCGGATCGCGCTGGGCGTAGCCGCGGAAGCCGACGACAGAGCGCAGATGGTCGAGATTGACGATGTGCTCGCGCCACAAATGGTCAAGTGATTGCAAGACCACCGAGCGCTCGACATAGGTCATCACCTCTGGGCCGAAGCGCTCGGAGCGCTCCCTGGCGGCGACCTCGGCGGCCTGCGAGATGCGCTCGCGGATGTCGTCCTCGGCGATACCTTCTTCCTTGACCCAATCCTCGATCGGCAAATCGAGGTTGAGGAACTCGGCCACATCGGCCTTGAGGCCGGCGGCGTTCCACTGCTCTGCATAGGCATTCTCAGGGATGGCCTTGGCGACGATCTCGTCGATGACGCCCTCGCGCATCTCGGTGATGGTCTCGGCGAGGCCTTCGCCGTCCATCAGTTCGATGCGCTGCTCGAACACCACCTTGCGCTGGTCATTCGACACGTCGTCATATTTCAAAAGGTTCTTGCGGATGTCGAAATTGCGCGCCTCGACCTTCATCTGCGCCTTTTCCAGCGCCTTGTTGATCCAGGGGTGGATGATCGCCTCGTCTTCCTTGAGGCCGAGCTTCTGCAGCATGCCGTCCATGCGCTCGGAGCCGAAGATGCGCATCAGATCGTCCTGTAGCGACAGGAAGAATTTCGAGCGGCCGGGGTCGCCCTGGCGGCCGGAACGGCCGCGCAGCTGGTTGTCGATGCGCCGGCTCTCGTGGCGCTCGGTGGCGAGCACGTAGAGGCCGCCGGCGGCGAGTGCCTTTTCCTTCAGGCGGGCGATGTCCTCGCGGATTTCCTTTTCCCTGGCCTCGCGCTCGGGGCCTTCAGGCATGTCGCCAAGCTCGTCGGCTATGCGCATCTCGGCATTGCCGCCGAGCTGGATGTCGGTGCCGCGGCCGGCCATATTGGTGGCGATAGTGATGGCGCCGGGCTTGCCGGCCTGGGCGACGATCGCCGCCTCGCGCTCATGGTGGCGGGCGTTCAGCACTTCGAAGTTCTTGAAGCCGTCCTTGCGCAGGCGCTCGGCCAGCTGCTCGGATTTCTCGATCGAGGTCGTGCCGACCAGCGTCGGCTGGCCCTTGGCGCTGGCTTCGCGGATCTCCTTGATGATCGCCTTGTATTTCTCCTCGACCGTCCGGTAGACCTCGTCGTCCTCGTCCTTGCGGATGACCGGCAGGTTGGTGGGGATCTCGGTGACGTCGAGATTGTAGATGTTGCCGAACTCCTCGGCCTCGGTCAGCGCCGTGCCGGTCATGCCGGCCAGCTTCTTGTAGAGGCGGAAATAGTTCTGGAAGGTGACGGACGCCAGCGTCTGGTTCTCAGGCTGGATCGCCACATGCTCCTTGGCTTCCAGCGCCTGGTGCAGGCCTTCCGAATAGCGGCGGCCCGGCATCATGCGGCCGGTGAACTCGTCGATGATGACGATCTCGCCGTTGCGGACGATGTAGTCCTTGTCCTTCTGGAACAGCCGGTGCGCCTTCAGCGCGTTGTTGACGTGGTGGACGATGGCGACGTTCTCGACGTCATAGAGCGACTCGCCCTTGAGCAGGTCGGCGTCGCGCAGGAGGTTCTCCAGCTTCTCGGTGCCTTCCTCGGTGAAGATCGAGGTCTTCTGCTTCTCGTCGATCTCGTAATCCTGCGGCTGCAGCTGGATGATGAAGGTATCGATGGTGTTGTACATTTCCGAACGGTCCTCGAGCGGACCGGAAATGATCAGAGGCGTGCGGGCTTCATCGACGAGGATGGAGTCGACTTCGTCGACGATCGCGTAATTGTGACCGCGCTGCACCATCTGGGCGCGCTCGTATTTCATGTTGTCGCGCAGATAATCGAAGCCAAGCTCGTTGTTGGTGGCGTAGGTCACATCGGCGGCGTAGGCGATGCTGCGCTCCTCATCCGTAAGGCCGTGGACGATGACGCCGACCGAGAGGCCCAGGAACTTATAGACGCGGCCCATCCATTCGGCGTCGCGCGTGGCGAGATAGTCGTTGACGGTGACGACGTGGACGCCTTTGCCGGCAAGCGCGTTGAGATAGACGGGCAGGGTCGCGACCAGGGTCTTGCCCTCGCCGGTGCGCATCTCGGCGATGCCGCCATTATGCAGGACCATGCCGCCGATCAACTGCACGTCGAAGGGGCGCATGCCGAGCACTCGGCGGGCCGCCTCGCGCGCGGTGGCGAATGCCGGCACCAGCAGATCGTCCAGAGTGGCGCCGTTGGCGATGTCCTGGCGGAATTTCGCGGTCCTGGCGACGAGGTCGGCGTCGGAGAGCGCGCGCATCTCGTTTTCCATGGCGTTGATCGCCTCGACACGAGGCCGGGTCGACTTGACCCGACGGTCGTTGGAGGAACCGAAAACCTTACGGGCGAGACCGCCGAGACTGACCATCCAATGGTCCTTTCGATAGCATTCGTATCATCAAGACGAGTACCGGCTGGTCCCGTCAAATCCGCGTGAACGCACCGCCTGAACACGGGCAAACACAAAAAGCGCCCGGAAAACGGTTCTGGACGCAAAGTCGTTGGACAGATAAGAGGGGGCTGAACTGATGTCAACGCCGCGCTCGTCCTGCCGTGCGCGCCAAATTCCGCCATAATCTGGCTGATCTGGAACCATTCCTCCTCAACAATCCCCCACCGGAGTCATCTTCATGTCCCTATTGTTCCGCCGCGCGTCGCTTGCCAGCCTTGGTCTGGCATTCGGGCTGTCGGCTTTTTCGCTGTCGCCGCTG
Source organism: Mesorhizobium carmichaelinearum (assembly GCA_943370265.1). GTDB lineage: Bacteria > Pseudomonadota > Alphaproteobacteria > Rhizobiales > Rhizobiaceae > Mesorhizobium > Mesorhizobium carmichaelinearum_A. The sequence goes on from CALRQH020000017.1 coordinate 113,974, forward strand.
ATGGCGCAGGAAGCCGCTCCCGCCCAACCGGACGCCACGGCGCCGGCCGCCGCACCGGTCGACCCGAACACCGTGGTCGCCACGATCAACGGCCAGCCGCTCACCGAGGCGGACCTTGTGCTTGCCGAAGGCGAGCTGTCGCAGCAGTTCGCGCAGCTTCCGCCCGAGCAGCGCCGCGCCGCCGCACTTTCGGCAGCCATCGAAATCCGCGTCATGGCTGCCCAGGCTGTCACCACCGGCCTCGACAAGGATCCCGACTTCCAGCGCCGCATGGCCTTCCTGCAGCAGCGCGCCCTGCATGGCGAGATGGTCGAGAAGGGTGTCGTCGACAAGGTCACGGATGCAGAGGTTCGCGCCCGCTACGACCAGGAAATCGCCAACACGCCGCCCGCCAACGAAGTGCATGCCCGTCACATCCTCGTGAAGACGAAGGAAGAGGCCGACGCCATCATCAAGCAGCTCGACGGCGGCGCCGATTTCCAGAAACTCGCCAATGAGCACACCAGCGATCCGAGCGGCAAGACCAATGGCGGCGATCTCGGCTGGTTCGGCCCTGGCCAGATGGTGCCGGAATTCGACAAGGCGGTCTTCGCGCTGGACGTCGGAAAATACACCGAGCAACCGGTGCAGTCGCAGTTCGGCTGGCACGTCATCAAGGTTGAGGACAAGCGCGCCAAGCAGCCGCCGGCGTTTGACGACGTCAAGGACCAGGCCAAGCAGGCGGTCATCCGCGACAAGTATTTCGCGCTGGTCAAGTCGCTGCGCGCCGAAGCCAAGGTGGAAATTCCCGACGCGAACCTGAAGAAGGCCGTCGATACGCTGGAAAGCGCCAAGTAAGCCTGCAAGGTTTTTGAAAAGGGCGCGGCGGCCAAGGGCTGCCGCGCCCTTTTTGCGCCGGCGGCGTTTTTACCTGTCGGGCGCGGTTATGCCTTGCAAGAGGTAGCGGACCATCTTGCGTATCGTCGCTTCAGGCTCCTCAAGCCGGTTGGTCAAGAGATGCCTCCAGGCATAGGAAGCCACCAGGTCGGCGACCACAGCGGCATCGATATCGGCGGCAACCTCGCCTCTTGCCTTGGCACGCTCGATGATCTGGCCGGTATGGGCACGGCGTCCACCGGCATAGCCGGCAAGGGCAGCGGCGGCGGTTTCATCCGACTGTGCCTCGGCAATCAGCGACCTGAACACGCTGCCCGACGATGTCTCGCGCCAGTGCGAGAACAGGTTCATCAAGAAACCCACAAGATCTTCCTCCAGCCGTCCGGTATCTGGAATGTCGACGCGTTTCTGGCGTTGGTAGACTTCGAGCAGCAGCGCGGCCTTGCTCGACCACCAGCGATAGATGGTCGGCTTTCCGGCGCGTGCGCGCCGCGCCACCGCTTCGATCGAGAAGCCGGAATAGCCCGCTTCGACCAGCACCGCCTCGGCAGCGTCGAGAATGGCGGCGGCGCTGGCAGGATTGCGTCGGGCGCCGACCGATTTGCGTCCCCGATCCGCGTCGTCAGCCATTGCGAGTCCTCGTCAACGAATCTCATCTGCGACAATACACGGACTCTTGATGAAACGAACCGGGCCGTTCTGTAAGCCATGCTCGGCGGTGATGCCGGAACTTTCCCGGCGAACGAATTGCCGATAGGCGTCATGGCCTAGCCATTGCAACAGCCACGAAAACGCCCTTGCGCCGACGCGTCGTATCGGGCAAACCGGCCTCTCCCTTGCGTTTTTTTGCCGCCCGAGGTCTCCATGTCCACATCGATTTCGCCGCTCGCGCCGAAGAAATATCCCAAAATGCCGGCCATAGAGGGCGTGCGCATCGCCACTGCCGAGGCAGGGATAAAGTACAAGAACCGCACCGATCTGCTCGCCATGGTCTTTGATGCCGGCACTGCCGTCGCCGGCGTGTTCACCAGGTCGAAATGCCCGTCGGCGCCAGTCGACTTCTGCCGGCAGAACCTCGGCGCCGGCAGAGCGCGGGTGCTCGTCGTCAATTCCGGCAACGCCAATGCTTTCACCGGCAGGAAGGGACGCGAGTCCACGGCAATGACGGGCGAAGCGGCGGCGAAGGCGGCCGGCTGCACGGCGGGCGAGGTCTTTCTTGCTTCCACCGGTGTCATCGGCGAGCCGCTCGACACGAGCAAGTTCAGCCATCTCCTGGCCGGCCTGGTCAAGGATGGCAAGCCGGACCTCTGGACCGAGGCGGCCAAGGCGATCATGACCACCGACACCTATCCGAAGGTAGCGACCGCCACGGTCAAGCTCGGCGATACCGACGTCACCATCAACGGCATCGCCAAGGGCGCGGGCATGATCGCCCCCGACATGGCGACGATGCTGTCGTTCATCGCCACCGACGCTCCGATAGCGGCGCCGGTGCTGCAAGACCTTTTGTCTCGCGGCACGGCCAAGACCTTCAATGCGGTGACCGTCGACAGCGATACCTCGACCAGCGACACGCTGCTGATCTTTGCCACGGGCGCGGCCGCCAGGCGTGGCGCGCCTTCCATCAGCGATCCCAAGGATGCGCGGCTCGGCGCGTTCCGCCGCGCGCTCGGCAAGCTGCTGAAATCGCTGGCGCTGCAAGTGGTGCGCGACGGCGAGGGTGCCCGCAAGCAGGTCGAGGTCACTGTCACCGGCGCGAAGTCCGCCCGCTCGGCCAAGCGCATCGCGCTGTCGATCGCCAATTCGCCACTGGTCAAGACGGCTGTGGCCGGCGAGGACGCCAATTGGGGACGCGTGGTCATGGCCGTTGGCAAGGCCGGCGAACCGGCCGACCGCGACCGGCTGTCGATCTGGTTCGGCGACAACCGTCTGGCGCATGAGGGCGAGCGCGATCCGGCCTATTCCGAGGAAGTGACATCGACCTATATGAAGCGCGATGATATCCGCATTCGCGCCGATGTCGGCATCGGCCGCGGCAAGGCGACGGTGTGGACCTGTGACCTCACCAAGGAATACGTCACCATCAATGGTGACTATCGGAGCTGATGGCATTGGTTTCCAGACATCCGGCAAGCGTGCTCGCGATCGTACGCCGCTACGAAGCGGCGGGCTTTCGCGCATGGCCGGCTGCCGCTGTCCATTATGACGGGACCTGGGTGGTGCGGTTGACAGCCGGTCATCCAGCCAAACGGCTGAATTCGGTCAACCCGCTCGACCCCGGCGATATCCAGCACATTGCCGAGCGCATCGGTCGCGCCAGCCGCCGCTTCGAAGCATATGGCAGGCCGCTGACCTTCCGCGTCTCGCCGCTGTCCGGGCCGGATCTCTCCAGGCATCTCGACAAAGAGGGCTGGAGCAGCTTCGCCGAATCGCTGGTGATGCGGTTGCCGCTGGCGGACGCCCAGCTTGACGCCGCGATGGACCAGATACCGCTCAAGGACATCAGCCGCTTCATCGGCGCTGCCCTCAAGGTCAGCGGGTCGGATGTGTCGTTGCGGCCTGGCCTGTCCGAGATCATCGGCGCCATCCAGCCGGAAGCCGGGCTGTTTGCCCTGGAGCAAGGCATAGAGCCGCTGGCCACGCTGATCTGCGTGCATGACGGCGATCTCGCAGGACTGTTCGAGGTGGCGACCGAGAGGTCGGTGCGCAACCAGGGCCACGGCCGCCACCTGATCCTGTCGGCGTTGAAATGGGCGCGGCTGCGCGGCGCGCGGGAAGCCTGGCTGCAGGTCGAGGCGGATAATGCGCCCGCGCTGGCGCTCTATCGGTCGCTCGGCTTCGATGAAGTCTATCGCTATCACTATCGCCGGCCGCCTGTCCTTGAGTGAAATTGGGCATGAGTGATATGAAGATCGCCGGCAAGCGCCTGCTTCTTGTGGCTGCCTGCGCGCTTGTCGATACCGACGGGCGTGTCCTTCTTGCCCAGCGGCCCGAGGGCAAGCAACTGGCTGGCCTGTGGGAATTCCCTGGCGGTAAGGTTGAACCCGGCGAGACGCCGGAACAGTGCATCATCCGCGAGTTGCAGGAGGAGATCGGCATCGAGACCGAAATCCCGTGCCTTGCGCCGCTCACCTTTGCCAGTCATTCCTACGATGATTTCCATCTGCTGATGCCGCTGTTCGTCTGCCGCCGTTTTCGCGGCATCGCGCAGCCCAGGGAAGGGCAGGCGCTGAAATGGGTGCGGCCCAAGCAGATGCGCGACTATCCCATGCCACCGGCCGACGCGCCACTGATCCCGTTCCTCATCGATCTTCTCTGAGACGCGCCTTGACGCCGGCAAAAGATCCGGCCGCCTTTCGGGTGAGCGTTAATGGAAGATTTATCTAGCCGTGAAAAATTGAAGGACCGCCGACTCGCTGGGAGCGACAGCATGAGCCTTGACAGGGATTGGGACTCGATCCGGCCAGACCGCAGTTTTCGCGCCGCCGATGCCGGCATGGGCATATTGCGCGTCACGCTGCTGTTCGGCTCGGCGGCGGTGGCGCTGGCCCTGATCGCGACGCCTTTTCTCGACAGCCAGACGCGTTCGACGCGCGATGCCTTTGCCAGCGGCGTCGACACGATGACCACCGGCTCTATCGGCCACCGCGATATCTACACGCTGCGCAGGAGCGTGCTGCAGCCGCTGCCCAGTTCCGTTTGCGTGATCCGCGACAACGGCACCAGCAGCGGCGACTGCTGACATAGTTAACATGTTTTAGAGAATGGGCCCGTTTCATAGCCTGTTAAGATTGTCCTGTTAACCTTTCTTAACGGGTCAGGGCTATGGTCCCCACAAGAGGGATCGACGATGATGAAAACACTGCTGCAACGATTTGTGAAAGACGAAACGGGTGCGACGGTTGTCGAATACGGCCTGATCGTCGCCGTGTTGTCGCTCGTCATTGTCGGTGGCATCGGCCAGGCAATGAACGCGGTTCAGTGGCTGTTCAGCGACAATAACAGCCGGCTTGCAAACGCTTTTGCCGCCCACTGATCAAGCGGAACGCGGTCAGAGCCCAATAGAGCTTTTTTGTTTGAGCACGATCTTTTCCGAAAGCCGGATTCCACCTTTCGGGGTCATGCTCCAGGGTCTTCCAATATCCTTGCCAGCGACACTGTCGCGGAGCCTGGCTTCAGCGGCTTCTGCTGCGAGGCGTCGGGCGCCCAACCGGACATCCAGACGATCGAGAAACTGGCCCTGATGCGACCATCGGCGTCCGAAAACCGCTCGGCGTAGATCTCGGCGGCGCGGGCAAAGAATTTTCGCGACCCAGGCCGCCTGCTGCGATCGACAAGCGTGCTGGTTTCGCCCATTGCCCGAAGATCAGCCATGAGATCAAACAGCGTTTCATAGCGAACCGTCACCGTCTCGACGTCGGCGACCGGCAAGGCGAAGCCGGCGCGTTGCAGGAGCGCGCCGGCGTCGCGCACGTCGGTGAAGGGCAGGACGCGCGGGCTGGCGCCGCCATGGAGTTCCGTCTCCGCGGCCAGAAGGCTATCGCGCAATTCGGAAAGCGTGCCGGCGCCGGCAAAGGCACCGAGGAAAAGGCCATCGGGCTTCAGCGCGCGACGGATCTGGATCAGCATGCCGGGGATGTCGTTCATCGCTTGCAGCGACAGAAGCGACACGGCCAGGTCGAGGCTTTCCGGCTCGAACGGCACTGTTTCCAGCGGTGCTACCAGCCCCCTCGCGTCGCCAAGCAATGCCGCGTCGCCTTCAACACGCGTGATATCCGCCACCTTGCCGCTTCCGGCGAGTACGTTGGCTACGGCTTGCGTCTGGCAAAACAGCGCGGCCGCCTTGCCGAACTTGCGCTCGACGGCGCCAAGCCGATCCGCAAGGTCTTCCGCCGAGCGTTGCATGAGGAAATCCGCACCGGCAACCGGATGCGCCAGCGCCCGGCGCTTGTGCGCCAGCCAAAGGGAGGTATCGAGCATGGGCTGCAATGGGCAGGTCCTTGTTTGTCCGCGCTTCGATATAGTGGTTAAGTGGCGCGATGGACCAACCACGTGGCCGATCCGATGCCAGAGATCAAGCATATTGAGATCAGGAGTCTTGCCCGGAAGGCACTGGGCTGGCCGGCGCGGATATTGTTTCCGCCGGTCTGCGCCGGATGCCGCCGCCATGTTTCGCAGCCTGGTGTGCTGTGCGGCGGCTGCTGGCCGAAACTGCGGCTCTTGGAGCGGCCATGGTGTCCGGTGATGGGAACGCCTTTCACCCATCATATGGGCGAGGGGTTCCTGTCCGCCGAGGCGATCGCCGACCCGCCACCTTTCGAAAGGGCGCGGGCTGCCGTTGCCTATTCCGGCGTCGCCCGCCAGATGGTGCAAGGACTGAAATACCAGGACCGCACGGATCTCGCGCCATGGATGGCGCGCTGGATGGTGCGCGCCGGCGCCGAATTGATTGCCGACGCCGATGTGGTCGTGCCGGTGCCGCTGCATTGGCGGCGGTTTTTCAGGCGAAAGTTCAATCAGTCGGCGGAGCTGGCAAGGGCGGTGTCGCAACTCAGCGGCGTCGCCTTCGTGCCGTCCGCGATGCAGCGTGTAAAACCAACCCGCCAGCAGGTGGGGCTGGAAAGAAAAGACCGCGAGGAGAATGTGCGCGCAGCCTTCCGAGTGCCGAATGAAGCCGAGATCGAGATCGCCGGCCGCCGGGTGCTGCTGATCGACGATGTCTACACAACCGGTGCCACCCTTCGCGCCGCCACCAAGGCATTGAAAAAGGGCGGCGCCGGCGCGGTCGACGTCCTTACCTTCGCGCGTGTGCTGCCAGGGGACTTTCGGGCGGATGAGTCCGCGACTATATAAGTCGGCAACAGACGTTCAGCTGGAAGAGACTGCGGAACTTCATCATGGTCGATGTCACCATCTATACACGCATGATGTGCGGCTATTGCACGGCCGCCAAGCGCCTGCTCGAGCGCAAGGGTGTCGCCTATACCGAGCACGACGCGTCCTTTTCACCGGAGCTGCGCCAAGAAATGATCTCGCGTGCTCATGGTCGCTCGACCTTTCCGCAGATATTCATTGGCGACAAGCATGTCGGCGGCTGCGATGATCTCCACGAGTTGGAAGCAGAGGGACGGCTGGACACGCTGCTCGCCAATGGCTCGACGATTTGAGGATGTGACGATGGGTATTTTCAAGGCGGCTGCGATCCAGATGCGTTCAGGCGAGAGTCCCGAACGCAACGCGGTGGATATGGAACGGTTGGTGCGGCAGGCGGCGGGCGAGGGCGCGACCTACATTCAGACGCCGGAAATGACCGGAGCGCTGACCCGAGACAAGAAGGCCGCCGTCTCCGAGGACAAGGATGTCATCGTTTCGACCGCGCGCAAGCTGGCGGGCGAACTCGGCGTCTTCCTGCATATCGGCTCGACCGCCATCCTGCGTGCCGACGGCAAGATCGCCAATCGGGCGTTCCTGTTCGGCCCCGATGGCGCGACGCTGGCCACCTATGACAAGATCCACATGTTCGACGTCGATCTCGACAATGGCGAGAGCTGGCGCGAGTCCGCTTCCTATGAGCCTGGCTCCCGCGCTGCGGTCCGTGAGATCAACGGCGTGAAGCTCGGCTTTGCCGTCTGCTACGATCTGCGCTTTCCGCAACTGTTCCGCGCCGAGGCGCTGGCCGGCGCGCAGATGCTTACGGTGCCCGCCGCCTTCACGCGGCAGACCGGCGAAGCGCACTGGCATGTGCTGCTGAGGGCGCGCGCCATCGAGAACGGCGCCTATGTGATTGCCGCCGCGCAGGGCGGCCTGCATGAGGATGGCCGCGAGACCTATGGCCATTCGCTGATCGTCGATCCCTGGGGCCGCATCATCGCGGAAGTCGCTGGTGATGCGCCGGGGGTGATCGTGGCCGAGATCGATCCGGCGCAGTCGACCGCCGCGCGCAAGAAAATCCCCAATCTCAAGAACGCCCGCGATTTCACGGTGGATGCCGGGTCGGCGGACGCGCCATTGCTGCGAGGCGCTGCATCTTGATACGCTTCTCTCTCATTTGCGAGCACGACCACGAATTCGAAGGCTGGTTTCGCAGCAATGACGACTTCGACACGCAGAAAAAGCGCGGCTTCGTCGATTGCCCGGCCTGCGGTTCGCACAAGGTGCAAAAGGCACTGATGGCGCCGGCGGTCTCGACCGCGCGCAAGCAGGAAAAGATCGCGCTTGCCATGGGCGATGCGCAGAAGCAGGCCTTGGCGCAGTTGAAGGCGATGGCTGAGAAGGTGCGCGAAAACGCTGACTATGTCGGCGACAAGTTCGCCGAGGAAGCACGAAAGATCCATTTCGGCGAGAGCGATGCGCGTGGCATCTACGGCGAGGCGACGCTGGAAGAGGCCAAGGGGCTGGCCGAGGACGGCATCGAGTTCATGCCGATCCCAAGTTTTCCCGACGAGCGGAACTGATCTGGGCTGCCCGGACGGCAACCGCTTCACACTTTTCCTGGAATTCCTCTAGTTCACGCTTCCTATCAACTTCTCGAGAAGACGAGAGAGCGTCTCCTGCTCGGCCTGGGTCAGGCCGACGAGGATTTGGTGCTCGTTGGCAACGTGCGCCGTGACCGCCTCGTCGATCAGCGCGAGACCCTTTTCCGTCAGTCGAACGACTATGCCGCGCCGGTCGTTGGGGTGTGGCCCGCGCGCGATCAATCCGGCCTTTTCCAGACGGTCGAGCCGATTGGTCATGGCGCCCGAGGTCACCATCGTTGCTTCGTAGAGGGCTGTCGGGGTCAGCGCGTATGGCGCTCCCGACCGGCGCAGCGTTGCCAGAACATCGAATTCCCCTGATTGCAGGCCGAATCTGGCGAACAGCGGAGCGAGCCGGTCTCGCGCAATCAGCGAGGCGGCTTCATTCAGGCGCCCAAGCACAGTCATGGGAGAAACATCGAGGTCCGGACGCTCCCTGTTCCACTGTTCGACTGCCTTTGCCGCGCGATCCATTTGTCTCACCGTTAAATATCTTGACGTAAAGAATCTTTGCGTTATCTTACTATAAGATACAACGCGGCCAAGCGCCATATCGACGACTGGACATCCGATGAAATTTCTCTGGGATTCGGCGCTCGGCCTTCTGGTGGTCACCGGTGGCCTGCTTGGCCTGACGCTACCCTTCGGCAAGCTGGCGACGGCGGCCGGCGTTTCCGCCATGGCCTGGGCCTTCGTCATCTCGCTCGGCGCCGGTGGCGTGCTGTTGGGCGCCCTGCTGGCGCGCGGGCAGCGCATTCGGTTGACCCCGCACAAGTTGCGTTACTTCTTCACCACCGCGGCGGTGTCCTACGCCGCGCCCAACCTCTTGATGTTTTCGGCCATTCCGCATCTTGGCGCTGGCTACACCGGCATCATGTTCACGCTGTCGCCGGTGATCACGCTGGTGTTCTCGATCCTGCTCGGCGTCCGGCGGCCCAACATGCTTGGCGTCATCGGCATTGCCGTAGGCTTCGTCGGCGCGGTCATGGTAGCGGTGACGCGCGGCGAGGCCGGCCAGCCGGCCGATCTGTTCTGGGTGGCGCTGGGCCTGCTCATCCCGGTCAGCCTTGCCGCCGGCAACATCTACCGCACCGTCGACTGGCCTGAAGGCACCGGCCCGATCGAACTGGCCGTCGGCAGCCACCTGGCGTCGGCGGCGATGCTCCTCATCGGCATCCTGGCCTTGCAGGGCGGTGGCTCGCTCGGCGCACTGGGCGCGGTGCCGCTGGTCGTCGTTGCCCAAGTGGCGTCGGCCTCGGCGATGTTCGCCTTCTTCTTCCGGCTGCAGGCGGTTGGTGGCCCCGTCTATCTCAGCCAGATCGGCTATGTGGCGGCGGCGGTCGGCCTGTTTTCAGGCACGATCTTCCTGGGCGAGCACTATCAGCTGCTGACCTGGGCGGGCGCGGTGATCATCACGGCAGGGGTGTTCATCACCACCAAGGCGCAAAAAGCCAGAAAGCGTGAGGAAAGGGTTCAGACCGAACCCTTCTCCGCCAGCACCATGTAGTTGACGTCCATGTCCTTCGAACGATGCCAGCGGTCGGCGAGCGGATTGTAGGTGACGCCCGAGCGGTCGATGATGGTCAGACCCGCGCCGCCAAGCGCCCTTTCGAGTTCCTCCGGCCGCACCAGCTTGCCGAACTGGTGCGTGCCGCGCGGCAGCCAGCGCAGCACATATTCGGCGCCGATGATGGCCAGGCCCAACGCTTTCAGCGTGCGGTTGATGGTGGCGACGAACATGATGCCGCCGGGCCGCACCATCTCGCCGCACTTGGCCACGAACAGGTCGATGTCGGCGACATGCTCGACGACTTCCATGTTGAGGATGACGTCGAATTTTTCGCCGGCGTCGGCCAGATCCTCCGCTGTGGTGGCGCGATAATCGACGGTCACGCCGGCCTCAGCGGCGTGCAGCCTGGCCACTTCGATGTTGGTGGCGGATGCGTCGGCGCCGACGACTTCGGCGCCAAGCCGCGCCATCGGCTCACACAGCAGGCCGCCGCCGCAACCGATATCCAGGATGCGCAGGCCCTCGAACGGCCTGGCCGCGCGTGGATCGCGGCCGAAACGCTCGGCCACCTGGTCGCGGATATAGGAAAGCCGAACCGGGTTGAACTTGTGCAGCGGCCGGAATTTGCCGCTTGGATCCCACCATTCGGCGGCAAGGGCCGAGAAGCGTTCCACTTCTCCGGCATCGATCGTCGATCGGCGGGGTTCTGGCATCGGTTGGTCTCCTCGAACGCAAGGAAGTCGGTCGTGGGGCGCCGATTGTCAAGGCAGCAATTTTCAACCACCGGCCTCGATTGACGGAAGATGCCAGGGCAATGGTGCATCAAAAGCGCGTTATCCACAGCCCATCGAGGGGCGCGTGAAGCGATCCCTGCGAGTAGGCAACGCCTGATGCGGCCCGCGGTCCTTGCGGATGGTTCCTGTTTTGGCTAAGGAGGCCGCGCATTCTACGGCTGGCGTGAGCCCGACGTATCCTTCCCTTGTTTCGGGATCCCGCTTTTGGGCTGGGGTCCGGCATTCAGTCAAAGGCATTTCGCTTCCATGGCGCGCATCGTGATGAAATTCGGCGGAACCTCCGTCGCCGACATCGCCCGCATCCGCAATGTGGCGCGCCACGTCAAACGCGAGGTCGACGCCGGCCATGAGGTGGCGGTGGTGGTTTCGGCCATGGCCGGCAAGACCAACGAACTGGTGGGCTGGACGCGCGAAGCCTCGCCGATGCATGACGCCCGTGAATATGACGCGGTCGTGGCGTCCGGCGAACAGGTCACGGCAGGGCTTCTGGCGATCACCTTGCAGAACATGGGCGTGCATGCCCGTTCCTGGCAGGGCTGGCAGATCCCGATCAAGACCGACAACGCGCATGGCGCGGCCCGCATCCTCGACATTGACGGCGCTTTCCTGATCAAGCGCTTCGGCGAAGGGCAGGTGGCTGTCATCGCCGGTTTCCAGGGCATCGGCCCGGACAATCGTATCGCCACGCTCGGCCGCGGCGGCTCAGACACCAGTGCGGTCGCCATCGCGGCGGCGGTGAAGGCCGATCGCTGCGATATCTACACCGACGTCGACGGGGTCTACACGACCGATCCGCGCATCGAGCCCAAGGCGCGGCGGCTGGCCAAGATCTCGTTCGAGGAAATGCTTGAAATGGCCTCGCTCGGCGCCAAGGTTCTGCAGGTGCGTTCGGTCGAGCTTGCCATGGTGCACAGGGTGCGCACTTTCGTGCGGTCGTCCTTCGACGATCCCGATGCGCCGGGAATGGGGGATTTGCTCAATCCTCCGGGAACGCTCATTTGCGACGAGGAAGAGATCGTGGAACAGCAGGTCGTCACCGGAATTGCCTACGCCAAGGACGAAGCGCAGATTTCGTTGCGCCGGGTCGGCGACCGCCCGGGCGTCGCCGCCGGCATCTTCGGACCTCTGGCCGAGGCCAACATCAATGTCGACATGATCGTCCAGAATATTTCCGAGGACGGCAAGCTGACCGACATGACCTTCACCGTGCCCTCCGGCGATGTCGACAAGGCGCTTGCCGTGCTTGAGCGCCTGAAGGCCTCGATCGGCTATGACGTCGTGCAGTCGGAAGCCGGCATGTCGAAGGTCTCGGTCATCGGCATCGGCATGCGCAGCCACGCAGGCGTCGCCGCCACCGCTTTCAAGGCGTTGGCTGACCGGTCGATCAATATTCGTGCCATCACGACCTCCGAGATCAAGATTTCGATCCTGATTGACGGTCCTTACACCGAACTTGCGGTTCGCACTTTGCATTCCGTCTACGGTCTGGATAAGCAGTAGCAGGACTTGAGTCAGTTGTTGCGTTTGTGCTGGTGCGCAGGGAAGCTGCACTGGCTCCAAACCCATTGGAGAAGAAGCCGCGATGCGTGATACGGCCAGTGGCCCGCGCGTTTTGCTGAAACGGCTCCGCGAGCTCATGCAAGAGCCGCTGGAGCCGCAGGAGCGGCTTGACCGGATCGTGCGTGACATCGCCTCCAACATGGTCGCCGAAGTCTGCTCGCTCTATGTGCTGCGTGCCGATTCCGTTCTCGAGCTCTATGCCACCGAAGGCTTGAATCCGAATGCCGTCCACCTGGCGCAATTGCGGCTGGGTCAAGGTCTGGTCGGCACCATTGCCGCCAGTGCCCGGCCGCTCAATCTTTCCAACGCACAGGAACATCCGGCCTTCGCCTACCTGCCGGAGACCGGGGAAGAGATCTACAATTCCTTCCTCGGCGTGCCGGTGCTGCGGGCAGGGCGCACGCTGGGCGTGCTCGTGGTCCAGAACAAGACGATGCGCCATTACCGCGACGACGAGGTCGAGGCGCTGGAAACCACGGCGATGGTCATCGCCGAGATGATCGCCACGGGCGATCTGGCGCGATTGACCCGGCCTGGCCTCGAGCTCGACCTGCGCCGCCCCGTCAGCTTCACCGGCCTGTCCTTCAACGATGGCGTCGGCCTTGGCCATGTCGTGCTGCACGAGCCGCGCATCGTCGTCACCAACCTGTTCAACGAGGACAGCGAGGAAGAAGTCCGCAGGCTTGAAACTTCGCTCGGCTCGCTGAGGCTTTCCATCGACGACATGCTGGAGCGCCGTGACGTTGCCTTCGAGGGCGAGCATCGCCAGGTGCTGGAAGCCTATCGCATGTTCGCCAACGATCGCGGCTGGGTTCGCAGGCTGGAAGAGGCGATCCGCAACGGCCTGACGGCCGAGGCAGCCGTGGAAAAAGTGCAGAGCGACATGCGCGCGCGCATGCTGCACATGACCGACCCCTATCTGCGCGAGCGGATGAGCGATTTCGACGATCTCGCCAACCGCCTGTTGCGCCAGCTGATGGGCCGCGGCCCGGAGGATGTCGCTGCTTCGCTGCCGAAGGACGCCATCATCGTCGCCCGCTCGATGGGCGCTGCCGAACTGCTCGATTACCCACGTGACAAGCTGCGCGGGGTGGTTCTCGAGGACGGTGCGGCGACCAGCCACGTCGTCATCGTGGCGCGCGCCATGGGCATTCCGGTGGCCGGCCAGATGAAGGGCGCCGTCTCCATGGCGGAAAACGGCGATGCGATCATCGTCGACGGCGAGGAAGGCACGATCCATCTGCGTCCGCAGCCGGATCTGGAAGCCGCGTACGCCGAAAAGGTCCGTTTCCGCGCGCGGCGGCAGGAGGTCTACCGCGAACTGCGCAAGAAGCCGTCGGTGACCAAGGACGGCGTGCAGGTCGATCTCTTGATGAATGCGGGTCTCGCCGTCGACCTGCCGCAACTGGCCGAGGCCGGGGCTGCCGGCATCGGCCTGTTCCGCACCGAATTGCAGTTCATGGTGGCATCGACGTTCCCGCGCGCCGAAGCCCAGGAAAAGCTCTATCGCGACGTGCTCGACGCGGCGCGGGGCAAGCCGGTCACCTTCCGCACCATCGATATCGGCGGTGACAAGGTGCTGCCCTACTTCAAGGGTTCCATCCAGGAAGAGAACCCAGCACTCGGCTGGCGGGCGATCCGACTGACGCTCGATCGCCCGGGTCTGCTCAGGACCCAGATTCGCGCCTTGTTGAAGGCCTCCGGCGGGCGTGAGCTCAAGCTGATGCTGCCGATGGTGACCGAGCTTGGCGAGATCGCCCAGGCGCGCGAAATCATCGACCGCGAGGTGCGGCATCTGTCGCGCTTCGCCCATCACCTGCCGACGAGCCTCAAGCTCGGCGCCATGCTGGAAGTGCCGTCGCTCCTGTTCCAGCTCGACGAGTTGATGAAGGCGGTCGATTTCGTCTCGGTCGGTTCGAACGACCTGTTCCAGTTCGTCATGGCCGTGGATCGCGGCAACACTCAATTGTCCGACCGGTTCGATACTCTGTCGACGCCGTTCCTGCGCGTGCTCAAGCAGATCGCCGATGCCGGCGTGCGCAACCACACGCCGGTGACGCTGTGCGGCGAACTCGCCGGCAAGCCGATCTCGGCGATGGCGCTGATCGGCCTCGGTTACCGTTCGATCTCGATGTCGCCGGCCTCGATCGGGCCGGTCAAGGCGATGCTGACGGAACTGCCGCTGGACGAACTGAAGGCTTTCTTCGACGACAACCTCATGGCGCCGGCCCAGGGGTTGCCGATGCGGGCGCTGCTGCATGCCTTTGCCGACGACCGCTCCATTCCGCTATAACATTTCAACATGATCAACCTGCCCCGCGACCGAATGGATCAAGTCGTCAAGCGTTTCGAGATGCTCGAAGCGCAGATGTCGGCCGGGCCGGCGGCGGATGCCTATGTGAAGATGGCATCGGAATATGCCGAGATCCAGGACATGGTTGCCAAGGTCCGGGCGCTGCGCTCGGCCGAGCAGGAGCAGGCCGACCTTGAAGCCATGCTTGCCGACAAGAGTACCGACGCCGAGATGCGGTCGCTCGCCGAGGCGGATCTGCCCGAGGTCGAGCAACGTATCGAGCAATTGCAGAAAGACATCCAGATCCTGCTGTTGCCCAAGGATGCCGCCGACGACAAGAACGCAATCCTCGAAATCCGCGCCGGCACCGGCGGTGATGAAGCCGCCCTTTTCGCCGGCGACCTGTTTCGCATGTATGAGCGCTACGCCGCCGCACGCGGCTGGCGCTTCGAGACGGTGTCGGCCAGCGACGGCGATGCCGGTGGCTTCAAGGAAATCATCGCCACCATTTCCGGCCGGGGCGTCTTCGCGCATCTGAAATTCGAGTCCGGCGTGCATCGGGTGCAACGCGTGCCGGCGACCGAAGCCAGCGGGCGCATCCATACGTCGGCGGCGACGGTTGCCGTGCTGCCGGAAGCCGAGGAAGTCGACATCGATATCCGGGCCGAAGACATCCGCATCGACACGATGCGCGCATCCGGCTCGGGCGGCCAGCACGTCAACACCACGGATTCGGCCGTGCGCATCACTCATCTGCCGACCGGCATCATGGTGGTGCAGGCGGAGAAATCGCAGCACCAGAACCGGGCCAAGGCCATGCAGATCCTGCGGGCCAGGCTCTACGACCTAGAGCGTAGCAAGGCAGATGAGGAGCGCTCGGAATCACGCAGGTCGCAGGTTGGTTCCGGCGACCGTTCGGAGCGCATACGCACCTATAATTTCCCGCAAGGCCGCGTCACCGATCACCGTATCAACCTGACGCTCTACAAGCTCGACCGGGTGATGATGGGCGAACTCGATGAGATCATCGACGCGCTGCTCGCCGATCACCAGTCGAAGCTTCTCGCCGACATCGGCCTTGATGGCTGATCATCTGCCGGAGGCGCTGGGACCATTGCTGCGAGCGGCGCGGGCCCGCCTGGAGGCGGCCGCTGTGGATAGTCCGGAACTCGATGCCAGGCTGATCGTCGAACATTTCTCCGGCACCACCCGCACCCAGGCCATCGCCGACCCGATGCGGCCTGTCGATGCCGTGGCGATTGCCGCCATTGACGCTGCCCTGAAAAGGCGGATCTCCGGTGAGCCGGTGCATCGTATCCTCGGCTATCGCGAATTCTACGGGCTGCGGTTGTCGCTTTCGCCGGAAACGCTGGAGCCACGGCCGGATACGGAAACCTTGGTCGAAGCAGTGCTGCCTTTCGTGAGGGCGACAGCAGCAAGGGAAGGCGAATGCCGCATCCTCGATCTGGGAACCGGCACGGGCGCCATCGCGCTGGCGCTGCTGTCGGCCTTGCCCGAGGCGACCGCGACCGGGGTCGATCTGTCGGAGGACGCATTGGCGACGGCAACCCGCAATGCGGAACAATTGGGTTTTGCCAGCCGCTTCAAGGCGCTTCGATCCGACTGGTTCGCAAAAGTTTCCGGCCGGTACCATGTAATTGCCGCAAACCCTCCCTATATTCCGTCTGATGACATCGGAAATCTGCAGGACGAGGTCCGCGATTTCGATCCTCGCCTGGCACTTGATGGCGGCGCGGATGGTCTTGGTCCCTACCGGATCATAGCAGCGGAGGCTGCGGGTTTTCTGGAAGCCGAAGGCAGGGTTGCCGTTGAGTTCGGCCATACGCAGCGCAACGAGGTCACGGCAATATTCTCTGCCGCCGGCTACAGGCTGGCGGGGGCATTTTGCGACCTCGGTGGAAATGACAGGGTTCTGGTCTTTGAACTGTGAAAGCCCTGATGCGGTGCAAAAAAAGCGCTTGGCAATGCCGGGGAATGCGGCTAGGGTCGCCTTAACCGGATGAGACGAAGCAGGCAGTGCTCTTAGCGATTCGGTCTTCCTTAGAAATAGCTGCCTTCTTGCGCAAACGACGCCCAAGCTTCGTGCGGGAATCGTCCGGAAAGTGATGTAACCGGAACAGGATGACACGTGGCGCCAACGCAATCGATGCGGGCGAACGCCGGTGAAGAAACGAAACGGTTGGCTGCATGAGCGCCTCCGTCCGTGAAGAGTCTACCGAAAATTTCAAGATGAAGAGAGTTTGATGAGGCCCCAACAGCAGAACAGGCGCATGCGCGGTCGCAACAACAATGGCGGCGGCGGTGGCAACAACAATAATAACAATAACAACCGCAAAGGGCCTAACCCCCTGACGCGCAATTACGAGAGCAACGGCCCGGACGTGAAGATCCGCGGATCGGCTCAGCAGATTGCCGAAAAATACGCCACCCTTGCCCGTGATGCGCAAAGCTCAGGCGACCGGGTCATGGCGGAAAATTATCTCCAGCACGCCGAACACTACAATCGTATCATCGCGGCCGCACAGGCGCAGATGCCGATCCAGAACGTCCAGCAGAATCGAGACGATTTCGATGATGACGGCGATGAGGATCGCGACGAGTTCGACAATGCTGGCAACAACAATATCACCGACACCTCCGCTCCCGTGGTCAATCATGGCGCCGGTCCCCAGCCGGTGATCGAAGGCACGCCGGCTGAACTGGCCTTGAATCCGGAAAACGGCCGGGACGGTCGCGGCAATGGCGGGCGCGACAACAATGGCGGTCGCCATCGCGATCGCCGCCCGAATGGCGGCTATGGCCAGAATGGTCAGCGCGAGCAAGGCGATCAGCGCGGCGAACAGAACCGGCGCAACGATGCGCCTGTGCAGGCGGAGGCCGCGCCAGTCGCGGAACCTGTTTCCGTGCCGGAGCCCGCACCGCAGTTCGATAGTTTTTCACCAGCAGCTCTTGCCGCCCAGGCTGAACTCAACGAGGCGGCCGCCGAGAGTGGCGCCGCGCGCCGTCCCAGGCGTCCGCGCCGCCCGCGCGTCAGCGCTGATCAGGCAGGCGGCGGTGAAGGCAATGCAGTCATCGGCGAGGCGATTGCCGCGCCGGCTGAAGGTGCTGACGTGAACCCCGCCGCTGTGACCGTCGACGACTGATCGCACGATTCTGGGGACGCTTTCACGGCGGAGAGAAATCTCCGCCGTTTTCGTTTTTTTCGCGCATCGGGTATTATGCATTGACCGACATCAAGGTGCCTTGAGAGACCGTGGCCTACGCACCATATCTGGCGTGAACTGGATTCGGCTCCAATGAGCGGGTCCGTCACCACAATCGGATCCGGTGCCGCAAAGCGGGCCGGTGATGGAAGGAGACAGATATGAACCTTGAGAAATACTCCGAGCGCGTACGCGGCTTCATTCAGTCCGCGCAGACCATGGCGCTCTCGCGCAACCACCAACAGTTCACTCCCGAGCACATCCTGAAAGTTCTCGTCGATGACGACGAGGGCTTGGCCGCATCGCTGATCGAGCGCGCCGGCGGTAGCGTCCGCGACGTCAAGCTTGGCGTCGAGACGGCACTGGAGGCGATGCCCAAGGTCGAGGGCGGCAATGGCCAACTCTATCTGGCGCAGCCGTTGGCCAAGGTGTTTTCCACCGCCGAGGAATTGGCCAAGAAGGCCGGCGACAGCTTTGTCACTGTCGAACGGCTGTTGCAGGCGCTGACGATGGAGAAGTCGTCCAAGACCGCCGATATCATGGCCAAGGCCGGAGTCACCGCGCAGGCGCTGAACCAGGTCATCAACGATGTCCGCAAGGGCCGCACGGCCGATTCGGCCAGTGCGGAACAGGGCTATGATGCACTGAAGAAATACGCGCGAGACCTGACCGCGGATGCCCGGTCCGGCAAGCTCGATCCGGTCATCGGCCGTGACGACGAGATCCGGCGCACCATCCAGGTGCTGTCGCGCCGCACCAAGAACAATCCTGTGCTGATCGGTGAGCCGGGCGTCGGCAAGACGGCGATCGCCGAAGGCCTGGCGCTGCGCATCGTCAATGGCGACGTGCCGGAATCGCTGAAGGACAAGCAGCTGATGGCGCTCGACATGGGCGCGCTGATCGCTGGCGCCAAATATCGCGGCGAATTCGAGGAGCGGCTGAAGGCCGTGCTCTCCGAAGTCACTTCGGCCAATGGCAACATCATCCTGTTCATCGACGAGATGCACACGCTGGTTGGTGCCGGCAAGGCGGATGGCGCCATGGATGCGTCGAACCTCTTGAAGCCGGCGCTGGCGCGTGGTGAATTGCATTGCATCGGCGCGACCACGCTCGATGAATATCGCAAGCATGTCGAGAAGGACCCGGCCCTTGCCCGCCGCTTCCAGCCCGTCTTCATCGACGAGCCGACGGTGGAAGACACCGTCTCGATCTTGCGTGGCCTTAAGGAGAAGTACGAGCAGCACCATAAGGTGCGCATCTCGGATTCGGCGCTGGTGGCGGCGGCGACGCTGTCCAACCGCTACATCGCCGACCGCTTCCTGCCGGACAAGGCGATCGACCTGGTCGATGAAGCCGCGTCGCGGCTGCGCATGCAGGTCGATTCCAAGCCCGAGGCGCTGGACGAGATCGACCGCCGGATCATGCAGCTCAAGATCGAGCGCGAGGCGCTGAAGGTCGAGACGGACGATGCGTCGAAGGACCGGCTTGTCCGCCTGGAAAGGGAACTTGTCGGCCTCGAGGAGGAATCGACCGAGATCACCGCCAAGTGGCAGGCCGAGAAGCAGAAGCTCGGGCTTGCCGCCGACCTCAAGAAGCAGCTCGACGAGGCGCGCAACGAACTGGCCATTGCCCAGCGCAAGGGTGAATTCCAGCGCGCCGGAGAGCTTGCCTATGGCAAGATCCCGGAGCTGGAAAAGAAGCTGAAGGACGCCGAGGCCCAGGACGGCAAGGTCGGCATGGTCGAGGAGGTGGTCACTCCCGACCACGTCGCCCATATCGTCTCGCGCTGGACCGGCATTCCGGTCGACAAGATGCTGCAGGGCGAGCGTGACAAGCTGCTGCGCATGGAAGACGAGATCGGCAAGCGCGTCGTCGGCCAGGGCGAGGCGGTACAAGCTGTCTCGAAGGCGGTACGCAGGGCCCGCGCGGGCCTGCAGGATCCGAACCGGCCGATCGGCTCGTTCATGTTCCTCGGGCCGACGGGCGTCGGCAAGACCGAACTGACCAAGGCGCTGGCCAACTTCCTGTTCGACGACGAGAGCGCGATGGTGCGCATCGACATGTCGGAGTTCATGGAGAAGCACTCCGTCTCCCGGCTGATCGGCGCGCCTCCCGGCTATGTCGGCTATGAGGAAGGTGGTGCTTTGACCGAAGCCGTGCGGCGTCGGCCCTATCAGGTCGTGCTGTTCGACGAGATCGAGAAGGCGCATCCGGATGTCTTCAACGTGCTGCTGCAGGTGCTCGATGACGGCCGGTTGACTGATGGTCAGGGCCGCACGGTCGACTTCCGCAACACGCTGATCATCATGACCTCGAACCTCGGCGCCGAATATCTCGTCAATCTCGGCGAGGACCAGGATGTCGACCAGGTCCGCGACGAGGTGATGAATGTCGTCAAGGCGTCCTTCCGGCCAGAGTTCCTCAACCGCGTCGACGAAGTGATCCTGTTCCACCGGCTGCGGAGGCAGGATATGGGCCGCATCGTCGAGATCCAGCTCAAGCGGCTGGAGAGCCTGCTGACCGATCGCAAGATCACGCTTTCGCTCGACAGGGAAGCGATCGAGTGGCTGGCGGCCAAGGGCTATGATCCGGCCTATGGCGCGCGGCCGCTGAAGCGGGTGATGCAGAAGGAGTTGCAGGATCCACTGGCGGAGAAGATCCTGCTCGGCGAAATCCTCGACGGATCGACCGTCAAGGTGACCGCGGGTTCCGACCGGTTGAACTTCCGCTCGAAGCCGACGGTTGTCGCGACCGAAGCGGCGGCCTGATCAATGCATGTCGCCCAAAAGTGCCCCCGGCTTTGGTACAACGACATGCATAAAGCAAAGACCTGAAGCGCTCCGCGCTTCCGAGTGCCGCGCGTCCATTCCGGGCGCGCGGCTTTTTCATACAAGAAGCGGGGCGCGATGACGCTGGACGACTACAATGGCTTCTGCGCCTCGCTGCCTTCGACAACCCACGTTGTCCAATGGGGCGGCGCCCATGTCTGGAAGGTCGGCGCCAAGGTCTTCGCGATCGGCGGCTGGGATGACGGCACACAGCTCTTCGTCACCTTCAAATGCTCCGATATCGCCTATGATGTGCTGAAGGAACAGCCGGGCCTGCGGCCCGCGCCGTATCTTGCCTCGCGCGGCATGAAATGGATCCAGCGTCAGACAAGCCAGAGCATGGATGATGACGCCTTGAAGGACTATCTGCGCGAGAGCCATCGCCTGGTCGCGCTGAAGCTGACGAAACAGGCGCGCAGGGAACTCGGCTTCGCTGTGCGCTAATATACCGGGAATCCGCCATCTTCATGCCCGGTTCATATTGGAACCATAAGGTGGATTACTGATTTGCTGGCGAAGGGTTCGCCCAGGAAACGCCGGGCGGCGGCAGTTACGGACCGGAGAGTTTGGCCACCATGTTCCGCACGATCTTCACCCTTTCGGCTCTCGCCGTCGGGCTCATATCTTCCGGTGCGTTCGCTACGCCGATGTCGGATAGCGCGCCGCGCATCGTTCGAGCCGCCGATCCGGGCACTATCCAGGTCGCGCAGAACGGCAACCTCGACGTCTACTATGATGCCAGAGGAAATCGCGTCATTGTCGATGCGGATACCGGCAAGGTGATCGCCATTCAGCCACCGCAGACGCGATACGATCGCCGCGCGTTCCGTCGGGAGCCGGGAGACCGCAACCTCGGCCCAGTGACGGATGACGATGGCTACTACCTCGACAATCCCGACGACACGGTGCGCTCGCGCCGTCAGCGGATGAACGAGCAAGGCCGAGCCGTCGCACCGCCGGCCGATCAATACGATCCCTATGGCGACAATTCGGCGGATGCTTATCCGCCGGCGTCGCAGGACGACGGCAGCTATCGCAACACCTATCCGGAAGCGCCGCAACCTGCAAAACCGAACATCACCAAGCCGGACACGGTCAAGCGCCAGCCGCTCAACGAAGCTTCGATAGAGCCGGTTCAACCGGCAGTACCGAGTACTGACCAGGCAGCTCCGCCATCCAAGGTGGACGGCAAGACCGCTGTCGATCCCTCGCTTTCGCTTGGCGCGCGCCAGGACGTTGCGGGCCTGCAGGTGCTGCTCGATCGCGGCGGTGCCTCGCCAGGTGTCATCGACGGACGGTTCGGCTCGAATGTCGACAAGGCGCTCGCCGCCTACAACGAGATCAACGGCACCAATCTGAAGTCGACCGATTCGGTGGGCATCCAGGCCGCGCTGGCGCAGTCCGGCGGCGATGCCTTTGCCTCCTATACGATCACACCCGAGGACGTGGCCGGTCCCTATGTGGCGTCGATACCGGAAGACTACAGCCAGAAGGCGCAGCTCAACTGCATGTGCTACACCTCTGTCACCGAGGCGCTGGCGGAGCGCTTCCACATGGACGAAAACTATCTCAAGTCGATCAACAAGGGCCTCGACTTCAACCGTCCAGGCACGATCATCAAGGTCGCCAATTTCGGCAAGCTGGTGTCGACGCCGGTCGCGCGCATCGTCGCCGACAAGACCAAGAAAGAAGTGTATGCCTACGATGCGGGCGGCAAGCTGGTCGCAGCCTATCCCGCGACCATCGGCTCGGCCGACACGCCGTCGCCCACCGGTATCCACGCCGTGTCGCGCATTGCGCTCGACCCGAACTATACCTACAACCCGAACATCAATTTTAAACAGGGCCAGAACGACAAGATCCTGACCATTCCTCCGGGTCCGAACGGACCTGTCGGGTCCGTCTGGATCGCGCTTGACAAGCCGACCTACGGCATCCACGGAACGCCCGAGCCGTCGAAGATCGGCAAGACCGAAAGCCATGGCTGCGTGCGGCTGACCAACTGGGACGCGCGCGAACTTGCAAAACTGGTATCGCCGGGCGTTCCAGTGGAGTTCATCGGCGGATCCTCGGTCAATGACGTTGCGCAGCAATAAGCCATCGGTACAGACCGCCTGGACCAACTGCGGCAGCAGGATAAGGGCGTCGTAGGCCGGGAGATAACGGCGCAAAGTGCTGCGCCGGCCGCTCAATGGCGCCACACCGGGCGCCGTCGGGTTCACCTCAGTGCCTCTGGTTTCAAGAACAGCCAATCTCTGGCCGGTTGTTGTCCGTTCGCCGGAGCGCTAAGCAGACATTCATGCTGCCAGCAAGCGAAGCCACCGCCGATTCGCCGTCGACCACGCAATCGGCGAACGGCACGTTCTGTCCGCAATCGGAGCGGCGCTTCGTGCTGATCGCGGCGATCCTGGCGTCGGCGCTCGGCTTCATCGACGGTTCGATCCTGGCCATCGCCATGCCGGCGATCCGTGTCGATCTCGGCGCCAGCCTCACCGAGGCGCAATGGATTTCCAATGCCTATGCGCTGACGCTTTCGGCACTGATCCTTGCCGGTGGCGCCGCCGGTGACCGGTTCGGCCTGCGCCGCGCCTTCGTCGCCGGCATCGCCTTGTTCATCGCGTCGTCGCTTGCCTGCGCGGTGGCACCAAATCCCGGGATACTCATCGCGTTTCGCGCCATCCAGGGCATTGGCGCGGCGATCATGGTGCCTGGCAGCCTCGCCATCATCGCCAAGGCCTATCCGAAAAAAGAACGCGGCCGGGCGATCGGCATCTGGGCGGCGGCGTCCGCGCTGACCACGGCCCTTGGTCCTGTGCTCGGGGGGCTTGTCCTGTCGGCCTTTGGCGACGGCATCTGGCGGGCGATCTTTGCGATCAACCTGCCGCTCGGCCTTATCTCGATCTATCTTCTGGTCACCAAGATTCCCGCCGACGCGCCGGTGCAGAAGCGGAACCTCGATCTTGGGGGCGGCGCCCTTGCAACATTGGCGTTCGGCGCGCTCGCCTACGGACTGACCTCGATGAGCGCCAAGGGCGAGGGGCATACGTCGGGGCCGAGCATTGCCGCCGGCGCGGCGCTGCTCATCGCGTTCATTGTCTTCGAACGCCGTCAGCGTGAGCCGATGATCGACCTTTCGCTGTTTCGTATCCGTGCTTTCGCCGGCGCCAATGTCGCGACCTTTTTCCTCTACTTCGCGCTATCGGCCAATCTGTTCTACCTGCCGATGCTGCTGATTGCCGGCTGGGGGCTGAGCACGGCCGAGGTCGGCTTCATCTTCCTGCCGCTGTCGGCATGCATCGCGCTTCTGTCGGGGCTGGTCGGGCAACTGTCCGACAGGATCGGGCCGCGTTTCCCCATCGCCTGCGGCAGTCTGATCGTCGCCGTCGCCTTTGCCGGTCTTGCCTTGCTGACCCATGCCGGCATCCACAATTTCTGGACGGGAACGTTTCCGCTGATGGCACTGATGGGACTCGGCATGGCGCTGGTGGTCTCACCCTTGTCGACCGCGATCATGACCGCAGTGGAAGACAAGGATACGGGGGCTGCGTCCGGCATCAACAATGCCGTCTCACGAATCGGCGGCCTGATTGCGGTGGCGGCAATGGGATCGCTTGCCGCCTTGGTCTATGCGAATGCACTCGATGGAAATGCAATGCCCGGCGTTCCGGGTTTTGGCGAACCGGCGCCGGCGGGGCTTGCTCCGGCACTTGACGCGGCAAGGCTTGCGGCAAGCGACGCAGCCTTTTCGGCGGTCGCGTCGGTGACCGCGCTGCTCTGCCTGCTTTCGGCGGTCATTACGTGGAGGACTGTTTCGGGCCAAGCCCTGCCGTGGTCGCGCCGCGCGGCGAATCCGCAAGGCTGAAGCGGCTTCAGCCTTCGATCTTGGCGCTCGCGACTTTCAACGAATCGCTGTCCTGCTGCTTGAGCAGATCGTCGATGCGCTCGCGCTCGCGCTTGAAGGCGACAAGGTCGTCGCCCTTCAGCACCTTGCCGACCGGCAGGCGCACGCGCATCGAATCGACCTTGGTGCCGTTGACGATCAACTCATAGTGAAGGTGCGGTCCGGTGGAGAGCCCCGTCTGGCCGAGATAGCCGATGACCTGGCCCTGGCGAACGCGAACGCCCTCGGCGATGCCTTTGGCGAAAGCGCTTTGGTGATTGTAGGAGGTCTCGTAGCCATTGGCGTGGCGAATGATGATCTGCTTGCCGTAGCCGCCGGCCCAGCCGGCCTTCTCGATGACACCGTTGCCGGCGGCAATGATCGGCGTGCCAATGGGGGCCGCCCAGTCCGTGCCGGTGTGCATGCGCACATAGCCCAGTATCGGATGCTTGCGTGCACCGAAGCCCGAGGTGAACCGGCCGTTCGGCAAGGGATTGCGCAGCAGGAACTGTTCGGCGCTTGAGCCGTTCTCGTCGAAATAATCCGTTCCGCCGTCATGCATCTGGAAACGGTAGAAGTTCCGCGTCGTGCCGCCGAAGGTTGCCGACACGTAAAGGAGTTCGGAATCGTCGGAGGTCTGGTCATCGCCATCCGGCTGCGAGAACAGCACTTCGAGGCGATCGGCGGGACTGAGCCTGGACTGGAAGTCGACATCGGACGCCAACAGCTTGATCAGCCGCTGCGTCATCGCCTTCGACATGCCGTAGGAATAGGCGGCGCGATAGATGCCGTCATAGATGTTCGGCAAATTGCCGCGCACCACCACGGGGGCGGACGAATCATCGAACGCCGTCAGCAATTCGGGATTGGGGTCCGGCTCCTGCGCCGGCACATACTGGCCGCGATCATTGAGCGCGATGGTCACGATGTGCTGGGTCTTGTTGTAGACACTGGTGCGCACGACCTTGGCGGCATCGCCATGCACCTCGAGCCCGACGCGCAACACGGTTCCGGCTTTGAGGGCCGGGGCATTCAGCAATTTGCCGATCGCCTCGGCCATGCCGGTGGCATCGTCGCCGGTATAACCCGAATCGGCGAAGGCCTCCGTGATGTCGAGGTCCTTGGTGAAGGGAATGATCTCCTCGGCGAAGGCCGGCGCCTGATCATCGGTGGCGGCGCGCGGCGCCACCGACACATTTTCCGGCACGATCTTCACATCATAGGAACCGGCGATGCTCTGGCTGAGCTGATCGCCGAAGCGCTGCGGGTCGACATAGTGCAGGGAGGCGACCTGGATGGCTCCGTCGCCGAGGTCAGTGCCGGTGTCGCGCACCACCTTCTCCACCTCGTCGGCGGAAAGGTCGCTATTTTCGTCGAAGGCCGCCGTCTCGATCGGGAAGTCGACCGTCTTCAGGCTCATCTCGCTCTCGACCTTGGCGCCGTAGATTTGGCCGGCGGTCGCAGAAGATGTGGCTGGCTGGCTGGCGTTGTCGTCGCTGCCGTCGCCAAACACCTGCATCGGGTCGAAAGGCGGGTAGGGGCGGTTGGTTGTGTGCCCGGCGGGCAGCGACATCTTGATCTGAACGAAAGGCATGGTGTGGATGACGTCACGGTCACCGACCTTGGTCACCATCGACACTTCCATGCGCCGGCGGTCCTTGGCCTTGGCAATCTGGCGCGGCGCGACAAGTCGGGTGGTCTTGGCGATCTCGCCGGAATCGTCACTGTTGGCGAGGCTGATCAGTTCGGCGATCTCGGGCGGGGTCGCCAGCTGCTGCCGGCCGTCAAGGGCAGCGAACAGCGCAACGCCCATGAGGACGCTGGAGGTCACGCCAGTAAGAAAGGTGCCCGACAGCCAGCGCGCGGAAACCTCGCGGCGGTCGGGAGGACCGCTGCGACCGTCCGCGATCAGCGGCGGCTCATTGCCGAGTGCGGCTATGACATCTTCCGTGTCTGGCATCCAGAAAGGCTGCTTCTTCCCCGGGCGGAACGGCTTGTCGCTTTTGTTGTGGCCATGACATTTGCCTGTCACGGCTGATGAAGTCAACGAAGCGCCGGGCCGCGAGCGAATT
Source organism: Mesorhizobium carmichaelinearum (assembly GCA_943370265.1). GTDB lineage: Bacteria > Pseudomonadota > Alphaproteobacteria > Rhizobiales > Rhizobiaceae > Mesorhizobium > Mesorhizobium carmichaelinearum_A. The sequence continues at coordinate 140,525 of CALRQH020000017.1, forward strand.
CCCCGCGCTTGCTCCCTTGTCGCGGCACTCTCAAAGGGACGCGGCGCGTCTCTTATATAAGGCCTTTCAAGGGGCGCTCGCGCGGGCGGCGCAACGCCTGCTTCGTTGGGCTCGGTGTCGAACCCCAATGCGGCGGCAATAGGGCCCCCTGGTGGCCGCCCGCCCATGTTATCCACATTCCGCTGGGGCAGTCGGCTACCGAAAAAGGGGGTGCCGAGATTTCTGTCGCAAAAAGTTCAAAAACTTCGAAATCGGTGTTGACAGTTCGCGGAGGTGGCGACTATATACGCCTCAACAACGAGGGCGGCGCGCCGCTGGCGACGAAGAAGTTCGCTTCTAAAACTGCCCTCCGCGAAATTCAAGAGAGCCGCGTAAGCGACACTCGGACGGCCCCGGAGC
>CALRQH020000018.1:0-134664 GCA_943370265.1 Mesorhizobium carmichaelinearum
TCAGATCGCTTGCGTAGCGGGCGCAACGCCGCTCATAATGCGCACGGGTGATTTCAGTCCAGGCCATCGTGATCTCCATCGAATCTCGCAAATCCGACGGAATCACAACCTGCTGAAATCACTCAACTCTTTTTGGAACGGACACTAAGGCTTCCCCGCTGCGAGATTATGGGGAAACATGCAAAAGGCCGCCCGGTTGTTCCGGACGGCCTTTTGTCGTCAATCGCAAGTACGTTCTATTCGGCTGCCTTGGGGAAAGCGACGGCTGGCTCGACATCGCGTCCTGGCGTTTCAGTCGACGGCGCGCCGCCCTTGCCGCGCCGGAATATCCGGCGGAAAAACGCATAGAAGCGGCTGTTCTTGCTGCGGGTGAAGATCATCAGCATCGATGGCGTCACCACCAGTGTCAGAAGGGTGGCGAAGGACAGGCCGAAGACGATGGCCGAGGACAGCGAAATCCACCATTGTGTCGACGGCGCGTTGATTGTCGTTTCATGATGGAAGATTTCCAGGCCGAGGCCGAAGGCAATCGGCAAAACGCCGAGGATCGCCGACACCGCTGTCAGCACCACCGGACGCGCGCGCTCGCGGCAGGTCTGCAAAACGGCCTCCATCTTGTCCCAGCCCTCTTCACGCAGCCGGTCATAGGTGTCGATCAGCACGATGTTGTTGTTAACCACCACGCCGGCCAGCGCGATGACGCCGATGCCGGACATGACGATGCCAAACGCTTCGCCGGTCAACAGCAGCCCAAGAAGCACGCCGATCGTCGCCATGACCACGCAGGACAGCACCATCAGCACGCTGGTGAATTTGTTGAACTGCATCAGCAGCACCAGGAAGATCAGGAAGATCGCCGCACCGAAGGCATTTATGAGGAAGGCACCAGCCTCGGCGCTGTCCTCGTTCGAGCCGGCCAGCTTCCAGCGTATGCCGCTGCCGAGCCCCATGTCGGCGACAGCCTTCGTGACCTCCTGCTGGACGGCCGCGACCTGGGCGCCGGCCGCGACATTGGCCTGCACCACCACCGTACGGGCGCCATCGATGCGGTTGAGCACGCCGACGCTCGGTTTTGCCTTGCGGACTACGAAGTTCGAGATCGGCACCGATCCTTGCGAGGTCTGCACCCTCAACTCGTCCAGCGTGGACAAGGTGCGCCGGTCCTCCGGCAGCCGCAGCCTGATATCGACCGCCTTGTCGGCGCCGGCAGGCCGGTACTCGCTGAGCTTCAGTCCGTTGGTGACCAGTTGAACCACGGTTCCGACCGAGGTCGGGCTGATGCCGTATTGCGCCGCCTTGGCGCGGTCGACCTCGATCGCCCAGTCAACGCCGGGCGGCGGCAAGCCGTCGGAGATGTCGATGACGCCAGGCACCTTGGCGATGCGCGCGGCAACAGCCCGGGCCTTCTCGTCCAGTCCCTTGGGGTCGATGGCGGAGAGCCGTATCTGGATCGGCTTGCCGGTCGGCGGGCCGGCTTCCGGCACCCGAACCTCGACATCGACGCCGGGGATACCGGCCATGACGCCGCGCAACTCGTCCAGGATCTGGTTGGCCGATTTGCGTTCGCGCCAGTCGACGAATTCGTACTGGATGACGCCGACAACGTCTTCGGGGACATCCTGGCCGCCGCCGTCGGACTTGCCGACGCGGGTATAGACCGATTTGATGCCGGGCCAGCCGAGCATTCTATTTTCCGCAATCTTCGTCGCGGTGTCCATTTCGGCCAGCGAAAGATTGCCACGGGCATGAACGTAGAGCAGGCCGTAGTCGGGCTCGACACTGGGGAAAAATTCGACACCCGCGCCATATTTCACGTAGCCTACCAACACACCGCCCAACAAGACGACGGTTAGCATCAGCACGGTGATGGGGAAGCGCACCGCCTGCTTGACAACCGCCATGTACCAGCCGTCGCGATTGCCGTCCTCATGATGCTGCGGCGCCTTGGCGAAGATCGCGCCCAGCGTCGGCGCGAACACCAGCGCATAGAGCATCGAGGCCGACAGCGTGACGATCAGCGTGATCGGCATGTACTTCATGAAATCGCCGATAGTGCCGGGCCAGAACAGCAGCGGCGAGAAGGCCGCGATACGCGTCATCGTCGCCGCGATGACCGGACCGGCCATGCGCTTGGCGGCAAGCGCGAACGCGTCCGCCTTCGGCATGCCCTCGCTCATCCGCCGCTCGGCGAATTCGGTGACGATGATGGCGTCGTCGACCAGCATGCCGACAGCCAGGATGAGGCTGAACAGCACGATCATGTTGATCGTGTAACCCATCATCGCCAGCAGCAGGATGCCGATCAGGAAGGACGATGGAATGGCGAGGCCGATCAGCAGCGAGGCACGGCCCGACAGCGCATAGAGGATGACGATGAACACCAGGATGACGGCGATCATGACGTGGTTCTGCAGATCGCCGAGCAGTTGGTTGACGAAGACAGACTTGTCCTGCGTGTAGGTGACGTGCATCCCCTCGGGCATCGTCTTGACGAAGGCGTCGGACACCGCCCTGACCTTGGTAAGCGTGTCGATCAGGTTGGCGCCGATGCGCTTCTTGACCTCGATGGCGATTGCCGGCTTGCCGTTGAGGCGCGTGATCGTCGTGGCATCGGCGAAGGTCGAGCGGATCGTCGCGATATCCTTGGCCTGGACCACGGCATTGGGGCCGGCGACCACCGGCAGGGACGCCACATCCTCCGGCGTTTCGATCAGCGACGGCACCTTGACCGCGTACTTGCCCTGCGACCCCTCGATGTTGCCGGCAGCGACGAGGCTGTTGGAAGCGCCGACGGCACCGATCAATTGGTCGAGCTGCAAGCCGTAGGACGACAGCTTCATCGGGTCGATGACGACTTCAACGAGGTCGTCGCGTGAGCCCTGCAGCGAACCTTCGAGAACGCCAGGCACCTCTTCGATGCGATCACGCAGCTCGCGGGCCGCGGCGGCCAGCACGCGTTCGGGCAGTTCGCCCGACAGCGTAACTACCAGCACCGGGAATTCGGAAACATTGACCTCTGTGACGACAGGCTCCTCGGCTGCTTGCGGCAGGTCGGCCTTGGCGTCCTGCACCTTGCTGCGCGTGTCCTGCAGCGCCGTCGCGAGGTTGGTCTGCGGCTGGAACTCGACCATTACATAGCCGCCGCCCTGGAAAGCGGCCGAGCGCATTTCCTTGAGGCCCTTCAGGCTCTTCAGCTTGCTTTCCATCGGCCGCAGCAGGAGGCGCTCCGAATCCTCAGGCGAAATGCCTTGATAGATCAGGCTGACATACATCATCGGAATCGGAACGTCGGGCTCCGCTTCCTTCGGCGTCGACTGATAGGCGACCCAGCCGGCGATCAGCAGGAAGACCAGGACCGAAATGGTCAGGCGGGCATTGTTGATTGCGAGTCTGACGATATCCATGACTTGGCCTGCTATTGCTTTCGGGAGTGGCGAACGGACGGCTGTCGCCGGGCAAGCCCCGGTGCCGGCGCCCCTTGCGCTACTGCGTGCCGGCGGTGGCTTCGCCGATCAGCTTGTTGATTGTCGCCTGGTCGGCATCGACCGGCTTGACCACATCGCCTTCCTTCACCAGTTCCTGGCCGGCGACGATGATGCGCGCATCCGCAGGTATGCCGCCAAGCACGAGACCGGTTGGCGTATCGTCGACCAGGTCGATCGGGAAGAACGCTACCTTGTTGTTCTTGTCGACGGCACGGATGCCGAGATCGCCCTTGTCGCCGAGCGTCACCACCGAGCGCGGCAGCATGATCGCGTCGGTTGGCAATGCGCTGAGCGCGATTTCCGCGGTCATGCCGGCCGGCACGGAACCATCGGCATTGGGAATGGCGACCTCGACGCGGAAGGTGCGGGTCGCCGACGACGCGTCGCGGCTGATATAGCGCACGGTGCCTTCGACGGTCTGGCCGCTGACCAGGCGTACATCGGCCTTGTCGCCGAGCTTGAGGTATCCGAGGTCACGTTCGCTGACTTCGCCGCGGGCGATCACAGGATCGAGCTTGAGGATGGTTGCCACTTCGCCGCCCTGCATGACGGAACTGCCGAGTTCCACCGGGACCCGGTCGATGACGCCGTCGAAGGGCGCCTTCACCTCGTTGCGGTCAAGCTCGGCCTGCGCGGTATCCAGCTGGGACTGCGCCAGGGTCAGGTTGGAGCGGGCGGTGTCGAGCTGCAGCTTGGGCAGATTGCCGGTCTTGGCCAGTCGTTCCGCGGCATCAAGCTCCGCCTGGCGCTGCACCACAAGCTGCTTGGCATTGCTTACCATCGAGATCTTTTCCTCGGCGGCAAGCATCAGCACGAGATCGCCTGTCTTGACGTGCTGGCCCTGCTTGACCGGCAGCTGGTCGATGACGCCGGCAACGCGCGTCGCCAGAACGGCGCGCTTGTCGGCTTCGGTCAGCCCTGAAATGCGGATGGCGCGCGCATAGGTGCGGCGCGGCGGTGTCACCACGGCGACGGTGCGCAGCGGTGCCTTTGGCTCGGCTTCCGTGGTCTTCGGCTTGCCGGCATCCGGCGCCTTGCCTTGCTCTACTTCGGCAGCCTTGGCTTTGTTGGCGGCTACGCTGCCGACCGACGAAAACTCGCCTGTCGCCATCCAGGCCGCGAAACCGATGAGCACAACAACGGCTGCAAGCTTGTGAAACCTGATTCTCGGCATCGTCGTTTTTTCCACTGCGGGTTCGGCCAGCATCGCGCCCCGTAACGCGGGCGCGTCGCCGATATGGGTGCGCGCCAGGCCGTGTTCAATTTGCCGTGATCGGCGAAGGGCGCTTCTACATCAAAGTTGCACTGCAATATAGCCGGAAAGTTGCGAGAACATTGCGTCGCCGGGCAAGGTGCACCCAGCGGAATCGATTTTCGTGCGGCCGGCAGATCGTTTTCGTCGGGCCCGACGCCGGCTTACGATCCGTTCCCGGCGCCCAGCCGCGGGCACCCGTCTTGGTCGCCCTGGGCATGTTGCGCGAACACCTTGAAGGTGCGGCTACCTGTTGCAGCCGGCGCGTTGATCCCTGGCTCGGATTTCCGCCGGGAATTTTCTGCGCCAAGCCGTCTCGGCCAACGAAAGGCGTCGGTTCTCCCCGCATGATCACTCATTCAAAATATTGTAATTACTGCATGAATTGACGATCAAACAAGGAAGTCCGGAGCCCCCGAGCTTCGGGCTCCGTCATCATGCGGGCCATCGACCCCATGAGTGCGGCCGCCGCCACGATACGTACCGAAGCCTCCGCCGATGGTCGCGCGCGATGTGACGACCAGCACGACGCGGAGACGAAGACGCCGGACAAACGGAGTTCAATTCCGGCGGGCTCCCGCACTGCATCGGCGGTACGAGGTGGCTGTGCCCACCTCTCTCGTGCAATAGTGAAAAGCCATTCCAAAACAGGGTGGCAACAGGCGTCAGCATGATTTGGAACTTTCATGCCAACGTCACAACCTCCTGTTGAAAGCCTCAGGCCTGACGGCGTACCACCTCGGGCTTCAGCCGAGCGGCAAGGAATTCCTTGACCCGCCGGCCCGGCGCCGGGCCACGCACCGGCTTGAAGCCGTCGTCGAGCTGGCCAGAGAGATCGAGCGTCGCCGTTTTGCCGACCGCGTCGTAATTCTCCTCCAGCCAGTCGCTGGCGGCGGTCCGGCCGAGATCGCGCAGATAGGCCAGGAAGGCCCATTCGGCATTGACCTTGGACGACGCCGAAAGATCCTTGAACGCTTGGTCGGCATCGATGCGATGCATGCGGATGTCGCGGTATTCGCCATGCGGCAGCCGGCCGGCGGCGATCAGTTCCTTGACGAAGGCGATGGAACGGAATTCACGCAGCAGCCCGGCATTGAAGGTGATCTCGTCAATGCGGTTCTGAATCTCGTTGGCGCTCTTTGGCGTCCCTTCGCGGACCACGGGATTGATCTGCACCAGAAGGACATCCTCGGTCGCGCTCGCCTTGAAGAAGGGATACAGCGCGGGATTGCCACCATAACCGCCATCCCAATAGGGCACCCCCTTGATCTCGACGGCGCGGAAAAGCTGCGGCAGGCACGCCGACGCCATCACCGTATCGAGGTCGATCTCGCCGTCGGAAAAGACGTGCAACTGCCCGGTCTCGACATTGGTCGCCGAGATGAACAGCTCCATCGATTTGCAGGCGCGCACATTGTCGAAATTGATCTCCCGCGCGACCACATCGCGCAACGGGTTGAGGCCAAGCGGGTTGGCGACATAGGGCGAGAACACCCGCGACATGGTGTCGAAGAACAAATAGCCCGGCGTGTTCTCGATGGACCAGTTGCCCCAGGCGACATCCCACGGCATGCGCTGCACCGGGCTGAAGCGGCCCTTCGCCGCCACCGCGCGCCAGAAATCGTCGAGCTTCCGTCTCGCGCCCTCAACCCCGCCGCGCACAAAGCCGTCAGCCAGCGCCACCGCGTTCATGGCGCCGGCACTGGTGCCGGAAACCGCTGCAATGTCGAGCCGCCCGTCTTCCAGCAGCCGGTCGAGCACGCCCCAGGAGAAGGCCCCGTGCGAGCCGCCGCCCTGCAGCGCGATATTGATCTTCTTGGTCTCCTCCGCCTTGCCGTTTTTCGTCATGGCGTCGTCCTTTGTGTGTCGAGTTTATTGGCCTTGAGCCGCTCGCCGCTCCATCGCTGGAACTGATCGGGAAGGTTTGCAGAAATCTCCGGCCTCACTGGGCGGTCCAGCCCCCATCGACCGAAATATGCGTGCCGTTGACCTGCGCCGCCGCGTCCGAACACAGGAACACCGTGGCCGCCGCGACCTGTTCGACCGTGACGAATTCCTTGGTCGGCTGCTTTTCGAGCATGACCTCTCGCACAACCGTCTCGCGGTCCATCCTGTTGGCCTTCATCTGGTCGGGAATCTGCGCCTCGACCAGCGGCGTCAGCACATAGCCGGGGCAGATGGCATTGCAGGTGATCTTTTCGCGCGCAAGCTCGAGCGCAACGGTCTTGGTCAGCCCCATGATGCCGTGCTTGGCGGAGACATAGGCGGATTTGAACGGCGAGGCGACCAAGCCGTGGGCCGAGGCGATATTGACGATCCGTCCGCTGCCGGCCTTCTTCATCAGCGGGATCGCCGCCGCGATGGTGTGGAACGCCGACGACAGGTTGATGGCAATGATCGCGTCCCACTTCTCCGCCGGAAAATCCTCCACCGGCGCGACATGCTGGATACCGGCATTGTTGACGAGAATGTCGACCGTGCCGAATGTCTCCGCCGCCCTGGCGATCAGTGCCCGGCACTCGGCGGGCTTCGACATGTCGGCCTTGATATAGGCGGTCTTGAAACCATGCTGTTTCGCGATCGCATCCGCTATGGCGTGGTCGGCGGCCGTTTCGGAGAAGGAATTGATGACGACGTGGTGGCCTTGAGCCGCCAATGCATGGGCAATGGCCAGTCCGATACCCGAGGTGGAGCCGGTGACGACGGCGGTCTTTGTTGCAGCCAAGGCAGATTCCCTTTGCGACGCGAGTACGCATGCATGTTGCACTGCAGCATATATGCCCTGTGCGTTGCAAAAACAGCCGTGCCCTTGGGTGATGACGTGAAATTTTCGTCATCAAGAGCTCTGCACCCTGTTCAGAAGGCCGTGAGGGTCACGGGCGCCGGACGTGCCGGCACCCGTGCTTGGGCTCTTCAGGGGAAGATCCAAACGTCAGGCAACGAGATCCGGCACAGGCCCGACATAGCGCGACTGCGGACGGATCAGCCGTCCTGTCGTCTGCTGTTCGCGTGCATGGGCGATCCAGCCAGCCACGCGCCCGGCGGCGAAGACGTTGGTGAAAGCTTCCTTCGGGAAACCCGCTGCCTCCAGCAGCAGTGCGGTGTAGAATTCGACATTGGTCTGCAGCGTGCGCGACGGCTTGGCGATCCGAAGCACGTCAAGGGCCGCCTGCTCCACCTTTTCGGCAAAAGCCAGCCGCTGGCCGGTCTCGCCCTCGGCGCCCAGCTGGCGCACGACCGCCTTCAGCACATCGGCGCGCGGGTCGCGCACCCGGTAGATACGGTGGCCGAATCCCATGATGCGGCCGCCGCCAGCGACTTCATCGCGCAGCCAGCCAGCCGCGTCGCCATGCGCTTCGATCGCGTCGAGCATCTCGATCACCGGACCCGGCGCACCGCCATGCAACGGTCCCTTGAGCGCGCCTAGGCCTGCCAGGATCGACGACGTCAGGCCAGTCTGCGTCGACGCCACGACTCGTGTCGCGAAGGTCGATGCATTGAGGCCATGATCGCAGACGGTGACGAGATAGGTGTCGAGCGCCCTGGCCAACGCCAGCGAGGCGGCGGTGCCATTGAGCATCCTCAACATGTCACCGGCATGATCGGCCTGCACGTCCGGAGCCACCGGCTGCGCGCCACGCTGCAGGCGCAGCAAGGCCGGCGTCAGCACGGCGGGCGCGGCGATCAGCCGGAGCGCATCCTCCAGGGCGTCGCCGTCCGGCAACAAGGCCATGCCGGCGCGCATCGCGCTGTAGATGTCGAGCGTGACCAGCGATGGGAGCATCGGCTGAAGCCGAGTGAACACCTCGCCGCGCGCCTGACCGATTTTTTCGGTCAGCTCGACATCACCCGGAAGGTCGTCGAAAAACCCGTCCAGCAACAGGCGGACAACCTGGGAGAAATTCCAGCGGCCAGCGAGTTCCGGCAGCGAATGGCCTCGAATCGTCAGGCGTCCGCCAAGACCATCGACATCGGAAAGCACGGTTTCCGCCGCCACAACGTCATCGAGCCCGTTTGCCATAGCTGTCTCCTTGAATGATTTCGGCATCGGAGATAAGGCTGGACAATCAAGTCATCAATCTTGATCAATAGAATCAATATACAAGGCCGATATGTCGGAATGGCTGTCACGGGAAGAAGCGTTGGGAAGACTCAAGGTGCGGGCACAGACGCTCTATGCCTATGTCAGTCGCGGACGCGTCGGCATGCGGCCCGACGAGGAAGACCCGCGCCGTAGCCGATACCGAGCCGACGACATCGCGGCGCTGGCGACGCGCCGGGCGCGCGGCCGGCGTCCTTCGGCCATCGCCGAAAGTGCGATCGCCTGGGGTGAGCCGGCGATCGCCACCTCGGTTTCGACCATCCTGCACGGCGATCTCGTCTATCGTGGCCAGGACGCGGTTGCGCTTTCCAGCCGGGCAACTCTGGAAGAAACGGCCGGTATTCTCTGGGCGCTGCCGGACCCCATATGTTTCCGCTCTCAGCCGACGGATGGGGCACATCAAAGCGGCCGGTCCGCCGCCTTTGCGCAACTTGCCGCGCTTGCTGGCGAAGGGCGCCCCTCGCTTGGCCGCAGTGCCGCCTCGCTCCATGGTGATGCGGCTCATGCGATCGGGGCACTGGCGGGCGCCCTCGGCGCGACGCCCGGAACGGATGCCGTCCACAGCCGCCTGGCGCAGGGCTGGTCGGTCGACGCCACGGGAGCGGATACGATCCGTCGCGCCCTTGTCCTGCTTGCCGACCATGAGCTTAACGCATCGACCTTTGCCGCGCGTGTCACGGCCTCGACCGGCGCGCCGGTTGCCGCCTGTCTGCTGGCGGGACTGTCGGCGCTTTCAGGTCCGCGCCACGGCGGCGCCGCCGAAGCGGTGATGCAACTCGCCGATGACGCGGTCCGGCACGGCGCCGATAGGGCGATCGGGCGCTGGCTCGATCATGACCGGCCACTGCCGGGTTTCGGCCATCAGCTCTATCCGGACGGCGATCCCCGGGCTGCCGCCTTGCTTCCCACGATTGATGGCGACGCCATCCTGTCGTCCCTGCGCGACGCGGCTTTCGCGGCAACAGGCATGCGCCCCAATGTCGACTTTGCCCTGGCAGCACTGACACGCAGCCTCCGCTTGCCGTCCGACACGCCGTTCCGCCTGTTCGCGCTCGGCCGGAGCATCGGCTGGATCGCGCACGCCGTCGAACAGATAACGAGTGGAAGCCTTATCCGGCCGCGCGGGCGCTACGAGGGACCGCTGCCGTAGCAGGGGCGGCCGGCCCGAGGCTGCCCTTCCGATCGCCAGCCCTCACGACATTGTGTCGAGCTTGCGCTGCATCGCGGCGATCTGATCCTTCAGCTCCTGCAGGTCGTCGGATTTCTCCGGCGTCTCCTTCCTCGCAGGCTCAGGCGGCGCCGCGGCAGGGCCGTTCGAGCCGGCCGGCGGGAACGGCGTGAACAAGCGCATCGCGTTCTGGAACATCTCCATGTTGCGGCGGGTCTGCTCTTCCAGCGCCTTGATCGGCGTGGTGATCTTCATCATGTCCAGCGGCGACTTGCCGATCGCGCCTTTCATCTGCTCGCGAAAGCGCTCCTGCTCCTTGGAGAAGGCCAGCATCGACTGCTCGAGGAAACTGGGCACGATCATCTGCATCTGGTCGCCGTAGTAGGCGATCAACTGGCGCAAGAACGGGATCGGCAGCATGTTCTGCCCGTCCTTGTTCTCAAGCTCGAAGATGATCTGGGTCAGCACCGGATGGGTGATGTCATCGCCGGTCTTGGCATCCTGGACGGTGAACTCCTCGCCCTTCTTGACCATCTCGGCGAGGTCCTCGAGCGTCACATAGGTGCTGGTCCCCGTATTGTAGAGGCGGCGATTGGCATATTTCTTGATGATGATCGGATCGTCTTTAGCGGCCATCTGCATCCTCCCGGGGACACCGGCGCGCTTAAGTAAGTTGCCGGTAACGATTGTGCCTTTTTTGAGGATATGCGCAAAAGCGTCATAAATCCAAGCGGTTTGTGCAGTGCGGGATCAATTAATGCTGCATAGCGGGCAAAATATGCTGCGCAGCAATGGTCGGCCCGATGCGCAGGCAATGCATGACCTGCTCACGGCGCATGGCCGGCATGCCCATTTCCGGTTTGACTTGGGTTCTGGAAAGGGCAAGAAAAGTCCTCAACGACAGAACGTCAGCTTCAGGCCCGGAGAAGAAAATGTCCGCTTCCATCATTATTGCCAGTGCCGCGCGCACGGCCGTCGGCTCCTTCAACGGCGCCTTCGCCGCCACCCCGGCGCATGAACTCGGTGCCGTCGTCATCAAGGAATTGCTGTCGCGTGCCGGTGTCGAGCCGGCCGAGGTCGACGAGGTCATCCTCGGCCAGGTGCTGACCGCGGCCCAGGGCCAGAACCCGGCTCGCCAGGCCTCGATCATCGCCGGCCTGCCCAAGGAAACCACAGCCTGGGGCCTCAATCAGGTTTGCGGCTCGGGTCTGCGTGCCATTGCTTTGGGCATGCAGCAGATTGCCACAGGCGATGCCAAGGTGATCATTGCCGGCGGGCAGGAATCGATGTCGCTTTCGCCGCATGCCGAGCACCTGCGCGCCGGCGTCAAGATGGGCGACTACAAGATGATCGACACCATGATCAAGGACGGCCTGTGGGATGCCTTCAACGGCTACCACATGGGCAATACCGCCGAGAACGTCGCCCGCCAGTTCCAGATCACCCGCGACGATCAGGACCAGTTCGCGCTGGCCTCTCAGAACAAGGCCGAGGCCGCGCAGAAGGCCGGCAAGTTCAAGGACGAAATCGTCGCCTTCACCATCAAGGGCAAGAAGGGCGACACCATTGTCGACCAGGACGAATACATCCGCCACGGCGCCACGATCGACGCCATGACCAAGCTGAAGCCGGCCTTCGACAAGGACGGCACGGTGACCGCCGCCAACGCCTCCGGCATCAATGACGGCGCCGCGGGCGCGCTGCTGATGAGCGAAGCGGAGGCCGCAAGGCGAGGCATCACCCCGCTGGCACGCATCGTTTCCTGGGCGACCGCCGGCGTCGATCCGGCGATCATGGGCACCGGCCCGATCCCGGCTTCGAAGAGGGCGCTGGAAAAGGCTGGCTGGTCGGTCAAGGACCTCGATCTCGTCGAAGCCAACGAGGCGTTCGCCGCTCAGGCCTGCGCCGTGAACAAGGGCATGGGCTGGGATCCTTCGATCGTCAACGTCAATGGCGGCGCGATTGCCATAGGTCATCCGATCGGCGCGTCGGGCGCGCGCATCTTCAACACGCTAGTCCACGAGATGCGCCGTCGCGGCGCCAAGAAGGGGCTCGCCACCCTATGCATCGGCGGCGGCATGGGCGTCGCCATGTGCATCGAAGCACCCTGAAGAGATCAATGAACGGGCGGCGCGAGCCGCCCGTTCCATATCCAGTGCCTGCCAAGCCCGACAACAGGGCAGCATCAAAAGGGGAAACACATGAGCAAGGTAGCAATCGTCACGGGTGGATCACGCGGCATCGGCGCGGCGATCTCGATCGCACTGAAGACCGCCGGCTATTCGGTTGCCGCGAACTACGCCGGCAATGACGACGCAGCGGCTAAGTTCAAGGCCGAGACGGGCATTCCCGTCTACAAATGGTCGGTCGCCGACTATGATGCCTGCGCCGCCGGCATCAAACAGGTCGAGGCGGATCTCGGCCCGGTCTCGGTGCTGGTCAACAATGCCGGCATCACCCGCGACGCCATGTTCCACAAACTGACGCGCGACCAGTGGAAAGAAGTCATCGACACCAATCTTTCCGGCGTCTTCAACATGACGCATCCGCTGTGGGGCGGCATGCGCGATCGCAAATTCGGCCGCGTCATCACCATCTCCTCGATCAACGGTCAGAAGGGCCAGGCCGGCCAGGTCAACTATTCCGCCGCCAAGGCCGGCGATATCGGTTTCACCAAGGCACTTGCCCAGGAGGGTGCCCGTGCGGGCATCACCGTCAACGTCATCTGCCCCGGCTACATCGCCACCGAGATGGTCAAGGCTATCGACGAGAAGGTTCTCAACGAACGCATTATCCCGCAGATACCCGTTGGCCGCCTCGGCGAGCCGGAGGAGATCGCGCGTTGCGTCGTCTTCCTCGCTTCCGACGATGCCGGCTTCATCACAGGCTCGACTCTCACCGCCAATGGCGGTCAGTACTTCGCCTGACGCGGCATTCGGTCGAAGGATTGGACTCTGGAAAGAGCGGGCGCACACCCGCTTTTTTCGTCAAGGCAACCTCCCACGAACCATCGCTGAATCCCCCAGTGACCCGATCCGGCACGGAAAGATTAACGGCGGCCGCGCCGACTGCCCGAGGTCGGCCCCAAAGTCTGTGGATTATCGGTGGATAACCTGTTCACAACACAAGATATTGAGGTGAACAAAACAGGAAAACCGCTCTTTCGCTGATTCGTCGCGCTTTCGTTCCGGCTTTGAGCGGAAGGTTAACGATGGAGCGGAAAACAGCCCGCCAAACGGTTAAGGCGCATTAGGAAAGACAAATAATTTCATAATCTTAGGCGGAGCCAATCGGGCCATCATCATCGTTCATCGGCAAAAGTTAACGCAGACGCTCGCCCTGCATGAATCGGGCCAGTCCAGCGATTCAGCATGTGGTAAGACTCACTTGGCAAAAATCCACATGTAGCCGTGAACAAAACATGAATCACTGCGAGTCTGTGATTCGTCGCCGATTCGTTCCAGACTCGTTCCAACTGTTAATCTCGAAAGGAACAAGGGCGCGGATCGACATCTTCGATCGGCGCTTTGGAACATTCCGCTTTCGCTTCGCGCCCGAAATCCCTATGTGTCGCCTGTCATACGCGCCATCCAGGGCGCGCTCCCGACAACGAGAGGCCAGAAAGCCTTATTTCCAGGTCGATGAACATCCAACAGAAACACACCGAGCCGCTGATCCTGTCGGGCCGTGACGTGACCGCCGTGCTTGGGCCGACCAACACGGGCAAGACCCATCTCGCTATCGAGCGCATGGTGGCGCACGAGACCGGCGTCATCGGCCTGCCGCTCAGGCTGCTGGCGCGGGAAGTCTACACACGCGTCTGCGAAAAGGTCGGCGCCCACAAGGTGGCGCTCATCACCGGCGAGGAGAAGATCCTGCCGTCGGGGGCCAAATATTCGGTCTGCACGGTGGAGGCCATGCCGCGCGAGACCGACGCCGCCTTCGTCGCCATCGACGAGGTGCAGCTTGCCGGCGATCTCGAGCGTGGGCACATCTTCACCGATCGCATCCTGCATTTGCGCGGCCGCCAGGAGACGCTGCTTCTGGGTGCGGCCACCATGCACGGCATTCTCCAGCGCCTTCTGAAAGGCGTCTCGGTGGTGACGCGCCCACGCCTGTCGCATCTTGCCTATGCTGGCTCGAAGAAGCTGACCCGCCTGCCCCGGCGCACCGCGATCGTCGCCTTCTCCGCCGACGAGGTCTATGCCATCGCCGAACTGATCCGCCGCCAGCAAGGCGGTGCCGCCGTCGTGCTCGGCGCGCTCTCGCCACGCACCCGCAACGCCCAGGTGGCGCTGTTCCAGTCGGGCGATGTCGACTACCTCGTCGCCACCGACGCCATCGGCATGGGTCTCAACCTCGATCTCGACCATGTCGCCTTCGCCCAGAACCGTAAATTCGACGGCTATCAATATCGTAACCTGACGGCGGCCGAGCTTGGCCAGATCGCCGGCCGCGCCGGCCGGCACCTGCGCGATGGCACCTTTGGCGTCACCGGCCAGGTTGATCCGCTCGATGAAGAGCTGGTGAAGCGGATCGAGAGCCATGATTTCGACCCCGTGAAGGTGCTGCAGTGGCGCACCGCCCATTTCGACTTCGCCAGCCTCGATGCGCTGAAGCGCTCGATCGAAACCAACGCACCGGTCGAGGGCCTGACCCGCGCGCTTCCGGCGGTCGACGCGCAGGCGCTCGAATATCTGTCGCGCGACGAGGACATCCGTGCGCTTGCCACCGATGCCAGGCGCGTCGCGCTGCTTTGGGAAGCCTGTGCCCTGCCCGACTACAGGAAGATCGCACCGGCACAGCATGCCGACCTCATTGCCTCGATCTACATGGACCTTGCCCGGCATGGCCATGTCGACGAGAACTACATGGCCGAGCAAGTGCGCCGCGCCGACACCACCGAGGGCGATATCGACACGCTCTCGCACCGTATTGCACGGATCCGCACCTGGACATTTGTGTCGAACCGGCCGGGCTGGCTGGCCGATCAGGCACACTGGCAGGAAAAGACGCGCGAAATCGAAGACAGATTGTCGGATGCGTTGCATGAGCGGTTGACGAAACGCTTCGTAGACCGCAGGACTTCCGTCCTCATGCGGCGCCTTAGAGAAAATACCATGCCTGAAGCCGAAATTAGTTCTACCGGAACCGTCCTTGTCGAAGGCCACCATGTTGGCGAGCTGCAAGGGTTCCGCTTCACCGCCGACCAAAGCGCCGGCGGCGAAGACGCCAAGGCCGTGCGCACGGCCGCGCAAAAAGCGTTGGCCGCCGAATTCGAGGCGCGCGCCGAACGCTTTGGCGCATGCGCCAATGGCGATATCGCGCTTGGCTCGGATGGCACGCTGCGCTGGATCGGCGCGCCGATCGGCACGCTGGTTTCCGGCGAAGACGCGCTGAAGCCGCGCCTGGTGCTGCTGGCCGACGAACAGCTGACCGGCCCGGCGCGCGACAAGGTCGCCGCACGTGCCGAGCGCTTCGTCAATTTCCAGATCGAATCGCTGCTGAAACCGCTGGTCGACCTCAAGAATGCCGACCAGATCACCGGCATCGGCCGCGGCATCGCCTTCCAGCTGGTCGAACAGTTCGGTCTCATCAACCGCCGCGACATCGCCGAGGAGATGAAGTCGCTCGACCAGGAAGGTCGCGCGGCCCTTCGCCGTCTCGGCGTGCGCTTCGGCGCCTACCACGTCTTCGTGCCCGCGCTGATCAAGCCGGCGCCAGCCGGACTGGTGACGCTGCTGTGGGCATTGAAGAATGACGGCAAGGACAAGCCCGGCTTCGGCGACGTGGTGCACGCGCTCGCCTCCGGCCGCACCTCGGTGGTCATCGATCCGGCCTTCGACAAGTCCTTCTACAAGCTTGCCGGCTACCGCAATCTCGGCCGCCGTGCCGTGCGCGTCGACATTCTGGAACGGCTGGCCGACCTGATCCGCCCAGCGACCAACTGGAAGCCCGGCCTCGGCCAGCGCCCCGACGGCGCCTATGACGGCCAGTCCTTCATGGTGACGCCACCGATGATGTCGATCCTCGGCGCCAATGCCGACGACATGGAAGAAATCCTGAAGGGCCTTGGCTACCGTGCCGAGCCGAAGCCACCGGCAGAGGTCAAGGCACGGCTCGAGGCGCAGGACAATGCCGCGCGGGAAGCCGCCGCTGCAAAGCTGGCGGCGGAGGAGGCTGCGCGGGCCGAGCAGGCCAAGGCGGCGGCAGCCGCGGCAACAGATGCAGCCGCCGACGCACCGGTCGAAGATGCAGGGCCGGCCACCACTGTTGAGGCCACCGTCGAAGTTGCTGCTGAACCGATCGCCGAGGCGGTCGTCGCGGAAGAGCAACCCGAAGCCACGGAAGAGGCTGAGGCTGTTGCCGACGTGCCGGCTGAACCTCTATCGGCTGCTGGGCCGGAGGCGGCAGCCGAACCTGTCGCGATCATACCGGCGGAGCCAGTTTCCGAAGCCGAGCCCGCAACGGAAGCCGCGTCAGGTGAAACCGTAGCGGTGCCGGGGGCAACCCCGGAGGCAACGACAGCCGAGCCCGCTGCGGAAGCCGAAGCGCCAAAGCCGATCCTGTTGTGGCGACAGGCCCGTTTCGACCAGCGCCCGCGCCACCGCGAAGACAACCGCAGGAACAACCGTCCGCGCAACGGCCAGGCCGCGCGTGGTCGCACCGATGCGCCGGCGGATGCCACAGCGGCCGGACAGCCGGCAGCTGTGCCCGGAGAGCGGCCGGCCCGCGAGGGTCGTCGCGATCAACGCGACGGCGCCGGCAAGCCTCGTTTCGATCGCTCGAAGTTCAAGCCCAAGCCCCAGGGTGAAGGCGGGGAGCGCCGTGAGGGCAAGCCGCAGGGCGATCGTCCCGATCGCCGTGACAATCGGCCGGACTGGAAAGGCAGACCCGACAACAAGGGTGGTCCACAAGGCGCAAAGCCTGTGTTCCAGCCGAAACCGCGCGAGGAGCGCCCGGTGCGCTTCGATCCGGACTCGCCCTTCGCCAAGCTTGCGGCCTTGCGCGATCAGCTGAAGAAGTAGGCTGGCTCGCTTCGATGGTTGCTCCAATGGTCGCAAGAGACCGTCAGCGCATCGACAAGTGGCTTTTCTTCTCGCGCGCCGTGAAATCGCGCTCACTGGCCGCCAAATTGGTGGTGGCCGGCCGGGTTCGCATCAATCGCGACAAAGCAGCGCAGGCATCCGACATGGTCAAGCCCGGCGATGTGCTGACCATCACGCTTGAGCGGCGTATCTTCGTCTGGAAGGTGCTGAACACAGGTGTGCGACGCGGTCCTGCCGAGGAGGCGCGCACGCTCTACGAGGACATGTCGCCCCCGCCTGTACCGAAGGGAGATAGCGCTCCGGACGCTATTCCCGCGCTGAGGGAGGCCGGCAGCGGCCGCCCAACCAAGAAGGAACGCCGCCAGACCGACCGGCTGTTCGGCGACGATTGAGCCATCACCGCCCCCCGGGGCACGGCTGCCATCTGGAATTCCATTCCGCGAGCACCGATATCAGTCGCAATGGCTGCCCTTGCCAGCAGGAGGCAAAGGCGTTACCTCACGAAAAAAGCCCAGCAAAATTGGGACGTCCCGGAGCCGACCGATGACCTATGTCGTGACCGACAATTGCATTAAATGCAAGTACATGGACTGCATCGAGGTCTGTCCGGTCGATTGTTTCTACGAAGGCGAGAACATGCTCGTCATCCATCCGGACGAATGTATCGACTGCGGCGTCTGCGAACCGGAATGCCCGGCCGACGCGATCAAGCCCGACACCGAGCCAGGCCTCGACAAATGGCTGCAGATCAACACCGAATACGCCGAGAAATGGCCCAATATCACTGCCAAGAAGGAACCGCCGGCCGACGCCAAATCCTTCGATGGCGAAGCTGGAAAGTTCGAGAAGTATTTCTCGGCGGAGCCTGGCGAAGGCGACTGACGGCACCGATGGTTGTCCGGCATAACGCTACGTAAGAGGCACGACACATTAACTGCCTTGACAGCGTCGGTGTTGCATGGCCTTCGCGAATGCAGCAAAACCTTGATTCTTCCGACTTTTTGTGTTACATGACGGAAACATGCCGGTGACACAACGTCGATTTATGGCGCAGACGCCCCAAATCACTGAAAGGTGAGTTTCTCAATCGGACCAGAGCAATCTGGGCCAGGCGGTCGCAATATGTGCGGTTTGCCGGTCCCGGCTTTTCCGATGGGCTCACCTGTTGTGCGGCTAACGATCGGCACCCCACCGGTCGCGCGAATTAGGCTGGCAGGATGCCGGCACCACAACAAGGAGTTCAGGGCGTAATGGCAACGATCACCCCGCAGAAGAAGTCCAGCGCGGCACGTCACGGTTTCAAGACCGGCGAGTTCATCGTCTATCCGGCGCATGGCGTCGGCCAGATCGTCTCGATCGACGAGCAGGAAGTCGCCGGCCACAAGCTGGAACTGTTCGTCATCGACTTCCAGAAGGACAAGATGCGCCTGAAGGTCCCGGTCGCCAAGGCGACCTCGATCGGCATGCGCAAGCTGTCGGAAGAGGATTATGTCGAGCGCGCATTGAAGGTCGTGCAGGGCCGCGCCCGCGTCAAGCGCACCATGTGGTCGCGCCGCGCCCAGGAATATGATGCGAAGATCAATTCCGGCGACCTGATCTCGATCTCGGAAGTGGTGCGCGATCTCTATCGCGCCGACAATCAGCCGGAGCAGTCCTATTCCGAGCGTCAGCTCTATGAGGCGGCGCTCGACCGCATGGCCCGCGAGATCGCGGCAGTCAACCGCATGTCGGAGACCGAAGCCGTGCGCCTCATCGAGGTGAACCTCAACAAGGGCCCCAAGCGCGGCGCCAAGGCCGACAACGAGGAAGCCGAGCAGGAAGAAGCTGCCTGACGTTTTCGCATTGGAATTCATGAAAAACCCGGCCTTGCGCCGGGTTTTTGTTTTTGGGCGAAACGAGGCTGAAACGCCTCGCGCCTACGCCTCGCCGCCGCCTTCCTTCTCCGCTTCCTGCTTCAGCGTCGCGATGAACCGCTTCGTCCGCTGATGCTCCGGATTGCCGAACAGAACGGCGGACGGCCCTTGCTCGACGATGACGCCGGCGTCGAGAAAAACCACCTCCTGCGCGATCTTGGAGGCAAGGCGCAGATCATGCGTCGCCATCACCATGGTCGTGCCTTCGCTGGCCAGCTTGCCGAGCACGTCGACCACTTCCTGCGCCAGTTCCGGGTCGAGGGCCGAGGTCGGCTCGTCGCACAGCAGCACCTTTGGCGAGGGCGCCAGCGCGCGTGCAATCGCCACGCGTTGCTGCTGGCCTCCCGACAGCGTCGCCGGCCAGGCGTCAGCCTTGTGCGCCATGCCTACCTTCTCGAGCAAGGCGAGCGCCCGTTCGCGCGCCCTTTCCGGCGGCCATTTCAGCACCGTCACCAATCCTTCCATGACATTCTCGATCGCGGTGCGATGTGGAAACAGCTGGAAGTTCTGGAAAACCATGCCCGTCTGCAGGCGAAGGCGCTGTATGTCCCTGGCCGCAACCTTGCCGCCTGGGCGGAATTCGAGCGCCTCGTCGCCGATGCGCACGGTGCCGGAGGTCGGGATCTCCAGCAGGTTGATGCAGCGCAGAAGCGTGCTCTTGCCTCCGCCGGAGGGGCCGACAAGCGCGGTGACGCTGCCTTCGTCGATGGTGACGCTTACGCCTTTCAGGACGAGATTGTCGCCGAAACGTTTTTCGATGTTGATGAGGCCGATCATGAGCGTGCCTCCAGGAAGCCGCCATAGCGGTTGAGCCGCGTTTCCAGTCGGGTCTGCAAGGCCGACAGAACCGAGCTCAGCGCCAGATAGAGGATCGCCGCCTCGACATAGAGGATCAGCGGCTCATAGGTGGTGGCGACGATGCGCTGCGCGGCCTGGAACATTTCCGGCACGGTGATGGCGGCGGCGAGCGAGGTATCCTTGACCAGCGAGATGAAAGTGTTCGAAAGCGGTGGCACCGCGACGCGGCCGGCTTGCGGCAGGATGGTGCGCCGCATGGCCTGGCTCCAGGTCATGCCGATGGAATAGGCGGCTTCCCACTGTCCCTTCGGCACTGAGCCTATCGCCGCGCGGATGATCTCCGACGTGTAGGCGCCGATGTTGAGCGTGAAGCCGATCAAGGCCGCCGTGAAGGCGTCGAGCAGAATGCCGGCCGACGGCAGGCCGTAGAAGATCAGGAACAGTTGCACCAACAAAGGCGTGCCGCGAAAGATCCAGACGTAGAAGCGCACAAGCGCGACCAGCGGCTTCGCGCCAAACAGCCGGGCGAGCGCCGCAGCCAGGCCGACGGTCAAGCCAAGGACGAAGGACAGCAGGGTCAATGGCACGGTGAAGATCAGCGCGGCCCACAGCAGCGAAGGCAGCGACTCCAGCATCAATTGCAGCCAATGCGGCACGAAAGCCCCTCCATCCGATCGACGGCTTCATCGAAGCGCGAAGGCATATCACGACAAAAGCGGCGGGCCGTCAAAAGACGGCTCGCCGCTCCACACGTACAAGGCCGGAAAATCGGCCCGGATAGCAATTACTTTGAAACGTCCTGGCCGAAATAGGTGTCGGCGATCTTCTGATAGGTGCCGTCGGCCTTGATGTCGGCGAGCGCCTTGTTGATCGCGGCGACCAGCTCCGGATCACCCTTGCGCACGATGACGCCGGAATAATCGGCGTTTTCCTCTTGCGCGGCGATCTTCACATTCGCGTCGGGCTTGTGCTTCTTGAAGTCGAGGAAGGACAGGCTGTCATTGATGGTGGCGTCGGCGCGGCCGGTCAAAAGCAGCTGGATCGACTGGTCGAAGCCATCGGTACCGACGAGCTCAGCGCCATTCGTTTCGGCAAGCTTGCCGAAATTCGAGGTCAGCGACTGCGCCGACTTCTTGCCCTTGAGATCGGCGAAGCCCTTGATGTCGGTATTGTCGCCACGCACGATCAGCACCGCCTTGGAGGCGATGTAGGGGTCGGAGAAGTCGTACTTGGCCTTGCGCGCGTCGGTGATGCCGACCTCGTTGATGACGGCATCGTAGCGGTTGGCATCGAGGCCGGCGATCAGCCCGTCCCACTTGCCTTCGAGGAACTGCGGCTTGACGCCGAGCTTGTCGGCGATCGCCTTGGCGATTTCGACATCGAAACCGACCAGCGCGCCGGAAGCGTCGTGATAGGTGAAGGGCGCATAGGTGCCTTCCGTGCCGATCTTGATGGTGCCTGCCTGCTTGATCTGGTCGAGATTGGCGCCGGCATGACCGGCGGCGACGGCCAGAGCCTGCAGGGCTCCGGCGACAACGAGCGATTTAAGCCATTTCATTTTTCTGTGATCCCGTCCTTGGCCGTTGTGCGGCGCATTGTGAGACTTGGAAAATGGCACACGCCTGCAAACAAAATAAGGAACAAGATTCCGAATAGTAAATCGTTCTGAAATCAAATTCTCCAAAACGTATCGATTGGCACCAATCACCTCCTTTGCGGAGCGCCAAGAACGGCGCAATCCACACGGTGAGCGCGGCGGAACCATTCTCCGGCGTGACACGTTTCTCGGTTGTTGTAGGGCACGGTGCAACCATTTCAACCACCCCACCGTCCGGACGCCCGAAAGAGGGAGCATGGCATGATACAGGACTCGGCAGGACGGACCATGGTCCGCGCGGCGATGAAGGCTCCCTATCTCGAGCGTGACCAGGAGCATCTCCTGGCGTTGCGCTGGAAGGAAGACAACGACCAGCATGCGCTGCACAGCATCACCGTGGCGCATATGCGCCTGGTCATCTCCATGGCCTCGAAGTTCCGGCACTACGGCCTGCCGCTGGGCGACCTGATCCAGGAGGGTCATGTCGGCTTGCTGGAAGCCGCGGCCCGTTTCGAACCCGAGCGTGAAGTTCGGTTTTCGACCTACGCCACATGGTGGATTCGCGCCGCCATGCAGGACTATATCCTGCGCAACTGGTCGATCGTGCGCGGCGGCACGAGTTCGGCGCAAAAGGCGCTGTTCTTCAATTTGCGGCGCCTGCGTGCCCGCCTCGCCAACGGCACCGAGCCGCTCTCCAACGCCACGCTCTATCATGAAGTGTCGGTTGCGCTCGGCGTGTCGGAAGCCGATGTGGCGATGATGGATTCGCGCCTTTCGGCACCTGACAGTTCGCTCAATGCACCGCTGGCTGACGATACAGGCGCAACGGAACGCATGGACTTCCTGGTTTCGGACGATCCATTGCCTGACGAGGTCGCCGGCGACACGATCGATGTCGAGCGTCGTTCACTATGGCTCAAGACCGCGCTCGGGGCGCTCAACGCCCGCGAGCTCAGGATCATCGAAGAACGCCGGCTGAGTGAAGAAGGCGCGACGCTGGAGGCGCTGGGCGAGACGCTGGGTATCTCCAAGGAACGCGTCCGTCAGATCGAGGCACGCGCCATGGAAAAGCTCAAGGTGGCGTTGGTGAGGCAGAATCCCGAATTCATGGCCGCCTGATTTCGGCGGCCAAGCAGCAGTTGCTACTTGTCGGTGACGATCTTCACCTTGTCGCCGGCCGAGACGGCGGCCCCGGGCGACAGTGCATTGAGCACACGGAACAGGTCGAGCTTGCGATCGACGCCGACCATCTGTGCCGCAAGCGTGCCCATGGTCTGTCCAGGCTGCACGGTGAGCACGCGGATGTGCAGCGGCTTCAGTGCCGCCTTTTCGGCCGCGCTGAGTATACGGAAGCTGCCGCTGACCGAACGCGCCACACTGTCCAGGTTGGTGCTGGCCGAAGGTGCTGCCGTCAACAGCCGGTAGACCTGCCCACCCGCCCGGATCACCGCGATATCGAACTGCCAGCCCTCGGCGCCCGCATGCGCGGTCGCCGCTTCATTGCCGTTGATCGTCTCCTGCTTGACGCTGCTGTCGACGAGACCGGCAACCCAGCCGCTGCGGATATAGTCGGTCAGCGGGCGGTTCTTGTCGATCGAGACACCGTCGAAACGGATCGCCATGTCGCCGGGGCCGGTCGCGGTCACCGCCGCGGCCGAATTGTCGATGACGAAGCCTTCGGGCACCGAGAAGGACACGCCAAGGCCCGGATGCAGGAAGGTTTCGCCGCGCACATAGCCTTCCTCGGGCGTATCGCCATAGAGCAGGCCGTCTATGCCGGCGAGGAAAGAATCGCGATCGCGCGTGCCGAAGCCGGGCGCGCCGAACTGGCGGGCATGGCGCTGCGCCAGATCGATGCGCTGCGGCGTGTTGGGGTGGGTAGCCAGGAAGTCGAGGCTTGGGTCGGTGGCGCCGCTGATCGATCGGAAGTCGGTATAGGCCGACATCGACTGCAGGAAGCGGCCAGCGGCATAAGGGTCGTAGCCGGCCTCGCCGATCGACTTGATGCCGATGGCGTCGGCTTCGAGTTCCTGGTTGCGCGAGAACTGCGCTAGCCTGAGCTTGCCGCGGATAAGCGCCGCCTTGGCGGTCGGGCTGTCGCCGAGCACGTCCGAGACGACCTTGGTCGCCAGGCCTTCCTCGGCCTCGAGCTGCTGGCGCTGCAGGCCGTGATTGGCGGTGACATGCCCCATTTCATGCGCGATGACCGCGGCCAGCTCGGAAGAATCATTGGCCAGCGCCAGCAGGCCGCGCGTGATGTAGAGATAGCCGCCTGGCAGCGCGAAGGCGTTGACGTTGGGCGAATTCAGGATGGTGATGCGATAGGTCTGGGTCGGGTTTGCCGAAACGACGGTCAAATTGCCGACGACCTTGGCAACCATGCGTTCGAGCTTCGGGTCGGAATATTCGCCGCCATACGTGGCGAGAATGCGCGGATGCTGCGCCTTCGCCATTTCGGCGAGCTTGCTGTTGGCGGCGACATTGTCGACCGTGATCGGCTTGTCGGAAGGCTGGAAGCCGGATTCCTGGACTGCCGGAGGCGTGAACATCTGGCAGCTTGCCAGCGCCACGGCAAAGCCGGCCAGCGCGAAGAAGCGCGCCAGCGGATTCATCCGTACTCTATGCATGCGGGTCGGCAGAACCGCTTCCTTCCAGGTCTTGGCCCATGATCTCGAAAACTCGTAGAGATCACACGCAAAATCAACATGTTGCAACGTCTTTGGGCGTCCGGGATGACGCACGGGCGTGCAGGCAAATCACGGCCGTGCCGGACCAGTACAGGGTGGACCTAGCCACACTACCCCGATCATGGCAAGCAAGCGCCGCATCGCCTTGGGCCGGTTTGACCGTAAATTATGTCGGCTTCCGGGCAACATCTCGTGATCCGGCGCCAATCGGTCCTGCCCCGATATAGCGCTGGAAGACCTCCGGGCCAGCCCCGACGAAGAAATCAGCCGCCGCACCCGTCGCGGCAACCGAACCATTGTCCAAAAATATCACATTCTGAGCGATGCGGCGCGCATCTTCGGGCTGATGCGTGACGAACAGCACCGTCATGCGCCGGTCGGCATGCACACCGGCCACCAGATCGAGCATATCGTCGCGCAAGGCTGGGCCAAGCGAGGCAAAAGGCTCGTCCAGCAGAAGCACCGGGCGGTCGCGCACCAGAACGCGGGCGAGCGCGACACGCTGACGCTCGCCACCGGAGAGTTCGCGTGGCAATCGCTTCTCCTTTCCGGCAAGGCCGGTGCGTTCGATCGCCCCGGCGATGGCAACCCTGTCCGCCTCGCTCAGCCGCAGCGACGGCGATCGGCCAAGCCCGACATTCCGCTCCACGGAAAGATGGGCAAAGAGGTTGTTCTCCTGAAACACCATGGACACTGGCCTCGCCGAAGGCGGCTGTGCGCTGACGTCGATCCCGCCGATCAGCACGCGGCCGGAGCGCGGCGTCTCGAAACCTGCAACCAGATTGAGCAGGGTCGATTTTCCAGAGCCGCTCGGGCCCATGATGGCGGTGATCTTCGAGGCCGCAAAACCGACATCAAAGCTCAAGAGCGTTTCGCCATAGCTGAATGAAACATGCTCCAGCCGTATGGCGGCGCCGTCTTCGATCCTGTCCTTGGCTGTGGCGACCATCACGATTTCCCTCCCCTCCCCAGCCGGTCGGAAGCCAGGACAAGCGCCAGGCAGACAGCGCCCAGCAGCAGCGCCAGACCGGCAGCGTCCTCCGTCCGGTAGCTACCCATGCGCGCTAGGAGCAGATAGGGCAATGTCTGCACGGAATCGCTGCCGAACAACGCGATGACGCCGAGATCGCCAAGCGACAGCGCCATGGCGAAGGCGAAGGCAGTGGCGAGCGGCCGCCGCAACGTCGGCCAGTCAATCAGTATCAGCCGGTTCCAGCCTGAAATGCCGAGCTGCGCGCAAAGCCGCTCGTGACGCTCGCTCGCCGCATCATAGGCAGGGCGAACGGCGCGGATGGCGAAAGGCATCGCCATCACCGCGTTGACGGTGACGACCATGACCGGTGCGACGGCGAAGACATCGCTGATATTGCGTAGAGCCAGGAACCAGCCGGCGCCAATGACGATCGGCGGCACGACGAGGACAAAGCCGGCGCCAGTGTCGGCGGCGTGTTCGAGCAACGTCCTGGAGTCCGCGCGCCGGCTCAGGGCCAGCGCCCGGCGTGCCATGATCAGCGACAGTGACAGCATGACCGAAAGCAGCGCGGACAGGAAAGCAAGCACCGCACTGGTCAGCGTTGCCTGCCGCACCGCGCTCTCTCCGGCCAACCGGCCGAGATCGGCGCCAAGCCCGGCCATCACCGTCGCCACCATCGGCCCCGCGACGAACAGCAACGCGACAACGACCAGCAAGGCGTTGAGCCAGCTCTCTCCCTTGCCCACCGAAAGGTAGCGGCGTGACGCCACCGGCAGGTTGGCGTCGCCAGTTACATTGACGCCAAGCCGCGCCAGGGCCAGCACCACGACAAAGGTCAGCGCGATCTGCAGCGCGGTCAGCGCCACGGCGCGCGCGGGATCGAAATCGAAGCGCAGCGCCTGATAGATCGCGACCTCCAGCGTCGTCGCGCGCGGACCACCGCCGAGCGTCAGCACGATGGTGAAGGATGTTATGCAGAGCATGAAGACGAGCCCGGCAACGCCCGGAATAGCCGCGCGCAGCCTTGGCCACTCGATCAGCCGAAAAGCCGGGTTGGCACCCATGCCGAGCTGGCTCGCCAGCCGCCACTGGTCGGCCGGCACCGTTTGCAGCGCCTCGAGAAACAACCTGACGCTGAGCGGCAGGTTGAAGAACACATGCGCAACGAGAATCCCGGACAGCCCATAGATACCCGGCCAGCTGCCACTGCCGATCGCCGTGAAGGCGCCGGCAAAATAGCCGGCACGACCGTAGAGGGCCAGAATGCCGAGCGCGGCAACGATGGCCGGCAACGCCAGCGGCACGGCGAACAGCTGCAGGATGAAGCTTCGTCCGAAGAAACGCGGATGCCGCGACAGGGCGCGTGCCACGAACAGCGCCGGCACGACCGATAGCAGCGTCGACAGCACCGCCTGCCACAAGGTGAAGCGCACGACGCGGAAGAGATAGCCGTCGAAGGCAGCCCAGGCGCCTGAAAGATCCTGGACGCCTTCAAGGAGCAGGCCAGCGATCGCGCCACCGATCAGCAGCGCAATTGCCGCGAGCGCGACGATGCCGGCGGTGACGCGTGAATCGGTCAAGCGCGCCGGCACCATTGCCCTGTCTACTTGCTCATGACCGCCAGCCATTCATCGACCCAGGCCTTTCTGTTGGCAGCGACTTCCTGGGGGCTGAACAGCAGGGTCTTGGTCGGCTTCACCAGTTTGTCGAAGGCCGGATTGAGCGGCGCATCGGTCTTGCCCGCCGGGAACATCCAGTTGGTCTCCGGGATGACGTCCTGGAACTTCGGCCCGGTCATGAAAGCCATGAATTTTTCCGCCAGCGGGTTCTTCGCGCCGGTGGTGGTGATGCCGGCGACCTCTATCTGCAGGTACTCGCCCTCCTCGAAGGACGCAGCCTGATAGCGTTCGGTCTTCTCCGCAACCATGTGATAGGCCGGCGAGGTCGTGTAGGACAGCACCATCGGCGCCTCGCCCTTGGTGAACAGGCCATAGGCCTCGCTCCAGCCCGGCGTCACGGTCAGCACCTTCGCCTTGAGCTTGGCCCAGGCTTCGGGTGCCTTGTCGCCATAGACCGACTTCACCCAAAGCAGCAGGCCAAGGCCGGGGGTTGAGGTGCGCGGGTCCTGGATGACGATCTTGTCGTTGGCGCTGCCCTCGACCAGTTCCTTCAGGCTCTTCGGCGGTGTCTTCAGCTTCTCGGTGTCATAGACGACGGCGAAATAGCCGTAGTCATAAGGAACGAAGGTGTCGTCGCTCCAGCCGCCGGGCACATTGAGGTTCGAAACCGGGCCATGCGGGGCGAACAGGCCGGTGGCCTTGGCCTCGGCGGTCAGGTTGGTGTCGAGGCCGAGCACGATGTCGGCCTTGGTCGAAGCGCCTTCCAGCTTGACGCGGTTGAGCAGCGCCACCCCGTCGGCGACCGAGACGAAGTCGACATCGCAGCCGCATTGCGCCTCGAATTCCTTCTTCACCACCGGGCCCGGCCCCCAGTCCGCAGTGAAACTCTCATAGGTGTAGACGGTGAGCTTGTCCTTGGCCAAGGCCGGCCCGGACAGGATCACAAGCGTGGCTGAGACAACAGAGTAGAAAAGCGTGCGCATCGGCGCCTCCTTCGTTCGAATTGAAAGGAATTGAGGCGTCGGACTGTCCGAAACGTCTAATCCCTCCGCCGGTACAAACCGGATCAGGTTCAGCGGGTTGGCGAGATTGCCTCTCAGCCGGTCCGCGAAATTCGCGTCCGGCACCCCGTTAGAGCGTTTCGACACATAGGCCCGGCCGATCAACCGCGCAAGTGGGAGTTTGCCGCCTTCCGTTTCCCGTGCCGGGCTGGTAAGGGCGACGCACATGAGCACATTCACCATCCTGCTTGGCGGCGACCTCATCCGCACGCCACGGCTCGACCGCCAGGTCGAGGGCTCTCGCGCCATAGCCGCCGACGCCGGCATCGGCTACGCGCGGATGCTGGGCCTGACACCGGAACTATGGGTCGGTGATTTCGATTCGGTGCCGGCCAATCTGCCCGATGATCTCGCCGCCGTGCCGCGTCGGACTTTCCCTGCGGAGAAAGACAAGACCGATGGCGAACTGGCCATCGCCGCGGCGCTCGAGCAAGGCGCGACCCGCCTCATCCTGGCCGGCGCGTTCGGCGGCAAACGTGCTGACCACGCCTTCCTCCATCTGTCGCTTGGTCTGCGGCTGGCCGAGGCCGGGACGGAAGTGGTCTTGACCAGCGGCGCGCAGGAAGGCATCCCCCTGCTGCCGGGAAGCGCCGGCTTCGACTACGCCGATGCCACGCTGTTTTCGATCCTTGGCTTCTCGGATCTCTCCGGCCTCACGGTGAAGGGCGCCAAATGGCCGCTGGATCATGTCGAGGTCGCATTCGGCTCCTCACTGACCATTTCCAACGAGGTCAAGGGCCGTCTCGAAATCGCTCTGGGCGGCGGTCGCGCACTGCTGCTCGCCCACCCCTATCCTCTTCCAGAAAGCTGATATGGCCCCGCCGCTTCTCAATCTCGACGGCATAAAACTGACCTTCGGTGGCACGCCGCTGCTCGACGGCGCCGCATTGGCCGCTTCGGCCGGCGACAAGATCGCGCTCGTCGGCCGCAACGGCTCGGGCAAGTCAACGCTGCTGAAGATCGCGGCCGGCCTCATAGAGCCGCAGGACGGCGAAGTCTTCCGCCAACCTTCGGCGACCGTGCGCTATCTGCCGCAAATGCCTGACATGGATGGGTTCACGAACGTCCGCGCCTACGTCGAAGCGGGGCTCGGACCCGCCGACGATCCCTACCGCGCCACCTATCTAATGGAACATCTTGGCCTGTCGGGCGAGGAACGGCCAAGCGACCTCTCCGGTGGCGAGGCGCGGCGCGCGGCACTTGCCCGCGTCATGGCGCCGGAGCCTGACATTCTCCTCCTCGACGAGCCGACCAACCACCTCGACCTTTCGGTGATCGAATGGCTGGAAGAAGAGCTTGTCCGCACCTCCTCCGCACTCATCGTGATTTCGCACGACCGCCGCTTCCTCGAACGCGTGTCACGCGCCACCGTCTGGCTCGACCGTGGCCAGACCCGCAGGCTGGACAAAGGTTTCGGCCATTTCGAGGAATGGCGCGATCTGGTGCTGGAAGAAGAAGAACGTGAACAGCACAAGCTCGGCCGCCAGATCGTGCGTGAGGAGCACTGGCTGCGCTATGGCGTGACGGCGCGGCGCAAGCGCAACATGCGCCGCCTCGGCGAATTGCAGACCATGCGCCAGCGCTTTCGTGGCCATCGCGGCGCCGAAGGTTCTGCAACCATGGTGGCCAGCGACGCCGCCGAATCCGGCAAGCTGGTGATCGAGGCCAAAAGCATCGAGAAGAGCTTTGGCGACCTCATTGTGGTCAAGGACTTCTCCACCCGCATCCAGCGTGGCGACCGCATCGGCCTGGTTGGACCCAACGGCGCCGGCAAGACAACGCTCCTGAAGATGCTGACCGGCGAGATGAAGCCGGATGCCGGTTCAGTCAGGCTCGGCACCAATCTGGAGATCGCCACGCTCGACCAGAAGCGCGAGGCGGTCGACCCGGCCGAAACGCTGGCGCAATATCTTACCGACGGGCGCGGCGAGAACCTCGTCATCAATGGCGAGCAGCGCCACGTCGTCTCCTATATGAAGGACTTCCTGTTCAAGCCGGAACAGGCACGCACGCCGGTGCGCGAACTTTCTGGCGGCGAGCGGGCGCGCCTGCTGCTGGCCCGCGTTCTGGCGCGGCCGGCAAACCTTCTGGTGCTCGATGAGCCGACCAACGATCTCGACATGGAAACGCTGGAACTGCTGCAGGAACTGGTCGCCGGTTTTGCCGGCACGGTGATCCTGGTCAGCCACGACCGCGATTTCCTCGACCGCACAGTCACCAGCATCATCGCACCGGATGGCGGCGGCCGCTGGATCGAATATGCCGGAGGCTATTCGGACATGCTGGCGCAGCGCGGCGGCACCCGGCTCGACGACCGCAAATCGCGGGCGAAGGTCGAGAATGGCGAAGCGACGGGAGCAAGCAAGGCTGAGGCATCAGCCCCGAAAGGCCCGGCGAAAAAGCTGTCTTTCAAGCAGAAATTCGCGCTTGAATCGCTGCCCAAGAAGATAGAGGCGGTGACTGAGTCGATATCGCGGCTGGAAAACAACATCGCCGACCCCGCCTATTACGAGCGCGATCCGGCTTCGTTCCAGAAGACTATCGCGGCCCTCGACAAGGAGCGCGCCACATTGGCGTCGCTCGAAGAGGAATGGCTGGAACTGGAGATGTTACGGGAAGAGATGGAGGGGTGAGGAGCCTTTGGCCGCAGGCCAATCAGTCCGACAACGTTTTGTC
The DNA here is from genome assembly GCA_943370265.1 of Mesorhizobium carmichaelinearum. Classification (GTDB taxonomy): domain Bacteria; phylum Pseudomonadota; class Alphaproteobacteria; order Rhizobiales; family Rhizobiaceae; genus Mesorhizobium; species Mesorhizobium carmichaelinearum_A. Next base: position 30,381 of record CALRQH020000018.1, read on the forward strand.
GATTTGAAGCGACGAATGCCCAGAGCCATTGCGAAGGGCCGGCCCACCCGATCAGATGGCGCTATACCGTTGCCCCAATACGCGGATGCGCATATGTTATGCGCATGTTGCGGAGGTCAATATGCGAAAGCTAGCCTTGAACGCGGTCCGCCAGCCGGTAAACCTGTCGATCGATTCGAACCTCATGAAGGAAGCCAAGGGGCTCGACGTGAATGTATCGCGCGCCGCTGAAGCAGGCATAGCCGAGGCCGTGGCTGCCGAGAAAGCACGGCTGTGGAAGCTTGAAAACCGCGCCACCATGGATGCGTGGAATGACTATGTCGTGGAACACGGTATTCCGCTGAAAGAACATCGGCAATTCTGATGGCGCGCTACGATGTCTTCGCTGGAAGCATCGAAGGCGGCTATCTGCTCGACGTTCAGTCGGACATGCTCGACCACTTCAAAACGCGTGTCGTGATCCCACTATTGCCGATCGCCGCGGTGCCTCCCCCGGCGCGCAAGCTCCATCCGGTTTTCGAGATCAATGGCCGAAAACTCGTCATGGCCACTCATCTGATTGCTACCATGCCAATCAGTGAACTGGGCGAAAGCCGGCTTAATCTCGCCAAGCAGCACGACGCCGTCATTGCCGCGCTCGATATGCTGTTCCAGGGCTTCTGAGCGGCGACAAACCGCGAAGCTCGCCCTCAGCCCGCAGTCTTCGCTTGCCAGGCCTTGATCGCCTCGTCGAACACCTTCTCGCCGGGGATGCCCTTTTCCATGGTCAGCAATGCCCGCCGTCCGGTCTTGTAGACGACCGGCACGTCGATCCAGTCCTGGCCTCTGAGCAGGGTTAGGTTGGCGTCTTCATCCGCCTTGGTATCGTTGAGTGCGACGAGGAAGAAGCCATCTGCGATCTTGGCCGGAATTCCGATCAGCGGGCTGCCGGCGTCCTGCTCCGAACTCTTCATCGCGACGCGCAGGATGTTGTCGACACCGCCGCCTTCAAAACCTTCGGGCGTCAGGAAGATCATCTCGATGATGTGGCTGGCCGGCAGCGTCCGGTCGGTGTTGCGGCGAATGGTCATGCGCAGCTGGATATCCTTGCCGGGAATGGTCGCCTCGGCGCGGATCGCTGGCTCCGGCGGAAGGTCACCGCCAGGTGATTCCTGGACCAAGGACCAGACGATGCTGCCAGGCTCGGCCGAACCTTGCGAGGTGCTGGTGCGCTCTTCGTAGAAGATCGCCTTCTGGCCCACGGCCACTGTCGGCTGGGCAGCAGCCGGTGTGGGCGTGGTGCCTGCTGGTGCCGGTGTGGACCCTGCTGGCGCTGCCGGCGTGGCGGCGAGTGCCGGCGTGGCGGGAGCGGTTCCGTTGGCCGGCGGTGTTGCTGGAGCCGCACCCGGTGCAGGTGGGGTGGTTGCGGCCGCAGGAGCGTTCGCCGCGGCCTGTGCGTCACCTGCAGGAGGCATCGCTGACGGATGCGTTGGCGGCGGCGTGGTCAATGCGGCGACGGATTCACCCTCGCCAATACCGGTTTGACCAGCGGCCGGACCGGGATCCGTCTCGCTGCCCTGGGGCGTCAGGCGCTGGGTGAACTTGGTTCCCCCGGCGGCGTCCGTTGTGCCGGGCGCGGGAGCCGGTGACGATGCCGCGGCGTTGGCCGCCGGGCTTGCCGGCGCGGCCTTCAGAGGCTCGGTCTTGACCACCTTGCTGTCACCCGAGCCGAACATCCTGCCGAACGCACCCTTGTTCAGCCAGATGCCATAGGCACCGCCGCCGATGACGGCCAGCGCAACCACTGCGGCGATCAGCCTGCCATAACTGCGCTTGCGCCGAGCCGGGCGCAGCCGCTCGAACGTGTCGGCCGCAGGTCTTTCATCATTGGCGAAAACGTCGGCCTGCTCGTTCGACTCGCCTTCATCCATCCCCGGAAGGTCAGCATCGTCACGACCCGGCGCCGCACGATCTGGAAAGGAGGGAGCAGTTGATGATGGCCTCTGCCAGCTGGGCTCTACCCGCGCGGCGGCGGGCGTCGGCTTGGCGACGAATGGCGGCGGTGCCGGCCTGACTGTCTCGGGCCTCGCCGGCTCAGACCTCGCGGTCTCATGCCTTGCGGGCTCAGGTCTGGCAGACTGGGGCCTGGTGGGCTCAGGCCTTGGCGGCTGCGGACTTGAGAGCGGCTGCCGGACATGGCTCGACTGGTTCTTGTTGCGGTCGATGGACGAAAAGATGTTTTCCAATTCCGCGAGCGGGTCGGTCTCCGGCACGGTCTTGGCGTAGTCCCGCTCGACGCTTGCGATGGCGTCTTCCAGCGAGCGCTTCTCCTTGGCTATCGCTTCGCTAGCCAGTGGCGGCGAAATTTCCGCAAGCTTCTTCGCCAGCATGGTGCGAACGCTACCATAGATACGCGTGCGCTTTTCGGGCGTCTCGTCGCCGTGCTTGTCGAGCGCCCTTTTCAGAATAGCAACGAAATCTGCCATGCTTCAGTCGACCTGTATTTTATTTCTGGGCCGGCCTTCGCAAATCAGCCGCGATGCCCGGAAAGGCTTGAGAAACTAGTCTTGAAACGGATCGGTCACAAGTATCGTGTCGTCGCGTTCCGGGCTGGTGGAGAGGAGCGCGACCGGCGCGCCGATCAACTCCTCGATATAACGGACATATTTGACGGCCTGGGCCGGCAAATCGTTCCAGCTGCGCGCGCCGGCGGTGGTGCCTTTCCAGCCCTCGAGCGTCTCGTAGACCGGCTCGACACGCGCCTGCGCGCCCTGGCTGGCCGGCAGGTAGTCGATCATCTCGCCGTCGAGACGGTAGCCGGTGCAGACCTTGATCTCGTCCAGCCCGTCGAGCACGTCGAGCTTGGTCAGCGCGATGCCCTTGATGCCGTTTACGGCGACGGCCTGGCGCACCAGCACGGCGTCGAACCAGCCGCAGCGGCGCTTGCGCCCGGTGACGACACCGAATTCATGACCGCGCGTGCCGAGGAATTCGCCGACCTCGTTCTTCTGCTCGGTCGGGAACGGTCCTTCGCCGACGCGCGTCGTGTAGGCCTTGGTGATGCCCAGGACATAACCGATCGCGCCCGGACCGACGCCGGAGCCGGCAGCCGCCTGCCCGGCGACCGTGTTGGACGACGTGACAAACGGATAGGTGCCATGGTCGATATCGAGCAACGTGCCTTGCGCGCCCTCGAACAGAATGCGCTCGCCGGCCCGGCGCTTGTCATCGAGGATCTTCCAGACCCGGTCCATATAGGGCAGGATCTCGTGCGCGACCGAGGTCAGCTCCTGCATGATCGCCTCATGCGTGACCTCGGCATGGCCGAGCCCCCGACGCAGCGCGTTGTGGTGCGTCAGCAGCCTGTCGACCTTCAGGGGCAGTGTTTCCAAATCCGCCAAATCCATCACCCTGACGGCGCGCCGACCCACCTTGTCTTCATAGGCGGGGCCGATGCCGCGGCGGGTCGTGCCAATCTTTGTTCCGGAATTGGAGGCCGCGTCTTCGCGGAAGCCGTCCAGTTCCCGGTGCAGTGACAGGATAAGCGCGGTGTTTTCGGCTATTTTCAGGCGATCCGGTGCCACTTCGACACCTTGTGCCTTCAACTTCGCCACTTCGGCGACGAAAGCGTGCGGATCGAAAACAACGCCATTGCCGATGATCGACAGCTTGCCCTGGCGAACGACGCCCGACGGCAACAGCGACAGCTTGTAGACCTTGCCGTCGACAACCAGCGTGTGACCGGCATTGTGGCCACCCTGGAAGCGCACCACCACATCGGCGCGCTCCGACAGCCAGTCGACGATCTTGCCCTTGCCTTCGTCACCCCACTGCGAGCCGACGACCACCACATTGGCCATGATTATTTCCCTTGAGACGCCGCACCGCGGCTGGAAGACTGTTCAAAACGACAGGCCTCTATAACGTCAAGCCCCGCCAAGTGCGACCATTCTTTGCCACTGCCGAGGCTCCGAGGCACAACAATTTTCGGCTTTGACATCATTTACTTGTCCAATTCGTCGCAATAGGCCGGCAAGGACCCGCGACGCATCTCCCGGCGGCTGGAATTTCGCGATGCATCGAAGCGCCTACATGTTCCTGCTGCTCACCACCCTGCTGTGGGGTGGGAACTCGGTGGCCGGCAAGCTCGCGGTCGGTCATGTCTCGCCGATGACGCTCGTCTTCCTGCGCTGGCTGCTGGCGGTGCTGATCATGCTTCCGATCGGCTGGCGGACCATGCGGGAGGACTGGCCGGTGGTGCGCAGGCGCTGGCTCGTCCTGGCCGCCCTTGGCGCCAGCGGCTTCACCTTGTTCAACACGATCTTCTACACCGCCCTCAATTACACGACGGCGATCAACGTCTCGATCGAGCAGGCAGCGATGCCAATCCTGATCATGACAGCCAATTTCGTATTCTTCCGCTTGCGCGTGAACTGGGTACAGATTGCCGGCGTCGTGCTGACCATCGTCGGCGTGATCCTGACCGCCTGTCACGGCGACCCGCAGCGGCTGCTGACGCTTGAACTCAATTTCGGCGACGCCATCATGCTTGTCGCCGTGTTCCTCTACAGCGGCTACTCGGTTGGATTGCGGCTGAAGCCGGCGATGCGCTGGCAGAGCCTGATGCTGGCGCTGTCGATTGCCGCACTTGTCACCTCGCTGCCATTCTTCCTCTGGGAAGCAGCTGCCGGCAAGGTCATCGTGCCCGACACGCATGGCTGGGCGGTCATTGTCTATACCGCGATCGGCGCCTCGGTCATCTCGCAGATGACCTACATCCGGGGCAACGAGCTGATCGGCGCCAACCGCGCCGGGCTGTTCATCAACCTGGTGCCGATCTTCGGCACGCTGCTTGCGGTGCTGATCGTCGGCGAGACATTCCAGATCTATCAGGCGCTGGCGCTTGTGCTCGTGCTGGGCGGTATCGGGCTCGCCGAATATAGTGGGCGCAAGGCGGCACGGCTTCCAGGCGGCAGCCGCCTGTTTGCTGAAAAATAAAAAGGCGCGGACGATGCCGCGCCTTTCGAGCCTTTACCGCAGCACCATCACATCGCGTTGACGTCGAACTGCAGCCGCTTGGCCGAGTCGATCGACTTGTGCGCCTTGACCTGTTCCAGCACCTTTTCCGGGAACGGCGCATCGAGATAGAGCAACGCGATGGCGTCGCCGCCCGGCCGGTTGCGGCCGAGCTGAAAGTTGGCGATGTTGACGCCGTTCTCACCGCACACCGTGCCGAGCAGGCCGATGATGCCCGGTGCGTCGGCATTGGTCGTGTAGAGCATATGCTGGCCGACTTCGGCGTCGAGATTGATGCCCTTGATCTGGATGAAGCGCGGCTTGCCGTCGGAGAAGCAGGTGCCGGCGATCGAGCGGGTCATGTGCTCGGTCTTGACGGTGAGCTTGATGTAGCCATCGAACACGCCTGACTTGTCGCGCTTGACCTCGGCGACGATGATGCCGCGCTCCTTCACCATGATCGGTGCCGACACCATGTTGACATCGGCGACCTGCGGCCGGATCAGCCCGGCAAGCGCGGCGCTGATCAGAGCGCGCGTGTTCATCGTCGTGGTCGAGCCGTCGAACAGGATCTCGACCTCCTTGATCGGATCTTCGGTGACCTGGCCGACAAAGGCGCCGAGCACTTCGGCGAGCTTGACGAACGGCTTCAGGCGCGGCGCTTCTTCCGCCGTGATCGAGGGCATGTTGATGGCGTTGGAGACGGCGCCCTTGATCAGGTAGTCGGCCATCTGCTCGGCGACCTGCAGCGCGACATTCTCTTGCGCTTCCGCCGTCGAGGCGCCGAGATGCGGAGTCGCCACCACGTTCTCCATGCCGAACAGGGCGTTCTGCTCGGCCGGTTCGACCTCGAACACGTCGATGCCGGCGCCCGCCACCTTGCCGCTCTTCAGCCCCGCGATCAGGTCGGCTTCGACGATCAGCCCGCCACGAGCGCAGTTGATGATGCGCACGCCGGTCTTCATCTTGGCGATTGCCGCGGCATCGATGATGTTGCGCGTCTTGTCGGTCAATGGCGTGTGCAGCGTGATGAAGTCGGCGCGCGCGAAAAGCTCGTCCAGTTCGACCTTGTCGACGCCGAGTTCCTCGGCGCGCTTATCCGACAGGAACGGATCGAAGGCGATGACGTGCATCCTCAGACCGACGCCGCGCGTGGCGACGATCGAGCCGATGTTGCCGCAGCCGATGACGCCCAGCGTCTTGCCGGTAATCTCGACACCCATGAAGCGGTTCTTTTCCCACTTGCCGGCATGGGTCGAGGCATTGGCTTCCGGGATCTGGCGGGCAAGGGCGAAGATCATCGCCACCGCGTGTTCGGCGGTCGTGATTGAATTGCCGAACGGCGTGTTCATCACGATGATACCCTTGCGGCTCGCCGCCGGGATATCGACATTGTCGACGCCGATGCCGGCGCGGCCGATCACCTTGAGCTTGGTGGCGGCGTTGATCAGCTTCTCGGTGACCTTGGTCGCCGAGCGGATGGCAAGGCCGTCATACTGGCCGATCACTTCGAGCAGCTTTTCCTTGTCCTTGCCGAGATCGGGCAGGTAATCGACCTCGACGCCGCGATCCTTGAATATCTGCACGGCGGTGGGGGAGAGTTTGTCTGAGACGAGAACACGGGGCGCCATGGCGGCCTCCTTCAAATGGGATTGATCCGGGAATGGGCGGCCCGAAGGCCGCCACGGAAAATCTCAGGCAGCCGCTTTGAGCGACGTCTTCTGCACGGCGAAAGCCCAGTCAAGCCAGGGCAACAGCGCTTCGAGATCGGCGGTCTCGACCGTCGCGCCGCACCAGATGCGCAGGCCGGGTGGTGCGTCCCGGTATGCGCCGATGTCATAGGCGACGCCTTCCTTGTCGAGCACCGAGACCAGCCCCTTGGCGAAGGCCGCCTGCGCGTCGGCGTCGAGCGCGGACACATCCGGATCGATGAAGGACAAGCAGACCGAGGTGTTCGACCGCGCCGCCGGCTCCACGGCAAGATGACCGAGCCACGAAGACTTGGCGACAAAGCCGTCCAGGACGGCGGCATTGGCATCAGCCCTGGCGACCAGCGCATCGAGGCCGCCGATCGACTTTGCCCAGTTGAGCGCATCGAGATAATCCTCGACGCACAGCATCGACGGCGTGTTGATGGTCTCGCCTTTGAAGATGCCTTCGATCAGCTTGCCACCCGAGGTCAGGCGGAAAATCTTTGGCAAAGGCCAGGCCGGCTTGTAGCTCTCCAGCCGCGCGACGGCGCGCGGGCTGAGGATCAGCATGCCGTGCGCGCCCTCGCCGCCCAGCACTTTCTGCCAGGAAAAGGTGACGACATCCAGCTTCTGGAAATCGAGCCTTTGCGCGAACGCCGCCGAAGTGGCGTCGCAAATGGTCAGGCCCTTGCGATCCGCCGGGATGAAATCGCCATTCGGAACACGCACGCCCGACGTGGTGCCGTTCCAGGTGAAGACCACATCGCGGTCGAAGTCGATCTTGCCGAGATCCGGCAATTCGCCGTAGCGGGCTTCAAGCCTCCGCACATCGGCGAGCTTGAGCTGCTTGACCACATCGGTGACCCAGCCGGAACCAAAACTCTCCCAGGCGACCATGTCGACGCCGCGCTCGCCGAGCAGCGACCACAGCGCCATCTCGACAGCACCTGTATCCGACGCCGGCACGATGCCGATGCGGTAGTCAGCCGGAACCTGGAGAATTTCCCGCGTCAGCTCGATCGCCCGTTCGAGCTTGGTCTTGCCGATCTTGGCGCGATGGGAACGGCCGAGCGCGGCATTTTTCAGCGCCTCGACTGACCAGCCGGGACGTTTTGCGCAGGGACCTGAGGAAAAATTGGGATTTGCCGGACGGAGTCCGGGCTTCGTAGGTGTCGTCATCGTGGTCTATCCTTCCAGATAGTGGCCCCTCGTTGGGGAGGGGTGGCCCACGGACGGCGATATTCCCTCACGCTTTCGGCGTCAAGGGAAAAGTTTTTGTCGCTGACAGGATACTGGCGCACAACATCTTGATTTGACGGATGACACCAAAAGCGGAAACGGCGGGATCAAAACCTGCCGTCTCGATTGATCGATCTACAACCTCTCACCAAAGGTCGTAGCGCAATCCGACCTTGATCGACTGGTAGTCCAGCCCCTTGTGGATATTGAAGGCGCCGCTGTCATAGGCGACATATTGCGCGCCTGGCACCGAGAAGTATTCATAGCCAATGTCGACCGATACATTCTTGGTCACCTGGTAGGAAAGACCGGCGGCCAGGGAGTAGGCAAAATTGTAGCTGGCCTGCGATGTCGCGGTGCCGCCGTAACCGGCAGGATCGTCGCAATTGAACTGCTGGGTCGTGGTGACGCCGCTGATCGTCGTTGAGGTGATTGTCGGAACGCATTTGCTCGCACCGATTGCCTTGTTGAATTTGCTGTAGACGACACCGACGCCACCGCCGACATAAGGGGTGATCCCGACGTAGGTGCCGAGGTCGACATAGCCATTGGCCATCAGGCTATAGGCCTTGTTCGACGCGCCGTCCGAGCCCTGGCAAGGGGGAGGCGGAGCGGCGGGAGCGTTGGTCTGACTGATGACAAGGCCCGTGGCGACGCTGGTCTGGGTTGTCGTCACGGACCCGTTGCAGGTTGTCACGTAATTGTCGCCGAACCTGTTGGTCGGCAGGATTCCGAAATTCAGGTCAGCCCGGAAATAATCGTTGAAGTGGTAGCCCATGCCGATGTTGCCATCGAACAGCGTGCTCTTGGTGGTGAAACCCGTGGAACCGACACTGTCGTCGAACGGCTTGTTGAACGCATAGCCCACGTCACCGCGCAGGTACCATCCGGAGCCGACCTCGACCGGCTGATAGTCCGGCGCCTGATCGACATAGATCGGCGGATCGTAATCGGCGGCATTCACTGGCGACAGCGGCAAGAGGACTGCGGCAAGCGCCAGCGCTGTCAGCGATTTGAAGGTCATGGTCCTGGCTCCCGAACTTGGCGCTGGTCGCAATAGCGAGCACCGTTTCAGGAAGCATTGTTAACCATAGTGGTTAAGTGGCAGTTAAGGATAACAGAGAGTTAGCGAATTGATTTCGATGGTCTTTCTTGGAAGCCAAACGAAAACCGCCCGGCACTTGCCAGGCGGTTCATCAAACTCAAGCCGTCGAAATGTTACTTCGTGTAGACCGGCTCCGGCTCAGGAACATAGGCTACCGGCGGAGGAGCGCAGTCCGACTTGCCGAACTGGTAGCGCAGGCCGCCGCGCACTTCGTGTGTATTGAAGCCATGGTCAAAGCCCGGCCCGGAACTGCTCGTATCATACTCGAACATTCGGCCTCCCTGGATATGGGTGTAGCGATAGCCCACATCGAGCTTGACCCGATCGGTCAGGCAGTAGGAAGCACCGGCCATGAGCGCATAGGCAAAGCGCCAGTTGGACGTCCCGGGGTTGAACTCGGTCGTGTTGGGGTCATAGACATCATCCCATTTGACGCGCGCGCCGCCGATGCCGGCGCCGACGTAGGGCGTGATGCCGTGATAGGTGCCGAGATCGGCATAGGCATTGGCAAGCAGCAGCATGGCGCTCATTTTAGACACCTCGACCGATGTCGTGGTGAGATCCGAGGTGCTGCCGTTGAAGTTCGACTTGAACCAATAGTCGGCAGTCAGATCGGTGCGGAAATGCTCGTTGATCTGGTAGCCGACGCCGGCGCCGGCCGAAAATGCGCCTTTGAGCGAGCCGCTGTCGAAGCTGTTGGTACCCGCTGGCGGTCCGTAGGTGATGTAGTCGGCACCGCCGAACTGCGACCAGTGGTAGTCGATGTCGCCGCGAATATACCAGCCGCCGACATCCGCAGGCTGCTCGTAGACTGGCGGCGGCGCCTGCTCGACCACCGGCGGCTCCGCGAGATCCGCGGCGAACACCGGCCCGGCCACGCCCGCGAACAGCGCGGCAAACAAGGCCCTTCTTGCTGCATTGAACATGCTTGTCACCCCTAAAGACCTTCGGAACAGCGAACGCGTCCGGATTTGATTGGCGTCAGTCATGGATAATGAATTGGAAAGGTTAAAAGGCGTTTAACCGTATCGCTTAACCACGAATCGGCAGAACTCGAGATGTCGTCACCGGTATCTCGAAATGGAATTGGGATTCGATCCAACAAAAAAGCCCGCCGGAAGGCGGGCGTTGGAAAACCGGATCGCAGCGGGATCAGGCGGCGCTGCGTGTCTCCGAAATGACATCGACAATGTCGTTGACGACGGCTTCGACGAGTTGCGGATCATCGCCTTCCGCCATGACGCGGATGAGCGGCTCGGTGCCCGAAGGCCGGATGACCAGCCGCCCGGCCTTGCCCAGGCGATGGCGGGCATCCTCGATCGCCGCCTTGACCGGAGCCTCCTCAAGCGGCTTGCCGCCGGAAAAATGGACATTCTTCAGAAGCTGCGGCACTGGTTCGAACTTCTTCGAGAGCTCGCTGACCGGCCGGTTCTGCCGCTTGATGCAGGCCAGAACCTGAAGCGCCGAAACGAGGCCGTCACCTGTGGTCGAAAAGTCGGACAGCACGATGTGTCCAGACTGTTCGCCGCCGACATTGAGCCCATGCGCACGCATATGCTCGACGACATAGCGGTCGCCGACCTTGGTGCGATGCAGCTGCAGCTTCATGTCGCCGAGGAAACGCTCGAGCCCCAGATTGGACATCACCGTCGAGACGACACCGCCACCGGCCAGCCGCCCGCTCTGGTGCCAGGATTCGGCGATCAGCGCCATGATCTGGTCGCCGTCTACGATCGCGCCATTTTCGTCGACGATCACGACGCGGTCTGCATCGCCATCGAGCGCGATGCCGATGTCGGCGCGGACCTCGTGAACCTTCTTCTGCAGGCCGGCCGGATGGGTCGATCCGCATTCCTTGTTGATGTTGAAGCCATTGGGCTCGACATTGATGGCGACGACCTCGGCGCCAAGCTCCCACAGCGCCTCGGGCGCCACCTTGTAGGCGGCTCCATTGGCGCAGTCGACGACGATCCTCAGGCCCGAAAGCGACATCGAGCGCGGCAAGGTGCGCTTGGCGAATTCGATGTAACGGTCGTGCACCCCGTCGACGCGCTTGGCGCGGCCAAGTCCGTCCGAATCGGCGAGAGCGAGCTCGATATCCTTGTCGAGCATGCTTTCGATACGCTCTTCGATCTCGTCGGAAAGCTTGTAGCCATCGGGTCCGAACAGCTTGATGCCGTTGTCGTAATAGGGATTGTGCGACGCCGAGATCATGACGCCGATATCGGCGCGCAGCGAGCGCACCAGCATGGCGACGGCCGGCGTCGGGATCGGGCCGAGCAGGAACACGTCCATGCCGGCGGCACAAAGACCCGCCACCATGGCATTCTCGATCATGTAACCGGAAAGTCGCGTATCCTTGCCCAGAACGACCCGGTGGCGATGGCTGCCACGCTGGAACGAGAGACCGGCGGCCATGCCGACCCTCATGGCGATTTCGGCAGTCATTGGAAACTTGTTGGCGCGCCCGCGGATGCCGTCGGTGCCGAAGTAATTTCCTGCCATGTTAGCCAGAGTCCCCGATCATTTTGCGCTGCACGTAATGCCACAATTGGCCAGCGCCCTATCATCACATTGTGTGATTATATGTTACGAATCCTTAGAAAATCATTGTTGTGCGCCGCACAAAGTAATTTGCCAGCACACCGTAGTGAAAGAGCTGTGAGGCAATACAGAGGTTTGCGGGTTGGTCGTCGCGGGTGCCTGTCTCAAAACCTTGTTTCCGGACCGCTACTTGCAACGATTTCATCCCTTGCCGGGATGAGCATGCATTTTGACGATATATACGCTGCTTCGCATCTAGCGCAACCGACCGTTGAGAGCTATTGATTTGCAGGGACGCATCTTGGGCGGCTGCAATGGAGAAACGCTATGCTCATTCATCGACTTGCCACTTTGACGGGCCTCGCCGTCGTAACCTTGTTCTTGGCGGCGCCAGCCAGCGCGCTGACCATGGCCGAGTGCAGCACCAAGTATAACGCGGCCAAGGACGCGGGGACACTCTCCGGGCAGACCTGGAACCAGTTCCGCAAGGCACAGTGCGGCACAGACGCGGCGGCCACGAAGGCCTCCGACACCAAGGCGGCAACGACAACGGCGACGAAGCCCGCCGCTACGACCGCCGCCGCCGACAGCACGGCCAAGGGGCTGACGGCAAAGGAATGCAGCACCAAGTATCAGGCCGCGAAGGCCGCCGGTACGCTGAATGGCATGAAATGGGCTGACTTCCGCAAGGCGCAGTGCGCCGCCGGCGCGACCGCCGCGGCTGACACCAAGCCTGCCGCCAAGGCGACCACGACCACCGCTGCTCCCGCCGCCACCGGCAAAAACCTGACCATGGCCGAATGCAGCACCAAATATCAGGCTGCCAAGACCGCCAATACGCTGGGTGGCATGAAGTGGAACGATTTCCGCAAGAGCCAGTGCGGCGCCAGCGCGTCCGATGACGATACGGTGCCGGCTCCGAGCGAGGCGAATTACAGCAGCGAACCGGAAAAGCCGACCGTTGTTGCGCCCAAGGGCGTGACCTTCCCGAAGGCGATTTCGCAGAAATTCGCCACGGAGACCCCGGCCAAGGGCCGTATGCATACTTGCCTTGAGCAATACTATGCCAACAAGGACGCCAATACGCTCGGCGGCCTGAAGTGGATTCAGAAGGGCGGCGGCTTCTACAGCCTCTGCAACGCCAAGCTCAAGGGCTGATCTCTTAGTCACATCTTCCAGAAAAAGGCCCGCGCATCGCAAGGTGCGCGGGCCTTTTTTGTTGCGACTTCAGAGACCATATCAGCGTTGCAACGAAGCGCCGTCAGTGACGCTGCCAATCTCCCCCTTGCGGAGGAGATATCTGGCAGGACACCGACGAACGCGCGAAAGATCGCTGCATTCCAGCTTGGGTCCACCTTCACGAGGTGGAAAGGTGGCTCGGCGAAGCCGAGACTGAGAGGGAGGAAATGCGCTCAATGGCCTGAGCTAGGTTTGTCCGGCGCAAGGCCTGCCATTGACATGCCGGCGCGACAGCACTCCCTCCGCCCTGCCGGGCATCTCCCTGACAAAGGGGGGAGATTGGCCGTCATGCCGACTTTCGCCAATCGCCGACGTTTGCAGGTCGCGGCCTCTCCGACCTCCAAAACAAAAACGCCGCGGACAAGCCGCGGCGTTTGAAAACGAATGAGAGGCCTGGTTCAGCCCAGAGGCTGAGGCTCCATGCCACCTTCGGGCTCCGGCCCCTTCTTGCGCCGGCCACCCGACTTGGGCACGGCGGAGCCACGGCTCGGCGGTGTATCGTCGCCAAGGTCGCGCGCGGGTTTCTGGCCGGCGATCAATTGCTTGATCTCCTCGCCGGAGAGCGTCTCGTACTCGAGCAGCCCCTGCGCCAGCGCAATCCATTCCTTCTTCTTCTTGGTCAGGATGGATTTTGCCGTCGAATAGGCCTCGTCGATCAGACGGCGCACTTCGGCATCGATGATCTGCGCGGTCTCTTCCGAGACGTTCTGCGTGCGCGCCACCGAGTGACCGAGGAACACTTCCTCCTGGTTGTCGCCATAGGCGACATGGCCAAGCTTGTCGGAGAAGCCCCAGCGCGTCACCATGGCGCGCGCCAGCTTGGTCGCCTGTTCGATGTCCGAGGAGGCGCCCGAGGTGATGTTCTCCTTGCCGAACTTGAACTCCTCGGCAACGCGACCGCCCATCATGATGGCCAGACGCGAGATCATGTATTTGTAGCTCATCGAATAGCGGTCGCCCTCCGGCAGCTGCATGACCATGCCCAGCGCGCGACCGCGCGGGATGATAGTCGCCTTGTGCAGCGGATCGGCCGACGGCACGTTCAGAGCCAGGATGGCATGACCGGCCTCGTGATAGGCGGTGAGTTCCTTCTCTGCCTGGGTCATGGCCGACGAGCGGCGCTCGGCGCCCATCATGATCTTGTCCTTGGCATCCTCGAACTCGGCCATCGTGACCAGACGCTTGTTGCGGCGTGCCGCCATCAGCGCGGATTCATTCACGAGGTTCATCAGGTCGGCGCCCGAGAAGCCCGGCGTGCCGCGCGCAATGACCTTGAGGTCGACATTCGGCGCCAGCGGCACGTTGCGCACATGCACCTTCAGGATCTTCTCGCGGCCGACGATGTCGGGGTTCGGCACCACCACCTGGCGGTCGAAACGGCCCGGACGCAGCAGCGCCGGATCGAGCACGTCGGGCCGGTTGGTGGCGGCGATCAAGATGATGCTTTCGTTGGATTCGAAACCATCCATTTCGACCAGCAACTGGTTCAGCGTCTGTTCGCGCTCGTCATTGCCACCGCCGAGGCCGGCGCCGCGATGGCGACCGACAGCGTCGATTTCGTCGATGAAGATGATGCAGGGTGCGTTCTTCTTGGCCTGGTCGAACATGTCGCGTACACGGCTGGCGCCGACGCCGACGAACATCTCGACGAAGTCCGAGCCGGAGATGGTGAAGAACGGCACATTGGCCTCACCGGCGACCGAGCGGGCGAGCAGCGTCTTGCCGGTTCCCGGAGGGCCGACAAGCAGCACACCGCGCGGAATCTTGCCGCCAAGCCGCTGGAACTTCTGCGGGTCACGCAGGAACTCGACGATCTCTTCCAGGTCTTCCTTGGCCTCGTCGACACCGGCGACGTCCTGGAACGTGACACGGCCGTGGGCCTCCGTCAGAAGCTTGGCCTTCGACTTCCCAAAACCCATGGCGCGCCCGGACCCGGATTGCATCTGGCGCATGAAGAATATCCAGACGCCGAGTATGAGGATCATCGGCAGCCACGAGATCAGGTAGCCGAACAGCGAGTTGGAGCCGTCGGTCTCAGGACGTGCATTGATGGTGACGTTCTTGTCCTGCAGCCTCTGGACCAGCGACGGGTCGCCGGGCGAATAGGTCTGGAAGCCGCTGGAATTGTCGGTGTAGGCGCCGGTGATGCGGGCGCCCGCAATCGTCACCGTCTTGACCCGGCCCGCCGCGACATCCTGCAGGAACTGCGAATAAGGCACATCGCTCGAGGCTCCACGCGTCTGCGGCGTCTGGAACAGATTGAACAAGGCTATGAGCAAGACCGCTATGATCGCCCAGAGCGCTAGGTTGCGATAGTTCGGATTCATCAATTGTCCCGTTGGCGTCCGCGGGCGGACACGTGTCTTGAGAGGAAACTTGGGCCTAACATAGGGAGAGCGCCTCCCCTTGCCAAGCATAACAGCACGTCTCGGTTAAGCTTTCGCCCATGATCGGCCGTCACTGTGGCCACGGAAAGGCAAGGGCGGAACGGTGGCCGCCCCGATCAGCTCCGCAATGGCACGCGCCGGGGCCAGATCGAAAGACGGCAGGAAGCGGGCGAAAGGCGCGACGGCCGGCTGCGCCGCGATTGCCGGCAAGATCGGCCTGTCTCCCGGCAGACCAGGGCATTCGCCGGCTCGCCAAAGCGCGGGTTCGGCGGCCAGGGCAGCCCGCAAAAGGCCTGGCGGCCCATGATCTTCCGGCACCACAATCTTCCTTGCGGCCGTCATGCCGAGTGGCGCGATCAAGAATGCGCTGTCGGTGCCGTCCAACGTGATCCGCCGGCGCCCGTCCCAGGACGAATTGTCCGAAGCCGTGGCTGGAAGCGGCAACCCCCTGGTCTCGCGCCGCAGCCATATGCCATCGCGGCGCACATCTATGACCGTCCGCGACAATGTGGCGCGAAAGGAATCGCCCTTCAGCCGGCTGAAAAGCGCCTCGCTGCGCGCCTGGTCCGGAAGGAAGGAAACTCCGCCAAGGGTCGCCAGCAGGATGCGTAGCGCATAGACGGCCGCCCGATCGTCACCGGAACTGGCAAAGCCGCGATCCAGGCGGACGAGCCCGGGGCCCGGCCGACTGGCAAGGCCATGGATCAGCGCGGCCGCACGATGCCCAAGCTCCGTGCGCTCCGTGCCGGCGCGCGCGGCCAATGCCATCGCATCGCGCGATGCCACGCCATCTTCGGCAAGGACCGTTCGGATGCGCGGCCGCTCGAAGGCTTCATCGGCATTGGTCGGATCGTCTGCCCAGCCGACATGCTGGCGCCGCAGGAAATCGCGCAGCGTCTGGCGTCTCGTACGCAGAAGCGGCCGCAGGATCCAGCATCGCCAGTCGTAAAGCGTGGCCGGCGCCATGCCTGCCAACCCCCGCCCTTCATCGCCAGCCGGCCCCCCTTCGCCTGCCAGTCCCTTCCCTCGCGCTTGCCGCATCAGCACGGTCTCTGCCTGGTCATCGGCGGTGTGGCCGGTCAGGATCATGCCGATGCCTTCCGCTTGCGCGGCCTCTGCCAGCAGCCGGTAGCGCGCCTCGCGGGCCGCCGCGGGCAGGCCGGTCGACGGCTTGCGGCCGGACCAGGTCAGCGTGCGATGGGCAATGTTGCGCGCCGCACAGAGCTTTGCCACGGCTTGTGCCTCCGCCGCCGAGGCCGGTCGCAGATTGTGGTCGATCGTCACCGCCAGCAGCTTTGTCACTGGTGCGGTACGGTCCAGGTAATCTTTGAGACGGAGAAGAAGGGCGGTCGAATCGCTGCCGCCGGACACGGCAACAACGGCGCCGCTGGTAAAATCGATCTTCGAAAAATCCGAAAGGTCAGGCTCGGTGTCGAGCATCAATGCATGTCGCCCAAAAGTGGTCCCGGTCCTAGGACAACGACATGCAGACTAGCACGCCGCGAGCGCCCTTTCCTGCTTCACCCGCTCCTTGAGCGTGGGCGATATGTCTGGATAGCGCTTGCCGATCTCGCTGAAGGTAGCGCAGGCCACATCGTGCTGCTTGAGGCCAACCAGCGACACGCCGAGCTTGAGCAGCATGTCGGGGGCCTTCTTGGCCTTTGGATAGTCCTTGCTGGCGGCCAGGAATATCTCGGCCGCATCGCGGTATTTTTGTTGGCCGAGCAGCGACTCGCCCAGCCAGTAATGCGCATCCGCCGCTTTCGGGTCCTTCGGGAAGCGGGTTATATGGTCGCGAAAGCCTTGCTCGGCGGTGCCGTAATCGCCCGACAGGATGAACTGGTAGGAGTTGCGGTAAAGCTCCTCCGCGCTGTTGGTGGCAGGCAACGCGGCGACCACCGTGCCCCCGGACTTGCCGGTCTTGGCGCCGGCAGCCGGCGCCATGTCCTGCGCCGGTGCGCTTGCCTGGCTATGGCCTTCGGCATCGACGACATTGCCGTTCTTGTCGACGGTAATAGACCCGAACGTCTTGGCCGGCGCGCCTGTTCCGGGAATGACAGTGCCGGGATCGCCGCTGGGCGACTCGACGATGACGTCCTCGATAGTCTGTCCGCCGCCCGAAGTATTGCCTGCGTCGGCTGGCGCCTGCGCCGCGGGGGCCGCCGCGACGTTCTGGCCGCTGTCGGTTGTCGCATCGGATTTCTTCTGCGGATCCGTCTTCTTGCCCGGCGCCGGCTGGCCGCCTTGCGCGCCTTCAAGCTGCTGGAAGCGGAACTCGTTGTCTTCCTGCTGCTTGCGGATCTGCTCCTGCATCTGCAGGACCTGGAAGTTGAGTTCCTCGATCTTGCCGTTCATCTGCCGCAACTGGTCTTCCAGCGAGGCTGTGCTGGCTGACTGTGCAACCTGCACCTGGTCCGGCTGCTTCTTCTCGCCAAAGATGCCGGGCAGTTGGATCGTCGGCAGGTGGAAGGAAAAGCCGCTGTCTGCTGGTTGCCCTGTGCCACTGGCCAGTGCGGTGACGCCTGATAGGAGCAGCAGCGCAAGCGTGCCGCTCAAGACCGATCTGAAATGCATGTGCCTCTCGCCGTAGAATCGTTAGCCTGTTCTTGCGCCCTTCCAATCAGAATAGGACCAGCCAAGCGCCCTCGGCTCATAGCAGGACGTGAGACTTCGGCCAAATTTTGTTTCAAAGGCCCGGACAAGAAAAAGGCGGCCCCGGGGCCGCCTTTCGCATCGTTGTGTTGCATTTTTGCCGACTTCAGCGCCGCGCATCCTGCTGGACGCGCAAGGGACGCCGAAGCTTAGGAGCCGGCGCCGCTGAGCGTGGTGACGGCGCGGCGGTTCTGCGACCAGCAGGAGATGTCGTCGCAGACCGCGACCGGACGTTCCTTGCCGTAGGAAATGGTCTTCAGCCGGTTGGCGCCAACCCCCTTTGAGATCAGGAAGTCGCGCGTCGCTGCGGCGCGGCGGGCACCGAGTGCCAGATTGTACTCGCGGGTGCCGCGCTCGTCGGCATGGCCTTCGACGACGATGGCGTACTGTTTGTACTTGTTCAGCCACTGCGCCTGGCGGGCGAGTGTCTGCTGCGCGTCGGCGCGGATCGAGGTTGAATCCGTATCGAAGAAGATGCGGTCGCCGATGTTGACGGTGAAGTCCTGCGCCGAGCCTGGCGTTGCCGCGCCTGCGCCATTGAGACCGAGATCGCCAGGGTTGTTCAGCGTCTTCTTCGACGCGCAACCGGTGATGGCGAGCATCGCCACGAGCGCGATCATGGCCGGGTTTCTGGTAAGTGCTGCGATACGGCCCATGCCGCCTCTCCTTCGCAATTCGAGTGAATTCATTGATCAGCCAGTAACCACGTTTGGGTTAACCGACGTTCAAGGAACACGGTTAATATTCGGTTTCGACTGCCGTCCTCAGCCGGTCCAATCCCGGTCACACTTGGCGCGGACCGTAGGCGTAAATGCGGCCAAAACGCGACCAACACGTGAAAAAGAGGCCGAAAAGGCCCCTTTTCCGAACTCATCCATTTCCGTGGACCTATTCCAGCAACGGCGACCAGGCCGGATCCGAGGCGAAATTCGCGGTCGGTATCGGTTGTTCGTTTCGGCCGGTGAGATCGACCGAAACGAGTTTGGGCCCACCGCCGGAATCGCGGAAGAACATCAGCACGCGACCATTCGGCGCCCAGGTCGGCCCCTCCTGCTGGAAGCCGGAGGACAGGATACGCTCGCCCGAGCCGTCGGTCTTCATGACGCCGATCTGGAATTCACCTCCTGTCTGCTTGGTGAAGGCGATCAGGTCGCCGCGCGGCGACCATACCGGCGTCGAATAGACGCCGTCGCCAAACGATATCCGGGTCTGGCCGGAACCGTCCGCGCCCATCACATAGATCTGTGCGCGGCCGCCACGGTCGGAGGTGAACACCACCTTGCTGCCGTCCGGAGAATAGGACGGCGAGGTATCGATGGCCGTCGAATTGGTCAGTCTTGTCGTCGAGCGGCTTCTGAGGTCCATGGCGAAGATGTTGGAATTGCCGTCGTCGCGCAGCAGGCTCATGATCACCTTCTGGCCATCCGGCGAGAAGCGCGGCGCAAAAGTCATGCCGGGAAAATTGCCGACCAGTTCGCGCTGCCCGGTCTCGATCTGCAAGAGATAGACCCGAGGCTGGCCGCTTTCATAGGACATGTAGGTGATTTCCTGCCGGTTCGGCGAGAAACGCGGGGTCAGCACGATCGACTTGCCGTCCGAGAGGTAACGGACATTGGCGCCATCCTGGTCCATGATGGCAAGACGCTTCTTGCGGGCGTTCTTGGCGCCGGATTCGTCGATGAACACGACGCGCGTGTCGAAATAGCCCTTCTCGCCGGTCAGCTTCTCATAGATCGCGTCGGCGATGATGTGAGCGACACGGCGTTGATTGGCATCGTTGGCGAAGAACTGTTCACCGGCTATCTGCTGGTTACCGAAGATATCCCACAGTCGGTACTGAGCGCGGATGCGGCCATCCGCCTCCTTGCTCACGCTGCCGGTGACCAACGCCTGCGCGTTGATGATCTTCCAGTCTTCGAAACGCGGTGGAGCATCCGGGTTAGTGATCTTTTCGACAAACGCGCTCTTGTCGATCGGCGCGAACAGTCCGGACCGCTTCAGATCCGCCGTGACGATCTCCGATATCTGTGCGCCGAGCCCGCCCTGAAAGTCGGGTATGGCGACCGGCATCGGCTCGACATTGCCTTTGTTGACGTTGAGCTCGAGGGTTGCTCGAGCAGGCAAGGTGGCCACAGCGGTGATGCCCATCGCCATCGCGGCGACCATCAGGAGCGGCTTGAGGATGGATTTCATGTCTTCTCGCTTCTCTTGCTAACTCTTGCGGGTGCTCGGCCTACAGGCCAAGCATCGCTCTTGGATCGAAGTTGACGCGAACATCGGACCATATGTCCTGCTTTCCCGCGGGAACCTGCAGCCCGGTGACATCGCATTTCTGCACGGCGCGGATCGCACTGCTGTCGAACTGGGCATTGCCGCTGGACTTCTCGACAGTCGGGCGGCCTTCAAGCCTGCCCGAGGCGTTCAGGCTGAAACGGACCACCACGGTAAAATTCTCCGAACCTTCCAGGCCGACCGGCAGGGTCCAGCAACCGCCAAGCTGATCTTCCAATGCCCCTTGCTCGGACTTTGACAGCTTTTGTCCCTGGTCCTTGGTGCCGCCAAGCGACGGCGGCTGCGTGGAGCGCTTTGCACCACCGCCCGACGGCTTCTGCTTGTCGAGCAGGGCGGAAATCTCGTCGGCGTTGTATTGCTTGTCGTCGGATTTCGGTTTCGACGAGGCTTCCTTGACCGGCTTGTCGGCATCCTTGCGTTCCGGCGCCTTGGCGCTTTCCGCCTGGGTAGGCTGCGGCTTCGGCCGCGCTTCCGGCGCAGGCGCCGAGTTCGGCAGTTTCGTCTCTTCGGTGGGCGGATCCTTGGCTATGGCTTCGGCGACGGCATCCGGCTTGACCTCGGGCGTCGGATCGATGGCGGCGGTCTTGTCCTGCGGCGTGGGTGTCGGCGCGGGCTTTGCCGGCGTCGGCTTTGGATCGGCCTGCTTGACCGGCTCCGGCTTCACCTCTTCCTTGGGCGCCGGCGTCGGCGCCACTTCCGTCGCCGGTATCGGCTTCGGCTTTTCCTGCGGCTTCGGCACGTCCTCGGGCTTAGGCTTCTCGATCGGGGTCGGCGCAGGCGGCGGAGCCGACGTCGTGTCGACGGGCTTCGGCTTGGCTTCCGGCGTTATCGGCTTGTCGGTATCGACGGTGTTCTCGCCGACCTTCTGCGCATCAGGCACGATATCGGGACGCTGCGTGGGCACGGGCGCCGGCTTTTCGTGGACGACAGCCTTCTTGTCCCCTTGCAGGACCTGCGCGACCTCTTCCATCGGCACGATATCGACGGAGACCGACTCGACATTGGATGGCGGCAAGGCAGCCGGAGCCGACAGCGTGAACAGGCCGAAGACCAGTACCGCCGCATGCATGATCACCGATGTGGTGAGGCCCGTCCTCATCTTGCGTCTATTGACCCTGTTCCTGCAGTGAAACCAGACCGATATTCTTGTAGCCGGCCGCCGAAATGCGAGCCATTACCTTCATCACGGTGCCGTAGTCGGCGCTCTTGTCACCGCGTATGAAGATGCGCTCCTCATAGCCGGTCTTGGAGATCGCCTGAAGTTTCGCCACGATCTCTTCGATCGGAATTTCAGTTTCCTGGAGATAGACCTGGCCGGCCTGATTCACCGAAACCGTGATCGGCTGCGTGTCGGCGTTCATCGCCTTGGCTTGCGTGTCCGGCAGGTCGATCGGCACGCCGACCGTCAGCATCGGCGCCGCGACCATGAAGATGATGAGCAGCACCAGCATCACGTCGACCATCGGCGTGACGTTGATCTCCGACATCAATCCATGGTGACGGCCGCGCCGCCTGTGACCGCGCCCACCACGTCCACCGCCTGCGCCAACTGACATTCCCATGATCGTCCCTCAGGCCTTCGGCGCGACTTTTTCATCGATTTGGCGCGAGAGTATGGCGGAGAACTCGTCGGAGAACCCTTCCATGCGCACCGCGATCTTGCTCGCATCAGACGACAGCTTGTTGTAGGCGATGACGGCGGGGATGGCGGCGAGCAGGCCAATGGCCGTCGCCAGCAGCGCTTCGGCGATGCCGGGCGCGACCACCGCGAGGCTGGTGTTCTTCGAACCGGCGATGGCCTGGAACGAGGTCATGATACCGATGACGGTGCCGAACAGGCCGATAAACGGTGCGGCCGCACCCGTGGTGGCGAGGAAGCCGAGGCGGCCCTCCAGCTTCTCCATTTCACGGGTCAGCGCCAGGTCCATCGCCTTGTCGATGCGGGTTTGTAGCCCCAGTGGCGTCTTCGCGCCCTTCTCGAAGCTCTTCTTCCACTCGCGCATGGCGGCGACGAAAATGGCACCCATGCCTGACGTCTTGCGGTCGGCAAGCGTGCGATAGAGCTCTTCCAGCGACTGCCCGGACCAGAACACTTGCTCGAAGCGGTTGAGCGCAAGCCGCATGCGGCCATAGGCGACCAACTTGTCGACGATGATCGCCCAGGTCCAGACCGAGGCACAGAGCAGGCCGATCATGACCAGCTTGACCACCCAGCTGGCCTGCATGAACAGCGCCCAAATCGACAATTGCGCGCCCGGTTCGGCGAGTGCGATATTTTCCATGGTAACGTCCTTAAGATTTTCCGGGCATCGCTGGCGGCTGGCCCATGGGCATCCTTGTGGTCCGTTCGCGTCAAGCTTGCGGAATAACCCCAAAATGCACCGTTGGCGGCCTTTTCGGGGCAAATGTTGGTGAAAGGAAGGCGTTTGGATTCCGCCAATCTTCACCAATCTCTTCATGAACCGTTATGGTTAAGGATGGGTTAGTATATAAGACGCGGCGCATTGCCGCGCCCTGCGGCATGGCGGGGGCCGATGATTATGCGCTCACGCCGGGCGCCACGAACGCGGGCCGCAATGGCCAAGGCAAGGAATTTAACCGGCGGCCCTTGGCATGAATGCTTGTGCCCATTCCTTGGGAAAGCGCCGGGGACGGCCGTTCTCGCCGATGATCGCCGCCTGGACGCGCGCCTCGACCAGCACCTCGTCGCCGCGCTTCAGCTGCTGCGCCATGAATATGCGGGCGCCCGAAATCTCCTCGGTGCGCGTATCGATGGTCAGGATGTCGTCGATAACAGCCGACCCGCGGAAATCGATCTCCATGCGCCGCACCACCCAGACGATCTTCTCGCCATGCTTGCCGTCGGCAAGTTCTGTGTGATGAACCCCCGTAAGCCGCAGATAGTCGGAACGACCACGTTCGAAGAATTCGAGATAGCGCGCATGGTAGACGACGCCTGAGAAATCCGTGTCCGCGTAATAGACCCGCGCCATCAGCCTGTGGCCGAATTCCGTCAGGACACCGGATAGTCCTGCCAACAGCGTTTCCGATTCACCATGATCGCCCATTGCGCTTCCCTTTTTGGTCCCGAACAGGCACCTGTTTGTGGCGCAAGAACCCCGATGGCACTGTTGACGGCGATGATCAAGACCTTGATGGCCGCACTTTTGGTGCTGACCGCTTTGATGCTGCCCAGCCATGCGGCAACGTTTTCGATGAAGCGCGGCCTCAATCTCGACCAGTGGACGACATGGGTAGGCGAGGACCAGTGGAGCGATCCCAAGGCCGTCCTGCCCTATCCGGAATGGCGCAAGTTCCTCAAGGATCAGGACCTCAAGGCGCTCAAGGACGCCGGCTTCGATTTTCTGCGCATGCCGGTCGACCCTTCGCCCTTCCTCTCCGACAAGACGCCGGCGCTGGGCGACGACCTCTATGCCAGCGTGCTGGACTCGGTGCGCATGATCAACCGCGCCGGACTGAAGGTGATCGTCGACATGCACCTGATCCCGTCCGGCGGCAGTCGCAAGATCGGCATGGCCGAGGTGATGGACGACCTACCGATCTTCGACGCCTATGTCGAGATGACCAGGAAGATGGCACGCACCCTGGCAGCGGAGGATCCGACGCAAGTCGCCTTCGAGCCGATGAACGAGCCGATCGTCGATTGCGACGCCGATGGCACCAGCCTGTGGCCGGAACGCCAGCAGAGACTGTTCGCGGCGGCGCGCTCCTCGGCCACGAAGCTGACCTTGATCCTCACCGGCGCCTGTTACTCCAGCTCGACGGCACTGGCGAAAATCGACCCGAACGAAATTCCCGACGACAACATCATCTGGACCTTCCACTCTTACGACCCGTTCCTGCTCACCCATCAAGGCGCGACCTGGGCCGGCGATTTCATCCCCTACGTGACCGGCTTGCCCTACCCGCTCAACGCGGTGCCACGCGCCGAACTCGACGCCACGCTCGACACGATCCGCGCCCGCATCAAGGCCAAGGCGCCCTGGCTACGGCAAAGCGGCTTGCTCGCCTATCTCGATGAACAGGTCGCCAGCATGGACACCCCCGACAAGCTGCTGGCCCTGATGGATGCGCCTTTCGAGCGCGTCGAGGCCTGGGCGAAAGTGAACGGCATCAAACGGGAAAACATCACGCTGGGCGAATTCGGCATGATCCGCCAGGAATATGGCAATCCCTACGTCATGCCGGCGCAATACCGTGCTGCCTATGTCAAGGACATGATCACGCGCGCCGAAGCGCACGGTTTCTCATGGTCGGTTTGGGGCTATGGTGGCGCCTTCGGCATTGTCGATGCCTTCAATAGCGAGAAGGCCGAGCCGGATGTGATGGAGACGATCAAGGGGCTTCGCTGAGGCTGTCCAGCCCAAGCTGAAAGCCAGCCAAGGTCGATCGAAAGGATTTCGGGGCGAACGCCGAACCGCACCGGCAATGTGCTGAACCCCAGTCCACCTGAGACGATCAGGTTGCGGCCAGCCTCCACGACATGGCCATAGGCATGACGGTTGGCGAAACGGGTAGGCACAATCGGAATAGCCGAAGACACGCACCTGGCCGCCATGGGAATGACCGCACCCGCCGATAAAGCACGGGAACCCGCGTCTGGTCATCATGGCTCAGCCCCAGCCCCTGATCGAATGAACCGTTCAACAGCCCACAGTTAAAATCCATCAATGCGCCGGCAAACTGCGGGGACTAGGAGTTCTTGCGCAGGCGTTGGCCGATGACGCGCCGGATGGAATCGCGCCACCGCTCGCTCGGTTACTCTTCCTGGAACAGGTTGATCTGCTGCTGCGCCAGATCCTTCGGCGCGTCGAGGCCGAGGTGTCGCCAGGCATTGGCCGTCAGCACCCGGCCGCGCGGCGTGCGCTGGATGAAGCCCTGCTGGATCAGATAGGGCTCGATAATATCCTCGATGGCGTCGCGCGGCTCCGACAGGCCGGCGGCGATCGTCTCGATGCCGACCGGGCCGCCACCGAAATTACGGGCGATCATCGAGAGATAACGGCGGTCGAGCGCGTCGAGCCCAAGCGCGTCGACCTCCAGCCTGGTCAGCGCCTCGTCGGCGATCTTGCGGTCGACATGGCCATCGCCAGCGACGGAGGCGAAATCGCGCACGCGACGCAGGAGCCGGCCGGCGATGCGCGGCGTACCGCGCGCGCGCCGCGCTATTTCCAGCGCGCCGTCGTCGCCGAGCGGCATTTGCAGGATGCGGGCGCCGCGCCGCACGATCTGCTCGAGTTCCTCGACCGTGTAGAAATTGAGCCGCACAGGGATACCGAAACGATCGCGCAGCGGATTGGTGAGAAGGCCAAGCCGCGTGGTGGCGGCGACAAGGGTGAAGCGGGCGAGATCGATCTTGACCGAGCGCGCCGCCGGCCCCTCGCCGATGATCAGGTCGAGCTGGAAATCCTCCATTGCGGGATAAAGGATTTCCTCCACCGCCGGATTGAGCCGGTGGATCTCATCGATGAACAGCACGTCGCCTTCTTCGAGATTGGTCAGCAGCGCGGCGAGATCGCCAGCCTTGGCGATGACCGGCCCGGAGGTCGAGCGGAAATTGACGCCGAGCTCGCGCGCCATGATCTGCGCCAGCGTTGTCTTGCCGAGACCGGGCGGCCCGACGAACAGCACATGGTCGAGCGCCTCATTGCGACCCTTGGCAGCCTCGATGAACACCTTGAGGTTGGCCCGCACCGCCGCCTGGCCGACAAAATCGGCGAGCGTCTGCGGGCGCAGGGTCTGGTCGGCATCCTCGCCGCGTTTCTCAGGGGCAATCAGGCGGGGCGAAAGGCTCATACCGCCTTCCTTGCACAGGGCAGGGAGCGGAACAAGCGACGCATCATCGCGCCAATTCCTTCAACCCGAAGCGGATCAGCTTCGACGCATCCGCATCTTCGCCGGCCGTCTTTAGCGCGGCGGCCACCGCATTGGCGGCGGTGTCGCGTGAATAGCCGAGATTGACCAGCGCCGAGACGGCGTCGGTGATCGGCGCCGGTGCGACGCCCTCGCCCAGCTCCTGTTTCAAGCCGATGGTGCCGGAGGCGGTGCCCGCATACGCCGGCGCCTTGTTCTTCAGTTCGGTGACGATGCGCTCGGCCACCTTCTTGCCGACGCCCGGCGCCCGGCTGACCATGGCGATGTCGCGCAACGCAATGGCATTGGCGAGATCGGCAGGCGCCAACGTCGAGAGCATGGCCAATGCCACTTTGGCGCCGACCCCCTGCACGGTCATCAACAGCCGGAACCACTCACGCTCCAGCGCCGACTGGAAACCGTAGAGCCGCAGCATGTCCTCGCGCACATAGGTCTCGATGAACAGCACCACCGCCTCGCCGGGACCGTGCAGCGAAGCCAGCGTACGCGCCGAACAATAGGCGACATAGCCGACGCCATGCACATCGACGATGCAGTGGTCCTCGTCGATCTCGTCCAGCGTGCCCTTGAGTTTGCCGATCATCGCCTAATGGTCTCTCATGATGCCAATGCCGCCATCCTGTACGCGACGCTCTGCCGGTGGTGCGCGTGGCAGATGGCGATGGCCAGCGCGTCGGCGGCATGTTCGGTGTCGAAAGTCGCTTTCGGCAACAGCACTTTCACCATCATATGGATCTGCTTCTTGTCGCCGTGGCCGACGCCGATCACCGCCTTCTTGACGGCGTTGGGGGCGTATTCGGCAACGACAAGACCCGCCCGCGCCGGCACCAGCATGGCAATGCCGCGCGCCTGGCCAAGCTTCAGCGTCGCCACCGCATCCTTGTTGACGAAGGTCTGTTCGACGGCCGCCTCGTGCGGCATGGCGGCATGCAGGACCTCGGCGAGCCCATCATGCAATTGGCACAGCCGTGTCGCCAGCGCCGCCTTGTCTTCCGAGCGCACGGTTCCGGACGCAACGAAGCGCAGCGAATTGCCGAGGCTTTCAACGATGCCCCAGCCGGTGCGCCTGAGCCCCGGATCGATACCTATGATGCGAATCGCTTCCGCCATCTGCCAACCTTACCTCCGGTGGGAAGCGATGCCAGCGAAATGTGAACAAACCGGAAACGAAGAGTCGATTGGGCTCAGCCGCGACCGAAAGCCGTGTTCAGCAGTGTGATCTGGTCGGAGACGGGATTGATGCGGCGCGCCGCGAACGACGCATCGACCATGGCGCCGCCATAGATTTCCTCATCCATGCGGCGTACCAGCGCCTGCAGGCGCAGCGAGCGGGTGACGAGGTCGAGAAAATCATTGGGCAGTTCGGCCCAGCCCGCCGCGTCATCGTGAGCGGAAGCGGTATCGAGACGGACCTTGGATTTTTCGGAAGCAACCTGATCGCGGGTCATCTCGCCGGAGTTCGCTGCACGCTGCAACAAAAGCCAGGACGCAACCTGCATCAGCCTTGTGGTCAGCCGCATCGATTCGGCGGCATAGAGGGTCGCCGCAAGCCTGGACAGCTTCTTTGCCTCGGCCCGGCCCTTGCCGTCGAGATATTCGGCCGCCTGTTCCACCAGGCCCATACCTTCCTGGTAAAGGGGCTTGAAGGATTGGGAAAAGACACGGCGCTCCGCCAGCTTGACGGTATTCGCGCTTGCCTTCGAAGGCTCGTTCATCAATACGCCCCTGCACTTCCAACAGCTGGCTGGTCAGGCTTCATTGCCGTCGCGCCCAGCACCCTATACGACTGAAGCATTGAAAATGCGCCTCGTAGTTGGCGAAGGCAAGCACATGTTTAACAAACGGTTAACGGCGAGGAACCGGCCGGAAACCAGACAAAAAAAGAGCCGCGGGTAAGGCGGCTCTCAGGAGTTTAACAGGGAGGCGTCAAACAAAGTGGCTCCAACCACTCGGTAAGAATCCAGATCACTGGATGCACATAGTAAACGCTTGTAAAGCTTAATGAACCCTTAAGGGCGCCAACATTTTTTGATGAAATGGCGCCTGGCTGTACCGGAACAGCACACCCATCACCGCCTCCCGGCCCCCTCAGTTCTTCCAGATCGCCGGCAATGCGATGAAGGCGAACAGCAGCATCCCCGCGTAGAAGGCCATCGACGATATGCCCAGCACCGGTTCGATGGCCGGGTGGCCGGCGAGCATGACGTACAGCCCGATCATGAGCCCGACGCCGCTGATTGCCGTCAGCCAGAAATGGACGACGGCAAGCGTCTTTTGCGCGACAGCTGGAAACAGGTGGTAGAAGAAGGCGAACACCGCCGACATCAGCCACCCCGCCACCATCGTATGGGCATGGGTCGGCATCTGGCCATGGTCCTCGCTGATCGCCATGTGCAGGCCGAGCGCCATCCCGCACAGCGAATAGATGATGGCCAGCGTGAAGAAATTCCTAGCTACCCCTTGCATGGTCTGGTCCCCCGAATTGCCTTTTCCCGTCCCGGGAATGGGTTGAACAGGCGGTCATTCCGCCACCGGTCTCCCGGCACCGGCGCACTAGCATCGGCCATGTTTCTGGATGATGACGCCCGGCGCCCGGCCCCGCCCGGTGCTGTTACATTAGCAGAAAACAACGCCGCGCACGCGGCCAATCGCAGCCCCGACGCGCAGCGATAGGTCGAAACAGATCCGGCTTGCGCGCGACATCGTTCCGAAACGGGAGTCGCGCAAAAGTCAATTTATCGAAGTGAGGCGAGCAGGATCTTGCGCCCTCACGATCATCGGCAACATTCGGGGAAATCCATGGACTGGTATTCCATCGTCAAATTCCTGCACATCGTTTCGGCCACGGTCTGGGTAGGTGGCGGCTTCACGCTGATGCTGCTGGCATTTCTCGCCGATCGCGCTGGCGATCTGCCGGGCACGCTTCAGGCGATGCGTGCCACCGGCGAGCTCGGCGGCAAGCTGTTCGCGCCACTGTCAATTCTGACACTCGCCTTCGGGCTGGTCATGTGCTGGTTCTGGGTCGGCTTTTCCGACCTGTGGATCATCATCGGTCTTGCGGGCTACTTGACCACCTTCTGCGTCGGCATGTTCATCTTCAAACCGACAGCCGAAAAGATGGCGGAGATGATCGAGAGGGACGGCGTGACTCCGGGCGCCCTTGCCCTTGGCCAGCGCATTCTCGCCGCCGCTCGCTTCGACTATTCGGTGATGCTGGTGATCGTCGCCGACATGGTGCTGAAGCCTGCCTTGCACGACATCGCCATCCTCGCCGGCATGCTGATGATCCTGGCGATCGGGCTCGCTCTGTCTCTCGGCAGCGCAAGGCGACTGACTCCGAGCGTCGCCTGATCGCCTACATCAGGCCAGCTATGCCGTCCCAGAGCAACTTGAGCGCCACGACCGCCACCGTCGCGTAGGTGAACGGGTAGAAGATTTCCGGCCGCATGCGCCGCACCAGCCAGGCGCCGGCAATGGTCGAGAGCGGCGCCAGCGGCATCAGCACCGCGGATGCCGTCAGGTTGGCGGTATCGAACTGGCCGAGCGCGAAATAGGGGACGAGCTTCAACGCATTGGTCGCGGCAAAGAAGATCGCGGCGGTGCCGGACAGCACCTTCGGGTCGAGCCGGATCGGCAGGGCGTAGACCTGGAAGGGCGGACCGCCGACATGGGCGACGAAGCTGGTGAAACCAGCGACCATGCCCCAGATCGCCGCAGCCACCCTGTTGGGTTTGGCCGCGTGATCGGAGCCGTGGCGGAACTGCAGGTAAAGCCAGCGCAACACGAAGATGATGGCGACCGCGCCGACGATCAGCCGCACCGCTTCTTCCGTGACCAATGCCGCGGTCAGCCAGCCAAGCCCGATGCCGATGACGGCGCCGGGCATCATGTCGACCAGCATCTTGCGGTCATAGACGCCCCACCATGTCCACACCGAGACGATGTCCATCAGGCAGAGGATCGGCAGAAGGATGGCGGCTGCCTGCACGGGTGGTATGGTGAGGGCCATCAACGGCACGCCGATAAAGCCGACTGCGCCGCCAAATCCGCCCTTCGACAAGCCAACGAGAATGACCGCCGGAATGGCGGCGGCATAGAACCACGGATCGGCGAGCAGACCTGTCATGGAAGGGGAAGGCTGGAGGGAAGCGTGTCGCCGCTTGAATAGCCGAGAAACCTTCGCGCCGCGACTGCAAAATAAGCGCGACGCCTTGAACCGGCAAATCGCCGCCCAGACCCACCCTGTTCAATTCCCGCGCTTTGCTCTATGCCGCAATCCAACCATGTTCGCCCGGCATAGGCGAAAACCGGGATCGAAAACCAATGAATGACGCAACGCCCCCCAATCGCTGCCGCATCGTGCTGATCGCGCCGCCCGGCGCGTCCGCCGCCCGTATAGGCGCGGCATTCGACGGCGGCGACATCGCATCGCTCATCCTGCCGGAGAACGGCATGGACGAGGCGTCCTTCCAGGCCTATGCCGAAAAGATCGTGCCGGCCGCCCAGGCTGCGGGCATCGCCGTGATCATTGCCGGCGACACCCGCATCGCCGGCCGCGTCCAGGCCGACGGCATCCATGTCGAGGTCGGCAAGGCCGAGCTCGCCGAGACGATCGAGCATTTTCAGCCAAGGCTGATGGTCGGCGCCGGCGGCGCCAAGACCAGGGACGACGCGCTGGAGCTCGGCGAAACCCGCCCTGACTACATCTTCTTCGGCCGCTTCGGCTATGACAACAAGCCGGAGCCGCACCCGCGCAACCTGTCGCTTGGCCAGTGGTGGGCCGACATGATCCAGATCCCCTGCATTGTCATGGCAGGATCCGAGATCGCCTCGATGGAGGCGGTGGCCGCCACCGGCTGCGAATTCGTGGCGCTGTCCAGCGCCGTCTTCGCCGACGGCATCGATCCGAAGACGGCGATCGCCAGCGCCAATGCACTGCTCGATGAAACCGCGCCGCGTTTCGAGGACTGACGTGGCCTCGGCGACGCTTCCCCTGCAGGCCCTGCTTGCACTGTTGATGGTGCAGGCCGCCACTGCCGCGGAGCCGGTGCCGCTGCCGCAGGCCAAACCCGAAGCCGGCGTGCACACCGACAAGCCGATCGACACGCCGCTGCCCCAGCCCGCCACCACCGCCGCGCCGCCGCCGCTACCGTCGATCGATGCGATCAACCCCGACCGTTTCGGCGCGAAACCCGCGGACCAGGCCTATGGTGCCTTCCAGCGCGGCCTCTACAAGACGGCCTATGACTTGGCGCTGCCCCGTGCGCAGAATGGCGACCCGGCGGCCCAGACATTGTTGGCCGAAATACTGTCACGCGGTTTGGGTGTGCCGCAGAACGCGGCCGAAGCAGCGAAGTGGTACGCGCTTGCCGCCGAACAAGGCGTGCCGGAATCGCAGTTCCAGTATGCGCTGATCCTGCTCGATGGCCGCTACGTCAAGAAGGACGAGAAGGGCGCCTACGCGCTGATGCAGGCGGCGGCCGAGGCCGGCAACCCGCTGGCGCAATTCAATTTCGCGCAGCTGCTTGTCCAGCAGGATCCGGGCGACGTCGGCATCGGCAAGGCCGTGCCATACTACGAGCGCGCCGCGGCCACCGGCCTCGCCGACGCGCAATATGCAATGGCCCAAATCTATGCCAACGGCGTCGGCGGCAAGCAGCGCGACGACGCCCAGGCCCGCCGCCTGCTCGCACTTGCCGCAAGGCAGAATTACGATACGGCGCAGATCGATCTCGGTGCCTGGATGATCGAGGGCCGTGGCGGCCCCCGCGACCTGAAGTCCGGCTTCGGCTGGATGAAGCAGGCGGCCGAAGGTGGCAATGTCGCCGCCCAGAACCGCCTCGCCAAGCTCTACATGAACGGCATTGGCACCGATCCCGATCTCATCCTTGCCGGTGCCTGGTATGTCGTCGCCCGACGTGCCGGCCTCATCGATCCGGACATGGACAGCTTCCTGCAGGGCCTCTCGGACGACCAGACGAAGCAGGCGCTGCAGAAGGCGAATCGCCTGCCGTGACAGCCGGCCTCTCGCCTCGCTCCCTTGCCTCTTCCAGCGTTTTGTGGTCTTGGAGGCCGAAATCGCCTTCCCCGGCGACCATCTCACTCCGGATTCAATCACAATGGCCAAGATCAACGGCAACGAAATCCGTCCCGGTTACGTCATCGAGCACGATGGCGGGCTGTGGGTCGCGGTCAGGACCAACACCGTCAAGCCAGGCAAGGGCGGCGCCTACAACCAGGTCGAGCTGAAGAACCTCATCAACGGCACAAAGCTCAACGAGCGTTTCCGCTCGGCCGAAACGGTCGAGCAGATCCGCCTCGACCTCAAGGATTTCTCCTTTCTCTACGCGCAGGAAGACGCGCTGGTGTTCATGGATACCCAGAGCTACGAGCAGCTCGAATTGAACAAGGACTTCGTCGGCGACCGCGCCGCCTTTCTGCAGGACGGCATGATGGTGACGGTCCAGCTCTATGAAGAGAGGCCGATCGGCATCGCGCTGCCCGACTATGTGACGCTGACCATCACCGAGGCGGACCCGGTGGTGAAGGGCCAGACGGCGGCTTCGTCCTACAAGCCGGCGATACTCGAGAACGGCATCCGCGTTCTGGTGCCGCCATTCATCGGCGCCGGCGAACGCATCGTCGTCGACACCAACGAAATCACCTACGTGCGCCGCGCCGACTGATGCATGTCGCCCAAAAGTGGCCCCGGTTTTGGGCCACCGACATGCATCGGGACAGAGCTTAAAGCGCAGCAGCAGGAAGAAGCACTATGGCACGCTCCGCACTTCTCAACGTCATGGTTCAGGCCGCCATGAAGGCCGGCCGCTCGCTGTCGCGCGACTTCGGCGAAGTGCAGAACCTGCAGGTCTCGCTGAAAGGCCCCGGCGACTATGTCAGCCAGGCCGATCGCAAGGCCGAGGATATCCTCTTCACCGAACTGTCGAAGGCACGGCCGGGCTATTCCTTCCTCATGGAAGAGCGTGGCGTCGTCGAAGGCGATGACAGCCAGCACCGCTGGATCGTCGACCCTCTCGACGGCACCACCAACTTCCTGCACGGCATTCCGATCTTCGCCATCTCGATTGCCCTGGAGCGCCAGGGCCAGATCGTTGCCGGTGTCATCTACAATCCGGCAATGGATGAGCTCTATACGGTCGAACGCGGCGGTGGCGCCTTCATGAACGATCGCCGCCTGCGCGTCGCCGGCCGTGCCAAGCTGGTCGACGCGGTGATCGGCTGTGGCGTGCCGCATCTCGGACGCGGCCAGCACGGCAATTTCCTGATCGAGCTGCGCAACGTCATGGCCGAGGTTTCGGGCATCCGCCGCCTTGGCGCCGCTTCGCTCGACCTCGCCTACGTCGCCGCCGGCCGCATGGACGGTTTCTGGGAAACCGGCCTGTCGGCCTGGGACATCGCGGCCGGCCTTCTGCTGATCCGCGAAGCCGGTGGTTTCACGTCGGACATGGCCGGCGGACAGGACATGCTGGAGAACGGTTCCGTGGTTGCCGGCAACGAGGTCATCCACCGCGCCCTGCTCAAAACCGTGAAAAAGCCGCTCACGCCGCGCTGAAGCGCCGCAGTCGCAAAACCGCCACCAAAGCTTGAAATACTGCCCTGCGACCGCCCAGATGGGGTGGCGCAGGAAAACTAGCAGTGAGCGACAGCCAGCGAAATCTCGACATCTCCGTTCCGTTCGTCGGCCGCTGGCATTACTCGCGCGCTGAAATGATCGCCGACGGCATCGTCCATGCGGTGGGCATCGTGCTGGCAATCGCGGCCGGATCGGCGCTTCTGGCGCTGGCTGCCTTCCACACCGGGCCCGGCGAGTACATAGCGGCGGCCTTCTATGTGGTCTCGCTGCTCACCGTGCTGTCGGTCTCGCTCACCTACAATCTGTGGCCGGTATCCTCCCCGGCCAAATGGGTATTGCGGCGCTTCGACCATGCCGCGATCTACCTGCTGATCGCCGCGACCTATACGCCCTTCCTCGCCCAGATCGACGGCTCGCCGCTGGCCAGATGGATGATCGTCCTTGTGTGGACCGCGGCCCTGATCGGTATCGCCGTCAAGGTGTTTTTTCCCGGTCGCTTCGACCGGCTGGCGATCGTCTTCTATCTGGCCATCGGCTGGAGCGGCATCATCCTGGTGAAGCCGCTCGTCCAGACGCTGCCGTCGACCTCGATCGTGCTCATCGTTGCCGGCGGCATCGTCTATTCCTGCGGTGTCGTCTTCTTCGCCTGGAAGGCGCTGCGCTTCCACAATGCTCTTTGGCATGGCTTTGTGGTCACGGGCGCCGGCCTGCATCTTGCAGCCATGGTCGATTGCCTGGTGATAAACCGGTTCTGATGCCGGCTGTGGTGGAGAGCGTTCTGGTCGTGAATCCAAGGTTCGCCCGCAGCGCTGCTTGCGAATGAAGCGGATTTCGCAATCGCCACTCAGGTGGGCAATATTGCCAAGCGCCATTCAATTTGGTCACAATTGCGTTTAGAGTCACGTTCGACGTGATCGGCGGCATCGGAAACGGGGCACGGATGGCTTTACTCAAATCCTTCGGCATGGGCAGGCGCTCCGACGTCCTGGTCTACGACCCCCATAAATTGTCGAGCCCGCAGGTCTTTCTTCTGACCATGGTGATCTTCCTGGTGATCGTCGCGTTCATCGCCGCGATCCTGACCCGCCAGATCTCGACCGCCTTTGTCACCAATCCCGGCCTCAACGGCCTGATCATCGGCGTGCTCGTGGTCGGCATCCTGCTGGCCTTCGTCCAGGTCGGGCGCCTGTTTCGGGAAGTGCGCTGGGTCAACTCCTTCCGTGCCGGTTCCGAGACCACCGAGCCAGTGCTGCTGGCGCCGATGAAGGCGATGATCGGCCGCTCGTCATCGATGGCGTTCTCGACCAGTTCGATGCGCACCATGCTCGATTCCATCGCCACTCGACTGGACGAGAGCCGCGACACGTCGCGCTATCTCGTCGGCCTGCTGGTGTTCCTCGGTCTGCTCGGCACTTTCTGGGGCCTTTTGAACACGATCGCCTCGATCCGCGAGACCATCGAGTCGCTCGACCCTGGTACCGGCGACGCCGCGGCGGTGCTGGATTCGCTTAAGCAAGGACTATCGGCGCCGCTGGCCGGCATGGGCACGGCGTTCTCGTCGTCGCTGTTCGGCCTGTCGGGATCGCTGGTGCTCGGCTTCCTCGACCTGCAGGCGGGTCGCGCCCAGACGCGCTTCTACACCGAACTTGAGAACTGGCTGTCCTCGGTCACCGACCTGTCGTCCGACATCGTCGTCTCCGACCAAGCCAAGACCGAATCCTCCGACGAGATCCGTGTCCTGTCGGAAAGGTTGCGAAGCATGCAGGAAAATGGCGGCGGCTCAAACCCGCGCGTCGCCACCGCCATGGCCAATCTTGCCGACGGCATTTCGGGCCTGGTCAAGAACATGCGCTCCGAACAGCAGATCATGCGCGATTGGGTCGAAGCCCAGTCGGACGAGCAGAAGGCGATGCGCAACACGCTGGAGAAGATCGCCGACGCGCTGAAGAAGCCTGGGGTGCACTGACGTGGCATTGGCACGCGGCCGGCGTACCGATCGCCGCATCGACTATTGGCCGGGCTTCGTCGACGCGCTGTCGACACTGCTCCTGGCCATCATGTTCCTGCTCACCGTCTTCGTGCTGGCGCAGTTCCTGCTCGGCCGCGAAATCTCCGGCAAGGATACGGTGCTCAACCGGCTCAACTCGCAGATCAACGAACTGACCCAGCTTCTGGCGCTGGAGCGCTCGGCGTCGCAGGACAAGGAAGATTCGCTCGCCAACCTGCAGGCGTCGCTGTCCGCATCGGAGGCGGAAAAAAGCCGGCTTGAACAGCTGCTGTCGCAAGGTGCCGGCGCCGGCGACGCGGCCAACCAGCGCGCCACCGCACTTACAGGCGAACTCGACAGCCAGCGCCAGATCAGCCAGCAGGCGCTGAGCCAGGTCGAAATCCTCAACCAGCAGATCTCGGCGCTGCGCAAGCAGATCGGCGCGCTCGAGGATGCGCTCAACGTGTCGGAAACGCGCGACCGCGACTCCAACACCAAGATTGCCGATCTCGGCCGCCGCCTCAATGTCGCGCTGGCGCAGCGCGTGCAGGAGCTGAACCGCTACCGCTCCGACTTCTTCGGCCGCTTGCGCGAAATCCTCGCCGATCGCGAGAACATCCGCATTGTCGGCGACCGTTTCGTCTTCCAGTCGGAAGTGCTGTTCCCGACCGGCTCCGAAGTGATCAACGATGCCGGCAAGGTCGAGATGAAGAAGCTCGCCGACGCCATCATCGAGCTGCAGAAAGAGATCCCACCGGAGATCAACTGGGTACTGCGCGTCGACGGCCATACAGACAACAAGCCGCTGTCCGGCACCGGCCGCTATCGTGACAATTGGGAATTGTCGACGGCGCGATCGACCTCCGTGGTGAAGTTCCTGATCGAGAACGGCGTGCCGGCCAACAGGCTGGTCGCCGCCGGGTTCGGCGAGTTCCAGCCGCTCGATCCCGCCGACACCGACGAGGCGCGCAACAAGAACCGCCGTATTGAACTGAAGCTCACCGAACGTTGATCCATCATCACGCAACATCACGCGAAATTGTTCGTCGGCGCAACCCTAGGGCGCAAGTCGAGGCCGGCAAGGCCCGAAAACATTATCTTTATTTAATTACACATTGTGGTGGAGCGGTCCTACTGTCCCCTCGGGCCGAGAACCGCCGGCGATGGCTCCCATCATCGCGACGCGACGGAACCGGACGGCCCGCGGCCGGGAGGCAACGGGAGCAACCGCCGCCTTCCACTATCAAGGGAGACGCAGCCATGCGCTCTTTCACTTCCAAGACCTCGCTCAAGACTGCAACTGTCGCTGCGTTCCTCGTCGCCATTCCGTTTGCCGGCGCTTATGCGGCGGGCCACCACAAGGGTGCCCTCGATGAGACCGCCCCGGTTGTGTTCGACGGCCCACGCGTGGATGGCATTATTGGCCAGCTGCAAGGCATCGACAGCGGCATCAAGAATGCCGAAGAACGCAACCTGATTTCGCACGCCGTGGCGCACAGCCTGGAGATGCGCGACGCCGACATCAGCAGGATTGCCCAGAAGACGGCGGCCTCCAACAATGGCCGGATCCCTTCAGCGCAATACCACCAGCTCTTGCGCCGCGTCGACTATCTCGACCAGACGCTCATGATCAATACCGGCAGCGGCTTCAACATCGGCGACGGCGCCGATGGCGGGAACTACCCGAACGGCTGACACGATTTAGTAGGAAGGGACCAACTGGCGCCTCCGGGACATTCGTCCTGCGGGCGCCTTTTTCACCAGCCGAGCCAGACCGCGATCAAGGCAAGGACAGCCGGTACTGTCTGGATGTAGAGGATTTTCCTGCCCACTGTCGCGGCGCCGTAGAAGCCGGCAATGGCCACGCATGCCAGGAAGAACACCTTGATCTGGAAACCGGCCGCGCCGAGATACAGGCCCCAGATCAGCCCGGCGGCCAGAAATCCATTGTAAAGCCCCTGGTTGGCGGCCAGCACCTTCGAGGCGCTGGCGAATTCCGGCGTCAGCCTGAACGTCTTGTGGCCGCGCGGCGTGTCCCACAGCACCATCTCCAGATAGACGATGTAGAGATGGATCAGGGCCACCAGCCCGACGAGAATGCTGCCGATCATCTTCCCCCCTCCGGGGCGCGCCTGCGCCGACGGGCAGCATTCCACGCAGATCCTCGCCTGCGCAAGCAGCATTCCGCCGGCCGGGCGGGCCAGCCATCGAGGCACCGCCGCAAGCCATGGTTGCAGGCTTGCCATCGACCTCGCATTGGTATCTTTTCCCGCCGTCCATAGTCAGCGGAACCAGCCATGTCCTTTCAGAAACTCGATGATCTCGGCCACAAGCTCGAAGCGCTGGAACATGCGCTTTCCATTCTCGGCGCGGACGAAGCCACGCACATGGCCGTCGGCGGCGGGGAGAAGCGCGCCGAGGCCATGTCGGCCCTTGCCGGCATGCAGCATGCCCGCGCGACCGCGCCGGAGATCGCGGACTGGCTCGCGGCGGCAGAAGACGAGGCTTTGAACGAGGAACAGGAAGCTGCGGTTGCCGAGTTGCGCCGGCAGTACACCAACCTGACCTGCCTGCCGGTCGAATTCGTCGAGCGCCTGACCACGGCGCGCATGCGCTGCGAACAGCTTTGGCGCGACCTGCGCGCGAAGAACGACTGGGCCGGTTTTCGCCCGGCGCTGGAGGGTATCGTTTCGCTGGTGCGCGAAGAGGCGGCCATGCGCGCCGACGTGCTCGGTCTTGATCCCTATGACGCGTTGATGGAGCAATACGATCCCGGCAATCGCACCGCCGACATCACCCCCGTCTTCGCCGATCTGAAGACCTTTCTGAAGGGCTTCGTGCCGGAAGCGCTGGCCGTGCAGGAAGAACGCCTGGCGAAGCGCCCGCTGAAGCCACTTTCAGGCACCTATGCGATCGACAGGCAGCGCGAGCTTGGCCTGGCCATGATGGCGGCCGTCGGCTTCGACCTCACCCATGGCTCGCTGTCGGTTTCGCACCATCCCTTCTGCGGCGGCGTGCCGACCGACGTGCGCATCACCACCCGCTACAAGACGACCGATTTCCTCTCGGCGTTGATGGGCGTTCTGCACGAAACCGGCCATGCGCTCTACGAGCAGAACCTGCCGAAGGCATGGGCCCATTGGCCGCTCGGCAAGGCGCGCGGCATGGCCATGCATGAGAGTCAGAGCCTGTTCGTGGAAAAACAGCTCGGCCGCAATCCGGCCTTCTGGCACTGGGCGTTGCCGGTCGTCGATAAGCATCTCGGCGAAACCTGGTCCATCGACGACATCCTGCCGCATGTGCATCGGGTCGAGCGTGGCCTGATCCGTGTCGATGCCGACGAGGTCACCTATCCGCTGCATGTGATCCTGCGCTACGAGCTCGAACAGGACCTTGTCTCCGGCAGGCTGGACGTCGCCGACCTGCCGGACGCGTGGGACGCCAAGATGCGTGAGTATCTCGGCCTGTCCACCATCGAAAACCCCGCTGATGGACCGATGCAGGACGTGCATTGGCCGGGTGCCGCCTTCGGTTATTTCCCGTCCTACACGCTGGGCGCGATGATGGCGGCGCAGCAATGGGCAGCGCTGACCAAGGAGAATCCAGCCGCTGACCGAGAGCTCGCCAAGGGTGATTTCACCGCAATCAACGACTGGCGGCGCGAAAAAATCTGGTCGCAGGGGTCGCGCTGGTCGACGCCGGACCTGCTCGAACGCGCCACCGGCGAGAAACTGAATGCCGCGCATTTCACCAGCCATCTGAAGCAGCGATACGGCCGCAACTGAACGATCCGCGAGGTGACTGATATTGGTGCGGTTCGCATTTCGGACTAGCATCGGCTCGTCCTCAGTCAGGCGTCGAGACAGGGATCCCTAAACATTGGCCGACCCGCACAGCGCTTCAACCGTCGAACACATCGCGTCCGCGATCACGGCCGCCGTACGTGGCGGCCATCTGGCGCCGGGGCAACGTCTGACGGAAGCCGCATTCGTTCGTCGTTACGGCGTGTCGCGCTCGACGGTGCGCGAGGCCTTTCAGCGGCTGGCCGGCGATGGGCTTCTGGCCCTGGAACCGCATCGTGGAGTGGTGGTGCGCCAACTGTCGCGCAAGGAGGTCGACAATCTGTTCGAGGTGCGCGGCGCGCTCGAGGCTTTGGCCGTCGGCCTCGCGGCTCCCAGCCTCCGCGCCGCGCCGCAACAGCTGCTCGCCCTGCAGGGTGAAATGGACCGGGCCGTCGAGGCAAACGACATCAGCGCCTTTTCGGACCTCAACCGCCGTTTCCATGCCATCTTCCCGGAGGCCGCTGATAATGCGCTGCTGCGGGAATCGCTGCTGCGGCTTTCCAACTCGATCTACTGGCTGCAGTTCCGCCTTCTGATCAGCCGGCAGGAGGTGCTTCGCAGCAATATCCAGCACCAGCTTGTCGTCGAGGCCATCCTGGCCGGCGACACGCAATCGGCGCAGGCGGCGATACGCGATCATATCGACGCCTCGCGACGCCTTGTCCAGTTGCTTCCCGACGATCATTTCGCCTCCGCATGACCTCGGCAAAGCGCGGAGGCGCTTGCATTCGAATAGATTGTCGGACAATATTGCTGGACAATAAATCGTGGAGTTGAGGACATGCCCCCTACCCAACATTACCTTCCGGTTCCGCTGTCCGACTATCGCGAGATTCCCGTTGAAGACATGCGGGCCAATGCCGAGGCCTTCTATGCCGAGCTGCGCACCCGCCACACAGTGCGCGAATTCTCTTCGAGGCCGGTACCGCGCGACATCATCGAAACCTGCATCCTGGCGGCAGGCACCGCGCCCAACGGCGCCAATCACCAGCCATGGCATTTCGCCGTGATCGGCGATCCGGCGATCAAGAAGAAGATCCGCGATGCGGCCGAAGCCGAGGAGCGTGCATTCTATGCCGGCCGCGCCGGAGAGGAATGGCTGGCCGCACTCGCCCCGCTCGGCACCGACGAGAACAAGCCCTTCCTGGAGGAGGCGCCGTGGCTGATCTGCATATTCGGCGAGCGCAAGAGCCGATCGGCCGACGGCGTGCTGCGCAAGAACTACTACGTTCCGGAATCCGTAAGCATCGCCACCGGCTTCCTGATCCTGGCGCTGCACCGGGCGGGCCTGGCCATGCTGACCCATACGCCCAATCCGATGAGTTTCCTCAATGAGATCTGCGGTCGAGACCCGCACGACAAACCCTACATCCTGATGGTTGTCGGCTACCCGAAGGACGGCGCGACAATCCCGGCGCATGCGCTGGAAAAGCGGTCTCTCGCAGACATCGCGACCTTCCTGTAGGTCTGATCGAGCCTTGACCTCTAGGCCTATTCCGCCGCGCCCCTGAAGGCGCTCGCGCCGGTTTCGAACTGCAGCTTGGCCAGCCGCGCATAGATGCCGCCCTTGGCGACGAGGCTCTGGTGCGTGCCTTCCTCGACGACGCGGCCGCCATCCATGACCAGGATGCGGTCGGCCTTGAGCACCGTCGCCAGCCTGTGCGCGATGACGATCGTCGTGCGGCCCTGCATCAGCCGTTCCAATGCCGTCTGCACCAGCGTCTCGCTTTCGGCATCGAGCGCCGAGGTCGCCTCGTCGAGCAGCAGGATCGGCGCGTCGCGCAGGATGGCGCGGGCAATCGCCACGCGCTGACGCTGGCCGCCGGATAGCGTCACGCCGCGCTCGCCGACCTGGCTGTCATAGCCGTGTTCGAGCTTCAGGATGAATTCGTCGGCAAGCGCGTCCTTCGCCGCCACCTCGATCTCGGCCTCGCCGGCGCCCGGACGGCCGAAGCCGATATTGTCACGCGCGCTCGCGGCGAAGATGGTGACATCCTGCGGCACGATGGCGATTCGCTCCCGGACTGAAGTCGGATCAGCGTCGCGCACGTCGACACCGTCGATCATGATCTTTCCCGTTTCCGGGTCGTAGAAACGCAGGATCAGCGAAAAGACCGTGCTCTTGCCGGCACCGGAAGGGCCGACGATCGCCACCGTCTCGCCAGGCTTGACCGAAAAGCTCAGGCCGTGGACGGCCGCGCGGTCCGGCCTTGCCGGATAGGAGAAGGAGACGTCGTCAAAGCTGATCGCACCCTTGACCACAACCGGCAGCGGTTTCGGATCGGCGGGTGACTGGATCGCCGGCTTTTCCGCCAGGATCTCGGTCAGCCGTTCGGCGGCACCCGCTGCCTGCGCCAGTTCGCCCCAGACCTCTGACAACGCTCCAAGCGCGCCTGCGGCAAACACCGAATAGAGCAGGAACTGGCCGAGCGTGCCCGGCGACAGCGTGCCTTCGAGCACGTCGCGCGAGCCGAACCACAGCACCGCCACCACCGAGGAGAAGATGGTGAAGATGGCGAAAAAGGTGAGAAAGGAGCGCGCGAAGATCGAGGCGCGCGCCGCCTGGAAGGCGGCTTCCACCGCGCCTGCGAACTTCCCGGTGACCAGCTTCTCGTTGGTGAAGGCCTGCAGCGTGCGCACGGCGCCGATCTGCTCGCTGGCATAGGCCGTGGCATCAGCCAGCGTGTCCTGCGCTTGCCTCGACTTGCGCCGCACCGAACGGCCGAAGGCGACCAGCGGCAGCACGATGACCGGGATCGCGGCAATGACCAGGCCGGACAGTTTCGGACTGGTGACGACCATCATCCCCAACGCACCGAAGCCAAGGATGACATTGCGCAGCGCGACCGAAGCCGTGGCGCCTACCGCCGACTTGACCTGCGTGGTGTCGGCCGCGAGCCGCGACAC
The DNA here is from genome assembly GCA_943370265.1 of Mesorhizobium carmichaelinearum. Classification (GTDB taxonomy): domain Bacteria; phylum Pseudomonadota; class Alphaproteobacteria; order Rhizobiales; family Rhizobiaceae; genus Mesorhizobium; species Mesorhizobium carmichaelinearum_A. The sequence goes on from CALRQH020000018.1 coordinate 72,750, forward strand.
GATTTCGCCCGACTGGGCGGTGTCGAAGAAGGCCGGCGACAGCGTCGTCACATGGGCAAAGACGTCGCGCCTGATATCAGCCACGACGCGCTCGCCGAGCGTGATGACGAAATAATAACGGCCGGCCGATGCCGCCGCCAATATGGCCGCCATGGCCACCAGGGCCACGAAATATTCCGCGATGAAGGTCGTGCTGGACGACGAGAAACCATGATCGATCATGCGCCGCACCGCCAGCGGCAGCGTCAGTGTCGTTGCCGCGGCGATGACCAGCGAGATTAAGGCGCCGATGACCAGCGTGCGATACTGCGTGATATACGGGAACAGGCGCCTGAGCGGCTTGAGCGAGCGCCGGCGCTCATCTGCGCTGCTGATTTGCGCCATCCCAGTGTTTCCTCCAGCCGCTTCGGAGTATGCGCTTCAATATGCGCTTGCCGCGGCCTTGTGATTCAATTCCGGCTGATGTATAGGCTCGCCGACCGTTTTAGAAGCCGTGGCTCCTCAATAGCTGCGGCTTCGAGTTTTAAAAAGGGGCGCATCGACGCAGGCAATTTGCCCGTCAGCGGCGCCGGCAAGCCAGGAACAAAGCGATGAAGACCGACATCCATCCCGATTACCACGCCATCAAGATCGTCATGACCGACGGCACCGAATACATGACCCGTTCGACCTGGGGCAAGGAAGGCGATACGATGAACCTCGATATCGACCCGACCACGCATCCGGCCTGGACCGGCGGCCAGCAGACCCTGCTCGACCGCGGTGGCCGCCTGTCGAAGTTCAAGAAGCGCTTCGAAGGCTTCGGCATCTAAGCAGCATCAGCTTCAGCAGATCAAAAACCCGCCCGCAAGGCGGGTTTTTTGTTGCCTGGGATTCGATCTGGCTGGCGGCGGCTTCGCCCTCGAATCGCTTTACTCGCCAAGCAATTCCCGCAATGCCATGCGCTTGTAGGTCTCGACAAACCCGTCGCCCTCGCCCCGCCCGACCGCAACCGCAAGACGCACCGCGGTCTCACCGAGCTGCCAGACCAGGAAGGCCTTCGCCTCGAGCGCGACCGCATCGTCCTGAGGACGCAGCCGTTTCAGCGCAGCGGCCAGGAACGCGCCGCTGGCGCGGCTATCAGCCAGTTCAAGCTCGCGCAACGCCTTGTCGGCCTGTGTGCCCGACCAGATGTCTCGCATCACCGGCTCCGCCAGGAACAGCCGGTAATAGATATCCACCAGTTCTGAAAACGCCAGCCGCAGGCCATCGGCGTCGGCGACACCAGCCAGCGCGGCCGCGATGCAGGCCTGGCTTTCGGCCGTGTAGCGCTCGGCCAGCGCCCAGACGATCGCCCGCTTGTCCGGAAAGAACTGGTAGAGCGAGCCGATCGACACGCCGGCCCTTTCGGCCACCTCGCCCATGCGCATGGCATCGCTGCCCTGTTCGGCGATCAGCGCTGACGCCGCCGCCAGCATGCGTTCGACCCGCTCGCGGCTGCGTTGCTGGCTGGGCGTCCGGCGCGGCGATGCGACCTGCCCATCCTGAGCGCCCGATGCGGCACAGCCTTCCATGACGGTCTCCCAACAAAAATCGGCCAGCAATCCGGCTTGACTCCAAAAATACGAGGGTTTATCACATTTTGCAAATATGAGGATTACTCATATTTTTGAGACAGAGGAAAACCACAATGAACGAAACCGCTTCGAAACCGATCCTGATCCTCGGCGGCACCGGCAAGACCGGCCGTCGGCTCGCGGATAGGCTGACCGCACGCGACCTGCCGGTACGGATCGGCTCGCGCTCCGCCATCCCCGCCTTCGACTGGGAAAACACCGCCACCTGGGGAGCGGCTCTGGATGGCGCGGGGACTGTCTACATCAGCTACTATCCCGATCTCGCCGTACCCGGCGCGGCCGAGACGGTCGGCGAATTCGCTCGCCTCGCCATGGTGAGCGGCGTGCGCCGGTTGGTGCTGCTGTCAGGCCGCGGCGAACCGGAAGCGCAACGCGCCGAAGAGATGCTCAAGGCATCCGGCGCTGACTGGACAATCCTGCGCTGCGCCTGGTTTGCCCAGAATTTTTCCGAGAGCTTCCTGCTCGATCCAGTGCTCGCGGGTGACGTGGTGCTGCCGGTCGGCAATGTCGGTGAACCCTTCGTCGACGCCGATGACATCGCCGACGCCGCCATGGCGGCGCTGACCCAACCCGGGCACGAGCACCAGCTTTACGAGCTGACCGGGCCGCGATTGCTGACCTTCGCCGAAGCGAGCGCCGAGATTGGCAGGGCCGCCGGTCGCAAGATCCGATACGCCCAGATTTCCCATGCCGCCTTTGACGCCATGCTGCGGGAACAGCACGTGCCGGCCGAATTCGTCGGCCTGCTCAACGAGCTTTTCACCGAAGTGATGGATGGCCGCAATTCCCATCTGACGGACGGTGTCCAGCGCGTGCTTGGCCGTGCGCCGAAGGATTTTACCGCCTATGCCAGCGAAACCGCCGCGACCGGCGTCTGGAGCAATTGAGATGATAGCCAAGTTTCTTCCCGCCCTCACCTTCGTCGCCGCACTCGGCTCAGGCGTCGTCGCCGGCGTCTTTTTCGCCTTCTCCAGCTTCGTCATGCCAGGTCTTTCCCGCATGCCGGCGGCGGGCGGCATCGCGGCCATGAACTCCATCAACGTCACCGCCGTGACGCCGCTGTTCATGACCGCCTTGTTCGGCACCGCGCTTGTCTGCCTCGTTGTCGCCGTCGGCGCCGTGATGGGCTTTAGCCAGTCAGGCTCGCCCTGGCTGATTGCCGGCGGCCTGATCTATCTGGTCGGCATCGTGCTGGTGACGATCGTCTTCAATGTGCCGCTCAACGACGCGCTGGCCGCAGTCGATCCGGCAAGCGCCAACGGCGCAAGCCTGTGGTCGCGATATCTTGACGAGTGGGTCATGTGGAACCATGTCCGTACCATAAGCGGCATAGCAGCGATGGCCTGCTTCATTGCCGCGCGCTGATGTCGCTCAAGGCTCGTGCCGCAGGACGGCGCGAGCCTCGAACCCCAGCAAACGCGGGAGAGCCAGGTTGAAGGATCCGTGTTCGAACATGGGTATCCGCGTGCCGATGGGCGTGGGTATCGGCGCGGCACTCGACGACCTGCCATCGGGCATCGGTATTGCCATTGGCGCGGGACTGGGCGCCGTCTTCGGGACATGGCGAAACAAGTGACGGCCCCTGATCGGGCAACGCCCGCCTTCAGCCGTCCTTCTTGCGGTCGGAATGACCGAGATCGCGGCCTGGATCGATGACGTCGCGAACCAGCTGCTTAAGCTTCGCCGCGTCCGGAAAGCCGCCGTCGCGCTTGCGGTCCCAGATCAGCGTCTCGTTGCAGCTGATGGTAAAGATGCCGCCGGTGCCGGGCACCAGCGTGACCTCGCCCAGGTCGGTTCCGAAGGTCGACAGCAGTTCCTGCGCCATCCAGCCGGCACGCAGCAGCCACTGGCACTGCGTGCAATAGGTGATGCGGATGATGGGCAATGCTGTCATTTTACCACGACCGTCGTTTTTGCCAGGCGGTCGTAGATGGGATCGCGCTTTCTCGCAAGCGAGACAAGAATCCAGATCGCCCATGCCAACCCGACAACGCCGGCGACAATCATCAGCAAGGTATAGGGCGCTGAGGTCATGATTGCTTCGAGTTGAGCGGCGTCACTGACCAAGATGACGACGCTAATCTCGAGAACCAAGAACGGGAGAACCCCACCATACATGGCGATCTGACGAAGTAGTGCCCGACCGAAGGGAATACCGATCCTGGCAGGATTCTCGGCATCGACAACCCTGATCCCTGTCGCGCGCTTTCCGAAAGTTTCTCCAGACCTCCACTCCATACAGACCATGTATGCAAGCAGCGACAGGATCGCGATCCAGGTCACATCGAAGATGCCCTCCCTTGGCCTGCCTTCAGCATCGAGCGGATAGTTCCGAAAAAAACTGGTCTTCGCATGGCCGCTCACAGTGGTCTTGGCGACGATCAACGCGCGCCCGTTGACGAGGCCAAATAGAGATGTCCGACAATCCTGGATCGAGTTGAAACCATCCGGCGGCGCAGGCTGCAATCCATCTGGCAATTGACCGACGGGGCTGCAAACAGTCGTCTTGAAACCAAAGCTTCCCTGAACCCAGCCATTTGTTTGGGAAAACAAGATTGCAACGACGACTTGCAGGGGAATAAGCACCAAAGCGGCATCGCAAAGCAACGCACCGAGACGACGCCAGAACCCGGCACGTGGACGCGACCACATGCCCTCTTGCGGCATATCAGGCCGCGCGTCATCAATTATCATTCAGCATCCCCCAGTCAGACTGGGGGATGCTGAACAATTCAAAAGAGATTTTCAATTGAATACCGCGTGAACAACGCGTCAGTATTCCGAAATCTAGGCCGCGCTGAGCTTTGCCATCGTCTCGTCGTCGACTTCGAAATTGGCGTAGACGCTCTGCACGTCATCGTCGTCCTCGAGCGTGGCGACCAGCTTCATCAGCGACTGCGCACGCTCCTCATCGACGGCAATATTGGTCTGCGGCTTCCAGATCGGCTTCACCGATTCCGCTTCGCCGAGCGCGCCTTCCAGCGCCTTCGACACTTCGCCAAGGTTCTCGAAAGCGCAATAGATCGTGTGCCCTTCCTCATCGGACTGTACGTCGTCGGCGCCGGCTTCGATCGCCGCGTCCATGACCTTCTCGGCGCTGCCCGCGGAGGCCGGATAGTAGATTTCGCCAACTCGGTCCCACATGAATGATACCGAGCCGGTTTCGCCCATCGCACCGCCGGCCTTGGTGAAGGCGGCGCGCACATTGGATGCCGAGCGGTTGCGGTTGTCGGTCAGGGCCTCGACGATGAGCGCGACCCCGCCTGGGCCATAACCCTCGTAGCGCACGGCTTCATAATTTTCGGCATCACCCATCGAGGCCTTGTTGATGGCGCGCTGGATGTTGTCCTTGGGCATCGACACCGCCTTGGCGTTCTGCACGGCAAGGCGCAGGCGCGGGTTCATCGATGGATCCGGCGTGCCGCTCTTGGCGGCGACGGTGATTTCGCGCGCCAGCTTGGAAAACATTTTCGACCGCACCGCATCCTGGCGGCCCTTGCGGTGCATGATGTTCTTGAACTGTGAATGGCCAGCCATGGCACCCCTGTCGTGTTCTCGGCTAGAGCATCCCGCAGCCGGGGCGGCGTCGCCCGGCGTTACAGAAATGCTCGATTTAAAAACTCAAGAACGTCCCTGATGCGCCCGGGCGGATGCACGGCGTTCTGTTTCGGAATGGCCGGCTTATAGATAAATCGGCTCAATTCGTCCAGCCGCACCGCGTGCGTGACGCACGATACGAGCCGCAGCGGCCGCTCACGCCTCGAGATCGGATTTCAGCCGGTCGATGATGCTGAGCGCATGGCCGGCGTATTGGCTGATCCAGCGATCATGGATCTGCCTGATCGGCAGTGCATTGAGATGGTTCCAGCGCTCGCGTCCCTCCCGTCGGGGAATGACCAGATCAGCCTCCTCCAGCACCTTGAGATGCAACATCACGGTGCAGCGGTCCATGTCGGGAAAGGCATCGCACAGCATGCCGGTGGTCTTCGGCGCGTCCTTCAGCTGATCCAGCAATTCACGCCGGCGCGGATGCGCCAGCGCCTTGAAAACGTTATCGTCCTGCGATCGGCTTGACATGTTATGTTTCTATAACATATCGTTGAAACGATCAAGCAAGGAGCTGTGGATATGTCTCTTGGATTCAGGGTTTCCGGCCGCATCGGCAGGCCGATCGCCGAGGTCTTCGACGCGGTCGTCAATCCGAAGAAGCTAAGCGGCTATTTCACCACCATCGGCGGCGCCAGCGCGCCGCTGGCGGCAGGCGCCGGCGTGGTCTGGTGGGGCAAGGTGCCGGTCGAAGTGGATGAGGTGGTCAAGGACAATCGCATCGTGCTGCGTTGGGACGTCGCCGATGCCGACGGCAAGCCGGCCTACAAGACGCGCATCGAGATGAATTTCGAGCCGCTCGACGATGGCGGCACCTTCGTCACCATCGCCGAGAGCGGCTGGCAGGAAGATGCGGTCGGCCTGAAGAAATCCTACCTCAACTGCGAGGGCTGGTCGCAGATGCTGGCCTGCATGAAGGCCTATGTCGAATACGGCATCAACCTGCGCGACGGTTACTACCGCAGCGAGATGAAGGGCGAGCCCGCCAGCGAAGACAACATCTGACATTCGAAACGAAGGAGCCAGCAATGAACGCGGAAATCACCGGCGGCATCAACATCGCCATGAAGGTGCCGCCTCACCAGTATCAGGCGACAATCGCCTTCTACCGCGATGTCGTCGGCCTGAAGCCGTTCACGGCCAAGGCGCCGGCAATCGGCTTCGAACTCGGTCCCAACCGCTTGTGGATCGACGAAGCACCGATGATGAGCCAGGCCGAGGTGTGGCTTGAGCTGTTCACGGGCGATTTTACTGCCACCGCCGACCACCTCGCCAAGGCTGGCGTGGTGCGCTGCGACGCAATCGAGCCCTTGGGCGAGGGTTTTCGAGGCGGCTGGATCACCAATCCAGCCAACATCGTCCACATGCTGCGCGAACCCGACGCCTGGTAAGCGCGACGGAACTCAATGCCTGCCGCCGGACCTCTTCCGGCGTCGCGCCAGCATGTTGAGCCCTTCGACCAGCGCCGAAAACCCCATCGCCGCGTAGATGTAGCCCTTGGGCACATGGTAGCCCATGCCGTCGGCGATCAGGGTCATGCCGATCATCAAAAGGAAGCCCAGCGCCAGCATGACGATGCTGGGGTTCCTGGCGATGAAGTCCGCCAGCGGCCCGGCCGCCAGCATCATCACGCTCACCGCCACGATGACGGCGATGTACATGATGGCGATCTCGTCGGTCATGCCAACGGCGGTGATGATCGAATCGATCGAGAAGACGAGGTCGAGCAGCAGGATCTGGAAGATCGCGCCGGCGAGCGAGATCTTGAGCGTCTCGCCCAGCATCGTGTCCCGGTGATCGTCCGGATCGACCGTGTGATGGATTTCCTTCGTCGCCTTCCAGACCAGGAACAGACCGCCGGCGATCAGGATCAGGTCGCGCCAGGAGAAGCCGTGGCCGAAGGCGTTGAACACCGGCGTGGTCAGCTGGACGATGATCGAGATGGTGGCCAGCAGGACCAGCCTCATGATCAGCGCGGCCGAAATGCCGAGCCTTCGTGCCCGCGCCCGCTGCGCTTCCGGCAGTTTGTTGGTCAGGATCGAGATGAAAATCAGATTGTCGATGCCGAGCACGATCTCCAGCACTACCAGCGTCAGCAGTGCAATCCAGGCGGTCGGATCATGGACGAAGGCGAAGTAAGGCGCCAGAAATTCGATAAGCTGCATGGAGGTCGTCGTCCCCTTTTGTAACGATCTGAAGCAGATGTCGCCGGCAATTAGGTACTACGCACGCCTATATCAATGTCATGACCAGAAGGAAGGTGCGGTTTCTTCTAGCCGGGGGCCGCGACGAAACGGCGCGATCCTTTCGGTCAGCCCCGTGCGGTCGGAAATGTCGACACCGACGCCGCACAATGTCGCCGGTCCGGTTGCCGCTTCGAAACGTCCTTTCGGCACCTTCGACAGGAAACGGTTGAGCGGTTCCTCCTTATCCATGCCCAGCGAGGAATCGTAGTCCCCGCACATGCCGGCGTCCGACATGTAGCCGGTGCCGCCGTTGAGGATCTGATGGTCGCCGGTGGGTTGGTGGGTATGAGTGCCGATGACGAGGCTGGCACGGCCGTCGACGAAATGCGCGAAGCACATCTTCTCCGAGGTCGCCTCGGCATGGAAATCGATGATGACCGCGTCGGACTGCTCGCCGAGCGGACAGGCAGCGAGCTCGCGCTCACCGGCCTGGAAGGGGTCATCGAGCTCGGGGTGCATGAACACCCGCCCCATGATGTTGGCGACCAGCACGCGCGCGCCATTCCTCGCAATGTAGACGCCGGAGCCGCGTCCCGGCGTGCCCTTCGGAAAATTGGACGGCCGCAGGAACCGTTCCTCGCGCGGCGCGAAGGCCAGCGCGTCGCGCTGGTCCCAGACATGGTTGCCGGTGGTGACGACATCGGCACCCGCGGCGATCGTCTCGCGAAAGATCTCCTCGGTGATGCCGAAACCGCCGGCGGCGTTTTCACCGTTGACGATGACGAAGTCGAGTTTGAAGTCGGAGATCAGGCCTGGCAGTTGGTCCCACACCGCCGTGCGTCCCGTCTTGCCGACCATGTCGCCGAGGAAGAGAAGTCTCATCTGCGCCTGATCCCGAAAAGTTGCATGACTTTTCGGCAAAGATCATGCGTTCCAAAAAACTATCTACAGTTCCGGTGCGAACCGGCGCAACCCGCTCTCGGTCAGTATTTCCTGAATGATCACGTCATGCGGCTCATCCGGCACCAGCGCCACCTCCTGGCAATCGAAGGCAATGCCAACCAGCCGGGGCGCATGCCCCTTGTCGACAAGCTTGGCGATGGCGCGGTCGTAATAGCCGGCGCCGTAGCCGATGCGGTGGCCGCGGGCATCGAAAGCGGCAAGCGGGACCAGCATCACCGAGGGATCAAGAACTTCGGCTTCGGCATGGGGCCCGACAGTGCCAAAGCCCATATCGACCATGGGCGCGCCACGAACCAGTTCGCGAAAGACGATGGTGGTCTTGTCGAGGATCGCCGGCAGGCAGAGCCTTGCCCCCTGCTCGCGCAAGGCGAACATAAGCGGCCTGACATCGACTTCCGAGCGCATCGGCCAGAAGCCGGAGACGATCTGGCCGGGCTCGATCTTCATTTGGTCGCGCGCCGTCTCGGCCATTTCGAGCGCTGCTTCCACACGCCAGAATTCATCGAGCGCGTCGCGGCGACCGAGTGCTTCCTTGCGAAGGTGCTTTTTCTGGTCTTTGGGAGAAGTCATGCGGCCACGGTAGAAAAGGTCGGAAATCGATGGCGTTGCGGAAGCGACGTTTTCCACAGCAAGATCCATCAAAGCATGAGTGAATCTTCGCGTCGAGTGACGATCCACACAACCGGTGGAGAGAGCGATCCCGGGAACCTACAAAGTAGGTGGGCGCCGTGTGAGAAAACCCACGGGTCTTCCCAGGGACAGCTCCCTAAGGATCGTTAAGGCCCCGGGGAAAATGTTCTCCTGCCGGGAAGCGCAGACCGTCTTCGCCAATATAGGCTTGTTGCCAGCTATAGACCAGATGCGCGGGCAGTCTCCGCCGCTTTATTCGCAACGCGCCCCTGCCACCAGACCAAGGCCGGCACCGCCAGCAACTCGACGCAAAGCCCGGCCATGTGCCCAACCGACGGCTCACCGGCGGTAAGCAGCGAGTAAAGCCGCGCCAACCCGCCGGCGAAGGTGCAGGCCGCCAGCAAGCGAAACCGTTCGGTCCTGGTCTCGATGCCGGGAATGCAGGTATACCAGGCGATGCCGACGGCGAGGAAGAAGCCGGACAGGAAGCGGAAATGGCTGTCCAGGTCGACCGGCCAAGGTGCCGTGACATTCAGGAAGTCCGGCCCCGACAGGATGCCTTCGAACCCGACCAGCACCGGCGTCGCCGCCAGCACCCCGACCACGACTTGCAATTCCATCTTGCCGAATGTTCCCTGCTTCATTGCCGTCCCCCCGAGCCCGTCGTTGGACCTCCCGACACAGGAACGCGAATTCCGCCGCGAGGTTTCATCCCCGCTTCATTACGGCGCCTTGCGCAGGCCAAATCGTCTCCTTACGGTCACCCGAACGAACCGAGGAGCAAAAATGCGTTTCGAAGGCACGGCGGCCTATGTCGCCGACAAGGATCTGATGGTGGCCGTGAACGCGGCGATCGCGCTGGAACGGCCATTGCTGGTCAAGGGCGAGCCTGGCACCGGCAAGACCGAATTGGCCCGTCAGGTGGCGGCCGCACTCGGCCTCGATCTGATCGAATGGCACGTCAAATCGACAACCCGAGCGCAGCAGGGTCTCTATGAATACGATGCCGTCTCGCGGCTGCGCGACAGCCAGCTCGGCGATATCAGGTTCAACGACATCAAGAACTACATCAGGCGCGGCAAATTGTGGGAAGCGTTCGCGGCCGGCAGAAAGGTCGTGCTCCTGATCGATGAGATCGACAAGGCCGACATCGAGTTCCCCAACGACCTGCTTCAGGAACTCGATCGGATGGAGTTCTTCGTCTACGAGACCGGCGAGACGATCCGTGCCGCGATCAGGCCGATCGTCATCATCACTTCCAACAACGAGAAGGAGTTGCCGGACGCTTTCCTGCGCCGCTGCTTCTTCCACTACATCCGCTTTCCCGATGTCGACACGCTGCACAAGATCGTCGATGTCCACTATCCCGGCATCAAGCAGAACCTCGTGCGGGCGGCACTGACCCAGTTCTACGAGATCCGCGATGTGCCCGGCCTGAAGAAGAAGCCGTCGACCTCCGAAGCGCTCGACTGGATACGCCTGCTGGTCGCCGACGATATCGCGCCGGAGGATCTGCGCGGCGACCTCAAGAACGCGCTACCGAGGTTGCACGGCGCATTGCTGAAGAACGAGCAGGATGTCCATCTGTTCGAGCGGCTGGCGTTCATGGCGCGAAGGCAGGGGTGATTCTGCCTCTGACGCCGAAGATCGTGAAGCTGATGACGGCAAGCGCGAGAACGCCGATACCGCAATAGAGCATGACCCAGCCAAAACCGTTGACCAGGGCGGCATGGACGACGGCGCCGGATGGATCGAGGGTCGCGAGCTTGGGTGCGTATTGCGAGAGGCCATCGAGATTTCCGGCGGCGATCCTTTCCGCCAGCGCGCTGAGTTCATTCGGGTCGAGAGCCCCGCCAAGTGCGGACCGCAGATAAGAAACGATCCCCTGCGTCAGCAAAAGGCCCAGCACCGCGATGTTGATCGCCAGCGTGATCAGCCGCGCGCTGATATCGATCCCCGAGGCCATGCCGGCACGATCAGCCGACACCGAGCCAGTCGTGGTGTTGGTGGTCGGCGAATTGGTCAGGCCGATGCCGATGCCGGCGATCAGCGTGCCGGGCAGCATGGTCAGCCAATTGGCTCCTTCAAGCCCGGACCCTATTCTCATGGCGATGAAGCCGATCCCCAATGTCAGCAACCCCAGCGGGATCGCAATCCGCGCCTGATAGCGCGCACGAATGCGCTCGGCGATCGCCGGCATCAGCATGAAGGGCAGCGTGTAGACGAGCAGCAACAGGCCGGTCGTCGTGCTGTCGTAACCGAGAACGCCCGAAAAATAGATCGGCAGATAGATGATGAACGGCCAGTAGCTGAAATTCATGCCGATGCCGCCCGTGATCGCTCCCGAAAACTGGCGGATGCGGAACACCGAGAAATCGAACATCGGATAGGGACTGGTCTTCTCGGCGACGAGGAACGCGATGAAGGCCAGCACCGCAGCGATGGTCACACCGATGCGGGCGCCGGCCCCAAGATCAGCCCCTTGCGTGATCAGATAGGAGAAGCCGAAGACGGCAAAAGAGAGCGTCAGGATGCCGGCCCGGTCAAGCTTCTGGGCGTTGGTGTCGCGCGATTCGGTGACGCCAGCAGCGATGAAGACCAGGGCAAGGATCGCCAGCGGCACATGGATGAGGAAAACCCACTGCCAGTTCGAAAGCGCTACGATCAATCCGCCGATGGCAGGACCAAAGCCGAGACCGATGCCCGACACGACGCTCCAGGCAACGAAAGCCTTGCTCCGCTCGCGGCCGTCTTGAAACTGGTGGGACAGCACGGCCACGCTGCAGGTAAACATCGCTCCCCCCGCAAGACCTTGCAGGAAGCGCGCGACGATCAGAAGCGGAGCGCTCGGTGCAAGACCGCACAGCAGGGAGGTGACGCCGAAGGAGATGGTGGTGATCACCATTACGCGTTTGCGGCCGAAGCGGTCTGCCAGTGTCCCAGTCGCCATCAACACCGTGGTGCAGGCAATGGTGTAGGCGTTCATGATCCATTGCAGATCCCTGAAGTCGGCAGCGAGCACGCTTTCCAGCTTCGGCAGGATGACCGGCACGCTGGAGATTTCGAGGCCGAACAGCAGCGAGGCAAGGCAGACGCCAGCAAGCGCAACGGTGTTCCGGTCGATTTGAAAAATCATGTCCATCACTTTCTATCGGCGTATTCGGAGAGAGGCTGGGGGCGGCGCTCTTCAAACTGCGGTCGAGATGAGATAGACGAGGCTTGACCATGAAAAAAGACGATGCATCTCTATTTCAGAGATGACAAAATGGAATAGACGAAATGACGAGCCTCGATGTCGACGCTGTGCGCATCTTCGTGATGGTGGCCGATCTGCAGAGCTTCACCCGTGCGGCGGCCGCGCTGGGCAGCACCCAGGCGACGATCAGCGTCAAGCTGCGCCGCCTGGAAGAAAAGCTCGGCGCGCGTCTGATCGAACGCACACCGCGTCGCGTGGCGCTGTCGGCAAGGGGAGCCGTTTTCCTTCCCGCGGCGCGTGAATTCCTGGCATCCCATGAACGCGCCCTGACGGAATTCTCAGCGTCGTCGTGCCGGCTTGCTCTCGGCTTTGTCGACCACGTGGCAGGGCCAGAGCTGTCCACACTGATAGCCCAGCTTCATGCCCATGATCCGTCGCTGGCGCTCAATGTCAGGATCGATACCAGTTCCTTGCTGGAAGAAGCTTTCGATCGCGGCGAACTCGATGCGGTCATCGTGCACAGGGAAGATGGCAGCCGCCGCGGCGAAACCTTGTCGCGCACCCATTATGGCTGGTTCGCCGCCCCTGCCTTCGAATGGCGACCCGAAACGCCTCTGCGGCTGGCTCTCCTCAGCATGGTATGCAACTGCCCGGACCGCCTGAGGGCGGTCGAGGCGCTGGACAAGGCGGGCATCGCCTGGAACGAGGCTTTTGTCGGCGGCGGCGGCGCGGCGGTCAACATCGCGGTGTCGGCAGGCTTCGCCGTTTCCGCCCTTGCTTACCGTGTCGTTCCCCCCGGCCTGGTCGAGGTGGGCCGAAAACTCGGCCTGCCACCCATTCCCCCTTCCGAGATCATCCTGCATTTGCATGCCCTGGCGCCCCGCGCGCGAGAAGCCCTGCACATGCTGACGACCGCTTTTCGCGAGTATGATTTGCCGGCAGGATAGAGTGAGATGTTGCCAATCCTGATTCTGCTGGATGGATCGGGCCTTAGACTTCAAAGGGAAATGAAATGACTGAAATTACCGTCCGCCCGCTTGCACAGTCCGACCATGCCGACTGGCGGCGCCTATGGACCGACTACCTCACCTTCTACGAGACCAAGCTGCCGGAAGAGGTCTATGCCGTCACCTGGAAGCGGCTATTCACCGAAGGCGAGTTCGAGCCGAAGGGTTTCATCGCCACGCTTGACGGCAAGGCTGTCGGCCTCACTCATTACCTCTACCACCGCTCCGGCTGGTCCGAGAAGAACAACTGCTATCTGCAGGATCTGTTCGCCGACCCGGAAGTACGCGGCAAGGGCATTGGTGCGGCGCTGATCAAGGCGGTGAAGGAAGAGGCCGCAAAGATTGGCGTCAAGAACGTCTACTGGATGACGCACGAGACCAACGCCACCGCGCGCAAGCTCTACGACCATGTTGCGCGGCGCACGGGCTTCATCGAGTATGATCTGCTGTAATGATACCGCCGGCGCAGCGACCACGGATGGCTTGGAACGCTGACCGGTTTGAAGCGCTGGAACGCATACGTGCCGTCTTGCAGGAAAGCGAGTTCCAGCCGCTCTATGCCAGTTACATCAGATATCTTGAGTTGAGAGAGCGCGGACTGAGAAAGCAGTCCTTCTCGCACCTAGATGCCTTCATTCAACAAATAATTGCCGATCCGTTTGAAGTTCGTCTTTCGGTAGTCCGGCATCTCATTGGCTCAATCGAAGAGTACTGGGATAATTGGCCAGCGCCTGACAACTGGCAACTGCCTGAACAAGCACTTCGTCGTCTGATTGGCCCGCTCTGGCAGGAATGGCGTGAGCGGGAACCAACCAACCCTGAAGCCTGGGTCTACGATTTCGGGAAGCTCCCTCATGAGGTCAGCGGAAAGGAGGTTGCGTTTCTGTTGAATCCGTCCGATCCCCGCTACCAGTACGCTTTTCTGAGCCGGCTATGTAATCAGCTGAACTACGAGCTTCATGAGTTGGAGCACATAGGGAGAATCCTTTGTGAACCAGACTATTTCGGAGAGCTGGTTGGTTCGGTCCAAGCTGTCGCTCAGGCGATCGGCGAGAACATCGCTGACGAAGTCGCGGAAACACCCGCCAAGCTAACCGACCTGGCGAATTTCTATCACAACCACGAAAGGAAAAGTGGTAGTTTTCAGCAAGAGCTCCAACGACTCGGCAGGCCGGATTTGATCGATTTTCCTATTTTGCCGGCAGGACGTTGGTTCCGTATCCTACCCACTCCGCTGTAGTAGCTGTTCGCCATGTTCATCCCCTTCTTCCTCGAACTGAAGGCTGCACGCGTTCCCGTCTCGCTGCGGGAATATCTGTCGCTGCTGGAGGGGTTGGAAGCGGGGCTGGTCGATTACGACGTCGAAGGTTTCTATTACCTCGCCCGCACCGCGCTGGTGAAGGATGAGCGGCATATCGACCGCTTCGACCAGGTGTTTGCGCATGTCTTCAAGGGGATCGAGGCACTGGGCGGCCCGGATGCCGTCGATGTCGCTGGTATTCCCGAGGAATGGCTGCGCCGCCTCGCTGAAAAGCATCTGACCGAGGAAGAGAAAAAGCTTGTCGAAGCGCTCGGCGGCTTCGACAAGCTGATGGAGACCTTGAAGCAACGGCTCGAGGAGCAGAAGGGCCGCCACCAGGGAGGCTCGAAATGGATCGGCACCGGCGGCACCTCGCCCTTCGGCGCCTATGGCTACAATCCCGAAGGCGTGCGCATTGGCCAGCATGAAAGCCGCAACCGCCGCGCGGTGAAAGTCTGGGACAAGCGCGAGTTCAGGAATTTCGACGATGCCGTCGAACTCGGCACCCGCAACATCAAGATCGCGCTGAAGCGGCTGCGCCGCTGGGTGCGCGAGGGGGCCGAGGAGGAGTTCGACCTGCCCGGCACCATCCACGCCACCGCCGAGCACGGCTATCTCGACGTGCGGACGCGGCCCGAACGGCGCAATGCCGTGAAGCTGCTGATGTTTTTCGATGTCGGCGGCTCGATGGACGACCACATCAAGAGCGTCGAGGAGCTGTTTTCGGCGGCGCGTGCCGAATTCCGGCAGCTCGAATATTTCTACTTCCACAACTGCCTCTACGAGGGCGTGTGGAAGGACAATCGCCGCCGCCATGCCGAAGTGATCCCGACCTTCGACCTCCTCCACAAATATGGTCCCGACTACAAGGTGATCGTCGTCGGCGATGCCTCGATGAGCCCATACGAGATCGCACATCCCGGAGGTTCGGTCGAGCATTGGAATCCGGAGGCAGGCAGCGTCTGGCTCGGCCGGCTGCTGCAGCAGTGGCCGAATGCGGTGTGGCTGAACCCGGAGAACCAGAAGAACTGGGGCTACACCCATTCGATCGCGATGATCCGCGACATCTTTGGCGGCCGCATGTTCCCGTTGACGCTCGCCGGACTGGAAGGCGCGACGAAGCAGCTTTCGAGGAAACATTGAGATTGCAGAGGGCAAACCGCTGGGCGAACCTGTAACAAATGCCTATCTGCTGCGAATATGAGATTGCAATCAATAACGAGCCGCCAAGGCTGAGGAGATCAAATGGACACCCACACCTATCCTGTCACCCGCACCGACGCTGAATGGCGCGCCAGGCTGACGCCCGAGCAATATGCCGTCATGCGCGGCCACGGCACCGAACGGCCAGGAAGCTGCGCTTTGCTCTATGAGAAGCGCGCCGGCACTTTTTCCTGCGTCGGCTGCGACCAGCCGCTGTTCGAATCCAAGCTGAAGTTCGAGAGCGGCACCGGCTGGCCGAGCTTCAACGATCCGGTGCCGGGCTCGGTCGAGAACACGGTCGACCGCAGCTACGGCATGGTCCGTACCGAATGCCATTGCGCCCGTTGCGGCAGCCATCTCGGCCATGTCTTCGAGGACGGCCCGCCGCCGACCGGCCTGCGCTACTGCATCAACGGCGTGGCGCTCAAATTCGAGCCGGCGGCTTGAACGCAGTCCGGCAACTTGATCGTGAACGGGCGGCTTCGGCCGCCCTTTTCGTGCGCGGAGCGGGCGGGACGCCACGCTGCGTGGGCCACGAGAATTGCGTCAGACCACAACTGTCAGGAGCAGCCACAACGAAGCGCCCAACGTCATCATCCAGGCTTTTGCGCCGGGAAATCTTTCGGCGGTTCGCCAGACTGCCAGCGTCAGAAACAGATTGTAGTGCACCGGCGCGAAATGCATCGCCAGAACCAGAGCGAGCGGCATCTTCAGCCCGAGCAGGACAAGCGCCGCCACCGACGACGCAACGCTGATTGCGGTGCCGACAACAACGAGGTCACGCCAGAACAGCCTTTCCAGCCGTACGGCACCTTGCCAGCGCAGGCGAAAAAAGGATGTGACGGCTTCGGGAACCACCGGCGATCTATCCCCGCCCCAGAACAACGGTGACGGCCCGTTCGACCCGCGACGCCTCCGTCACCAGCCAGTCGGCCATCGCCGGCCAGTTGTCCTCGGCAAAGCAGTTGACCCGCCAGAGCGAATTGATGCCGAGACCCCCCGCACTTTGTCCCGGCCCGAGCTTCAGCCTGTCTTCGATCGCTGGCTGGAAGGGTTTCAATCGCGACCAGCTTTCCGTCGCGCCGAACTTCTCATTGCGTCCGAAGAAGACGCCGACATGGTTCTGCGCCGGCGCGACATACATGGAAATTACCAATGCGAAGTCGGGCAGCCCGCGCTGCCAGAACCAGGGTCCGCGCCGCGCCAGCCGGGCTTTCTCTTCAGGATGCCGTTCGGCGAACAGCGACCAGAAGCCGCGATGGCGGAATTCCGAGGCGCGGCGACCGCCGAAGTCGAATTCGCTCATGGTCCAAACCGTTTATCCGGCAACCGCATCGGATGCCGGGCCGGCTAGTCTTACACCATGCCGAGCGCGGCCATGTACAGATCGAGGATGGCATCCTCTTCCTGCCGCTCCGCCTGGTCCTTCTTGCGCAGCCGGATGATCGTGCGCATCGCCTTGGTGTCGAAACCGGTGCCCTTGGCCTCGGCGAACACTTCCTTGATGTCCTCGGAAATGGTCTTCTTCTCTTCCTCGAGCCGCTCTATGCGCTCGATGAAGGCACGCAACTGGCCGGCGGCAACAGTCTGGCTGGTCTCTGTAATGTCGTCGGCCATGTTCTTCTCCAAATTTATCTGCGTCGCGACTCGGAGGCATCCGGCGCTTTTCAGCGGGTTCGAATGCCCGACCGGGGACAGTGGGTCAAGCCGTTATCGATGCGGCATGAAGGGCTGCCGCCAAACACCGACAGCCCCGCTTCGACAATGGCCAATTATCCGAAGGCGATCAGCAAATCCTTGGCATCGATCTGGTCGCCGGCCTTGACCAGAACCTCGACGATTGTGCCGTCGCGCTCGGCATGCATCGCCGTTTCCATCTTCATCGCCTCGATCGAGAGCAGCACGTCGCCCGCCTTCACCGCCTGGCCAGCGGCAACGGAGAGCGCGGAGACGACGCCCGGCATCGGCGCGCCGACATGCGCCTCATTGCCCGGCTCGGCCTTGCGCCGCGCCTTGGCGGCGGACGCGCCATGCGCTCGGTCCGGCACCTTCACGCGGCGCGGCTGGCCGTTGAGTTCGAAGAACACGGTGACCATGCCCTTTTCGTCGACGTCGCCGATGGCGAGGCATCGTATCACCAGCGTCTTGCCCTTTTCGATGTCGACGAATATCTCGTCTTCCGGCTCCATGCCGTAGAAATAGGTCGGCGTCGGCAGCACGCTGACCGGTCCGTACGTCTCTTGCGCGCCGGCGAAATCCGAAAACACCTTCGGATACATCAGCCACGAGGCGAATTCGAATTCGCTGAGCTTGCGCTCGAGCTTCTCCTCGATCTCCTTGCGGTTCGCCTTGAGGTCGGCAGGCTTCAGCAGCGATCCCGGCCGCACCGTGATCGGCTTCTCGCTCTTGAGCACCTTCTGCTGCAGCGCCTTCGGCCAACCGCCCGGCGACTGGCCGAGATCGCCGCGCAGCATCGACACGACCGAGTCCGGGAAGGCGATATCCCTGTCCGGATTCTCGACATCGGCCACCGTCAGGTCCTGGCTCACCATCATCAGCGCCATGTCGCCGACAACCTTGGACGACGGCGTCACCTTGACGATGTCGCCGAACATCAGGTTGACGTCGTGATAGGTCTGCGCCACCTCGTGCCAGCGTGTTTCGAGCCCGAGCGAGCGCGCCTGTTCCTTGAGATTGGTGAACTGTCCGCCCGGCATTTCGTGCAGATAGACTTCCGACGCCGGCCCCTTGAGATCGCTTTCGAAGGCGGCGTACTGGTTGCGCACCGCCTCCCAATAGAACGAGATATTGCGGATCCATTGCGGGTCGAGGCCCGGGTCGCGGTCGGTGCCTTTCAGCGCTTCGACGATCGAGCCAAGACATGGCTGCGAGGTGTTGCCGGAGAAGGAATCCATCGCCGCATCAATGGCGTCGACGCCGGTCTCCACCGCCGCCAGCACCGTCGCCGCCGACAGGCCGGACGTGTCGTGCGTGTGGAAATGGATCGGCAGGTCGGTCGCCTCGCGCAGCGCCTTGAACAGCACGCGCGCGGCGGAGGGCTTCAGCAGCCCGGCCATGTCCTTGACGGCGATGATGTGGGCGCCGGCAGCCTGCAACTCACTGGCAAGGCTGACATAATATTTGAGGTCGTACTTGGCGCGCGCCGGGTCGAGTATGTCGCCGGTGTAGCAGATCGCCGCCTCGATCAGCTTGCCCTCGTCCCCCACCGCATCCATGGCGACGCGCATGTTCTCGACCCAGTTCAGGCAGTCGAAGACGCGAAACAGATCGATGCCGCCGCTTGCCGCCTGCTTGACGAAATGCTGCACGACATTGTCGGGATAGTTGGTGTAGCCGACGCCGTTGGCGCCGCGCAGCAGCATCTGCAGCAGCAGATTGGGTGCTGCCTCGCGCACTTTGCCCAGCCGCTCCCACGGGTCCTCGGTGAGGAAGCGCATGGCGACGTCGAAAGTGGCGCCGCCCCAGCACTCCAGGGACAGAAGCTGCGGCAAGGCGCGTGCATATGTGCCGGCAATGCCGGCAATGTCATGCGTGCGCACGCGGGTCGCTAGCAGCGACTGGTGCCCGTCGCGCATGGTCGTGTCGGTGACGAGAACCTCTTTCTGCTCGCGCATCCAGGTTGCGAATTTCGCCGGACCGAGCACGTCGAACTTCTGCTTGGAACCGCTGGGCACGTTGCCGTTGAGATAGGGCACCACCGGTGCGGCCGCGTCAGCCTTGGGCTTCGGCCGGCCGCGCGTTTCGGGATGACCGTTGACCGACACGTCGGCAAGGTAGTTGAGCAGCTTGGTGGCGCGGTCCTGGCGCTTGACCTGCTGGAACAGTTCCGGCGTCGTGTCGATGAACTTCGTCGTATAGGAATTGTCCGCGAAACTCGGGTGGTTGATGATCGCTTCGAGGAAGGTCAGGTTGGTCGCGACGCCGCGGATGCGGAACTCGCGCAGCGCGCGGTTCATGCGGGCGATGGTCTCGGCCGGTGTCGGCGCCCATGCCGTCACCTTCTCCAGCAACGGATCGTAGAAGCGGGTAATGACCGCTCCGGAATAGGCGGTGCCGCCATCCAGCCGGATGCCGAAGCCGGTCGCGCCGCGATAGGCGGTGATGCGGCCATAGTCCGGGATGAAATTATGCTCGGGATCTTCCGTGGTGATACGGCACTGCAGGGCATGGCCGTTCAGCCTGATGTCCTTCTGCGCCGGCACGCCCGATTCCGGCGTGCCGATGACGAAGCCGTCGAGGATGTGTATCTGCGCCTTGACGATGTCGATGCCCGTTACTTGCTCCGTGACGGTATGCTCGACCTGGATGCGCGGATTGACCTCGATGAAGTAGAACTTGCCGGTGTCGGCATCCTGCAGGAACTCGACCGTCCCGGCGCCGATATAGCTGGTCTCGCGGGCGATCTTCAGCGCATAGCCGCAAAGCTCCTCGCGCTGCGACATTTCGAGATAGGGCGCCGGCGCCCGCTCGACGACCTTCTGGTTGCGGCGCTGGATCGAGCAGTCGCGCTCGAACAGGTGCACGGCATTGCCATGTGTGTCGCCCAGAACCTGCACCTCGACATGTCGGGCGCGCTCGATCAGCTTTTCGAGATAGACCTCGTCCTTGCCGAAGGCGGCCTTCGCCTCTCGCTTGCCTTCCGTCACCTCGCGGGCGAGGTCGGCCTCGGAGCGGATGGCGCGCATGCCGCGCCCGCCGCCGCCCCACGATGCCTTGAGCATCACCGGGTAGCCGATCTCCTTGGCCAGTTTTTTCACCGCGTCCATGTCGTCCGGCAGGGGATCGGTGGCGGGAATGACCGGGACGCCCACTTCGATGGCGAGATTGCGCGCGGCGACCTTGTTGCCCAGCCTGCGCATCGTGTCGGGCTTTGGCCCAATGAAGGTGATGCCGGCCTCGGCGCAGGCGTCGGCGAATTCGGGGCTCTCCGAAAGAAGCCCATAGCCGGGGTGGATCGCATCGGCGCCCGAAAGCCTGGCGACACGGATCACCTCCTCGATCGACAGATAGCTCTCGATCGGCCCCATGTCCTTGGTCAGGTGCGGCCCGCGCCCGACCTGGTAGCTCTCATCGGCCTTGAAGCGGTGCAGCGAATATTTGTCTTCCTCGGCCCAGATCGCCACGGTTTTGAGACCCAGTTCGTTGGCCGCGCGAAAGACGCGGATAGCGATTTCTGACCGGTTGGCGACGAGGATCTTCGTGATGGCCAAGGACTGGGCTCCAGTAACGGAAGGGACGGGAAATCGGCGCAATGATTAGCGTGAAAATGCTGCAGTGCAAACAGAATCGACTCAGACTTAAATCGATTTAAATAGATTCTTCGCGCGAACCCCCGTCGTGTCGCTTCGAGGGCTGGTTGTTGGCGCCTATTTGGCGTTCCCAGCCTCGCTATTTTGTCGGCCAAGGACTGTCGAAAAGCGCCACGCGTCGGCCCTCTGGCGACGCCAGTTGCCAATGGGCGTCGCCAGCAGCCAAAGAAAATGCCCGGCGCGTTGCGCCGGGCATCATCGGTTTCAGACCTGCCAGAGCGGCTTATTTCGGGAACCAGGAATACTTTCCGTCGTCCTTCTTCTTCCACTCGTACATGATGTAGCCCGGCAGCTTCGGATCGCCCTTGGCATCATAGGCAAGATCGCCCAGAACGGTCGGGAACGGGCCGTTTTCATGCATCGCCTTGGCAACGGCCTGCGGGTCGTTCGTCTTGGCGGCAGCGGCGGCCTCGGCGACCACTTGCACGGCGGCATAGGCGTAGAGCGTGTAGGCTTCCGGCTCGAAGCCCTGCGCGCGGAACTTGTCAACGAGTTCCTTGTTGGCCGGGATCAGGCGCGGGTCGGGGCCGAACGTGTTGAGCGTGCCGGCGACGGCGTCGCCCGCGATCGCGGCAAGCTCGTCCGTCACGATGCCGTCACCCGACATCATCGGTGCCTTGAGGCCCTGGTCCGCGGACTGGCGGATGATCAGGCCGGCTTCGGTATGCAGGCCGCCCCAATAGATCAGGGTGACGCCGGCTTCCTTCATCTTGGCGATCAGCGCCGAGAAGTCCTTGTCGCCGACATTGACGCCTTCATACATCACTTCCGTGACGCCGGCGGCGTTCATTGCCTTCTTGGTTTCGTCGGCGAGGCCCTGGCCATAAGGGGTCTTGTCATGAATGACGGCAACCTTGGCACCCTTGAAATTCGCGGCGATATAGGCGCCGGCGATGCTGCCCTGCTGGTCGTCGCGTCCGCAGGTGCGGAATACATTCCACAGACCGCGCTCGGTGAACTTCGGATTGGTTGCGGCCGGCGTGATTTCGACGATGTTGTTTTCCGCGTAGACTTCCGAGGCCGGGATCGAGACGCCCGAGTTGAAGTGGCCGATCACGAACTTGACGCCGTCGCCGACGAACTTGTTGGCAACCGAGATGCCCTGCTTCGGATCTGAAACGTCGTCGCCGACTTCGAGCTTGATCTGCTCGCCATTGATGCCGCCCTTGGCATTGATCGCCGCGACGGCCGCCTCGGCGCCCTTCTGCAGCTGTGCGCCGAAGGCCGCGTTCGGACCGGTGATCGGGCCGGCAACGCCGAACATTACGTCAGCCCACGCGTTGCCACCGAACGCGACGAGCGCGGTCAGTGCAACGGCGGACAAAAGTGACTTTTTCATTTAAACGCTCCCATTAACGGAGTGGGCGTGGATGAAGCTTTCATGCGATGCCCACTCTTATCGCAGAAAGCATAGTGTGCCCATTTTCAGGCTCTTGTCACGCCGATTCATCCCGAAACGGCGTTAATGATGAACGTCAACCTTTCGGTTTCCAGCTCAAAAGCGAAGCTCTTTCATAGAGCCAGTTATACTGTGTGACCATTTGATTTGTGCGCGTGTATTGATAGCCGACGAAGCCCAGGATCATCAGTACAATAGTGTCCACGACGTAGTAGTGGAGCGAAAACATCGTGCCGCCGAACAGCGCGTGGTGGATGAACCTGATACCGATCCCAAGGCCGAGCATATAGGCGAACAGCTGGATGAAGCTGCGCCAGGTCTGGGCGCTGGCCTTGCCTGTCATCCATGCCGCCCAGCCTCCGAGAAGACAGGTGACGAAGAAGAACTGCCAGATCGACGGTTCCTCATAGAGAATGCCTTGCATGATGATGTCTCCTGGGATCAGTGGTGTCCGCCTTCGAGATATGCGGCGCGCACTTCCGGATTGGCGAGCAGTTCCTTGCCGGTACCGCTCATCGTCACATTGCCGTTGACCATGACATAGCCGCGCGTGGCGAGCTTCAGCGCGCCGAAGGCGTTCTGCTCGACCAGGAACACGGTCAGCCCCTGGGTGCGGTTCAGCTCGCGGATGGCATCGAAGATCTGCTTGACGATCAGCGGCGCGAGACCAAGCGACGGTTCGTCGAGCAGAAGCAGTTTCGGCCGCGCCATCAGCGCGCGCCCGATCGAAAGCATCTGCTGTTCGCCGCCCGACAGCGTGCCGCCACGCTGGGCGATGCGCTCCTTCAGGCGGGGAAACAGGGTGAACACCTTCTCGACGTCCTCGTCATAGTGCTTGAGGTTGTCGAGGCTGGCGCCCATCTGCAGGTTTTCCATCACCGTCATGCGCGGGAAGATGCGGCGTCCCTCCGGCGACTGGGCGATGCGCATGCGCGCGATCTCGTGGGTCGGCATCTGCGTGATGTCGGTGCCGGCGAATGTAATGGTGCCGGCACGGGCGCGCGGAGCACCGAAGATGGTCATCATCAACGTCGACTTGCCGGCGCCGTTGGCGCCGATCAGCGCGACGATCTCGCCCTGGTTGACGTGGACATCGACGCCGTTCAGCGCCCTGATATTGCCGTAGTAGGTCTGGACGCCCTTGACGTCGAGCAGCGTTGTGCCGGTCATCATTTACGCCCTCCGCGCTTGCCCGCAGCCGGCGTGGCGGCTGCCTTTCCGGAAGCATGACTTGTCGCCACCTTCCCCGCATCGACCCGGCGCGAGAACTCCGTGTCCCTGCCCTTTGCCAGCAGCTTGGCCTGCTTGACCCACTCTTCGCGCGCAATGCGCCCGTCGAAGGCGAGATAGGTTTCCGCGGCCTCGACGTCGGATTTCTTCCAGGCGCCAATCTGGTCGAAATGGAAGATGCCGTGTTCGTTGAGCTTCTTCTCGTTGACCGTGCCGATCCCCTTGATGCGGGTCAGGTTGTCGGCCTTGCCGCCGCGGGGTGCCGTCAGCCGGTTGGAGACGCCGACGGCCTTCGCCGGTGCCTTGGCCGCCGGCTTTGCCGCAACCGGTTTCGCAGCCGGCTTGGCTGGTGAAACGGGCTTTGCAGCGACCGGCTTACTTGCCTTCGTCGCTGCGCGTGCATCGACCTGCGCCGCCTTCGAAGCGCCCTTGGACACCGTGACGCGCTCACCTTCGCTGTGACCGACGGTGTCGGTCACAGGCCCTGCGAGATACGACGACGATGTCCCCGGACCATGCGCGGCATCCGGCCCCGTATCGAGCTGTTCGATGACGTCCTCGTCGCCGACTTCCGTCAGGACGGTCTCGACTTCCTCATCGTCGACGCCGAGATAGGCAGCGATGACGCGCGGATCGGTGCGTACCGACTGCGGATTGCCGTCGGAGATCTTGCGGCCGTATTCGAGCACGACGACATGGTCGGAAATCTGCATGACCACCGACATGTCGTGCTCGATCAGCAGGATCGACGTGCCGGTGTTGTTCTTGATGTCCATCAGCAGCGAATTGAGGGCCAGCGATTCTTTCGGATTGAGACCGGCCGCCGGTTCATCAAGGCACAGAAGCTCCGGCCCGGTGCACATGGCGCGCGCGATTTCGAGACGTCGCTGGGCGCCATAGGGCAGGTCGCCGGCCGGGTCGTCGGCACGATCGACAAGGTCGGCCTTCTCCAGCCAGTGCCGGGCCAGGTCGATCGATTCGGCCGAAGCCTTGCGGTAGCCGCTGAAGCCGAACAGGCCAAGGATGGTATAGCCCGATGCCTTCATCAGCTTGTTGTGCTGGGCGACGAGCAGGTTCTCCAGCAGCGTCATGCCCGAGAACAGGCGGATGTTCTGGAAGGTACGCGCCACCTTGGCGCGCGCCGGGATCTCGTGGTTGGGCAGCCGCTCCAGCAGATAGCTCGAGCCGTCGCTCCGGTTGAGCGTGATCATGCCTTCCGACGGCTTGTAGAAGCCGGTGATGCAGTTGAACACCGTGGTCTTGCCGGCACCGTTGGGGCCGATCAGCGCGGTGATCTCGCCGCGCTTGGCGGTGAAGGACAGGTCGCCGATGGCGACCAGGCCGCCGAACTTCATCGACAGGTGATCGACCTGCAGGATGGCGTCGTTCATCGAAGTGCTCGCGTTCATCAGCCGTGGCCCTCCTTGGTGAAGGAACTGGAGACAGCCCTTCGCTCCTTGAGGAACGCGGTTGGTTCACGACTGCCGACGAAGCCGCGCGGCTTCCACAGCATGACGATGACCATGGCCATGCCGAACAGCAGCATGCGGTAGAGCTCCGGGGTGAAGTCCGGCCCGAATATCTGCTTGAGGAAGTCGAGCTCGCGCAGCGCCTCGGTGCCGCCGATCATCACCATGGCGGCGACGGCGATGCCGACCAGCGAACCCATGCCGCCAAGCACAACGATGGCCAGGATGATCGCCGATTCCAGGAAAACGAAGGATTCCGGGCTGACGAAGCCTTGCCGCGCGGCGAAGAACGAGCCGGCAAAGCCGCCGAACATGGCACCGGTGGCAAAGGCGGTGAGCTTAGTGGTGGTGGTGTTGATGCCGAGCGAGCGGCAGGCGATCTCATCCTCACGCAACGCTTCCCATGCGCGGCCAACCGGTAGACGGCGCAGCCTGATGGTGACGAAGGCGGTGAGCAGGCACAGGCCCAGGATCAGGTAGTAGAGGAAGATCTTGTAGTAGGCGCCGGACTGAGCGATGCCCAGCACCTTGGCGATGTAGTTCGGGTCCGACACGTTGAATGACATCAGGCCGAAGAAGCTGACCTTGGGAATGCCGGAAATGCCGGCAGACCCGTTGGTGACCTCGCGCCAGTTGATCAGCACCAACCGGATGATCTCGCCGAAAGCCAACGTCACGATGGCCAGATAGTCGCCACGCAGGCGCAGCACGGGGAAGCCGAGCAGCACGCCCCAGAGAGCGGCCATGGCGCCCGCGGCCGGCAGCAGGATCCAGAACGACAGGCCGAAATGCGTGGCGAGAAGCGCATACGCATAGGCGCCAAGCGCATAAAAAGCGACGTAGCCGAGGTCGAGCAGGCCGGCGAGGCCGACGACGATGTTCAACCCCCACGCCAGCATCACATAGATCAGGATCTGGATGCCGAAATTGTCGACCCACTTCAGCGACCCCTGGAAGCCGCCCGCCAGCGACCCTGTGTACAGCGCGAGCACCACCACGACCAGGATCGGATAAAGCGCCAGCGCGCTTATGCCCAACGCCGAGAAATGGGTGTGGATGAAGGACCGGAAATAGAAGATCACCGACGCGATCACGTAGATGGTCGCCAGCGCCCGCAGGAAGCGCGCGTAGCCGGCAAGGCCGGGCCCCAGCAATCCGTCGAGCGAGCCGGCAAATACGGTCAGCACGACCAGTACGGCGAGCGCCGCGATGAAATACGGCAACCGGAAGAACCGCGTCGCCACGCTGTCGGGCAACAGGCCGGTGGCAACGTTGGTGATCTTCTGGCTGGCCAGGAAAGGCTGGCCATAGGCGACATAGAGGAAGCGTCCGACGGCGGTGGCGATCACCACGACGGCAAGCACACCCCAGCGCTGCACCAGGACCAGCTCATTGGAAATGTTCTGGTCGGTCTTGAGGCCGATGAACAACACGAACAGGCCAAGCGCGATGGCGCCGGCAAAGAACGCCTCGCGCAGAGCGCGTTGGACGGGGGTGGCGACGACCTCGCGATCCGGAGATACGGTAACGGCCATGATCTCAGACCTTTTCGACTTCTGGCCGGCCCAATATGCCGGAAGGCAGGAAGATCAGGACGATCGCCAGGATGGAGAAGGCGGCGACGTCCTTGTAGTCGATCGAGAAATAGGCCGACCACATGCTCTCGATGAAGCCGATCAGGAGTCCGCCGAGCACGGCGCCCGGCAACGAGCCGATGCCACCGAGCACCGCCGCGGTGAATGCCTTCACGCCAGGGGTGAAGCCGTCCGAGAAGGCGATGACACCGTAATACATCAGGAACAGCGTGCCGGCGACGGCGGCAAGCGAAGCTCCCATGATGAAGGTGATCGAGATGGTGCGGTCAACGTCGATGCCGAGCAATGACGCCATCTTGCGGTCCTGCTCGCAGGCACGCTGGGCGCGGCCAAGCGAGGTCCTGTTGACCAGGTACCAGAACAGCGCAAGCAGCAGTGCGGTGACGATGACGATGATGATCTGCTTCAGCGAAACGCTGATGCCATCGATGTTGTAGACGGTGCTGACCATCGGCGGGATCGGCTTGTTGCGCGGCCCCTGCGTCACCTGGACGAAGTTGGACAGCGCGATCGACATGCCGATGGCGGTGATCAGCGGCGCCAGCCGGAACGAACCGCGCAGCGGCCGATACGCCACCTTCTCGATCGTCCAGTTGTAGAGGCTGGTCAGCAGCATCGCCACGATCATCATGACCAGCAGCGCGATGACCACGGGCACCGAATAGAACAGCGCGCCGAGGATGAGGAAAACGATCAGCGCCGTGAAGGCGCCCACCATGAAGATGTCGCCGTGGGCGAAGTTGATCATGCCGATGATGCCGTAGACCATCGTATAGCCGATCGCTATCAGGCCATAGATCGACCCCAGCGTCAGCCCGTTGATAAGCTGCTGGACAAAATACTGCATGTGTACATTGCTCCCCTGGAATGTCGCCCATGCAGACGCATTCCTTTTCGTATTTCCCCTAGTCGTAAAGTTTCGAGCCCGGATTGCAACGTGATTTTTCAATCGTCATGCGTGCTGTGTCGGCACGCCTTCGAATTGCCCGTTTTTTCATATCCGGCCTCTGGACTATCGCGGACCCTATCATTGGCATAACGCAATGTCTTTGACTAATCGACCGCATCATGCGCGCGATTTCGAAGAAATCGCTGTCAAAAGAATTTGATGAGACGGATCGTTGCGTCTCGGTCCATGGTTCGGTTTTTGCGTGGCAATGACCTCAGGCGGCTTCGTGCCCTCCTACTTGACCACAAAACCATGAGCGAACGGATCACGGTCGTCGATGAAGATCGTGTTCAATCCTGTCATTCGCGCCCAGCCGCCGATCGATGGAATGATAGCCGGCTTGCCTGCAACCGCGACCTCCTTTTCGACCCTGCCCTTGAACAGCGAGCCGATGATGGACTCATGGATGAAGTCGTCGCCGGCCTTGAGCTTGCCCTTGGCGTGCAGCTGCGCCATCCGCGCAGAGGTGCCGGTGCCGCACGGAGAGCGGTCGATCGCCTTGTCGCCATAGAACACGGCGTTGCGTGCGTCGGCCCCCTCCACCGTCGGCTTGCCGGTCCACAACATGTGCGACAGCCGGTTGATGCCGGGGTTTTCCGGATGCACGAAAGAGTACTTTTCATTGAGCCGCTGCCGAACCACCGGGCTCCAGGCGATCAGGTCGCCGGCCGAATGATCGGCCATGTCGCGATAGTTCTCCTGCGGCTCGACGATGGCGTAGAAATTACCGCCATAGGCGACATCGACACGGATCTCGCCAAGCTGCGGGCATTCGACCGTGAGCCCCTCGGCATAGAGGAAGGACGGCACATTGGTGATGCGCACTTCCTCGACATAGTCACCGACCTGTTTGTATTCGGCGATGACCAGGCCGGCCGGCGTGTCGAGCCTCAGCATGCCCGGCGTCCGCGGCTTGATCAGCCCGTGCTCGATGGCCATGGTCACCGTGCCGATGGTGCCGTGACCGCACATCGGCAGGCAGCCCGATGTCTCGATGAACAGGATGGCGATATCGCAATCGTCGCGCGTCGGCGGATAGAGGATTGAGCCGGACATGACATCATGGCCGCGCGGCTCGAACATCAGGCCGGTGCGGATCCAGTCAAACTCGGCAAGGAAGTGCGCGCGCCGCTCCATCATGGTGGAGCCCTGCAGCAGCGGACCGCCGCCGGCGACCAGCCGCACCGGATTGCCGCAGGTGTGGCCGTCTATGCAGAAGAAGGATTTCTTGGCCATGACGGCTCCCGGATTCAAAAACGTTGAGGACTGAAGGGCATCAGATCGATCGGCGGAGCCTGCTCCAGAACGAGGTCACGGATCAAGCGCCCGGTGGCGGCCGCCTGGGTCAGGCCGAGATGGCCATGGCCGAAGGCGTAGACCACCGACGGGTTTGCCGGGGCCCGCCCGATGACAGGAAGCGAGTCCGGCAACGATGGCCGGAACCCCATCCATTCGCGGCCACCGGTCGGATTGAGTCCCGGCAGGAATTTCTGCGCCTTCTGCAGCAGGGCCTTCGATCGGGCATAGTTCGGCGGACGCTCGATGCCGCCGAGTTCGACGGCGCCACCGACACGCAGGCCCGTTTCCAGCGGCGTGATGACGAAGCCATGGCCGGAAAAGATCAGCTGCCGCTTCACGTCGAAGGCGTCCTTCGGCAGCGTCGTGTTGTAGCCGCGCTCGGTTTCGAGCGGGATGCGGTCGCCGAGGTCTTTCGCCAGCAGGTGCGACCATGCGCCAGCGGCGATAACGAGATGCCTCGCCCGCCGCGTGGTGCCGTCGGTTAGTTGCAGCGTGGCGCCGACCGGTCCTGGCTCGACACGGGCGATCCGTGCCTGCTCGAAACGGGCGCCCTTCTGTTGCGCATAGGCCCAGATGGCCTTGCCCAGCAGCTTGGGGTCGGCCACGGTCTTCCAGGCCGGCACAAAGGTGCCCTTGACGAAGCGTGGCGACAGACCGGGCTGAAGGGCCGCGAGCTCGCTGCCTTCAATATGACGGAAGCCGATGTCAAAACGCTGCCTGGCCGCCCAGCCCGGCAATGAGGAACGGAACTCCGCCTCGCTCTCGTAGAGCTCGAGCGAACCGTCCTCGCGCAGCATCGGCCGCGTGCCGGAGCGCTCCATCAATCCGGCCCATTCGCTTTCGGCAAGGCCCATCATCGCCACTTGCGCCGCGAGGCTGGCCTCATAACGATCGCCGCGCCCGGCGCGCCAGAAACGGATCAGCCAGGGCAGGAGTTTCGGCAGGTAGGCGGGAGGAATGCTGAGCGGCCCCAGCGGATCGGCGAGCCACTTCGGCAGATTCTTGATCATGCCTTTCTGCGCCAGTGGCAGCACATCCGAGAAAGCGAAGGCGGCGGCATTGCCGGAGCTCGTTTCCTCGCAGATGCCGCTACGGTCGAAGACCGTGACGCTTCGTCCAGCCTCCGCAAGATAGGCGGCGGCGCAGATGCCGATGATGCCGCCACCGATAATGGCGATGTCCTTCCCTTCTCCCCGTTCACGGGGAGAAGGTGCCCGAAGGGCGGATGAGGGGCGGCGCCCCGCTTCTGTCGACTTGGAATTCCCTGTCACGTGGGCGCTGCCCCTCATCTGGCTGCCGCCATCTTCTCCCCGTGAACGGGGAGAAGAAGCTCTCAGAACTGCGGCAGTGTCGGCCGCACCGCCAGCGCATCCTTGATGATCTTTTCGACCGCCTTGCGGCGCTCGCCCGACAACGGCTGGCGCGGCATGCGGACGCGATCATTGGTGTTTATCGCAAAGACTTCCGCAAGCTTGATGTTCTGCACCAGATAGGTCGACACGTCGAGATCGAGCAACGGGCGGAACCAGCGGTAGATGGCAAGCGCTTCCTCGCGGCGGCCCTGCTTCATCAGCTGGTAGATGGCGACCGTTTCGCGCGGGAAGGCGGTGACCAGGCCGGCCACCCAGCCGATGGCGCCGACCGACAGTGCCTCGAAGGCAAGATTGTCGACGCCGGTGAACAGGTCGTAGCGGCTGCCCAGGCGATTGATGATCTCGGTCGAGCGGCGGATGTCATCGGAGGATTCCTTGATGGCGACGAAGCGCTTGTCCGACGCCAGTTCCTCCATCTGGTCGACGGTGACGTCGACGCGGTAGGCGAGACGGTTGGAATAGATCATCACCGGCAGGTCGCCGGCCTCGGCGACGGCGCGCAGGGCGGCGACCGTCTCTTCCGCGTTGGTATGGTAGATCGGGCTCGGCACGACCATCAGACCGTTGGCGCCTTCCTTGGCGGCGCGGCGCGCAATGCTTGCCGCCTCGCGGGTGCCGGCTTCGTTCACCGTCAGCAGGACAGGCTTCTCGCCTGCGATCTTCTGTGCGGTCTTCAACACTTCGATCTTCTCGTCGGCGGACAGCATCGGCCCTTCGCCGAGCGACCCGCAGACGATGATGCCGTCGCAGCCGGCCTCCATCTGCAGCGCGAAACAGCGCTCCATCTCGGCATGGTCGAGGCGGTCATCCTCGGTGAATTTGGTCGTGACGGCGGGGAAAACTCCGGTCCACATGTTCGCTGCTCCATCTGATATATCAGTGGTATATTTATTAAGAAATGGACTGTCAATACGGATTCCATTATCATATATCAAAGATATATCAGGAAGCCGCCGTTGATATCCATCGAGACAAGCAGCGCATTCGAGCCAGTCGCGGCCAAGGCCTATCGTGCGCTCGAATACATGATCGTGACGCTTGAACTGGTCCCCGGAAGCTATGTCACCGAAGGTTCGCTGATAGAGAGATTGGGGATCGGCCGCACCCCTGTGCGCGAAGCGATCCAGCGTCTGGCCTGGGAAGGGCTGCTCGACGTGCGCCCGCGCGCCGGCATCGCGATCGCTCCGCTCCATCCCGGCGACTGGCTGCGCGTGCTCGACGCACGCCGCGGCGTCGAGGTGGTGCTGGCCCGTTCGGCCGCGCGCTTCGTCACCCGGGAGGCCGCCGACCTGTTTCATGAGGCCGCACTTGCCATGCAGAAGGCGGTCATTTCCGGCAACGTCCTTGCTTTCATTCATGCAGACAAGGCGCTCGACGACGCCTTGGCGCTGGCCGCCGACAACCCCTTCGCGGCGCGGCTGGCCGCCCCGCTGCAGACCCACAGCCGGCGCTTCTGGTTCCGCTACAAGGCTGATACCGGCCTCGCCGAGTCTGCCGAGCACCATGTCGCGCTGATCCGCTCGATCCTCGACGGCGATGAAGAGGCCGCGGCCAAGGATGCCAAGCGACTGATGGCGCTGCTGC
Source organism: Mesorhizobium carmichaelinearum (assembly GCA_943370265.1). Taxonomy (GTDB): domain Bacteria; phylum Pseudomonadota; class Alphaproteobacteria; order Rhizobiales; family Rhizobiaceae; genus Mesorhizobium; species Mesorhizobium carmichaelinearum_A. Next base: position 104,685 of record CALRQH020000018.1, read on the forward strand.
GTGGCCACGCCGAAGTAGCGGCCACGCGCTAGTCGGACACGTTAGAGCCCGTGCGCCGTAGCGGCGACGGCCAGCGTATTTTCCCATCCGTCACCGGTCGCAAGAATGCAGCTCCGGTCCTTCACGCCGGTTATCAGAATGGTCCACGTGCCGCTCGCCGAGACATAGATTTCTATGACGGCTTTTTGCCCGACCACTCCGTAACCGACCTGCTTTTCCTGAAAAGCCTGCGCCAGCCCCGCGACAAGATCACTGTGGCCGCCGCAGACGACTTGCGCCTGCACGGGAGAAACCGCCAGCGCCATCACGGCGCCGATCGCGGCTATCCTGATCCATCGAAATGAAAATTCGCGTGCCATTTGGCACCTCCTTTGCCTTTGCGTTCCGGCAAGGGAGGCACATCGATGGCCTCAATGTGTCGGAACGCCCCAGGCCGGGTTCGACGTCTTCATCACGTCACTCCTTCTGGTTTCCGGTCTGTCGTCAGGGAGCGGGTTTTCGCACTCCTGGATTCGATATGGTGAAGTCCTGATCTGAAAACAAGCGCCCGCTCAACCTCAGCGGCACGACGATAACCCGACGCGACCGCCACACGATGAACGCTGATATTTTCCGAGATGCCAGGTGGTTCAGGCCCCGGGCATCGCCGCAGCAGTCATGGGGCTGTCCCAACCCTCACCTGCCGATATCACGCAGCTCTGACCTGTTGTGTCGGTGGCGAGGATCGTCCAGGTGCCCTGCTTGGAAACGAAGATTTCGAGAATGACATTCGGATTGACCACGCCCAGCGCGGCAGCATTCTCCTGAAACTGTTCGCCGAGCGCCTTGATCATGTCGGCATGAGCAGCGCATTGCTCGGCCGCCGATGCCGGTGCGGCGGAAAAGACAGCCGCCGCAAATAACATTGTCGCCACGAGACGTGTCATTTCACACCTCCTTGCGCCCGACTATGTTCCTTGAGCCGTCGCCGGCGCCGTTGGTTGACCTGCGGTGCCTCCTTGGAGGAGGGATGCAAATCTAAGGTCGCTGCCGCATGCTTGTTCCATCACATTAGCGTTTACGCACACACAGGTGCCGCGACCGCACGCAAAAAAAGGCCCGGCTGAGCCGGGCCTTTTGCTATCCGAATCCGGTATCCGTTTTCGTCCGGTCAGTTCATCGTCGGCCGATCAGTTCATCGTCGGGATAACGAATTCCGCGCCATCCTTCACGCCGGACGGCCAGCGCGAGGTCACCGTCTTGGTCTTGGTGTAGAAGCGGAACGCGTCCGGGCCATGCTGGTTGAGATCGCCGAACGACGACGCCTTCCAGCCGCCGAAGGTGTAATAGGCGATCGGAACCGGGATCGGCACGTTCACCCCGACCATGCCGACCTGGACACGCGAGGCGAAGTCGCGTGCGGCATCGCCGTCGCGCGTGAAGATGGCGACGCCATTGCCCATCTCGTGATCGTTGGCGAGCTTGATCGCGGCCTCATAGTTCGGCGCGCGCACCACCGAGAGCACCGGCCCAAAGATCTCTTCCTTGTAGATGCGCATGTCGGCGGTCACATTGTCGAACAGGCAGCCACCCATGTAGTAGCCGTCCTCGTAGCCCTGCATGGAGAAGCCACGGCCATCGACGACCAGCTTGGCGCCTTCCTTGACGCCGGTGTCGACATAGCCCTTGACCCGCTCCAGCGCCTGGGCCGTTACCAGCGGGCCGAAATCGGCTGACGAATCCGTCGAGGGGCCGACCTTCAGGCTTTCGACGCGCGGGACCAACTTTTCCATCAGCCGGTTGGCGGTATCGTTGCCGACCGGGACAGCGACCGAGATCGCCATGCAGCGTTCGCCGGCCGAGCCGTAGCCGGCGCCGATCAGCGCGTCGACGGTCTGGTCCATATCGGCGTCGGGCATGATGATCATGTGGTTCTTGGCGCCGCCGAAGCACTGCACGCGCTTGCCGGAAGCCGTGCCGCGCGAATAGATGTAATGGGCGATCGGCGTCGAGCCGACAAAGCCGATGGCTTTGATGTCCGGATCGTCAAGAATGGCGTCCACAACATCCTTGTCGCCGTTGACGACGTTGAGGATGCCCGCCGGCAGGCCGGCCTCGATGAACAGTTCGGCGATGCGCATCGGCACGCCGGGGTCACGCTCCGACGGCTTCAGGATGAAGGCGTTGCCGCAGGCGATGGCCGGCGCGATCTTCCACAGCGGGATCATCGCCGGGAAATTGAACGGCGTGATGCCGGCGACGACACCGAGCGGCTGGCGCATCGAATAGACATCGATGCCGGGGCCGGCGCCATCGGTGAATTCGCCCTTCATCATGTGCGGCGCACCGATGCAGACCTCGACCACTTCGAGGCCGCGCTGGATGTCGCCCTTGGCGTCGGCGATGGTCTTGCCGTGCTCGCGCGCCAGGATATCGGCCAACTCGTCATATTCCTTGGCCACCAGTTCGAGGAACTTCATCAGCACGCGAACGCGCCGCTGCGGGTTGGTCGCCGCCCATTTGGGCTGCGCTTCCCTGGCGTTCTCGACAGCCGCGCGCAGTTCGGCCTGCGAGGCCAGCGCCACCGTGCCGCGAACCGAGCCGTCCATCGGCTGCATGACATCCTGCTTGCGGCCGCTGGTCCCGGCGACACGCTTGCCGCCGATGAAATGACCGTATTCGATCATGATTTCTCTCCCTGGTTTGTGATGCCGCATTGTCCGCCTTTGACGGGGCGATGGCAACGCGAGCGAAAACGCAACCGTTGTGCGGAAAATAGATAGCCGTTGACGGAGGAGCATTAATTCTCGCAAATAGCAGGCTCTGCACAGCTCCAACGGGAGGAAATGGAGTTGCCATGAACTGGGATGACGTCCGCATCTTCCTGGCGGTGGCGCGGGCAGGTCAGATCCTTGGCGCAGCCAAGCGACTGGAGCTCAACCACGCCACCGTCTCACGCCGCATCGCGGCGCTCGAGGACGCGCTGCGCACAAAACTCTTTCGCCGCCTCACCACCGGCAGCGAGCTGACGCCGGCGGGCGAGCGTTTCCTCGACATCGCCGAGCGCATGGAAGCCGACATGATCGCGGCGCGGTCGACCGTCGCCGGCGAAGGCGATGATGTATCCGGCACCGTTCGCATCGGCGCGCCCGACGGCTTTGGTGTCGCCTTCCTGGCCAAACGACTGGGCGAACTGACCGCGCTGCACCGCGAACTGACCATCCAGCTGGTGCCGGTGCCGCGCTCCTTTTCGCTGTCGAGGCGCGAGGCCGACATCGCCATCACCGTCGAGCGGCCGACCGAGGGCCGACTGGTGGCGGGAAAGCTAGTTGACTACACGCTCGGCCTGTTCGCATCGCGGGCCTATGTCGAGGCCAATGGCCTGCCCGAAACGGCGGCCGACCTCTCCCGGCATACGCTCATCGGCTACGTCCCTGATCTGATCGTCAGCCCCTCGCTCGACTACGCGGCCGAGTTCAGCGCCGACTGGCGCACCGCCTTTGCCATCTCCTCAGCGCTCGGCCAGGCGGAGGCCGTGCGCGCGGGCGCCGGCATCGGCATCCTCCACACGTTCATCGCCCGCTCGATGCCCGAACTGGTGCCGGTCAACATCGTGGCGCCCATCCGCCGCGCCTACTGGCTGGTCTATCACGAATCGGTGAGGCCACTGCGGCGCGTCCAGATCGTCGCCGGTTTCATCACCAAGGTGGTGGAGCGCGAACGCGGCCTGTTCGTCTGATGCATGTCACCAAGGTGCGCGGCGGTTTTGGGATGCGACGCGCTCTGGGATCAGGGCTCGTCGAGAACGAACGAACTCACCACACGTTCGGCTTGATCGGCGAGCGGCGCCCACATCCGCGTCGTCTGCTCAAGACTGTCGCTCGCGAGCCCGCAAGTGATGAGACCAAAGTGGTCGCCACGCAGCGAAAGCACAACCTTGGCATGGCCGTAGCCGGAATTGCTGTCGCCAAGCCGGAAATCCATGTCGGCCATTCGCGCCGGATAGCCGTCCGGAAACCGGATCAGCTTTTCGTTGCTGAACCTGGCTGCGTCAAAGCCGGCGCCCACGTTCGCGTCCCAGTTCTCCGGGGACCAATCCTTTTCCATGAAGGCCCTGGGATCAGCCGGCGAACCCGATGCCAGCGGGTCGTAGCGGTTGACCGAAACCCGGCAGGTCAGGCCGTGGTCGCCGGATTTCACCTTGAGCCGCATGGATTCGCCAAAGCCGGCTTCCTTCGTCCACTCCTCGGGAAAGGTCAGCGAAAATCCGTTGTCCGTGTCGTGAACGGTCTTGTCGGCGGCGGCAGCGGCCGTCACGCAGATCAGCAAACCTGTGGCCGCGACCCATGAACAAGTCCGCATTGCTGTTTCTCGTCCGGCGAATGTTCCTCGTATTCAGGGTGACGATAGCATAAACCCGCCGTAGGCTCACCGCCTTCTCCTCGCCACAAAGTGGATGAGTGTGGCATCGCGCGCGCAATCTTGCCGGTCAAGCGATAGAGTGGCGCTTCGGGTGGGACATTTCTCGGAAAGCTGGCACGGATAGAAATGCGAGTCGTTCGTGCCATCCTGCCGCTGGTCGTCGTTTCCGCCTGCGCCAATCCCTGGACGACCGTGCCTGAGACCAACCTACCCAAGCCGATCCGCTTTGCGATGGCGCGCCCTTCGCCCTTCGTTTTCGACAATTATTGCGGTCCCGGCACCCGCACGGGCGATTTGTCGGCGCCGCCGGTCGACCGGCTCGACAGGGCTTGCCAAACCCATGATGCCTGCTACATCGCGCAGCACAATCATTGCGACTGCGATGGCGCGCTGGTCGCCTCTGCAAAAGCGATCCGCGACGACAAGACGGCACCGAGAAAAATGCGCAGCGAAGCGGAACTGTTGCTCATCACCTTCGCGCTTCCCGTCTGCAAGGTCTTTCCGCAGGGCTTCATGCCGCCGCGCGATCCAGCGCTGTTGAAGACGCTGAACACCGGGACCGCCGGATGAGCCGGCGCATGCCATTTGCCACGGCTTTGTTCGGGCTGGCGCTGACGGCGCTTGGCGGTTGCGCTGGCCCGCTCCGCCATAGCTGCGATGTCTTCCCCGGTGAGGATACCTGTGTACGCCCCACGCTCTCGGCAAAAAACGCTGCCGGGCCGGAAGTCGCCGCCGCCCAGTTTTTCGGCGACGCCGGCAAGGGCGACTATGAAAAGCGTTTTCTGGCCCTTCTCGCCCACAACCAGATCGGCGCGATGGACCGGGCCAACGGCACGGGCCCGTTCGGCCATGACCGGCACGACATCCGCAATGCCGATTTCCAGGCGACCTACCGGGCGCTGGAGCGTCTGGCGGAACCCGTCGCTTCCCCGCATGTGCCGCCAGCCGGCGGCGGCAAGGGCGAAGGCCATTTCGACGGGCGCTGGCGAGTGTCGCGGCAGACACTCTATGTCGACGCCTCGGCGCGACCTTCGTCGCCCAAGACATTCAGCTTCTCCGGGCTGCAGGCGCGCTCGGTCGAGATCGTGCTGCGCCAGGCGGGCTCACATCCCATCGATATTGACGGCACGTGCGACGGCACACTGGCAATCCGTCGCATCGGCAGCACGCGCAGCTTTCCAGCAGGAATGATGCTGCGCATGCGCCTGGCGGGCAGCGAGGGCACGTCGTTCAGCCTCTTTCCGGGTGAAACCCTGAAGCGCTGTGATCTGCGCATCCACTCCAGCCTTGCGCCGGCGGGTGCTCCACTCACGATCCTGCGCGAAGAGGTCGCCGACCCCGACCTCGCGGCGCTGGACAGCCGCTACGAGCGCTGCCCGGTCCCCGACTCCGCCAGCCTCGATCCGCTGCAAAAAGCCTTCTATGCGGGCCGCTGGCTGTCGCAGACCTGCGTGCTCGCGCCAGGCGAACCGCGACTGCTGCGCAAGTCGCGCGACGGCTTCAATGCCAAGGTCGAAGCGCTGATGGGCGCGCCACTGCCCGACAGCGCCATCGACAAGGCCGATCCGGAACTGCCGCTCGATTTCTCCCGTGCCCCGAAACTCAAGCTGATCTACCTGTCGTCGCTGGAGTTCAAGGCGGATTTTACCGGCCGCGTCATCGAACGCCTGATCCGCCACCACGCCGCCCTCGGCACCAAGGTGCGCATCATGGTCACCGACGTCCTGGAGCGCGACAAGGACGACGACATACTGCATCGGCTGGCCGCCGAATTCCCCAACGTCTCGCTTCAGGAATATCGCTGGCGGGCGGACCGCGGCGCGCCGATCGACGAGCAGATTTCACAGCTGCACAAGACCCTGCACGTCAAAATGCTGGCGACGCTCGCCGAGAACCCCGCCCGCTCGCGCGTCATCATCGGCGGCCGCAATATCCATGACGGCTTCCTGTTCCACAGTCCCGTCGACCTGTCGCGCTACCCGAACCTGCATCAATACGGCAAGACCGACGGGTTTTCGCTGAACTACTATTCGAACTGGAGCGATTTCGACATCGAGATCGCCGACCACGCCACAGTCGAAACCCTGGCCGCGCATCTCTCCACGCTGTGGTTGCGCGATGCCGACACCAACATTGCGCGCCCCTTCTCCATTCCGGTCGCCTCCGGCAGCCAGCGACCATCTGGAACCGCGCGCCATTTCATCTCGGTGCCCTATGAGGATGGCCACGCGCTCGAGGACTATTTCGTCGAACTGGTTGACGCGGCGCACCACCACATCGAGATCGTCAATCCCTATCTCAACCTGACGCCGAAGATCGCCGGGGCTTTCGACCGGGCGCTTGCGCGCGGCGTCAAGATCGACATTGTCGGCCGCATCGACCTCAAGGGCGACATTGGCGGCAGGTTCCTCACCGCGCTGAACAAGCTGTTCGTCGAGAAATACGGCGACCGCATCAACATTCGCGAGTTCAAGGCGCCCGACGTCGTGCTGCACTCCAAGATCGTGATGATCGACGAACGGCTGGTGGCGATCTCGTCAGTCAACCTCAACAACCGCAGCTTCTTCCACGATTCAGAGAACGGCATGACCGTGCTCGACCCTGCCTTCTACCGCCGCATGAAACCGATCTATGACGACTATGTCGCCCACTCGAACCCGGTTCCCAGCAACGTGACGATTGCCCTGCCCTATCGGCTGCTGTTCGACGAGGACTGGGTCAGGCAGGCGTTCTAGAGCCTGTTCCATCCCGATAGAATCGGGATGGGACTCTATCTGTTTGTTTGAGCATGATCTCTGGACAAACGGAGACCGTTTGTCCGAGAAAACCGGATTCCACTTCTCGGGATCATGCTCTAGGGTTGATCCCGAAAATGATGGCCGGCATAGGCCGGAACGCCGCGCATTCCAGCCTATGTGGCAGCCATTGCAGCCGCCTTATTTCAGGTAGCGTTCCGGACCGAGGTCGCGGACATTGATGTCCGGCACCCGGCTGGAGATGATGTCGGCCAGCACCTTCGCCGAACCGCAGGCCATGGTCCAGCCCAGCGTGCCGTGGCCGGTATTGAGGTAGAGGTTGGAGAATTCGGTGCGCCCGATCAGCGGCGGCCCATCCGGCGTCATCGGCCGCAGCCCACACCAGAAGGTCGCGTCCCGCATCGAACCGCCGCCGGGAAAGAGGTCGCCAACGGAATGTTCGAGCGTGCGGCGCCGCGATTCATGCAGCCTGAGGTCGAAGCCGGAGATCTCCGCCGTGCCGCCGACCCTGATGCGGTCGCCGAGCCGGGTGATCGCAACCTTGTAGGTTTCGTCCATCACCGTCGACACCGGGGCGGCATCGACATCCTTGATCGGCACCGTGATCGAATAGCCCTTGACCGGATAGACGGGGATTGGCCGCTTCAGGAAGCGCATCAACCGCGCCGAATAGCTGCCCAGCGCCATCACATAGGCATCGGCCGATTTCCAGCCCTTGTCCGTGGTGACGTTGGTGATGCGGTTGCGGTTCTTGACGACGCGCCGGATCGTGGTTTCGTATTCGAATTTGACGCCGCGCGCCACGCACATCTCGGCCAGCCTGTCGGTGAACATCTTGCAATCGCCGGTCTCGTCACCCGGCAGCCGCAGGCCGCCGACGAATTTTTCGCGAACGGCCGCCAGCGCCGGTTCTGCCGCGATGCAGCCCGCCGGATCGAGCGTTTCGTAGGGAACCCCGTAAGTCTTCAAGACCTCGATATCGCCAGCGGTGCCGTCGAGCTGCTTTTGCGTGCGGAAGAGCTGCAGCGTTCCCTTGGCGCGCTCGTCATAGGCAATGCCGGTGGTCTCGCGCAGCGCCTTCAGCGTATCGCGGCTGTACTCCGCCAGCGGCACCATGCGCGCCTTGTTCACCGCGTAGCGCTCGGCGGTGCAGTTGCGCAGCATCTTGGCCAGCCATACCCACATATGCACGTCGAAGGCCGGCCGCACCACCAGAGGACCATGCTTCATCAGCAGCCATTTTATCGCCTTGACGGGAACGCCTGGCCCGGCCCACGGCGAGGCATAACCGGGCGAAACCTCGCCGGCATTGGCAAAGCTGGTTTCCAGCGCCGGGCCCTTCTGGCGGTCGATCACCGTCACTTCGTGGCCGGCCTCGGCGAGAAAATAGGCTGTGGTGACCCCAATGACACCGCCGCCCAGCACCATGACTTTCATCGTTCGCTCCTTACGGCGCCGCACATCCTTGGGGACGCGCAAAAGGCGCTGCAGCACTTGAGTTTGCGCATGATCCCTAGCGAAAATCGATGCCGATTTTCAAGGCCATGCACTGTTGGTCGATCACGCCGCCGCGGGACCGGGGTCGTCATCCTCTGTCTGCCGCATTCCGGCCATTTCGCCAAGGGGCCGACTGCCGGCTGCGGCACTGTAGACGAGGGTGAGCCGATGCCGCCGCGCGCCGGCCGACTTTTCCCTGAGAGCCCGGCGTGCTGCCTCGGGTTGATAAAGCACGGCCCTGATCTGGATCGACTCGCGCCTGCCGTCCGCCTGCTCGATCACTGCGGTCTGTCCTTCCGCCATGCCAAGCATGCACAGCCCGCGCCGCGTGGCGACCGACAGGCTGGAGCCGACCGGACCGCGCCCTTCGTTCTGCACCAGGGTTCGCGTCTCCACCGATCCGGCATCGATGCGAAACACCACCCTGCTGTTCAGCGTCACGATATCGGGCTCGACCGCATCGATGGCAACGACTTGAGCGTTCGATAGCTTGTCTTCGAGCATACCAGCCACCGGGTCCGCGAATGCCCGCCGGCGTTCCAGCATGACTTCGAGGACGGCAAAGTCCTTCGTCGTCAGGCAGCAATTCCTGCTCATCATCACGGCCTCCACGGATCAGGACCGCTGGCAGGGCGCTGGCGCGTCGACGGCCTCGATGCTCACCGAGAGTTCGCGGCCATCACGGCTGCTCCAGCTCACGACCTGCCCGATGGTCGCGCCGATCAGGGCCGTTCCCATCGGTGTCAGCACCGAGATCCTGTTTTCGGCTATGTCGGCTTCGCCTGGATAGACCAGCGTGATGCGCTGGGTGTCCCCGCCGGCGGCGCGGATTGCGACAATCGAGCCCATCCTCACCACGTCGGGGGGCATCGCCGCCGCCGTCGTGATGATGGCCCGGTCCATTTCCGAAAGCAGTTCCTCGGCTGTGTCGGGAGCGCGGTCGAGAAACGTTCTCGCCAGCCCCGTCAATCTGTCATGGTCGGCATCACTGACCAGAAGCCGGTTCGGCGGGGGCAATCCTGCTGCATGTTGCATGGCAAACCTCTTGAATGGCGCATCGAACGACGCGCGCTTGCCACCGTGCTGACGGCGGCCTGATGGAAAGCTCACAGCCGAAACGGCTGTAGCTCGATGACGATGTTGGATGTGCAGACGCCCCGGTTCAGACGGGCGCCCTAAAGGGCGGCCGCGCCGGGGCTACGCTCCCGCGATGGGGCAAACCCTGAAACAGGTCTTGATATGGGCGAGGTTGCTCATGCGCGGACCCTCGCCGAGAAGCTCCAGCTTGTCAAGCGTGGCGAAACCGCCCGCCTGGCGCACTTCAGTCGCCCACATCAACTGCCAATGTAGCGGCGATGGAACCGGTGTCCGAAACTGGTCAGGATCTCATAGCCTATTGTTCCGGCATGGCCCGCGGCGTCATCGACGCTCTGCGAGGGACCGAGCAGCTCGACGAGATCGCCTTCGTCGAGCCTGCCCGGTGGCAGGGCGGATATGTCGAGAATGATCGAATCCATCGATACACGCCCAAGGAAGGGCAATCGCACCCTCTCGAACCAGGCCGCCGACGCCGCGCGGCGATGCCAGCCATCGGCATAGCCGAGCGAGATGGTCGCCGCCGTGAGTGGCATGGTCGCATGAAACGTATGGCCATAGCCGACGCCGGCTCCGCTCGCGACACTGCGTGTCTGAATGACCTTTGCTTCAAGCCGCACGGTGGGCAGCATCGGGTTCGGCCTGGCCGGTGTCGGATTGATGCCATAGAGCGCCGCACCCGGCCGTGCGAGGTCGAAGTGATAGCACGGCCCGAGAAAGATGCCGGATGAATTGGCAAGCGATGCCGGCGCTGGCGGCAAGAGCTTGCGCAACCGTTCGAATTCCAGCCGCTGGCGCTCATTGGCGGGATGCTCCGGCTCATCGGCGCAAGCGAGATGGCTCATGACGAAGGTGATGTCGATGCCGGCAAACGCATGCGGATCGGCGGCGACACGCTCGACATCGTCCGGAGCCATGCCGAGCCGGGACATGCCGCTGTCGACCTGGATCGCGGCCGGAAGTTTTTGACCCGCGCGGCGGGCTGCCTCACGCCACGCGACCAACTGGTCGACGCTGTTGATGACTGCGGACAGCTGCGCGGCGACCGCTTCAGGCTCGGAGCCGGGCGGCATTCCGTTCAGCACATGGATCGCAGGTTTCACACCGAGCGCCTCGCGCAGCGCGACGCCCTCGGCCAGGTGCGCCACGAAGAAGACATCGCAGCCTTCCGCCATCAATGCCCCAGCCACCTGGCTGGCACCGAGCCCATAAGCGTCAGCCTTGACCACGCCGGCGCAGGGAACATCGCCAAGCTGGGCCTTCAGCCGCCGGTAATTTTCACGGATGGCGCCGAGATCGATGGTCAGGATCGCGCCCGCGGCAGCGACGCTGACAGATGTGGTTTCGAGTTTTTCTGGCGTCTTGTTCACACCGTTCTCCGGAAAGCGGCGGTTGCCGACCTTTAGAGCATGATCCCGAAAAGTGGAAACCGGTTTTCGGAAAAGATCATGCTCAAGCAAAGAGATAGAGCCTGTCCATCCCGATTCCATCGGGATGGACAGGCTCTAGGCCGGCCGCCGCTATGTCGCAACAGCGGCGTGGCCGGTCGCGACATTACGGCGCGATTGGCAACGCCTGGCTGCCGGGCTTCAGGCGACGAGATGCCCGAACGCCGCGATGACATCTTCATAGACCTTGCGCTTGAACGGCACGATCAACTCGGGAAGCTCCTGCATCGGCCGCCATGCCCATTCGTCGAATTCAGCGGTGTGACCACCGGGGGGCGGGTTGATCTGGATCTCGCTGGCATCGCCGTGAAAGCGGAAGGCGAACCATTTCTGCGTCTGGCCGCGATACCTGCCCTTGAAGGCCACGCCGACCAAATCGTCCGGCAGGTCGTAATTGATCCAGTTGGGCGCCTCGGCCAGCAGCGAAACGCCGCGCATGCCCGTTTCCTCGTAGAGCTCGCGCTCGGCCGCCTGCAGCGGCTCCTCGCCCTGGTCGATGCCGCCTTGCGGCATCTGCCAGAGCTGCGTCGTGCCGGCGAATTCACTGTCGGGTTCGGCAATGCGATGCCCGACCCAGACCAGGCCCTCGGTGTTGAGGATCATCACCCCTACACAGGGACGGTAAGGCAGCGTTTCGCGATCGACCTTCTTCGTCTTTGCCATCATCGGTCCTCCCTGCGATTTGCGGTCAGGCGTGGCTAGCCTTTTTGTGGATCAATGGCCACCGCTGAAATCGGCACGATCTCGATGCCGCGCTTCTTGGCTTCGGCGACCCAGGCCGAGACCGTGTCGACCGTCAGGTCGAAGGCTGAGCCGATGCCCACCGCAAAGCCTTTCGCGCGCGCGGTGGCCTCCAGCCCGTCGAGTTTCTTGAGGATGGCGCCGCGATCCTGCACCGCATCGATCGCGGTGTCACCGGCGACGAAGGGTACGCCGTCCTTCAGGGCAAGATCCGGTGCGAGGCTGCGCGACGACGATCCGTCGTCGATGTAGGCGAGGCCCCTTTTGCCGAGCTCGGCCATGAACGGCCCCATCGCTAACGCGTCGGCGGAAAAACGTGCGCCCATATAGTTCATGACCGCGGTGTAGTTGGTCGTGCGTGAAAGCGCCCAATGCAGGTTCTTCAGATTCTCGTCGGCTGGCCCCGCGACCGTCAGGGTGTTGCGTCCGGGATTGACGTTCGGATAGTCGAAGGGTTCGAGCGGCACCTGCATGACGATCTCATGACCGCTCTGCCGTGCGGCCTGCATCCAGCGGCCGATGCTGTTGCCTTGCGGCGCGAAGGCCAGCGTCACCTCCGGCGGCAGTTTCGCGATCGCCGCCTGCGTGCCGGTCTGCGATACGGCGAGCCCGCCGATGACGATCGCCACGCGCGCGCCGCGCGAACCCGACCAGGGCCGCGCATAGACATCGAACGGCCGCCGGCCATCGGCGGATCGGATTGGCAAAGGCCCGGTGTCGCTGGCTTCGATCAGGGCCTTGTCGGGGATATGCGCGATCTTGAGATTCTGGCCGATCGTCGAAGGATCGTGGATGACGATGGCTGTCTTGGGCGGGCCGTCGCCCTCCTCGGTCTGCACATGGATGATCTGCGGGCCACCGGTCTTGCCCGGGGTTTGCGGCTTGGGCGTTGCCGGCGCCAACTGGCTGACGGGGGCAGCAGCGGGTTCGGCGGCGGCCGTCACTTTCGGTGTCGAGACGACTGCCTCTTGCGGCTTTCGAAACGGCTTCTCCCTGAGCGCGATCGCGCCGGAGACGCCGACCACGGCAAGCACGACGACGCCAGCCGCAACCGCGCGGGCGCCGATCCGCGACGACGCCGCGCGCGGCCGGACTGTCTGTCCGAGCGGGCGTTCGATGTCCTTGCCGAAATCAGCCAAGCCTTGTCCCCGAACGCATTGCTCCGAAAAAGTGCAATCACTTCCCGAAACGGGCCATGCGCAAATTGCCTCGTCGGCGTACCCGCGTGCGTTCCTCGCGAACGCCTGATGCGCGAGCCGCGCTTTCCCCGAATCAAACTGCCGGAACCTCGCGGCCCCGGCAGCATTGCATCGCTTGGATCAGGCGGCCAGACCTGTTTGTCTGGCCGGTCGACCACTACTCGTTATCGACCACTACTGGTTGAGAACAGCCTTCTCCGGATTGGGCGGGAAGGACGGATCCGTCTTCTGGCCGCGCAGCAACTGCTCGGCATAGATGAGCTGCAGATCGTCCTTCGGATCCGGCGGCACATAGGCGGCCGAGCCCGAGCCAGTCGAACTCTCGTCGGCGCCCTTGATATGGCCCTTGAGATCCGATTCGCCGCGCGTCAGGTCCCTGCCCTGCAACTCAGGCGGCAGCGGCTGGTCGACCTTGATGTCGGGCGTGATGCCCTTGCCCTGGATCGACTTGCCGGACGGCGTGTAATACAGCGCCGTCGTCAAGCGCAGCGCGCCGTTCTCGCCGAGCGGGATGATGGTCTGCACCGAGCCCTTGCCGAAGGACTGCGTGCCGACCACCGTGACACGACGCAGATCCTGCAACGCGCCGGCGACGATCTCGGACGCACTGGCCGAGCCGCCATTGACGAGCACGATCATCGGCTTGCCGTTGATGTCGTCGACCTGCTTCGGCTTGGCGTCGAAGCGGGTGACGTCCTTCGGATCGCGGCCACGGGTCGAGACGATCTCGCCACGCTTGAGGAAGGCGTCCGACACGCTCACCGCCTGGTCGAGCAGGCCGCCCGGATTGAGGCGCAGATCGAGCACGTAGCCCTTGAGCTTGTCATCCGGCACCTGCTTCTTGATGGTGTCGATGGCGTTTTCGAGATCGTCATAGGTCTTTTCGGTGAAGGACGTGATCTTCATGTAGCCGATATCGTTCTCGACCCGGAACTTGACCGCCTTGACCTTGATGATGTCGCGCACCACCGTCAGCTCGATCGGCTTGTCGGCGCCCTGGCGCAGGATGGTGAGCTTGATCGGCGTGTTGACGAGGCCGCGCATCTTCTCGACCGCGTCGTTGAGGGTCAGGCCACGAACCTCCTCGCCGTCGATCTTGGCGATATAGTCACCGGCGAGCACACCCGCCTTGGCAGCCGGCGTGTCATCGATCGGCGTGATGACCTTGACCAGGTCGTTTTCCATGGTGACCTCGATGCCGAGGCCGCCGAATTCACCCTTGGTCTGCACGCGCATGTCCTGCGCCTGCTCCGCGTTCATGTAGGACGAATGCGGATCGAGCGATGCGAGCATGCCGTTGATGGCGTTCTCCACCAGCGCCTTGTCGTCGGGCGGCGTCACATACTGGGCCCGAACGCGCTCGAAGATGTCGCCGAAGATCGCCAGTTGCTTGTAGGTCTCGGACCCTGCAGCGTTCGCCGTCGAGCCGGGCGCGCCATAGACAAGGCTCATGGCGGACGCGCCCATCAGCGCGCCGGCAAACAGAAGCGACAGTTTCCGCATCATTTCACGTCCTTCCAGAAAAACGGTCCGCCCACCATGGGGTCGGATCGACGGGTTTTCCATCCTTGCGGAACTCTACATAGAGTTCCGGCGTGGCATCCAAAGTCTTCGTCGCCGAGGTGCTTGCTACCCTGGCCTCTGCCATCGCGCCGACCGGCTCTCCTGCGAGCACTGACTGGCCAGTCGCGACACTGATTCTGCTCATCCCCGCCAGGACGACATGATAGCCGTCACCTGCGTTCAGGATCAAGAGTTGTCCATAAGAGCGAAACGGCCCCGCATAAAGCACATTCCCATCCGCCGGCGCGGTAACGATGGCTCCCGATTGTGTCGCAACCATGTCGCCCTGCATCACCGCGCCGTTACCGTCGTCGGTGCCGAACTTCCGCTTGATCTTGCCGGTAACCGGCAGCCCGACCTGCCCCTGCAGCGCCGAGAACGGCGTTGCGGCGGTCAGTCGATTGGCCTCCGGCACCGGCAGCGACGCCAGTTCCGTCGATGTCCCGGGCTTGTCATCGCCGGTTGCCTTCGCGTCAGCCGCCGCCTGGCGCGCGGCCTCGGCCGCCTTGCGGTTCTTGTCGGCTTCGGTTTCCAGCGAGGCGATCAGATCCTTCAGGCTGGTGGCTTTGGCCGCCAGGTCCCGGGACCGCTGCTTCTCGGCGGCCAGTTCCGTTTCCGTGTCCGATTCGAGCTTCTGCTTGGCCTCGAGCAGCATGCTCAATCGCTTCTTTTCGGCGACCTGGTCGCCGACCGCTGCCGTCAGCCGCGTCCGCTCGGCCTCGATCGAGGCCGTCACTCGCGCCTGTTCCTTGAGGTCGGCCAGCAATGTATCGGTCTGCTGGCGCAATTCCGGCACGACGGCGCCCAGCAGGATGGCGCTGCGCACCGAAGACAGCGCGTCCTCCGGCTTCACCAGGATCGCCGGCGGCGGGTTCAGCCCCATGCGCTGCAGGGCGCCAAGCACTTCGGCCAGCACGTCGCGACGCGCCAGCAGCGAGGCGCGAATCTTCTGTTCCTGGTCCTTCAGCCCTTCCAGCTTGCCGCCGATGTCCTCGATGTCCTGGCCGAGCTTCTGCTCGGTCATCGCCGACTGGATCAGCGCCGCCGTGATCGAGGCATGGTCCTTCTTGACAGCCGCAATGTCGGCGGCGAGCTTGGCCAGCCGCTCGGACGACAGCGTGATCTCCTTCGACACCCGCTCGTACTCGGCGCGGCTCTGGTCCGGGTCGGGTGCTGCGTCGAGCGTACTCTCGGCCCGCACGGCACCGAGCGACAGCACGACAGCCGCCGCCGCGACGCCGCAGCGCGTGCGCCAAAGGCCCGCTCTCGATTTCCAGTGTTCAGACATTGAAGCCCGATTCTATGCGCGGCTTCGTTAACGAACCATCAACCATGTTCGAAGGCCCCCCTGTGTGCGCAATATCGCTGCATATTGGGGCAAAAATCCGGGCGTCTGACGCTTATCCACTGGCGGATATCTGATCCGCTCACGACCGATGATAAGGATGGCCGGACAGGATCGTCGCGGCCCGGTACAGTTGCTCGCCCAGCATGACGCGGACCAGTTGGTGCGGCCACGTCATCATGCCGAACGACAGCACCAGGTCAGCCTGGTCGCGCAGCGACTGATCGTGGCCATCGGCGCCGCCAATGGCGATGACCGTCGCCTTGCGGCCGCCGTCGCGCAGCAGCCCGATGCGTCCGGCGAAATCTTCCGATGAAAACCCCTTGCCGCGCTCATCGAGCAATATCAGCGCGGTACCCTGCTGCAGCAGGGTCTGCAGTTTCTGGCCTTCCTCGCGGCGCCGCTCATTGGCGGTCTGGGCGCGACCTTCCGCGATCTCGGCAATACCGGCAAATTCCAGCCCGACTGCGGGGCCGCTCTTGGCGAAGCGCTCGAAATAACGGTCGGCGAGCTGCTTCTCGGGGCCGGCTTTCATCCGGCCCACGGCATGGACGGTAATCTTCATCCTTACCTCGAAGAGACGCTCAGTGGAGGGTCTCTTCCTCTAGGTCCGGCGACTGCCACATCTTTTCCAGATTGTAGAATTCGCGAACTTCGGGGCGGAAGACATGGACGATGATGTCGCCAGAATCGATCAGGACCCAGTCGGCGCCTGCCAGTCCTTCAACGCGCGCCGTGCCTAGACCGGCATCCTTGAGCGCCTTGAGGAGATGATCGGCGACAGCCGCGACATGACGGTGCGATCTGCCCGATGCGACGACCATATAGTCGCCGAGGCTCGATTTTCCCTGAATGTCGATTGAGACGATGTTTTCGGCCTTGGAGTCTTCCAGACTGGCAAGGACTGTCTTGATGGCGCGGGACACGGCGTCGTTTACGCTGATCCCGGCCGGCGAAGGCACGATGTCGGCCCTCTTCCGCAGTGCTGTTCTCAGTGTATTTCCTTTCGCAGCAAGAACAACCAAATCACCCTTCAAAGCAGGTGACACCGCTTAGATAGGCAGAGTTCCGTTGCAGTTTCAAGACGGGCGCCCGCTGCGGCCAAACGTATAATCGTTACTGTGGTTCCGCTGCATTGGCGAAAAGATCGGAACCCACACGGCCGGCATGGGTTATCGGCGCATCGACCAACCGGAATTCCACCATGCCGATCGACCCGCAAAACGCCCTCCTCACCGTCCAGGCCGGCCTCGCGCAGCTCTCAACGCTGATCGTTTCCTACGCCTTCTCGGCCATTGGCGCCGTCATCCTGCTGGTTGTCGGCTACATCGTCGCCGGCCTTGCAGAGCGCTCCATCTTCGCTGGTCTCGGCCACATCCACGGCTTCGACGCGACCTTGCGGCATTTCTTCTCGAAGATTGTCCGCTATGCCATCCTCATCCTCGTCACCATCATGGTGCTCGGCCAGTTCGGCGTGCAGACCGCCTCGATCATCGCCGCGATCGGCGCCATCGGCCTGGCCATCGGCCTGGCGCTGCAGGGCACGCTGCAGAACATTGCCGCCGGCATCATGCTGCTGGCGCTGCGACCCTTCCGCATCGGCGAATCCGTCGAGGTCGGCTCGATTGCCGGCACGATCGAGGATATCGGCCTGTTCGCGACAAGCCTGCGCACCGCCGATGGGATCTATGTTCTCGCGCCCAATTCGACGCTATGGAACCAGCCGGTGCGCAACTTCACCCGCAATGGTGTCCGGCGCGGCGACATCACGCTCAGCATCGGTTCCTGGAACGACATCGACAGGGCGCAGAAGACGCTGCTCGCCATTGCCGCCGCCGAGAAGCGGTTAAGCGCGATCCCGCACCCATTGCCTTCGTCTCGACCCTGGGCGACAGCACCGTATCGATTGCCCTGCGCTACTGGACATCTTCAGCAGACTTCTTCGCCACCCAGGCCGATCTCACCAAGCGCGCCAAGCAGGAATTCGACTCGGAAGGCATCTCGATCCCGCTGCCGCCGCCGGAGGTGCCGGCACCTGAAGTGCGCCGGCAATGATCAATCGTCCCTACGCCGCGACTGTTCGTCGGGCGCGAAGGCCAGTTCCACCGGCAGGGGCGCCTGCGCCGTCATCGGCGCGAACGTGCCGGTCTCGGCGGCGGGAACGGCCTGTGTCGTGATCACCCGCCAAAGCACGAACAGGCAGAAGGCGGCGGCGATGACGATGGCCACATAGATGAAGGCCTGCGTTCCGTAGATGGCGGAAAGCCCGGTCACGATGCCAGGCACGACGAAGCCCGCCAGCGACCACGCAAACAAAAGCGTGCTGGACAGCGCCACCATGTCGTCCTTGCCGGCGCGATCGGCGGCATGGGCGCTGGACAGCGAATAGATCGATTCCGAGGCCCCGTCCCAGATGACATAGATCACCACAAGCGTAGCCAGCGCCCCGCCGTCGAAGCCGAGCGCGAAAATGCCCGCCGCCATGGCGAGCGCCGAGGCGCCCATCAACACATAGCGACGATCGGTGCGATCCGAAATCCAGCCGAGCGGGATCTGCAGGATCAGCGTGCCAAGCGGCATTGACGACAGCAGCAGCGCCACGTCGGCCTGGCTGTAGCCCTTGGCGGTGGCGTGGATCGGGGCGAAACCCGCGATCGCCATGGACAGGCCGCCGACGGCAAGCATGCCGGCGACGCCCACCGGAGAGATGCGCCAGGCGCGCCGGAGCGCCACCGATGCCGCCTGCGGCGCGGGCGGCTGGCGAAGCCTGGTCAGACCGACAGGAAGGATCGACAGCGCCGTGAAAACGATGCCGACCAGCGGTCCGTCGGCGGTCTTGATATCGACCAGCGCCGAGGCGGCGTAGCCGACACCAAGCCCCGCGACATAGGAAACATAGAAGAACGCCATGACCCTGCCGCGTATCGCGTTGGCGATAACATCGTTCAGCCAGCTCTGCGCGACGATGAACAGCCCGCATATGGAGAAACCGTAGAGCGCGCGTGCGGCGATCCACAAAAGCGGATGCGGCCCCGCACCGACGGCCGCATTGGAGAGCGCTATCAGCGCCGACAAGACCATGAAGGCGCGAGCATGCCCTACCCTTTGCACCAGCGGTCCCGTCAGGATGCAACCGGCGAGGCCACCGGCTGACAGTCCGGTGACGATCAGCCCGGCCCACACCGGGTCGAACCCTTCGGCACCAAGCCGGACCGGGATATAGGCGAACATGAGCCCATTGCCGACGGCGATCAGCGCCATCGACACGATGATGCTGGCGATCGCGATCAGCGGCGTCGGCTCATGGCCCTGTTCCGGATCGATCCTGGCGCGGCTTTTGTCGAGAGTTGTCATGCTCGGTCAGAATTGCCCAGGAAACAGGCAAATGCAGCCGCAAAAGCGACATGACCGGTACGGCCGCTCACCTCTTCGCCATCTTCCGGATCGCGCTCGATGACAGCAACGAGCGCGGGCCATGGATGAAGGTCCAGGCCGGCGCTTTCATCCGGGCAAGACGCGGCGCATCACCCTCGTCGACACGCGCATAGTCGAAGGTCTTGGCGACGACCGACGACAGGAACGACAGAGTGGCACCCGGACGGTCGATGACCGCGATCGGGAAGGTCATGACGATTTGCCGCCAGCGTTGCCAGCGGTGGAAGTCACGCAGCGAATCGGCACCCATGATCCAGACGAAATCGACACCGGGATTGCGCGCCTTGACCAGCGCCAGCGTGTCGGCGGTGTAGCGCACGTGATGGGCGGCTTCAAAGGCGGTGACCTTGATCTTCGGGTTCTTGGCGATCTGCTCCGACAGCCGCAGTCGCTGCCCCAGCGGCGCAAGTTCCCGTACGCTCTTCAGCGGATTGCCGGGCGTCACCATCCACCACAACTGGTCGAGCGCCAGACGCCGCAACGCGATCTCCGCGACCAGCGCATGACCGGCGTGCGGTGGATTGAACGAGCCCCCGAACAGACCGACAGCCAACCCTTTCTCGGCATGCGGCATCTTCAGATATCGATGCCCAATATCCGGCAAAGACAGGAAATTGTCGCTCAAGGCCGTATCTGGCCGGACCCGCGCACGCGGTATTTGAACGAGGTCAGCTGCTCGACGCCGACCGGGCCGCGCGCATGCATCTTGCCGGTGGCGATGCCGATCTCGGCGCCCATGCCGAATTCACCGCCATCGGCGAACTGCGTCGAGGCGTTGTGCAGAAGGATTGCCGAATCGATTTCGTTGAAGAACCGTTCGACGACTTGCGCGTTCTCGGCGACAATTGCCTCGGTGTGATGCGAAGAGAACGTCTCGATGTGCTCGATCGCGCCTGCAATACCGTCGACCAGCTTCACAGCGATGATGGCGTCGAGATATTCGGTCACCCAGTCGGCATCAACAGCCGGCTTGGCGTCGAAAAACACCTTCAGCACTTCGGCGTCGGCATGGATCTCGCAACCCGCCGCGCGCAAGGCGTCGAGGATCGGCACCAGGTGGGTAGAGGCAACAGCGCGATCGACCAGCAGCGTCTCGGCGGCGCCGCAGACGCCAGTGCGCCGCATCTTGGCGTTGACGGCGATCTTGATGGCCATGTCGAGATTGGCCGAGCGGTCGACATAGAGATGGCAGATGCCTTCGAGATGCGCGAAGACCGGCACCCGCGCCTCCTTCTGGACGCGCTCGACCAGGCTTTTTCCCCCGCGCGGAATGATGACGTCGAGCGCGCCGCCAAGCCCTTTCAGCATCTCGCCGACGGCGGCGCGGTCGGTGGTCGGTACCAGCTGGATGGCGTCTTCCGGCAAACCGGCGGCCTTCAGGCCTTCGACCAGGCAGGCATGGATGACGGAAGACGAATTGAGCGAATCCGAGCCGCCGCGCAGGATCACCGGATTGCCTGCCTTGAGGCAGAGCGCGCCGGCATCCGCCGTAACATTCGGCCGGCTTTCATAGATGACGCCGATGACGCCGAGTGGCGTGCGCACGCGCTCGATATGCAGGCCGTTCGGCCGGTCCCATTCGGCGATCAGATCGCCGACGGGGTCGCGCAGCGCGGCGATCTCGCGAATTCCCTCCGCCATGGCACGGATACGCACCGGCGTCAGCTTCAGCCGATCCATGGAGGCGGCGGACAGCCCCGATTCCTCGCCATTCGAGATGTCGATGGCGTTGGCGTCGAGGATGTCGCGCTCGCGGGCAACGATCGCCTCTGCCATGGCGACGAGTGCCGCGTTCTTTTGTTCGGTCGAAGCGATGGCCAGCGGTCGGGCAGCAGCGCGGGCGCGACGGCCGATATCGGCCATCGTCGCTACCGTATCATCCCCGGATTTTTCATGCAGCTTCAGCATGGTCTATCCTCCGCTTACATCGCCCCCGGCAAAGCTCACCACGAGATCGTCGCGGTGGATCATCGCCGAACGT
Source organism: Mesorhizobium carmichaelinearum (assembly GCA_943370265.1). Classification (GTDB taxonomy): domain Bacteria; phylum Pseudomonadota; class Alphaproteobacteria; order Rhizobiales; family Rhizobiaceae; genus Mesorhizobium; species Mesorhizobium carmichaelinearum_A. The sequence continues at coordinate 126,146 of CALRQH020000018.1, forward strand.
GCCTCATAGCCAAGCACGGTTTCAATCTCGGCTGTCTTCAGGCCAGCGATCCTTACGGCATCGGCGGCATCGTAGGCAACCAGCCCGCGTGCGATCTCGCGGCCTTCCGGCGACAGGATCGCCACGGTGTCGCCGCGCGCGAAATTGCCGCTGACCAGCTTCACGCCGGCCGGCAGCAACGACTTGCCCGATTTCAGCGCGCCGATGGCGCCGGCATCGACGGTGAGCCGCCCTGCCGGTTCAAGCTGGCCGGCGATCCAGGTCTTGTAGCCCTTGACCGGGTTGCTGCTCGGCCGGAAGAAAGTGGCGCGCTCGCCACGCTCGATGGCCATCAGCGGCGAAAGCCGCGTGCCGGCGGTGATGATCATGGCGGTGCCGGCGGCGGTGGCGATCTTGCCGGCATCTAGTTTTGTCCGCATGCCACCACGTGAGAACTCGGACGCGGCAGCACCCGCCATGGCCTCGATGTCGGGTGTGATGCGGTCGACGATCGGAATGAACTTGGCCAGGGGATCGCGAGCCGGCGGCGCCGTGTAGAGCCCGTCAATATCGGAAAGCAGCACCAGTAGGTCGGCGCCCATCATCGTGGCGACACGCGCCGCCAGCCGGTCATTGTCGCCGTAGCGGATCTCGGAGGTCGCCACCGTGTCGTTCTCGTTGATGACCGGCACCGCCTTCATCTTGAGCAGCGTCGAGATCGTCGCCCGGGCGTTGAGGTAGCGGCGGCGCTCTTCCGTATCGCCGAGCGTCAGCAGGATCTGGCCCGATTTCAGGTCACCCCTGCCAAGCGCGTCCGACCAGGCGCCGGCCAGTGCGATCTGCCCAACGGCTGCCGCCGCCTGGCTCTCCTCTAGCTTCAAGGCCCGTTTGCCAAGGCCGAGAATGGTGCGGCCAAGCGCGATGGCCCCGGATGACACGACGAGGATTTCAGCGCCGCCAGCCGCCAGCACCGCAATGTCATCGGCAAGCGAAGCCAGCCAATCGCGCTTCAGCCCCGTCGCGCGGTCGACGAGCAACGCCGAGCCGATCTTGACGGTGATGCGCCGGTATTCCCTCAACGATTGCATGGTCTTACTTTTCCCAGCGCGTCTCGACCGGCGCCGCGATTTGCGCGCGTGCCTCGGCAACCACGGACATCAGCGCCCGCAGCACCGCTTCGACGCCTTCGCCTGTGACCGCCGACAGCAGCATCGGCGCGCGGCCGGCAGCGCGCTTGAGCGACGCGACCTTCTTCTTGCGCGCATCGGCGTCGAGCGTATCGACCTGGGAAAGCGCGACGATCTCGACCTTGTCGGTCAGGCCGTTGCCATAGGCTTCGAGCTCGGCGCGCACGGTCTTGTAGGCCTTGCCGGGATTTTCCTCCTGCGCCGAGACCAGGTGCAGCAGCACGCGCGTGCGCTCGACATGGCCAAGGAAGCGGTCACCGATGCCGACGCCCTCATGCGCCCCTTCGATGAGCCCGGGAATATCGGCGATGACGAATTCGCGCGCATCGATGCGGGCGACGCCAAGACCGGGATGCAGCGTGGTGAACGGATAGTCGGCGATCTTCGGCTTGGCCGCTGTGACGGCCGCGAGGAAAGTCGACTTGCCGGCATTGGGCAGCCCGACCAGCCCGGCATCGGCGATCAGCTTCAGCCGCAGCCAGATATTCAGCTCTTCGCCCGGCAGGCCGGGATTGGCACGACGCGGGGCCTGGTTGGTCGAGGTCTTGAAATGCTGGTTGCCGAAGCCGCCATTGCCGCCCTTGGCCAGGAGGAAGCGCTGGCCGACCACGGTCAGGTCGCAGATCAGCGTTTCATTGTCTTCCTCGAACACCTGCGTTCCCGCCGGCACCTTCAGCGTGACATCGGCGCCCTTGGCGCCGGTCATGTTGCGGCCCATGCCATGAACGCCGGTCTTGGCCTTGAAGTGCTGCTGGTAGCGATAGTCGATCAGCGTGTTCAGCCCATCGACCGCCTCGAGCCAGACATCGCCGCCTCGCCCGCCGTCGCCGCCGTCCGGTCCGCCGAACTCGATGAATTTTTCGCGCCGGAACGACACCGAACCGGCGCCGCCGTCGCCGGAGCGTATGTAAACCTTGGCTTGATCGAGAAATTTCATTGGATTGCAGTTTCTTTTATTGGCCTTGCGGCATTGCTCTAAACCTTGGCCCTTGCTCTAAACCAAGGCGGGGCGAAGGGCGAGGCCGTTTTGATAGTGCGGCCGAAGAGATGGCGCAATGAAGGTTGCAACCTACAATATCCAGTACGGCATCGGCCTCGACGGGCAGTACGATGTCGGCCGCATCGCGGACGCCGTGCGTGGCGCCGACGTGATCGCGCTGCAGGAAGTGACCCGCAACAACCCCAGGAACGGCGGACGTGACATGGTCGCCGAACTGGGTGAAGCGCTGCCCGATTATTTTGCCGTCTATGGCAGCAATTTCGAAGCCAATATCGGCTCGCGCATCGAGAACGGCCGTGCCGTGACCACGACCTTCCAGCTCGGCAACATGGTGCTGTCGAAGACGCCCATTCATCTGTCGCGCAACCTGCTTCTGCCGCGCAGCCGCAGCTTCGAGGTCATGAACTTCCAGCGCGGCGCGCTGGAGGCACTGATCGAGACGCCGCTTGGTTTCATCCGCTTCTATTCCATCCATCTCGATCACCGTAGCCCGGTCGAACGCGCCAGCCAGACCCAGTTCCTGCGCCAGCGCCTGCTCAACTATGCCCTCGAAGGCGGTGCACTGTCCGGCGTCGCCGAGATCGGCCTGCCGGAATTGCCTCATCCCGAAGCCTTTGTCGCCATGGGCGATTTCAACATGCTGGCTGCTTCACCCGAATATGTCGAACTCGCCGGCCGGCCGGACCATGAATTCGGCATGCCGCTGACCGCTGACTTCGCCGTCGATGCCGCGCTGCGCCTCAACGTGGCCGATCTCGTCACCTGGGTCGATCCCAAACGGCCCGAAGATGCCAGCCGCCATAAACGCATCGACTATATCTTCACCAGCGCTTCGCTTGCCGGGTCGCTCAAGCGCCTATGGGTCGACCGGCAAGCCGTCGGCTCCGACCATTTGCCGGTCTGGATCGAACTGGGCTGATCGCCATTCACCCTGCGGCATTTTCACGTTCAACAATCGCCATCACGATCGCATCCCGGTATTCTCCGTCGACGCAAACAGCGTCGCGCTGCACCCCCTCCCTGACAAACCCGACCCTGTCGTAAAGCGAGATGGCTCGGGCGTTGTCGGAATGTACGGAAAGCTCGATGCGGACAAAGCCGGCCCTGCGTGCTTGCGCCAGGGTCGCACTGATGAGCTTCAGTCCAAGACCATGCCCCCGATAAGAGGGGACAATGCCCATTCCAAGCGTACCGCGATGCGCATGTATGAGCCGATCATGGCGTGAGATATCGCACCAACCGACAACCTTGCCGCCAGCAACGGCCACGAACCCTGGGTCGCCTCTCTCAATACAGCGCGTCACGAATTGACGGGTTTGGTCCAGCGGTGGCGCCTCAAGGAAGGACAGGTATTTTCGCTCGCGCGCAACGAGATCGAGAGCGCGGTGAAAGCTCTCGATATCGCCGGGCGTTATCGGCGCGATCGCGACCGCTTCAATATCGAGGCTGTCATCGACCATCAGCTTGACCGTCGCCAACCATCAAAAGTGGACCCAGTTCCGCAGGCTCGTCCAGGTCTTCCTGTCGAGCCGGTAGCGCTCGACAGGCACCTGGCCGGCAACGATCGAATTCAGCATGCCCTGTCCCGCATACTGGAAGCCGCACTTGTGGATGACCCGCCGCGATGCCGGATTGATGACCCGCGTCGAGGCATGCAGCACCTGGATCGTCGTCTTCTGGAAAGCGAGGTCGACCAGCGCATGCGCGGCCTCCGTCGCATAGCCACGCTTCCAGTGGGGCTCGCCGATCCAGTAGCCGAGTTCCAGTCCGCGATCGTTGGTGTTGAGGCCGGCGCAGCCAACGAAGGTGTCGGTACCGGCCAGCGTCAAGGCATAGGCGATGCCGGCACGGCGCGACTTTGTCATGGCAAGGAAGGCGCGCGCCTCGGCCTCGCCATAGGGGTGCGGCATGCGGGCCAGCATTTCGGCGACGTGGCGGTTGTCGGCGAGTTCGACCAGCTGCGCGATATCCTCTTCGCGGGGCGCACGCATCACCAGGCGCTCGGTGACCAGCACCGGGCAGTCTATCGCGTAACTTTCGTCGTCCGTGTCTTCAGCTTCGGCAACCATTTCAGTTCTCCAGGCGCAAGAAAAAGGGGAGATGGAAACCCATCTCCCCTGATCCTTTTCCTGGCTTTGCCAGACACCGGTTCCCGAGATGGGCGCCGGTGTTCTAGTGCGGAACCGGCTACTCCGCGGCTTTGGTAATCGGGTTCACCGATACGTAGGTTCGGCCATTGGCTTTTTTGTTGAACGTCACGGCGCCGGATTCGAGCGCAAAAAGGGTGTGGTCCGTGCCCATGCCGACATTGACGCCGGGATGCCACGTGGTGCCGCGTTGACGAATGATGATGTTGCCCGGGATGACGGCTTCGCCGCCGAACTTCTTCACGCCCAGGCGCTTGGAATGCGAGTCGCGACCGTTGCGCGACGAGCCGCCAGCTTTCTTGTGTGCCATCTAACTACTCCGTTGCGCCGCAAGGCGCCTAAAAGCTCTTATGAACGCGCAAGCGTTCCGTTTCAAGTCCGATCCGGCAACTCGGTGCGCCGGAAATGCTTACTTCGCGAGTTCCTTGGCCTGTTCGCGCCAGTCCTTGATCTGGTCGGCGCTGAACGGCATGTGCTCGTCGATCTTCGCCACATCCTTGTCGGACAGCTTGGCGAGCTGGGCGAAAGTGATGATGCCCTGCTCGTTCAGGTCCTTGGCCGCGACGGGGCCGATGCCCTTGATCACGGTCAGGTCGTCCGGTTCGCCCTTCGGCGCCTTGAACAGCGGCGCTGCGGCGGTCTCTTCGGACTTGGCCTTGGCTTCCTTCTTCGGCGACTTTGCCTCGGCCTTCTTCGACGGCTTGGCGCCATCCAGCAGGATCTCGGAGATCCGCACGGTGGTCAAAAGCTGGCGATGGCCAATCTTGCGGCGCGAATTCTGCCGGCGGCGCTTCTTGAAAGCGATGACGGTGCGGTTCTTGCCCTGCTCGACGACTTCGGCCGTAACCAAAGCGCCTTCCACGAACGGCGCGCCGAACGTGACATTCTCGCCCTCGCCATGCGCGAGCACGTGGCCGATCTCGACGATATCGCCGACACTGGCTTCGACTTTTTCGATCTTCAGGAGATCGTTGGCGGCGACGCGATACTGCTTGCCGCCCGTTTTAATGACTGCGAACATTTTTTGCCTTTCGCTGTTCGGTCGGCCTTGATGAACCGCGTCAGGCGGTTCGGCCGTCTTCTTGTCAGTCTGCGGGTTCAAAAAACAAGCGGCGCGGAAGAACCCTCCACGCCGATTGCGCGCTGTCCCTAACCGAAGGTTGGCTGCGAGTCAAGGCAACTGGCCTCAAGATCGCCAACGCGACCAGCCGTTTGCCGGCTTGCGGCATACCATCAACATTCGCCGCGCGACACCGGTCATGCCCGTCGGGCGGCCGGACACCCTCAGCCGACGGAATCGAGCGCCGGCTCCATCCGACAGCAACCCTGGCCGGCGCGATCAAGGGCCCCTCCCCCGACAAAAGCACCCATTGTCCAGGAAGCTGAAAAAGCGTCGGATTTGGCCTTGTAACCTGTCCGTTCAGCCGTTATCTAGTGCGCCGCGCCGGCAACGGCCGACCATGACCGCGGAGAGGTGGCAGAGTGGTCGAATGCACCGCACTCGAAATGCGGCATGGGTGCAAGCCCATCGGGGGTTCGAATCCCTCCCTCTCCGCCAAATTCTTTTCCTAACTAGTTGAAAACCCTTTATGATTTTCGGGCGACGCTAGCCTTCCCCACTTCCTTCCCCATTTGACGTTTTGGAAGGGGCGCCTGTTGCCCCCTCCAATCCGATCGCTGGTCTATATCACGGCACTATTTCGAATTGCGGTTCCCAGTCGTCGATCAGATCGAAGATCGGGCTGAAGTCGAGATACCGCTCGTCCAGCTTACGGGCGAGATCGGCCTCGCCGGCATCGCTGATAGCAGCGACGATACTTTCAAGGCTGACGACACCGAACGGTAGCGCATTGCCGCCGGCCGGGTCCAAGTGTCGTTGGTAAGCTTCAATGGTCACCGCCATTTCGTGGTTGAGCGTCGGAGACACAATCACAAACGTCCCACGATCGAAGTGCCGCTGCTCATAGACCATTGAATAGCACAGCGCGTGCTCGGCGAAGAACTGCCTCAGCGGCGCCTGATGCAGGGAGGCGGCGTCAGGGTCGATAAAAAGCTTCGACCGGCGCGCTACCTCAAGATGTCTATCCTTCACTGGCGTGGCGCTGCCAGGACGGCTTTCTGCATATTTGACTTCGATTCCGATAAAGCAGGATTTGCCATCCCGGCCGGTGTAGGCGATCAATACATCGAGAGCCGTATAGTCCCCGATGTAGGCGTCGTCTCCCCGCCCTGGTGAGGTCTCGAAGTAGACGCCATCGATCTGTTTGGCGTCGAGCGCGAATGCCTCCTTCAAGACCTTCTTTGCCAGAGCGAAGTCCAGCTTCATCGGCCCGAACAGATTGAACACGAGTGCCGAACTGCTGAGCAGGTTTTCCCATGCTCTGGCTTCATCGATCAGAGCGCCGCGCTCACGATAGGCCAGCTCACGCCGAACGAGCTTCGCAATGTCAGGCCGGAGATAATTGACGCCAGCTCGTGCGGCCGAAGAATCCAGACGGCTTCCTAACTGACGGGCACTTTCCTTTCCTGACGAATAGCTGCCGACAGCGAAACCCTTTCGGCCGCGCCAGACCGCCTGGAGCAAGCGTGAGCATGATTGAAAGCGCGTATCGACTGGCTCGTGAACGTCGAAGCGTTCAAGAACCTCGCGTGGGGGAATTGGTAGATTTGGCTTCTGGTAGTTGAGCATTTTCTCTCCTTAACGCCACATGGCGAGAAGGATTCGCGGCAGCCCCGAATTTATCCACAGCGACCGACCTGTTAGGCCAAGGTTGCCACCCGAATGCCTTGGTCATTATGAGTCACCGCACGGGCTGTCCGTGTGAAAAGCACGGAGACAAATCATGTCCGATACACCCGAACTCGACAATGAACTCACTGGCGAAGAGCGAGCTCGTGCCCACCTTGAAGCTGGGATTCCAGCTTACGGTGAAACTTACGGCAGCGGTTTCTATAGTCAGTTGCAGCGCGCCATCTGGGACGATTCAGACGAAGCGTTGCTTTACGACACCGCCAGATCCGAACGACAACGAAAGCGGGTCCGCGTAAAGCGCAATTTCATCACCTATGATCAGTTTTTGGATCTCTACAAGGCAGTCTGCTTCGCCAACGCGAACGGCTGGATCATGAATGTCGAGCTCACGATCAACTTCGGTTATCTCGGCATTGTTGAGCACGGAGACATTTTCAACGCCTTTAATATCTGGATGGGCCGGTACCGCGACTGGTGCCTTCAACGAAAAATTGCGGCCGCGTACGTTTACAGCTGGGAGCGGCCGGCTGACGGTAGCCTACACGTTCACACGCAGAACTATGTTCCCGCCGAACATCATGCGGAGCTAAAGGCTTGGGCTCGAAAATCAATAGTGTCGCTCGCGAGGCCTGCGGCCCACCTTGTCCATACGCAGCCCCACATGGAATTGCGGCGCAATGCGACAATCGAACGCCAGTGGTGGCGGTTTCGCTATTTGATAAAAGGCCTAAACCCAGATCTCGTTATTCCGAGCGTCGACGGGAGCCCGCCGAGGAGTTTCGCAGAGTATCTTGGTTTGGATACGGAGGTGCAGGGCGACATAAGCGGGAAACGAGTTGGCGCCTCCAGATCAATCTCTCGCAAAGCACGGGAAGTGGACTTCCACGACAAGGCATTCTTTGATGGAAGATCGACGATGGGTGACGTTTGGAGCGACGCCTTCTATCAAAGGTACAAGTCAATGGGAGCGCCAGGGGCGACATCCGCCAAGCGTCTTTTTTGAATGGCCTGAGATCCGAATCTGAAAAACACAGACGAGGAACGGCTCGAACGCAGATGCGTGGCAATTAAGCCTCTGGGATTTCATGCCATTTTTGGGTGCATTCCGGTAAACGGTATCACAGAGCGGCGTAGGTTCTTGAACTCTGTCCTGAGCTCAACGAATTTGATGAAGTCGGAAGGGCCCTTCCCGGGCTCTCCTGCCCGACCATCGACATTGAAGGTTCCCGTCGACGGATAAAAATTGACATCGAAAACCTTCAGGTGATTGTCCCCGCAGTGCTCGATATGCAGCCCATTTGCCCCCGCCTGTCAATGCCGGGTGAATTTTCCCCAGTTGTGCCGAAGTAAAATTCCCCACTTATGCCGACGTGGACGACAGGGCGTATTGCGGATTTTTCGGCGGCCGGCCGCGTGGCTTTTGAGGTGGTGCGAATGCCGGGGGCGCTATAAGG
>CALRQH020000019.1:0-134342 GCA_943370265.1 Mesorhizobium carmichaelinearum
AAACACTGGATGCGCCAAGCTAAGAAACGTACCGTCGAGGACACTTGGCGCCACATCGGCCACCTGGTCGAAACCATCGAGGCAGCCGAATGCAGGAACTACTTCAAAAACGCCGGTTACGCTTCCGTCAAAATATGAAACGCTCTAGAGCAGATCGATCTGCCAAAGCTGCAACTGTCGTCCACTCGAGCGATCAAGGAATGCTTCGTGGCATGGGACCTGGCCAGGTGAGAACCGCGTTCCCGGCTAATATCCGGCGTCGCGGTCCACCAGGTTCTGCAGCTTCTCGCCCCGCTCGAAGGCATCCATCTGGCGCAGCATCGTCGGCACCAGATGCGCGGGGTCGGAGGTCGCCGCCGCGTGCGGCGTGACGAACACCTTCGGATGGCCCCATAGCGGACTGGTCTTGGGCAATGGCTCAACCTCGAACACGTCGAGGCTCGCCTCCTTCAGCGTGCCATCGTCCAGCGCGCGCACGATATCGGCATCTTTCTGCAGGCGGCCACGCCCGGCATTGATCAGTACCGAACCGCCGAGGCCGTTGCGTTTCCTGAGTTCCTTCAGCAGTCCGTAGTTGATCAGACCTTGCGTATCGGGCGTCAGGGGCAGCAGCACGACCAGAATGTCCGTGGCATTGAGGAACGGTTTCAATCCGGCCTCGCCGGCAAAGGTCGAAACGCCGGTCATCGGCCTGTCGCCGCGCGCCCAGCCATTGACCTTGAAGCCGAGCGACAGCAGCGCTGAAGCCGCCGCGCGCCCAAGCGTGCCGAAGCCCATGATGCCGACCGAAATGTCGCCGGCCGGCGGCTGTGGCGGATCATGCCATGCCTTCTTCTTCTGCTGTAAACGGTAAAGCAGGCCCTGGCGGTGATGATCGAGCACCCGCCAGACGACATACTCGGTCATGTACTGGGTCAGATTGTCGGCGACGACCTTGACGATCGGGACCTTCGGCAGGCCTGGATCGGCGAAGATATGGTCGACGCCGGCGCCGATCGAGAAGATGGCGCGCAGGTTGGGCAGCGACGACAAGAGGTTCGGCCGCTGCTTCCATACCACCGCATAGGTGATCGACGGGTCCTTGGCGCCGTCCGGCTCCAGCACCACGTCGCGCTCCGCCGACAGCAATTCGTGCCAGCGTTGCGGGTGAAACCCTGTCACGGCAAGCAGGATACGGCCTTTTTCCATAGCGGTCTTCTGTTCCATCACATGCAAATCACTGGCTGACGATGCCGACCGGCGCGGTCTCGATCTTGAAGGCGGCGGAGATCAGCGCCCGAGTATAGTCGGTCTGCGGCCGTTCGAAAATTTGTTCGGATGGGCCAGCTTCCACAACCAGGCCATTGCGCATGACGATAACCTCATTGGCAAGCGCCCGGATGACCTTCAGATCGTGGCTGATGAACAGATAGGCGAGGTCGTGCTTTGCCTGCAGGTTGCGCAGAAGGTCGACCACCTGCGCCTGCACACTCATGTCGAGCGCGGAGGTCGGCTCGTCCAGCATGACGAAGCGTGGATTGAGCACCATGGCGCGCGCTATGGCGACACGCTGGCGCTGGCCGCCGGAGAATTCGTGCGGATAGCGGTTGCGCGTCTCCGGATCGAGCCCGACTTCCTTCAGCACGGCGACCACCTTGTCGTCGCGCTGATCGGGCGACAGCTTCGGCTCGTGGATCTTCAGCCCTTCCTCGATGATCTCGGCGATCGACATGCGGGGGCTCAGCGATCCGAACGGGTCCTGGGAGACGATCTGCAACTCGCGCCGCAGCGGCCGCATGGCGTTGAAGGAGAGCTGGTTGATGTCACGCCCGTTGAATTGGATGACTCCCTTCGACGAGATCATCCTGGCCAGCGCCAGGCCGAGCGTCGTCTTGCCGGACCCGGACTCGCCGACGACGCCGAGCGTCTGGCCGGCGCGCACGGTGATGTCGATGCCGTCCACCGCCTTCACATTGTCGACGGTACGCCGGAAAAACCCCTTCTTGATCGGGAACCAGACCTTTATGTCATGGCCCGTCATCACCGGCTTGGCTGCACTGTTGGCGGCGGGCGGCTTGCCCTTGGGCTCGGCGGCCAGCAGGTGTCTCGTATAGGGATGCTGCGGATTGGCGAAGATTTCCTTCGTGGGACCGGTCTCGACGATCTTGCCCTTCGTCATCACGCAGACGCGGTCGGCGATTTTTCGCACGATGCCGAGATCATGGGTGATGAACAGCATCGACATGTTCTTGCGGCTTTTCAGCCCCGCCAGCAGTTCGAGAATCTGCGCCTGCACGGTGACGTCGAGCGCCGTCGTCGGCTCGTCGGCGATGAGCAGTTCAGGCTCGTTGGCCAGAGCCATGGCGATCATGACGCGCTGGCGCTGGCCGCCGGACAGTTGATGCGGATAGGCGTCGAGCCGCTTCTGTGGCTCGCGGATGCCGACCTCGTTGAGCAATGCCAGCGTGCGTGCCTTGGCCGGGCGGTCGGCCATGCCCTGATGCAGCTTCAGGATCTCGACGATCTGCTGCTCGATCGTATGCAGCGGATTGAGCGAGGTCATAGGCTCCTGGAAGATCATGGTGATCTTGTTGCCACGCACCTGCCGGAGCTGCCGCTCGTTCATTGCCAGGAGGTCGGCTCCCTGGAACAGGATCTGGCCAGACGGATGGCTGGCGGTCGGATAGGGCAGAAGCTTCAGCACCGAGAGCGCCGAGACCGATTTGCCGGAACCGGACTCGCCCACCAGCGCCACCGTCTCGCCCTTGGCTATGTCGAAGGAGACATGGTCGACGGCCATCGACTGGCGCCCGCCTTGCGAGAAGGCGACGCTGAGATCGCGAACGGAGAGGAGAGGGGATTGGCTCATCTGAACGTCTTGCGCGGATCGAAGGCATCGCGGGTCGCTTCGCCGACGAAGACCAGCAGCGACAGCATCAGCGAAATGACGACGAAGCCGGAAATGCCGAGCCACGGCGCGTTGAGATTGCGCTGGGCCTGCTTGAGCAATTCACCCAGCGAGGCCGAGCCGGGCGGCAGGCCGAAGCCGAGATAGTCGAGCGAGGTCAGTGTCGAGATCGAACCCGAGAGCAGGAAGGGCAGGAAGGTCAGCGTCGCCACCATGGCGTTGGGCAGGAGATGCCGGAACATGATGGTGCGGTTGGAGACGCCGAGCGCCCGGGCCGCGTTGACATACTCGAAATTGCGGGCGCGCAGGAACTCGGCGCGCACCACCCCGACCAGGGCCACCCAGGAGAACAGCAGCATCAGCCCAAGCAGGATGAAGAAACCGGGCGGCAGGATGGCGGCGATGATCAGCAGCAAATAGAGCACGGGAATGGCTGACCATATCTCGATGAAACGCTGGAACAGAAGGTCCGTCCAGCCGCCGAAATAACCTTGCGTGGCACCGGCCGCCACGCCGATCAGCGCGGAGCCCGTGGTCAGGATCAGGCCGAACAGCACCGAGACCCTGAAGCCGTAGATGACACGCGCCAGCACGTCGCGGGCCTGGTCGTCGGTGCCCAGCCAGTTCCAGTTGCCGACGATGCAATTGGGGTCGGCGGCACCTTGCGGATACTGCTTGCAACGCGTCGCGGCATCGTAGCGCCAGGAAGGCTTGGCGGGTGCGGCCTCGGGAATGGCGTTGTTGACGGTCTGGTAGGAGTAACGGATCGGTGGCCAGAGCGTCCAGCCATGGGCATTGATCTCGTCCTGGATGACCGGATCGCGATAGTCGGTGACGGCGTAGAAGCCGCCGAATTTTTCTTCGGGATAGGCGACCAGAACAGGGAACAGGATCTCGCCCTTGTAGGAAGCGATGAGCGGTCTGTCGTTGGCGATCAACTCGGCAAACAGTGACAACACGAACAGGACGAGGAAAATCCACAGCGACCAGTAACCACGCCGGTTGGCCTTGAAATTCTGCCAGCGGCGCTGGTTGAGCGGCGAGAACCGGGGCCTGGCTGTCCGACCCGGCGTCGTCGAGGCGGCGATCTCGACCCCGGACATCAGACGTCTCTCCGTTCGAAATCTATGCGCGGATCGACCCAGGTGTACATCAGGTCCGACAGCAGCCCGACAAACAGCCCGAGCAGCGAAAAGATGTAAAGGTTGGCGAAAACCACCGGATAATCGCGCTCGACCACCGACTTGAAGCCGAGCAGGCCGAGGCCGTCGAGCGAGAAGATGTTCTCGATCAACAGCGAGCCGGTGAAGAAGGCCGAGATGAAGGCGCCGGGGAAGCCGGCGATGACGATCAGCATGGCGTTGCGGAACACATGGCCGTAGAGCACCTGCCGTTCAGACAGGCCCTTGGCGCGCGCGGTCACCACATACTGCTTGCGGATTTCCTCGAGGAACGAGTTCTTGGTCAAAAGCGTGGTCGTGGCGAACGCCGACAGCACCAGGGCTGTGAGCGGCAAGGTCATATGCCAGAAATAGTCGACGATCTTCGCCGGCCAGGACAGTTGATCCCAATTGTCCGAGACGATGCCGCGCAACGGAAACCAGTCCCAGAACGAACCGCCGGCAAACAGGATCATCAAAAGAATGCCGAACAGGAAGCCCGGAATGGCGTAACCGACGATGACGACGCCGCTGGTCCATACATCGAACGCCGAGCCGTCCTTGACTGCCTTGCGGATGCCGAGCGGGATCGAAATCAGATAGGAGAGGAGCGTGATCCACAGCCCTATCGAAATCGACACCGGCATCTTCTCGAGGATCAGGTCGAGCACCGAGATATCGCGGAAGTAGCTGTTGCCGAAATCGAAACGCGAATAGTTCCACAGCATCATGCCGAAGCGTTCGAGCGGCGGCTTGTCGAAGCCGAACTGTTTCTCGAGCTTCTTGATGAATTCCGGGTCGAGGCCCTGTGCGCCCCGGTATTTCGAACCCACATCGCCGGCGACGTCAAAATTGTTGCCGCCCGTATCGCCGCCGCCGCCGCCCAGACGATCGCTGCCGCCCTGGTTCGTCAGCTTGGCGATGACCTGCTCGACCGGGCCGCCCGGCGCGAACTGGATGACGGCGAAGGATATCGCCATGATGCCGAACAGGGTCGGGATCATCAAAAGGATGCGGCGCAGTATATAGGCGCCCATCAGGTCATCTGTCCTGCGTGCGCGAGAATGTCAGGCTTTGCCAATTTTTGCCGCCTTGCCCTTGTCGAACCACCACAGCGTCTCGACCGGAAAGCCGAAATCGGGCTTCTGTTCGGGAAAGCCGAACATGTCCCAATAGGCGCTTCGGTGATTCGCCAGGAACCAACTTGGAATCCAATCGAGCCGCGCGCGCAAGACCCGGTCGAGCGCCCGCATCGCAACCGTCAGGTTTTCGCGGTCCTTTGCCGCGCCCACCGCGTCGATCAGCGAATCGATCGCCCGGTCAGATGTGCCCGGCAGGTTGCGGGAACCGGAGACGGCCGCTGTCTTCGAATGGAAGAATATCTCGAGGTCGTCGCGCGTCGGCGTCGCGCTGAAGGAAAAGGCAACGGAGATCAGGTCGAAGTCGAATGTCGCTTGTCGTGACTGGTACTGCGCAGAATCCACCAGCCGGATCGTGGCGTCGATGCCGACGGCCTTCATATTGGCGACCCAGGGCGAATAGACCTGAACGAAGACGTCGTCGTCGACCAGGAATTCGGCCGAGAGCTTCTCGCCCTTGTCGTTGACGACAAAGTCGCCGGACCGTTTCCAGCCGGCCGTGGCGAGAAGCTTTGCCGCCTGGCCGAGCAGCTTGCGGTCGCGGCCGGAGCCGTCGGATGCGGGCTGGGTCACGGCCTCGCCAAAGACTTCGGCCGGAAGCTGGCTGCGCAATGGCTCAAGCAGGGCCAGTTCTTGCGGCGAGGGCGGTCCCTCGGCGCGAAAATCCGATTTCTCGAAGCAGGATTGCGAGCGCTCGTAGGAGCCGTAGAAGAAATTGCGCCGCGTCCATTCGAAGTCGAAGCAGAGCGCGATCGCCTGGCGCACGCGCGCATCGCGAAACTGCTCGCGCCGCTGATTGACGGCGGTGCCCTGCATGGAAGGTCTTTTCTCGGCCGGGAACTCTTTCTTGATCACCTTGCCTTCAGTGAACGCGGGAAAATCGTAGGCGGTCGCCCAGACGCGTGAGGTGAATTCCTCGCGGTAGGTGATCTCGCCCTTTTTGAAGGCTTCGAAACCGGCGGTGCGGTTCTGATAGAACTCGATGCGGATGATATCGAAATTGTTCTGGCCGCGATTGACCGGAAGATCGCGGCCCCAGTAGTCCGCGACGCGCTCATATTCGATCCACGCACCGGCCGAGATACGCCCGACCTTGTAGGCGCCGGAGCCCAGCGGCGGGTTCAATTGCGAGCTGTCGAACGGATTGGCCGTGTAGAAAGCCTTCGACAGGATCGGGAACTCCACCACGTTGAGGACAGTGCGGGCGGACTGCTTGCCGGAAAAGGTCAGCCGCAGCGTCCGGTTGTCGATGGCGACGGCGTCGACCAGATGCGTCAGGGACAGCGACAGGTCCGGGTGGCCCTTGTCCTTGTAGAGCTTCAGGGTGAAGGCGACGTCCTCGGCCGTCAGCGGCGTACTGTCGTGAAAGCGCGCTTCGGGACGCAGCGAGAACGTGAAGCTGTTGCGATCGTCCGAAAGCGTAACGCCATCGGCGATCTGGCCATAGACAGCGTCGGGCTCGTCGAGCGCAGATACCATCAGCGCATCGAAACACATCTCCATGCGCGGCGGCGCATCGCCCCTTTCGGTGAAGGAATTCAGCGTGTTGAAGGTCTGCGTATTCTGATTGTAGTGCCAGTTCGGCGGAGCGAAGTTGAAGATGCCGCTGGGTGGCGCATCGACGTTGACATAGTCGAAATGGGCGAAATCCGGCTTGTATTTGAGGTCGCCGAAGGCGGACAGCCCGTGCAGCTTCACGCCGGTCGCAACGTCCGCGAAGGCTCGGCCGGGCAATAGCGCTGTCGCGGCAGCCGCTGCGCTCAAGGTGAGGAAATCGCGGCGGGGCAGAACCGCCATCAATTGACGCCCTTGTACTTGGCTGCCAGCGCCTTTTCCTTGTCCGGGTCGATCCACCAGGAATCGAGGTCGACGCCCCGATAGGTGGGTTGTTTCTCTGGTATGCCGAATTTGTTCCAGTATGCAGCCCGGACCTTTCCCAGATGCCATTGCGGGACCATGTAGTAATTCCACAGCAGCACCCGGTCGAGTGCATGGGTCGCAGCCAGCAAGTCGTCACGGTCGGTGGCAAAGATCACACGGTCGATCAGCGCGTCGACGACAGGATTCTTGATCCCGGAGAGATTGCGAGACCCTGACCTGTCAGCCGCGGTCGAACTGAAGAAGTCCCGCTGTTCGTTGCCGGGCGAATTGGACTGCGCAAAACTCGCAACAGCCAACATGTCGAAATCGAACGCACGCGTGCGGTTTGTGTACTGGCTGTCATCGACGATGCGCAGCGTTGCATCGATGCCGAGGCGCCTTAGATTGTCTATGAAAGGCGAGGCGATGCGTTCGTCGATTGGGTCATTGCCAAGAAATTCGATCTTGAAGACTTCGCCGGTCTTTGCATTCACCAGCTTCCCGGCCTGATTGATCCAGCCGGCTTGCTTGAAGAGGTCGTAGGCCTTGCGCAAATTCTCGCGCCCTGATTGCGGCGTGTCATAGACAGGCAGTTTGAATTCCTGCGTGAACAGTTCCGGAGGCAGCTTGTCTCGGAATGGCTGCAGGATTTCCAACTCCTTGCCTTGTGGCAGTCCGGTTGAGGCCAGGTCTCCGCCTTCGAAGTAGCTGTCCGTGCGCGTATAAGCGCCGAAGAAGATGGTTCGGTTCATGCTCTCGAAGTCATAGGCGTAGGTCAATGCCTGACGCACACGGACATCCTGGAACAGCGGGCGCCGCGTGTTCATGACGTAGGCTTGCATGGGTTCCGGTGACGTCGTTGGGTATTCCTTCTTTATGACGTCCCCTGATCTGATGGCCGGAAAAGTGTACTCGACCGCCCATCGCTGGGCGCGTACCTCGGCGTGGAAATCCTCGAAGCCGCCCTTGGTGAAGGCCTGCCACGCCGCGTTGTCGTCGAGGAAATAGCGAAACCGCTGGGTGTCGAAATTCTCGCGGCCGATTTTTACAGGCACCTTGGCGCCCCAATAATCGGGTACGCGCTGCCAGACGATTTCCGAGCCCGGCTTGAAACTGGCGATCTTGTAGGCGGCGGAGCCGAGCGGGATTTCCAGCGTCGGCTTGGTGATGTCGCGCTTCTTGCCGTTGGCGTCCGTGCCTTCCCACCAATGTTTCGGCAACACCACGAGATCGCCGAGGATCTTCGGTAGTTCCCGGTTGCCCTTCTGGTTGAAATGGAACTCGACCTCGCGGTCGGAGATCGCAACCGCTTCGGTGACGTTCTCGAAATAGCGGCTGTAGAGCGGGCTGTTGGCCTTCAGCACCTGGAACGACCAGATCACGTCATCGGTGGTGATCGGCTGCCCATCGTGCCATTTCGCGCGCGGATCGAGCCGATATGTCGCCGACGAATAATCGGCCGGATATTTGTAGGCGTCGGCGATCAGCGGGTGGCTGGTGCTGCCTTCGTCGGTCGCTTGATCCATCAGCGTATCATAGAGCAGGCCGCCGCCAAACGCGACGAGGCCGGCAGCGGCCGATCCCTGCACGATATAAGGATTGAAGTTGTCGAAGGTGCCAATGATCACGCTGTTCAGCGTGCCGCCCTTAGGGGCATCCGGATTGACGTAGTCGTAGTGCTGGAAATTGTCGCCGTATTTGGACTCGCCGATCAGCGAGGAGGTGGTGCGCCATTCGTCGGAGAAAGCCGCCTGCAGACCGGCGGCCAATGTGGCCGCGACAAGCACTGATCTGAGAAGCGTCCGGCCAACCGTCATGCGTTTTCCTCTTTGCGATGCCCCGTCAGCGGACAATCTAGATGATTTGACGCCCATGAAAACCGGCGCGACCCGGCTTTGTCGCCGCATGCGCATTTTTCCTAACAAAAAAGCCGGGCTGAACCCGGCTTTTTCAAGGATATGTCCATTACAATTTGGTTACTGGGCCGCTGGCGCTGGAGCCGCGGGCGCAGCAGGGGCTGGTGCGGCTGGGGCAGGGGCTGCCGGAGCGGCGCCTGCCGCTGGCTTTGCCGGCGCGGCAGCGTCCGCGGGCTTGGCGGGGGCGCTTGCATCGGCCGACTTGCCGGGTGTCGGCAGCGGCTTCGGATTGTCCGACAGCGTGCGCAGATAGGCGATGACGTTGGCGCGGTCCTCATCCTTCGCCAGCCCGGCGAAGCCCATTGCCGTGCCCTTCACGAATTTCTTCGGCGAGGTGATGAAGTGGTTGATGTTGTCATAGGTCCACTTCTCGGCGCCGCCCTTGGAGAATTCCTTCATGCCGGCCGAATAGGCGAAGCCTTCGTGCTCGGCCACGGGACGGTCGACGAGGTCCCACAGGTCCGGGCCGACCTTGTTCGGACCGCCCTTCTCGCCGGAATGGCAAGCCTGGCATTTCTTGAAGACGGCAGCGCCCGCTTCGACATTGGCGGTAGCCAGCAGATCGGCAATCGGCTTGGCCTCGGCGGCGGGTGCGGCCCCGCCGCCTTCCGCGGGCTCGGCGACCTCGATCGCGAAGCCCGGCTTTTCCGGGGCGGGAGAGGCAAACAGCGCGTCGGACACCAGGCCAACCGAGAAGACGACGAAACAAGTTCCGAGCAGTCCGCCGATCAGCTTGTTGATTTCGAAAGAGTCCATACGCCCCAGGCTCCCTTTTCCGGCGGACTGATCCGTCCACTCCGTCCGTCGGTATCGTGACCCACCCTGCCGGGCCGGTCAAATCGGGCGGAAACTAGGTCTTTTGCTCGGGCGTTGCAACACCTATAAGGGCGCTTCCAGTGAGACCTTTTGCCACTTTTCCCCTTCTCTTTTCAAACGCCTGCTGTCCTCATGTCCACGCTCATCCTGATCCCGGCCCGCATGGCCTCCACCCGCCTTCCGGGCAAGCCGCTGGCCGACATCGCCGGAGCCCCGATGATCGTGCATGTCGCGCGCCGCGCCGCCGAGGCCGACCTTGGCCGGGTGGTGGTCGCAACCGATACCCAAAGTGTGGCGGAAGCGGTGCGCGCGCATGGCTTCGAGGCGGTGATGACGCGCATGGATCACGAATCGGGTTCCGACCGTATCTTCGAAGCGCTGACCGCGCTCGACCCTGACAGCAGAGTGGAAACCATCGTCAATGTGCAAGGCGACCTGCCGACCATCGACCCCCGGGACATCGGCGCCGCGCTGAAGCCCTTCGAGAACGCGGCGGTGGATATCGCCACGCTCTGCGTCGAGATTGTCCGCGATGCGGAAAAGACCAATCCCAATGTCGTCAAGCTGGTCGGCTCGCCGCTGTCGCCGGCGCGGCTGCGGGCGCTGTATTTTACCCGCGCCACGGCGCCGTGGGGCGAGGGGCCGCTCTACCACCATATCGGCCTCTATGCGTATCGCCGTTCGGCGCTCGAACGTTTCGTGACGCTGAAGCCGTCGCCGCTCGAACGCCGCGAGAAGCTGGAGCAGTTGCGGGCGCTGGAAGCCGGCATGCGCATCGATGCCGAGATCGTTCATTCGGTGCCGCTCGGGGTCGACACGCCGGAAGACCTGGAGCGCGCCAGGACAATCCTTGCGGCCTGATATAATCCGTTCATCCCTCAATCCGAGACTTGGCCATGCCTGAAAAAACCAACAGAATATCCTTCCAGGGCGAGCCGGGCGCCAATTCCGACACCGCCAGCCGCAACGTCTATCCCTCGATGGAGCCGTTGCCGTGTCCGACCTTCGAGGATGCCTTCAACGCTGTCGAGACCGGCAAGGCCGATCTTGCCATGATCCCGATCGAGAACACGATCGCCGGGCGCGTCGCCGACATTCACCATCTGCTGCCGGAATCGAAGTTGCATATCGTGGGCGAATATTTCCTGCCGATCCATTTCCAGCTGATGGTGTTGCCGGGCGTCAGGCGCGAAGAAATCAAGACGGTGCACAGCCATATCCACGCGCTTGGCCAGTGCCGCAAGTACATCCGCAAGAATGGCTGGAAGGCGGTGGTTGCGGGCGACACGGCGGGTGCCGCCAAGCTGGTCTCCGAGGTCAAGGACCGCACGATGGCCGCGCTGTCGCCGTCGCTGGCCGCGACGCTCTACGGGCTCGATATCATCGAGGAGAATGTCGAGGACACCGACTCCAACGTCACGCGGTTTGTCGTGCTGACCAAGAACAAGCAGTGGGCCGAACGTCCTTCGCCCGAGGTCAAGATGATGACGACCTTCATCTTCCGTGTCCGCAACGTGCCGGCCGCGCTCTACAAGGCGATGGGCGGCTTCGCCACCAACGGTATCAACATGACCAAGCTGGAGAGCTATCAACTGGGGGCCTTCACGGCGACGCTGTTCTACGCTGATATCGAGGGCCATCCCGATGACCCGCTGGTCAAGCTGGCGCTGGAGGAGCTTCGCTTCTTCTCGCGCGAGGTGCGGATACTCGGCGTCTATCCGGCCAGCGAGTCGCGCGAACAGTGGAAAGTGGCGGATTAGATAATCGAGCCCAGGGGCACATAGTCGATTTCGAGAAATTTCTCGACCTCTGGAACCCAGCGGTCGCGCACGAAAGCGACATGGTCGGGGTGGTCATTGTATCTCGTATAGGCGGCCTGGTCGGCGAACTCCATCGAGAAGCCGAAGTGATAGTCGTTCTTGGGGCTGATCTGCCGCAGCTGCTCGAAATGCGTGACGCCCTTTATCGCTGTGAGGATTCGCTTGGCATCGGTGAGGAAACGCTTTTCCTCCAGCGAATGCGTCGGATGCTTCAGCGTGAAGACGACGGTGTGACGGATCATTTGCCTGCTCCTGCAATGCCCTGATTATTCGCTGTCGACCCAGGCGCGGATCAGATGATGCGCAATGGCGCCTTTCGGTGGCGTGACCAGATTGCCGGGGTGTTCCTTGGCCAGCATCAAGCGAACCTCGTCGCGAAAAAACCAGCGGCAGTCCTCCAGTTCGTTGAGGTCGGCCTGGATGTCGTCATTGAGCGGCTCACCGAAACAGCCGATCATCAATGAATAGGGGAAGGGCCATGGCTGGCTGGCGTGATAGACGACGCGGCCAAGCCTGATGCCGGCTTCCTCCAGCGTCTCGCGGCGCACGGCCGCTTCGATCGTCTCGCCCGGTTCGATAAAGCCGGCAAGCGCCGAGTACATGCCCGGCCCGAAATGCCGGCCCCGGCCGAGCAGGCACTTCTCGCTGGTCGCGGTCAACATGATCGCCACCGGATCGGTGCGCGGAAAATGCTCCGTGCCGCAATTCGGGCAGTGGCGCTTGTAGCCGCCCGCCCGCATCTGCGATTGCGTACCGCATTTGCTGCAGAAGCGATGGCTGACATGCCAGGCCAGAAGTGCCGCCCCTTGCGCCATCGCGCCAGCCGCTGCCTCGTCGATCAGGCCCTGCATGTAGACAGAGCGGTAGTCGATGGCCTTGATCGTTTCCGGAAGCTGCTCGGGATCGATGCCGGCCGGCACGGCCAGAACTGGGCCGGTTTCCGAAAAGCCGAGCAGGACACCCTGGTCCAGGAGCGCTTTGAAAAGCTCGCTCTCGCTGGCGCCGAACCAGGGGTCGAGGCCGCCATCACCGAGCTTCAGGTAGAGCCTGCCATCGCGCATCAGCAGGAGCCGCGCCGAAGGGTCGGCAAGCGCCTTTTCAACGGAATCATCGGCGCGGTTCTCGGACTGGCGGTCGATCATGTTGCCGGCGAAGCCGACGAACTGGCTCGGCTCGCGCAAAGGCGCGTCAAACAGGCGGAAGCTCATTGGGACTCGGACGGCTTTCAGGTGGACACGGGACAGGCTTATAACGCCGCCTTGATCGTTTCGGCAAACCGTCTGATGTCGGACCCCTGATACGGCTCGCGCATGCCGTGTCCCCAGACCGGGCCGGGCCAGCCGGCGTCGCCTTCCGAACGCGCGATGACATGGATATGCAACTGGCGCACGATGTTACCGAGCGCCCCGGTATTGATCTTCGTGCAGCCGGTCACCTTTTTCAGTGCCTGTGCCACCATATTGGTCTCGAAAGTCAGCATCGCCTGGTCAAGCGGCGTCATGTCGTGGATTTCTTCCGCGCCGGGCCGCTGCGGCACCAGCAGCAACCAGGGCCAGCGGCGGTCGTTCATCACCCGCAATTCGCACAGCCCCAGCCACATCAACTGCTCGCTATCCGTTTCCAGGCGGGCATCCAGCGTGAATCCGGCCTTCAGGCCAGGCAGCATTGGCGTTTCCTCGATTTTGTTGTTTCCTCAAACTCACGAACGCTAGAGCGGCGGCAAGGGGGCTGCAAGCGAATCATTAGCCCCTCACGCTTTGGTGCGTTGATTCTCGAGCGCACTTGCAATTCATCGCCGAATTGCCGATATGGGGGCCGGGAGGTTGGTGGTGGACGATCCACTCGCCAACCGGGTCAGGTCCGGAAGGAAGCAGCCCTAACGAGCCCGGAACGGGTCATTGTTCCAGCCTCCCACCTCTTCGCCTTTCTCTCGCGACATTGACGGCGCCAAGCCGTGCGAGCGAAACTATGCGCAGGAATCGGCCGCAACTACTCGCGGCCCTTGGAGCTTTACGGCGAATGAGCGAAGCCGGAAATTCTGGGACCGAAAAGGCCGTCGCCTATCGCGTTCTGGCGCGCAAATATCGTCCCTCGAACTTCTCCGAACTGATCGGCCAGGAGCCGATGGTCCGCACGCTCACCAATGCCTTTGCCACGGGCCGCATCGCCCAGGCCTGGATGCTCACCGGCGTCCGAGGTGTTGGCAAGACGACCACGGCGCGCATCCTGGCGCGTGCGCTCAACTACAAGACCGCCACTGTCGACCAACCGTCCGTCGACCTTGCCGTGCTGGGTGAGCACTGCCAGGCGATCATGGAAGGCCGCCATGTCGATGTCATCGAGATGGACGCGGCCTCGCACACGGGCATCGACGACATCCGCGACATCATCGAGCGCGTTCGTTATGCGCCGGTCTCGGCGCGCTACAAGGTCTACATCATCGACGAAGTGCACATGCTGTCCACCCAGGCCTTCAACGGCCTGCTGAAGACGCTTGAAGAGCCGCCGCCGCACGTCAAATTCATCTTCGCCACCACCGAAATCCGCAAGGTGCCGATCACTGTGCTGTCGCGCTGCCAGCGCTTCGATCTCAGGCGCATCGATGCCAGCGCGCTGGTCGCGCATCTCGCCTCGATTTCGGCCAAGGAAGGCATTTCTGTCGACGACGACGCGCTGGCCATGGTCGCTCGCGCGGCGGAAGGCTCGGCGCGCGATTCGCTCTCCATCCTCGACCAGGCGATCGCCCATGGCGGCGGCACCGTGACTGCCGAAGCGGTGCGGGCCATGCTTGGGCTCGCCGACCGCGCCCGCATCGTCGACCTGTTCGAGCATGTGATGAAGGGCGACGTGGCGGCGGCACTTGGGGAGTTCCGCGCGCAATACGACACCGGCGCCGATCCGGCCGCGGTGCTGACTGATCTTGCCGAGTTCAATCACCTCGTCACCCGCCTGCGCTTCGTGCCGGCCGCCATCGACGACGCTTCGCTCTCCGAGGACGAGCGGCAGCGCGGCGCCGATTTCGCCAGGGCCCTGTCAGTCAGGGTGCTGTCCCGGACCTGGCAGATGCTGTTGAAGGGCATTCCGGAGGTGCAGTCCTCCAACCGGCCGGTGAGTGCCGCCGAAATGGTGCTGATCCGGCTTGCGCATGCCGCTGACCTGCCGACCTTGGACGAAGCGCTGAAATCCCTGGACGGCGGATACTCCGCGCCAGGCGCTACACCGCGTTCGAACGGTGCGCCGGCAAGTCCGGGCAATGGCGGCGGCGCCAGCGCGGTGGCGCAGACGCGCATGCCCACGGGGGCGGGCGGCGCTCAGGCCATGCGGCTGGTCGAGGCCGTGCCTGCCCCCGCCGCCTTTGTGGCGCCGCGCGAGCCGGTGCCGGAAACGCCGCAAGTGACGGTAAAGTCGCTGGCCGACATCGTGGCCCTTGCCGATGCGCAGCGCGACATCGCCTTCAAGGTTCTGGTCAAGCGCTGCATGCGCCTCGTGCGCATCGAGCCTGGCCGCATCGACGTCAACCTGACTGACGATGCGCCCAAGATGCTGCTCAACGACCTGACGACCAAGCTGCGGGCCTGGACCGGTCGCAACTGGCTGGTGTCGCTGTCGAAGGAGGAGGGCGGCCAGACCCTGGCCCAGATGGAAACGGCAAAGCGCGAGACCGCTTTTCTCGATGCCAAGAGCGACCCGACCGTCGCCGCCATCCTCGCCCGCTTTCCCGGCGCCAAGATCATCGACGTGCGTATTCCCGACGCACCCGACGTGGACAGTGACGAAGCCGATCTGCCGGTCGAGCCGGCGGCGGACGACGACGAAATTTAAACAGCATCAATCGCAAAGGAACGCGCGATGAAAGATCTTCTCGGCCTGATGGGCAAGGCAAAGGAAATGCAGGCCAAGTTCCAGGCCATGCAGGACGAGATCGCCACGCTGGAAGCCACCGGTCAGGCCGGCGGCGGCCTGGTGGTGGTGACGCTCACCGGAAAATTCGAGATGAAGTCGCTGAAGATCGATCCGTCCCTGTTCAAGGAGGACGAGGTCGAGATTCTGGAGGACCTCTTGCTTGCCGCCCATAATGACGCCAAGGTCAAGGTCGAGCAGATCATGCAGGAAAAGACCAAGGCGCTGACCGCCGGATTGCCGATACCGCCTGGAATGAAACTGCCTTTCTAGCCATGGCGCCAGGCCTGTGATCGAAGAGCCGTCGGACAGGTTGATCGAGCAGCGGATCCGCAACAGGATCTACGAGATCCTTGAAATTCTGGCGGAATGTGACGAGGGCGTGGATCTCGTCGGCATCAATGGCTATTTCAATCTCTTCGAGGATTTCGTCCATCGCCCGTCGATCGAATCCGGCATGTCTGCTCTTTCGAAGGATGAGCGTGAGGTCGTACTGGAGATCGCCCATTTCCTGGAAGTGGCTTGCCTGGCAATGCCGGACTTCACCAAGGCGGAATTCATAGCCAGCGGCTGGCCGGAGCAGATCGCGCCGAAAGCGCGCGATGCGCGGGCGCTGTTTCTGATTCGCGGACTGTTCTCGGAGGAGTTCGAAGAGGTCGAACCTGGGCTGTCCGCCGTGGCGCGGGTCGCGCGGTAATCGGGTTTTTGCCGCTGAACTGTGCCAATTTGAGCACTCTCTGCAATTAATAACACTTTAGCCATCTTTTTGCCCGAAAGTGTCTCATTCTTGCCGCAGCCTGGGGGCGGGCATTGAAATGAGGGTTACTTGTTGATCGCCACGCGTTGGAAGACGCCGCTGTTGCTCGGTGTCGTCACCTCCCCGCTGTTTTTGGCCGGTTGCAGTCAGACCACGTCGCACGGTATGTCCGTCGCGAGCCTGACCAGCGCCATCACGCCGAGCTTCCTGAGTTCGCGGGCCTACAGCCACACACCGAAGGACAAGGAGTGCCTGGAGCGCGCCATGTTCTTCGAATCCAACCGCTCGAGCCGGGACGGCATGATTGCCGTTGGCACGGTGGTCATGAACCGGCTGCGATCCGGCCAGCATGGCAGCACCATATGCGAGGTCGTTGGCGAGCCCGGGCAGTTCGCGCCCGGCGTCATGACAAGACCGATGAATTCGCGGGCGTTGCCGGATGTCGAGGAGGCCGCCGATGCCGTGCTGAAGGGCGAGCGGCAGACCAGGCTGAAGAACACGATGTATTTCCACACCGCGGGTCTTCGCTTCCCCTACAAGAACATGCATTACACGATGGTCGCCGGCGGCAATGCCTTCTACGAGAAGCGCGGCCGCAATTGGCAGCCTTTGCCGGATGAGCCGCAGGTCGCGGTTGCCTACGCGGCACCGACGGTGTCGAAACCCGCGGCGCCTCCCGTACTCGTGGCCTCCGCCGCGCCGGCTCCGGTGGCCAAGGCCACTGCTGCCAGGGCGACGACAGTCGAGCCTGTCTACACGACCGCTTCCATCCAGCCACGGTCGAAGCCCGCCAGGGAAACGCTGATAGCGATGCAGGAGCCCATGCAGGAGCCTGACGCGGCCCGCTTTGGTGGCAATTTGCAGCCTCGAACGATACCGTTCCCGGCTGCCTCGCAGCAGCAGGCGTCAATGGCCTTTGAAGCGACGCCCGAAAACACCGATGCGATCGGCGCGATGATCGCCAGCCAGAGCCGGCCGCTGCAGGAATAAAGTGCGGGCAGGGCCGTCACGATGGTCCTGCCCGGCATGTTCCAAAGCGCGCGGAAAAATCCTAAACCGGTGCGATGTCGAAGCGAATCGCCGGTCCCGAAATCGAACGCCTGATCCAGCTCCTGGCCAAGGTGCCGGGGCTTGGTCCCCGTTCAGCCAGGCGCGCTGCCCTTCACCTGATCAAGAAGAAGGAGCAGCTATTGTCGCCGCTCGCCGCCGCAATGGCCGAGGCGGCTGAAAAGGTGCGCATCTGCTCGACTTGCGGCAACGTGGACACTTCCGATCCCTGCATGATCTGCACCGACCCGCGCCGCGATGCCGGCACGCTCATCATCGTCGAGGATGTTTCCGACCTGTGGGCGCTCGAACGCGCGGCCGCCATGAATGTGCGCTACCACGTGCTCGGCGGTACGCTATCGCCACTGGACGGCATCGGCCCCGAGCAGCTCAACATCCGCTCGCTGGTCGACCGTGTCGCCGGCGGCGAGGTCAAGGAGATCATCCTCGCCGTCAACGCGACGGTCGAGGGCCAGACGACCGCGCATTACCTCACTGACCAGTTATCCGGATTCGACATCAAGGTGACGCGGCTGGCGCATGGCGTGCCGGTTGGCGGGGAACTCGATTATCTCGACGAGGGAACGCTGGCCGCGGCATTGCGGTCGCGGACGGCGTTTTGACGACATTGGCGGACACCCGATGCAGATGAGACTTGCCTCCTTGAAGTCTGCCCTTGTCCTGCTCTGTCTTGCTTTTGCGGCTGTGGCGCTTGCCGGTCCCGCCTCCGCCGCGAAGATCGACGACCAGTTCCGAAGCTGGCTGCAAAGCGACCTCTGGCCGGAAGCCAAGGCGAAGGGCATTTCCAGGAAGACTTTCGATGCCGCATTCGACGGTATCAGGCCGAACCTCAAACTGCCCGATCTGGTGCTGCCGGGCGAGAAGCCGACGACGCCGCAGAAGCAGCATCAGGCCGAGTTCGGTTCGCCGGGTGCCTATTTCGCGGAAAAGACCATCGGTGCCGTCGTCGCTGGCGGCAGGGCGCGCGCGACCGCCAATGCAAGCACGCTGGCCGCGATCGAGAAGCGGTTTGGCGTGCCGGGCGAGATCCTGTTGGCGATCTGGGGCCGCGAGACCGGCTTCGGCGCCGCCAAGATGCCTTACGATGCGTTCGAGGTGCTGGGCACCAAGGCATTCATGTCGACCAAGAAAGAGTTTTATCGCACCGAGTTGCTTGCCGCGCTGGAGATCGTAGAGCGTGGGCTGGCCCCTGTCGGCGCGATGAAGTCGTCCTGGGCGGGCGCGCTCGGCCAGCCGCAGTTCATGCCGACGTCATTCCTGAAGCACGCGGTGGCTTATAGTGGCGGCGGCCGGGCCGACATCTGGAATTCCGTGCCGGACACGCTGTCCTCCATCGCCAACTATCTCGACCACTATGGATGGGTGAAGGGGCGCGGCTGGGGTTTTGAGGTGACGGTGCCGTCGGCTGTCTCCTGCTCGCTTGAGGGGCCGGACCAAGGCAAGAAGATCGCGCAATGGGCGGCGATGGGCATCAAGCGCGTCGACGGCAAGCCGTTTCCGGCAAGCGAATTGAAGGCCGAGGGTTTTCTGCTGATGCCGGCCGGCCGCAGTGGCCCGGCCTTCGTCGTGACGCCCAATTTCTACGTGATCAAGGAATACAACAACAGCGATCTCTATGGCCTGTTCATTGCCCACGCCGCCGATCGCATCGCGCATGGCGACAGCAATTTTTCGGGCGGCTGGGGCGCTGTCGGTGGCCTTTTCCGGTCCGACATCGCGGCACTGCAGCGGTCGCTCGAAGCCAAGGGCTACGATGTCGGCAGTGCCGATGGCTTGCCCGGCTTCAAGACGCGCCGCTCGATCGGCATATGGCAGGCCAAGAACGGCCGTCCCGCCACCTGCTTTCCGGACGCCGATCTGGTCGCGGTGCTTAAGTAGTTCTGATATTAGCAGATTTTTCCCGATCGGCCGCGCTGATTAGCTTGCTTGTGCATCGACTCACCGCCGCCCAGTCGGGTTCAATGCGTTGTCTTGAAAATGCTCGTTGCCGGCTTGAAAGTCGCCGGCTATGGTGTTGACCAACTGGACAAAAAACGCGACGTTAAGGTCAGAGGGCCGTCGTCAAGCCCCGAAAAGAATTGTGCAGCCCTGAGCCGGGAACTCAGGTCAATAACCAACAAAAAAGGGAACAGTCACCATGATGATGGAAAAGTTTGCACTACGCTCTCGTACCTTGCTTGCGGGCGCGGCGATGTCCGCGCTGCTCATTGGCGTTGCACCTGCCTTCGCCGTCACGCCCGCCGACACGCTGGTCGAGGGCTTTGCCATCGACGACATCATCACCATGGATCCGGGCGAGGCTTTCGAGCTGTCGACCGCCGAAGTTACCGGCAACACCTATGACCTGCTTGTCAGGCTCGACCTCAGCGATACATCCAAGGTCAAGGCTGATCTCGCCGACAGTTGGACTGTTTCCGACGATGGGCTGACCTATACATTCAAGCTCAAGCCTGGCCTGAAGTTCGCCTCGGGCAATCCGATCACGGCGGCCGATGTCGCCTATTCGTTCGAGCGCGTCGTCAAGCTGGACAAGAGCCCGGCCTTCATCATCGAACAGTTCGGCATCAGCGGCGACAACGTTGCCGACAAGGCCAAGGCCGTCGACGACACCACGTTCCAGTTCACCGTCGACAAGGCCTATGCGCCGAGCTTCGTCTTGAACTGTCTGTCGGCCACGGTCGCCTCGGTCGTCGACAGCAAGCTGGTCAAGGAGCACGTCGTCAAGGCAGCGCCCACCGCCGACTACAAATATGACAATGACTTCGGCAACGCCTGGCTGAAGACCGGCTATGCCGGCTCGGGCGCCTACAAGCTGCGCGAATGGCGCGCCAACGAAGCAGTCGTCATGGAACGCAACGACAACTACCACGGCGACAAGGCCAAGCTTGCCCGCGTCATCTACCGCAACATGAAGGAAAGCTCGGCCCAGCGCCTGGCGCTCGAAGCCGGCGACATCGACGTTGCTCGCAACCTCGAGCCGAACGATCTCGACGCCATCGCCAAGAATGACAAGCTGACGACCACCAGCGCGCCGAAAGGCACGGTCTACTACATCAGCCTCAACCAGAAGAACCCGAACCTCGCCAAGCCCGAGGTTCGCCAGGCTTTCAAGTATCTGGTCGACTATGATGCCCTGAGCTCGACCATCCTCAAGGGCATCGGCGAAATCCACCAGTCCTTCCTGCCCAAGGGTGACCTCGGCGCCATGGACGACAATCCGTTCAAGCTCGACGTCGCCAAGGCCAAGGAACTGCTGGCCAAGGCCGGCCTGCCGGACGGCTTCAGCGTGACCATGGATGTGCGCACCGGCCAGCCGACCACCGGTATGGCGGAATCGATCCAGCAGACGCTGGGCCAAGCCGGCATCAAACTGGAGATCATTCCCGGCGACGGCAAGCAGACGCTGACCAAGTACCGCGCCCGCAACCACGACATCTACATCGGCAATTGGGGCCAGGACTATTTTGATCCGAACTCCAACGCCCAGACCTTTGCCTCGAACCCGGACAATTCGGATGCCGGCAAGTCCCACACACTCGCCTGGCGCAATGCCTGGGACATTCCGGATCTGACCAAGGAGACGGAAGCGGCTCTGCTGGAGAAGGATTCGGGCAAGCGCGCGGACATGTACAAGGATCTGCAGCAGAAGATCCTCGACACAAGCCCCTTCGTGATCATTCACCAGCAGCTGGAAGTCGCCGGACTGCGCAAGAACCTCAAGGGCTTCGCGCTCGGCCCGAGCTTCGACACCAACTTCGTCGGGCCGGTCTCGAAAGAGTAATCCCAGCGGACGCGCCAAATGAGCGCGATTGAAAACGAGGGCGGGCGCCGCGGCGCCCGCGCCGTCGCCATTGCGTCGGCGATCGGCCGCTTCCTGGTCATCGCGGTAACGACCTATCTTGGTCTTCTCGCGGTGACATTCTTCATCGGCCGGGTCATTCCGATCGACCCAGTGCTGGCGGTGCTCGGCGATCGCGCCCCTGTCAGTGTCGTCGAGCGCACGCGCCGCGAAATGGGCCTGGACCTGCCGTTGGTCGAGCAGTTCTACATTTATGTGAAAAATGCCCTGAACGGTGATTTCGGCACCTCGGTGCTGACCACCAACCCTGTCATGACCGACATTCGCCGCGCCCTTCCGGCAACAACGGAACTAGCAACCTTGGGAACGCTGATCGGCGCTCTGTTCGGCGTGCCGCTTGGCGTGCTGGCGGCGGTGAAGCGTGGCAGCCTTATCGACCAGATCGTGCGCATCATTGGCCTGATCGGCTATTCCGTTCCGATCTTCTGGCTCGGCCTGCTTGGGCTCGTCCTGTTCTATGCCAAGCTGCAATGGGTGGCCTTCCCGGCGAGGCTCGACGTCGTTTACGAATACACCTTCACGCCGATCACCGGCTTCTATCTTCTCGACTCCGCGATGCAGGGGCAGTGGGATGTGTTCTACGACGCCTTCCGGCACATCATCCTGCCGGCCTCGCTGCTCGGCTATTTCTCGCTCGCCTATATCAGCCGCATGACGCGCTCGTTCATGCTCAACGAACTGGCGCAGGAATACATCGTCGCCGCGCGCGCCAAGGGTCTGTCGGAAACCCGCATCATCTGGGGCCACGCGCTGCGCAACGCCGCCGTGCCGATGGTGACCGTGATTGCGCTGTCCTATGCCGGGTTGCTTGAAGGCTCGGTGCTGACCGAGACCGTGTTCTCCTGGCCGGGCATCGGCCTCTACATCACCAACTCGCTGCAGAACGCCGACATGAACGCGGTGCTCGGCGGCACCATCGTCATCGGCTCGGTCTTCATCGGCATCAATCTCCTGTCCGATCTGCTCTACCGCGTGCTCGATCCGAGGACGAAGACAGGATGAGTACACAGGCCATGCAAAGTCGTCGTGACTGGCTGCTCAGCGAGCGACCGGCGTCGCGCATGCAGGCAAGGCTCGGCCGCGCTTATGTGGCGTGGCGGCGCTTTTCCGCCAACCGGCTGGCTTTTCTCGGCCTGCTCATCATCATTGCCTTGCTGGTCATCGCTGCCCTTGCCGGCGTGCTGGCGCCCTATTCGCCGACATTCGGCGATCTCAAGAATTCACGGTTGCTGGCGCCCAGCGCCGAACACTGGTTCGGCACCGACGATCTCGGCCGCGATATCCTCTCGCGCATTCTCTACGGCTCGCGCTGGACGCTCTACGTCGTCATTCTCGTGGCCATCATCGCCGCGCCGATCGGCTTGCTGGTCGGCACCGTCGCCGGCTATGCCGGCGGCTGGACCGATGCCATCCTGATGCGCATCACCGACATCTTCCTCGCCTTCCCCAAGCTGATCCTGGCGCTGGCCTTTGTCGCCGCCCTTGGCCCCGGCATCGAGAACGCGGTGCTGGCCATCGCCATCACCTCATGGCCGCCTTACGCCCGCATCGCGCGGGCCGAAACGTTGACGGTGCGCAATTCCGATTACATCAAGGCGGTGCAGCTAATGGGCGCCTCGCCGTTCCGCATCGTGCTGCGCCATATCATGCCGCTCTGTATTTCGTCGCTGATCGTCAGGGTGACGCTCGACATGGCCGGCATTATCCTGACCGCGGCCGGGCTTGGCTTCCTCGGCCTTGGCGCGCAGCCGCCGCTGCCCGAATGGGGCACCATGATCGCTTCGGGCCGCCGCTTCGTGCTTGATCAGTGGTGGGTGGCCGGCGCGCCTGGTTTCGCCATCCTCATCGTCAGCCTCGGCTTCAACCTGCTTGGCGACGGTCTTCGCGACGCGCTCGATCCCCGGAGTGGTGACCAATGAGCACGCTTCTCGACGTCGACGATCTGCGCGTCACCTTCCCGACCCGCACCGGCCTGATCGAGGCGGTGCGAGGCGTCACGTTCTCGCTGGGCCGCGAGCGGCTCGGCATCGTCGGCGAATCCGGCTCCGGCAAGTCGCAGACCGGCCGCGCCATCATGGGTCTGACGCCGCCACAGGCCAGGATATCGGCCAAAAAGCTTGCCTTCGACGGCATCGATCTTCTAGCAGCCTCGCCACGCGAACGCCGGGCGCTGCGCGGAAAACGAATCGCCATGATCCTGCAGGATCCGAAATATTCGCTCGATCCGGTGATGAGCATCGGACGCCAGATCGTCGAGACGCTGCGCACACATGAGAAGGTCGGCAAGGCCGAGGCGCGAGACCGGGCTTTGGCCATGCTGGAAGCCGTGCAGATCCGCGATCCCGCCCGCGTCTTCGACCTCCACCCGCATGAGGTCTCCGGCGGCATGGGGCAACGCGCCATGATCGCCATGATGTTGATCGCCGGGCCGGAGATGATGATTGCCGACGAGCCGACCTCGGCGCTCGACGTCACCGTGCAGCTCGACGTGCTCGGCATCCTCGACAAGCTGGTCAGCGAGCGCGGCATGGGGCTGATCTTCATCTCGCATGATCTGCGCCTGGTCTCATCCTTCTGCGACCGCGTCATCGTCATGTATGCCGGCAAGGTGGTCGAGCAGCTAAAGGCGTCGGAGCTTGGCCATGCACAGCATCCCTATACACGCGGTCTGCTCAACTGCATGCCCAGGATCGACGACGACCGTCACCCGTTGCCGGTGCTCGACCGCAAGCCGGAGTGGGCGGCATGAGCGCGGCCTTGGTCGTCGACAGGCTGGAAGTCCTTTTCGACCGCTTCCGCGCCCTGAAGGGCGTCAGCCTTGACGTCCAGTCGGGAGAATCCTTCGGGCTGGTCGGCGAATCCGGATCCGGCAAGTCGACGCTGCTGCGAGCCATTGCCGGATTGACGCCGGTCGCCTCGGGCAGCATCACCGTCAGCGGCAAGCGGCTCGGCGCGCGCCGTGACAAGGCCTTCTACCGCGAGGTCCAGATGGTCTTCCAGGATCCGTACGGATCGCTGCATCCGCGCCAGACGGTCGACCGCCTGCTGCAGGAGCCGCTCGCCATCCACGGTTTTGCCGATGGCGAAAAGCGCATCCAGCGGGCGCTGGACGAGGTGGGCCTCGGCAACGGCTTTCGGTTCCGCTATTCGCACCAACTCTCCGGTGGCCAGCGCCAGCGCGTGGCGATCGCGCGCGCCCTGATCCTCGAACCGTCGATCCTGCTGCTCGACGAGCCAACCTCGGCACTCGATGCGTCCGTGCAGGCCGAAGTGCTCAACCTGCTCGAGGAAATCCGCCGGCGGCGCAAGCTGACCTTCCTTATGGTCAGTCACGACCTCGCCATCATCACCCATATGTGCGAGCGGCTGATGGTGATGCAGAACGGCGAGGCGGTCGAGAATCTCACGGCGGACGATCTTGTCGAGCGTCGCGTGACCAAGGATTACACGCGCAACCTGCTACGGGCCAGCGATGGGTTTGTGCGGACGGCGTGAGCTTTCCTAGACCGGTTCATCATTTCACGGAAACGCAGAACCGCTCTATCTCCTTGTTTTGACGCAATTCCGGACGGAAAACCGTTTCACACTTTTCCTGGAATTGCTCTAGGCTGCGCCGCCTTCCTGAACGACATGATCGTTCCCCACCTCGTTTGCCGCCGCGTCTTTCGGCTCCTTAATGCGGAACCATGCGATATAGAGCGCCGGCAGGAACAGCAGCGTGATCGCCGTGCCGGCGATGATTCCGCCCATCATGGCATAGGCCATCGGTCCCCAGAACACCTCGCGCGCGATCGGGATCAGCGCCAGGCTGGCGGCGGCCGCCGTCAGCGCGATTGGCCGCATGCGATGCTCGGTCGCCTCGACCACCGCCGTCCAGCGGTCCTTGCCCTCGGCGACCAGCTCCTCGATCTGCACGATCAGGATGACCGAGTTGCGGATCAGGATACCGATCAGCGCCAGCACGCCGAGAATGGCGACAAAGCCGAGCGGCGCGCCGCTGGGCAACAGTGCCGCGACCACGCCGATCAGCCCGAGTGGCGCCACGGCAACGACCAGGAACAGGCGCTGGAAGCTCTGCAACTGTATCATCAGGATGGTTGCGATGATGAACAGCATCAGCGGCACCACGGCGGCGATCGGTCCCTGGCTCAGGGCACTTTGCTCGACCGATCCGCCCGTGGCGACGGCGTAGCCGGCCGGCAGCTTGGCGATGAAGGCATCGACCGAAGGTTTCAGCTCCTTGACCACAGTGGCTGGCAACGCATCGCCGACCACTCCGGCAAGCACGGTGAGGGTCGTGACGCGGCTGCGCCGCCACACCGTTGGTTGCTCCAGCTCGTAGTCGATGTTGGCCACGGCGGCGAGCGGGATCGACTCGCCACTGCCTGTCGGCAATTGCATGTTGCGCAGCGTTTCGATCGACCCGCGCTCGGCCTCGCGTGAGCGCACGATGACGTCGATGAGATAGGTGGCGTCGCGCACCTGGGTGATGGTGACTCCGCCGACAACGCTGTTCAGGGCGTTGGAAATGGCCGAAGAGGTGACGCCGAGCTGGCGCGCCTTGTCCTGCAGCACGTCCACTTTCAGGACCCGGGAGGGTTCGTTCCAGTCGAAGGTCGGCGCGTCGAGTTTCGGGTTGGCCGAGATGACGCCGGCCAGCTGTTGCGCCAGCGTCCTCACCATCTGGGTATCGGGACCGCTGACGCGATATTGCACCGGCCGGCCGACGGGAGGGCCGAGTTCCAGTGTCTTGACCAAGGCGTCGGTGCCGACAAAATCCTCGCGCAGCATCTTCTCGAGGGCGCTTTTCACCCTGTCGCGGGCCTCGATGTTCTTGGTGACGATGACGGTCTGGCCGAAATAGGGGTTGGACGGCTGCACGTCATAGGACAGCACGAAGCGCACCGCGCCCTGGCCGATATAGGAACTCCAGTGCTCGATGTCGGGGTTGCCGGCAAGGGCCGTCCTTTCGAAGCGCTCCATCTGGTCGCGGGTCTCGGCGATGGAACTGTTCTCCGGCAGGTTCCAGTCGACGATGAGTTCCGGCCGATCGGAAGGCGGGAAGAATTGCTGCTGGACATGGCTCAGGCCGACGATCGATGCGGCGAACAGCAGCACCGTCGCGATGATGGTGAGCCAATGATGGCGCACGGACCCGAGCAGGACAGTCCGGAACAGGGACGCGAAGCGGCCGGGCTGGCCGTGATGCGTCTGTTTCATGCTCGCTGGCAGGATGGTGACGCCGAGCAGAGGCGCAAACAGCACCGCCACGATCCATGAAACCAGCAGCGACACGGCGATGACGACGAACAGCGTGAAAGTGTACTCGCCGGCAGAGCTGTTGTTGAGGCCGATGGGAACGAAGCCGGTGACAGTCACCAGCGTTCCGGTCAGCATAGGGAATGCCGTGGAGGTGTAGACATAGGTCGCCGCCTTGCGCAGCGTGTCGCCGGCTTCGAGCCTTGCCACCATCATCTCGACGGCGATCATGGCGTCGTCGACCAGAAGCCCCAATGCAATGATCAGCGCGCCCAGCGAAATGCGCTGCAGCGAGATGCCGACATAGTCCATGAACAGGAAGGTGATGGCCAGCACCAGCGGGATCGACAGCGCCACGACGAGGCCGGCGCGCATGCCGAGGCTGATGAAGGAAACGGCGAGCACGATTGCAACCGCCTCGAACAAGGCGCGGGTGAAACCCGAAACGGCCTCCTTGACGATCACCGGCTGGTCGGCGACCAGGTGGACGCCGACGCCGATCGGCAGGTCGGCCGTGATCTTGTCCATCTCCGCGTGCAGCGCCTTGCCGAAGTCGAGCAGATTGGCGTTGGGCTTCATGCCGATGGCGAGCCCGATCGCATCCTCGCCGTTGAAACGGAACAAGGCTGTCGGCGGATCGGTATAGCCGCGGGTGATCATCGCCACGTCGCTCAACCGGAAGAAGCGGTCGTTGACGCGCAGATTGATGGCGCGAAGGCTCTCTTCCGAGGTGAACTGGCCGCTGACGCGTACGCTGATACGCTCCGGTCCGGACTGGATGACGCCTGATGGTGCAATCGCGTTCTGGGCCTGCAGGCTGGCAACGATGGCCTGCTGGTTCAGGCCCAGGGCCGCGATCTGGCGGGTCGAGAATTCAAGATAGATCGCCTCGTCCTGGGCGCCGATCAGGTCGACCTTGCCGGCATTGGGCACGTCCAGGATCCTGGTGCGCGCATCCTCGACATAGTCGCGAAGCTGGCGCTGCGTCACCCCGTCGGCGGTGAAGGCGTATATATTGCCATAGACGTCGCCAAAGCTGTCGTTGAAAAACGGCCCCTGCACGCCCTCGGGAAACTGGTTGCGGATGTCGTTGATCATGTTGCGGACATGGACCCAGGTCGGGATCAAGTCGCGCGCCTTGGTCGACGTTTTCAGATTGACGTAGACGAGGGTCTTTCCGGCGGTGGTGACGGATTTGCTGTAGTCGAGACTGTCGAGTTCCTCCAGCTTCTTCTCGATCCGGTCGGTCACTTGCTTGAGCGTCTCGTCGACCGATGCGCCCGGCCAGTTGGCTTGGATCAGCATGGTCTTGATGGCGAAGGGTGGGTCCTCCTCGCGGCCGAGATTGAGATAGGCCGAGACACCGGCCACGACGAAGACCAGCATGAAGTACCAGACCAGCGAACGGTGGCTGAGCGCCCAGTCGGAGAGGTTGAAACCCTTCACTTGGCGTCTCCTTCGAGAACCTTGACCGTCTCGCCCGGCGTCAGGCTGTGGACGCCGGCGGTGACCACGCGCATGCCAGCGTCGAGCCCTTCGGCGACGGTGAACGAACCGGCTTGCTTGGCGCCGACGCGGATGTCGCGCGGGTTCACCTTCGATGATTGCGGATCGACGATCCAGACCTGTTGCTTGCCGTCCTTTTCGAGCAGCGCCGACAGCGGCAGTTCTATCGTCGGGGCGATCGCCGTAGCTCGTGAGGCCGTCACCGTCGAACCGAGCCGGAACGCCGTCGGCGCGTCGAGCAGCGTCAGCCGCACGCGCCGGGTGCGGGTCGAACTGTCGGCCTGAGGCGCGATCTCGCGCAGCTTGCTTTGGGCGCTGATGGACGGCAGCGACTGCAGGATCACGTCGAACCCTGTCCCGACCTTAAGGTCGCCCGTCAGCTGATCTGGAATGTCGACGACTGCCTCGCGTATGTCGGAGCGCGCCACTGTCACCACGGTCTGGCCGGCGGACACCGTCTGCCCGACCTCCGCGCCGGTCGCCGTGACGACGCCGTCGAAATCGGAGAACAGCCGGGCATAACCAAGCTGCTCCTCCGATTTGGCGAGCGCTGCCTTGGCGCGCTCGACATTGGCTTCGGCGGACTGCCGTGCCTGCTGGGCGGCGTCATATGTGGCCTGCGAGGTGTTCTTGGCGGCCAGCAGCGCGCGTTGACGTTCCTCGCTGGCGGCGGCATTGGCGAACTCGGCCTGCGCGTTCGACAGGCCGGCCTTGGCCGCTTGCGCGGCAAACTCCAGCGCCGTCGGATCGAGGGTGGCGATTGTCGTGCCCTTTGTGACGAGGTCGCCGACATCGACATCGCGGGTGATGACGCGGCCGAGAAGGCGGAAGGCGAGATTGGCGCTGAATTCCGGCTCGATAACACCGGCAAAGCCGAGCGTCTGGCTGGTGCGCGGCTCGACCACGACCGAAAGCACCGGCCTGACGATCTCCGGCGTCTTTTCCGGCTCGGCCGAACAGGCGCCGAGAAGGATCAGCGCCAAAATTCCCGTTACGGACGTCCTCGGATTCATTGCGTTGCCTCTCCGCCGATCTCGACCACCTGGCCGGGACTGAGCAACTGGCCGCCAGCGGTGACCACGTGCTGGCCTGCCTCCAGACCCTTGCTGACGACGATGACGCCGGAATCATAGGCAAGGATGCCGACGGGTGCGACCGTGACGGTCTTGGAAGCCGGATCGATGAGCCAGACCGCCGGGGCGCCGTCACTGGAGGTCAGCGCTTGCCAGGGCAAGACCACGGCTTTCTCCGACTTGGCGCTGATCGTGCCGGTGACGGCGGCGCCGAGCAGCATGGTGGCTGGCGTGTCGGGGATGGCGACCTTCACGCGAACCGACGCCGAGGCGGGATCGACGACCGGTGAAATCTCGCGCACCTTGCCCGTCGCCTTTATTTCCGGATCGGACACCAGCGTGATCGACACCGGCGGTGGCGTTGTGGAAGCGCCCGCGACCAGCGTTTCATGGACGTTGAAGACCGCGTCCCGGTCACCATCCTCGGCAACGGTGAAGACGGTCTGCGCCGCCTGCACCACCTGACCGGCTTCGACGGCGCGCGCGGTGACAATGCCCGGCGCGCCAGCCCGCAATTCGGTGAAGGACAGGTTCTCTCGGGCATTGTCCAGCGCGCTTTGGGCTTGCTGGACACTGCCCTGCGCCACGCTTTGCGCCTGGTCCGCCGCATCGTAGTCGCGTCGCGTGGTGAAACCCTGGGCAAGCAGCGTCTTTTGCCGCGCGAACACGGCGGCGGCCTGTGTCAGCTGCGCCTTGGCCGCATCGAGATCTGCCTGCGCCGAGCGCAGGTCCGCCTCCTGTTCCTGTGGATCGATGCGGGCGAGCAAGGTGTCCTTGTCGACATGCTGGCCGACCTCAACGAACCGGTCGGCGACCCGGCCGCCAACACGGAAGGACAGATTGTTCAGTGTCCGCGCCGCGATCACGCCGGTCAGCGATCTTGTCGGCGTATAGTCGGAGACCTTGACTTCGGCTGCGCGCACCATGATCGGCAGTTTTTGCGCAGCTGCCTCCTGTTTCTGGCAGCCCGCCAGAAGCAGCGTCGCCAGCGCACAGGTCAGGACGGCGGACGCGGTTCGATATGACAAAAAGCTGGATGCGTTGACCGAAGGCCGCAAGGCGGACGATATCGTGTTCCTGCTCATGGCCCCCGCCCGCGTGGGAATTTCCCACGGCTATGTTTCGCGACGGCACGAAGATAATCGATCGCTGGAAAAAGGAAACCTCTCTCGTACACGTATTGGCCAGCTGACTGAGACCGTTGCCAGTCGACAGGCCCAATCGCCTCCCGACGGTGCCGACTTGAGGAAAACATGAAATAAGGTCAGAAGACTTCCCGGCAGCCATCAAATGAGAACGGGCGACAGCCTGACGAGGGATAGAAATGAAGAATTCAGCCATTTCCGAACGCAAGAACCAGTCGATCTCGCGTGGCGTCGGAATGACCACGCAGATTTATGCCGACAAGGCCGAAAACTCCGAGATCTGGGATGTCGAGGGTCGTCGCTACATCGACTTCTCGTCCGGCATTGCCGTGGTCAACACCGGCCATCGCCACCCCAAGGTGATCGAGGCAGTCAAGGCGCAGCTCGACCGCTTCACCCACACCTGCCACCAGGTTGTGCCCTATGAAAGCTATGTCAGGCTGGCCGAACGGCTGAACGCCATGCTGCCCGGCAAGTTCGAGAAGAAGACTATCTTCGTCACGACCGGCGCCGAGGCGGTCGAGAACGCCATCAAGATCGCCCGCAACGCCACCGGCCGCCAGGCCGTCATCGCCTTTGGCGGCGGCTTCCATGGCCGCACCTTCATGGGCATGGCGCTGACCGGCAAGGTCGTCCCCTACAAGGTTGGCTTCGGCGCCATGCCGGGCGACGTCTACCACGTGCCGTTCCCCGTGGCGCTGCATGGTGTCTCGGTCGCCGATTCGCTGGCGGCGCTGGACAAGCTGTTCAAGGCGGACGTCGATCCGGCCCGCGTCGCGGCGATCATCATCGAGCCCGTGCAGGGTGAGGGCGGCTTCTACGACGCGCCGCGTGAACTCCTGACGGCACTGCGCAAGCTCTGCGACCAGCATGGCATGCTCCTGATCGCCGACGAAGTGCAGACCGGCTTTGCCCGCACCGGCAAGATGTTTGCCATGGATCACCACGACGTGGCGGCCGACATCACCACCATGGCCAAGAGCCTGGCCGGCGGCTTCCCGCTGGCGGCGGTTACCGGCCGTGCCGAGATCATGGATGCGCCCGGCCCTGGCGGTCTTGGCGGCACCTATGGCGGCAGCCCGATCGGCGTTGCCGCCGCGCATGCGGTTCTCGATGTGATCGAAGACGAAAAGCTCTGCGACCGCGCCAACACGCTGGGGGCAAGGCTGAAGCAGCGGCTGCAGTCGATCCGTGACGATGTGCCCGAGATCGTCGATATCAGGGGTCTGGGCTTCATGAACGCGGTCGAGTTCAACGACGTCAAGAAGGGCCTGCCGTCGGCCGAGATCGCCAATGCGATCAGGCTGAAGGCGCTCGACAAGGGTCTGATCCTGCTGACCTGCGGCGTTTATGGCAACGTCATCCGTTTCCTCGCGCCGATCACCATCCAGGACAGTGTCATGAACGAGGCGCTCGACATTCTGGAAAGCTCGATCCGCGAAGTCTGCGCCGCGTGATTATGGGTTTTTGCTTGAGCGGTTCCGGTAAGGAACCGCTCACCGATATCCATCTTGAGCATTAAGGTCGGACTTTCGAGCCGACCGAGATGCTTCGGCCCGAAACCTAGGCTGAGGTCTTGGGCTGGAAGGCGGCAAGCGCTGCCTTCAGTCCA
The DNA here is from genome assembly GCA_943370265.1 of Mesorhizobium carmichaelinearum. Taxonomy (GTDB): domain Bacteria; phylum Pseudomonadota; class Alphaproteobacteria; order Rhizobiales; family Rhizobiaceae; genus Mesorhizobium; species Mesorhizobium carmichaelinearum_A. The sequence continues at coordinate 31,778 of CALRQH020000019.1, forward strand.
TCCGGACCCGTCGCCACTATCTCCGGCGTCGGCGAGAAGCCTGCGCCGAGCATCTTGCGACCAAGCATGTGATCGCCCGGGCGGTTGACCGATTCGATGCCGAGCAGCCTGTCCCCCGCATAGTGGTAGATCGAGAACTTGTTGTCGGGCAGGTCGCCCAGCACGACATGGCTGTCGCCGCCGGCGGTCAGGCCGACCATCTGCAGCTTCATGTCGCCAATGTCGGACCAGAACCACGGCACCGCCGAAAAAGCGTCGGCATGGCCGACAATCGTTCGTGCGGCAAGCCGCGCCTGGTCAGTGGCGTTCTGCACCGATTCCAGCCGCACGTCAGCACCGGTGAACCAGTGGCGGTAGGAGGCTGCATCGCCAATCGCGAGAATCTCCGGCACCGAGCTGCGCATCTGGTTGTCGACACGGATGCCGTTGGCGATGGCCAGGCCGGCGGCTTCAGCCAGTTCGACATTAGGCACGGCGCCGATGCCGACAATGACCATGCGCGCCGGCAACCTTTCGCCGGCTGAGGTGATCGCGGCCACGACATGGCCGTTTTCGCCTTCCAGCCTTGCAATCGAGGTGCCCGTAAGGATGCGCACGCCGGAAGCCTCCAGCCGTTGGCGCACATGGCTGGCCACGATCGGCGCCACCGCGCGGCCGAGCAGGCGATCCACCGCCTCGACCACCGTCACCGTACGGCCGGCTGCCCGCAGCGTGGCGGCGATCTCCAGTCCGATGAAGCCGCCGCCGAGGATGACGACCTCGTCGCTCCGCGCGCTGAGATCTCGGATCAGTCGCGCGTCGTTGAGCGACCGCAGCGACAGCACACCTGAAAGGTCAGAGCCCGGCAAGGCGAGCGTGCGCGGACGCGACCCGGTCGCCAGGATCAGATGGTCGAAGGCCAGTGAACCGCCGCCCGTGATCTCCAGGCTTCGGTTGCCGGCATCAATCCGCTCTATCCGCACGCCCGGCCGGAAATCGATGACGCTGCCAGTGTAGAACGCCTCGCCGCGCAGCGGCTGCGGCTTTGCCTCGGCATCCTTGATGAAGGTCTTCGACAGCGGCGGCTTGTGGTAGGGCAGGTCCTTCTCGTCGCCGATCAGGATCACCGGCCCGTCATAGCCCTCCTCGCGCAAACTCGCGGCCGCCTGCACGCCCGCATGACCCGCACCGACAATGACCACACCGTTCTTCATCGAAAGCCCAATTCCTGTTTCCGAAGTCTAAAGAGCGTCTCGTTCTTTGTTTATGCATGTCGTTGTCCCAAAACCGCTGCGCACATTTGGGCGACATGCATTGAACGTTCTTCGCCAGATGACGATTGTCCAGTGTCCGGCGCTGCCGCAGGACTGTATTTGCGGGTCGCACCCCGAATGGCAGCTTGTCAATCGCCACGTCTCGCGGCAAGTCGGTCCACAGTCAGTCCTAAAGTTGAGTGTCGTAGTTTAGAATAATTCTAAACTATTGTTTCAATTGGCTTTTCCCGTCGATTTCTATTGACTTCCAGTGGCGTCGAAGCTTTATGGAAACTCGCGCATTAGCGCATCCCTTTGATGTGTGGGCCTTGAACCCGTTCGATTGGAGGCATTTTGGTGTCTTACTTCCGTGAACCGCGCGATGGCGCGGCATGTTTTGCGCATATGGCCCGGCGCCGATTGCCGCGCGCGCAGTTTATGGAATTTCCCAACTGGAGAGCGGTAATGACAGCACGACATGGCGGCAGGCTTGCGGCGATCGGTGCCACGGCGCTGCTGACAGCAGCGGTATTCGTGCTGCCCGCCAGGGCGCAAGCCGATGCGAAGGCGGTCATCAAGACTTATTCCGACATCGCGCTCGCCAAATATGAAGATTCGCTGACCACGGCGAAGGCGCTGGACAAGGCGGTCGATGCGTTGATTGCCAGGCCGTCCGCCGAGACGCTCGACGCCGCGCGTGACGCCTGGAAGGCGGCGCGCGTTCCCTACCAGCAGACCGAAGTCTACCGTTTCGGCAACAAGATCGTCGACGACTGGGAAGGCAAGGTGAATGCCTGGCCCCTGGACGAGGGCCTCATCGATTATGTCGCCAAGAGCTATGGCACCGAGTCGGATGCAAATTCGCTCTATACGGCCAATGTCATCGCCAACAAGTCGATCGAGATCAATGGCAAGAAGGTCGATGCCACGAAGCTGACGCCGGAATTCCTGTCCGGCACATTGCAGGAAGCCGGCGGCATCGAAGCCAATGTCGCCACCGGCTATCACGCCATCGAGTTCCTGCTCTGGGGCCAGGACCTGCATGGAACCGGTCCAGGCGCCGGCGAGCGGCCCTATACGGATTACGACCTCAAGAACTGCACCGGGGGCAATTGCGATCGTCGCGCCCAGTATCTGAAGTCGGCCAGCGACCTTCTGGTGTCTGATCTCCAGGATATGGTCAACGATTGGAAGGAAGGCGGCGCGGCGCGCAAGAACCTCGCCGACGGCGAGCCTAACACCGGCATCTCGACGATCTTCACCGGCATGGGTTCGCTCTCCTACGGCGAGGTTGCCGGCCAACGCATGAAGCTGGGTCTGATGCTGCACGATCCGGAGGAAGAGCACGACTGCTTCTCCGATAACACCTACAACTCCCATCTCTATGACGCGATCGGCATCCGGGCCGCTTATCACGCCAGCTATACGCGCCTCGACGGAACTGTCGTCTCCGGCCCTTCGGTGTCCGACATGGTGAAGGCGGTCGATCCGGCCGTCGACAAGGAGCTGTCGGAGAAGCTGGATGTCACCGTCGCCAAGATGGAGGCGATCAAGGCCCGGGCGCTGGCCGGCGAAGCCTATGATCAGCAGATCGGCGAAGGCAACACGCAAGGCAACGCCACCGTCCAGGCGGCGATCGACGCGCTGGTCGACCATACCAAGTCGATCGAACGTGCTGTCAGCGCACTGAAGCTCAATGCCATCGCTTTCGAAGGTTCCGACAGCCTCGATGCGCCTGACAAGGTGTTCCAGTAAGGGCAAACCCCCGGCATGATCTTGAAACCGTCATGCCCGATTGAAGATTTAAGCCACACGGCGAGGAGGACGCGCCGTCAGCCAGAGCCAAGTCAATGCTGATATGCCATTGCAACATCATCACCGAGAAGGAGATCGAGCAGACGATCATTGGGCTGCTGGATCAGGATCCCTGGCAACTCATCGTGCCGGCCAAGGTCTACCATGCCATGCAGAAGCGCGGTCGTTGTTGCGGCTGTTTCCCAAATGTGGTGGAAACGATCATTCGGGTAACCGAAAATTATCATGCCCGCTCGGAGGTGAGCGGCGTGGACATCGTTTCACACCTGGATCGCGTCAGAGGCCTGCGCGTCCAATACGGGAGCAGAACCCATGAAAGGCGAAAGGCAGATCATCGAGCGGCTTAACGAGGCTCTGTTTCTGGAGCTTGGAGCCGTCAACCAGTACTGGGTGCATTTCCGGCTTCTTGAAGACTGGGGATACGCCAAGCTGGCGAAGAAGGAACGCGCGGAATCGATCGAGGAGATGCACCACGCCGACAAGCTCATCGCCCGCATCATCTTCCTCGAAGGACATCCCAACCTGCAGTCCGTGGCGCCGTTGCGCATCGGGCAGAATGTGAAGGAAGTGCTCGAATCCGACCTTGCCGGCGAATATGACGCGCGCACTGCCTACAAGCGCTCGCGCGAAATCTGCCACGAGGTTGGCGACTACGTGACGATGAAACTCTTCGAGGATTTGTTGGCTGACGAGGAAGGTCACATCGACTTCCTTGAGACGCAACTCGATCTGCTTGCCTCGATTGGCGAGGAAAAGTATGGCCAGCTCAACGCCGCATCGGCGGACGAGGCGGAGTAAGGACATGCCGGAATGCGGCGCACCCTAGATATTTTGCGCCGCCTGCGGCGGGCCGGATGCGATGGCCTGCCGCCCGTAGGAAGACCGGGACGGAAAGCGCCGCTTCACGGTCTTTCGCTCGCTTTCATGGTAGTGCTTGGTGCCTCTGGCCAGGCTGGCGCACAAGAGCCTGCCGGCCTGTCACCCAGCCGCGCCGATCTGACGGCCAAGGACCAGGCGCGCGTTCTCGCCGTTACCAGGCCGGCCGCCGATTTCTCCAGGCCCGAACAGTTTGAGCCGATGCAGGGCGGCGCCGGCACCTCGAGGAAGGATGTCAATCGTGACTCCTTCTCGCAATCGTCAGCCAACATCACGTTCGAGGAAGAGGGCACCTTCAAGCTCGGCAATGGCTTCTTCACCAAGGTCTGGGTGTCCTCACCGTCTTCGACCCAGGCCTCGGATGGCCTTGGCCCACTGTTCAACGCCCGCGCCTGTCAAAGCTGCCATCTGAAGGACGGCCGCGGTCATCCACCGGAAGGCAGCGCCGACGCGACCTCGATGTTCCTGCGATTGGCGCGGGCGGCCAGCACTGAGGAAGAGAAGGCTGAGGTCGCCGACCACCGGGTGTTGAATTTTCCGGACCCGACCTATGGCAGCCAGCTGGAGGATCTTGCCGTGCCCGGCCTTGCCGGCGAAGGCCGCATGCGCATCACCTATGAGGAGCACAAGGTGACTCTCGGCGACGGCAGCGTCGTTCCGTTGCGCAAGCCGAGCTATGCGGTCGACGATCTGGCTTATGGACCGCTGGACCCGCGCACCACGCTTTCGCCGCGCGTGACACCGCAGATGATCGGCCTTGGCCTCATCGAACAGATCCATCCTGCCGATATCCTGGCACGCGCCGATCCGGATGATCGCGATGGCGACGGCATTTCCGGCAAGCCCAGCATTGTACGCGATGGCAAGACCGGCGAACTGACGCTCGGTCGCTTCGGCTGGAAGGCACAGACACCGTCGATCCGAGAGCAATCGGCCGACGCTTTCGCCGGCGATCTCGGTATCTCGACGCCGGAAGTGCCAAGGCACTGGGGGGATTGCACCGCGGCCCAGAAAGCATGCCTTGCCATGCCCAATGGCGTGCAGGAACGCCTCGGTCCCGTCGAGGCACCGCCGCCGATCATGGACCTTGTCACGTTCTACTCGCAGAACCTTGCGGTGCCGGCGCGCCGCGATACCGGCAAGCCGGAGGTTCTGGCGGGAAAGAAGATTTTCTACGATCTCGGTTGCGTTTCCTGCCATACGCCGAAATTCGTTACCCGCCGTGATGCGCCTAACAAGGCCCAGGCATTCCAGCTGATCTGGCCGTATTCGGATTTTCTGTTGCACGACATGGGCGATGGGCTTGCTGACGGGCAGCAGGTTGGCGACGCCACAGGCAATGAATGGCGCACGCCGCCGCTATGGGGCATCGGCCTGACCCAGACGGTCAACGGCCATACGTTCTTCCTGCATGACGGGCGAGCGCGCAATCTGACGGAGGCCATTCTCTGGCATGGCGGCGAAGGGCAAAAGGCCCGTGATGGTTTCGTCGCTGCCAGTTCGACGGACCGGCAAGCGCTCGTCAAATTCCTGGAGTCGTTGTGATGTCGAAACGCCTTGCGCTCGTCTTGCCCCTGTTTCTGCTCGGCGCCTCGCCCGCATCCGCCGCAATCGAGGCTTCGCAGGTGATCCAGTCGGCGATCGATGGCTTTGTCCGCCCAGCCTACGTGCGTCTGCTTGATCATGCGGAAAGCCTGACCAAGGCAATGCAAAGGCTTTGCAAGGCACCCTCGCAAGCTGACCTCGATGCTGCCCGTGCCGAATTCTCGGCCACGGTGGAAGCCTGGTCGACTGTGGAAATCATCCATTTCGGGCCGATCGCCGAAGGCAACAGACTGGAACGCATGCTGTTCTGGCCGGACCGCAAGAGCATCGGCCTGAAGCAGGTGCAGGCTGCATTGTCGGACAAGGATCCAAGTGCCGCGGATCCGGCTCAATTGGCCGGCAAGAGCGTGGCCATGCAGGGCCTGGGGGCACTGGAGTTCGTGCTTTACGGCGCCGGTGCGGAAACCCTTAAGGGCAAGGACGATCCATATCGCTGCGCCTATGGTGCGGCGATCGCTGGCAATATCGAGACAATGTCCGGTGATGTCAGTGCCGCGTGGAACAAACCCGATGGGTTCGCGGCACTTTGGGCCAAGCCGGGGCCACAGAACCCCACCTACCACAATGGCACCGAGGCGGTGACCCAGCTGGTCGGCGTGCTCATCGGCGGGCTGGAAATGGTCCGCGACGTGCGCCTCAAGGGATTTTTCGCCGGCAGTCCGGATGCCGGCAAGCCGAAGCAGGCTGTCTATTGGCGCTCCGAGAACACGGGACTTGCGCTGGCCGGAAACCTCCTGGGCATGGATGCCCTGTTCCAGGCCTCGCATCTTGGCGATGCACTGCCGGCCGATACGCGCTGGATTGCCGACTCGATCCATATCCAGCTCACCAACGCAGCCGCGGCGGCAAAGGCAGTGACCGGGCCGATGGACAGGGCGCTCGCCGATCCGGAGATACGCAGGAAGCTCGACTATTTCTCCCTGGTGACGACCAGCCTTTCTGGCCTTGTCGGCGAGAAAATCACGGCCGCATTCGGCCTGACCGCCGGCTTCTCGTCGCTCGACGGAGACTGAGCATGATCCCGAACCGAAGGGCCGCGTCAGCGAAAAGTGGAAGCCGGTTTTCGGAAAAGATCATGCTCAAAGAAAGATATTGATCTTGAGGACGCCGCTGATCGACCGCCGCGATTTCCTCAGGGCTGCCGGCGCAGGCCTTATGACGGCCATGGCGCCTTCGGCCTGGGCTGCGACGCTGGCCGCCGACGCGGTCTTCGCCACCGCCTTCGTCAAGCGCGGCGGCGGCTATGGTGCGGCCATCCTGTCCGAAGCCGGCAAGGTCCTGCACGCCATCGACCTGCCCGATCGCGGCCACGACGTCACTTTCGACCCGGTCGCGAAACGTTCGGTGGTCTTTGCCCGGCAACCCGGCACCTTCGCTGTGGTGTTCGATCACACCGGCCGTGAGGCGCCACGGACCATTTCCAGCATTCCCGGCCGGCATTTCTTCGGTCATGGCGTGTTCTCCATCGACGGCGCGTTGCTCTATGCCACCGAGAACGACTTCGACAAGGCCGCCGGCGTGGTCGGCATCTATGACGCGCGTGCGCAATTCAGCCGCATCGGCGAATTCCCGACCTACGGCATGGGCTCGCACGAACTGCTGTTGCTTGGCGACGGGCGAACGCTGGCCATCGCCAATGGCGGCATCGAGACGCATCCGGATTTCGGTCGCGCCGAACTCAACATCGCGACGATGAAGCCATCTTATGTGCTGGTCGACCGCATCACCGGCGACCTGATTGAAAAGCACGAACTGCCGCCGGCGCTGCATCAGCTGTCGATCCGCCACATGGATGCCGATCCATCCGGCACGGTGTGGTTCGGTTGCCAGTACCGGGGGCCGGGCACCGATCGCCCGCTGCTCGTCGGCCGCGCCGCGCGCGGCAAGGAATTGCAATTGCTCGACATGCCGCAGGACGTGCTCTCCGGCTTCAGGAACTATATCGGCTCGGTCGCCGCCAATCCGGCCGCCGGCACGGTTGCGGTATCGTCGCCGGAAGGTAACTCCCTCGCGGTGATCGACGCGGCCAGCGGCAAGGTCGTTGTGACAAGCAATTTGGTCGAGGTCTGCGGTCTCGCGCCGGATGGAGCGGGCTTCATCGCGACCACGGGAGCCGGTGAGATCGTGGGGGCGAGGACGAAACGTTCCGAACCGGACTATGTCTGGGACAACCACATGCTGCGGATAGAGCCGATCGCATAGGCAGCCGGCTCGGGCCGAAGCGAAGCCGCTTAACAATTTCCCCTTGCAGCCGCGAGCCATGGCGGGCACAGGGAAATCGAAGAGAGCAAGACTTTCACTCGAACCTCTGTCTGTGATCAACCGGCCGCCTCATGAAGTTGCTTGCCATCGATTGTGCCGCCAGTCTCTGCGCCGCCTGCGTCTATGACGCCGGGGCGGGGCGCGAGCTCGGCCGTTCGGTGCTCGATCTCGGCAAGGGCCATGCCGAGCATCTGATGGCGGTCATCGAGGAGGCACTGAAGATCAGCGCGACCGGCTACGCCGGGCTTGGTGCCATCGCCGTCTCTGTCGGCCCGGGTTCCTTCACCGGTTTACGGGTCGGTGTGTCGGCGGCGCGCGGGCTGGCGCTGGCGCTGAAAATTCCGGCGATCGGGGTGACCAGCCTGGAAGCATTGGCGGCGCAGGCGGCCGAGGCATTTCCGGGCCGCCCGGTGCTGTCCGCGCTCGATGCCGGACGCGAGGAGATTCACGCCGCATTCTATGATGCGCCGATGGCTCTGGCCTTTGGTCCGGCCGTTACCACGCTTTCCGAGGTTGTAGCGATCGCGACGGATCGCTCGCCGGTTCTTGCCGGAACGGCCGCCATCAAGATCGCGGCGGCGGCCGGGCGTGCGTTCGATATCGGTCCGACGGCGGCCACCGCCGACATCGCTGTTTATGCAAGGCTGGCTGCCGCCAAAGGCGAGGGCGAAAGGCCGAAACCTCTCTATCTGCGTGGTGCGGACGCCAAACCGCAGGCGGGTTTCATTCTTGCAAGGCTCAGACCATGATCCTGGACCAAAACTCCGCGTCAGCGAAAAGTGGAAGCCGGTTTTCGGAAAAGATCATGGTCAAATTGGAAAACGGTAATTGATGCGCATTCCCTTCCTCCAGCCGCGTCGCAGGGATTATGCGCTCGAGCCGCTCAGAATTACCGATAGTCCGGCCATTTCCATGTTGCACCGCGAGGATTTCGTGCGGCCCTGGACCGATGGCGAATTCGCCGCGCTGCTCGAGCAGAATACGGTGTTTGGCTATGCCGCGCGCGAGACCGGGCAGGGCGCCAAGCCGCCGGTCGGTTTCGTGCTGGCGCGGCTGGCTGCTGGCGAGGGGGAGATCCTGACCGTCGCGGTGGCGCGCTCGCACCGCCGGCAGGGGCTTGGCTGGCAATTGATGGACGCGGTGCTGCGTGAGTTGCATGGGCAACGCGCGGAGGCGCTCTTCCTCGAGGTCGACGAGACCAATGTGGCGGCTGTGGCGCTTTACCGGCGGCTGGGCTTCCGTGAAGTCGGCAAGCGCCCCAATTACTACAAGTCGCCGGAACACGGCCCGACCGGCGCGCTTGTCATGCGCCGCGATCTTCGCTAGCCAGAGCGCGGGGACAGGGCCACCGACGGATGATCAAGAAAATCAGGATTTTCCTGGCGCTGGGCCTCGTTGTCGCCAGTTCGCTGGTTCTGGTGCCGTTGCAGATGCTGTCGATGAAGACCGGTCTCTGGCCCGAGACATTCATCCTGAAGATCTGGCACCGAATGATCCTCAGGGCGCTGGGCATGCGCGTCCATGTCAAGGGGACACTGTCCAGCCATCGCCCGTTGCTGGTGGCGGCAAATCATATCTCCTGGACCGACATCATGGTGCTCGGCTCCATGGTCGATGTGAAGTTCATCGCCAGGGCCGATATGGCCGGCTGGCCGTTGATCGGCATGTTGTCGAAGCTGCAGCGCACCGTCTTCATCGAGCGTGAGCGCAAGCGCTCGTCGGGCGACCAGGCGAGCGAGATCGCCAACCGCATGGCCAGGGGCGATGCCATGGTGCTGTTCGCCGAAGGCTCGACGGCCGACGGCAACGTCGTCCTGCCGTTCAAGAGCACGCTGTTTGGCGCCGCCTCCATGGCGATTTCGGAAGGCGCGGCGCAAACCGTCTTCATCCAGCCGGTGGCGATCGCCTATACGAGGCTGCATGGCGTGCCGCTGGGCCGACGGCATCGGCCGATTGCCGCCTGGATCGGCGATGAGGACCTGATGCCGCATCTCAAGGTTCTGATGTCGGAGGGGGCTCTCGACGTCGAGGTGCATTTCGGCGAGCCGGTTGCCTTCGCCAAGGGTTCGAACCGCAAGGAAACGGCGAAGCTGATGGAGCGTGAGGTGCGCGCAATGATGCAGGCCGCACTCGCCGATCCGCGCCCAAGCCGTTAGCCCGGCGGGCTCCGGCCAAAAGCGTCTGTTTTTTGTCATCGAAAGGCGTTAGAAGCCGCCAGATGGATTTGAACACGATAGAACGGGACGGCATCGACCCCACGGCAGCACCGTCCGCGGCGCCCAGGAAAGTCTTCGTCAAGACCTATGGCTGCCAGATGAATGTCTACGATTCGCAGCGCATGACCGACGCGCTGGCCGCTGACGGCTACACGGCGACCGATGTCATCGACCAAGCCGATCTGGTGCTGCTCAACACCTGCCATATCCGTGAGAAGGCGGCCGAAAAGGTCTATTCCGAGCTTGGCCGTATCCGCGACATGAAAGCCGAGCGGGCCCTCGTTGGCCGCGAGATGGTGATCGGCGTTGCCGGCTGCGTGGCGCAGGCGGAGGGAGCCGAGATCCTCAGGCGCTCGCCTGCCGTCGACCTGGTCATTGGCCCGCAGACCTATCACCGGCTGCCCGACGTGCTGGCACGGGTGCGCGGCGGCGAAAAGATCGTCGAGACCGAATACGCCATCGAGGACAAGTTCGAGCATCTGCCGCAGCCCAAGCGCGCCGAGGTCATCAAGCGCGGCGTCACCGCGTTCCTGACCGTGCAGGAAGGCTGCGACAAGTTCTGCACTTTCTGCGTCGTTCCCTATACGCGCGGCTCGGAAGTGTCGCGCCCGGTGGCGCAGATTGTCGCCGAGGCGGAGCGCCTGGCCGAAGCCGGCGTGCGCGAGGTGACGCTGCTTGGCCAGAACGTCAATGCCTGGCACGGCAAGGGTGACAATGGCGAGGAATGGGGCCTTGGCCGCCTGCTGTTCCGGCTGGCCGAGATCCCCGGCCTTGCCCGGCTGCGCTACACCACCAGCCATCCGCGCGACATGGACGACGAACTGATATCAGCGCATCGCGATCTGCCGGTGCTGATGCCTTATCTGCATCTGCCGGTACAGTCGGGCTCGGATCGTATCCTCAAGGCGATGAACCGCAGGCACACAGCCATGGATTACCTGGCTCTGCTCGACCGCATTCGCGCGGCGCGGCCGGATATCGCGCTTTCGGGAGATTTCATTGTGGGCTTTCCTGGCGAGACCGAGGTCGATTTCGAGGCGACGATGCAACTTGTCCGCGACGTCGGCTATGCCTCGGCCTTCTCGTTCAAATATTCGCCGCGCCCCGGCACGCCGGGCGCCGACATGACCGATCACGTGCCGGAAGCCATCAAGGACGAGCGCCTGCAGCGGCTGCAGGCGCTGCTTGTGAAGCAGCAGCAGGATTTCGGCTCAAGTCTCGTTGGAAGGACCATCGATACGCTGATCGAAAAGCCGGGCCGTCAGGCCGGCCAGAAGGTCGGTCGCTCGCCTTGGCTGCAACCGGTTATTGTTGATGAAAAGGCCGGCGAGATCGGTGACATTATCCAGGTGCGAATCACGAAGACGGGTTACAATAGCCTGTTCGCCGAATTGGCCTGAGAGCCTCGGCAGATGAGGAGAGACGGTTGAGCGCTGCTGAAGTGAAGACCTTGCCCCCGAACCAGCATTCCGGGGCGTCGGATATGGCGCACATCGTACTGACCTTCGACAACAACAAGCTTGCCAGCGCCCTTTACGGACAGTTTGACGAGAATCTCGCCAGGCTTGAGCAGAAGCTTGGCGTCGATATCCGCTCGCGCGGCAATCAGCTAACCATCAAGGGCTCAGCCTCGGCCGCCGAGCAGGCACGCCGGGCGCTGGATAATCTCTATGGCATTCTCCAGAAGGGCGTCGATATCGGCCAGTCCGATGTCGACGGCGCCGTGCGCATGGCGATCGCCGCAGACGACCAGCTGACGTTGCCGACCATGGAGCGCAAGGGCAAGGTGTCCGCCGCCCAGATCGCCACGCGCAAGAAGACGATCTATGCCCGTTCGCTCAACCAGGACGCCTATATGCGCGCGCTGGAGCGGTCCGAGCTTGTGTTCGGCATCGGCCCCGCCGGCACCGGCAAGACCTATCTGGCGGTGGCGCATGCGGCGATGCTGCTGGAGCGCGGCATGGTCGAGCGCATCATCCTGTCGCGGCCTGCCGTCGAGGCCGGCGAACGTCTCGGCTTCCTGCCGGGCGACATGAAGGAGAAGGTCGATCCCTATCTGCGTCCGCTCTACGATGCGCTCTACGACATGATGCCGGCCGACAAGGTCGAGCGGGCCATTGCCGCGGAGGTGATCGAGATCGCGCCCCTGGCCTTCATGCGCGGCCGCACCCTGGCGCATGCCGCGGTCATCCTCGACGAGGCGCAGAACACCACTCCGATGCAGATGAAGATGTTCCTGACGCGTCTTGGCGAGAACTCGCGCATGATCGTCACTGGTGACCCCACTCAGATCGACCTTCCCTCGAACACCAAATCGGGCCTCGTCGAAGCGTTGCGCATCCTGGACGGCATACCGGGCGCGGTGACCGTGCGCTTCAACGATGGTGACGTGGTTCGCCATCCGCTGGTGGCCGAAATCGTCAGGGCCTATGACCGCGACGCCAAGCTGGCGCGTGGTCTGGGCGCCGAGAGCTGATATGACGATGCGGCGTCATGCCTGAAAACACAAAATCGGCCGACGGGGATTTTTCGGTTCCCGTCGACATTGACCTGATGCTCGAAGCGGGAAGCTGGCCCGATGAAGGCCAACTCGCGCTGCTGGTCGACCGTGCCGCGGCGGCCGCCTTCGCCGAAACCGGGACGATGGGTCATTCCGAACTCAGCGTCGTTTTTTCTGACGATGCCCATATCCAGACATTGAACGCCGGCTGGCGCGGTAAGGACAAACCCACCAACGTATTGTCTTTCCCTGCCTTTCCGCCCGCCAAGGGCGGTCCGTTGCCGCCGATGCTGGGCGACATCGTGCTGGCTGCCGAGACGGTGGCGCGCGAAGCGGCACTGGAAGACAAGCCGCTCGAGAACCATATCACCCATCTCGTTGTCCATGGCTTGCTGCATCTGCTGGGCTATGATCACGAGACCGACGCCGAGGCGGAGGAGATGGAAGCCATTGAGCGTGCGGCGCTCGCAAGGCTTGCCATTCCCGATCCCTACGCGTAACTACGAAGACACAACCAACCGGACCACGATGAACGACAAACCTGAAACTGCCGCCCGCCCCGACGCCGGCAGTACGACCAAGGCTTCCGATACGTCGGAAGAGGGATCAAGTCCGAGTACCATTTCCGGCAGCGTCGCCAGCGAGCACTCGCCTGCCGGGCCTTCTCTGTTCAACCGTATTGTCGGGCTGTTCAGGCAGCGCAACGGAACCAGCCTGCGCGAGGAAATCGCCGGCGCCCTTGCCGAAACGACCAGCGACGCCGAGTCCTTCTCGCCTGGCGAGCGCGCCATGCTCAACAACATCCTGCGCTTGCGCGAGGTGCGCGTCGAGGACGTCATGGTGCCGCGTGCCGACATCGAGGCGGTCGAGATCAACACGACGCTCGGTGACCTGCTCGGCGTGTTCGAGCAGTCCGGCCATTCCCGCATGCCCGTCTATTCCGAGACTCTCGACGATCCGCGCGGCATGGTCCACATCCGCGACGTGCTGGCGCACATCACCAAGACCGCCCGCGTCAAGAAGGGCAGGACGACACGCAAAGCGCCGGCCATCCAGCTTCTCGATCTCGCCCAGGTCGATCTCGCCCGCACGATCGGTGACTTGAACCTCATCCGTCCGGTGCTGTTCGTGCCGCCGTCGATGCTCGCCTCCGATCTGATGGGGCGCATGCAGACGACACGCACCCAGATGGCGCTGGTCATCGACGAATATGGCGGCACCGATGGTCTCGCCTCGCTGGAGGACATCGTCGAGATGGTCGTCGGCGACATCGAGGACGAGCATGATGACGATGAGCCGATGATCACCCAGAGCGGCGACGGCGTGTTCGTCGTCGATGGCAAGGCCGAGATCGACGACGTCGCCAAGATGATCGGCGAGGATTTCGCGGCCGGCGAACATGGCGAATATGTGGACACGATCGGCGGCATGATCTTCAACACGCTTGGCCGCGTGCCGGCGCGCGGTGAAGTTGTGCAGGCGATACCCGGCTTCGAGTTCCACGTGCTCGACGCCGATCCGCGCCGCGTCAAGCGGGTGCGCATCGTGCACAGCCAGAAGGCCGAGCGCCGCCGGCGCGCGGCCCGCACCGAGCAGGCCTGAAAAAGCCCGCTCCGCCGATGACGGTCGACGATCCGTTCAAGCACGCAACATTGGGCTCCGGGGTCTTCTACAAGGATCCCTGGGCCGCCTTGGAATGGCTGGAAGCGGCCTTCGGCTTCGAGCGCAGCATGATGGTCAGCGATCCCACCGGCAAGCTTGTTCATTCCGAGATGCGGTTCGGTGATGGCTATATCATCGTCGATTCCGAATGGGCCGATCATGTCGCCAGTCCCGCATCTGTGGCGGGCAGGAACACGCAGTCGGTCTATGTGCGCCTCAAGGATGGCTTGGACGCTCACTGCGAGCACGCCAGGGCTAAGGGCGCGGAGATAGTCGAGGAGCCTGGCGACCAATTCTATGGCGAGCGGCTTTATCGGGCACGCGATCCGGAAGGTCATGTATGGACCTTCACGCAAACCCTCCGTTCCGTTTCGCGCGAGGAAGCTGAACGGCTCGGCGGCTTAACGATAGAGGGTTGGCATCGATAGGCGCCGTGACCGCCTCGGCAGCTGTCGGTAGACAAGCCGTTAGTTGGAGCACGGACCGCGGCCTGTTAAATCTTGCTTCCTGATTCGCGACTCGGAAGTATGCATGGAGCGCCTTGCCGGCCGGATAATTCTGCTTTGGGGTTGGCGGCGCGCGCTCGTGGCGTTTCTCGCCGGTGCATTGGCGGTTCTTGGCCAGGCACCCTACGATTTCTTCGCGGCCTGCTTCATTTCATTTCCGCTTCTGGTCTGGCTTCTCGATGGGGCGACCAGCGAGGCACCCGGCAGTCTGTTCCGGCGCCTGCGGCCGGCCTTCGCCGTCGGCTGGTGGTTCGGCTTCGGCTATTTTCTCTCCGGCCTCTGGTGGATCGGCTCCGCGCTTCTGGTCGAGGCAGACACCTTCGCCTGGGCCCTGCCGTTCGCGGTGGTCGGCATCCCGTTTGGGCTCGCTTTCTTCTATGGCTTCGCGGCAATGGTCGCTCGCCTTCTGTGGAGCAATGACATCGGCCGCATCGCGGCCCTTGCCTTCGCTTTCGGCCTGGCGGAATGGTTGCGTGGTTTCCTGTTCACCGGCTTTCCATGGAATGCCGTCGGCTACGCGGCCATGCCCGTGCCCCTGCTGATGCAGAGCGTGTCGGTGACCGGCATGATCGGCATGAATGCGCTCGCGGTCTTCGTCTTCGCGTTGCCGGCGCTGCTGGCGGCCCGCCGTCATCTTCGCCTCGGCGCGGCATTGCTCGTCGCGCTCGTCGCCGCCCATGTCGGTTTCGGTTATTTCCGGCTCAACGCCCCGGTCGAGCCGGCAACCAGCGCGATCGACGTCCGCATCGTGCAGCCGGCCGTCGACCTCTCGGAGAAGTGGGATGCCTCGGTCCGCGACCGCATCTTCGCCACCATGATGGGGCTGTCAGCCAAGGCGCCGGAACCCGGCCATGCCAAGCCACAGCTGATCGTGTGGCCGGAAACTTCGGTGCCGTTTCTGTTCACGGAGCGGCCGGATGCGCTGACGGTGCTTGGCCAGATGCTCGCCGGCGGCCAGATGCTGATTGCCGGCATCGTCCGCGAAGAGGGCGGGGCGGCGAATGCCGACAGCCGCTATTACAATTCCGTCGTGGCGATCAACGACAAGGGCGAGATTGTCGACGCCGTCGACAAGGTCCATCTCGTGCCCTTTGGCGAGTATCTGCCTTTTGCCGGGCTGCTCGGCCGTTTCGGCCTTGACCAACTCGTTGCCGGGCCGACGAATTTCGCCGCCGGCAATGAACGGCATGCGATAACCGTGCCCGGCGGCATCCGCGCGCTGCCCTTTATTTGCTATGAGGTGATCTTTCCCGGACTGGTGGCAGTTGACGCTGCGTCAGCACAGCTTATTGTGAATGTCACAAATGACGCATGGTTTGGCGACACGCCGGGTCCGTACCAGCATTTCAGGCAGGCGCAGGTTCGTGCGGTGGAAAACGGACTGCCCCTGTTGCGCGCGGCCAACAACGGTATTTCCGCGGTTGTCGATCCACGTGGGCGCATCGTCGACGCATTGGCGATCGACGCACGCGGAGCCATAGACGTACGTGTGCCGATTTCCGGGCAGGCTGTCATCTCCTCCGGTCAACGGCGCATTAACGGAATGCTGATCATGTTGTTGTTTGCCCTCTTCGCATGCGTGTCGAATGTAAGGCAAAGGCTACGGGCGAATTGACGTCGACACATTAGAAACTCATACTGTACCGCCTGAAATTTCTCGAAGCCGTTGGATCGTACTGTTGGGGCAGTCGCCGCCGGCTTCGCTTGGGCAGGAAAAAATAGAAAAAGCCGGAAAAATTCGGCGAGGAAAAAAATGATAGAAGACAACAAGAAGAAACCGAATCCGATCGACATCCACGTTGGAAGTCGCATCCGGCTTCGCCGCAACATGCTGGGAATGAGCCAGGAAAAGCTGGGCGAAAATCTCGGCATCACATTTCAACAGATCCAGAAATATGAAAAGGGCACCAACCGTGTTGGCGCCAGCCGTCTCCAGGCGATAGCCTCCATACTTGGAGTGCCTGTCGCCTTTTTCTTCGAGGACGCGCCGGGCCAGGAGGCCAGCGGCAATCGCGGATTTGCCGAGGATTCATCGATGGCGTTCGCCGTCGAGTTCTGCGGCAGCCCGGAAGGGCTTCAGCTTAACCGGGCTTTCGTCAAGATCACCGACATGAAGGTACGTCGCAAGATCATCGAGCTTGTGAAATCCCTTTCCTCCGACGATCCTGAATGAACGGAACCGTGGCACCGGCGGTCACCGCCGCCGGTCCACCATATAACAATATCAACATTCCTTCATGCCAGAATGGACGCACCGCTTGACGAGCGGCGCTCCGCACCGTTAACACGTGGCGCGCCAAAATCGGCAGCCTGCCGATCGTTTTTCAAGAGGGGACACCCGTGACGCGGCAGAATTACTTCTTTACCTCGGAATCCGTTGCCGAGGGTCATCCCGACAAAGTCTGTGACCGTATCTCCGACGAGATCGTCGATCTGGTCTATCGTGAGGCCAAGAAGACCGGCATGGACCCGTGGAAGGTCCGCGTCGCCTGCGAGACGCTGGCAACCACCAACCGCGTCGTCATCGCCGGCGAGGTGCGCGTTCCCGAGACGCTGCTCAAGAAGGACAAGCAAGGCAACATCCTCAAGGATGCGGCCGGACATCCGGTCGTCAATCCGGCCAAGTTCAAATCGGTTGCCCGCAAGGCGATCCGTGAAATCGGCTACGAGCAGGCCGGCTTCCACTGGAAGACCGCGAAGATCGAGGTCCTGCTGCATGGTCAGTCGCCTGATATCGGCCAGGGCGTCGACAATGCCGCCGACCGTCAGGGCGAGGAAGGCGCTGGCGACCAGGGCATCATGTTCGGCTACGCCTGCCGCGAAACGCCGGATCTGATGCCGGCTCCGATCTACTACAGCCACAAGATCCTCGAATTGCTGGCCGCAGCCCGTCACCAGAACAACGGCGAGGCAGGCAAGCTCGGCCCGGACGCCAAGAGCCAGGTCACCGTTCGCTATGTCGACGGCAAGGCCGCCGAGGCGACGCAGATCGTGCTCTCGACCCAGCATCTCGATGCGAGCTGGGATTCCAAGAAGGTCCGCACGGTCGTCGAGCCTTACATCCGCGAGGCACTCGGCGACCTCAAGATCGCCGATGACTGCATGTGGTACATCAATCCGACCGGCAAGTTCGTCATCGGCGGACCCGACGGCGACGCCGGCCTGACCGGCCGCAAGATCATCGTCGACACCTATGGCGGCGCGGCACCGCATGGCGGCGGCGCGTTCTCCGGCAAGGACACCACCAAGGTCGACCGCTCGGCGGCCTATGCGGCGCGCTATCTCGCCAAGAATGTGGTGGCGGCGAAGCTTGCCGACCGCTGCACCATACAGCTTTCCTACGCCATCGGCGTTGCCCAGCCTCTGTCGGTTTATGTCGACTTGCACGGCACCGGCAAGGTCGATGAAGCAAAGCTCGAGGAAGCGTTGCGCACCGTGATGGACCTGTCGCCGTCCGGCATCCGCCGTCATCTCGACCTCAACAAGCCGATCTACGCCAAGACCTCGTCCTACGGCCATTTCGGCCGCAAGGCGGGCCGCGACGGGTCTTTCTCGTGGGAGAAGACCGATCTCGCCAAGGCGCTCAAGGACGCTGTCGCCGCCTGATCGCGGCGCCAGCTCCAGGGCCTATTCCATCCCGATAGAATCGGGATGGGGCTCTACCTCTTTGTTTGAGCATGATCTTTTCCAAAAACCGGATTCCACTTTTCGGGATCGTGCTCTAAAGGCTCAGCCAATGGATCCGAAGGACAGACCAAGCCGCGCGACCGAAGCTTTTTTCGGCCGCCGGCGCGGCAAGACCATGCGCCCGCAGCAGGCTGCGGCGCTGGAAAGTGGATTCACGAAATACCGGCTCGACCTGGCGACGGAATCGCCCGGCGATCTCAGCGGACTGTTCGAAGCCGATGTCGCCGTCGTGCGTCTTGAAATCGGCTTCGGCGGTGGCGAACACCTGCTGCACCGCGCCACAGAATCTCCAGCCATCGGGTTCATCGGCGTCGAGCCCTTCGTCAACGGCATGGCCAAGATGATGATGGCGGTCAAGGAAAGGCCGCTTGCCAATCTTCGCGTTTATGACGACGACGCCACGCGCCTGCTTGACTGGCTTCCGGAAAACTCGCTCGACGGTATCGATCTTCTTTACCCGGACCCCTGGCCGAAGAAGAAGCACTGGAAGCGTCGCTTCGTCAGCCCGCTCAATCTCGACCGCTTCGCGCGTGTGCTGAAACGAGGCGGGCGATTCCGTTTCGCGTCGGATATCGACACCTATGTGAACTGGACGCTGCTGCATTGCCGCGCACATGGCGGCTTCGCCTGGCAGGCGGCGGAGGCCGCTGACTGGCATCAGCCCTACCAAGGCTGGCCCGGTACACGCTACGAGGCCAAGGCCATCCGCGAGCAGCGCCGCCCCGCCTATCTAACCTTCCTTCGTACCTGATCCTGCAACGCTGGCGGGGAACGATGCCCGCACGCACAGGCCACGTCCATCCGCTCCTGCCGTCAGTTCGAGCCTGCCGCCGAAGAGTGCCGCTATTTCCTCGACGATAGGCAGCCCAAGCCCGGCCCCTGGTTTTTCGCCCGTGCGGCCGCGCACGAAGCGGCGGCGCACGTCCTCCAGCTCCGCCGCCGGGATGCCTGGCCCTGTGTCCTCGACTGCCAGAAGCACATCGCCGCTGCTGGCAAACACCTTGACTGTCGCCTCCGCGCCGCTTCCCGCGTAGGTCAGCGCGTTCTCGATCAGGTTGCGGATCAATTCTCCGAGCAGCATTGGTTCGCCGTTGATGTACAGCGGCGTTTCACCTTCGAAGCCTAGATCGATGCCGGATGTATGGGCCCTCGTGACGAATTCCGCGGTGAGGGCGCTGGCAAGCTCGGTCAGGTTGATGGTGTCCAGGTTCTTCAGGCGGTCCGATGCGGCCTCGTCCACCTTGGCAAGCAGCAGGAGTTGGGCGATCACCCGTTCGGCGTGCGCCACGGCATCGTCGCCGACTTTTGCAGCGCTGCGTGCTTCGTCGAGTGAGCGAGCACGAGCCGAAAGCGCCAGCTGTGTGCGGATGATGGTCAGCGGCGTGCGCAACTGATGGCTGGCATTGCCGGTGAAATGGCGCATGGCGCCCAGTGTTGAATTCAGCCGGCCCATGAATGAATTGACGGTGTCGACCAGTCCTCGCACTTCCCTGGGCACCGATTGCTCGATCGGGTGTAGGTCGTCGGGGTTGCGTTCGGCAATCGCATCGCGCAGGCGATAAAGCGGCCTGAGCGAGTATGTGACCGCGAGCCATGCGATTGCCACGGCACTGCCGATCAGGATGCCAAGGCGCAACGCGGAGCGCAGCAGGATGGTCTGGGCAAGTTTCGTTCGAGCGATCGTCGTCTCGGCGATGGTGACCACGAATGGTACCGAACTCGCTCCGGTCGAGGCGGTACGGGAAAGCGAGGCCAGCCGGATCGGCTCGCCGCGAAAGCTTGCATCGGCATAGCGGCTTTCCTCCCGACCCAATCCCTCGATCACTGGCAGGGTCTGGTAGCCGGTGATGAAGGCGCCGTTCGGCCCATCGATGCGATAGAAGACGCGGTCTTGCGCCGCCGAAGTCAGCATTTCCAACGCGACATAGGGGATGTCGACCTCCAGCGCGCCGCTTTCGCCGACCACCACGCGCTCGGCGATTGCCAGCGCCGAGCCGGCGAGCACCCGGTCGGACACGGCATTTGCCGTATCAACCGCTTCGCGATAGGTATCGGCGAGCGCGATCAGCCCGATGCCGACCAGTGGAACCAGCAGCCACAGCAGCAGTCGCCCGCGCAGGGAATAGGGCCTGTCCCCCTCCATCATGGGTTCTGGATCTTTTCGAGATAGTAGCCGATGCCCCGCGCGGTCCGGACCGTCAGTCCGCAAGGCGCCAGTCGCTTGCGCAGCCGGCTGACATACTGCTCGACGGCATTGGCGCTCAGATCCTCGTCGAATCCGGCCAGCGATTCGATGATTGCCTGCTTGGCGACGACCTTGCCGGCGCGCATGAACAGGGTTTCGAGCAGTGCGAGTTCGCGTGCCGGAATGTCGATTGCCGCACCCCGCCAGGAAAAGCTGCGCGTGTTGAGATCGAGCGCGACGTCGCCGAAAGAAACCACCGCCGCCTTGAGGCCGGCGCGCCGCCGCATCAGCGTGCGAACACGCGCTTCCAGTTCGTCGACATCGAACGGCTTGATCATGTAGTCGTCGGCGCCGAGGTTCAGCCCGGTGACTTTTTCGGTGAGTGAATGACGCGCCGACAGGATGAGCACTGCGACGTCATCCTGGCGGCCGCGTATGGTGCGCAGCACATCAATCCCATCCATTTCCGGCAGGTTGAGGTCAAGGATCACCAGGTCGAACCGTTCGGTGGCGACCACGGCCACGGCGGACGCGCCGTCGCCGACGACATCGACAGCGTAACCGCTGCCCTTGAGCACCGCCGCGAGCCCGCCCGCCAGCGTCGCATTGTCCTCCACCACCAGGATACGCACCGAATTCTCCTCACCCTCACGCAAACGATGCCTATCCGGGGGGCAAAGGTCCAGTGCCAGGGACAACGTCCGTTGTTGTGTGGCCCGGACAGCTGATGCATGTTCTGCGACAATGCGCATGACCATCCTCACCGCTTTCGTCTGTGTTTCGGCGCCTGCATGGGCGGACGTTACTGTCTTTCCAGCGCTGGATGGTCGCACGGAAGCTCGTTCGCTGGTCGTCTATTCCTCGCTGGATGCCCCGTTGGCCAAGCCGATGATCGCTGGCTTTCAGAAAGCCAACCCCGATGTTGCCGTACGCTATGAGGAATTGCTGACGACCGACATCTACGATCGGGTGATTGCCGAGACCGATAATGGCAAGGGCACCGCCGACATTGCCTTTTCCTCGGCCATGGATCTTCAGGTCAAGCTGGCCAATGACGGCTACGCCCAGGAGAGCCGGCTGCCGCTCTCTGATCGCTGGCCGCGCTGGGCCAACTGGCGCGATACCGCCTACGCCTTGACCTTCGAGCCGGCCGTCTTCGTCTACCACAAGCCGAGCTTCAAGGATGCGCCACCACCGGCAACGCGCGGTCAGTTCGTCGATTTTCTCAGGACGCAGGGTGACAAGGTCTATGGCCGGATCGCCACCTACGACATCGAGCGCTCCGGCGTTGGCTTCATGTTCATGGCTCGTGACCAGGAACAATATCCCGACATCTGGTCGGTGATCCGCTCGATGGGCGCGGCGGGCGTGAAGCTCTATTCGACCAGTTCCGCCATCCTGGAGCGCATTGCCGACGGACGTTTCGTGCTTGGCTACAACATCCTGGGATCCTACGCTGCCGACTGGGCGGCGAGAAATCCCGATGTCGGCATCGTCCTGCCCAAGGATTATACCGTGGTGATGTCGCGCATCGGGCTGGTGCCGGCGGCCTCACGTTCGCCGGATCTCGGGCGCCGCTATCTCGAATACTTCATGTCGGCGGAGGGCCAGACGGTGATGGCGCGAGAACTCCAGATCGCTGCCGTCAATCCCGATGTCTCGGGCCAGAACACTGCAGACAGGATGCAGGAAGTGCTCGGCGCGCAGCTGCGCCCGGTGCCGGTCAGCCCGGGGCTCATGGTCTACCTCGATCAGGTCAAGCGCACCCGCCTCATCAGGCGGTGGAACGAAGCCCTGCGCAGCCCTTGAGCGGCAGCCTGGCTTCAACTTTATGCGCCAGTGTCAGTTTGATGTCAGCTTCCTGCGCTAGGAAGGACAGGCCCATCCGTTGGAGGCGGTGAGGCTCGGAACGTTCGGGAGGACTTCGATCACATTTTTCGCCAGCAAGCCGACAGCGATCGCGCTGGATCGGGGCGGGAAGATGTTGCGCCTACGCAGGCCGAAAAGCCTGCTGTTTCTCTCGTCATGTCCGGGACGCAGGCCAACGCAGGCTTCGAGACTGTGAATGCATTGCCCCATGCGTGGGCAGCAAGGGAGGAACGGCAATGAAACAGTTCACTTTGGCGGCAATCGTCACCGGCATGCTCGCTTTGCCGGCCATGGCGGCCGACTACAAGATCATGGCGCCTGCGGCGCCCGGCGGCGGCTGGGACCAGACGGCTCGTTCGATGCAGACAGCGCTCCAGGACGAGAAGATCTCCGGCAGCGTCCAGGTCAACAATGTTCCGGGCGCCGGCGGCACTATCGGCCTTGCCCAATTCGTCAACCAGACCAATGGCGATCCGGCCCAGCTCATCGTCGGCGGTTATGTCATGGTCGGCGCGATCCTGACCAATGCATCGCCGGTCACGCTCGACCAGGTCACGCCGATCGCACGCCTGACCGGCGAATATGAAGCGCTCGTCGTCCCCGCCGCTTCCGACATCAAGGACATGGCCGGCCTCGTAGCCAAGCTCAAGGCCGACCCCGGCGCGGTCTCGTGGGGCGGCGGCTCGGCCGGCGGCACCGACCACATCACGGCCGGCTTGATCGCCAAGGCCATTGGCGTTGATCCCACCAAGGTCAACTACATCGCCTTTTCGGGCGGCGGTGAGGCGCTGGCTGCGATCCTGGGTGGCCAGGTGACGGTCGGCATCTCCGGCTATGGCGAGTTCGAATCCCAGATCAAGGCCGGCCAGCTCCGCATCATCGGCATTTCCAGCGACGCCAAGGTCGAAGGCATAGACGCGCAGACCTTCAAGGACGGCGGCGTCGATGTCGCCATCCAGAACTGGCGCATGGTAGCCGCCGCCCCCGGCCTCTCGGCCGACCAGAAGGCGGCCGTGGTCGCTGATGTCGACAAGATGGTCCAGTCGGCCTCCTGGCAGAAGATCCTCGCCGACAAGGGCTGGGCGAACACCTATCTTGCCGGTGACGACTTTGCCGCGCAGCTGAAGAAAGACACGGACGCGACCGCGGCGATCCTGAAAGACATCGGCCTGGTGAAATGAGCCAGGCGAGCCATCATGACGCGAAGCGCCGCCCGGACTGGGCGGCGCTTGTCATCGCTGCGGCCCTGGCTGTGGTTGCCGCCGTTATCGCGTGGAGCACTGCCAGCCACGGCGCAGGCGCCAGCTATGCCCGCGTCGGCCCGACCACCATGCCCTATGTCATTGCCGTGGCTTTCGGCGGTCTGTCGATCTGGACCGCTTTCGAGGCGTTTCGCAGCGAATTCCCGGAACGCGAGCGTCAGCAACTCAGCCCGATCCTCTGGATCGTCGGCGGCGTCGCCGCCCAGATGCTGCTGCTCAAGATGGCCGGCTTCTCCATGGCCACGGGCCTGCTCTTCGCCGCCACCGCGCGCGCCTTCGGCAGGGGTCGGCTGTGGAAGACCATACCCATCGGCATCGCGCTGTCATTCGTGATCTGGATCATATTCGCCAGAGGCCTGCAGCTCTCGCTGCCCGCCGGTCCGCTCGAACATTTGTTCTAATGCATGTCGCCCAAGAGTGCGTAGCGGTTTTGGGACAACGACATGCATAAAACAAAGACTTAGAACGCGTCATTCGTTCGAACGCGGCACGTTTTATTGCGATTTGTGGGAGCTCGTCTCTGAATGGACACCTTTGGTCTTCTGGCGCAGGGGTTGCTGACGGCTCTCGAGCCGATGAACTTGCTCTATGCGCTGATCGGCGTCACGCTCGGCACCGCCGTCGGTGTGCTTCCAGGCATAGGGCCGGCCCTCACGGTCGCGCTGCTCTTGCCGGTCACCTACAAGCTTGATCCGGCGGGTTCGCTGATCATGTTTGCCGGCATCTACTATGGCGGCATGTATGGCGGGTCGACGACTTCGATCCTTCTCAACACGCCGGGCGAAAGCGCCTCGATCGTCACGGCGCTCGAAGGCAACAAGATGGCGCGCGCCGGGCGCGGTGGGCCGGCTCTCGCCACCGCCGCTATCGGCTCGTTCGTGGCCGGGCTGATCGCCACGATCGGCCTCGCCTTCATCGCGCCAACCGTCGTCAGGATGGCGCTGTCCTTTGGACCGGCTGAATATTTCGCGCTGATGGTACTCGCCTTCATGACCGTATCGGCAGCGTTCGGTGATTCGACGCTGCGTGGGCTCACAGCGCTGTTCATCGGCCTCGCCCTCGGCCTGATCGGCATAGACCTGCAGACCGGCCAGGCGCGCCTCGCCTTCGGGATTCCCGACCTTCTCGACGGCGTTGAGGTGACGACGCTGGCGGTGGCGCTGTTTGCCGTCGGCGAGGCTCTGACCGTCGCTGCCTCCAAGGGCGGAGACACCACCATCCAGGCCATCAAGGGTTCCGTCTGGATGACGCGCGAGGACTGGCGGCGTTCGTGGAAGCCGTGGCTGCGCGGCACAGCCGTCGGCTTTCCCATCGGCGCGATGCCGGCCGGCGGCGCCGAGATCGGCACCTTCCTGTCCTATTCGATGGAAAAGCATCTGGCGGAAAAGCCCGAGGAGTTCGGCCATGGCGCGATAGAAGGCGTCGCCGGCCCGGAGGCCGCCAACAACGCCTCGGCCGCCGGCACGCTCGTGCCGCTGCTGACGCTCGGCCTGCCGACGACGGCCACGGCCGCCATCATGCTGGCCGGCTTCCAGCAGTTCGGGCTGCAGCCCGGTCCCTTGCTGTTCGCCACCAACCCCCAGCTCGTCTGGGGGTTGATCGCGAGCCTGCTGGTGGCCAATCTGATGCTTCTGGTGTTGAACCTGCCGCTGATCGGCGTCTGGGTGCGGCTGTTGACCATCCCGACACCCTGGCTCTACGCAGGCATCCTCCTGTTTGCGACGCTGGGCACCATCGGCGCCAATCCGTCGACCTTCGAACTCGGCATGCTCCTGGCGTTCGGCCTGCTCGGCTATGGCCTGCGCCGCTTCGGCTACCCGATCGCCCCTGTCGTGGTCGGGCTCATCCTGGGGCCGATGGCCGAGCAGCAGTTGCGCCGCGCTTTGGCCATCAGCCAGGGCGATCCGTCGGTACTGGTTGGATCGCCGATTGCGGTTGTCTTGATGCTGCTGGCAGCGACAGCGGTTTTGCTACCGCTCTATCTGCGGGCTAGAGGCAGGGGGAAGGTGCTGGCCCAACTGGGCGCCAGCGAGGACTGAGCGCGGCTTAATCATCCGCGCGAAAGGCGACAGGCTTGGTAACGGCGGATGCCGTCGAAATGCTCCGGATTGATGCCGAGCTTCACGAGATCATGATTCTTCGGGCGGTGGCCGCGTTCGATGGCCGCGGCCGCGCAGACGGCGCTGCCAAAGGCGCGCACCAGGTCGCCAATACGGCCAAGGGGTTTGTGGGAGTTCATCTTCATCGTCCTCCTTTGGTGGATGTCTGGCTTGTAGGTAGGTATCACCAGGCAAAGCGGTAGACACGCGTATGCATGCTTGCCATGCAGCCGTCGCATGATCAGCCAATCGCGCGCTGCCGGCCGGAGGACTTGAAAGGGACGCGGTATTCGTCTATATCAGCTCCAAATTCTTGGTCGGTATGACGAAGAGTGGGTCCACCCGGTCCCGCTCTTTTTTGTTACCTGCCGGGCGCATCGGACCGAAAAGCGCGAAGCGGTTGTCGGATGATCCCGATGCGCAAGCTAAGAACAGGCAAGGGGAGGCACTCGTTTCGGGTGACTCCTAACTGCCCCACGAATCGAACGACAGGAATCGAATGACTGCAACGGCAACCGAGGGCGACGACCGCATCATCCGTGAAAGCGGCATCGATGCACGCATCGCGCTGATTGTGCAACCCGTGCTGCGCGGCATCGGCTTCCGCCTCGTGCGGGTGCATCTGTCCGGGCAGAACGGCCTGACATTGCAGATCATGGCCGAGCGCGACGACGGCACCATGACCGTCGAGGATTGCGAAGAGGTGAGCCGCGCGGTGTCGCCGGCGCTCGACGTCGATGACCCGATCGAAAAGGCCTATCATCTCGAAGTGTCGTCGCCGGGCATCGACCGGCCGTTGGTCCGCAAATCGGATTTTGTGACCTGGACCGGCCATCTTGTGAAGATGGAAACCTCGATCCTCGTTGCGGACCGCAAGCGGTTCAAGGGCAAGATCGCCGAAGCCGGTGAAGACGATGTGCTCATCGAGCGCGACGTGGCAGCCTATGGCCAGGAACCAACGGTGCGCGTGCCCTATGATGCGATTGCCGACGTAAGGCTGATCCTGACCGACGATCTCATTCGCGACGCGTTGTCGAAGGACAACCGGGAACGCAAGGAAGCGAAGAAACGCCGCGGCGAACCCGATGATGCACCCGAGGGTGCGGAAGACGAAACCGAACAGGAACTTTGATTGGGCTGCCGGGCATGAGCGCTCGGCAACAAGCTCGGGAGAAATAAGATGGTTGTAAGCGCCAACAGGCTTGAACTGCTGCAGATCGCCGACGCGGTCGCGCGTGAAAAGTCGATCGACAAGTCGATCGTCATCGCCGCCATGGCTGATGCGATCCAGAAGGCCGCGCGCTCGCGTTACGGCCAGGAAACCAATATCCGCGCCGACATCAACGCCAACACCGGTGAGATGAAGCTGCAGCGGCTGATGGAAGTGGTCGAGAAGGTCGACGACTACGCCACCCAGATCGCCATATCCTCCGCCCGCGAGCGCAATCCCGATGCGCAGCTCGGCGACTTCATCGCCGAACAGCTGCCGCCGATGGATTTCGGCCGCATCGCTGCCCAGTCGGCCAAGCAGGTCATTGTGCAGAAGGTGCGCGAAGCCGAGCGTGACCGCCAGTATGACGAATACAAGGATCGCATCGGCGAGATCGTCAACGGCACCGTCAAGCGCGTCGAATACGGCAACGTCATCGTCGATCTCGGCCGTGGCGAGGCGATCATCCGCCGCGACGAGCTGATCCCGCGCGAAAACTACAAGTATGGCGATCGCGTTCGCGCTTACGTCTATGACGTGCGCCGCGAACAGCGCGGCCCGCAGATTTTCCTGTCGCGTACCCATCCGCAGTTCATGGCCAAGCTCTTCACCATGGAAGTGCCGGAAATCTACGACGGCATCATCGAGATCAAGTCGGTCGCCCGCGACCCGGGCTCGCGCGCCAAGATCGCCGTCATCTCGCGTGACTCTTCGATCGATCCGGTCGGTGCCTGCGTCGGTATGCGCGGCAGCCGCGTCCAGGCCGTCGTGGGCGAATTGCAGGGCGAAAAGATCGACATCATTCCGTGGTCGCCTTCGGCGGCGTCCTTCATCGTCAACGCGCTGCAGCCGGCGGAAGTCGCCAAGGTCGTGCTCGACGAGGATGCCGAGCGCATCGAAGTCGTCGTTCCCGACGACCAGCTGTCGCTGGCCATCGGCCGTCGCGGCCAGAACGTGCGCCTCGCTTCGCAGCTTACCGGCTGGGACATCGACATCCTGACCGAGGCTGAAGAATCCGAGCGCCGCCAGAAGGAGTTCGTCGAACGCTCGTCGCTGTTCATGGAAGCCCTCGACGTCGACGAGATGGTCGGCCAGGTGCTTGCCTCGGAAGGCTTCACCAGCGTGGAGGAAGTCGCTTATGTCGATTCGAGCGAAATCGCCTCGATCGACGGCTTCGACGAGGACACCGCTTCCGAAATCCAGACCCGCGCCCGCGAATATCTGGAGAAGATCGAAGCCGAGCATGACGACAAGCGCAAGGCGCTGGGCGTCACGGACGAGCTGCGTGAAATTCCCGGCATCACCACGGCAATGATGGTGACGCTCGGCGAGGACGGCGTGAAGACGATCGAGGATTTCGCCGGCTATGCGGCTGACGACCTGACCGGCTGGAAGGAACGCAAGGACGGCGAGACGAAGGTCTATCCGGGTGTGCTCGCCAGCCACGGCGTGTCGCGCGCCGATGCCGAGCAGATGGTTCTGGCTGCCCGCCTGAAGGCTGGCTGGATCACCGAAGACGAGCTTGCGGCCGAAGACGTTTCGGCTGACGAAGCCGTTGGTGCGTGAGGTGAAACCGCATCGCACCGAACCCGCCCCTGGACGAGATGAACGATCGCACCTGCATCGTCACGCGCCGACAAGCCGAACCGGATGAACTGATCCGTTTCGTCGTCGGCCCGGATTCGGTCGTCGTTCCCGATCTCAAGAGAAACCTCCCCGGCCGTGGTTGCTGGGTGACCGCCGACCGCCTACATATCGAGAAGGCGGCGGCGAAGAACCTGTTTGCTCGCGCATTCAAGGCGCAGGTGACCGTACCGCCAGATCTTGGCGGCATGGTCGACGGGCTGCTTTCCAGATCCGCTTTGGGTATGCTTGGCCTCGCTCGCAAGGCAGGCGCGATTTCGCTTGGGGCCACCAAGGTCGAGAGCGCGGTACGCGGGGGGCTGGCGCTTTTCGTGCTTCATGCGGCCGAAGCGTCCGATGATGGGGTGCGCAAGATCAGCCAGGCGCGACGGGCAACCGTCCATCTCGGCGGACCTGCAACGCTTGCTTACAAACTTTTCTCCGAGGCCGAGTTGAGCTTGGCATTGGGGGGTACAAATGTGATACATGCTGCCGTTCTCGCGGGAGACGCGGGCAGGGCGGTCCTGAAGCGCATGGTTGCGCTCGACCGATATCGGGGCGGTACCCCGGACGATCTTGCAATGATTGCGGCTGTTGCTGACGAAGATGATGCCGCAGAGGATATGGAATGAGCGATACGAAATCGGGCGACGATAAGACGTTGAGCGTTACACCGAAGAAGACCTTGACGCTGAAGCGCCCCGGTATGGAACAGGGCACTGTGCGCCAGAACTTCTCGCATGGCCGCACCAAGGCGGTCGTGGTCGAGACCAAGAAGCGCAAGTTCTCGATGCCCGGCGACAAGCCGGAGCCGGCTGCCGCCGCGCCTGTGTCCGTCTTCACGCCGAAGCCACCGGTCGCGCCGACGCCGACGCCTACGCTGGCACCGGCGCCAGCACCGACCCCCGCGCCGGCGCCCGTCGTCGTGCAGGAGGCGCCCAAGGCTCCGCCGCCGCCTCCGACGCCATCAAGGCCAGCCGAGCGCGGTGGCATGGTGCTGAACGAGCTGTCGCGCAGTGAAATGGAAGCGCGCCGCAGGGCGCTTGAAGGCTCGAAAGTTCGCGAGGTCGAGGATCGCCAGCGCGCGGCCGAGGAAGCCAAGCGCCGCGCCGAGGACGAGGAGCGCCGCAAGCGCGAACGCGAGGAATCCGCGCGCCGTCAGGCCGAGGAAGAGGCGCGCCTCCAGACCGAGGCCGAGTCCCGCCGCCGCGCCGAGGAAGAAGCGCGTCGCCGCGCACCGCAGGCAGCGGAACTGGCAACCGTCGACGACGAAGAAGAGGTCAAGCCGAAGCGGGCCACGGCCGGCGCACCGGTACGCCGTCTGGTCACGCCCGAGGTGGCGCGTCCGGCCAAGCCGACCAAGAGCGAGGAAGACCGTCGCCGTGGCAAGCTGACGCTGAATTCCGCATTGTCCGACGAGGACGCGCGGGCCCGTTCGCTGTCCTCGATGCGTCGCCGCCAGGAAAAATTCAAGCGCGCGATGCATAATGAGCCGCGCGAGAAAGTCATGCGCGAAGTGATCCTGCCAGAGACCATCACCATCCAGGAGCTGGCGCAGCGCATGTCCGAGCGTGCCGTCGACCTGGTCAAGTTCTTCATGAAGCAGGGCCAGATCCTGAAGCCGGGCGACGTCATCGACGCCGATACGGCCGAGCTGGTCGCTACCGAATTCGGTCACACGGTTCGCCGCGTCGCCGAGTCCGACATCGAGGAAGGCCTGTTCAACATCGCCGACCGCCCAGAAGATCTGGTGTCGCGTCCGCCGGTGGTCACGATCATGGGCCACGTCGATCACGGCAAGACCTCGCTGCTCGACGCCATCCGCAATGCCAATGTCGTCTCCGGCGAAGCCGGTGGCATCACCCAGCATATCGGCGCCTATCAGGTCGAGAAGAACGGTCACAAGATCACCTTCATCGACACGCCCGGCCACGCCGCCTTCACGGCGATGCGTGCACGTGGCGCCCAGGCAACCGACATCGCCATCCTGGTGGTGGCTGCCGATGACAGCGTGATGCCGCAGACGATCGAGTCGATCAGCCACGCCAAGGCTGCCGGCGTTCCGATCATCGTGGCGATCAACAAGATCGACAAGCACGACGCCGACCCGCAGAAGGTGCGCTCGGAACTGCTGCGTCACGAAGTCTTCGTTGAATCCATGGGCGGTGAGGTGCTGGACGTCGAAGTGTCGGCAACCAAGGGCATCAATATCGACAAGCTGCTCGAGGCGATCCTGCTGCAGGCCGAAATCCTCGACCTCAAGGCCAATCCCGACCGCACCGCCGAAGGTGTCGTCATCGAAGCCCAACTCGACAAGGGCCGTGGTCCGGTCGCCACCGTCCTGGTGCAGACCGGCACGCTCATGCCCGGCGACATCCTCGTTGCCGGCAACGAATGGGGTCGGGTGCGCGCACTGGTCAACGATCGTGGCGGGCAGGTCAAGGAAGCGCCGCCGGCGATGCCGGTGGAGGTGCTCGGTCTTCAGGGCACGCCGCAGGCGGGTGACCGTTTCGCTGTCGTCAACAACGAGGCCCGTGCTCGCGAGATCACCGAATATCGCCAGCGCCTGGCGCGCGAGAAGGCGGTTGCAAAGCATGCCGGCCAGCGCGGCTCGCTCGAACAGATGATGTCGCAGTTGCAGACAAGCGGGCTGAAGGAATTCCCGCTGGTCATCAAGGGCGACGTGCAGGGTTCGATCGAAGCGATCAACGCGGCCCTGGACAAGCTCGGCACCGACGAAGTGCGTGCGCGCATCGTCCATGCCGGCGCCGGCGGCATCACCGAGAGCGACGTGTCGCTGGCGGAGACGTCGGGCGCCGCGATCATCGGCTTCAACGTTCGCGCCAATGCACAGGCGCGTGCGGCCGCGGCGGCCGCGGGTATCGAAATCCGCTACTATTCCATCATCTACAACCTCGTGGATGACGTGAAGGCGGCCTTGTCGGGCCTGCTGTCGCCGGAGCGTCGCGAGACCTTCATCGGCAATGCGCAGATCCTCGAAATCTTCGACATCACCAAGGTCGGCAAGATCGCCGGCTGCCGTGTCACCGAAGGCAAGGTCGAGCGTGGCGCGGGCGTGCGGCTGATCCGCGACAACGTCGTCATCCACGAAGGCACGCTGAAGACCCTGAAGCGCTTCAAGGACGAAGTCTCGGAAGTCCCGGGCGGCCAGGAGTGCGGCATGGCCTTCCAGAACTACGAGGACATGCGCGTCGGCGACATCATCGAGTGCTTCCGCGTCGAGATGATAACCCGGACGCTCTGAGTTCGAGTATCTTTTTGAGACCGGGCGGTGGTCGAGAGACCGCCGCCCAAGACATATGAGACATGCGGCGTGGTCCTATCCCGCGCCTCACGCTTTCAGGATTGAGAAAAATGCCCCGTCCAACCACATCAAGTCCATCCCAGCGCATGCTGCGCGTCGCCGAACAGGTGCGCCATGCTCTGTCCGAGACCCTGCAGCGCGGTGAGATCATCGATCCGTTGATCGAGAACACGGTGGTTTCGGTATCGGAAGTGCGCATGTCGCCTGACCTGAAGGTCGCCACGGCCTTCGTCTCGCCGCTCGGCGCCAAGGATACCGATGCCGTGGTGGCGGCGCTGAACAAGCATGCGAAATTCGTGCGGGGCCGCGTCTCCGGCGCACTCCGGCAGATGAAGTTCATGCCTGAGTTCCGCTTCAAGCTGGACACCTCGTTCGACAACTTCGCCAAGATCAACACCTTGCTGAAATCGCCCGAAGTTGCGCGCGATCTCGCCGAGGACGACGACAAGGACACTGAATAGTGGGGCGCCGCGGCAAGAAGAAGGGCCGGCCGATTTCGGGCTGGCTGGTGCTGGACAAGCCGATCGGTATGGGTTCGACCGAAGCCGTTTCCAAGATCAAATGGCTGTTCCAGGCGGACAAGGCCGGCCATGCCGGCACGCTTGACCCCTTGGCGTCCGGCATGCTGCCGATCGCGCTTGGCGAGGCCACCAAGACCGTGCCCTACGTGCAGGACGGCGCCAAGATCTATCGTTTCACTGTTGCCTGGGGCGAGGAGCGCTCGACCGACGACCTCGAAGGGCCGGTGACGAAGAATTCCGAGCAGCGCCCTTCGGAACTGGATGTCCGCGCGTTGCTGCCCAAATACACCGGCGTCATCATGCAGACGCCGCCCCAGTTCTCGGCCATCAAGATCGCCGGTGAACGTGCCTACGATCTCGCCCGTGAAGGCGAGACGGTCGACATCCCAGCGCGGGAAGTCGAGATCGGCCGTCTGGAGATCATCGAGCATGGCGCCGACCGCACCATTTTCGAGATCGAATGCGGCAAGGGCACCTATGTGCGCTCACTGGCCCGCGACATGGGTCGCGACCTCGGCTGTTTCGGCCATATTTCCGAACTGCGCCGGGTCGAGGTCGACCCTTTCACAGCGGAGGATTTTGTCACGCTGGCCGAGCTTGAGGCCGCTCGTTTTGGCAACCCGGGCGATGAACCCGCGCAATCGGCGGAGGCGGATGACGCAGTCGACGTGCCCGTCGACTTCAGCGCCATCGACGCGCTGCTGGTCGATACATCCGCGGCGCTCGACTGTTTGCCGCAGGTCGCGATCAGCGATGATGCCGCGACCAAGATCCGTCTCGGCAATCCGGTCATCATCCGCGGTCGCGATGCCCCGGTCGAAGCCGAAGAAGCCTGCGCCACGGCACGCGGCAAGCTGGTGGCCATCGGCGCCATCGAGCAGGGCATGTTCAAGCCAAAGCGGGTCTTTGCCGGGTGATTGCCGTCATGCGGCCTCATCGTGTAGCGTGCTCCGGCCGTAAAGGCTGCGAGAAAGCCGGCTTGTGAATTGGGCTGGTGTTTTCTGGGGAATTGCACTATATGCGCCGCAGCATAGCGCCTTGACGCTTTGCTTGCACCGGCCCCTGCTGGACGACATCCCGGCTGAGGGCGTCCCGTTTCCTCGAACAGATAAGGAAAAACACGATGTCGATTACTGCCGAGCGCAAAAAGGAATTGATGGGTGAATACGCAACCGCCAAGGGCGATACCGGGTCTCCGGAAGTCCAGGTGGCCATCCTTTCCGAGCGCATCAAGAACCTGACCGACCACTTCAAGGACCACAAGAAGGATAACCATTCCCGCCGTGGTCTGCTCGCTCTCGTCTCCCAGCGCCGCAGCCTGCTTGATTATCTCAAGCGCAAGGACGACGCGCGCTACCAGACGTTGATCGAGAAGCTCGGTCTGCGCCGCTGACGAATTGACCGGCGGGTTCTCTTCGGAGGGCCCGCCGGTCGCGCATTGGAGCGCCGGGTTGAAAAGCCGCGTCGCGATCTTCAGACAAGCCAATGCAGGAATGAAGGAATGGAGCGCCGCAAGTCCGATCGGACATGCAAAGGACGCTCCGGCAATTTGAATTTGCGTGTGATTACGTCCGAGAACCGCAGGTTTTCGAGATCATGTGCAAGCCCGATCGCATCGATCGGCAATTCGGTTCCGCGGCGGCACAGGGCTGCATCGGAACCGCCCATGGACAGTCATGGGGCAGGATTGCAGGACGCTCGCGCGGCCATCGCGCCGGACTTTTCGAGCTTCCCGTTGTCTTGCCCGTGGCTGGTCCGCAAAGGAAGCCAAGGGGAAGGGCATCCGCGCACGGTGAAACGGCGCGGCCCTTTCCGCATACAAAGGACAAGATATGTTCAATCACCACAAAGTGGAAATCGAATGGGGCGGCCGTCCGCTCATCCTGGAAACCGGCAAGATCGCCCGCCAGGCTGACGGCGCCGTGCTCGCCACCTACGGCGAGACCAAGGTCCTCGCTACCGTCGTCTCGATGAAGGAGCCGAAGCCAGGCCTCGATTTCTTCCCGCTGACCGTCAACTACCAGGAAAAGACCTACGCCGCCGGCAAGATCCCGGGTGGCTATTTCAAGCGCGAAGGCCGTCCGAGCGAGAAGGAAACGCTGGTTTCCCGCCTCATCGATCGCCCGATCCGCCCGCTTTTCGCCGATGGCTACAAGAACGACACCCAGATCGTCGTCACCGTCGTGCAGCATGATCTCGAGAACGATCCGGACATCCTGTCGATCGTCGCCACCTCGGCCGCGCTCACACTATCGGGCGTTCCGTTCATGGGCCCCGTCGGCGGTGCTCGCGTCGGCTACATCAACGGCGAATACGTGCTCAACCCGCACATCGACGAGATGCAGGAATCCAAGCTCGACCTCGTTGTCGCCGGCACCGCCGACGCCGTGCTGATGGTTGAGTCCGAGGCCAAGGAACTTGGTGAAGAGCTGATGCTCGGCGCCGTGATGTTCGGCCACAAGGGGTTCCAGCCGGTCATCGACGCGATCATCAAGCTCGCGGAAGTCGCCGCCAAGGACCCGCGCGATTTCACCGCGCCTGACTATTCCGTGCTCGAAGCCGAGATGCTGAAGATCGTCGAAGGCGAACTTCGCGACGCCTACAAGATCACCGACAAGCAGAAGCGCTATGCAGCGGTCGACGCCGTCAAGGCGAAGGTCAAGGCAGCGTTTGCTCCGGCCGAAGGCGAAGAGCCCAAGTACACCTCCGAGCAGATCGGTTCGGTTTTCAAGGAACTGCAGGCCAAGGTCGTGCGCTGGAATATCCTCGACACCGGCTCGCGCATCGACGGCCGTGACCTGAAGACGGTCCGCAAGATCGTTTCCGAAGTCGGCGTCCTGCCGCGCACCCATGGTTCGGCGCTGTTCACCCGCGGCGAGACCCAGGCGCTGGTCGTCGCCACGCTCGGCACCGGCGAGGACGAGCAGTATGTCGATTCGCTGACCGGCATGTACAAGGAGAAGTTCCTCCTTCACTACAACTTCCCTCCCTACTCCGTCGGTGAGACCGGCCGCATGGGGTCGCCGGGCCGCCGCGAAATCGGCCACGGCAAGCTCGCCTGGCGCGCCATCCGCCCGATGCTGCCGAGCGCTGACCAGTTCCCCTACACGCTGCGTGTCGTCTCGGAGATCACCGAGTCCAACGGTTCGTCGTCGATGGCCACCGTCTGCGGCACCTCGCTGGCCCTGATGGATGCCGGCGTTCCGCTGGCGAAGCCCGTCGCCGGTATCGCCATGGGCCTGATCAAGGAAGGCGAGCGTTTCGCCGTTCTCTCCGACATCCTTGGTGACGAGGATCACCTCGGCGACATGGACTTCAAGGTCGCCGGCACCGCCAACGGCATCACCTCACTGCAGATGGACATCAAGATCGAGGGCATCACCGAGGAGATCATGAAGATCGCGCTGGACCAGGCTAAGGAAGGTCGCCAGCACATCCTCGGCGAAATGGCACATGCCCTGACCGGCGCCCGCCCCGAACTCGGCGAGTTCGCGCCGCGCATCGAGGTGATGCACATCCCGACCGACAAGATCCGTGACGTGATCGGTTCGGGCGGCAAGGTCATCCGCGAGATCGTCGAGAAGACCGGCGCCAAGATCAACATCGAGGACGACGGCACGGTCAAGATCGCTTCGTCGAACGCCAAGGAGATCGAAGCGGCCAAGAAGTGGATCCACACCATCGTCGCCGAGCCGGAAGTCGGCGAGATCTACGAAGGCACGGTCGTCAAGACCGCTGACTTCGGTGCTTTCGTCAATTTCTTCGGCCCGCGTGACGGTCTCGTCCACATCTCGCAGCTTGCCAATGATCGGGTCGCCAAGACCTCCGACGTCGTCAAGGAAGGCGACAAGGTCTGGGTCAAGCTGATGGGCTTCGATGAGCGCGGCAAGGTCCGCCTGTCGATGAAGGTCGTTGACCAGGCCACGGGCAAGGAACTCGCTCGCGACAAGAAGACCGAAGGCGAAGAAAACGCCGCCTGAAACGGCTGACAATGCAATCGAAGCGGGCGCGCCGTAAGGTCGCGCCCGTTTTCATTTCCAGAACATCACACAGGGACCGGTTGCCGCGCTGACGCTGTCGACCGGTTACGGGCTTGGGATCAAGGAATGTCCAGAGAAGCGACGAAGACACTGTTCCATCCGTTCGAGGCGGAAGCCATCTCGATGCCGGGCAAGGGCGAACGTGTTCTCTTCCTGGGCGCGGAACCCGGCTTTCGGCTGCCCGACGGCTTCGAGGCGGAAATCCGTCTCGTGCAGGGCTTTCGGCCCTATTTCAGGGCGCTGCAGGCATCCGGCCGGATCGTCACGCCGCAAGCGGAGGGTGCCGGTTTCGATGCGGCGCTCGTGCTTGCCGGGCGCCATCGCGGTCAAAACGAACTGCGCATCGCCGAAGCACTTGAGCGTGTCGCGCCCGGTGGATTGATCCTCGTCGCTGGCGGCAAGGATGAGGGCATCGCCAGCCTGCGCAAGCGTCTCGACGAGCTTGTGCCGCTTGACGGCCATATGCCGAAATACCACGGCACCGCCTTCTGGTTTCGTCGTCCGGCGGATTCCGTGGCCGCTGCCACGCTTCGCGCCGCCAATCCCGCTCCGCGGGTCGACGGCCGTTTCACGACAAGCCCCGGCATGTTTTCCTTCGACAGGGTCGACGTCGGTTCGAAACTGCTGGCCGATAACCTGCCGCCCGACTTGCGGGGCCAAGTCGCCGATTTCTGCTCCGGCTGGGGCTATCTGGCGGCGGAGACGTTGGCGCGATCACCAGCCATCTCCGCGATTGACCTGCATGAGGCTGACTTCGCTTCGTTGGAAGCGGCGAAAGCCAATCTTGCGGATGTCAGCCAGTCGGTTGCAAGAAACTTCTTCTGGACGGATCTGCTGAGCGAGCCGGTGGAGCGGCGCTACGATGCCATCGTCATGAACCCGCCATTCCATCGCAGCCGCGCGGCCGAGCCGGAGATTGGCGCCGGAATGATCCGCGCGGCGGCGAAGGCCCTGAAGCCGGGCGGGCGGCTGTTCATGGTCGCGAACCGCCAGCTTCCCTACGAACCGGTGCTGGCAGCGGCCTTCTCCGGCCATGCCGAGATCGCCCGCGACGGCATGTTCAAGGTGCTTTCCGCGCGCCGCTGAACCGGCCCGGCCTCAATGCATGTTGGCGACGAGACGCTCGCGGACGCCATGAGCCGTGTGGACCTCGCGAAGCTCGATCTTGAGCGGCGCCGGGCGGCCGAACAGGTAGCCCTGGACCACTTCGCAGCCGGCGGCCCGGAGCAGTGTAGCCTGGTTCTCTGTCTCGACACCTTCCGCGATGATGCTGACGCCCAGCGCGCGCGATAGTCCGACAATGGTCGAGACGACCGCGCCGGAGCTCGAATCCGTGTCGATCCGGCTGACGAAGGAGCGATCGATCTTCAGCTTGCCGAACGAGAAGTCGATCAGGTAGCTGAGATTGGAATAGCCGGTGCCGAAATCGTCGACAGCGACCGAGATGCCCATGTCCGCGAGTTGCCGCAGGATGATCGCGGCACGGTCGCGATCCTGCATCATCGCCGTCTCCGTCACTTCCAGTTCCAGCCTGGACGGCTTGATGCCGGTGCTGGCCATCGTATCGCGCACGATGCCGACGAAATCCCTTGTCATGAACTGCACCGGAGAGATGTTGACGGCGACGAAACAGTCGTCCGGCAGATGCCGGGCATCGCTGCAGGCCTTGTGCAGCACCCACTCGCCGATGGGACCGATCATGCCGGTTTCCTCGGCGATCGGAATGAACTCCATCGGCGGTATCATGCCGCGTTCCGGATGCTTCCAGCGGATCAGCGCCTCGTAGCCAACGATGCGGCCGGTCGGCAGGTCGAGTTGCGGCTGATAGTGGAGGTCGAAGTCGCCGCGGTCGAAGGCTGTGTTCAACTCGGATTCGATCCACTGGCGATGGTCGGCGACCCGGCCCATGTCCGCGTGGAAGATGGACCAGTTGCCGACACCGCTGGCGCGCGCATTCTGTAGCGCCAGATTGGAGCGGCGCAGGATGAGCACAGGGTCGACGCCATCCTTGGGCATCGCCACGATACCCACCGACAGGCTGACCGATTGCAGGTGGGAACTGAGCTGGTAGGGCTCCATCATCTCGTCGATGATCTTCTCGACGATGCCTTCCATCGATCCCTGGATTGCAAGGTCGGGGAGCAGCACCGCGAATTCGCCAGCGCCAATGCGCCCTATCACCGCGCTCTCAGGCAGGCAGCTCTTCAGTCGCTTCGTGAAGGCGCGGATCAGTTCATCGCCCTGGCTGTAACCGATCGCGTCGTTGATCTGCTTGAACCGGTCTATGTCGATATCGATGAGGTACACAGGTTCGCCGGTCTTGCTGGTGGCGCATGCGGCTTCGGCAATCTTGCCGACCATCGCCGGCCGTGCCAGCAGGCCGGTCAGCTTGTCGAAATGGGTTTCCTTGAAGACAAATTCCGCCGATTCATCGACGCCGGCAAAGAAGGACAAGGCCGCACTCGCGGCGGCGAGCGCGCAAAGGGCGGCCATGATGCAGATCATGGCGCTCACCGACATGCCGGCAAGGTTGTCGCCGAAACTGTACTTCAGCCCCCAGAGGCCGAGAACGAAGCTGCCTATCCCCGAGCTTGCGATGGTAAGCAGCCGGAACATCGGTGTTCGCTTCGGGTTGCTGACAGCTTGCATTACAAAAGTCCCCAGTATGGGGCTTTCTAACGGACTTCTCCTTAAAATGAGTTTCCGCCAATGCAGATAATTTTACTGGATGAGACTATTCCCGTCCGCCGTCCGTCTGCTTCAACTCGTCGAGCGTCGGCATCGAAACAATATGATAGCCGGAATCGACATAGTGGATTTCGCCGGTGACGCCGGAAGACAGATCGGACAGCAGATAAAGGGCCGAACCGCCAACCTCGTCGATGGTCACCGTGCGGCGCAGCGGCGAGTTGCGCTGCTGGTAGGAGAACATGTGGCGTGCGTCGGAAATGCCGGCGCCGGCGAGCGTACGCACCGGTCCGGCGGATATGCCGTTCACCCTGATCCCGCGCGGACCGTAGTCGTTGGCGAGATATCGCACACTGGCCTCCAGGCCGGCCTTGGCTACGCCCATGACGTTGTAGTTGGGCATGACACGGACTGATCCCGCATAGGTCAGCGTGATCATCGATCCGCCATCGTTCATCAGGGCCGCGGCATGGCGGGCCACTTCGGTGAAGGAATAGCAGGAGATCACCATGGTGCGGACGAAATTGTCACGACTGGTGTCGGCGTAGAGGCCTTTCAGCTCATTCTTGTCGGAAAAGCCGATGGCGTGAACGATGAAGTCCAGTCCGCCCCAGCTGTTTCCCAACGTCTCGAAGGTGGCGGCGACCGACGCGCTGTCCTCGACGTCGCACGGAATGATCTGGGACGCGCCAAGCTTCTCGGCGAGCGGCTTGACCCGGCGCCCGAAGGCGTCTCCCTGATAGGTGAAAGCGAGTTCCGCCCCGTGTTCGGAGAGTTTTTTGGCGATGCCCCAGGCGATCGAATGATCGTTGGCGACACCCATGACAAGCCCGCGCTTGCCCTTCATCAATCCGTCCATGGCCGGCAATCCTTCTACAAAAAACGCTGGCCTTATGCGGAATAGCGCTGGAAAACGAGCGTTGCGTTGGTGCCACCAAAACCGAACGAATTCGACAAAACCGTGTCGATCTTGGCGTTGTCGATGCGCGTTCGCACGATCGGCATGCCCTCGAATTCGGGATCGAGGTTCTCGATATGAGCACTCTCGCCGATGAAGCCACCTTGCATCATCAGGATCGAGTAGATCGACTCCTGCACGCCGGCCGCGCCCAGCGAATGGCCCGTCAGCGATTTCGTCGAGGTGATATGCGGCATGTCTTGGCCGAACACCTCGCGGATCGCGCCCATTTCCTTGGAGTCGCCGACCGGTGTCGAGGTGCCGTGCGTGTTGATGTAGTCGACCGATCCGGACACGGTCGACAGGGCCTGCCGCATGCAACGGATCGCGCCTTCGCCAGAGGGCGCCACCATATCGTAGCCGTCGGAGGTCGCGCCGTAGCCAACAATCTCGGCGTAGATCTTAGCGCCGCGCGCCTTGGCGTGTTCGAGCTCTTCCAGAACCAGCACGCCGGCGCCGCCGGCAATAACGAAGCCGTCGCGGTTGACGTCATAAGCGCGCGAGGCGGAAGACGCCCGGTCGTTGAACTTCGACGACATGGCGCCCATGGCGTCGAACAGGTCGGACATCGTCCAGTCGAGATCCTCATGACCGCCGGCAAAGACCATGTCCTGCTTGCCCCACTGGATCAGTTCGTAGGCGTTGCCGATGCAATGCGCCGAAGTCGAGCAGGCCGACGAGATCGAATAATTGACGCCGTGAATCTTGAACCAGGTGGCGAGCGTCGCCGAGGCCGTCGACGACATCGCCTTGGGCACGGCGAACGGACCGATGCGCTTGGGGCTGCCGTTCTTGAGCGTGGTCTCCGCCGCTTCGACGATGGTGCGGGTGGATGGTCCGCCCGAGCCCATGACGATGCCGGTGCGCTCGTTGGTGATGTCGCTCTCGCCAAGGCCCGCATCCGCGATCGCCTGATCCATGGCGACGTGGTTCCAGGCAGCACCCTGAGACAGGAAGCGCATGGCGCGACGGTCGATCATGCTGGACGGGTCGAGCGTCGGTGCGCCCCATACCTGACAGCGGAAGCCATGTTCGGCGAAGGAATTGGAGAAGCTGATGCCGGATTTGGCATCGTGGAGCGAGGTCTGCACCTCGTTGGCGTTGTTGCCGATTGACGACACAATGCCGAGGCCTGTGACTACGACCCGTCTCATGGGCTGCTCCTTCCAGAGTGTCCGGTGACGGTCAGGCGACCGCCGACTGCTTCGACAGACCCACCTTGAGATCCGTTGCCGAGTATATGGGCTCACCATCGGCCTTCAGCCAGCCATCGGCAATGCCGAGAACCAAGCGTCCGCGCATCACGCGCTTGAAGTCGATGCCGTATTCCACCTTCTTGACCGACGGCGTGACCATACCCTTGAACTTCACTTCACCGGTCGACAGGGCCATCCCCTTGCCCGGCTCGCCGAGCCAGCCGAGATAGAATCCGGTCAGCTGCCACATGGCGTCCAGGCCCAGGCATCCCGGCATGATCGGGTTGCCGATGAAATGGCAGGCGAAGAACCACAGGTCCGGTTTGATATCGAATTCCGCCCGGATGAAACCCTTGTCGAACGCGCCGCCGGTTTCGCTGATCTCGGTGATACGGTCGAACATCAGCATCGGGGGATAGGGCAGCTGGGCGTTACCCGGCCCGAACAGCTCGCCGCGGGCGCAGGCGAGCAATTCCTCGTATTCGTAGCTGGATTTCGAACCCGCCATCAATTCGTCCCCGTACTCGTCCCCGGGCGGTAGTGCGCCCTTGTCGTTGGTTTCCTAACACAATCCGTTTCCGGCCGGAAACCGGCGTTTGCGCTTAACCCGCCTGTCTGCCCGGGTCAATGCGCGCTATTGATCGTATTCAGCCGACAGAATATATCTCAGCAGGTGTCCGGTTTGGGCAGAGGCCCTTATTTTGCCACTCTGGACGTGTCTTGGGGCGGAAGTAAGGGCTCGACAAACAGATGGATCTGGGCAGCCGGAAGAAAGATGTCGCTGTGGACAAGCGGGTTCGCGAAGCAGGCTTGAGGCCGACACGTCAACGCATCGCGTTGGCCGATCTGCTTTTCGCCAAGGGCGACCGTCATCTTTCAGCCGAGGAGTTGCACGAGGAGGCGATCGCCGCTGGCGTGCCCGTATCGCTGGCCACGGTTTACAACGCCCTTCATCAGTTCACTCAGGCGGGCCTGCTGCGCATCCTGGCCGTTGAAGGGTCGAAGACATATTTCGACACCAACACCTCGGACCATCACCATTTCTACATCGAAGGCGAAAACCGCATCTTCGACATCGCCGATGGTCCAGTTACGGTCACCAACCTGCCGGAGCCGCCGGAAGGGATGGAGATCGCCAATGTCGACATCGTGGTAAGGCTGCGTCCGAAACGCCGCGATTGATCCGCACGCGATGGAATCCCTGAATTTGACGGTCCGGCTGGAATGGGTCGTCGTCGCGGTGGCAGCCATCGCCTTCTACGCGGCTGGCGGCAGTTCCTGGTGGCTGTTTGTCCTGCTCATCCTGGCTCCGGACCTGTCGATGCTCGGTTATCTCGCCGGGCCTCGGGTGGGCGCCATCAGTTACAATGCCCTGCACATCCTGATCTCGCCGGTGCTACTGCTGCTTGCGGGCCACTTCGGCGGCAGTGCGATCGCGACCG
The DNA here is from genome assembly GCA_943370265.1 of Mesorhizobium carmichaelinearum. Classification (GTDB taxonomy): domain Bacteria; phylum Pseudomonadota; class Alphaproteobacteria; order Rhizobiales; family Rhizobiaceae; genus Mesorhizobium; species Mesorhizobium carmichaelinearum_A. The sequence goes on from CALRQH020000019.1 coordinate 74,557, forward strand.
CGATCGCACTGATCTGGATCATCCACATCGCCATCGATCGCGCGCTGGGCTACGGCCTCAAGCTACCCAGCGGTTTTCAGGACACACATATCGGCCGCATCGGCCGATAGACGATTCCGTGACTCGAATCTGGTGTCTCGAGGGCTCATGCTCCTGGCGATGGATCTCCTGGGGACAGAGCAGGGCCGGATCAGTCCTTGACCCGCTCGCCCGGATAAGCGCCCCATACAAGCGACTGCGCGAGCCAGCCGGTGTGACCCTCGAAAGTCATTTCACACCACTGGCCATTGCAGGACTTGATCGAGCCCATGACGCCAGGCTCGATGATGGCGACCACTCTGGCGCCGTCTTGCGGGCTGTTAAGCAGGTTGATCCTGGCATCCTTGCCGCGCTGCCAGGGTGAGACGATGGCTGTGCGTTTGCCTGAAAGCAGCGACTGGTTGATCCAGCCTTCCGACCCGTCGGCATCGCGTACGCGGCGCCAGGTATCGAATTCCTGGATGATCTCCATCGGCAGGCCGGCCTTCATGTACATCCAGTCGACGGAATAGTTGGCGCCAGGGCCGACGCGCGAATTGACGCGGCCGGATTTCAGGCTGACGAAACGCGGCAGTGGCAGGCCGCTCGGCCCGAGCGTGATGCTCTGCGCGGGCGCGGCGGCGCCTTGCGCCGCCACAACCGGGGAATAGACGAGAGCGCCAAGACATGCTGCGCTGAAGGCCAGGCGAAGCGACGCGTAACCAGACACTTTCGTTCCTTTCGGCGCCGGCCCGTTGGTCATGGCGCCCCTTTTTCTTTGTCTTCGGCGGAACCGCTTGTTACATGGGTAACTGGCACCGCGACCGGCTTTCAGTTTCGCCTGTCTTGGTTAAAGAGGTCTCAACGAGATCGGGGTACGAGGAAACAATGGCAGGCAGAAAGAAGCCTCTCGTCGTCATCACGCGCAAGCTGCCGGACCCGGTCGAGACTCGCATGCGCGAGTTGTTCGACGCGCGGCTGAATGTCGAGGACAGGCCGATGACGCAGCCGGAGCTGGTGGCGGCGGTCAAGGAAGCGGATGTGCTCGTCCCCACCGTGACGGATCATATCGATGCGGCGCTGATTGAGCAGGCGGGCGAGAATCTCAAGCTGATCGCCAATTTCGGCAACGGCGTCGACAAGATCGACGTCGCGGCGGCGGCCAGGAAAGGCATCACCGTCACCAACACGCCGAACGTGTTGACCGAGGATACCGCCGACATGACCATGGCGCTGATGCTGGCTGTGCCGCGCCGGCTGGTGGAAGGCGCCAGTGTCCTGACCGGCGACAAGAAATGGGCAGGCTGGTCGCCGACCTGGATGCTCGGCCGACGCATCTGGGGCAAGCGCCTTGGCATCGTCGGCATGGGCCGAATCGGTACCGCCGTTGCCAGGCGGGCAAAGGCGTTCGGCCTATCGATCCACTACCACAATCGCCACCGCGTGCTGCCGGCGGTCGAGGACGGGCTGGAGGCGACCTATTGGGAAAGCCTTGACCAGATGCTTGCCCGCATGGACATCATCTCGGTCAATTGCCCGTCGACGCCGGCGACCTTTCATCTGCTTTCGGCGCGGCGGCTGGCTCTGCTGCAGCCGACGGCCTACGTTGTCAACACGGCGCGCGGAGACATCATCGACGAGGAATCGCTGGTCAAGCTGATCCAGGACGGCAAGATTGCCGGCGCCGGCCTCGATGTCTACGAGCATGAGCCTGCGTTGAACAGCAAGCTGCTGAAGCTCGCCGCCAAGGGCAAGGTGGTGCTGTTGCCGCACATGGGTTCGGCGACGCTCGAGGGCCGAATCGACATGGGCGAAAAGGTCATCATCAACATCAGGGCCTTCTTCGATGGCCACCGTCCCCCCGACAGGGTCTTGCCGCTGCGCACGTGATTTCCCGTGGTATCGCCTTGAGGGTTAGCTTTCGCTTACCAAAGCGTTTTCCGCATGGTGATCGAGGTGGGCCGGCTGTAGCCCTCATGCGCGGTGCGTTCGGTTTCATGAAAGCCCATGCGGGCAAACACCGCATGATTGGCGGTCAGTTCGATCCGTGTCTCAAGTTCGAGGGCCGTCTTGCCGCGGGTGCGAGCCAGCGTTTCAACGGCCTGCATCAGCTGCTTGCCGATGCCTGAACCCTGACGGTCCGGTTCGACCGCGAGCTTTCCGACATAGAGGTCGTCAGCCCTTTCCATGGCGAACACGCAGCCAACGATCGCACCGTCCTGGAGTGCCCCGAAACCCGTCTCGTGTCTGGCCTTCTCCTGCAGCTTTTCGACTGTAAGCAGGCGGGCTGACGATGGAGGGTCGATGACGCCGTCCATCGAGCCGAAAGCCCTGAGGATCAGCGCCAGCACGTCGTCCCAGCGCTCGAAATCGGCGGGAAGCCTTGTGATGGTAACGCCTGTGCCTTGATCCATCGCGTCAGCTTTTCTTGTAACGGATCGTGTCGAAGCGCGCGGCCAGCGCATCGTAGAGCAGCAGCCTGCCGACCAGTGGCTCACCAATGCCGGTGATCAGCTTGATCGTCTCCATGGCCTGCAGCGTGCCGACGACGCCGGTCAGTGCGCCGAGAACGCCGGCCACCGCGCAGGACGGCACCAGACCGGGCGGCGGCGGCTCGGGGAAAAGATCGCGATAATCCGGGTTTGGCTTGCCATCCTTGCCGGTTTCGAATGGTTTCAGCACCGTCACCGAACCGTCGAAGCGGCCGACCGCCGCATGCACGAGCGGCCTTTTCTCCATCGCGCAGGCATCGGCCACCGCATAGCGGGTTTCGAAATTGTCGGAACCGTCGACCACGATGTCATAGCGGGCGATGAGGGCAGGGGCGTTGTCCGTGGTTAGCCGCATCGCGTGCGTTTCGACAGTGGTGTTGGGATTGATGCGTGCGATTGCCGCCTTGGCACTGTCGGTTTTCAGCATGCCGACAGTGTCGGTGCCGTGGATGACCTGCCGCTGCAGGTTGGAAAGCGAAACGACGTCATCGTCGACGATACCGAGCGTGCCGACGCCGGCTCCGGCAAGGTATTCGAGAACCGGTGCCCCCAGCCCACCCGCGCCGATGACCAGCACCCGTGCCTGCTTCAGCTTCTGCTGTCCCGCGCCGCCGATCTCGGGCAGAACGATGTGGCGGGCGTAGCGTTCGATTTCTTCGGCGGTCAATGCTGCAGGGATCATTGCCGGACCTTATAGCGGCGGAAAAACCTTGTCAGGAGTCCATCGGCGCAGATTCAGATGGTTGGAGCAACCGTACCGTGGTCAACCGTGAGGAATTGCGCACGTCCGGTCAGACTGGAAAACAGCGCCGCGTCGGTTCCGGTCATGAAGGCCTGGCAGTTCAACTCCTCCAGGATGGAAAACAGCGCCGCGCGCCGTCCGCTGTCGAGATGCGCGGCGATCTCGTCGAGCAGCAGGATCGGCGTCATGCCCGACATCTCGCCGGTCAGGCGGGCATGCGACAAGATGATACCGACGAGCAGCGCCTTCTGCTCACCGGTCGAACACAGTTCGGCTGGCATTGCCTTGGGCCGGTGCCGAACAACGAGATCCGAGCGATGGGGGCCGTCAAGCGTTCGTCCGGCGGCGCGGTCGCGGTCGCGGCCACCGGCCAGAGCGCGGCGGAAGCGTTCCTCGACATCGACTGCCGGCGCTGCGCTCACTTCGCTTTCCAGCTCTCCCGAAAGGCTGATGTCTGCCTGGGGAAATGGTCCGGCGTCCGGCAATCTGTTGATCATGGCGGCGAGCAGGCGCACCAGTTCGGCGCGTGCTGCGGCTATCGCCACGCCGGTTTCCGCCATCTGCATCTCGATTGCGTCGAACCATGCGCCGTCACGCGAACCCTCGGCCAACAGGCGGTTGCGGCCGCGCATCGCTTTTTCATAATCGAGCGCGCGCTGGCCGTGGCCAGGATCGATCGCCAGCACCAGCCGGTCGAGGAAGCGGCGGCGATCGCCGGCTGGCCCTGTGAACAGGCCGTCCATCGCCGGCGTCAGCCACACGACGCGCAGCCACTCCAGCATGTCCTCGGCCGAGCGTGCCGTCGCGCCATTGATCCGCACTCGCCTGCCGCCCTCGCCGGCGGCATCGCCGGAAATGCCGGTGCCGATCTCGACCTCACCTTGCGGCCCATCGAGGCGTGCATGCAGCGCAAAACCGCCGTCACCACCCTCGCGCGCCACGTCGCCATAGGGCGCGCGGCGTAAGCCACGCCCGGGCGTCAAAAGGGAAATCGCTTCCAGGAGGTTGGTCTTGCCGGCACCGTTGTCGCCGGAGAAGATCACGGCGCCGGGGGCAAGATCGATCGACAGCGCAGCATAGTTACGAAAATTCGTAAGTGTCAGCTTACTTATATGGGTCTGTCCCGGCAACCGCTGTCCGCCTGTAGAAGTCGCCGCAATCATCGTTCCCAAAGCCGGCACCCGGCAGGGCCGAGTGCGGCAAAGCGACGCTAAACGCGCATCGGCATCAGCACGTAGAGTGCGGTTTCGTCGGCCATGTCGTGGATCAGCGTCGGCGAGCCTGCATCCGCAAGCATGAATTTTGCTTCCGTGCCGGTCAGCTGGGCGGCGACATCAAGCAGGTATTTGGCGTTGAAGCCGATTTCGATAGGGTCGGACGAATAGTCGGCGGCCAGTTCCTCGGTGGCGCTGCCCGAGTCCGGGTTGTTGACGGCAAGCGTCACCTGGCCCTCAGTGATCGAAAGCTTCACCGCTCGGCCGCGTTCGGAGGAAATCGTCGAGACGCGATCGACGGCGGCGGCGAAGCTTTGCCGGTCGATGATCAACTTCTTGTCGTTGCCGGTCGGGATGACGCGCTGATAGTCGGGGAAGGTGCCGTCGATCAGCTTCGAGGTCAAAACGACGCTGCCGATGGTGAAGCGGATCTTGGTGTCGGACAGTTCCGTCGTCACCGCAACGTCTGGATCGTCGACCAGCTTCTGCAATTCGCTGACGGTTTTTCGCGGAATGATGATGCCCGGCATGCCCTCGGAGCCTGCCGGCGCGTCGATCTCGGCGCGTGCCAAGCGATGGCCGTCGGTCGCTACCGAGCGAAGCTTCAGCTTGCCGCCGACCTCATGCGTGTGCAGGTAGATGCCGTTCAGGTAGTAGCGCGTCTCTTCGGTGGAGATGGCGAACTGGGTCTTCTCGATCAGGCCCTTCAGCGCCACCGAATCCAGCCGGAAGATATGCGAGAAGGATCCGGCCGAGAGTTCGGGGAAGTCGGATTGCGGCAGGCACTGGAGGCGGAAGCTCGAGCGGCCCGACGTCACTGTCATGGCATTGCCGTCTTCGTCGGTCTTGAGCATCACCTCGGCGCCGTCGGAGAGCTTGCGCACGATGTCGTAAAGCAGATGCGCCGGAACGGTTGTCGCTCCGCCACGCTCGACCTTGGCCGGCGTGGCCTCGGTCACCTCGAGATCGAGGTCGGTCGCCTTCATTTCGAGGCTGGCGCCATCGGCGTGCAAAAGCACGTTGGACAGGATCGGTATGGTGTTGCGCCGTTCGACCACGCGGTGGACGTGGTTGAGCGACTTCAGGAGATTTGACCGTTCCAGGATAACACGCATGACGAAACAGGCTCGCTTGAATGAATGAACGGGTCCCCGGCGAGCGGCGCCCCGCGAAAGGTCTGAACAGGCTCAGAATCTGCATAAACTGACAGGAAAAAGCCAGCAAACGCAAGCCCGCGCCACCGGTTCGGTCGGGCTACGCCGGCTTTCTGGGGATAAAGATGTCGAAGTCCGCAAGCCAAGGCATTTTGCAACCGGAAGGAACCATTTGGCGTCCGCACAAATGCGGCAAAACAAACAGTTAGAGCGGCTCACCAGCTCCAGGCCAGCCAACCGCTCCAGTGTCTTGCGATCAGGTCAGGCCTGGTCGTTGATCAGCCTTCTCAACAACTCGAGCTCCTGCGCCAGCGTGTTGTCGTTGCCGGACAGGTCTTCGATCTTGCGCACGGCGTGCAGCACGGTGGTGTGGTCACGGCCGCCGAAGCGCCGTCCGATCTCCGGCAGGGAGCGAGGCGTCATGACCTTCGAAAGGTACATCGCCACTTGCCGCGGCTTGACGATGGTGCGCGTGCGCCGGTTGGAGAGCAGTTCGGTCTTCGACACATTGTAGTGGCGTGCCACGATGCGCTGGATGTCCTCGATGCGAACCCGCTTCGGCTCGCCGGAGCGATAGATATGGCCGAGGATCTCATCGATGCGGTCGATGGTGATCTGGGGTTCGAAGGATTGGCGAAACAGCAGCTGGTTGAAGGCGCCTTCCAGTTCGCGGCCGCTGCCGGTCACCGTGCGGGCGACATGATTGAGGATCTCTTCCGAAATATCGAGCGAGGCGTCATCGATCCTTGCGGTGGCGAGGCGCAGCTTGAGCATGCCGATGCGCATGGAAAAGTCGGGCGCCGACATTTCCAGCGCGACACCACCATTGAGACGCGAGCGGACCCGGGGCTCCAGCGACTCCAGTTCCGATGGCGGCCGGTCGGCGGCAACCACCACCTGCTTGGCGCTGTCGAGCAGCATGTTGATGAGATGGCAGAATTCATGCTGGATCGACTTGCCCTGTAGGAACTGCATGTCGTCGATGATGAGCAGGTCGATATCGCGCAGCTGTTCCTTGAGCGTCAGCGCATTGTTGTCGCGGATCGCGGTGGCGAAACGCCACATGAAATACTCGGCCGTCAGATAGACGACGCGCGACTTCGGGTTCTGCTTCAGCGATTCCGCCGCGATCGCCTGCAGGAGATGCGTCTTGCCGAGCCCCACCGTTGCGTGAAGAAAGAGCGGATTGAAGCGCACGGCGCTCGACTGGGATTCCGCCACTGCCTTGGCGGCGGCGAAGGCCACGCGGTTCGACGGCCCTTCGATGAAGGAGCCGAACGTGTAGCGCGGATCAAGGGGGGAACCGAGCACATTGTGCCGGAACTCGCTCTCGACTGGCGTTCCCGGGCGAGGGGCCGGTGCCCGCTCGACCCTGCCAGGGCCGGCTGTGCCCGTGGCAAGCGCCGTCTGTGTCTGCTTCGTCATCTTGCGCGCCGGGGCCATTTCGGGCTCTGGGCTGCCGCGGCCCTGACGGGTGGCGGTGCGCACGACGATCTCGATCTTGAGGAGCTCAGGATCCTCATGCTTCCACAACTCGGAGATGAGATCGAGATAGTGGCCGTTGATCCACGAGCGCAGGAAGGCGGTTGGCACCGAGATGCGGACAATGCCCTTGGATGCCTCCGCGACCTTCATGCGGCCGAACCAGCTCGAATAAACCTCGGTTCCCAGGCGTGCTTTCAATTGGGCCTTGACCCGATCGAACTTCTGCTCCGCCTCGCTGGAAGCCGTCATGTCGTCCCCTCTGATCAAAGTTCCGGGAAATGGGAGGTCGCCCGTAAGCTCCCTTTCGATGCCGCTCTGCATGATCGAGTTCCTTGTCTTTCTGTACCTGTTTCCGCCGGGAGTGCGCCTCCTGCACCCGTGTTCCAGCGTCTGCTTTGCCACGATGCCATCTGCCGCCGCCGGCAGATGATCTCGCCTCGTAGATCGGGGATCGGCACCGGCTCCTGGAAGCCAGTCCGGTTGGTCATGCCAAGGCAATACGACTCCATCCGGCGAACAAAGCGCCGGCGCGCCGTCAATCTGCCATGTACAATTACGCCAGTCCCCTACCGTATCAAAAAGGCAAAACCAACCCGTCCGCGAAATAGATCCGCGTTGCAAACTCCGCCAATTTATGCTGGCCGATTCAGGCTGGGTTAGGGGCCAAGGCCCTTCCCTTTCGATGGATGGACATTACCGAAATCGCTGTGGATAGGGCAAGGCCACCACTAACCGATTTTTAAGGAATCTGGTTAGGAGGGAGGGTTGAGGAAGCCTTGCTGCAAGGGCATATTTTGACAAAGCCATTGTGATTCAAACCCTTTTCCGGCGAATATGAAAAAGGCCACGCGGCCTGAAATTTTCTGAAATAATTCGCTTGACAGCTACTTGTCCCCCATCGCCCGCAGGCGATGTGAACAAGCTGTGGATCACCATCCATAACTATCTGAAAGATAAGGGTAATTTGTGCCAGCCCCCGTTCCGGGCAGGGATGCTTTCAATGCCTGCGAGGATTGGTCCGCATGCTTATGCCGGCAAAGCATTTCGAGCATCGAAATACTTGCGGTGCGTGGTTTTGGTGCTTTGTCACAAGTACTTGCCGGCAAACGAAAAAAACCCGGCTCAAACGGCCGGGTTTTATAAAGATCAGTTCAGAAAAGGGGATGTTAGGCCGACAAGACCTTGACCCGCTGGGCCAGTCTCGAGACCTTGCGGGACGCGGTGTTCTTGTGAACGACGCCCTTGGTCGCGGCGCGCATCAATTCCGGTTCCGCGATCTTGAAGGCGGCCTGTGCGGCTGCCTTGTCGCCGGAGGCCAGGGCCTCTTCGACCTGGCGGATGTACGTGCGGACACGTGAGCGGCGGTTCTTGTTGATCGCCGCGCGGCGGGCGATCTTGCGCGTTGCCTTTTTGGCCGAGGATGTATTGGCCATGATGCCTCTCTTCTGATCTGGTGAGCTCATGCGGTGTGCCGCAGGGCGCAAAAAACAAACGGGCAGCCACGGGGCCGCCTCGGTTGGTGCGGCTTATAGTGCAGCTTTTCCGGCGCGTCAACGCTGGCCGGCTTTCTTTTTGGTCAATGTTGCGGCTCTACCGGTTCGTGAAATTCGGCTTCCGCTTTTCAGCGAAGGCCGCCATGCCTTCCTTCTGGTCTTCGAACGCAAAAAGCGAGTGGAACAGCCGGCGCTCGAACCGCAGTCCCTCGCCAAGAGTGGTCTCGTAGGCGCGATTTACGGCCTCTTTTGTCATCATCACGGACGGCAGTGAAAATTCGGCGATCTTGGCGGCTGCCTTCACCGCTTCCTCGACAAGGTCGCCGGCGGGGACCACCCGCGACACCAGGCCAGAGCGCTCGGCTTCCTCGGCATCCATCATCCGTCCGGTCAGGCACATGTCCATTGCTTTCGACTTGCCGACGAAGCGGGTCAGGCGTTGCGATCCACCCATGCCCGGCATGACGCCAAGCGTGATCTCCGGCTGGCCAAACTTGGCATTGTCGGCGGCAATGATGAAATCGCACATCATCGCCAGTTCGCAGCCGCCACCGAGCGCATAGCCGGCCACCGCCGCGATGATTGGCTTGCGCGTGCGTGTAAAATCCTCCCAGCCGACGAAGAAGTCCTGGGTGTAGGCATCCGCATAGGAGAACGCCTGCATTTCCTTGATGTCGGCGCCCGCCGCGAAGGCTTTCTCCGAGCCGGTGACGACCATTGCCCCGATATCCGCATTGGACCCGAAATCGGTCACTGCCGCGACCAGGTCCGCGAGGACCCGAGAATTCAGTGCGTTGAGCGCCTTTGGCCGGTTCAGCGTGATCAGGCCGACCTTGCCGCGCGTTTCGGTGAGGATGGTTTCATAGGTCATGGCCGCATCTCCTTGCTCAAAACAACTAGCTCACACCTGACAGGCCCGGCAATAGAAGGTGGAGCGCCCGCTCTGCACGACGCGCTCTATGTGGCCGCCGCATCCGGGCTTGGGGCACGGTTCGCCTTCGCGGTCATAGACCGCGAAGGCGTGCTGGAAGTAGCCCAGCGAGCCATCCGTATGCATGTAGTCGCGCAATGACGATCCGCCGGCGGCAATGGCATCGGCAATGACCGAACGGATCGCCTCGGCGAGGCGTTCACTCTGCTCCCGGGCTTTCTTGCCGGGCTTGGCTATCGTGCCAGCTTCGCGCAGGGGCGAAAGGCCGGCGCGCCACAGCGCCTCCGAAACATAGATGTTGCCCAGGCCGGCGATCAGCCGCTGGTCGAGAAGCGCTGCCTTCAACGGCGACCTTCGACCTTGCAACAGTGATGAAAGCAGTGCGCCATCCAGCGTGTTGCCGGTCGGCTCCACGCCCAGCCCCGCCAGCATCGGATGCTCGTTGGCGGTCCCTTCTGAAAACAGCATGAAACCAAAGCGGCGCGGGTCGTTGAAAATCACCCGGGATCGGTTGCCATCGGCAGCTGCGACATGGAAGACGACATGGTCGTGGTTGGCGCTCTTCGAGCGCTCATGATGGAACACGCCCGGCATTTCATTGCTGTCGGACGTTTCGACACGGAATGAGCCGGACATGCCGAGATGGCAGATCAGCACAGGCCCGTCTTCCATATGCATCGTCAGATACTTGGCCCGGCGGCCAAGCGCATTGATCGTCTTGCCGGCCAGTCTTTCCGAAAATCGTTCAGGAAATGGGAAGCGCAAATCCGGCCGGCGTGCCTCGACGCGGATGATGCGTGCGCCTTCCAGAACCGGCTGCAATCCACGTCGCACCGTCTCGACCTCGGGTAATTCAGGCATTGTCACGTATCGCCGCGTAAAAGGAAGTGCCATGGCGGCCGCGCGCCAGCCCGAGATGTTCGGCAACCGTTTCGCCGATATCGGCGAACGTTGCCCGAAGTCCGATATCGCCGCCTCTCAAACCGGGCCCGGTGCCGATGACCGGAATGCGCTCGCGCGTATGGTCGGTGCCGCGCCAGGTCGGATCATTGCCATGATCCGCCGTGAGGATGAGCAGGTCTCCCTGCCTCAGTCGCGCAAGCGCCTCCGGCAGCCGTCGGTCAAAGGCTTCGAGCGCAGCGGCATAGCCGGCGACGTCGCGCCGATGGCCGAATTCGGTGTCGAAATCGACGAAATTGGCGAAGACGAGATCGCCGTCGCCGGCATCCTCCATCGCGCCCAGCGCCTTGTCGAACATTGCCATGTTGCCGGCGGCCTTGCGCACTTCCGAGATTCCGCGATGGGCAAAAATGTCGCCGACCTTGCCGACCGCGATGACCCGGCTGCCGCGCGCCGTCAGCCTGTCCAGCAAGGTCTGTTCCGGCGGTGGCACGGCGTAGTCGCGACGATTGTGCGTGCGCGCGAAAGTGGCTGATGTCTCGCCAACGAAGGGCCGGGCGATCACCCGTCCGATGTTCAGCGGATCAACCAGCCCGCGCACCACCTTGCAGAATTCGTAAAGGCGTTCCAGGCCGAAATGCACTTCATGGGCCGCGATCTGGAGGACGGAGTCGACCGATGTATAGCAGATCGGCATGCCCGAACGGATATGCTCTTCACCGAACCGTTCGATGATTTCGGTACCGGGGGCGTGGCAATTGCCGAGAATGCCCGGCACCTTGCCCTCGCGGATCATCGCTTCGGTCAACTCGGTTGGAAAGGCGGGAACGGTGTCCGGAAAATAGCCCCAGTCGAAGCGGACCGGCAATCCGGCGATTTCCCAGTGACCCGATGGCGTGTCCTTGCCGCTGGAAATTTCTTGCGCCGCGCCGTGAAAAGCGCAGGCGAGAAGGGCTTTGCGTTCCCTGGCGAAGGCAAGTCCGGTCGCGGTTTCAGCCGCGCGGTCCAGGCCGAGCGAAAGCATGTTGGGTACGAAAAGCGGTCCGCTGCGCAAACCTTCGCGATCACCGCGACCCTGCGCGCAGCTTTCGGCGATGTGTCCGAAAGTGTTGGAGCCGGTGTCGCCATAGCGCTCGGCATCCGCAGCGCCACCAATGCCGAAGGAATCGAGAACGAAAAGGAAAGCACGCGCCATCTGGGCTCATCATTGCCTGTCTAGGGACCCAGACATAGGGTTCCATGCTGGCGTTGGCAATTCGGAAACCAAACCGCAACGGGTTGGCCCGATAGTCGAGAGGTTGATGCATGTCGCCAGAAGGACAGGGGTGTAGTGTTCTTTCCCGGCTGCACCAACATGGGCATCGATCCGTGAGACCTGGCAGTGGATTTTCCATGAGACATCCCCTGAAGATGTATGCGGCGGTGGCAATGCTTGTCGGCGTGTCCTGGTCGGGTTCGTCGCGCGCTGACTGGCGCGCTGACATCGGCACGTTTCGCATCGGCATTGTCGCCGAGCCCGGCGCGGGAAACACGGTTCCGGGGCTGGCGGCATTGACCGACGCCTATACGAAGGCGTTGGGCATGAAAGTTGAATTTGTGGTTGCCCGGGACTACGCCGCGTTGATCGAGGCGCAGGCCGATGCCCGCATCGAATACGCTGTCTATTCGGCGACCGCCTATGCCACGGCGTTGCAGCGTTGCGGATGCGTCGAGCCTCTTGTGGCTCCGGTTGATTCCGACGGTGCTGTTGGCATTCGCTCCGTTCTGCTGGCCCGAGGCGGCAAGGTGCAGGATGTTGCCGCCATGGAAGCGCATCGGATCGCCCTGGCTCCGTCAGACAGCGTCGGCGGTTCTCTTCTGCCGCTTGCCGCATTGGCCGCTGAAGGCGTCAAGATCACTCCAGACGCCCCGTTCATGATACGGGCCGGTTCAGCCACGGCCGCCGAAGCGATGCTGGTCGATGGCCAGGCCGATGCACTGTTCGGCTGGGTGCCGGTTGCGGCCGATGGTCAATCCGAGGTTACAGGCGGCACCCAGGCAAGGCTCGAGGCAGCCGGGATTGCCAAGTCCGAACTGAAGACCATATGGATGTCCGGCCCGCTGAGATATGGTCCGCACACTGTCCGCAGTGATCTTGACCCTGAAGCGAAACGCCGGCTCACAGTGTTCCTCACCAATCTCAAATCGATGTCACCGGACATCTATGATCTTCTGGAAGCCAAACACGCCGGCGGCTTCACCACCGCTGCTCCGAAAGACTACGATATGGCGGTTGCCATTGTGCGCATGATGTCGGGCAGCAGCTTGCAACGCTAGATAAACGCGTCTCGCGGCGAGCAAGGGGTCACAGGCGCGTCGGACAGTCCCGTCGAACGCGACCCGCTTCCGGCGCCGACATGTGTAGCCTGTTTCAGCAATCGCTGCAGGGGATCGTCTGGCTCCTGCGGGGACGCAGGTAGTAGGTTTCGCCCATCGCTATCGAGTCGAATGCCGAGGTCAATCCGAGCCGCTGCTCGCCTCCCGCCGACCAGGTGAGTATCGGCTTGTAGGCAAGATTGCTTTGAACGCGGATCAGGAAGGTGCCGGCGATCTTGAGCGAGGCCGGAACGGTGGTTGGGGTGTTGGGTGCGGCATCGACGCCATTGACGCCGCCGACGACCCTGCGCGACCACACCACCTGCACCTTGGGCGTCGGATCGGTCGTGACCTGTATCGCCGTGATGATGATATCGGGAACCGACCGGTTGTAAGGTTGAAGCGTCGAGGCGCCGATCTGCATGATGGCATCGATATCCGCCTTGACGATTGTCTGCTGTTGCGTGACGAGGTCCGCCACCATGCTGCCGATGCGGCTGACCTTCTTGCTGGTCTCGATGGCTTGCGACGCCTCCATCGTCGTAAAGTACATGATCAGCAGGACAGGTACTATGAAGGCAAATTCGATGGCGGCGACGCCTCGACGATCGGCGCGGAAACGGACCGCTTTCGACCAGATCCTCGCAATACCAAGATGTGCCCCCGCACAAAACATGCCCGTGCCCCTTTTCTTGCTCAACCAAGGTCGAGATCTAATCGTTGAACGGCTCGTTCTGCCAGGTTACCGACGCGAAATGCAGCGTGTACCCGGATCCCATATTGGACATCGCCGAGGCCATGAAGTTGGTCATGACAGGCCATTTGTAGAAAACCCGCAGCATGTTCCTGGACTCCGACGGGCCGGGAGCGACCGTGAACGTCGTCGGCGACGTGCCTGTCAGCGTGATAACTCCGTTCGCATCGATGCTGAAGCCGGCCGCGGCGGCGGCGGCGAACGTCGCGTATTGCCGGAGGTCGACCTGCACCACTTGGGGGCAATTCTGGGAGACGATGATCTCCAACTGGCTGCAGATCGCCTGTTTCAGCGAGGTGTCGGTCACATTGGCCGCCCGTAGCTGGCCCGTGCGCAACTGGCGCGCCACGTTGTCCGTGGCGTTGGCCATAACCTCCTGTCCGGCAAATGAAATACAGCTCTCCAGGATGGCGAATACGAGGAGCGCGAATGGCAATGCGAGCATGGCGAATTCGATCGTCGTGCTGCCTCGCTGGTTATGTAGGAAACGGGCGCATAGCCCTGTTCGTCCCCTGCGCCTGCCGTGCTTGGGTCTGGGGTCTTCACTCATGCCCGTTCCTGCCGATCTCATGCGTATCGGTGGAGTATTAGCGTAAATCAATTGAAGTCCGGTTTGGATGATCGTTAAATTCGACCGCAACCCTTTAAGCTGCCGGTAACCGAAGCGTCGTTTCCGGTTGGGATGCCGTCTACCGGCCTGTGCTCATCTCGGCTTCGGAGGCCTTCTCGGCATCGCTTTTGTATGAGCTTTCGCAATAAGGTGTGCAGGACAGGGTCTGTATTTCGGCGCGCCTGTAAATACGCACCGATGATGCGGCCTGCCGAACGACGGTGACTTGCTCGTCAACGATCGGGCTGCCTTCCTGATCGAGCACGACGAGGTTCGTGACGCCGAACCCCTTTCCCGTCAGGACGATCGTCGAGGCATCCTGTACCGAGGCATCGGCAATCGCCGGGTTGCCGACAACGATGGTGTCGGCCGCACGTGACAATTTGACGATCTTTGCCTGGTTCATGGTGACTTCAATACCGGCGCCGGCCTTGGCGGGCACGACAAAGGCGGCAAGAAGCGCAGCAACTAGAAATGACGATCTCGGCCTGGCCATTGTGGCGCTCCACGGCAGCAACTGTTCAACGGAACATGAACGAGATTGGTGAACCAACGGTTAAGCAGCGGATCATCCGGCGGCGTCTGGATCCGCATCGCGGCGCCGATCGGTCTATCCCAGTCCAATCCACGGAATCAGGAAACGGTGCGTTTCGCCGCCAGAGTGCCGAGATTCAGGTCGATGGCCGGTGCTTAGTTCACGGTTAACCACGCAATATGTTCAAATCGGGAAAGGAATCGGTAAGGCTGTTTATTAAGCCGATCGAAAGAGCTTCTCCCTAGATTGGCAGTATCCGATCAACCACCAAGAGAAGTTGACGGAAGTGCTGTAACACGTGGAGTAGGAGCTCTCGAATGTCTAATCTCTTTGCACGTTTCGTAAAGGACGAATCCGGCGCGACCGCTATCGAATACGGTCTGATCGCCGCTCTCATCGCACTCGCCATCATGGTTGGCGCCGGCTCGCTCGGCAACGCCCTGAATGCCAAGTTCAGCTCGATCGCGTCCACCGTGAACGGTGCCAGCGGCGGTTGATATCGACTATTCCTGGTGGTTATCCAGAACAAGGGTCGCCTCATCGGCGGCCCTTGTTTCTTGTTACCCAACCATTTTGAACTCTTGGCATCATCAATCGTTAATCGAACATGCCTAGGCTTGGCCCAGGTAGAGTTTGAACAGGCGCCAGCCAATGCTTGAAGCCTTGATTTTCGTTGTCTTCCCATTCTGCATGTTGTTTGCAGCAATTTCAGACATGCTGTCGATGACGATCGCCAACCGTGTTCCGGTGCTGCTTGTGGTGGTTTTCGCACTGGTTGCGCCGCTGACGGGCATGGATTGGGCAGCCTATGGCTGGCATTTTGCTGCAGGCGGCCTTGTGCTGGTCGTGACGTTCGGCCTCTTCGCGCTCGGAGGCATGGGCGGCGGCGATGCAAAACTGCTGGCGGCCACCGCCGTCTGGATGGGACTGAACATCCATCTCGTCGAATATCTCGTCGCTTCGACATTCATCGGCGGGCTGCTGACGCTTGCCATCCTCCTCTACCGTAAATCGCCACTGTCCGCCTTTACGGGCCATAATCCGTTTCTTCGCCATTTCGCCAATGAGGCGACGGGCGTTCCCTATGGCATAGCGCTCGGGCTTGGCGGGCTGCTCACCTATCCGGATTCGCCGTTGATGGTGTGGGCGCTCGCAAGACTGGCTGCCTGATCCCACAATCTAGTCGTTGCACTGTTGGAGTTGATGAATGGAACGGCCGCTCTTTCTCTGGGTGAAGGCTGCTTCCGGCCAATTTATGTAAACCTTAAATTAATCACGATCGTAAGCATTGCATTAACCTTGTTTTGACGATTGCCGCTGCAGAGTCCGGCTTGGCTAGGTGGTTTGCCAAGGGCGAGGATTCGGACAGATGCCAGCATCCCGATTGATCATTCTGAGCGTGGCGGTGGCCGCGGCGGGTGGTGCAGGATATGTCGCGAAAAACATGGTGGCCGCGCCGCCGCCTCAAATCGTTCTCGATTCCGGCCCCAAGGCACCCGCCATTGCACTGCAGGACGTGCTGGTGCTCTCGGGTGATGTGCCCATGGGCAGCCCGCTTGAGAACAACATCAGCTGGGAATCCTGGCCCGCGGACGGCATCAATGCGAATTTCATCACCCGCGCCGTCGAACCTGACGCTCTGGAGAAGCTGAAAGGTTCCGTGGCCCGCGTGGCGATGTATACCGGGGAGCCGCTGCGGCGCTCAAAGCTCATCGGCGAGGGGCAGAGTTTCATGTCCTCGATCCTGCCCAGCGGAATGCGGGCTGTCGCAACGGCCATATCGGCCGACACGTCGGCCGGCGGCTTCATCCTCCCCAATGATTTTGTTGACGTCATCATGACCCGCAGGGCCGATGCCGGCAGCGGCAGCACCGGCTTCACCACGGAGACCATCCTCAAGAACATTCGCGTCCTGGCGATCGATCAGACCATTCAGGAAGACGAGCAGGGCAAGAAGACCAGGGTTGGCCAGACCGCCACGCTGGAGCTGACGCCGCAGCAAGCGGAGATCATTACCGTGGCCCAGCAGATGGCCGATCGCCTCACGCTGGCGTTGCGGTCGATCTCGGACACGCAGGAAAAGATTTCGGAGGAGGCGGATTATCTCGTTTCCGGAAAAGGACGCCGGGGAACGGTCCGGTTGATCAAGTCGGGCGAAGTTTCCGAAGTGGGAGCAAGGAAATGAGGTCAAACCGTAAATTCCCTGCCCTTGTCGCCACGGCATTGTTGCTCGTCGCAACAAATGCACAGGGCCTCGTCGAGGCGAGCGCCGCCGGCAAGAATGCACAGGTGACGGCTTCCACCGCCACCCAGAAGATAAAGCTCGGCCTCAACAAATCCGTGGTCATAGACCTGCCTAGCGACGCCTACGATATCCTTGTCGCAAACCCTGCCGTGGCCGATGCCGTCACACGGACCTCGAGACGCATCTATCTGTTCGGCAAGGCGGTAGGCGCAACAAACATCTTCGTCTTCGGCCCCAATGGCGAACAGATCGTCAGTCTCGATCTGGCTGTCGAACGCGATGTGGCTGGTCTGGAAGACTATATCAAGCGCTTCATCCCGACATCGTCCATCAAGGTCGAGTTGCTGAACGACAACGTCGTCTTGACAGGGACGGTGGATACTCCCCTGGACGCGAAACGCGCCGAACAGCTGGCGAACATATTCGTGTCCGGTGGTGAAGCAACGACGGGACAGTATTCTCAAACAGCCGCTGGTGGCTCGGCCCAAGGCGGGGTCGATATCAACAACCCGGACTCCCAGCGCCGCGTCAGCCAGATCGTCAACCTGCTGTCGATCATCGGCGACGATCAGGTGACACTGAAGGTGACCGTGGCCGAAGTCAGCCGCTCGGTGATGAAGCAGCTTGGCGTCAACATGATGGGCAGCGGCGGCAGCAACGGCATCAGCTACGGTGCGCTCAGCAACACGTTCACCGGTCTCGGCAAGCCGTTGTCGAATTCGGGCATCGGTTTCAACACATCGTCGCTGCAGGGCTATATCAACGCCATGGAGCAGTCCGGGGTCATGAAGACCTTGGCCGAGCCGACCTTGACCGCCGTATCTGGTGAGAAGGCGACCTTCAGGGTAGGCGGTGAGTACAATATGGTGACAGGCGTTTCGTCGAACGTATCCACCGACAACCAGACCGGCAATCAAACCTACACGGTCAACAAGATCGAATATGGCATCGGTCTGGAATTCCAGCCGGTGGTGTTGTCTCCCGGCCGGATCAGCCTGAAAGTCAGGACCTCGGTTTCCGAGCCGACGACAGAAGGGTCTGTGTCCAGCAGCACTGGCAACCTGAGCCCCGGCATGAATGCCCTGTCGCTCCGCAAGCGCCTTGCCGACACAACGGTGGAACTTCCTTCCGGTGGTTCGATGATGATCGCTGGCCTCGTCCGCGATGATGTCAGGCAGGCCGTCAACGGGCTGCCCGGATTGACAAAGATCCCGGTACTCGGCGCTCTCTTCCGCAGCAGGGATTTCGTGCGCAACGAGACCGAACTCGTCATCATCATCACGCCTTATCTGGCAAGGCCGGTGGCGCGCAACGAACTTGCCAAGCCGGACGACAATTTCAACGCCCCGAGCGACGGCGCCGGCATGTTCCTTGGCCGCGTCAATCGTGTCTACGGCACCATGCAGACGGACAAGCCCAATGGCCGCTACCACGGCGTTGTCGGCTTCATCTACAAGTAAGCGGGGAACGGACATGTCTCAGTCAGTGTCGAAGGCAAGGACGATCGCCGCAACAATGCGGCCAGGTCGCTCGCGTATATTCCTGCGGGCTATTCCGGTGGTGGCGGTCGCGGCGGCTGTGCTGCTGGGTGGCTGCGCCAGGCGGGACAGCATCACAGTTGGCTCGATCCCGGACGACTATCGGACCAATCATCCGATCATGATCGCGGAGAAGAACCAGAAGATCGATCTTCCGGTCGGCGCCGGCGATCGTGGCATGACAGGCTATCAGCGCGACACGTTGCTGGGTTTTCTGAATGGTTACGACAAGAGCGCTGCTCCGGCA
Source organism: Mesorhizobium carmichaelinearum (assembly GCA_943370265.1). GTDB lineage: Bacteria > Pseudomonadota > Alphaproteobacteria > Rhizobiales > Rhizobiaceae > Mesorhizobium > Mesorhizobium carmichaelinearum_A. The sequence goes on from CALRQH020000019.1 coordinate 93,270, forward strand.
CTCACCATTGCTATCCCTCTAGGCTCGGCCAACGAGGTCGCTGCCATGGTGGCCGGCCGCGATTTCGCCAGGCTTGCCGCGGCCAGCGGTGTCAATCGGAACCGGATCGTGATGACCTCTTACCAATCCGCTTCCGCGGAAGCCTCCGCGCCTGTCCGTGTCTCCTTTGTCGCGGTGAAAGCACAGACGGACAAATGCGGACGCTGGCCAGACGATCTGCTGGAGACGTCGGAAAACAAGCACTATGCCGATTTCGGCTGCTCGTATCAGAACAACCTTGCAGCGCAGATGGCCAATCCGGCCGACCTGCTCGGGCCGCGCAAGCCCTCCGATATCGACCCGGCCAATCGCAGCAAGGTCATCGACGTCTACCGCGCCAGAGGCATTTCGAACGAGTTCCTCGGCAACTCGGAAGTGACGTACTAAGTCCCAGGTCACGGAAAGAGCATGACAATGAGCAATCTTGCTTACGACGCCGAGGTGGATGGGGGCGAAACGTCGCCGCAGGATGTTGCCGCCATGCAGGCCCTGCGGCCGATCCCGCGTATCTCGATCCAGGCATTTTGCGAAACCGAGGGCGTTGCCCATCCGGTCGAACGCGCCGGCGAGGATCGCCGCATGGCGAAGGCGCATCTGAAGGTTCACATGGGCGGCATCGCCACCGCCATCGAATTCTACCAGTCGGCGCCAACGCCCAATCTCATCCTGCTGGAGTCGCGCAGCGAGCCGAAGCAGTTGCTGGAGCAGTTGTCGCAACTCTCCGAATACTGCGATCCGACCTCGAAGGTCGTGGTCATCGGCCACTACAATGATGTCGGCCTTTACCGCGAGCTCATTCGCTCGGGCATTTCGGAATATGTCATCGCGCCGGTGTCGATGGCCGACATCGTCAGCGTCGTATCCTCGATCTTTGTCGATCCCGACGCGGAACCGATCGGCCGCTCGATCGCGTTCATCGGCGCCAAGGGTGGGGTCGGTTCCTCGACCATTGCCCACAATGTGGCTTGGGCGATGTCGTCTCTGTTCAAATCCGAAGTGATCGTCGCCGATCTGGACCTGGCTTTCGGGACGGCCAATATCAATTTCGATCAGGATCCGGCGCAAGGCATCGCCGAGGCCGTGTTTTCGCCGGAGCGCGTCGATGAGGTCTATCTCGACCGGCTGCTGGCCCAGTGCGCCGAACATCTTTCCTTGCTGGCGGCACCGTCCACGCTCGAGCGCGTCTATGACTTCGATCCCGAGGCCTTTACGCAACTGATCGACACGGCGCAGCGCAGCGTGCCGCTATTGGTGCTCGATGTTCCGCACATATGGACAGGCTGGACCAAGAACACGCTGGTCAAGGCCGACGAGATCGTCATCACGGCCACGCCGGAACTGGCCAATTTGCGCAACACCAAGAATCTTGTCGACATGCTCAAACGGCTGCGTCCGAATGATCCGCCGCCGAAGCTGATCATCAATCAGGCCGGCATGCCCAAGCGTCCGGAAATATCGGCGTCCGACTTCGCCGAGCCGCTTGGCCTTTCGCCGATGTCGGTCATCGCCTTCGATCCGCTTTTGTTTGGCAATGCGGCCAATAACGGGCGCATGCTCGGCGAGATGGACGCCAAGAATCCGGCCGTCGGCACGATCAACGAAATTGCCCATGTCCTGACCGGGCGCAGCGAAATCAGGCCGAAGAAAAAAGCGGGTCTTGGCAACCTCATCGGCAAGCTATCGCGCAGCAAGAAGTGACGCTTCAGTGGCGAAATTGGTAGTCGAACATGTTTGGTAAAAGAGGCAGTGACGACGGCAGCCGGTTCAATCCGGAATTCCGTCAGCCGGCGCCCGCGCCTGTCGCGCCCGCGTCTGCAAAAGCCGCGGAAACGGCGGTTCTTGCCCGGCCCGGGGCGCCTACGCCGCCTGCACGCCGCGCGGTCGAGGCGCCGCCACTGGCGCCTGAGCCCAAGAAGGTCCAGCGCGAGCGCAGCGAGAGCTACTACGACACCAAGAGCCAGGTCTTCTCCGCGCTCATCGACACGATCGACCTGTCGCAGCTGGCCAAGCTCGACCCCGAAAGCGCGCGCGAGGAAATTCGAGATATCGTCAACGATATCATCGCGATCAAGAATTTCGCGATGTCGATCGCCGAGCAGGAAGAACTGCTCGAGGATATCTGCAATGACGTTCTTGGCTACGGGCCGCTGGAACCTCTGCTGGCGCGTGACGACATCGCCGATATCATGGTCAACGGGTCCAAGAACGTCTACATCGAAGTCAATGGCAAGGTCGAGCAGACCGGTATCCGGTTTCGCGACAACCAGCAGCTCCTCAACATCTGTCAGCGCATCGTCAGCCAGGTTGGCCGCCGCGTCGATGAATCGAGCCCGATCTGCGATGCGCGTCTGCCCGACGGCTCTCGTGTCAACGTCATCGCGCCGCCGCTCTCCATCGATGGCACCGCGCTCACCATCCGCAAATTCAAGAAGGACAAGCTGACACTCGATCAGTTGGTCAAGTTCGGCGCCATCTCGCCGCAAGGAGCCGAAGTTCTCAAGATCATCGGCCGCGTTCGCTGCAACATCATCATCTCGGGCGGCACCGGTTCGGGCAAGACGACGCTGCTCAATTGCCTGACCAACTACATCGACCGTGAGGAACGTGTCATCACCTGCGAGGACTCGGCCGAACTGCAATTGCAGCAGCCGCATGTCGTGCGCCTCGAAACCCGGCCGCCCAATCTGGAGGGCGAAGGCGAGGTGACCATGCGCGACCTCGTCAAGAACTGCCTGCGCATGCGCCCTGAACGCATCATCGTCGGCGAAGTGCGCGGACCTGAAGTGTTCGATCTCCTGCAGGCCATGAACACCGGCCATGATGGCTCGATGGGAACGATCCACTCAAACAGCCCGCGCGAATGCCTGAACCGTATCGAATCGATGATCGCGATGGGTGGCTACACGCTGCCGCAGAAGACCGTGCGCGAAATCGTGGTCGGCTCGGTCGACGTGATCATCCAGGCTGCCCGTTTGCGCGATGGGTCGCGACGCATCACCCACATCACGGAGGTGATCGGCATGGAAGGCGACGTCATCATCACGCAGGATCTCGTCCTCTACAACATCAAGGGCGAGGATGCGAACGGCAGGCTGACGGGCGAGCATGTCTCGACTGGCATTGGGCGGCCGCATTTCTGGGATCGCGCCCGCTACTACGGCGAGGAACAGCGCCTCGCCAATGCGCTCGAGTCGATGGAGAAACGCGCTGACTGACGCGGTTGCAGGCGTGGAGGCTCAGGTGAATGTTCGGAATTGACGGCACCGTACTGGCGTTTGTCGTGCTCGCGGGCTTCAGCGCCGGCGCGGTGGCCTATGCCTTTCTGTTCAACCGGATCACCAATGAGAAGCAGGCCGGCAAGCGGCTCGAGACCATCAAGACCGCCGAGACCGACCGCTCCGTCGTCAAGGCCTCCCGCGACCGCGTGGCGGAAGCGGCCAAGCGCCGCAAATCGGTGCAGGATTCGTTGAAGGATCTCGAGGAGAAGCAGAAATCCAAGGACCTGGTCGTCAAGAAGCCGCCGCTGAAGGCACAGATCCGTCAGGCCGGCATGAAGGTCACTCTCGAACGCTTCTACGTCTATTCCGCCATTTGCGGTGTCGCCCTGACGGCTCTTGCCTATTTCGCCGGCGCACCGTTGCTGGTTCTGCCCGGGGCGCTGCTGGCGGGCGCACTGGGCTTGCCGCGCTGGTTCGTCTCGTTTTGCCGGGCGCGCCGGGTCAAGCAGTTCCTCAACGAATTTCCGAACGCACTCGACATCATTGTCCGGGCGGTCAAATCCGGACTGCCTCTCAATGACGCGATCCGCCTGATCGCCAATGAATCTCCAGAACCGGTCAAGACCGAGTTCCGCCGCATTGTCGATTCCCAGCAGATGGGTCTGTCGATCCCCGACGCCTCCTTGCGCATGGCTGAAACCATGCCGTGCACGGAAGCGAGTTTTTTCGGCATCGTCATCCAGATCCAGTCTCAGGCCGGCGGTAATCTTTCCGAAGCCCTGGGCAATCTTTCGCGCGTGCTTCGCGACCGCAAGAAGATGAAGGCCAAAGTCGCGGCCTTGTCGATGGAGGCAAAGGCATCCGCCGTCATTATTGGCGCGCTGCCTTTCATCGTCGCCTTTCTCGTCTACCTGACCAGTCCGAATTACATCATGCCGCTGTTCACCACCAGCACGGGAAATTTGATCCTCGGTTGCTCCGGCGTGTGGATGTCGATCGGCATCCTGGTGATGCGCAAGATGATGAACTTCGAAGTCTAGGATCCGAGCATGACCCCGAAAAGTGGTATCCGGTTTTCGGAAAAGGTCATGCTCGAACAAGAAGATAAAAAGCAATGACCGACCAAGTCGTCAAATCCCTAACGGACCCGGCGTTCCTGATCGCCCTGCTGGTCGGCATCGCCGTGTTTGCCACCGTCTTCACGCTGCTGCCTGCCCTTGGCGGCAACCAGCTCAAGAGCCGTATGAAATCCGTGGCTCTAGAGCGTGATGAGTTGCGCGCCAAGCAGCGCGCCCGGCTTGCCGCTGAAGCAGACCGGCGGCGCAAGGGTTTGCGCGAGGAACAGTCGATCGGCATGCGCAACATTGTCGAGCGCCTCGACCTGAGGCGCGCGCTGGCCGACGAAGGCACGCTGCAGAAGCTCAAGGTTGCCGGCTTTCGCGGGCAGAATCCGCTGACGCGCTTTCTGTTCTTCCGCCTTGTCCTTCCGTTTGTCGGCTTCGCATTGGCTCTGGTGTATCTGTTCGTGCTTGGCGGATTGCCTGACAAGCCGCCCTTGATCAAGCTGTTTGTCTGCATCCTTGTTGCCTATGGCGGCTTCTACGCACCGGTGCTCTACGTCAACAACCGTGCCACCAAGCGCAAGCAGTCGATCCAGACGGCGTGGCCGGATGCGCTCGACCTGATGCTCATCTGCGTCGAATCGGGCATGTCGGTGGAAGCCGCCCTTCGCAGGGTTGCCGACGAAATCGGCGCGCAGTCCGTGGCCCTGGCGGAAGAGTTCATCCTGACCAATGCTGAGCTCTCCTATCTGCAGGAGCGCAAGCAGGCCTATGAGAACCTCGCAAGCCGCACCGGCCTGGAATCGGTCAAGTCGGTGTCGCAGGCGCTGGTTCAGGCCGAGCGCTATGGCACGCCTGTCGCGCATGCGTTGCGCGTGCTTGCGGGCGAGAGCCGTGACATGCGCATGAATGCGGCCGAGAAGAAGGCCGCGGCGCTGCCACCGAAGCTAACCGTGCCGATGATCCTGTTCTTCCTGCCCGTCCTCTTCGCCATCATCCTCGGCCCGGCCGGCATCCAGGTCAGTCAGCGCGGCATCTTCGGCGACACGCACAAGTCCAGCAGCGAGTAACCGGCGCCCCCCGCGGCTTGAAAATTCGCAGCAAACTCAAAGGGCCGCCCTGCGTCTGCAGCGCGGCCCTTTTCATTTCGACATGTCAAAGTGGGGCGTCGGTATTGAGCGGCCAGTGCGATTGGTCAGTTGGTGGCTGGCTTTGTCTTGTCCTGGCCCTTGAGCTGGGTCCAGGCGTTCTGCTGTGCCAGCATCTGGCGAAGGTAGGTTACATTCGCCTGCGCCTGGTCGGGCGAGAGCTCCTGAGAAGCGATCTTCTCGGCTTCATCGAAGCGGCCCTGCAAGCCAACCACCAGCGCGAGATTCTGCCGCACGCGGCTATCGGCGTTCGGCTGTTGCGCGGCCGAGCGCATGTAGGTCTCGGCCGTGCGCAGGTCGCCTTCCAACACATAGGACATGCCAAGATTGGAAAGGATGGAGGGTTCGTTCGGTTTGAGTTCGAGGGCCTTGCGATAGAGCTGGCGTGCGTCTTCCTTCTGGCCCATCTGATCGAGAATGGCGGCTTCCGCCGATACCAGTTTCCAGTCCGGATATTCAGGTGTCTGGGCGCGACGCACGGCGTCCAGTGCCGGCTCCAACTGGCCGTTGGCGGCCAGCGCCTTGCCGTATGCGGCCAGTACATCGCGATCCTTCGGCAACGCGATCGCCAGCTTGCGCATCACGGCGAGCGACTGGTCGGCGTCGCCATCCATCTGCAACGCGGCGGCATAATTGGTAGCGATTCGTTTGTCGGCGGGGTTCCGGGCATAGGACTGGCCGAGCGTCATCGTCGCGCTGTGCAATTCGCTCGCCGACATGGTCTCCAGCGGCTTGCCGCTGGTGCGGCCGATCGAACCGGTGGTGAATTTGCTGGTTCCGCAGCCGGAAACGCTGGCGGCGAGAGCCAAAATGAACGCCGTGGTGATCAGCCGTTTTCCGGTGACGTTCATCATGCGGTTGGTCAGCATCGGCTCCCGGGCCTCCGTTCATTCGCGTGACCATTGCGTGGCCATCTTCCCTCCCGAAGAAATATTCTGTTAACCCTAACGGACGGTTAAGAAAGGCCGACTCAAAGCCGCCTGCTGGAGACCATCGAATGCCCGTCGAACTCGTCGAGACGAAACTGAACAACGCGCTGCCGGTTCATCTGGTGGCGAGGGACGGCCTGCGGGCGGCGTCGCTTGCATCGTCCTCGGTTGCCTGGGCGAACGCCAATGGCTTTTCCGGCGAGGCGGGCAGGGCGCTGGTATTGCCCGGCGAGAATGGCGCCATTGCCGGCGCCTTGTTCGGCACCGGCGAAGGCGAGGGCTCACTTGCCGTCGGTGCGCTGGCGAGGGCGTTGCCCGAGGGGGAATGGACTTTTGCGTCCGCGCCCGCCGATCCGGAACTTGCGTCGCTTGCCCTGATGCTCGGTGGTTATGTCTTCACCCGTTACGGCAAGAAACCAGGCAAGGCGCTGCGCTTCGCATTGCCGCCCGGTGCGGATGCCGCCCGCATCCGCCGTATCGCCGACGGTGTTTTCCTGGCGCGTGATCTCGTCAACACGCCGACCAGCGACATGGGGCCGGACGAGCTTGAGAAGGCGGCCCGGGCCCTGGCCGCAACCCACAAGGCAGACGTGTCTGTCATCAAGGGCGACGACCTGCTCAAGCAGAATTTTCCGATGATCCACGCTGTCGGCCGCGCCTCGGTCGGCGCGCCGCGACTGATCGACATGAACTGGGGTGAGAAGAATGCGCCGAAGGTGACGCTGGTCGGCAAGGGCGTCTGCTTCGACACTGGCGGGCTCGATATCAAGCCCTCGTCGGGCATGCTGCTGATGAAGAAGGACATGGGTGGCGCGGCCAATGTGCTTGGTCTGGCTTCGATGATCATGGCCGCCGGGCTGAAGATCAGGCTGCGCGTACTGATCCCCGCCGTGGAGAACTCGATTGCCGGCAACGCCTTTCGGCCCGGCGACGTGCTGATGAGCCGCAAAGGCATCACCGTCGAGATCGGCAACACCGACGCGGAAGGGAGGCTGGTGCTGGGCGATGCGCTCGCGCTGGCCGACGACGAAGAACCGCAGATGCTGATCGACATGGCGACCCTGACAGGTGCCGCCCGTGTCGCGCTCGGCCCTGACCTGCCGCCTTTCTACACAGGCGACGAAGCGTTGGCGTCGGAGCTGGCTGCGGCATCCCTGGCGGTCGAGGATCCGTTGTGGCGCATGCCGCTATGGCGGCCCTATGACGCAAAACTCTCGTCGAAGATCGCTGATATCAACAACGTCACCACCGATGGGTTCGCCGGGTCCATCACCGCGGCACTGTTCCTCAAGCGCTTTGTCGAGAAGACCAAGGGTTGGGCGCATTTCGATATCTTCGCCTGGAATCCCGCCGACCGTCCGCATGGTCCTGCCGGCGGCGAGGCGCAAGGCATTCGCGCACTGGAGCGGATCATTTCCACACGATACGGCTGAGATTTCCGCCGTTCCGTTTAGAAGACGTGACTGAAACGGAACCGAAACAATTTGCCGTCATGCTGGACGGATGTCGATTGCGCTGCGTCCGAGCCAGGCCTTGCGACTGTGGCAGCAGGTGATGCTGTCGCAGGTGCGTGACGACGCGCCAGACCTGACGATGCGACAGACGGCGATCCTGTTCACCATCTATCTCGATCCGCCCCCGCACACGGTGCGTGGGCTCGCCGCCCGGCTCAACGTCACCAAGCCGGTCATCACACGCGCGCTCGACACGATGGGTGCGTTGAAACTGGTGTCGCGCCATCGCGACGAGCTCGACAAGCGCAACGTGCTGATCAAACGTACGGTCGAAGGCGCGCTCTTTGTCGAGCGCTTCGGCGATGTTATCATTGCGAAGGCCCACGAACTGCCGATCTGACCGAACCGTCGATACAATAGGGTTGCTGATTTGACCGTCCATGATTCACGCCTTCACGCTTTCCGTTCCGATCTCGCCGACGCTAGGTTGAAAGGAGAGGTCGTTGCCGACCGCTTTGTCGCCGGTCGTCCGGCCCGGATTTCCGCCTCCGTGGCCGATGTGCGCAAGGCGCCACGTGCGGATGCTGGCATCAACACGCAGTTCCTGTTCGGCGACGATGTCGTCGTCTTCGAGGATGTCGAGGGCTGGGCCTGGGTGCAGGGCGAACGTGACGGTTATGTCGGCTATGTCGCCGATTCGATGCTGGCTACCCGTGACAAGGCGCCCACCCATATCGTCTCCGTGCCACGCACCTTTGTCTATCCGGGGCCGGATCTCAGGTTTCCGCACAGCCGGCAACTGTCCATGGGATCGACCGTCACCGTGACGGGAACGGCCGAAACGCGCGGCACGCACTATCAACTGCTGGCCTCCGGCGAGGCGATCATAGCTGGCCATTTGCAGCGCATCGGCGAAACGGCGGCCGACTATGTCGCGGTGGCCGAGACTTTCCTTGGCACGCCCTATCTATGGGGCGGTGTCTCCGGTTTCGGCATCGACTGTTCCGGCCTTGTGCAGTTGTCCATGCGCATGGCCGGCAGCAACGTGCTGCGCGACTCCGACATGCAGGCTGCGACCGTTGGCGAGCCGTTCGAACCCGGACCCGATTTTTCCGGATTGCGTCGTGGAGACCTGGTGTTCTGGAAGGGCCATGTTGCCATCATGACCGATACCGACGCGATGATCCATGCCAACGGCCACACCATGCTGGTGTCGCGCGAAGGGCTGAAGGAAGCCGTTGCCCGCATAGGCTATCTCTATGGCGGACCGACAGGATTCAGGCGGCCATAGGCCACGGCCTTCCCCCTGATCCCTTTTTGTTCCGATTGTGCTTGGCTATCGACGCCCGCCGCGCTACCTCTGGCCGGGTGACAGAGCAGCCGCGCCTAGCCGAGCAGAATGCCGCAGTAGCCCTACCCGAGCCCTTCATCAGATGGTTCGGGGAAAAGGGCTGGTCGCCGCGTGCCCATCAGATCGAATTGCTGGCAAGGGCTCAGGTCGGGCAATCGGTGCTGCTGATTGCACCTACCGGCGCCGGCAAGACACTCGCCGGGTTCCTGCCTTCGCTGACCGATCTGGCAGGCCGGCCCAAACGCAAGCCCGGGCAGGCGCACCGTGGCATCCATACCCTCTACATCTCGCCATTGAAGGCATTGGCGGTAGACATCGAACGCAATCTCGGCAAGCCGGTCGAGGAGATCGGCCTGCCCGTCACCATCGAGACGCGCACCGGCGACACGCCTTCACACAAGCGCCAGCGCCAGAAATTGGCGCCGCCCGATATTCTACTCACCACACCGGAGCAACTGGCGTTGCTGATCGCGGCCGGCGATGCCAGACGTTTCTTCGAGGACTTGCGCTATGTCGTGCTTGACGAATTGCACTCGCTGGTGACATCGAAACGCGGGCATCTGCTGGCGCTCGGGCTGGCACGGCTGCGCAGCTTTGTTCCCGGCCTGCAGACAATCGGGCTGTCGGCGACCGTGGCCGAACCGGACGAGTTGCGGCAGTGGCTGGTCGGGCAGAATCCACCCGGCGATATGGCCGAATTGATTGTCGTCACCGGTGGCGCCAAGCCTGAGATTTCCATCCTCGATTCAGAAGAGCGCGTGCCATGGGCAGGACATTCAGCTCGTTACGCTACGCCTGAGATCTACCGGGAGATCAAGCGCCACAAGACGACCCTGCTGTTCGTCAACACGCGCAGTCAGGCGGAGTTGCTCTTCCAGGAATTGTGGCGGGTCAACGAGGACACCTTGCCGATCGCGTTGCATCACGGCTCGCTGGACGTCGCCCAGCGCCGGCGCGTCGAGAAGGCGATGGGCGACAACGCATTGCGTGCCATTGTCGCCACGTCGACGCTCGATCTCGGCATCGACTGGGGTGATGTCGATCTGGTGGTGCATGTCGGCGCACCAAAAGGCGCCAGCCGGCTGGCGCAGCGCATCGGCCGCGCCAACCATCGCATGGATGAGCCGTCCAAGGCGATCCTCATCCCGGCCAACCGTTTCGAGGTGCTGGAATGCCGAGCTGCCCTCGACGCCAACTATCTCGGCGCGCAGGACACGCCGCCATTGATCAATGGCGGGCTCGATGTGCTGGCGCAGCATGTGCTGGGCTGCGCCTGCGGGGCGCCATTCCGTGCCGATGATCTGTTCGAGGAAGTGCGAACGGCCGCGCCCTATGCCAGTCTGGATCGCCCCACATTCGACCGCGTCGTCGATTTCGTGGCCACCGGCGGCTATGCGCTCAAGAACTACGAGCGATATGCCCGCATCCGCCTGAACAAGGACGGGTTCTGGCGGGTATCCAATCCTCGCGTTGCCCAGCAGTACAGGCTGAATGTCGGCACCATCATCGAAGTGCCGGCGCTGAACGTTCGCTATGTCAAGGCTGGCAGCAAAGGCTCGGCTTCGCGTGGCGGCGCGGTCCTGGGCAAGATCGAGGAAGCTTTTCTCGAAACGCTGACTCATGGCGACACGTTCATGTTTGCCGGCAAAGTATTGCGCTTCGAGGGTATTCGCGAGAATGAGTGCTTCGTGTCGAACGCGCCCGGCAGCGATGCCAAGGTGCCGTATTATGGCGGCGGCAAGTTTCCGCTTTCGACCTATCTCGCCGAACAGGTCCGCATCATGCTGGACGATCCGCAGCGCTGGAAGAAGCTGCCGGAGCAGGTGGCCGACTGGCTTCGGTACCAGGCCGACAAATCGGTGCTACCCAAGCGCGATGACCTGCTGATCGAGACCTTTCCGCGCGGCAATCGCTATTATCTGGTCGCATATCCCTTCGAGGGCAGGCTTGCCCATCAGACGCTGGGAATGCTGCTCACCCGTCGGCTCGACAGGGCAGGCGCCAGGCCGCTTGGCTTTGTCGCCACCGACTACGCGCTTGCCATTTGGTCGCTGGGCGACATGGGCGCGATGTTCAAAGCCAAAAAACCGTCGCTCAGCGCGCTTTTCGATCAGGATATGCTGGGCGACGACCTCGAAGCCTGGCTGGCCGACAGCTGGCTTCTCAAGCGCACCTTCCGCAATTGTGCGCTGATTTCGGGATTGATCGAGAAACGCCATCCGGGCCAGGAAAAGAGCGGTCGCCAGGTCACCGTCTCGACCGACCTCATCTACGATGTATTGCGCAGCCATGAACCTGACCACATCCTGCTGCAGGCGACGCGTGCCGACGCGGCGACCGGTCTGCTCGATGTCAGCAGACTTGGCGACATGCTCTCGCGCATCCAGGGTCGAATCATGCATAAGAATCTTGAACAGATCTCGCCGCTGGCTGTGCCGATCATGCTCGAAATCGGCAAGATGCCTGTGAATGGCGAAGCCGATGAAACACTGTTGATGGATGCGGCGACTTTGGTCGAGGAGGCCATGGGGCCGGGGATGAATGAGGGATGAATTTTTCGCTGGCGCGGACATCGCTGATCGGCGAGGCCGACATGGTCGGCATCGCCGGCGAGCGCGCGGTCTGCGATCCGCGTGGCGTGCTCTATTTTCCCGAACTCAGGCTTCTGGCCGTGTCCGACCTGCATCTGGAAAAAGGCTCGTCGCTGGCGCGGCGCGGCACGCTGATCCCGCCTTACGACACAGGCGCGACCTTACTCAGATTGCAGGCAGTCATTGCCGATTATCAGCCATCGATCGTCATCAGTCTCGGGGATAGCTTCCATGATGGCGGTGGTGCCGAGCGCATGCATGCAAGCTTCCGCGAACGGCTGGAAGCGCTGATGGCCGGCCGCCAGTGGTTCTGGGTTGCCGGCAATCACGATCCGGAAGCGCCGGCCGACCTGCCCGGAGAGACGGTGCGGGAACTCGCCATTGGCTCGCTGCTGTTCCGGCATGAGCCTTCGAAGGTGCGCATCGAAGGGGAGATCGCTGGCCACCTGCATCCCTGCGCTCGTATCGTGCAGCGCGGCCGTTCCGTGCGGCGGCGCTGCTTTGCCGGCGATGGCGGACGCATGATCATGCCGGCCTTCGGCGCCTATACCGGTTCGCTCAATGTGCTCGACCGTGCCTATGCCGGGCTGTTTCGCCTGGAAACGCTGATGGCCTACATGCTCGGCGCGGATCGCATTTTTGCGATCTCCCGCTCAATGCTGCGGCCCGGCTGACGTTAACGTCCGTAATAAAGGGTGACCGTATGCTTCGCCTCGGCGAAGAACAGCCAGCGCTCGACCAGAATGCCTGCGAACTGGCCGATTGCGGCCATTACCGACAGCACCACCGCGAACGGCCATGGCAAGGCGAACGCCGCGATCAGCAGCACGACAGGCAGGACGAAGGCCAGCAATTGCGTGATCTTGCGCAGCCGGGCGCTGTGCTTGCGCGCGATGCGGAAACCCATTTCCTTGAGCAGATAATTCTCTTCGGTATGCGGCCATTCCAGCGACCGCACTGTGCCACCGGCGAGTCCGGTCGCGGTGTTGGCGTTGGTCGGGATTTCCAGCCGGTCATTGTGCTGCCAGATGGCGAGCTTCCAGCCCCAGCCGATCACGGTCAGCAATACGCAAGCGGCCAGAAGCATTTTTGAACCGAGAGCAAAACCTTGCAGCAGCGCATTCAGCAGCACGCTGCCGGTCATCGCCGAGAAGATGAGGTAGGCCGGCAAGGTGAAGCGGCTGTGCCACTGGGCGATGGGTTTCAGCGACGCGTAAATCATGCCGGTGGTGCAGACGGTGACGACAGCGCCGATGGCTGCAAGCAGTCCTGCTGCGGCCACCCATCCACCGGCTCTGCCCAACAGAACCCAGCCGATGCCGAACAGCCCCGCCGGAATGAAGGTCAGGACGGATGAGACGCCTTCGCGCGACAGCCATGAACTGCGCCACTGCGAGAACGCCCGCCAGGCGCGTTCAGGTCTGCCGAGATGACCGGTCGACGACAAAAGCCCGGCAGCGATCAGGCCGAGCGCCAGCACCATGCCGATGACGCCCAACCAGAAATCGGCCGGGATGATTTGGAAACTTCCGAGCACGCCAAGCAGCGCAAGCAGGCCGTAGCCGGCGCCAGTGGCGGTGGTGAAGAAGACGACGGAGAAGGCTGGATGCATGGGCTAGTTCGAAAGCATGCGGTCGACCCAGCCGAGGAAGCCGCCTTCGGCCCGCACCGGTTCGAGTGCCGGCGCGGCCACCGATGCGGCGCGCGTGGTGTGGGCGCGTGGCGGCAAATATTTGTTGGTCGGGTGATAGCCCATCTCAGGCATCAGGTCGACACCGCCACGCTCCGCCACCAGTTGCGAGACAGCTGACTGGGGATCGCCGAGATCGCCGAAATGCCGGGCGCTGGTCGGGCAAGCGGCGACGCAGGCCGGCACGCGATCCCCTTCGGCCAGATTTTCATTGTAGATACGGTCGACGCACAGCGTGCATTTCTTCATCACGCCGACATCGGTGTCGAATTCGCGCGCGCCGTAAGGGCAGGCCCAACTGCATAATTTGCAGCCGATGCACTTGTCCTCATCGATCAGCACGATGCCGTCCGAGGCGCGCTTGTAGGAAGCGCCGGTCGGGCAGACCGTGACGCAGGCCGGCGTCTCGCAATGCAGGCAGGAACGCGGGAAGTTCACGGTGCGACCACCCATTTCGGTGGTGTGCTCGTAACTGTGTACCCGGTTGAACCAGACGCCGTCGACATGGCCGCCATAAGGGTCGATGTCGGTCAGCGGCGCCATGTGGCCGCCGGTGTTCCATTCCTTGCAGGCGGTAACGCAGGCCTGGCAGCCGACGCAGGTGTCGAGATCGACGACGAGACCGAGCTTCTTGTCGGTATGGGCTGGAAGGCAAGTCATTCCGCGGCCTCTCTTGCCCGCCTGAAATCGGCACCGAAGCTCAGCTTGTCGGGCGAGGGCGCGAAATGCGGCGGCTGGCGGAAACGCTCGAACTGCGGCTCGGTGAAGCCGGCTTCCTCCGCCGCGCATTTGACGATGCGCACTCGCAGGTCGAACCATGCCGCCTGGCCGGTGACCGGATCGGAATTCGAATAGCGCTTGCCGTTGGCGTCGGCCGAGGTCTGGTCGCCGATGACATGGTTGAGCAGGAAGCCGCGATTGGATTCCGCGGCATCGTCCTTCAGCCCCCAACTGCCGCGCCGCTTGCCGATGGCGTTCCAGGTCCAGACCGTGCTTTCGTTCACCCCGTCGATCAACTTGATCTGCCCCTTCACCCTGCCGTTGATGCTCTCGATCCACACCCAGTCGTCGTCGACCAGCCCGAGGCTGGCGCCAGTCCGGTGGTGCACGAACAGTCGGTTCTGGCTGGTGATCTGCCGCAGCCATGCATTCTGCGAGCCCCAGGAATGATACATGTGCATCGGCCGCTGCGTCAGCGCATGGAGCGGATATTTCCGCAGGTCGACTGCCGCTTCCTCGAAGGGCATGTACCAGAACGGCAGCGGGTCCATGTAGGTCTCGATGCGCCGGCGGTCTCCCTCTGGCGGCAATACGTTGCCATGGCCACGCGCGGCGAGGCGAAAGCGCTGCATCGGCTCCGAGTAGAGCTGGAAAGCGATCGGCTCTGCCTTCGGGATGAAGCCCATCTGCACCGCGAAATCGAGATAGGAGCGATTGGCCATCTTGTAGTAGCGCTGGTCGTCAGCGAAATCGTGGTGCCAGAAGCCGCCATTGTCGATGTAGCGCTGCAACTGGTTGGGGTTGACCTCGCCTTTGCCGATAGAGGTTTCGTCCTTGCCGCGCCAGCCGGCGAGCGGCCCGATACCGGGCGCCCGTTCATGATTGACGATGTAGTCGGCATAATCGGCATATCTGGCCGATCCGTCGTCATTGACGAAGCCGGGCAGGCCAAGCCGCGCGCCGAGCTCGATCAACACCGACTGGAACGGCCTGACGTCGCGGTCCGGCTCGACGACCGGATGTCGGATCGCGTCGCCTGGTCCATCGGCATGGCTGATCGGCCGGTCGAGCAGGCTGATACAATCGTGCCGTTCGAGATAGGTCGTGTCGGGCAGCACGAGATCGGCGAACGGCACTGTCTCGGAATAATAGGCGTCGGAATAGATGATGAAGGGGATCTTGTAGCGGCCCTCCTCATCATGATCAGTCAGCATGGCGATGGTCTCGACGGTGTTCATCGAGGAATTCCACGCCATGTTCGACATGTACATCATCAGCGTGTCTATTCTGTAGGGATCTCCAGCCCATGCATTGCGGATGACGGTATGCATCAGCCCGTGCGCGGCCAGCGGAGCGTCCCAGGAATAGGCCTTGTCGATGCGAAGCGGCGTGCCGTCTTCATTGACCAGCAGGTCATCCGGCCCGTGGACGAAGCCAAGCGGCATCCCGTCGAGCGGCGTCATAGGCCAGGTGGTCTTGCCCGACGGCTTCGGTCCCGGCGGCGCCGATCTGGGGTAGGGCGGCTTGAAGCGGAAGCCGCCCGGAACATCCACAGTGCCGAGCAACACTTGCAGCAGATGAATGGCGCGGCAGGTGTGAAAACCGTTCGAATGGGCGGAGATGCCGCGCATGGCATGCATCGCAACCGGGCGCCCCTTGATCGTCTCGTGCCGTCGCCCAGCCCAGTCGGTCCACGCCATCGGCAGTTCGATCGTCTGTTCGAAGGCGACATGGGCGAGTTCGGCGGCGATCCTGCGGATCGTGTCGGCGGGAATACCACAGCGCTCCGCGACGGCATAAGGCGCGTAGCACTCGTCGAGGTAGCGATCGGCAATGAGCTGGAACACCGGCGTACAGCGGCGGCCTCCAACTTCGAAGCCGCCAGTCAGTGCTGGCTTCGCAGTCTGATCGGTAGCGCGGACAGGCATCTTCGCCACCCTGTCCCAGGCCAGCAAATTGCCGTCGATGTCGCGAACAAACAGCCCGTCATCAGCCGCGCCCGGCTCCTGGATGACGAGCGTGTGGGCGTTGGTGTAGCGTAGCAGATAGTCGAGATCGACGCGGCCCGCCTTCAGCAACTCATGGATGAGGGCGAAGACGAACAGTCCGTCGGTGCCCGGCCTGATGCCGATCCAGTCGTCGGCGATCGCATTGTAGCCGGTCCGGCATGGATTGATCGAGACCACCTTGGCGCCACGCGCCTTGAGCTTGCCGAGCCCGATCTTGATCGGGTTGGAATCATGGTCCTCGGCAACGCCGAACAGCATGAAGTATCTGGTGTTGTCCCAGTCGGGTTCGCCGAACTCCCAGAATGAACCGCCGATCGTGTAGAGGCCACCGGCCGCCATGTTCACGGAGCAGAAGCCGCCATGGGCAGCAAAATTCGGTGTGCCGAAGCGGCTCGCCCACCAGCCGGTCAAGGATTGAGACTGATCGCGCCCGGTGAAGAAGGCGAGCTTCTTCGGGTCGGTCCGACGGATATTCGAAAGCCGTTCCGTCGCGATCGAGAAGGCCTCCTCCCACTCGATCTCGCGGAACTCGCCCGAGCCGCGCGGGCCGGTGCGCAGCAGCGGCTTCTTCAGTCGGGCAGGGCTGTAGTGCTGCATGATGCCGGAACTGCCCTTGCCGCAGATCACGCCGCGATTGACCGGATGGTCCTTGTTGCCGTTGATGTAGCGGACCTTGCCGTCCTTGATGTGCACATCGATGCCGCAGCGGCAGGCGCACATGTAGCACGTGGTCTTGGCGATGCTGTCGGAGATGCTGGGCGAGGTATCGACGCCGTCGCCTTCATCCGGTGCACTTGTGTCGGCAAGCGGCCGCTGGGAGGGGGCGGAGTTGGCGCCGCGCGGCGGTCGATGGCTCATGATCCCCGCATGTCTTTGCGGTCCGCGGTCTTCTCTCTCGTTTTCGGTCCGGGGCCGCGCATATAGTGTTCTTCAGGATGATAGCGTTCGCCGGCCAATTGCCGTCGAAGGCTCCGGGTCCAGTGGGCAAGCAGCGATTTGAACCGCCCGATCATGTATTCCCTGCGATCCGATGGGGAATTTTTTCTAACTTCGTTCAAAAACTTAGAATAAAGCTATCGATCCGTCTAATCAGTTGTTCTTGTAAATTCAATCGATATTGGTTCTTAATGCCGTCATGACTCTGGACCAGTTACGCATTTTCGTTGCCGTCGCCGAACGTGGCCACATGACCAAGGCGGCCGAGCTGCTGGGCATTTCACAGTCAGCCGCATCGGCCGCCATCCGTGCGCTTGAGGAGCAGCACGGCGTCCATTTGTTCAACCGGGTCGGCCGCAATATCGAGCTTGCCCAGACCGGCCACCGGTTCCTGCCCGAGGCCAAGGCGGTGCTTGAGCGGGCGGCAGCCGCCCGCGACGTATTGGAGCATGTCTCGCAGACGGTCACCGGAAGCCTGTCTATCGCCGCCAGCCAGACCATCGCCAGCTACTGGCTGCCGCGCCGGCTGGCTTCTTTCCACGAAGCCTACCCCGCCGTCAGGCTGAGCGTCACCATCGGCAACACCAGGCAGGTGGAGGCCAATGTCCTTGATGGAACCGCTGATCTTGGCCTGGTCGAAGGGCGCACCGAATCCGACATCCTGCGCCGGGCCAAGGTCGATGTTGACAGGCTGATGCTGGTTGTCGCCAGTTCCCATCCTGAGATCGCCGAAATCGCTGACGGGCGTCCTGACATCAGGGGGCTGCGCTGGATTATCCGGGAGGGGGGCTCTGGCACGCGCGAGGTGCTGGAGGATCTGGCGCGCCACGAGGGAATTTCGCTCGCCGACCTGCAGATATTCCTGGTGCTGCCGAGCAATGAGGCGGTTCGCCAGGCGGTCGAAGCGGGCGCCGGTGCCACCATCATCTCGGAACTCGTCGTCGCGCGCGCCGTCGCCGAGGGCAGTTTGCGCTCCGTGCCGCTGGAATTGCCGAAGCGCGACTTCGCCATGATCACTCACCGCGATCGCCAGGCAAGCCTGGCCCAGATGGCGCTCAAGGCACATCTCGGCACGTCCGCAGACTACGGGTGAGGTCTGCTGAGATTCAGGTCAGGCCGGCATCACCTGAACATCAACCGACCGGTTCAGCCGAACTTCCGCTGAGCGTCCAGCGCCAGGCCAAGCCCGACCGAGCCGAACATGTCGCCGTCGATGACGGATGCCTGCGGCACCAGCGACAGGATCTCTCGTCTTGCCAGCGGGATCGCGGTTGATCCGCCGGTCAGGAACACCGCGGTGATGTCGGACGGCTTGACCTGGGCATCGCGGATGGTCTGCCCAACCGTGGCGGTGACCCGTTCGATGTCCCTGGCAATCGTGGCCTCCAGTCCTATGCGCGTGATTTCGGCGGCGAACTTCGCGCCCGGCAGTTTCACCGCCACCTCGGCGGACGGCCTGTCGGTCAGCTCGATCTTGGCTTTTTCGACCAGTGCCGCCAGCGCGTGCCCGTAACGGTGCTCGACAATGTCGATGAAACGGTCGACCAGCTCGGCGCGTTCGGCCTCGTAGCGGATCTGGCGCAGATGCGTCATCGCCTTGGCGGTGTAGACCAGGTTGATCCGCTGCCAAGTCGCCAGATCGATGAAATAGCCGGCCGGCAGGTTGCGTTTTCCGTCCTTGGTGGGCGTCAGATAGCCGAGCTGCGGCATCACATGGGCGATGCTCAGCAGTCGGTCGAAATCCGTGCCGCCGATATGAATGCCCCGGCTGGCCAGGATATCGTCCTTGCGGTCGAGCGAGCGGGAGCGTTCCGGCGAGACGCGCACGATCGAGAAGTCCGACGTGCCGCCGCCCATGTCGATGATCAGAGCCAGTTCCTCGCGCGTCACTTTTTGCTCATAGTCGAGTGCTGCCGCGATCGGCTCGAACTGGAACGCGATATGTCTGAAGCCCTGCGCGAGGGCGGCACTTTCGAGTTCGCCTTGCGCCTTCGCATCGGCCTCCGCATCGTCGTCGACGAACTGTACCGGACGGCCCAGCACCACCGTATCGACCGCATCTCCTGAATCTTCCTCAAGCCGCTTCTTCAGATGGCTGAGAAACAGCCCGACGATCTCCATGAAGCCGATCGATCGCGACTTGATGCGCGTCTTTTCGTGGGCGAGCGAACTGCCGAGCACGCTCTTCAGCGAACGCATCAGGCGGCCTTCGACACTGTCGGTATAATTGGCGATGGCATGGCGGCCGAAACAGGTGCGGTTGTCCTCGAAATTGAAGAACACGGCACTTGGCAGCGTGACCTGGCCGTCTTCCAGCGCGACGAGGCGCGGCTGCCCGTTGCGGACCACGCCAACGGTGGAGTTCGAAGTGCCGAAGTCGATGCCGGCGAATGCTGATCGCATGACCTGTTCCTGAATATCATTGGCGAGCGGATTGGCGCGACGAAGGCGCGCCGCTGTCGGGGAAGACTGCTCGAACCGAATTGCTTTTATCCGCCAAATGGCTTGGGGGTGGCGGTCTAGCGCATGACCCCGGAAAGGGAAACCCTTTTTCGAAAGGATCGGTTCCTAAAGCGCGTCGTGTCTGAAAGGATTCATGCGACGCGCTTTAGGTCTTGGTTTTTGTGCATGTCGCTCTCCCAAAACCGGGGCCACTTTTGGGCGACATGCACTAATCCCGCCGGAAGATCAGACGTCCGAGCCAACCCGTCAGCATGGCCAGCGACACGGCGAAGACACCGTAGAGGAAGGAATAGTCGTGGGCGACCCGGAAGATCGACTGCTCGAAACCGGATTTGCGGATTTCGAGCTGGGCCGAGCTTTCCTTGATGAACAGGCCGCTCTTGAACAGGAAGGCGCGCGCCTTGTGGGTGCCGACCGGAACGTTGGGGGCAAGCCTGACTGTGGCGCGGAACAGGTTCTGCGACAGGAACTGCACGCCGCCGACATTCTCGCTGTAGAGGCCGGTCGCAGATTTGCGCTCGCGCAGCGCCGCGGTGAATTCCTGGATCGTGGCAGGGCTGTCGCCGGGATCGGCGGGCTGCATGTAGAGGTTGGAGGCACCGAGTGACAGCTGCTTGTAGCTGTTCGGCTCGGTGATGTCCTGCAGCGGCCGCGTCGTCGCCACTGAGTAGGAGACCGGCACATTCTCGAAGGCCTCGGACTCCAGATTGACCCAGACGCCAAGTACCTGGTCCTTGCGCCGCACCACCACAGGTTTGGGCGGCCCCTCGAGCACGACGATGACGTCGTAGCGCCCCTGGCGAGCGACCAGCGGGTCCGGGTTTTCAAGCGAGCCGAAGATGGTCAGGTCGGCGCCGGAGAAGCCGGCGGTGATCGAGACTTTGTCGGTGGACAGGCCGATCTGGATGCCTTCGGCCACAGGTGTCTGTGCTGATGTCGGTGACGCCACCGCGATCAGCGACAGGAAGACGGCAGCGGCGAATGCCCTCAAATCCGGCATCAGTTCAGGCCCGCGCCGGACAGCGAAAAGAGGTTGGGCGGTGTCACGAAGAGATCGATGGCAAGCCTTATCGCCACCGCCAGGACCAGCAGCGCCAGCAGTGCCCTGAGCTGTTCGCCACGCAGCTTCTGTCCGGCCTTGGCGCCATATTGAGCGCCGGCGACGCCACCCGCCATCAACAGGAAGGCGAGCATCACATCGACGGTCTGGTTGGTGGTGGCGTGGACCAGCGTCGTATAGGCCGAGGTGAAGATGATCTGGAACAGCGATGTGCCGATGACGACGTTGGTTGGCACCTTCAGGAGGTAGATCAGCGCCGGCACCATGATGAAACCGCCGCCGACGCCCATGATCGACGACAGGAAGCCGATCGCGGCACCCAGGCCAAGCACCGGGATGACGCTGACGAACAGCTTCGACGCCCTGAACCGCATTTTCAGCGGCAGGCGGTGGATCCAGTTGTGCTGGCCCGATTTCTTCAGCACCGGCGCGGCACCGCTGCGCGTGGCGCGCAGCGCGTTGACGCTCTCGACCAGCATCAGCCCGCCCACGGTGCCGAGCAGCACGACATAGAGCAGCGAGATGAACAGGTCGAGCTGGCCGAGCCGGCGCAGGAGCCCGAAGACGAATATGCCGCCTGTCGAACCGACAATACCGCCGGCCAGAAGCACCGTGCCGAGCTTGAAGTCGAGCGTGCCGCGCTTCATGTGCGACAGTGCGCCGGAGAAAGACGATGCGATGACCTGGTTGGCGCCGGTGGCGACCGCGATGGCCGGCGGAATGTTGTAGAAGATCAGCAGCGGCGTGATGAGAAAGCCGCCGCCGACACCGAACATGCCCGACAGGAAGCCCACCGCCGCGCCCATGGCCAGCAGCACGAAGACGTTGACGGAAATTTCCGCGATCGGGAGATAGATGCCCACCCGTCAGTCTCGATCAGTTGTCCTCGGATGAATGCAGCCGTTGCGGGCATTCCGAGCCGAAGAGCACAGTTTTCTTGCGCCAGCGGCACGGCGAAGTCAAACCGCGCCGCGCCGCCGAAACAAAAAACATCTCAATCAGTTAACAGGCAAATGTGTGGCAAGGGCGTCGCGTAAGCGACGCATCCCGCGTTATTTGCGCGCCAGCAATGCCTTGACCAGCGGTTCGTCGATCGTGCCCGTCGCCTTCATGCTGTTGTCGGTCTGGAAGGCCATGATGGCATTCTTGGTCTTCTGACCAATCTTGCCGTCGGCGCCGCCAGCATCGTAGCCATTCTTGTTCAGGATCAACTGGATGTTCTTGACGGCCTTTGTCATGTCGATGGCGGCGGTCGTCTGGGGCGTGCCCTCCTGCCAGGATTCGGGAATATCGGCCGAATTGGCCGCCGGATCGAGGGGCTTGGCCTTCCACAGCTCAGTGGCGGCGCGGGCGCGCTCGAGCTGCTCCGGACGCAACGCATTGGCGATCTCGTCGCGCTTTGCCGACGCGTCCTTGTCGCCGGTCTTGGCAACCAGCGCGAACCATTTGTAGGACTCTTCGAGATTCTGCTTCATGCCAACGCCCTTGGCTGCCAGGATGCCAAGGTTGAACTGGCTGTCCTTGACGCCGACGTCGGCGGCGGCCTGGAACCAGTGCGCTGCCGACTCATTGTCGGTTACGCCGTCCGCGGCCATGGCGAAAAGCACGGCGAGATTGTGCATGGCGCTGGCGTTGCCCTGCTCGGCGGAGAGCTGGTACCAGGTCTTCGCCTTCTTGATGTCGCGCGCGACGCCGATGCCCTTCTCATAGAAATTGCCGATACGGTACTCCGCCGGGGCGAAACCGAGTTCAGCCGACTTTTCGTACCATTTGGCCGCCGCCGCCATGTCTTCCTTGACGCCGCGCGACTCGGCATAGCGAGAGCCGATCTCGAAAAGCGCCTTGGAGTCGCCACCGGCGGCCGCATCACGCAATGCCTGCGGGCCGGCGTCGGCGGGGATGTCTATCTTGGCTGTGACGGCGCCCGCCGCCGAGGCATTGGCGGGAGGAACCGCGCCGGTCGTGTCGACGGCAGTAGCCGAGGGGGCGGCGGCCGGCGTTGTCACCAGAGGTTGCATGTCGGCGTCCGAAGCCATGGAGTCTGTCGCCGCGCGTGCGATCGGATCGGGTGTCGTGGAAGACGTGATGGCCGGAACCTGCGGCGTGGCTGCAGGCGCTACGTTGACAGGCGTCTCAGTGTTCGACGGCATTGCCGTGGCAATCTGCGCCGGCGTATCGTCCTTGGCTGCTGGCTGGGCGGCTTCCGCCTGCCTGACGTTGCGGGCCGGCGCGCTGTCCATTGACGCCGCCAGCGGCTGGGCTTTCGGCTCGGCACTGATCGACGTGGTCTGCACCGGCTGCGCGGCGACGATCGGCGTCGCGTCGTTGCTGGCCACCTCGGCGGGGTCGGCAAAAAAGGCCTTGCCCAGCTGCAGGCCTGCAAGCGCCAGCATGATCGCGGCGGCGGCCATCAGGATCGGCTTGCGCCGCGCCTTGAGCAGATCGCCGATGCGCAGCGCTTTCACAGGGCCGCTCATCGTCGACTGACGCTTCAGGGCGTCAGCCTCGGCGGCGGCTGCCTGCGCAGCGCGTCTTGCCGCAGCGATGAAGTCCGATTTGGCAGCGTCGGTATCGCCTGCCTTGACCGGCGGCCCGCGCTCGTCGCGCACACGTTTCATGATCGCGTTGAGGTCCGGTGCGCCCGAGCCGGGCTCCAGAGGCCGGTTGGCCATTTTCGGGTCGAGCGGCTCGTCGAGATCGACGGTCGGCGTGTCGACTGTTGGCGCTGAGCCGGCCAGCGGAACATCCGCGTCCTTCTTTCCCTTGAAGGCCCGCGTCAGTCCACCGAACATTGATTTCCTGCGGCTGGGCTGTTCGCTCTTCTCGGCGATCGTGTCCGAGCCAAGCGCCGCCATGGCGGCGGCGGCGGCGGCCTCGGCCGGCGTGCGTGTGCCCGGTTCGTTACGCGAGCCCGGTTCGTTACGCGAGCCCGGTTCGTTGCGCATGATGGCGGCGGCGCGGCCGTCGAGATCAGCCATGTCGCCGGTCAGCGGTACGGGCTGATCGATATCCAGGGACGGTGCGTCCTGAACCGCGATCTTGTTTCGCAGGCTTTTGCCAAAGGACTGGGCGGGCTGCGTGTTCACGAGCTCGCTTACGGCTTCGGCCGGCTCGCTGGTCTCCAGCGAACCCAGCCGGTCGACAATCTTCAGCAGCGTGTCATGGATGGCCTCGAACGTCCTCGAGTTGCGCTCGTCCGAGCGGCGCGTCAGGGATTCCAGGGTCTTCAGATCCTGGGCGAGCCCGGTAACGGCCGCCGTGTTGGCGCTGGAGCCG
This sequence comes from Mesorhizobium carmichaelinearum, assembly GCA_943370265.1. Classification (GTDB taxonomy): domain Bacteria; phylum Pseudomonadota; class Alphaproteobacteria; order Rhizobiales; family Rhizobiaceae; genus Mesorhizobium; species Mesorhizobium carmichaelinearum_A. The sequence continues at coordinate 117,215 of CALRQH020000019.1, forward strand.
GCCATCGAGCGGACGGCGTTCTCGGCCGCTTCGCGCGCGGCACCGAGGATGGAATCGCGGGTTCCGGCCAGTGACTTCTCGATCTCATTCAGGCGCGGGCTGATGTCCTCGAATTCCGGCAGCGGCGTGCTGGGCTTGGAGAGATGGGCGGACAGGCCGGCGACCTGCGCCTCCAGGCTGCGGATCAGGGCCGGATCGATGCCGGCAACCTGCGCGGCGGAGGCATCCAGCCGGCTTGAGATGTCGTCCAGCCGGCTTTCCAGCCCGCGGATCGCCGCCTCGCCAGCGGGGTCGGGAGCGCGTGTCTCGATGCGCTTGGCCAGCGCCGTGAAGCGTGCGTCGATGGCTTCCATGATGCCGGCGCTGTCGACCTGCGGCATGCGCTGGTCGAGCCTGTCGGCGACTTCGTCCAGCCGGCGCTCGAGATCGCGAAACAGCATGTTGCCCTGCTGGATCGCGTCGCCCTGGCGGCGTTCCATCATGCCGGACAGCACGTCAAAACGCTGCTCCAGGCCCTGGAAGATGTAATCGGCGTCCGGCATGGCCGGAGCATGGTCGATCTTGTCGGCGATGAGAGCGATCTGCTTGGCCAAACGTTCCATCGCCTGCTCGGGGAGGTTGGCTCTGCCGGCGAGATCATCAACCCGGTTCGACAGCATGTTGAGCCGATCGATAACCTCGCTGCCCGGGCGATCCTGGGCGACTTCCTCGATCTGCTCGGCAAGCGATGCGATCCGCTTCTCTATGCGCTCGAACGGTTCGGGGTCGAATGAATTCGCTTGCGCAGCGACGGTCGAGGCGAGGATGGCGCGGGAAATCTCGTCAAGCCGCTCGTCGATCATGCCGAGCGTGTCGCTGCCGCGATTGTTCTGCTGGCTGGCGAAATGGTCGACGGCGCCGGCAAGCGTGCGGACTTTTTCCTCCAGCGAACGCAGGGACAGCGATTCCGGCAGGTTGTTGACGGCTTTGCTGATCTGTTCGAGCCGATCGGTCAGCATCGACAGGCCCGGGTCATCCGAGCGCTTGCGCTGGTCGGCATCGACACGATCCTCGAAAGCGGTCCAGCGACGGTCGAAATCGTCCCAGCGGCGGTCGACGGCCTGCACGCTTTCCTCGCGCGCCAGCGTGTCGAGCGCGGCCTTGACCTGTTCCAGTTCGAGCCGCAGCATGTTGACGCTTCTGTCGTCGCTCTTTTCGGCCAACGTCTGGATGGCGCCGGAAAGCCTTTCGAACTCGACACCGAGTTCGGCACTGCCCTTGCCCGAACCGCCCGGCTGGCCGCCTGCCTGGAATGCCCGTTCGATGTCCTTGCGGAGCGCATCGAATTCGCGTTGCAGGCCGGCGGTCATCTGGTGGCGCAGTTCCTCGCGCAGCCCGCGCAGCTCGCCGGCGATCTTGCCGACCGCGGCGACGCTGTCTTCCTGGCCGCGCACACGGTCGATGTCGCGGGCGATCGCCTGGTAGTTCTGGTCGAACACTGGAGCGGCCGGCGCCGGGCTTTTGGGCCGCGCCGATTGCGGATCCTCGTACCAGCGCTGCTGGCCATAGGGCCGCGCGCTCGGATAGCGTGGTTCCGCCCCGTACTGGTGGCGCGGATCAGGCCGCTCCATCGGGTCCTCGCGTGTCCGCTCCAATCTCTGTTCGAGTGTCTCCAGGGAACGGTTCAATTCCTCCAGCGTGGTGTGCGGCTTGCGCTGCCTGCCGGTATTGAGTGTATCGAGATAAGACCGCTTGCTGTTCATCGATGCGCCCGTTTTTCAGAATGGCTGGCTTTCGGCCAGTTTCCCCAAAGTCCCTGCCGGGAACGAAGGCGACCGGGCTGCCATGCCGCGGTGAAAGACAAGCTTTCCGGGGTTTTCACCCGCGCTCCGAAAAACCGTGAAATTCGATACAGGATAACCACGGGTAGCCGACACGCGCACATTTCACCCAACGTGGTAAACAACGCGTTAACCAAGCTTAAGAAGTTGCAACGTCGTCGCCAGGCCATGCCGCCGATGCGGCAAAAAGCTCCTTTTGCAGAACGTTCTTGCGTCATAAGGCGGCTGCCAGTATAGAATTGACGTAAACGTAAAAGGTGCGCAGTGCGTCCCATTTGCGATTTTGTTTGTTGAAACCACGACTGGAAGCACGCCCCCGCTTCCACTCAGGCGACGCAAGGTCCGAGACCGCGACGCCACAGATGGGGAAAGCCAGTGATCATGAAACTTGTTTCGCCCGGCGAGACCGCGGCCAATACCAATGAAATACGGAATGAAGCCGGTGAGGAGCTAGCCCGCATCGGCGAGATGGCCAAGAAGTACGGCGTGACGCTGCGCACGCTGCGTTTCTACGAAGACAAGGGCCTGCTCAATCCGCAGCGCGACGGTTCGACCCGTCTCTATACGCGTCGCGACAAGGCGCGGCTCAAGCTGATCCTGCTCGGCCGCAAGGTCGGGTTCTCGCTGCGCGACGTCAAGCAGATGATGGATCTCTACGATCCGACCGGCTCCAACACCAAGCAGTTGCGGCTGGCGCTGGACAAGTCGGAGAAGCAGCTTGCCCGTCTGCAGAAGCAGCGGGCCCTGATCGACGACGCCATCAATGAGCTGAGCGGCTCGATGTCGGCCGTTCGCCAGATGTTGATTGAGCGTACTGCGGCGCCTGCGAGCGCCGCGAGCTAGGCAATCTGCTGATTTGTGACGAATGAGAGCCGCGCGGCGTGTGCCGCGCGGCTTTTTTCTGCTGTCTGCCCCAGGTTCTGCCGACCGCCCCCGTCTGGCGTATGAAAAATATCGCATCAAAAAATATTGACGTTTACGCAAACGTCAATATTTGCTATCTCCGATCCCAACGTGGTCCGCATGCCTTTCATGGGCTAGGTTCGGGCCAAGGCCGCATGGTGGAGGAAAAGCATGCCGATCTACGCAGCACCGGTCCAGGACACGCTGTTCGTGCTCAATGAAGTGCTGGGCTACCAGCGCTATTCCAATCTCCCCGGATTTTCCGACGCCACGCCCGACGTGCTCGAAGCAATCCTCGCCGAAGGGGCGAAGCTCGCCGAAAACGTCATGCATCCGCTGAACCGTGTGGGCGACATGGAAGGCTGCGTGCGCCATGATGACGGCTCGGTGACGACGCCGAAAGGTTTCAAGGAGGCTTTCAACCAGTATCGTGAAGGCGGCTGGATGGGGCTGGCGGCACCGGCCGAGTTTGGCGGCCAGGGGCTGCCCTACATGGTGCACCAGGCGGTCTCCGAATACATGGTGTCGGCCAACATGGCGCTGATGATGTATCCGGGACTGACGCAGGGCGCGATCGCGGCCATCATCACGCATGGCACCGACGAGCAGAAGGCCAGGTGGCTGCCCAGGCTGGTCGAGGGCACCTGGACCGGCACCATGAACCTGACCGAGCCGCATTGCGGCACCGATCTCGGCCTGCTGCGCACCAAGGCCGTCCCCAATGGCGATGGCACCTACAGGATTTCCGGCCAGAAGATATTCATCTCGGCCGGCGAGCACGACATGTCGGACAACATCGTCCATCTGGTGCTGGCCCGCATCGAGGGCGCGCCGGAAGGCGTGAAGGGCATCTCGCTGTTCATCGTGCCCAAGCTGAAACTCGACGCGTCGGGCAATCCGGGAGAGAGGAACACGCTCTCCTGCGGCTCGATCGAGGAGAAGATGGGGATCCACGCCAATTCGACCTGCGTCATGAACTATGACGAGGCGGAAGGCACGCTGCTCGGTGAGGTCAATGGTGGCCTGAAGGCCATGTTCACGATGATGAACGAGGCGCGGCTCGGTGTTGCCCTGCAGGGGCTTTCACTGTCGGAGGTCGCCTACCAGAATGCCGTTTCCTACGCCAAGGACCGCCTGCAGGGCCGTTCGCTGTCGGGGCCGAAGGCGCCGGACAAGAAAGCCGACCCGATCATCGTCCATCCCGACATCCGCCGCAGCCTGATGACCATGAAGGCATTCAACGAGGCCGGCCGCGCGCTGGCGCTGTGGACGGCGATCAAGTCCGACATCGCGCATCGCTCCCCCGATGACAAGGACCGACAGGCCGCCGAGGACTACACCGGCCTGATGACGCCGGTGGTCAAGGGCGTATTCACCGACAAGGGCTTCGACCATGCTGTCATGGCGCAGCAGGTGTTCGGCGGCCACGGCTATATCGAAGAGCACGGCATGAGCCAGTTCGTGCGCGATGCCCGCATCGCCATGATCTACGAGGGCGCCAACGGCATCCAGGCGCTCGACCTCGTCGGCCGCAAGCTTGGCCTGAACGGTGGCCGCGCGGTGCAGGCTTTCTTCAAGGAAGTCGGCGAGTTCTGCGAGGAGAACCGCTCCGACGAGAAAATGGCGCCGTTCACCAAGGGGCTGAAGAAGGGTCTCAACGATCTGCAGGCCGCGACCATGTGGCTGGTGCAGAACGGCATGGCCAAGCCCGACAATGCGGGTGCCGCCTCGACCGACTACATGCATCTCTTCGGCCTGGTGGCGTTGGGTTACATGTGGGGCCAGATGGCCAAGGTGGCGCTTGGCAAGACCGGCGCCAACGGTTCCCAGTCGTTTTACGACAACAAGCTGGTGACGGCGCGCTTCTTCATGGAGCGGATCATGCCGGAAACGTCAGCGCATCTCGCCCGCATTTCCAGTGGCGCGGACACGCTAATGGCGCTGCCTGCGGAAGCGTTCTAGGTTTGAGCGCCGGCACACCGGCTGCAGTCGAAAAGCGGAGGAAGTCGTGGCGATAAATCCCGCCGAAGTGCTCGCTTTGCCAAAACCTGCCTGGGCGGCCGATGAGGTCGGCATGCTCTACGACATGGCGCACCGCTTCATGTCGGAGGAGATCGCGCCGCGCTACGACGCGTTCGAGAAGAACGAGATGGTCGACCGCGAGAGTTGGCAGAAGGCGGGTTCCGCCGGCCTGCTCTGCGCCTCGATGCCGGAGGAATATGGCGGCTCCGGCGGCACCTTCGCGCATGAGAGTGCCATCATCGAAGCCATCGGCCATGTCGGCGTCGACGGTTTCGGCATCGGCCTGCACAATGCGATCGTCGCGCCCTACATCCTCCACTACGGCTCTGAAGAGCAGAAGAAGAAATGGCTGCCGAAACTGGCGACCGGCGCGCTGATCGGCGCCATTGCCATGACCGAGCCGGGCGCCGGTTCCGACCTGCAAGGCGTCAAGACGCGCGCCGAGAAGGATGGCAACCAGTACAAGATCAATGGCTCCAAGACCTTCATCACCAACGGCCAGCTTGCCAACCTGATCATCGTCGTCACCAAGACCGATCCGGCAAAGGGCGCCAAGGGCACCTCGCTGATCGTCGTCGAGACCGATGAGGTCGACGGTTTTGAGCGCGGCCGCAACCTCGACAAGATCGGACTCAAGGCCAACGACACGTCGGAACTGTTCTTCAACGACGTGCGCGTGCCGACATCCAACCTGCTCGGCCACGAGGAAGGGCAGGGCTTTGTCCAATTGATGCAGCAATTGCCGCAAGAGCGGCTGCAGATCGGCACCGGCGCCATTGCCATGATCGAGCGCGCGCTGGCACTGACCATCGACTACGTCAAGGAGCGCAAGGCCTTCGGCAAGGCGATCATCGATTTCCAGAACACGCAGTTCAAGCTGGCTGAGCTAAAGACCGAGGCAACCATCGGCCGCGTCTTCTACAATGACTGCGTGGCCCGCCACATCGCCGGCGGGCTCGATCCCGTCACCGCCTCGATGGCAAAGTACTGGCTATCGGACCTCCAGGGCAAAGTGGTCGATGAATGCCTTCAATTGCATGGTGGCTATGGCTACATGAACGAATATCCGATCGCCCGCATGTTCCGCGACGCTCGCGTCCAGCGCATCTACGGCGGCACCAACGAGATCATGAAATTGCTGATCGGACGCTCGCTCTAATGCATGTCTCCCAAAAGCGGTTCCGGTTTCGGGAGATCGACATGCATCAGTCCAAGGCCGTTCGATAAACCCAAGGAGCAAGAGAATGTCCGAAGCTTATGTCTATGACGCCGTGCGCACGCCACGCGGCAAGGGCAAGAAGGATGGATCGCTGCACGAAGTGCCTGCGGTGCGGCTGGCAGCCAAGACGCTCGAGGCGCTGCGTGACCGCAACGGGCTCGACACTGGCACTGTCGACGACATCATCTTTGGCTGTGTCGATCCGGTCGGCGAAGCCGGCTCGGTCATTCCGCGCGCCGCCGCTTTCGAGGCTGGCTACGACACCAAGGCGCCGGGCATGCAGATCTCGCGCTTCTGCGCCTCCGGTCTCGACGCCATCAATTTCGGCGCGGCCAAGATCGCCCAGGGCGCCGATGACATCGTCATTGCCGGCGGCGTCGAGTCCATGTCGCGTGTCGGGATGGGTGCCTCCGGAGGCGCCTGGTTCATGGATCCTTCGGTGGGCCTGCCCGGCTGGTTCGTGCCGCAAGGCATCTCGGCCGACCTGATCGCGACAAAGTATGGCTTCTCGCGCGACGACGTTGACGCCTACGCGGTCGAGAGCCAGAAGCGCGCCGCGCATGCCTGGGAAAAGGGCCGCTTCAAGAATTCGGTCATCCCGATCAAGGACCAGAACGGGCTGACCATCCTAGACCACGACGAGCATATGCGGCCGTCCACCGACATGCAGTCGCTGGCCTCGCTCAACCCGTCCTTCGTGATGCCCGGTGAGATGGGTGGTTTCGATGCGGTCGCGGTGCAGAAGCATCCGGAGGTTGAAGAGGTCAATCACGTCCACCATGCCGGCAATTCGTCCGGCATCGTCGATGGCGCGGCGGCTGTGCTGCTCGGCTCCAAGAAGGCTGGCAAGGCCATGGGCCTGAAGCCGCGCGCCCGCATCCGCACCTTCGCCAATATCGGCTCGGAGCCGGTGCTGATGCTGACCGGCCCGGTCGACGTCACCGAGAAGCTCTTGAAGCGCGCCAAGATGAAGATTTCGGACATCGACCTGTTCGAGCTCAACGAGGCCTTTGCCTCGGTGGTGCTGCGCTACATGCAGGCTTTCGAAATTCCGCACGACAAGATCAACGTCAATGGCGGCGCCATCGCCATGGGCCATCCGCTTGGCGCAACCGGGGCAATGATCCTCGGCACGGTGCTGGACGAGCTCGAGCGCCGCGACCTCAATACCGCCCTGGTCACCCTGTGCATTGGTGCCGGCATGGGCACCGCAACCATCATCGAACGCGTCTGACAGGGAGAGAGAAGATGAGCTACACCAATTTCACCCTCGACATTGACGCCGACGGAATCGCGCTGGTCACCTGGAACAGCCCGGACCGCTCCATGAACGTCTTCACCGAGGAGGTGATGCGGGAGTTGAACGCCATCGTCGACAAGGTGGCCGGCGATGCCGCCATCAAAGGCGCGGTGATCACCTCCGGCAAGGATACGTTCTCCGGCGGCGCCGATATCACCCTGCTGCAGAAGATGCTGACGACCTTCGCTGCAGACAAGGGCAAGGATGTCGAAAAGGCGACAAAGGCGCTGTTCGACAATGCCGGCACCATGACCGGCCTGTTTCGCAAGCTTGAGACGTCCGGCAAGCCGTGGGTGTCGGCGATCAACGGCACCTGCATGGGCGGCGCCTTCGAGATGTCGCTTGCCTGCCACGGCCGCGTCGCCGCCGATAGCGACAAGGTCAGGATGGCGCTTCCCGAGGTGAAGATCGGCATTTTCCCGGGTGCCGGCGGAACGCAGCGCGTGCCGAGGTTGACCGATCAGCAACAGGCGCTGCAGATGCTGACCTCCGGCCAGACGCTGTCACCGCAGAAGGCCAAGTCGATGGGCCTGATCCACGAAATCGCCGAGCCGGCGAAGCTGGTCGAGACTGCAAAGGCCATGATCAGGAACGGCCTGAAGCCGGTGGCGCCATGGGACGAGAAGGGTTTCAAGCTGCCCGGCGGCCAGATCTATTCGCCGGCCGGCTTCAATCTGTGGCCGCCGGCCATCGCCATCCTGCGTCGCGAGACCTATGGCAATTATCCAGCCGCCGCCGCGATCCTGAAATGCGTCTATGAAGGCCTGCTGGTGCCGTTCGACACCGCCTTGCGTATCGAACAGCGCTATTTCACCGAGATCATGCAGACCAAGGAAGCGGCGGCAATGATCCGCTCGCTGTTCGTATCGCTGCAGGAACTGAACAAGGGCGCGCGCCGCCCGGCCGGCGTGCCCGAAACCAAATTCAAGAAGATCGGCATTCTCGGTGCCGGCTTCATGGGAGCGGGCATTGCCTATGTGACGGCCAAGGCCGGTATCCCGGTCGTGTTGCTCGACCGCGACATGGAGTCAGCCGCCAAGGGCAAGGCGCATTCCGGCACCCTGGTCTCGGATCAGGTGAAGAAAGGGCGCGCCAAGCCCGAGGAGAAGGACAAGTTGCTGTCGCTGATCACGCCGACGGCCGACTATGCCGATCTTGCCGGTTGCGATCTCGTGGTCGAGGCGGTGTTCGAGGACTCGGCCGTCAAGAAGAGCGCCACCGAACAGGCGGAAGCCGTGCTGAAGTCGTCGGCGATCTTTGCCTCCAACACCTCGACCATCCCGATCACGGATCTGGCCAAGAATTCGGCGCGGCCGAAGAATTTTGTCGGCATCCACTTCTTCTCGCCGGTCGACAAGATGATGCTGGTCGAGATCATCCTCGGCAAGAAAACCGGCGACAAGGCTCTGGCGACCGCGATCGACTTCGTGCGCGCCATCAAGAAGACGCCGATCGTCGTCAACGACACGCGCGGCTTCTACGTCAACCGTTGCGTGCTGCGCTACATGTCGGAAGCCTACAAGATGCTGATCGAAGGCGTACCGGCACCGATGATCGAGAATGCGGCGAAGGCCGCCGGCATGCCGGTCGGCCCGCTGGCTCTGACTGACGAGACGGCCATCGACCTCGCCCAGAAGATCATGAAGCAGACCATCAGGGATCTCGGTGACAAGGCTGTCGACCCCAGGCAGATGGCGCTGATCAACACCATGGTCGACGACCACGGCCGCTTCGGCCGCAAGAACGGCAAGGGTTTTTACGACTATCCGGCGAAGCCCGCCAAGAAGAAGCTGTGGCCGGGCCTCAGGGATCTCTACCCACAACAGGTGCCCGAGAAGGTCGACTATGAGGAGTTGCAGCAGCGGCTGCTGGTCACCATCGCGCTCGAAGCGGCACGGGTGATGGAAGAGGGGATCGTCACCGACCCTCGCGAGGCCGATGTTGGCTCGATCCTGGCCTTCGGTTTCGCACCCTTCACCGGTGGTGCGCTGTCCTACATCGATGGCATCGGTGCGAAGGCATTCGTCAAGATCGCCAAGGGTCTGCAGAAGAAATACGGCGCCGAGTTCAAGGCCCCGAAGCTTCTGCTCGACATGGCCGAGAAGGGCGAGACCTTCTACCAGCGCTTCGATCCCTACGCGAAGGGCGACGTGAAGCAAGCCGCCTGACGCCGGCCGATGTATGTCTGGGCGCGCATGGCGCGCATGATGGCCACGGCACGCAGCCGTGGCCCCTACGTGATGGGCGGTGAAAGCCGGCTGGCCTTTCGCTGCCTGCCGACCGACATCGATTTCAATGTCCATCTCAACAATGCGCGCTACATGATGCTGGCCGATCTCGGCCGCATCGATATTTTCCTGCGCGCCGGCCTCATCACGCTGGCGCGGAAAAACGGCTGGGCACCGATGATGGGCGGGCTGCAGTCGGTCTACGCGCGCGAGATCAGGCTGTGGCGCCACTTCGAAGTGGTGTCCTCGATCGAGACCTGGGAAGGCGCCCAGGTTATCGGCAAGCATCGTTTCGTGCTCGACAATGGCGAAACGGCAGCCCTGATCCTGACGACGGCCGGCGTGTATGATCGCCGGGCCCGCCGCTTTCTCGACATTGACGAGGTCGTCGCCGCGCTCGGCCGTTCTGCACAACCACGCCCGCCCACCGAGGTCGAGCGAATGTTCATGGCCTCACACCGGCAACTGCGTGTCCAGGCCAGGCGAGAATGATCAAGCTTTCGAAGGCTGTGTTCTTCTCTGTGACATGTCTGATGTTATATTAGCTATCGCTAACAAAAATGTTGGCGGAGGGAGGAAACGTCGTGCGTACAATGCTGAGAATTTCGATTCCGACCGAGGAAGGCAATAGAGCGATCAGGGACGGCAGCATAGGAAAGTTCATCGAGCATACCCTGTCCGAACTCAAACCGGAGGCGACATATTTCACCGCCGAGAATGGCCGCCGGACGGCCTATTTGTTTGTCGACGTGAAGGACAGCTCCGAATTGCCCTTCTATGCGGAGCGGTTCTTCCTCGAGTTCAACGCCAGCCTCGAAATGATCCCGGTGATGAATGTCGAGGAACTCAAAAGAGGGCTGCCGAAAGCAATGGCGGCATTTCAATAGGCTCGCTTCAGGTCTTGTGATTTACCGGCGCGTCCGCTTGGTCGATGCTGGGTGCTCTGCACTGCGCGTGTGCCTTCGTGCTTGCGTCGCCCTGTCACTTTGTTGATGATCCGCCGCTCCGCAGGTGGACAAGCAGGCGGTCGCGCGCTAGACAGGGCAGAGGCATTTTTTCCTGTTTCGAAGGAGAGCGGACTTGCTCTCACACGACCGCGTATGGGCCGCCATCGACGCTCTTGCCGAGCGCTATTCGCTCTCGGCGTCCGGCTTGGCCAGGCGCGCGGGTCTTGATTCGACTGCTTTCAACAAGTCCAAGCGGCTGTCCTCCGATGGCAGGCCGCGCTGGCCCTCCACTGAATCGCTGGCCAAGATCATCGAGGCGACGGGCGCTTCGCTCGACGAATTCACCGGGCTGGTCGAGGGCAGGGGCGGCCTTGGACATCAGGCATCTCCCCTTCGCCGTTCCTCGGTCCCGTTGCTCGGCTTCGCCCAGGCTGGCGCTGGCGGCTTCTTCGACGATGCCGGTTTTCCGGCAGGGCAGGGCTGGGACCTGATCGAGCTTCCGGCACAATCGACCGAAAGCTCCTATGCGTTGAAGGTGCAGGGCGATTCCATGCTGCCGCTCTATCGCAATGGTGATGTGCTGATCGTTGAACCCGGCGCCACCACCCGCAAGGGCGACCGGGTCGTGGTCAAGACCAATGGCGGCGAGGTGATGGCAAAGGTGCTCGAGCGCCAGACAACGACGGCGATCGTTCTGGTCTCTCTCAATCCTGATCATCCGGACCGGGACATTCCCATGAGCGATGTCGAATGGGTGGCGCGGATTGTCTGGGCAAGCCAGTAGGAGGCGTCGGTGATGCGTCCGCTTCATGCCTCCGTCGCGGTTCTGGCGATCCTGACGATGGGGGCCCTGGTTGTCGCCGGTGGCCGTGCCGTCCAGCGTGGCGGTGATGCCAGCGGCGATGATCAACTGCAGGCCATTGCCGAACAGCCAATCGACGCTCCGGTCACCTCAGCCATTCCTGCGAGAGACAAGGGGACAAGGCCCACCCCGCCTTCGAGAGCCGTTGACCTTGAGGCCAGCGCTTCACCGCCGCTGCAGTCCGAAGCGTTCGAGCGGATCGACCCGCGCCCGCCCTTGAGCAAGCTGGCGCTAGCCATGCCGCCGAAGCCGAAGATGCCTGACGGCTGGGACGGTACGAAGCTGTTCAACCCGGTGGCGTCCGCAGCCGGCCTGATTGAAGCCAAGGGCTATTCGGTCGCGATCTCTGGGGTCGACATCGTCAGCCAGGATGAGACGTGCTCCGACAACGACAAGTCGTGGGCGTGCGGCGTGCGGGCGCGAACGGCGTTCCGTGCTTTCCTGCGCGGTCGCGCGGTTATCTGCAAAGTGCCTCCCGAAGGCGGCCGCGACGTGATCGCCGCCGAATGCCGGATCGGCAAGCAGGATGTCGGTCAATGGCTGGTCCAAAACGGCTGGTCGCGCGCGACCAAGGGCGGTCCTTACGAGGACGCCGGCGAGAAGGCACGTACCGCCAAGAAAGGTATTTTCGGGCCGGCGCCGGACCTTTCCGGCCTGTCGCTTGTGCCTGATGCTCCGAACCCGGCGCCTCAGGCGTCGAGTTCTATCCTGGAAGAGGTTGACGGCGTACTCAAGCCAGCTGACCAGCCAGCGCCTGCCGAATGAGTGCCCGCGTCTCGGCGATGCCGTAGAGCGCGGCGAACGAACCGAAGCGCGGTCCGCGCTCCTGGCCGATCAGCACCTGGTAGATCATCTGGAAGAAGGCGCCGGACACGCCGGGGCCGCCTTCCGGGCTTTTCTTGGCATGATCCTGGTAGCGCTCGATCTGACGGGCGACATTGAGCGAGGCGTTCTGAATCGCTTCGCCATTGGCGTCCGCCGGCAGATTGCCAAGCGCCGTTTCCAGTGCCTCCAGCGCTGAGCGCTCGACGTCGTCGGCCGGCCGGAAGGTTTTCGTCGGCTTCACGAAATCGTCGAAATAGCGGATCGCATAGCCGGTGAGCTTATCTAGCTCCGGATGCGTCTGAGGTGTCACTCCGGCCGCATGGCGCGAGATGAAGCCCCAAAGCACGTCCTTGTTCTGCGCGTTCGAGGCGCTGACGAGATTGAGCAACAACGAGAACGGCACCGGCATGTCGACAACGGGCGGGTTGCCGTCATGCATGTGCCAGACCGGGTTGCCCAGTCGCTCCTTCCAGTCCTGCCGGGGATAAGCGGCGAGGAAGGCGTAGTATTCGTCCACGGCCCTCGGGATGACGTCGAAGTAGAGCTTCTTGGCCTGCCGCGGCCGCTGGTACATGTAGAGGCCAAGACTCTCGGTCGGCGCGTATGTCAGCCACTCGTCGATGGTCAGTCCGTTGCCCTTCGACTTCGAGATCTTCTGGCCGTTTTCGTCCAGGAACAATTCATAGACGAAATGCTCCGGCGCGCGGCCGCCCAGAAGGTTGCAGATGCGGTCGTAGATCACCGCATTCGTCTGGTGGTCCTTGCCGAACATTTCGAAATCGACGCCAAGTGCCGCCCAGCGCATGCCGAAATCCGGTTTCCACTGCAGCTTCACCTTGCCGCCCGTAATGGAAAGCGTGGTTTCAGTGCCTTCATCGTCGAAGGTGATGGTACCGGCCTTGGCGTCGACATGCTTCATGGGAACGTAAAGCACGCGACCGCTCTTCGGCGAGATAGGCAGGAACGGGCTGTAGGTCGCCTGCCGCTCAGGGCCCAGCGTCGGCAGCATCACCGCCATGATCTGGTCGAAACGTTCGGCGGCGCGCAGCAGCATGGCGTCGAAGCGGCCGGCCTTGTAATATTCAGTGGCGCTGGCGAATTCGTAGTCGAAGCCGAACGTGTCGAGGAAGCGGCAGAGCATCGCGTTGTTGTGGTCGGCGAAACTCGCATAGTCGCCCCCGAAAGGGTTGGGGACCGACGAGAGCGGCTTGTGCAGGTGGGGCTCGAGCGCTGCGCGATCCGGTACGTTGTCGGGAATCTTGCGCATTCCGTCCATGTCGTCGGAGAAGCACAAGAGCTTGGTGGCCACCTTGTCCTGCGTGATCACGCGGAAGGCATGCCGCACCATCGAGGTGCGCGCCACCTCGCCAAACGTGCCGATATGCGGCAGGCCCGACGGGCCATAGCCGGTCTCGAACAGGACGGTCTCGGGAAAATCGGTGCCCTTGTAGCGCTCGACGATCTTTTTGGCTTCCTCGAACGGCCAGGCTTTGCTTTCAGCCGCTGCCGCAAGTACCTCGGGGTTGAGATCGATGATGTTTGATCCCGCCATGTCACGTTTCCAAATCATTCGCCGGCATCGGCGCCGGGTGGGTGTTTCAATCGGTCTCTATCGCATCGGCCCGAGAATCAAAATCCATTTTCGGAAGGCGCGAAGATCAGAAGCGGTGGAGTGCGCGTTGTGCGTCCATGCGGACCTATGACGTCGCTCTATGCGTGCCGGCCCCGAGCGTCAACGAGCGCAACGCTTTTTCCTTGCGACGCGGATAGCGCCTTCCTACCTTCGGAGCCCTTATCGAGGAGTCGATTATGCCAACGCTGACGCCGCATGAAGCCCTGATCTACCTGATGGTCATCACCTCGGCGTCCGATCGCGACATGACCGATGTCGAACTGGCGCGGATCGGCGACGTCGTCCGATCCTGGCCTGTGTTCGAGGACTTCAATCACGACCGGCTGGTTGCGGTCGCCCAGGCATGTCAGAAGGCGCTGCACGAGAAGGACGGGCTGGAAGGCGTCCTGGCTCTTGTTGCCGATATATTGCCGGAACGCTTGCGCGACACCGCCTACGCCGCGGCCTTCGAGGTTGCGGCAGTCGATCTCGAAATGCGGATGGAAGAGGTTCGCGTGCTCCAGCTCATCCGCCGCCAGCTCGATATCGACACGCTGACCGTCGCCGCCATCGGCCGTGCGGCCAAGGCAAGGCTGCGGACACTCACGTAAGCGGATCGAACGAAGTCAGAAAAAGCTGACCGGGAAATAGCGCAGGTAGAATTCGGCAAAAGTGCCTTTCACCGAAATCTCCTGCAGCGCGTAATCGAATGCGGCGGCCAGTGCGCGGTCGTCGGCCTTGGTCGCAATGGCCATGCCTGACCCCAGATATTCAGGCGCCAGATAGGGGCCGCCGGCAAAGCGGCAGCAGCCGGCTGCATCGGTGCCGCCCAGCCAGAAGGCGAAGCGCATGCCATCGCCAAAGGCGGCGTCGATCTTGCCGGCCTTCAACTCGCCGTAGACGTCATCCGGCTTGTCGAAGGGAACGATCTGAACGGTGCCGAAATAGTCGCGCAGCATCCGCTCATGCGCCGAACCTGCGATCACGCCAACGCGCTTGCCGCGCAGCTTGTCGAAGATCGGCTCTGTAAGCGCCTTGCCTTTCGGCATGATGAAGCGCGCCGGAAATTGCAGGTAGGAGCGTGAGAAGGCATATTTCTGCCGCGACTCCTGCGTCGGCGCAATGCCGGCGATGATCGCTTCGCCTTCGCCTCTCTGCAGCGCACCGTCGAGTTCGGCCCACGGCAAGGCCTGGATCTGGCATTTGTCGGCGATGCCGAGCTCAGCGCAGATGGCCCGTGCCAGATCGACATGGAAGCCAGACAGGCGGCCTGCATTGTCGAGGAAGTTGAAGGGTGGAAAATCGGTGGTCGTGAGGAATCTCAGTCGCGGCAACGCGGAAAGGTCCGGTTTCGGCAGCCGTTCCTTGGCATCCCACAGCACCGGCACCTGCGGCTCCGCGGCCCGCGCACCGCCGGCGAGCAACTGTATCCCGATGAGTATCGGTACCATCCACCGAAACGCCACGACCATGCTCCGACCGCCCCTGCCTGCATCGGCTTTTCGTATGAAAATGCCGCAGGCACAACGGTTTTTGATTTCAACGCGCCGATTTAGGGATATGGTTTAGCGGGTTTGCAAATAGCCGCGCTTGCCTTGATGGGGTGTCAAGGTCAAGCGCCACAACAATCACGAGGCATTTTGCAATCCGGGGTTGGTGGTGGAATGCAGGTTTGCATGGACCATTGACATCAATGCGGAAGGCAACATGGGGTTGATGTTGCGATGGTTCAGTTCGATCGAACATTGGAATTCATAGACCAGCTGCAGCACGCGAGCACGGCCGCGGCTGTCTGCGAAAAGTTGCTTGGCATCACGTCGGATTTCGGTCTGACGGCGCTGATGGCCGGAACCGTTCCGCAGCCAGGCACGCCGGCCGGCCAGCAAAAGCAGCACGTGTTGCTTTGCGACTGGCCTGTCGAATGGCTCGAGCGCTACGTGTCGCGCAACTATGTCGATCATGATCCCGTCGTCAGCCACATGAAGCAGCTGCAGGCGCCGTTCCAGTGGCGGGAGGCGGCGCAGGGCGTTCGCATCGACAAAGGCAGCGGTGAAGTGATGGGCGATGCCGGCGCATTCAAGCTGCGTGACGGGCTGGCCTTCCCGCTGGTCACGCTCGATGGCCAGATTGTCATGGTTTCGCTTGGCGGCGAAGCCGTGCAACTGTCGGCGGACGAGTTCGGCCTGGTATCGCTGGTCTCGACCTATGCGGTCGGCCGCGCCATGCAGCTTCACATGATGGCGAACAAGACCATCGATCACATCGAATTGACACCGCGCGAGCGCGAATGCCTGCAATGGGCGGCTGTCGGCAAGTCCGAATGGGAGATTTCGCAAATCCTCGGCATCTCGGAACACACGTCAGAGAAACACCTTCTTAACGCCAAAGGCAAACTCGGTGCCGTCAACCGGGTGCAGGCAGTCGCAGAAGCGATAAGGCGCGGCTACATTAGTTAGGTCGGCCGCGCCGGCCTAGAAATCCTTGCCTACGTGATCACGTAATTTTCTCGGGAAAGCCCGGCCGTATCTTCCTCTGAACACAGGAGACGGCAGATGCTTTTTGCCCTTACAACCCAGGAATTGATGGAACGTCCCGATCTTTGGGAGGCTGTCCATCGCTTACGCCACCAGGTCTTCGTCGAGGAGATGGGGTGGGATGATCTGAGGCGCCCGGACGGGCTCGAAATCGACCAGTTCGATCATGATGAGGCAGTCCATCAGATCGTCATCAGAGGCGACGAAGTCGCTGGCTATCAACGGATGTTGCCAACGACGCGACCGCATCTTCTGACCGATGTACTGATGGATCTCTATGAGGGAACGCCGCCTTCCGGACCGAACATCTACGAGTTGACCCGCTATGCGGTCGCTCCCGGTTTCCGCGATGGCCGACGCGGCGTGTCCACGGTCGGCACCGAGCTAATCGCCGGCTTCGTCGAGTGGGGGCTGAAGCGGAACGTCAATCAGGTGATCATTGAGTTCGAGCCGATGTGGGTCTTGCGCGCGCTGCAACTGCATTTCCTGGCGACACCGCTTGGCTACCAGCGCACTTATGGCAACCAGCAGGTTGTCGCCACCCTGCTGACCTTCACGGACCATACGCTTGATGTCGTGCGCTCCCGTCGGAATCATTTCGCACCCGTGCTGGCCAGGGGATACCCCGACATGCTTGGGCAAAGGCGGGCGTCATGAGGACGGAGGCAGCCATGGGCATCCATCCCCAACCGGAGTTGCGCGGCCACGTGTCAGTACCGGAGCAATACTCCCCATTAGTGCCGTTTGAATCTTCCCCAGGTGCTGCGGCCGCTGGTCTTCCGGGGCGCGCCCCGGAAGACCAGCGGCGCGTCATCGCCGATACTCCTTCCGATGGTCGGAAGGGGGACATTGGTGA
>CALRQH020000020.1:0-114757 GCA_943370265.1 Mesorhizobium carmichaelinearum
ACCAGGATCGCGCCGTCCATCTGCGCCGCACCGGTGATCATGTTCTTCACATAGTCGGCGTGGCCGGGGCAGTCGACGTGGGCGTAGTGGCGGTTGGCCGTCTCGTATTCGACATGCGCCGTCGAGATGGTGATGCCGCGGGCCTTCTCCTCCGGCGCCGCATCAATCTGGTCATAGCGCTTGTATTCGCCAAAATACTTCGTGATCGCAGCCGTCAGCGACGTCTTGCCATGATCGACGTGGCCAATCGTGCCAATGTTCACATGAGGCTTATTACGCTCGAATTTACCTTTTGCCATAGTCTCTTTCCTTGGACGGCCTGGACCTTCAGTTCAGTCGGATGCGGGGCGATTAGCGACAAAGGCTAAAAAACACAAGGGTTTTGTACCAACCGAAATCCGGCCGACATCCCTGCTTTCCCGCGATCCGTGAGAACCCGACATATGGGCATGGCGTTTGGAGATTCAAATATCGGCGGCAAAGGCGGTCGTCGCTGCCCGCGCGGACCCGCCTATCGGCGTCAAGGCGGCCCCTTCACGCGACTTTAACCGACACCAAGGACAAGATGGCGCAGCGGAACGCCAAGGGTCCAGACAATGGCAGGCACGTCGGCAGCGTTGAGCAAAAAACAGCTAAGACATCTCGCGCCGATGATCCTGGTCGGGCTGGCGGTCGCCTTTCCCTGCCTGCTTTTTGTATCCTTGTGCATGGGCCTCTGGCTGATCGACCCTTCCGGCCTGCCCATTCCCACCGACTTCATCAACGTCTGGGCTGCCGGCAAGCTCGTGCTTCAGGGCGCGCCCGCGGACGCCTATGACTGGACGATCCACAAGAATATCGAAGTTATCGGCGCGGGCCATGACTTCGCCGGCTACTTTGGATGGCACTATCCGCCGCCCTTCCTGCTCATCGCGGCGCCCCTCGCGCTTCTGCCCTATCCCATTGCCCTGCTTGCCTGGATGTTGGCGAGCCTGCCGCTCTATCTTGCATCTATCTGGCAGATAGTCGGCAGGCGCGAAGCCCTTCTGGCGGCTTTCGCGTGGCCGGTCGTGTTCTGGAACATGGTCGTCGGGCAGAACGGCTTTCTCACCGCTGCGCTGCTCGCCGGTGGCCTGGCAATGATTGAACGGCGGCCGGCACTGGCCGGCATCCTGATTGGGCTGCTTACCTACAAGCCGCAATTTGGCCTGCTTATTCCACTCGCGCTGGTTGCTAGCGGCCACTGGCGTGTGCTTGGCTGGGCGGTGCTGTCGGCTGTCGGGCTTGGCGCGATCTCCGCGCTTGCCTTGGGTTTGGACGTATGGCTCGCCTTTCTAAAATCGATCGTCCACACCAATGATGCCATCCTCCTAAGCGGCCTGGCTCAGTTCGCTAAACTGCAAAGCCCATACGGCCAAATTCGCGCGCTCGGCGGCAGCGTGCAACTCGCCTGGCTCACCCATGGCGCATTGGTCGCCGCGAGCGCTGTCTTCGTCTGGCGGCTTTGGGCCCGCAAGTCGGATTTCGATACACAAGCGGCGGCACTGGCCACCACCACCTTGCTTGCCTCGCCTTACATCTATCTCTACGACTTGGTGGCGTTGTCCGTACCACTGGCTTTCCTTGGGCGTACAGGTTTTTCCAATCGCGAAACCGTCACCCTCCTGGTCATCGGCGCTCTGTTGCTGTGGGGGCCCGATAGCCGCCTTGCCACCGGTCTTCTGGCAATGTTGCTCGTGCTCGGCATGATCGTGCTGCGCGCTCTTCATAGTCCGGCTAGGCCGAGACCCGCCGATGTTGCCTCCTTCGAACCGATTGAACTTCATTCGGCCTGACCAGCGATCGCATTCGCGGTCGCGCGGAAAACAAAACAGCCTGACAGATGGCGCCTGCCCATTGCCGCCGCGGCAGTGCTCTGATTTCCTGACCGGATGCATTTCCTTCCGACCACCATTCGCGGCCCGCTGTTCATGATCGTTGCGACCGGGTCGTACCTGGTCAACGACACGATGATGAAGCTCGCCACCGCAGGGCTGCCGTCCTACGAAGTCTTGTTTCTGCGCGGAGCGGCGGCAACGCTCTGGGGCATTCCGCTGCTGCTGCTGCTGGGCCAGGGAAAGCAGATTCCGCTGATCCTCGACAGACGGGTTCTGCAGCGAAACCTGCTCGAGCTGGCGGCAATCCTTTGCTACGTGGTGGCGCTGGCCAACATGCAGATCGCCGATTCCACCGCGCTCGGCCAGATCACGCCCCTGCTGATGCTTGTCGGCTCCTCGATATTGTTTGGCGACCGGATCGGCGGGCATCGGATGGCGCTGATCGGGATCGGCTTCATCGGTGCGCTGATGGTGGCGCAACCGACCATGGAGGGCATTTCGGTGTACGCCTTGCTGGCGCTGGGCAACGCGGCGCTATCGGCCGCGCGTGATCTCGCCGGCAGGCGGGTCCCCGCCGAAGTGCCGGGGATGATCGTGGCGATTTCGGCCGTGGTTGTGGTGCTGATCGGCGCGGGCGCCGCGCATCTGGTTTCCGAGCGCTGGGTCACGCCAGAGATGCGCCATCTGGTGTTGATGGCCGGCGCCGGGTTTTTCCTGATCTTCGGCCACTTCTTCATCTTCATGGCGTATCGCGTCGGGCCGACGAGCGCGGTGGCGCCGTTCTACTACTGCTTCACCGTCTGGGCGGTCATTTCGGGCTTGCTGGTGTTCGGCCAATTCCCCAATGCGCTGGCGGTCTGCGGCATCCTGCTGGTTGTGGGCAGCGGCCTGACCATCGTCACGCTGGATCAGCGCAAGCGCCGGTTGACCATCGTCGCCTAGCACCGTGCGGCACGGCTGCCTATCGCCAAGCTTGCGGATGGAACGTTGGCCGCCAATAGCGTCAGCTGCCGGCCAGACGAATGTGGCCGGCGACTTGTCGAGTATCCGGGATGGACCTGGCTTCGTCTAAAGCGTGCGACTGCCGGAGAACTGGTGATAGGCCCAGAGCACGACCACAGCGCCAACCACCGCGACGATCAGGCTGTAGATATTGAGGCCGGTGACACCCGACGCACCGAAAGCGCTGAAAATCAGGCCTCCGACAATGGCGCCGACGATGCCGAGCACGATATCCATTATCATGCCCTGGCCGGTCTTGTTGACGATCTTGCTACCGATGAATCCGGCGATGACGCCGAGAATGATCCAGCTGATGATACCCATTTTTTCCTCTCCATTCCCCCTGAAGGAGAGATTTTCATATGATGGTCAAAAGCTCAAGCCAGCTTGAAATTCGGCCCGAATGCGCCATTGTTGACGATGGGTTGGGCTTGGTTGAGATGGAGGATCCACTATGGGACTTTTTGACAACGCCGTTCCCGGCGGCAATATCGCCAAACCGCTGATGATCGCGCTCGGCGCGCTGATGGTTGGAAAGATGCTGAGCGGCAGGAGTTCCGAACAGCCGGCACAGCCGCAAAGCCCCGCACCGTCCGGAACGACATCCGCTGACGGCGGCCTGCTTGGCGGTCTGGGCGGTCTCCTCGGCAAGCTGACGGACGCCGGCCACGGCAATGTCGCCGACTCATGGGTCGGAACTGGGCAGAACCAGCCGATCAACTCCAACGATCTCGGCAACGCGCTGGGACCACAGGTCATCCGCGAAATCGCACAGCGGACCGGAATGGACGAGCAGGAACTGCTCAAGCAATTGTCCGCTGCTTTGCCTGGGGTCGTCGACAAGCTGACGCCTGGCGGACAGGTGCCGCCACAGCATCAGGTGGCTTCCCTGTTCAACAGTTAAGACCCGCGCATCCCCTACGAGATGCAAAAGGCACCCTGACCTGTTGAATTTGCTGGTTTATTGATCGAAGTTTCGGCTTTCGAAGAGTGGATGTGACTCAGGCGCGAACCTTTGAACGGTTCGCGCATTTGCGCCGTTCAAGTAATTGCCTGATCCGCCTGGAAAATCGTGAGGGCCAGATGACTCAGCGCGCCATTTTCACAACGACCATGCGCCAGTCGAATGCTGATCAAACAGCGTCAAACCGAAACCGATTCCTTGCATGAAACTCTGGAGCGGGTAGCGGGAATCGAACCCGCACCGGGAGCTTGGAAGGCTCTTGTGATACCATTTCACCATACCCGCGTACGGCCACCTAGCTAGTCGACGATGTTGCGAAGGTCAAGCAGGTCGATCCGACATCCCGAACCTTCTTGGCGCGCGTCAAGCCGAGACGGCGACCGTCGCTCGCCTCCGCAACCATATCGCCGCGTCGCTGACGATCGCTGGCAACGTTGACACCCAGCCTTTCAATTTTACGTGTCAATTGATAAATTTACGTATGCAATAATTTACTGATACGCGTTAAAAGGTACAAAGTTATCTGTAAAATTTCGCCTTGCGGTTGAGCGCTGGCGCGACCTATGTAGCTGGCGGGGAGCGCTAAGGGACAGCCAGGAACCGGATGTCCATGATGCGAGGGATCGAATGCCGATGACGCACAAGACGATGGAGGAGTTTGCCCGTTCCTGCGGCGTCTCGCGGCCAACGCTGTCAAAATATTTCGATGATCCGACCAGCATCAAGCCCGCCACGCGGCAGCGGATCGAGGTTGCACTGCGCTCGTCCGACTACCAGCCCAATCTCTTCGCCCGGAACCTGAACCGCAAGCGAACCCGCAGCATCGGCATCATGGTGCCGACGGTCGTCGACCCTTTCTATTCCGAGATGGTCAGCCGCATCGAGCTTAGATTGCGCGACGAAGGCTACTGGCCGATCGTGATCTCCTCGCATGGCTCGCGGGAACTTGAAGTCGAGGCAACGCGAACCATTCTGTCACTGAAGGTCTCCGGCGCCCTGATCGCGCCACTCGGTGTACGCTCGGATCACCGCACACTGGAGAAGCTGACGCAGGCGATACCGGTCGTCTATTTCGACACCTACCTCGAAGGCGGAACACCGTTCGTCGGCAACAACAACAGCCAGAGTGTTTCGACCATCGTCGACTATCTCTGCCGCTCCGGCGACGCGCCGATCTATTTCGATATTCCGCACGTCAACCACAACTCCCCGGAGCGACTGAACAGCTATATGAGTTCCATGAAGCGGCTTGGACAGGAGCCCATCGTCATCGGCAACACCGACGACTACACGTGGGACTTCGAGCGGATCGGCTACGAGCAGACGGAGAAAATGCTCGGCAATGGCGGCCTGCCGGGCAAGACCATCCTGTGCAACAATGACCGTCTGGCTTTCGGGGTGATGGCGGCCGCCTACTCGCATGGCCTCAAGGTGGGGCGCAAAAGCGATTGCGACCTGCGCGTCGCGGCGCATGACGACCATCCGCTGAGCCGCTACACATGCCCGGCGTTGACCACCATGGCACAGGATTTTGCCTCGATGGCCGGGCGCAGTGTGGAAACGCTGCTGGCCCTGCTGAACGAGGATGGAACGGTTGTCGCGCCGAAGGTCAATCTCGACTCGACTCTGGTCATGCGTCAGTCAGCCTGATGCCCGAAAGCCGGATCGAAGCCGCGCCATGCAGCCGCCGCCGCATTCACCGCCTCGCACGCCGCCGGACCAAGGCGCC
Source organism: Mesorhizobium carmichaelinearum (assembly GCA_943370265.1). GTDB lineage: Bacteria > Pseudomonadota > Alphaproteobacteria > Rhizobiales > Rhizobiaceae > Mesorhizobium > Mesorhizobium carmichaelinearum_A. The sequence continues at coordinate 5,552 of CALRQH020000020.1, forward strand.
CCGTTGAAACGAAGCCGTGGATCTGGCCGCGCCAGCGCCTGACGATAACAGGCACCTTGGCCTGCTCCAAACGTTTCGCATAAGCCTCACCTTCATCGGCCAGGATATCGTGACCGGCGATCGCGACAAAAGCCGGCGCCATGCCGGCAAGACTGACAGCCTTCAGCGGCGAAACGCGCCAATCCTGGATATCCGAGAGATCGCGAATGTAGTGATCGCGGAACCAGGCCATTGTCGACGCCGTCAGACCGAAGCCCACGGCAAAGCGACGATAGCTGTCGGCGGCCTGCGAAGCGTCCGTGTTCGGATAGAACAGGAGTTGCGCCGTTGGCGCGTCTTTTTCTTCGCGACAGAGAAGGCACAAGACCGTTGCTAGATTGCCGCCGGCGCTATCGCCGGCGACGGCAATTCGTCGAGGATCGATGCCGAGATCATCGGCGCAGGTCCGCATGAAGCCCAGCGTCGCCTGGCAATCCTTGATGGCGGCGGGGAATTTGTGCTCCGGCGCCAGCCGGTACTCCGGAGAGACCACCACGCAGCCGGCCATGTTGGCAAACCAGCGGCAGATCTCGTCATGCGAATCGAGATTGCCGATCACCCAGCCGCCACCATGCAGATAGAGCAGCGCCGGAGCGCCGGTCGCGGCCGCCCCCTGCCCGCGATAGATCCTGAGTGTCAGCGGCCCTCCCGGACCTGCGATCGTCTGCTCGGCAAGCGAGGCGACCGGTTCGCGCTCGCCCTGGAGTTCGGGAAACCCCTCTTCATAGGCCCGGCGCGCCTCTTGCGGCGTGCCTGCCTCGAACGGCGGGGCGGAAGCTCGCCGGCCAAGGTCGAGCACATGCCGGGCGACAGGGTCGAGCAGGGATAAAGGCGATGTCGTCATGGAGCTCCCTTTCAGGCAAGAAGGCTCGCCGCCTCATCCTCCTGGAGAAGCGGTGGCTGATCGACCGTTCCGTTGACGGCGACGGACTCGCGGCTTTCGCCCGAAGCCAGAATGGCCTCCATGATCTCGAGCACATGAAGCGCCAGATCACCGGAGGCGCGCGGGCTCGTGCCGGTCTTCAGCGCACGCGCCAGATCGGCAACACCGAGCATGCGGTAGTTGGCGCGATCAGGCGCGGCATAGGGCCAGTTGAGAGCGCCATAGAGTTCGCCTTCGCTGTGGAAGTCGGTCCAGTCGGCGCCACGCTCCGACAGCGAAATCGTGCCGCCGAACGTATCGGGGTCAGGCAACCTGAGCGAACCTTCGGTGCCATGAAGCTCGATCGGATGGTTGGAGTGCCTGAAAACATCCCAGGACGCACCGAAGGTGACCGTGGCGCCCGAGCGGAACTCCAGCAGCGACAGGATGTTCGTCGGCGTGCCGACCTTGAAGGTGGTGTTCTTGAACGGGCCTTCCGCTGTTATCAGACGTTCCTCCTGGCCGCGCGTCGCCATGGCCATCACGCGGGCCACCGGCCCAAGCAGGTTGACCAGCATTGTCAGATAGTAAGGCCCCATGTCGAAGACCGGCCCGCCGCCGGGCTGGTAGTAGAATTGCGGATTGGGATGCCAATGTTCCATGCCGCGCCCCATCATGAAGGCGGTGCCGGTCACCGCCCGACCGATCGCGCCTTTTTCCATGAGCCGGCGCGCCCGTCTACCGGCGGCGCCGAGGAACGTATCCGGTGCGGAGCCCAGCAGCAGCCCGCGCCGCGCGGCCTCGGCGACAAGGCGGCGCCCTTCGCTGGCCGAGGTCGCCAGCGGTTTTTCGGTGAATACATGCTTTCCGGCCGAAAGGGCTGAAGCCGAAACGTCGAAATGCGCCGACGGAATGGTCAGGTTGAGGACGAGGTCAATCGCCGGATCGGCCAGGAGCGCATCCACGCTGACGGCGCGGATGCCATATTCGCTGGCACGCAAGGCCGCCAATTCGGTGGAAATATCTGCGCAGGCCCGCAATTCCACACCGGAAAAGAGCGCCGCATTGCGCAGATAGGTCATCGATATGTTGCCGCAACCGACGACACCGATGCCGAGCTTGTCCTTTGAATTCGCGGGCATTTTCTATCCTAACTCCCAAACATCATGATGCCTTGTCCAAGCCCCTGCGCCAGCAGCGAGCCTTGTTCGAAAGCCGCTATACAGCATTTTAAATGTTGACGCGCGTAAAATTTTTATAGAACATACGAACATGCTGGCACACAGTATCGGGAGGCTGCCGGCCCAAGGAGGAGAAAATGACAGACATGAAGAAAGGGCCGGTCTCCGGCTCGAAGCCTGCTGCTCACGTCACGATCGCGGACCGCAGGCAGTTTCTCATTGGAAGCGCCGGCCTCTTGGGCGCGGCAACACTTGGCATGACAGGATTGGGAGTCCGCAAGGCGCGTGCCCAGTCGCGGGCCGAGATCAGTTTCGCCAGCGCCGCTTTCTTCGGCAAGGAAACCTTTGGCGACCTGATCAAGGCGTTCAACGAATCGCAGGACCGGATTCTGGTCAAGAACATCGAACTGCCGCCGCCAAGCTCCTCCACAGAGGTCTATCAGGGCCTCGTCCAGCAGCTTGCCCGCCGCAACGGCACGCCTGACGTGTTCAGCCAGGACGTGATCTGGATCGCGGGCTTTGCCGCGGCCGGCTGGGCTCTGCCGCTCGACCAGTATTTTCCAGCAGACAAGCGCAGCGCATATTTCGAGGGAACCCTGAACGCCTGCACCTATGGCGGCAAGCTCACCGCCCTGCCCTGGTTCATGGATTCGGGCATGTTCTATTACCGCAAGGATGTGCTGGAGAAGCATGGCGGCAAGGTGCCGGAGACCTGGGTGGACATGGCCACGATCGCTGCGGCCGCACAGAAGGCCGGTGATATCGATTTCGGCTATCTCTGGCAGGGCAAGCAGGCAGAAGTCCTCGTCTGCGACGCGGTCGAGATCATCACCTCCAACAATGGCGCCATCCTTGCGCCCGACGGCAAGTCGTCACTGATCAACCAGAAGGGCGCGGTGGAAGCGATCCAGTTCCTGCACGACACCATTGCCACGACGAAGATCAGCCCGCACGATGTGCTGTCCTGGGATGAAGAGCCGTCGCGCCAACCGTTCACCTCGGGCAAGGCGATGTTCATGCGCAACTGGTCCTACGTCTATCCGATCGCCCAGGATGCCAAGGCATCCCAGGTCGTCGACAAAGTCGGCGTCGCACCGCTGCCGTCGTTCCCGGGCGGCAAGAGCTCGGCCTGCCTCGGCGGATACCAGCTCGGCGTCAATGCCAACTCCAAGCAACGAGAAGCCGCTATCGAGCTGCTCACCTGGCTGTCGTCGAGCGAGACCCAGCATCGCATCGCGTTGAACTTCGGCCTTGCGCCGACACGCCCGGCGCTGTTCCAGGACGAGAAGATCAAGACCGAGCAGCCATTCATGGCGAGCCTCGAAAAGGTGTTCACCGGCGCCACGGCGCGGCCGATCACGCCTGAATACGCCAAGGTGACGCTCGCCTTGCAGTCAGGCATCTCCAAGGCGCTGGTCTCGGGCAACGTCCAGGCCGAAATGGACACGCTGGCCGCGCAGATCAACAAGATTGTCGGCTAAACCCATGTCCGCGGCGGTTGATGTTTCTGGCACCGGCCGGCCGCGGAGGCTTGGCAAGGCGCTTCCGGGCGCCCTCTGGGCCCTGCTCCTGCTGACGCCGGCATTCGTGTCGCTGGCGTCGGTCTCCTTCTATCCGATCGTCAACGGGCTCTACCTCTCGCTCACCAACACCTCGCTGATCACACAGGATCAGGACTTCACCGGCTTTGCCAACTATGTGCAGCTGTGGGGCGACCCGCAGTTCTGGAATGCCTGGTGGCACACCATGTGGTTCACCCTGGCGTCGACGACATTGGAGACATTGATCGGCCTCGGCATGGCGCTCATCCTTTGCGAGGCTTTCAAGGGCCGCGGCCTGGTGCGCGCCGCGATGCTGGTACCCTGGGCGATGCCCACGGTGGTCACCTCGAAAATGTTCGGCTGGCTGTTCGACGGCCAGAATGGCATCATCAATTATATCCTGCTCCACGCTGGCCTGATCGACCAAAACGTCAACTGGTACGGCTCGACGCAAACGGCGATGACGACCATCATCATCGCCGATGTCTGGAAGACGACGCCGTTCATGGCATTGCTGCTTCTGACCGGTCTGCAAACCGTGCCCAATTCGCTGATCGAGGCGGCGCGCATGGATGGCGCCAAGGGATGGATCACCTTCTGGTACATCCGCCTGCCGCTGCTGATGCCGACATTGCTGATCGCCGGCCTGTTTCGCGCGCTCGATGCCTTTCGCGTCTTCGACCTCGTCTATGTGCTGACCGGCGGCGGACCCGCCGACTCCACCGAAACGCTGTCAACCCTTTCCTACAAGGTGCTCTTCTCGACATTGCAGTTCGGCTATGGCGCGGCGGTTTCGACAGCCATGTTCGTCACCGAAGGCGTCATCGCACTGGTGTTCTGCCTCTATCTCGTCAGGCAGATCAGGAGAGCGCAATGAACGAAACGCGTTCCCCACTGCAGAGCATCGCCATCTATCTTGGCGCCTTGCTGATCCTGATCTGGTCCGCAGGCCCGTTCCTGTGGCAGTTCTCGACGTCGTTCCAGCTCGACAAGGCGCTGACCTCGGGCTCGCCGTCGCTGATCCCCTCGCCGTTCACGCTGGAGCATTATTACAACGCGTTCGTCGAGAAGCAGCTGCACCGCTATGTCTGGAACTCGCTGGTGGTCTCGCTGGCCACAACGTTCCTGTGTCTCTTAGTCGGATCGCTGGCGGCCTTCGCGCTGTCGCGCCTCAACATCAAGGGCCGCTTCGGCATCCTGATGCTCATCCTTTCGGTGTCGATGTTCCCGCAGATCGCGCTGGTCGGGCCGCTCTATCTTGTCGCCAGCAATCTCGGCCTGCTCGACACCTACACGGCATTGATCATCACCTACCTGGCGCTCGGGCTGCCGCTCGTCACCTGGGTTCTGTTCGGCTACTTCGAGACGCTGCCGCGCGAGATCGACGAGGCGGCGCGCATGGACGGCGTCAGCGTTCCTGGCCTGCTCTGGCACATCATCCTGCCAATGTCGCTGCCCAGCCTGGTCACGACCGGCCTGCTCGCCTTCATCACCGCCTGGAACGAATTCCTGTTCGCGCTCGCCTTCACCTCAAACATCGATCACCAGACGATTCCCGTCGGCATCGCCAACTTCACCAACCTCTATTACGTGCCCTGGGGCGATATCGCCGCGGCTTCGGCGGTCGTCACCGTTCCCTTGATCGTGCTGGTGCTCTTCTTCCAGCGGCACATCATCGAAGGGCTGACGCAGGGCGGCATCAAGGAATGAAAGCATGACCAAGAAAGACCTGAAAGTCGGTTGCCAGACCTTTACCTGGGAGATGCTCGGAGACCGCTTTGCCGGCGGTCCCGACGATCTCCTGAAGGCGATCGCCGACGGCGGCTATGACGGCATCGAGATCACCGACACGATGATCGGCCGCTATGCCGACAGGCCATCGGAATTCGCCGCCGCGCTGAAGTCGTCAGGCCTCGCCCTCGTCTCCTTCGCCTTCGGCTCCAGGAGCGGCTTCACGCTGAAGGACAGGATCAATGCCGATCTCGAAGCAGCACATCGCTGGATCGATTTCGCGTCCGCGTTTCCTGGTGCCCTCGTCTCCATCGGCTCGGCCACCGTCGTGTCCGACGGCCCGCGCGACGACAAGTTCGCCATCGCCGCCGAATTCTACAACAAGGCCGGCGAACTCGGGCGCAAGGCCGGGGTCGATGTCGCCGTTCATCCGAGCTCCCATCACAACACGCTGCTGTTCGACCGCGCCGACTACGACCGGATCTTTTCCCTGGTCGACCCCTCGCTGGTCGGCTGGGTGCCGGACACCGGCCACATCCTGCGCGGCCACGCCGACATGGCGGACACGCTCACCACCTACCGCGACCGCATCCGCTATGTGCACCTGAAGGACGTCGATGCCGCTGGCACATGGGCCATGCTCGGCAAGGGCATCTGCGACACCCCAGCGGTGATCAAGATCGCCGCAGCAGCACCGAACTTCAACGGCTGGCTGGTGCTGGAGGAGGAATCCGAGACGGCTGCAGCCAACCCGGCCGCTGCGGTCAAGACCAACCGCCAGACCATGCGCGACTACGGCGCGTGAGGACGAAACCATGATCCGGAAACAGGAACGTCGTCTTCGTGTCGGTGTGCTCGGCTGCGGGCCGATCGCGCAATTCGCCCACCTCGAATCCTGCGCGAAAGCAGGGAATGCCGACCTCTATGCGATCTGCGATGCCGCGCCGGACCTGCTGGCACGCATGGGCGCGACTTATGAACCGCGGAAGATGTATGGCGACTACGATGCCATGCTGGCCGATCCGGAGCTGGAGGCGGTGATCGTCGCCACCTCCGACGCCTACCACGTTCCGATGTCGATCAAGGCGCTCGAAGCCGGCAAGCACGTGCTGTGTGAAAAGCCGATTGGTGTTTCGGTGGAAGAAGGCCAGAAACTGGCCGATGCGGTCAAGCGCTCCGGCAAGGTGCTGCAGGTCGGCCACATGAAGCGCTTCGATCCGGCACTGGAAGCCGCGCGGGATTTCGTGCGCGACGAGATGGGCGAGATCCTGGCGCTGAAGGCTTGGTATTGCGATTCCACCCATCGCTACACCAACACCGACGCGATCCAGCCGTTGCCTGTCACCAGCAAGCTGGCGCGCAAGCCAGCGGGAAATCCGAAGGCCGATCTCAGGCAATACTTCATGCTGGCGCATGGCTCGCACCTAGTCGACACGGCGCGTTTCCTGTGCGGCCAGATCGTCGCGGTGCGCGCGCGCCTCAACGAGCGTTTTGGCGCCTATTGCTGGTTCGTCGAAACGGAATTCGCCAATGGCGCACTTGGCCATCTCGATCTCACCGTGGCCGTGCGCATGGACTGGCACGAAGGTTTTCAGCTCTACGGCGAAAACGGCTCAGTGATCGCCAGGACATTCAACCCCTGGTACTTCCGGGCAAGCGAGGTCGATATCTTCCACGAGAAGGATGCGACGTCGCGAAAGCCGCTTGGCGCCGACGGCCATTTCTTCAGGCGCCAACTCGAAGGCCTCGCCGACACCGTCTTGAATGGCGCGCCGATGCGGGGCGCCGATGTGGAGGACGGGCTCGCCTCTATCCGAGCCATGGTGGCGATCGCCCGCTCAGTCGAAACCGGGCAGCGCGTCGAGATCGCCGCCGTGACGGGAGCGGTCTGATGCGGATCGGTGTGTTCGCCAAGACGTTTGCGGGAAGCGAACCGGCCAGTGTGCTGGCGGCCGTCCGCAGCGCCGGGTTTGCCGTCACCCAGTTCAATCTCGCCTGCGCCGGCCTGCCATCGATGCCCGATGTGGTTCCGAACGACGCCATCAGGGCCGTGGCAGCGGCGGCAAAATCCTCGGATGTCGGCCTTGCGGCGCTGTCGGGCACTTACAACATGGCCCACCCCGACAAGGCGGTGCGCGACGACGGCCTGCGCCGGCTTGCCGTTATCATCGAGGCGGCAGCGGCGCTTGCCATTCCGCTGGTAACGCTGTGCACCGGAACGCGCAACGCGGACGACCAGTGGGCCCATCATCCCGACAATGCGGATCCTTCGGCCTGGGCCGACATGGCCGCGGAAATGGCAAAGGCGCTCGAGTTGGCCGAGCGTCACGGCGTCGATCTCGGCATCGAGCCGGAGCAGGCCAACATCGTCACGTCGGCTGAAGACGCGATGCGCCTCATCGCGCAGATGGGCTCGAAGCGGGTGCGCGTGGTGCTCGATCCGGCAAACCTGTTCGAGCAGGCGAGCACCGAGCAGGCGCGCATCATCGTGGCCGAAGCAGTCGAACGCACAGCGGGCCACGTCGCCATGGCGCATGCCAAGGACCGCTTCGGCGACGGTCGTTTCGCCACCGCCGGCCTGGGCGTCGTCGATTTTGCGGATTTCGTCTCCCGGCTCAAGGCGTCCGGTTTCGACGGGCCGCTGGTTACGCATGGGCTTTCGGCCGCCGAAGCGCCAGGGGTCGCCCGTTTCCTCAAGGGGCTGATCTGATGGCGATGGTCGCCACCTTGCTCCGCGACGGCGCCGCGCTCTCGATGTCGGACAATGGCGACGGGCCCGCGGTCGTCTTCCAGCACGGACTGGGCGGCAGCGAGGCGCAGGTCGCCCAGACATTTCCCGCCGACGCGGCCTGCCGGCGCATCACGCTGGAATGCCGTGGCCACGGCGCATCAACGCTCGGCGAAAGCCGTCCGTTCTCATTCGACATGTTCGCTGACGACGTTCTTGCCGCCGCCGATCAGGCGGGCCTGGAGCATTTCGTTGCCGGCGGCATCTCCATGGGCGCGGCGATTGCCATGCGCCTGGCATGCCGCCATCCGGACCGGGTGACTGGCCTGGTGCTCGTGCGCCCAGCCTGGACTTTCGACCCCGCGCCGGCGAACATGCTGCCGATCTCGGAGGTCGCCAGCCTCATCCTCGATCATGGACCTGAAAGGGCCAAGGCGGTGTTCGCGGAGTCGCAAACGGCGATGCGGTTCAGGCAGGAAGCGCCCGACAATCTCGCCTCGCTGCTGGGTTACTTCGACCGGCAAGAGGCCGCACGGTTCGCCGAGGTGCTTCGCGATATCGCTGCTGATGGACCCGGCCTCTCCGCCGAAGATGCAGCCACGCTCGCGGTTCCGGCACTGGTCATCGGCAACGCGCTCGATGCCGTGCATCCCCTATCGGCCGCACGCACGCTGGCCGCTACCATTCCCGACGCAGTGTTCGCGGAGGTGTCTGCGAAGTCGCTCGACAGCCGACGGCATTTCGCGGAACTCCACACGCAAATCACGTCCTTCCTGCACACTCACTCCAACATTCGGAGCCTTATTCCGTCATGACGACCAAGTCCCTGTCCGGCCGCGCCGCCATCGCCGCCTTGCCGCGCAACCGGCTGCTCGGCGAGTTTTCATTGTGGTCAGCCGATCTCGCCAATATGGAGCGCGACCTCAACCGCATCGACCCCTTTGTCGATTTGCATCACATTGACGTCGCGGACGCTCGCTTCACCCCCGGCTTCCTGTTCTTTCCGGACCTGGTGGCACGCATCGCCAAGCTGACCGCAAGGCCGATCCATGTGCACCTCATGGTCGAGGCGGAAATCGTCGAGGAACAGACGCGACAGTTCATCGAGGCCGGCGCCGATCTCATCAGCGTCCATGCCGAGAACGCGGAAGCTGGCCTGCGCGCCGTGCGGCTGGCGCATGAGCTCGGCGTCGAGGCCGGCGTCGTGCTCAGGCTGGAAACGCCGGTGGCCGCGGTCACGCCCTTCCTTCCGGAGGTGGCCTTCGTGACGCTTCTTGGCACCTCCATCGGCGTCAAGGGCCAGAGCCTTTCGGAACAGGCCTGCCCCCGCCTGATCGAGGCGCGCGCCCTGATGAGAAAGGCCGGCCGCGAGGCTGACATCATCCTGGCGGCCGATGGCGGAATCCGCCATGAGACCGTGCCGCGCCTGCGCGCCGCCGGCGCCGAGACCGTGGTGCTCGGCTCGCTGGCCTTCGGCGATCCCGACCTCGCGCGACGCGTGGCATGGCTGCATGGGTTGAAGGTCGCCGCCTGATGAGCACGCTCGCGCTTGCCTTTGATCTCGGCGGCACGGAGTTGCGCGGCGCGCTTGTCGAACGCGGCGGCGAGGTCGTCGCGCGTGTTTCCGAGGCGACGTTGGCGGGCGCGGGATCGGATGCGGTGATCGGCCAGATCATCGCGCTGGCCGACAAGCTGCTCAAGGCGCATCTCCAGGCAAGGGTCGTCGGCATCGGCATGTGCGCACCCGGTCCGCTGGACCCGAAGGCGGGGATCGTCATCGGTCCGCCAACGTTGGCGGGCTGGCACAATGTGCCGCTGATCGACATTCTCAGCCGTCAGTTCGGCCTGCCGGTGCGGCTGGAGAACGACGCCAACGCCGCCGCGCTTGGCGAATGGCGGTTCGGCGCCGGGCGCGGCACGGAATCGATGGTCTTCGTCACCGTGTCGACAGGCATAGGCGGCGGCGTGATCGGCGACGGCCGCATCTATCACGGCCGCCGCGGCCTGGCGGCGGAAATCGGCCACATGACGATCACAGGCGAAGGCGACCGCTGTTTCTGCGGCAACATCGGCTGCTTCGAAGCCGTCGCTTCAGGCACGGCGCTCGGTCGCCGCGCGACACGGCTCACCATCGCCGGAGACGGCTCGCTGCTGCGACGGCTGTCCAACGACGGCGATGTCTCCGCCCGCCACGTCATCGAGGCCGCGCGGGCCGGCGACGCCACTGCCCGCGCGCTGGTCGATGCCGAGGCGCGATGGCTCGGCATCGGTTTCACCAATCTGCTGCATCTCTATTCGCCCGAGGTGATCGTCATGGGCGGCGGGCTCTCCAACGGCTTCGACCTGCTGGCGCCAGGGATCAGGGCGGCGATCGACGAGAGGGCGATGGCCGCCTATCGCGGCGTGCCCATCGTGCCTGCCGAACTCGGCGACCGTGCCGGCCTGGTTGGCGCCGCCAGCCTGATCCTGTGGGAGGGCGAGCCAGGCACGGCGTTGGCGATGGTGCAGAATGAAGACACAAGGGCCGGTGAACCAACCGGCGCCAGGGAGGCAGGCCATGGCTGAGCTCAAGCTGCGCGGCGTGCGCAAATCCTATGGGTCGGCCGAGATCATCAAGGGCATCGACCTTGACGTGGCAGACCGCGAGTTTGTCGTCTTCGTCGGCCCGTCCGGTTGCGGCAAGTCAACCTTGCTTCGCATGGTGGCGGGGCTGGAAAAGATCACCGCCGGCGAACTGACGATCGATGGCGCGCGCGCCAACGATGTCGATCCCTCGGAGCGCGGGCTCGCCATGGTGTTCCAGTCCTATGCGCTTTATCCGCATATGAGCGTGGCCGACAACATGGGCTTCGCGCTGAAGATCGCGGGCATCCCGGCGCAGGAGCGCGAGCGCAAGGTGAAGGAAGCGGCCGACGTGCTGCAGCTTGCCCATCTTCTGGACCGGCGGCCGAAGGCGCTGTCGGGCGGCCAGCGCCAGCGCGTCGCCATAGGCCGTGCGATCGTGCGCAATCCGAAAGTGTTCCTGTTCGACGAACCGCTGTCAAACCTCGATGCGGCGCTGCGTGTCAGCATGCGGCTGGAGCTGATGCGGCTGCACGAGCAGCTTGCCGCGACCATGATCTACGTCACCCACGACCAGACCGAAGCCATGACCATGGCCGACAAGATCGTGGTGCTGAACAGCGGACGCATCGAGCAGGTCGGCTCGCCGCTCGACCTCTACCACCGGCCTGCGAACATCTTTGTCGCCGGCTTCATCGGCTCGCCTAAGATGAACCTCCTGAAACTGAAGGTCGCCTCGACTGGTCCCGGCGGCGTGACCGTGAATTTGCCGGATGGCCAGGTGCTGACCGTACCGGTCCAGGCCGGCGCAACCAAGTCGGGTGAAGAGGTTCTGCTTGGCATGCGGCCCGAACATCTGGGCGTCCGCGCCGAAGGACAGTTTCGTGGCCAGGCCGTGCTCGCCGAGCGGCTGGGCAGCCTGACCATCCTGCATGTCGAGATTGCACCCGATCTGACGCTGGTGGTCCAGGCCGAGGGCGGCGACACGACGCCTCTGCACAAGCCAGTCAGCCTGGAGATATCGCCAGCCGCCTGCCATCTGTTTCGAACGGATGGTCCCGCATTTGCACAGCTCCGCTCGAACTGATCAGCGGTTCGCCACGCCCTCGGCAAACCGATGTTCGCGAAGGACTTGCTGCGTTGTAGCACAATCAAAAAGCACTGCAGACCATTTTAAATCTTGACGCGTGTTAAATTTTTCTGAAACATGCGGAAATGCCGATGAGGCAATGGCCAGCGCTCTGGGAGGAGAAATGCCTGAGACCAGGAAGCCCGAAACGGGCTCAAAGCTGGCAAGCCGTCTGGCTGTCACTGCCCGCCCGCAGCGCGTCTCGGCCGAGCAGATTCGCGCCGCAACGTCCGGCGCAGGCATTCCCAGCGGAAACGAGCACGGCAAGGCACAACCAACAACGGGAGGAAAAACTATGCGCATTCTCAATGGCCTGGCGATCAGCGTCAGCCTGTTTGCAACGATGGTTGCATTGCCGGCATCCGCCGAGGACGCGGCAAAAGTCGCGGCCATCGTCAAAGGCCTCGACAATCCGTTCTTCCAGACCATGCAGAAGGGCATCGAGGAGCAGGCCAAGGCCAATGGCGTCAATGTCACCGTCCAGGCCGCCGCCAATATGGGCGACGCCACAGGACAGGCCGACCGCCTGACCGCCATGGCCATGCAGGATTTCGATTGCTACCTGGTCAACCCGATAAGCGTCTCCAACCTCGTCCAGGCGCTGGTGCCTGTCGCGCAGAAGAAGAAGCCGATCGTCAACATCGACAGCACCATCGACCCCGAGCAGGCCAAGGCCGCCGGCTTCGCGGTGAGTACCTACATTGGCACCGACAACGTTGCTGCCGGCGCGCTGGCCGGCGAGGAGATGCTGAAGCTTGTGCCGAAGGGCTCGAAGGTCGCTATCATTGCGGGCATCGTCGGCGATGTCGGCAGCAACGCCCGCATCAAGGGCTTCAAGCAGGCCGTGGAAGGCAAGCTCGAGGTCGTGGTGATGGTCAGCGCCGACTGGGATCGTGAAAAGGCGCTGACCGCCGCCACCGACATCCTCGCCGCGCATCCCGATCTCACCGGCTTCTTCGCCGCCAACGACATCATGGCGCTCGGCGTCGAACGCGCTGTGCGGACCTCTGGCAAGGATGTTAAGGTGATCGGTCTCGACGGCATCGTCGACGCACTGAAATCGATTGCCGCTGGCGAACTCTCCGCTACCGTCGCGCAATATCCCTATGTCGTCGGCGCCATGGGCGTCGAGGCCTGCGCCGTTGCCGCCAAGGGCAAGGAATTGCCCGCCAACGTGCCGGCGCCGGTGCTGTTGATCAACAAGGACAATGCAGAGGCCTCGCTGAAGAACTTTCCGCGTCCCGGCGGCGACTATCCCGACCCCTTCCGCGAGATGCTGAAGTGAGCACTCCTGCAGACAACGCGCCCGCCGCCCATTCGGCGGGCGCAGAGGAGAGCCGGCCCTCCCTTGCGGCTCTCCTCCTCGATCCCTCCTTCTGGGCCGACTGGGCATCCGTCGTCGGCCTGATCGGCCTCGTCATCGTGTTCGGCATTGCCCAGCCGGTCTTCCTCAGCGTCGCCAATCTGCAGGCGCTGTTGCTGGCGGCGGCGATCCTGGTCGTGCTGTCGATCGGCCAGACTTTTGTGGTGGCGACATCCGGCATCGATCTTTCCATGGCCGCTTCCGTCATGCTGGGTGCCGTCATCCTCGGCCTCGTCAACGCTGCCGGGTGGGGCATCGTTCTCGCCTGCATGCTCGCAATCCTCGCCACGAGTGCGGTCGGTTTCCTCAACGGCCTCATCATAACCGCCGGAAAAATACCCGACTTCGTGGTCACACTGGGCACGCTGTCGGCGATCACCGGGCTCGGTCTCATCCTGTCGGGCGGTGAGCCGACCATGGTCGGTTCGACCTTCCTGTTGAAACTGGCATCAGGCTCCTTCGGCCCGTTCGGCTATCCTGTCTGGGTGGCGATATCAGCAGTCATCGTGGCGCATATCGCCCTCTACCACACGCGCTTCGGCGTCCATCTGCTGGCGACCGGCGGCCAGACCGAGAGCGCCGGCGCGCTTGGCATCCGCACAAACCGGGTCAAGATCGCCGCCTACACGATCTCAGGCTTCTGCGCCGGTATAGCGGCAGTGCTTCTGGTGGCGCGCATCGGTTCGGCGGAGCCGCTGATCAACACCAGCCTGCTGCTCAATTCGGTGGCGGCGGTGGTGCTGGGCGGTGTGAGCCTGTTCGGCGGCCGCGCCAGCATTCTCGGGCCGGCCATCGGCGCGCTGATGCTTACAGCACTCGTCAACGGGCTGACTCTGCTCAGCGTTTCGGCCTTCTATCAACCGCTCGCCGTGGGCGCCATCGTGGTGCTGGCGGCGCTGATCATGCGGTACCAGAAATGAGCGCGGTCAATCACGTCCCTTCCTCGGAGGCGATCATCGCCTGCGAAGGACTGAGCAAGCATTTCGGCGGCATCCGCGCCTTCACAGACGTGGCCTTCCAGGCCCGTCGCGGCGAAGTCACCGCCGTCATCGGCGACAATGGCGCCGGCAAATCCTCCCTGATACGCAGCCTGGTCGGCGTGCATCAGCCGGATGCCGGCAACCTGTTCTTCGACGGTCGGGCACGGCCCTTCGCCAATCCCGACGAGGCGCGCAAGGCCGGCATCGAGACCGTGCACCAGAACCTGGCGCTGATCGACGAACTGACGGTTGCCCAGAACTTGTTCCTCAACCGCGAGATCGTGCGCAGGATCGGCCCCTTCGCTTTCCTCGACCGCAAGGCGATGAAACGCGAGGCCCGCTCCATGCTGTCGCGCCTGTCGATCAATGTGCCGTCGATCAACCAGCGTGTTCGGCGCCTGTCGGGCGGCCAGCGGCAGGCGATCTCGATCTGCCGTGCCGTTGGTTCCGGCGCCAAGCTGGTGGTGATGGACGAGCCGACGGCAGCACTTGGCGTGCAGGAGACGGCCAATGTCGAGGCGCTGATCCGGCGCCTGCGCGAGCAGTCGGTCAGCGTCATCCTGGTCAGCCACAATTTCGATCAGGTCCGCCGCCTGTCGGACCAGATCTGGGTGATGCGGGCCGGACGCATGGCCGCGACCGTGCGCGCATCCGAAACAACCGGCAACGAACTCGTTGCCCTCGTCACCGGCGCGGACTGAGGGCCGCGCTCTTCACCTCAATTGACTGAAATCGAATTGAAAGGACGTGTTCCATGGCGCCAATCCGTGTCGGGCTTGTAGGTCTCGGAGAGGTTGCGCAGTCGATCCATCTGCCGGTGCTGAGCGATCAGCGCGATCGCTGGGTGATCGCCGGCCTCTACGATGTTTCGCCAAGCCTCGTGGCGCTATGCACATCCGAATATGCGACCGCAAAGGCCTATGTATCAGCGGAAGCCCTGATCCGTTCGCCGGACATCGATGCCGTCTTCGTGCTGTCGTCCGACGACACGCACAGCCGCTTCGTGCGCGCGGCCATGGAAGCCAACAAGCATATCCTGCTGGAAAAACCCGCCTGCCTGACGGTGCGCGAGATCGACGAACTGCTGGCGCTGATGCCCACCTACGACAAGACACTCTTCGTCGGCTATATGCGCCGCTACGCGCCGGCCTATCTGGCGGCCCGGGACGAACTGCCGGATCACGCCGACATCACCCATGTCCGCATCTTCGACCTGATCTCCGAAGGCCGGCATTTCCTCAAGAAGAGCCGGAACATCCTCTATCCCCGGGACATCGACGCGGACTTGCTTTCGCGCGGCGCCAAGGAGCGCGACGCGCTGATCCGCGAAGTGGTGGGTGTTGATGCTCCGGCCGATCTGGTGCGCGCCTATCGCGGTCTGACTGCACTGTCCTCGCACCACATTTCAGCGATGCGCGGGCTGATCGGAGAGCCTGTAGGCGTGGTTGCGGCACACCGCACCAATGGCGGCGCCAACACCAGTGTGACCTTCGACTACGGTCATTTCGCCTGCTGCTATGATGCGGTCGTCGACGACATCGGCCTGTTCGACGCCATGATCGAGGTACGCTCTAACACCAGGCGTATGCGCATTATCTACGACACGCCCTATATCCGCAGCCTGCCGACCAGGCTGGAAGTGACTGATGCCGGCCCACTGGGGCCGGTCACCAGGACCTTTGGTCCACTCTACGGCGACGCTTTCTCCAACGAGCTGGAGATATTCCATCGCCACATCACCGACGGCACGAAGCCGCTGACCGATCTGGCGGATTCGCGCCGAGACCTGGCATTGATGGCCGAGATCATCGAACGGATGAAGGAATGCGGCCGGCGCTAAGGTCGCTTGCTACTTCCCGCAATGGTGATCGTTGATCTTGTTCAGCGCATTCGCGTCTGGCCCGACGCGATGGTAGGAGCAGGCCCCGGCGGCCGTCGTGAACAATTGCTGGTCGTAATAACGCGGGCCGCCGAAAAGGAAGTCGATGATATCGTCATTGGCGGGAACATAACGTTCGGATTGATACCGGCGATCATAGTGCCGGTTTCCGGCAAATGCCGAGCCGCAGATGCCGCAGCCTATTCCGACAGCCACGGCCAAGATCGCAAAGCATTTCGTCGTCATCGGCAATACCCTCCTGGCCACTCGGACTCACACCATACATCCAAAATCGCCAGCCGGGAAAAAGTTCCCCGGCGCGGTTTTGGCGGCGCCGCTGGCGACCGCACTACGCCCGCCTGTGAAAGGTCGCTATCGGCTTAAGACGCGCCCTCAGTATCCGAGCGCCATGCCGTCCTTGCGCGGATCCGAAGCTCCGGTCAGCGTTCCCTTCTCCCAGTCGATCAGCACCAGTTGGCCACCGCCCAGCGGTTCGTGCGGTGTCGTAACCGTGTGGCCGCGCCGGCGCAGGCCTTCGATGGCCTCGGCTGAAACGCTGCGTTCGGCGCTCACCATGTCGTCGTTGTGGAACACGCGTGGCGCGTCCATCGCCTCCTGGGGGTCCATGCCGAAATCGAACATGTTGGTCAACAGATGGACATGGCCGAATGGCTGGTAGCCGCCCCCCATCACCCCGAACGGCATCAGCGCGCGACCACTTTTGGTGACCATGCCTGGCATGATGGTGTGCATCGGCCGCTTGCCGGGCGCGATGCAGTTCGGATGCCGGGGATCAAGACGGAAGCTGGTCCCGCGATTCTGCAGGACAATTCCGGTCTTCGGGCCAACAATGCCGCTGCCGAATGAAAAATAGGTCGAGTTGATGAAACTGACCGCGTTACGGTCGCGATCGACGACCGAAATGTAAACCGTGTCGCTGCCGGGCAAAGCAACACGCGGCAGATGCGTCATGGCGCGCCCGCGGTCGATCTCGGCGCGCAGCCGATCCGCATATATAGGGGACAGAAGTTCTTTGACGGGGACCGTCACATGGTCCTGATCGCCGACCAGATTGTCACGATCGCGATAGGCAAGCCGCCCCGCCTCGATTTCCAGGTGAAGCCGCTCAGCGCCGTTGGGGTCGAGTCCGCCCGGCAAGAAGCCGGACAGGACGTTCAGCATCAGCAGCGCCGTCAGGCCCTGATTGTTCGGCGGCATCTGGTGAATGTCGTAACCGTGGTAGGATGTGCTGACCGGCGTCGTGTAATCGCCCCTGGTCGATGCGAAATCGTCGAGCGTGTGCAGGCCACCCAGCGTTTGCAATCTCGACACCATGTCATCGGCGGTCTCGCCTTCATAGAATCCAGCCCGACCTTGCCTGGCGATCTTGCGCAGCGTCGCGGCAAGCTCCGGCTGTCGTTGGACATCGCCGGCCACGGGCGCCTTGCCGCCCGGCAGGAAGATGCGCGCTGCGTGCTCGTCGGCCGACAGGTCCGTCTCGGGATCCGCCCAGTCGAAGGCGACACGGTCGTGCACGACATAGCCGTGCCCGGCATAGTGGATCGCGGGAGCCAAAGCATCGGCGATGCCCTTGCGGCCATGATCTTCCAGCAGGCGGCACCAGGCGTCCACGGCACCGGGCACCGTCACCGAATGCGGTCCGCCGGCCGGAATGCGGTCGAAGCCTTTTTCCAGGTACCAATCGACATTCGCGGCCGCCGGAGCGCGGCCCGATCCATTGAAGGCCAACACGTCGCCCTGCCCGTTCGGGCAATACAGAACGAAGCAGTCGCCGCCAATGCCGGTCGACTGCGGCTCGACCACGGCCTGCACGGCCGCGGCCGTGACCGCGGCATCCATCGCATTGCCGCCGGCGCGCAACATGTCGACAGCAGCGAGCGTCGCGAGCGGATGCGAGGTCGCAGCCATGCCTTCGGTGGCGCGGACTGGAGAACGGCCAGGAAACTGTAAGTCACGCATCGGGGGTCAGTACCTTGTCATAGGAGCAGTAGTTAAGTTTGGACCATATGCTAGCGGCGGCGACCGAACAGTTGCGCCATCGAGAGCAGCACGACCGAGAGCACGATCAGGCAGGTCGAGATCGCGGCTATCGTGGGGTCGATCTGGTCGCGCAATGCGTTGAACATCCGTCGCGTCAGCGTCGTCACCTCGCCACCGGATATGAAGAACGACACGACCACCTCATCAAACGAGGTGATGAAGGCAAACAGCGCACCTGAAACGATCGAAAACCGGATCTGAGGCACCGTCACTTGCCAGAAGGCGGCGAAGCGACCCGCTCCGAGGCTGCGCGCCACACGCTCCTGGTTCATGTCGTAGGACCTGAACCCCGAAAGCACCGTCAGCATCACCAGCGGCAGCGCCTGCACGGTGTGGGCCAGCACAAGTCCGGTCATGGTGTTGTTCAGGCCGACACGCGCATAAATGAAGAACGTGCCGATGCCCACAAGGATGACCGGCACGATCAAGGACGCTGTCATCAGCGCGTTGATGAACCCCGACATGCGCAACATCCGTGAATTCAGCGCATAGGCCGCCGCCACACCGATCGGCGTTGCGACGATCGTCGTCAGGATCGCGGCCTTGACCGAGACGATGGTGGCGTCGCGCCATTCCACCGACTGGAAATAGGCCTCGTACCAGCGCAGCGACCATTCCTGCGGCGGGAACTGCAGCAGCGTCGATCCCGAAAACGACATCGGCACGATGATCAGCGAAGGCGCGATCAGGAACAACAGCACGAGGCCGCCAAAGGCATAGAGCCATAGCCGCCGCCACTGCGAGATCGGCAAACCAGGATCCTCGTTCATCTTGCACTCCAGACGCCGGTCGCTCGTGCGCCGAACAGTCTCTGCAACAGCGCGAGAAGGGCAAGCGTGACCGCAAGCAGGATGACCCCGAGCGCGCTGCCGGCGCCCCAGTTGGAATAGAGGCTTGTGGTCTGTTCCATCCGCATCGCCCACATGATGACCTTGCCGCCGCCCATCAATGCCGGCGTGACGAAGAAGCCGAGACACAACACGAAGACGATGACCACGCCCGAAGCCAGGCCGGGAAGCGACAGCGGAAAGAATATCTGGCGAAAGGTCGCCGATGGACTGGCGCCAAGGTTCATCCCGGCCCGCAGATAGTCGGAATCGATCGCCTTCATCGAGGCATAGAGCGGCAGGACGAGGAAAGGCAGCATGATGTGCGTCATGCCGATGATGACGCCGGTGAAATTGTTGGCCAATGACAGCGGCTGGTCGATCACCCCGATATCCATGAGCCAGGTGTTGACCAGGCCCTTGCGCTGCAGGATCACCAGCCAGGCATAGGTGCGCACCAGCACCGAGGTCCAGAACGGCAGGATGACGAAGATCAGGCCGACGGAAGCGATGCGCTGGCGCAGTTGCGACAGCATGTAGGCGAGCGGATAGCCAAGGAGAACGCAGAGCCCGGTGACGGTGAAAGCCACCTTGAAGGTCGTGACAAAGGTCCGGACATAGGAACTCTGCTCGACGAAGCGGGCATAGTTGGAACCGCTCAGCATGCCATTTTCGTCAAAGAGCGAAAGCCAGAACAGCCAGCCGATCGGCAGCACGATGATGACGCAGACCAGCAGCAAACCTGGCGAACACAAGACCAGCAAAGCCAGCGATTCACGCCGCGCATCGGCCTTCAGCACGTTGGCATTCGCGCCACGAAGGTGGCCTTCCGCGTCCGCGACCATCTTCATGCTTCGCTCGCCACGATGCTGGCATCTTCGGCATCGATCTGAAGATTTATGGGTTGTCCGACTTGCGGAACCCTCGAAAGAATGTCGTTCCGGCAATAGTCGCGAAGCGCGACCTGTTCGCCATTGGCCAGCGTGGCGTAGCAGATGAAGCTGTCACCTTGATAAACGATGTCGCCGACGGTTGCGGCAAAGACATTGGCGCTGCCGTCCGAGGCGCCGCCGGCGAGCCTGACACATTCCGGGCGCGCAACCAGCCAATGCCGGCCCGATGGCGGCACAGGCGAGCCGGTGTGAATTCTCTGTCCGGCATACCATGCGGCGCCGTTCCGGCAGTCGACGGGGATGAAATTGGAGTCGCCTATGAAGCCGGCGACAAACCGGGTGCGAGGTTTGGCATAGAGCGTCCTGGGTTGATCCAATTGCTCGATGCGGCCCTTGTTCATGACGGCAATCCGGTCCGACATGGTGATCGCTTCGCGCTGGTCGTGGGTGACATAGACCGTGGTCATGCCCAGCCGGCGATGCAGGCTGCGCAACTCAATCTGCATATGCTCGCGCAATCCCTTGTCGAGTGCCGAAAGCGGCTCGTCCATCAGGACGATGCGCGGTTCGAACACGATCGCCCGCGCCAACGCGACCCGCTGGCGCTGGCCGCCCGACAACTGATCGACGCGGCGGTCGGCAAGGCCCTGCAACTGCACGAGTTCGAGCGCCTTCTCGACCCGCTCGGCCGTTTCCACTGCCGCAATGCGCCGCTGCTTCAACGGAAAGGCGATGTTGTGGAAGATGTTCATATGCGGGAACAGCGCATAGTTCTGGAACACCATGCCGATGTTGCGCTTGTGCGGCGGCATGGTGATGACCTCGTCCCCTCCGATCCTGATGCTTCCGGCATTGGCCCGCACGAACCCGGCGAGGATCATCAGGAGCGTCGTCTTGCCGGAACCGGATGGACCAAGCAGCGTCAGGAACTCCCCGGGCGCCACGTCGAGATCGAGATCGCTGAGAACCGGGACGCTGCCGAAGCGCTTGGCAATTCCCTTGATGCTGATCGGTGGCGAGGACTGTGCTGCGGACAAAATCGACACTTCCTTCAGGGATGAGCTGTGCGAAAACGCAATCACCGGTTCGCCGGGAAACAAGCTCCCGGCGCCAAGGTGATTATCGGATCGGACGTGGCCTTACTGCTGGATCAGGTTGTTGAATTTTTCCGTGGCTTCCACGAGGTTGTCACGCCAGAATTCAGCGTCTTGAAGAACCTGTTTCTTGACGTTCTCGGGCGATGAATTGATGTCCTTGATCCTGTTCGCAGGGATCTTGCCGGTCTCGAACGCCTTTTCGTTCACGGGCCCGTTGTCGACATAGAGCGGCAAATTGGTCTGCAGTTGCGGGCTGACGAACATGGCGAGCGCCTTCATGGCGATGTCCTTATTCTTCGAGCCCTTGGGGATGACCATGCAGTCGGCGGTGAGAACGCCCTGATCAAACGAGAAGCTCACAGGTGCGCCCTCCTTCTTCAGGGTACCGGCGCGTCCGTTCCAGATGCTGGCCATGTCGACTTCGCCGTCCTTGACCAGTTGCATCGCCTGCGCGCCGGACGTCCACCAGGCGTCGATGTGGCCACGGATCTTGTCCACCGACTTCAGGGCGCCTTCGACATCCACTGGGTAGACCTTGTCGATGGGAATGCCCTCGGCAAGGGCCGCGACACTCAGCGTTTCCGTCGATTGGCTTCCGCTCAGCGCGCGCCGGCCCGGAAACTTCTCGACATTCCAGAAGTCGGCCCAGGTCTTCGGTCCCTTGTCGCCAAAAACGTCGGTCCTGTAGATCAGGACCACGGAGGTGTAGGAGATGCCCACCCAATCGTCATGCACGAGCTTCGGGTTGATCCCGGCCTTGTCGATGACGCTGTAATCGAGCTTCTCGAACAGGCCTTCCTTGGAACCCCTGGCGCATTCGTCGGCGCCTAACTCTGTGATGTCCCACTTGACCGCATTGCCGGTCACCTGGAGCCGGACGTCGTCCAGTCCGTTGGTGGTGTCTTCCTTGATCGTGATGCCGAGCGCATCGGCGGTGGGCTTGAAGAAGGCTTTGGTCTGCGCTTCCTGATAGGTACCGCCCCACGAGGCGACAGTGATGGTGTCGGCCGCGAGCGCGCCAGACGCGACGCCAACGGCCAGACCGGCCGTGGCCAATGCACTTCCAAGGCTTGATTTTCTCATCGTCATGTTCCCCGGATATTGCCATTGTTTTGGCATTCTATTTTGTATACAATTTTGAATGTAATCGCTGGGAAAAACAAAAGTCAACTTGAAAGATCGCATTCTTCAGCCATAAGCTGGCATCTGCATGGGAGAGTTGAGTGGCCGGCGACCATCGCTGTCCCGACAATGCCGGGCAGCCGACAGTGGCCGGCATTTCTCGAGCAAGAATTGGAAATCGCTTCGCATGGCCAAGGGGAAGAACACGCTGCGCGAATCCGTGTACGGATCGCTGAAGGCGATTATTGTCACTGGACAATTGCCGCCGGGTGCGCGCGTCACCGAGAATGACCTGGCGGTCAAGCTGAAGGTCAGCCGTACCCCCGTGCGCGAGGCGCTGAACCGGCTGGAGCAGGAGGGGCTGGTGATCGGCCGCCCACGCCAGGGCTACATTGTCACGGAATTCGACATCCATATGTTCCGCGAGGCGTTCGAAATACGCGAACTGCTCGATGGTTATGCGACCGAGCTGGCGACGGCCAATATCACGGCTGAAGACAAGGAACGCCTGCGCGAAATGGTGAGAGAATGCGAGCGCCTCGCCGCATTGCCCGACCGCAAATCGGAGGACATGTTCCAGGAGCTACAGATCGGAATGGACATCCACCGCACCATCGCCGAGATCAGCGGCAATGTGATGCTCTGCGGAATGCTGAACGGCATTCTCGACAAGTGCCAGCACTACGTCTGGATGGAGTTGCTGAGGCTCGACGAATGGAAGATCGCCCGTGACGAGCACTCCGATATCGTCGAGGCAATTTGCGCGGGTGACGCCGCTCGTGCCGTCGAGCTGACACGCGAGCACATTCGCGGATCACGCAACAACATCCTCCGGCTGCTGCAAGCTAAGTCCGACTACCAGACATTTCTCGCACGCGCTTCCTAGCGTGAATGGGCCGAGCGGCAGGGCCACCCAGCCCTTTGGCTACATCAGGGGTAGGCGCCGGCAATGCTTGCGCGCAGGCGCACCAGAGCCAGAACCGCATCTATCGTCGGCGTTTCGACGCCGATGATGCGGCCCAGTTCCGCAACGGCGGCAACCACGGCATCGATCTCCATCTGCCGGCCGCGCTCGAGATCCTGCAGCATCGATGTCTTGTGCTCGCCGATGGCGGCCGCGCCATCGATGCGCCGCTCCACCGATATCGGCATCGTCACGCCAAGTGCGTTCGCCACCTTTTCCGCCTCGGTCATGATCGAGAGCGCCAGGCGGCGCGTCCCGGCATCGCCGCAGATGCGCGCAAGAGTGGCTCCCGTCAGCGCGCTGATAGGATTGAAGGCCACATTGCCCCACAGCTTCACCCAGATCTCGGTACGGATGTCCGCCTTGACGGGAGCCTTCAGGCCGGCCCCGATCAGCGCCTTGCTGAACGCCTTCACGCGTTCCGTGGCAACGCCCGAGGGCTCGCCGAGGCTGAACCGGTCGCCGGAAACATGCTGGACCACGCCGGGCTCGACCACTTCCGCGGCCGGGTAGACGACGCAGCCGATGACCCGGTCAGCGCCAATGCCGCGCGCCTGGACTCCGCCGGGATCGACGGATTCAAGGACATGGTCACGCCATGGACCCTCGAGACCGTGAAAATACCACCATGGCACGCCGTTGACCGCCATCACCACGCTGGTTGTCGGTCCGAGCAAGGGCTGCATGCGGTCGACGATCCCGGCAACTGCAGGCGCCTTCAGCGCGACGACGACAACGTCCTGTTCGCCGGCATCGGCGGGATTCTCATAGGCCGCAACCTGCACGGTCGACGACGACGCATCGGCTTCCACGAGACGCAACCCATTGGCCTGCATCGCCTGCAAATGAGGCCCCCGCGCGATCAGTGACACCTCATGGCCGGCATTCGCCAGGCGAGCGCCCATCAGGCCGCCGATGGCGCCGGCACCGTAGATACAGATCCTCATCGCGTGATCCCCAGCCGTTCAGCAAGCCCGATCCGCTGCAGTTTGCCCGTCGGTCCTTTCGGTATCTCTTCCAGGAACACGATGCGGCGCGGCACCTTGAAGGGCGCCAGTCTTGCGGCGACGAATTCACGCAATTCGCTCTCGGACGCGGTCGCGCCTTCGCGCAGGACGACGGCGGCGGCAACCTCCTCACCGAGTTTCTCGCTTGGCATGCCAAAGGTCAGCGCCTGGAGCACGGCCGGATGCTCGGCAATGATATCGTCCACCTCGCGTGGCGAAATCTTCTCGCCGCCGCGATTGATGATCTCCTTGAGGCGGCCACTGATGGTGAGGTAGCCCTGCTCGTCCAGATGGCCGAGGTCACCGGTGCGAAACCAGCCGTCGCGAAAAGCTTCGGCATTGGCTTCCGGCCGGTTCTCGTAGCCGCCGGTCACATTCGGCCCACGGATGACGATCTCGCCGGGTTGGCCGGGCGCCGCCAGCTTTCCGGAAGCGTCGAGGATGGCCACCTCGGGTCCGGCGGCGATGCCGACCGAGCCCGGCTTGCGCGGCGATGGCGGCAACGGGTTGCTGGTCATCTGGTGCGCCGCTTCCGTCATGCCGTAGGATTCGATGACCGGACAGGCAAAGGTCTGTTCCAACTCGCCGATCAGCACCGGTGACATCGGCGCGGACGAGGAGCGAATGAGCCGCAGCCTGTGCCGCTCCATCACGTCGCGGTTGCGTTCGGCACGGCCGAGGATCGCCTGATGCATGGAGGGAACGGCGCTGTACCAGGTGGCAGTCGACTCATCCAGCCAGCCGAAGAACCGCAGTGCGTTGAAGCCGCCACCGCAAAAGACACTGGCGCCGGCAGAAATCGACGACAGCAACGCGCCGATCAGGCCGTGAATGTGGAACAGCGGCATGATCACCAACCCGCGATCAGACTGGGTCAACGACAGTGTGCGGGCGATGTTGCGCGCCGAGGTCGTCAAGTTGAGGTGACTGAGCGGCACGATCTTGGGTCTCGATGTGGTTCCGGAGGTGTGCAGCACCAGCGCGATATCCGAAGGCTTGGTGTCGCTGTCGGGAACAGGCGCACCCGCTACCTGCCCGACGACAAGATCGAATGACCCGGCAGGCGCATCATTCAGCGGTCGCAACTCGATAATTGCCACGCCGCGTGCCTGCGCAGCAGCCCGCGCCGGCGTCTCGGCCTCCTCGAGCACCACCAGGGCCTTTGCGCCGAGGTCGTTCAGATAATAGTCGAACTCCTCCATACGATAGCTTGGATTGAGCGGCGCAGCCGTGGCCGCCGAGGCTATCGCCAGAAACACCGTGGCCAACTCGGCGCTGTCCGGCATGACGATCGCCACGCGGTCGCCGGGAACAATTCCGGCCTTTCGAAACACCGCAGCCGCGGCCGCGATCCGGCCGGCAAGCCCACCATAGGTCAGCGGCGCGCGGCCCGGTGCCAGAATGGCAACCGAGTCGGGAGCGTGTGCGGCGACAAGGCCCGGAATTGTCGAAGTCACGGATGTCATGGATGGTTCCTCGCTATCGTGATGGGTTCAGCCGGCGATGCCGAAAAGGCCGTCGCGCACGGATTCCAGATGACGCCGCATCGCCTGGGCGGCGGCTTCCGCGTCGCGTCCGGCAATGGCGTCGACATAGGCGCGATGTTCGCCGCGATAGATGGTGAGGCGTTCCTGCGTCAGCGTCTCGTGCCGTAGCCGCGACCATTGCGGCTGGGCACGAATTGCGTTGAAGGCCTCGTAGATCGACAAAAGAAGCACATTGTGCGCGGCTTCCGCGACCGCCCGATGCAGCCGCGCGTCCCACAGCTCCCAGGTCTCGACGTCCCTGGCCACTTCGCTCCTGGCGAGCAGGTGATGCAGCTCGGCAATCTCGGCTGCCGTTGCCCGCGTCGCGGCGAGCCGTGCCAGAGACGGCTCGACCAGGATCCGCGCTTCCATCAGCTCGTTCGGACTGGTGTGCGGCGCAACCAATGGCGCTGGCCCCGCAACGCGGCGCGGACGGGCTCCAACGAAAGTGCCCTGCCCGACATGGCGCCAGATCTTGCCTTCGGCTTCCAGCACCTCGAGGCCTTCGCGCAACGCGCTGCGGCTGAGATCGAGCTGTTCGGAAAGATCACGCTCCGCCGGAAGCCTGCTGGCCTCGGGAAAGGGTGCGATCAATTCAAGCAGCTTTGATACGGCGCGCTCCCTACGCCTCATTTGATACCATTCAAAATTGGTTTTGACCTTGAGTCAGCGTATCAAGCAAATGGCGAGCCATGCGAGTGGAATTTTGATATCAATTCTCAAATTGGTATCAACCAAAGCCGACAGGGAACGGCGCTGCGTCGCCCCGCGCATCTTCGAGGCGGGCTGCGCCGGCATACCGACCGCCGCAGCAAATGGCGGCTCTCGTGTCATGCCGAGTCGGACGGCGAAATTTTTGGAGGAAATGGGACAGCTAGGTTCAGGGCAGCTCCGAAGAACTGGTCCTGCCTCGCGTTTCAGGGCTTCCGGGCCGGCAGTGGTGGAGAGGGTTGGATTTGAACCAACGTAGGCATAGCCAACGGATTTACAGTCCGTCCCCTTTAACCACTCGGGCACCTCTCCAGTCTGCCGCCGGAGCCATGCAACGAGGCTTGTTCGCGTCACGACCGCCATGGCTGTCATCCGCGATGGGCCTTATGGCGGCACCATCCAAAACTGTCAACCGCAAGATTCCGGCAAAACACATTGAATTTCATCCTCGTCACGATGCGAGGTGTCCGGCGCGGCTGTATCCATTTCCACCGGACATGTTTATAGAACCGACATGAACAGCGACAACAATTCCAAGACACCCAAAGACTCTCATTACGCCAAGCTGCGCCGCGCCTATCGCGACGAGAAGAGCGGCGGCGCGCCGGCATTCCGGCCACGCCAGCCGGTGCCGCCGGGCGAGAACGCGGCCGACGGGCTGGTGCGCCTCTATGGCCTGCACACGGTGCGGGCGGCACTCGACAATCCACGCCGCAAGATCAGGAAGATGCTGGTGACGCGCAATGCGCTGGAGCGCCTGGAAATAGCGGATCTTGCCGCTCTGCCCTTCAAGGCCGAACTGGTCGAGCCGAGGGACATCGACAAGGTGACCGGCTCCGACGCCGTGCACCAGGGCGTGCTGATCGAGGCCGAACCGTTGAAACCAAAGCGCCTGGATGCACTCGGCGATGCCAAGCTGGTGCTGGTGCTCGATCAGGTGACCGATCCGCACAATGTCGGCGCCATCTTGCGCTCGGCAGTCGCCTTCGGCGCCGGTGCGCTGATCACCACGGCACGCCACAGTCCGCAGGAATCAGGCGTGCTGGCGAAATCGGCTTCGGGCGCGCTGGAACATATCGACCAGATCGAAGTGAAGAACCTGGCTGACGCGCTTGAGCAATTGCACGAGGCGGGCTTCCTCACGATCGGGCTTGATTCGGAGGGGCCGGCGGAACTCGAAAAGAGCTTTGCCGGAGGAAAGATCGCTCTGGTGTTGGGTGCCGAAGGCAAGGGCCTGCGCCAGAAAACTCGGGAGACCGTGACGACGCTGGCCCGCCTGGAGATGCCCGGCGCCATCCGCTCGCTCAACGTGTCGAATGCGGCCGCGATCAGCCTTTATGCGGCGCGGGCATTCCTGAAGCAGCGCGGCTAAGCCGAAAACCGCAGGCTGCCTGCCGCCAACCTGATTGAAACGAGAAACGGGCTCCGGCGATGAACGCAGGAACCCGCTCTTCGACAGGGAAAGAGCTGGCGGCTTGGGAACGTTGCGCCGCCCTCTCCTGACCTATGCCGCTTTGCCTTTGACTTCGGCTGCTTCGCCGCCGACTTCGAAATTGGCCATCCGCTCTAGCGCGCGCACCAGCGCCGAATGATCCTCCTTGGCGCCGCCATTGGCGACACAGGAATTGAACAGCTGCTGTGTGGTCGAGGTGTTGGGCAGCGACACGCCGAGCGCTTTTGCGCCCTCGAGCGCAAGATTGAGATCCTTCTGGTGCAGTTCGATGCGGAAACCCGGCGCGAAGGTGCGCTTGACCATGCGCTCGCCATGCACTTCGAGGATGCGCGAAGCCGCCAGGCCGCCCATCAGCGCCTGTCGAACCTTTGCCGGATCGGCGCCGGCTTTTGACGCAAAAACAAGAGCTTCGGCGACGGCTTCAATGGTCAACGCGACAACGATCTGGTTGGCGACCTTGGTGGTCTGGCCGACGCCGTTCGGTCCGACCAGGGTGATGTTCTTGCCCATCTTTTCGAAGATCGGTTTCGCGCGTTCGAACGACTTTTCCTCGCCGCCGACCATGATGGTCAGCGATGCCGCCTTGGCACCGACCTCCCCGCCGGACACAGGGGCGTCGAGATAGAAGCAGCCGAGATCGTTGATTTTTTGTGCGAACACCTTGGTCTCGATCGGCGAGATCGAGCTCATGTCGATGACCAGCTTGCCTTTCGACAGGCCGGAGGCGACGCTGTTCTCGCCAAACAATACGTCGGCCACCTGCGGTGTGTCGGGAACCATGGTGATGACGGTGTCGGCGGCCTTGGCAACCGCGTCATGGCCGGTCACGGTCTTCAGCCCTTTGGTTACGAGATCGGCCGAGGGCTTCGAGCGATGGTCGCTGGTTACAACGGGATAGCCGGAGTCAAGCAAATGCCCCGCCATTGGGCCGCCCATTATGCCGAGGCCGATGAAGCCGATGGTTTCCATTTTTGTTCTCCAGTAACTCTTAGTTAGAACTCATTCACAGGTTGGCGCCGCCCCTCATCCGCCTGCCGGCACCTTCTCCCCGTATAGTGACGGGGAGAAGGAAATCACTCCAACGCTGGCGCCCCCTCTCCCCGTTCTTCACGGGGAGAGGGTAAGGGTGAGGGGCAGCGCAAACGCTGATCAGATATCCCGCTATGCCGCAGCGCTGCCCTGCCCGGCCAATGCCCGGAACCACCCCAAGCCAGCTTCCGTCCCGGCCTTGGGCTTGTATTCAGCCCCCACCCAGCCGGAATAGCCGATGCGGTCGATATGGTCGTAGAGGAAGGGATAGTTGATCTCGCCCGTACCCGGTTCGTGACGACCGGGATTGTCCGCAAGCTGGATATGCGCAATGCGATCGAGGTTTGCCTCGATGGTACGGGCGAGATCCCCCTCCATGATCTGCATGTGATAGATGTCGTATTGCAGGAACAGGTTCTTCGAGCCGACGCGGTCGATCAGCGCCAGCGCCTGGTCCGAATAGTTCAGGAAGAAGCCGGGAATATCCCGCGTGTTGATCGGCTCGATCAAAAGGCGGATGCCGGCCTGCTCCAGTTTCTCCGCCGCGAACGCCAGGTTCTCGACGAAAACGTCCTCAAGCACCTTTGACTCGAAGCCTTGCGGCGCGATTCCGGCGAGACAGTTGACCTGTTCGCAACCCAGCGCGTGCGCATAGGTGATCGCCTTGGCGACGCCCTGGCGGAATTCCGGGACGCGATCCGGAAGCACGGCGATGCCGCGCTCGCCCTTGGCCCAGTCACCGGGCGGCAGGTTGAACAGGACTTGCGAAAGCCCGTTCTTCTTCAACCTCGCGGCCACGACATCGGGCGCATGGTCGTAAGGGCCGATATATTCGACCCCCTTGAAGCCGGCGCGGGCGGCGGCATCGAAGCGATCGAGAAAGTCATGCTCGCCAAAGAGCATCGAAAGATTGGCTGAAAACCGTGGCATAGCGCTATTTCCTCACAAAATGAATCAGTCGAGCATGACGATCGATGTCGGCGCGTCTTCGTGGCTTTCGGCAAGTTGCTCGAATTCGGTGATCTTGTCGATTTCAGTGCCCATGGAGATGTTGGTGACGCGTTCGAGGATGAATTCGAGCACGACCGGAACCCGGTGTTCCTTCATCAGCCGTTGCGCCTCCTTGAAGCCAGCGGCGAACTCCTCCGGCTTGCGCACCCGCACCGCCTTGCAGCCCATGGCTTCGGCAACAGCGACATGATCGACGCCGTAACCCGCCTCGGGATCACCGGTCCGGTTGATGTTCTCAAAGGCGAGGCTGACTTCGAAATCCATCGAGAAGCCGCGCTGTGCCTGGCGGATCAGGCCGAGATAGGCATTGTTCACGACAACATGGATGTAAGGCAGCTTGTGCTGCGCCCCCACAGCCAGTTCCTCGATCATGAACTGGAAATCGTAGTCGCCCGACAGCGCCACGATGTTGCGATCGGGGTCGGCGGCGCGAACGCCGAGAGCTGCCGGCAGCGTCCAGCCGAGCGGCCCCGCCTGGCCGCAATTGATCCAGTTGCGCGGCTTGTAGACATGCAGGAACTGCGCGCCGGCGATCTGCGACAGGCCGATCGTGGTGACATAGGTGGTATCGCGGCTAAACGCCTTGTTCATCTCCTCATAGACGCGCTGCGGCTTCAGCGGCACCTGGTCGAAATGCGTCTTGCGCTTCATCGTCTTCTTGCGCTGCTGGCATTCCCTGGCCCATCCCGACCAGTCATGCAGCTTTCCCGCAGTCTTCCATTCAGTGGCGACGTCGAGCAGCATCTTCAGCGCCGCGCCCGCATCCGAAACGACGCCGAGGTCAGGCGCGAAGACACGGCCGATCTGCGTCGGCTCAATGTCGACATGAATGAACTTTTTCCCCTTGGTGTAGACGTCGACCGAACCGGTGTGACGGTTGGCCCAGCGATTGCCGATGCCGAACACAAAATCAGCCTCGATCATGGTGGCATTGCCGTAGCGGTGCGAGGTCTGCAGTCCGCACATGCCGGCCATCAGCCGGTGATCGTCGGGGATCGCCCCCCAGCCCATCAAGGTCGGGATGACCGGAACACCGGTGATCTCGGCGAATTCGATAAGAAGGTCGGAAGCATCGGCATTGATGATGCCGCCGCCAGCGACGATCAGTGGCTTTTCGGCCGTATTCAGCATGTCCAGCGCCTTCTCGGCCTGGCTGCGTGTCATCGCCGGCTTGAATGGCGTCATCGGCTCATAGGCGTCGATGTCGAATTCGATCTCGGCCAGTTGCACGTCGACCGGCAGATCGATGAGCACCGGCCCCGGCCGCGACGAGCGCATCAGGTGGAATGCCTTCTGCAGCGCCATCGGCACCAGATAGGGCTCCATGACGGTGACCGCCCATTTGGCCACGGGTGCCGCGATGGCGGCGATATCGACGGCCTGGAAATCCTCCTTGTTCAACCGGGCGCGCGGCGCCTGGCCGGTGATGCACAAGATTGGAATGGAATCTGCGGCCGCCGAATAAAGTCCGGTGATCATGTCGGTGCCGGCCGGGCCCGACGTGCCGATGCAGAGCCCGATATTGCCAGCCTTGGCGCGGGTATAGCCTTCAGCCATATGCGAAGCGCCCTCGACGTGACGGGCAAGGACATGGCGGACAGCCCCCCTCGCCTTCAGCGCCGAATAGAGCGGATTGATCGCCGCGCCCGGCACGCCAAAGGCGCAGGAAATGCCTTCCTTTTCGAGAACGAGAACCGCGGCATCGACAGCACGCATCCTGGCCATTTTCCAGCCCTCCACGGGATTGTCATTGTTGGATAGGCTGATGATGCGCGCCGCGGCGCTATTTTTCAATTTTTTCAGAATATTTTTTCATTTCTAAGAGATCGTTGCTATACATTGATTCTATTTCGTTTTTCGTTTTTCAAGAATCCTTTCGCCTCAAGCGGTGAAAAACTTTTTCATTGCGTCTTGGGCGAAACCGCCGAGAATGGCGCCATGGAAACAACTGAAAAACGCCAGCGCGGCCGCCCGCGCTCCTTCAATGGCCCGGCCGAGGCGGCTTCGGTGCAGTCGCTTGACCGGGCACTGCGGATTCTGGCCATCGTCGCTGATGGCAGCGGCCTGTCGCTGAGTGAGATCGCGGCGCAGAGCGGCCTCGCCGCCTCGACCGCGTATCGCATGCTGACGACAATGGAGAACCACGGCATGGTCGAATTCGATTCGAGCGACCAGCTGTGGTCGATCGGCGTCGAGACCTACCGTATGGGCGCGGCGTTCCTGCGCCGACGCAAGCTGGTCGACCGCGCGCGTGTCGTCATGCAGGAACTGATGGAACAAACCGGCGAAACCGCCAATCTCGGTGTCGCCGAGGATGATTGCGTGGTCTTCGTCAGCCAGGTTGAGACACACCAGGCGATCCGCGCTTTCTTCCGGCCCGGCACGCGCAGTCCGTTCCATGCCTCGGGCATCGGCAAGGCGGTGCTGGCGCATCTCGAACCGGAACGCGTCGGCGCCATCCTGCGCAAGGCCGGACTGGAGCGCTTCACCGGCAAGACGCTTTCGGATCTGCCTGCCCTCACCCGCGATCTCGGCAGGATCAAGCTGCGCGGCTGGTCCGTGGACGACGAGGAACGGCACCCGGGCATGCGTTGCGTTGCCGCCGCCATCTTCAACGAATTCGGCGAACCGATCGGCGGCGTGTCTGTTTCGGGACCGACAGTGCGGGTGACACCGGAACGACTGGCCGAGATCGGGCCGTTGGTGCGCGATGCCGCGGCCGACGTGACGAAAATGATCGGTGGGACAAGACCATCCTGAGGATGAGACAATCGCGCGCTCGACGATGCGGCATTCCGCAAGCGGCGCGGTTCGACCTTCGGACAGCAAAAAAGGGGCCGCGAGGAGCCCCTTTTTTCTGGCTGGTTGAAACAGTAGCCTCCCTCTCAAAGCCGGCAATAGTGGCGATAGCCGTCGTGGCCGATATAGGTGTTCGAGTCCGGATCGTAGCTGTCGTAACGTTCGAAGCAGCGACGGACATGCCACGAGCCGCCTTCTTCGTCGACATAGACGGTCTGTGGCTGCTGCTGTGCGAGTGCGCTGCCGAGCAGGAAGCCGCCGACGCCGGCAGCGATGCCAATGCCCAGGCCGTAGCCGTGATGATAATGCAGGGGATGAGCAGCCGAGGGCTGGATGGTGCCGGCCAGCATGGTGGCGGCAACGGTGGTGGCGACGAGGCCGGAAACGATTGTGCGCTTGAACATGACGATCTCCTTGTTTCGTTGACAGAAGCGAGCCATCCGCCTCTTGATCATCTGTCGTTGCGGCAAGAAAAAAGGTTCGACGATTTTTTTGATTTTTTGAATGGACAACGATCGGCCGGTTGGAGGTGGACATAAGGCGCCAATCGTCGACGATGATCGCGCCGGCATACAGATGCAAAAAAGGGCGGCCGAAGCCGCCCTTTCCTGAACTGGTCTTTCAGTCACGCCATCAGCCTATGCTCAATAGATGAGGTAGTGATGATGATGGTGGTGGTGATGATAAAACCACCATCCGGAATCCGGGTAGTCCTGGTAGTATTCGTAATCCTCGTAGTGATGATGATGATGGTGCATGCCGTAGGCCGACGAAGACTGGACGGTGACGGCCAGCGCGCCGGTTGCAACGAAGATTGCGATAAGAGCGGAAACGAAACTGCGCTTGAACATGGTGATCTCCTGGATCCTTTGATCGAGGCGACCATTCGCCTCTGACAATCAGTCGTCGAGGCACCGAAAAAGGTTCAGGAAGGAATTCTCAAAGGCAGGACGAATCGCTCCGCCCGGGCCGGTAGACGGCGGCCGAATGCCGCAAGCGCTGGTGCTCAGCCCATACCGGTGAGATGGCGAAGCCAGAAGGCAAGCGCGATAAAGCCGATGATGGTGGTGACGCCGGTCCAGTCGATGTTGGCGCTCTTCAAATCCTTGATGAGCTTCACCAGCAACGCCCAGACCGCAACAATGACCATGGCAATGACGACAAGACGGATCATCCGATACCTCGCCCCTGCGATTGCACCTGATCCCTATATAGGAGGCCAGTTGGCGGTTTTCAGGGTGCCGATGCAGGCTGTTCATCCGCCACGCAGGTGGTGAAAAACGGACTTTTGTCTTTACTGGCGCGGCAAATATGCTAACCGGTGCGCCGTGCCCTTGTAGCTCAGCTGGTAGAGCAGCGGTTTTGTAAACCGAAGGTCGCGGGTTCGATTCCTGCCGGGGGCACCAGTTTCTCACAAGGATAACGCAAGCCTGACTGACAATCCGCCTTTGCGGATGTGGGCGTCCTCATCATCTCCACTCATGGCCTCCTTTATTGCCATGCCAGACCCACGACAGCAGCACACTTGCCGGAGGTCAAAATTCGCCGCGACGGAAAAGCGCGCGAGCGGCGTTTAAGGTTCTGCACCACTTCGGAACAACGTGTCGTGCGACCCAAAGAGAGGACATTATGAGAAAGATAGTTTTGATCGCCTTTGCTGTCGGAGCCGCCCTGTCGGCAGTTGCTCCTGCTGAAGCAAGTGGTGGCTGCGGCATCGGATTTCATCGTGGGCCGTATGGCGGGTGCCGCCCTAATCGCGGTCCGGTAGTCGTCGTCCCCGGCCCTGTCGTGGGCACGTTCTATCCCGGTCGCGGTTATTGGTACGGCGGCCGTTATTGGGGGCATCGCTATTGGGTACACGGCGGTTGGCGCTATCGCTAATCCCACCACGCGTCGGCGGGAACGGGCACTGGTCCGTTCCCGCACGGCTCGACGACGTACCCCTTTTCCTCGTCGCAACATTCGTTCGGACAATCAGAAGAGCGACTGACCCAGTCGAATCGCGTGCGAGTCCGGACCAGCCCAATGCACGATCCGGACGCTGGCGCGATGAAAGCTCACCGCCCAATCCCAGCGTGCCCACCACCGATTTGGAAGTGTGGCGCGAATCCGCTTGCCATCCCGCAGTTCACTTAATAGCTTGTAAAGTGAACTGCGGGCCCCCCATGAAAATCGTCCAGGATCACAGCGACAACGACAGCGCAATGTCCAGCATGGAAGCGCGCCGGTCCACGATTTTGGGCGATCGCGTCAAGTTCTATCGCACCGCGCGACGGCTCACCCTGCGCCAGCTTGGCGACACTGTCGGCACCACCGCCAGCTTCCTAAGCCAGCTCGAACGCGGTCTCTCCGGCGCCAACACCAGCACGCTGATGCTGATAGCCAACGCGCTGGGCATCGGCCTCTCCGACCTTTTCGATGAACGCAAGGCAACGCCGCACGCAGTGCTGACGCGCGCCGAGCGCCCGGCCCTGCCGGTCAGCGAGGGCTATCGCAAGACACTGCTGTCGCGCCGTCCGATCCGCGACGTCGAGGTCTATTGCGGACATTTTGACGTCGGCGGCTCGACCGGAGATGCCCCTTACACTCATGGCAACGCGCATGAGATGTTCCTGGTTTTGCGCGGGCGGGTCGAACTGACGCTCGGCTCCGAGACCTTCATTCTCGATGAGGGCGACAGCATCGAATACCCGACATCGACGCCGCACAAGACGGTGAATGTGGGCACCACGCCCGCCGAGGTGCTTTGGATCATCGCGCCGCCAACCAGCGGCACCATCGATCTCGACGAATATGTAGCCCGGAAACCACTCGCGGCCGGGTTGCCTAATGCAAAAGGCGAGTTTGGGAAGGATGAGTAATATGGGATACAGATCAACGCTTGCGAAGATTGTCGGCGCGACAGCGCTCGCGGCGATTGCGACCGGAGGTGCTTATGCGCAGAGCGCGCCGCCGGCCGGCACAGTCGTCGACGGGTCGCTGAAAGGAAAGACGCTGACCTTCGTTTCCTATGGCGGCATCTATCAGGACGGCCAGGTCGCCGCCCTCAAGGAGTTTGTCGACAAGAGCGGCGTCAAGCTGCTGAACGACGGCCCGACCGAAATCGCAAAGCTCCAGGCACAGGTGGAGTCCGGCAATGTGACCTGGGATGTCGTCGATACCGACGATCTTCCACCCTTCGTGCATTGCGGAAAACTGTTCCAGAAACTCGACCTGACCAAGATCGACATCTCGAAGATCCCGGCCGGACAGGTCGGTGAGTGCAGCGTGCCGGCGATGAACTACGGCGCCGTGCTGATGTACAAGAACTCGACCTACAAGGATAATCCGCCGAAGGACTGGAAGGATTTCTTCGACACCAAGAAATTTCCCGGCATACGCGCCATCGACGGCAGCGGAAGCCCGGTCGGCGGGCTTATCGAACAAGGCATCCTGGCCGATGGCGGCTCGGTCCAGAACATGACGGCCGCGGATATCGACAAGGGCATCGCCAAGATCAAGGCAATCGGCCCGGACACGATCTTCTGGAAGACCGGCGCTGAATCCCAGCAGCTCGCCGAATCCGGCGAAGCCGACATGATCATCATGTGGACGGGCCGCGCCATGACCGCTGTCAAGAACGGCGCTGCCTATACGCCGGTGTGGAAGGACTGGCTGGTCGTCATGGACCAGTTGACCATCCCGGTCGGAGCTAAGGACACGGATGCATCCTACGCGCTTATCAATGCCTATCTCGGCAAGAAGTCGCAGGAAATCCTGACGGAGCAGACATCCTATTCGCCTATCAACACCGAGGCGCAACCGAAGGTCGATCCTTCCGTCGCCGCCTTCCTGACCAACTCGCCGGACCACGCCAAGCAGGGCTATCAGCAGAACATCAAGTTCTGGGTCGCCAATTTTGCTGCCGCGTCCGACAAGTGGACGGCTCTGATGGCCGGCAACTGAGCCGACTGGACCGCGGGGTAAGGGCGTGAGCCAATCATCACAAACATCCACGGCCGGGCGCGAAAGCTCCCGGCCGGCGGGCGGCGCGCTGGCCTCTCGGCGGCGCCCGTGGCTCTCCGCCTATCCCTCGCTACTGGCAATGCCGGCCCTGCTGCTGCTCATCGCAGCCATGGGCTATCCGCTGCTGACAATTGTGCTCCGCAGTTTTTCGGATCCGGCCTGGGGCCTGCAGAACTACGTCTGGTTCTTTTCCACGCCGGTCAACGTCACGGTTCTGTGGCGCACCTTCTCCATCGCGGCATGGGTCACGATCGTCTGCGTGATCGCCGCCTATCCCTACGCCTATCTCATGACCGCAGTCGGACCGCGCATGCGACTTGTCCTCATCCTGTGCGTGCTGGTGCCGTTCTGGGTCAGCGGCGTCGTGCGCACATTGGCCTGGGTGATCCTGCTGCAGGATTCCGGCATCATCAATTCCGTGATCAACCTGCTCGGGCTTGATACCGTGAAGTTGATCCGCACGCAGACCGGCGTGGTCATAGGTATGGCGCAGGTGCTGCTGCCGTTCATGATCCTGCCGCTCTACTCGGTCATGCGCGGCATCGACCTGCGCCTTGTCCAGGCGGCGCGCAGCCTTGGGGCGCAGCCTTCGCGTGCCTTCCTCCAAGTCTATCTGCCGCTGTCGCTGCCTGGCGTATTCGCCGGCGCCATCATCGTCTTTATCCTGTCGCTCGGCTTCTACATCACGCCGGCCCTGCTCGGCGGGCCACGCAGCACGATGCTGTCGACGCTGGTGCAGAGCCAGGTGCTGAGCCTGCTCAATTGGGGTCGTGGCGGCGCCATGGGCGTCGTGCTCCTGGTCGCGACCTTCGTGCTGCTGGCGCTCGCCGCACCCTTGATGCGCCAGCGCCACAAGCAGGCGTCCAGATCATGAAGACGCCGTTCCGCATCATACTCGGCCTGTTCTGCCTGCTGGTCGCCGTATGGCTGGTGATGCCGACACTGGTCATCATCCCGATGTCGTTCAACGAGAAGAAGTCGCTGGCCTTCCCGCCGTCCGGCTTCTCCTGGCAGTGGTACGAGAATTTCTTCACCAACCCGGATTGGCTTTCGAGCTTCTTCAACTCGCTCAGGGTCGCGGGGCTCGTTGCCATCACGGCCACAGTGATCGGTACGCTGGCGGCGCTTGGCCTCAGCCGCATGAAGCACTCCGGCGCCGGCCTGCTGCGCGCCATCCTGATCACGCCGATGATCGTACCCGGCGTGGTGCTGGCGATCGGCATCTATGCCGTCTATCTCGACTACCAACTGGTAGGCACCACCACCGGCTTCGTCATCGCCCACACGATGCTGGCGATCCCCTTCGTCATCATCGCCGTCTCGGCAAGCCTGGAAGTCTTCGACGTGCGGCTGGAGACGGCAGCGGCAAGCCTTGGCGCCAGCCGCTTCACCACGTTCCGCACCGTGACCTTGCCGCTGATCGCACCCGGCATCCTGTCCGGACTGCTGTTTGCCTTCGTGACCTCCTTCGACGAGATCATCGTGGCGCTGTTCATCACCAGCCCATATCTGAAAACGTTGCCCGTGCAGATCTTCACCAGCATCACCCGTGACGCCGATCCCACGGTGACAGCGGTCGGTACGATCATCTTCATAGCCACGACGCTGGTCATCAGCGCCGGGCTGATCATCAGCTCTAAATCGAAGAGGAGTTGAGATGTCTGCGTCCAACACCAGAGAACGCGGCGCGGCCATCGACATTCAAGGCGCCACCAAGCGTTACGGCAATTTCACCGCTCTCGACAACGTCAGCCTGCACATCGAGCCCGGCGAGTTCATGACGTTGCTCGGCCCCAGCGGATCAGGCAAGACCACCACGCTCAACGTCGTGGCGGGTTTTACGGACCTGACCTCCGGCGACCTCGCCGTCGGCGGGAAAAGCATCGTCGCGCTACCGGCGCACAAGCGAAACATCGGCGTGGTCTTCCAGCACTACGCACTGTTTCCGCACATGACCGTTGGAAAGAACGTTGCCTATCCGCTCACACTGCGCGGCATGGACAAGCAAGCGCGCGACCGCCACGTCGCGCGGGCGCTCGACATGGTCAAGATGGCCGACTTCGCGCATCGCTATCCTGCCGAGCTTTCCGGCGGCCAGCAACAACGCGTGGCACTGGCCCGCGCCATCGTCTTCGATCCGCCACTGCTGCTGATGGACGAGCCGCTCGGCGCGCTCGACAAGAAGCTTCGCGAATGGCTGCAATTGGAAATCAAGCGCATCCATCGCGAACTCGGCACCACCTTCGTCTATGTGACGCATGACCAGGAAGAGGCGCTGGTTCTGTCCGACCGCATCGCCGTGTTCAACCAGGGGCGTATCGAGCAGGTGGGAACCGGCCGCCAGCTCTATGACGAGCCGACGACCTTGTTCGTGGCGAAATTCATCGGGGAGTCGACCAGTTTACGCGGCGCGGCTGAAACGTCAGGAGGCGAGACCAGCCTGACGATTGCCGGCCAGAAGATCGTTGCCAGGGGCAAACTCACCAACGGCCAGAAACCGGTGGTGCTGCTGCGTCCGGAGAAACTGTCGCTTGCCAGCGCGAATGCGCCTTTGACCGAAGGGCAGAACAGCCTCGCCGCTCAGGTCAGCGAAGCGATCTATCTGGGATCGGGTTCGAAGTACCAGGTAACGCTTCGCGATGGTTCAGTCGCCATCGTGCGCTCCTCCCTGGAAGCCCAGCCTTTCTCCATTGGCGACACAGTCGATCTGCGTTGGTCCACCGTCGATGCAAAGCTTCTTGCCGACGACGATCGCGCCGACATGACGATGACCTGACACTTCTTACCCCTGCAGGATTTTGAAACATGGATGCCAAGGTCAACGGCAACGTCTCGTTCTGGTATGCCGACATTGGCGGCCTGCCAGCCTATCGCGCGCCGCTTCCAGGCGACCTCGAAGCCGATGTCTGCATCGTCGGCGCGGGCTATACCGGCCTTTGGTCGGCCTACTACCTGAAGAAGGCCGACCCTTCGATCCGCATCGCCATCGTCGAAAGGGAATTCGCCGGCTTCGGCGCTTCCGGCCGCAATGGCGGCTGGCTGTCCGGCGGCTTTAGCTGGTCGCGGGAAAAGTATCTGAAGACCTCGACCCGTGGCGCCGTCATCGACATGGAAACGGCCATGCATGGCACGGTCGACGAAGTGATTGCGGTGACCGAAGCCGAGGGCATCGACGCCGATATCCGCCGCGTCGACAATTTGACGGTCGCTACCAACAAGCCGCAGCTGGAACGGATCAAGGCTGCCTACGAGGACGCGATCGGCTGGAATGTGCCGCGGGATCGCATCGCCATGATCGGCCAGGAAGAAGCCAAGGCCCGCATCAATATCAAGAATGTGCTTGGCGGCTTTGTTCATCACGGCACGGCACGCGTGCAGCCAGCCAAGCTCGTGCGTGGCCTGGCCGCAACGGTCGAGCGCCTTGGCGTGCCGATCTATGAACAGACGACCGTGACCGGCATCGAAAAGGGAAAGGTCACGACCAATCGCGGCACGGTGCGCGCGCCCACCATCATCCGCGCCACGGAAGGCTTCACCGCCGGCATTCCCGGCAATGAGCGGCTCTGGCTGGCGCTGAACAGTGCGCAGATCATCACCGAGCCGCTGCCGCAATCCCTGTGGGACGAAATCGGCTGGGAAGGTCACGAACTGCTGGGCGATGCCGCGCACGCCTATTGCTACGCCCAGCGCACCCGGGAAGGTCGCATCACCATGGGCGGCCGGGGCGTGCCCTATCGCTACGGTTCAAGAACGGACGTGCGTGGCCAGACGCAGCAGGCGACGATCGAAAGCCTGCACGCGATCCTCACCCGCCGTCTGCCACAGACCGCCGGGCTTCGCATCGACCATGCATGGTGCGGTGTGCTT
This sequence comes from Mesorhizobium carmichaelinearum, assembly GCA_943370265.1. GTDB lineage: Bacteria > Pseudomonadota > Alphaproteobacteria > Rhizobiales > Rhizobiaceae > Mesorhizobium > Mesorhizobium carmichaelinearum_A. Next base: position 45,919 of record CALRQH020000020.1, read on the forward strand.
GGCGTGCCGCGCGACTGGTGCACGACAGCTGGCCTCGATCCTCAAACCGGCATTGGCTGGGCCGGAGGCTATGTCGGGCTCGGGGTCTCGAGTTCAAATCTTTCAGGCCGGACGCTGCGCGACCTCATCCTGCGCCGCGACACCGAACTGACCCGCCTGCCCTGGGTCAATCGTCAGGTCAGCAAATGGGAACCAGAGCCAATGCGTTGGCTCGGCGTCCATTCGATGTACCAGCTCTACCGCATGGCTGATGAACGCGAGGAAGCCGGCTTGGCGCACACATCGAAGCTGGCAGGGATCGCCGACCGCATCACAGGACATTGAGCCAGCAGCGCCATCCGATCGGAAGCTGTCGCACCAGTCAATCCGCACATAATCCCTACAAGCATTTCAGTGCCTGCCCGGAGACCGTCATGACCGACTTCCAAACCTTTGCCCACCTCGCTTCCATCGATCTCGGTGCGCCGGAACCCAAGCCGACTTCGATCAGCGGGGAGCAGGTCGAGGCCTCAAGGACACTATGGACCTCGCCGGACGGGACATTGGAGGTGGGTGTGTGGGAGTGCACGCCCGGCCGGTTCACGGCCGCGCGCGACACGAATTCCGAAACCTGCCACATCGTGTCGGGCCGTGTCTCATTGCACGGTCCCGATGGTCGCATCGAGGACGTAGGCCCTGGGGAGATGCTTGTCCTGCCCAAGGGCTGGCAGGGCGAGTGGACCATTCACGAGAAGACGCGAAAACTCTATATTCTGCACTTCGAGCGGACGTGAGACGGATTCGGCATCTCGGTCGGGTCGAAAAGGGATTGTAGTCCCGCCGCCCAAGCCACAGGTTTGCGCTCAGCCGCGCGAGGCCAGATCGAAATGCCTTGGAAATGCTTGATGCAGCAGCATCAGCGTCGTCTTGCGCAGCACATCGGATCGGCCTTCCGGCGGGTTCAGGTGGTCCCAGAACCATGCGCCGTGTACGAGATAGTTGAGGCTCTCGGCCAGCGTATCCGTATCGACGTCGCTGTAGCCGCCTATTTCAGCGATTTCGATGAGAAATTGACGCGCCTCGGCCGTGTAGGCGAGATCATTCGGCATGCCGATTTCGTTGTAGATCTGCATGCTCTTGCGATCGCTGGAGAAGACGACGAAGACCGACACCCACTTGGGATGCAGTCGTGAAAATCTCTTCGCGCATTCGAGCGCGCCCATCAGCCGCTGAACCGGCGATAGGTCTGGAGCTCGAACCAGGCGCGCCCAGAGTTCGTCGTACTGATCGCTGAGATACTGCAGCACCGCCCTGAAAAGGTTCTCCTTGCTGCGGAAGTGAAACACGACCAGTGCGTTGGACGAGCCTACATGCTCGGCAATGCGTTGCATGGTGACGGTTGCGAGCCCCTCATCGGCAATGAGCTCGATGGTGGCATCGATGATCCGCTGGATGCTCGCCTCGCCACGTTCGCGCCGACGGTCCCTGAGGCCGGCGGCGGGTTTCGAACCCTTGCCATCGGCATTTGCAACCTTGCGGGTCTCCGGTGCCACGGTTGCCTTGCGTTGCGCCATTGTCATCCAGTCCCGTTCAAACCCTGCAGTGGATATCTCGCTGGCACACCATGGAAGGAGCCGGCGCGCAAATCTCCGTTGCGTGTGTTACCTATCCGCGATCAAAGCGCCGGTCGTGTCTGCGCGTTACCATACCATTGGCCCCGCGCAGTCTCATAAGCCATTGCTGCCTGAAACACATCGGCGTCACAATAGGTCCGTCCGACGATCTGGATTCCTGTTGGCACGCCATTCGACGCCCTGCCCGATTGTATCGACAGCACCGGGCAACGGCTCATCATGTTGAACGGCGTCGTCAGCACCCAGCCAAGCGACGGATTCACCTGCTTCCCGTTGATCTCGACAATATCCCTGGTTTGGTCGAACTCCGCCGGTACCGCCGGAATTGCATTCGTCGGGCAGATCAGCACATCATACTTTTCCAGCAGCGGGCCAAGGGTCAGGTACATCCTGGCGGCAACATCCAGCGTTGCGACGAAATCCGTGGCTTTCGATTTTTGCCCGTCCTCGGCGAACTTGCGGGCATAGCTGGTCATGTCGTCGGCATGCCGGCCGAGCAGCTGCGACAGCGACGCACCGAACAGATGTTCAAGATACATCATGGCGGCCTTGAGAACTTCATCGCCCCAGCCCAGATCGACCTCCTCGATCGTTGCCCCCAGCGACCGGAAGACGTCGCACGCCACAAGCGTGTTCTTGCGCACCTCCGGATCAATCTCATATGAGCCGAGATCGATGGAAAGCCCGATCTTCCAGCCGCGGATCGGCTTGTAGTCGAGCGGCAGGCGCAGCTTGGGCCGAAGCGTGGCGATGTCGAGCGGGCTCGGTCCCGCCATGACATTCTGCAGCAGGATCGCGTCCTTGACGGTGCGCGCCAATGGACCCGTGTGGCAATAGAAATCGAGATTGAAGGGCGGATCATCCGGGTTTCGCCCATAAGGCGGCTTGAAGCCGACAAGACCGCAAGCTGACGCCGGAATGCGGATCGACCCGCCAATGTCCGAGCCGGTCGCGATCGAGGCTGTGCCCGAGGCCAGCGTCGCCGCCGAGCCGCCGGACGAGCCGCCCGGCGTGAAGTCCGGATACCATGGATTGCGTGTCACGCCCCAGCGCCTGGACCACGTGTAGCCGGCGCAGCTGAATTCCGGCGTGGCCGTACGCGCATGCACGATCCCGCCCGCCTTCATGATGCGCTCATTCATCGTCGACGTGTGGCCACCGATGGCATCCTTGGACAGAAGCGAGCCGTGCGAGGTCGGCTTGCCCTTGATGTAGCTCTCGTCCTTGATGCCGATGGGCAGCCCTTCGAGAGTGCCAGTCCTGGCGCCCCTGGCGTATTTGGCCTCGGCCTTCCGCGCCAGATCCATGGCTTCGTCGAAATGCGTGAAGGTGAGGCAGTTGATCGTGGATTTGATGGCCTCGGCGCGACTGATGGTGGCTTGCATCAGTTCGACGGGCGAAAGCTTCTTCGCCTTGAACAGCCGCAGCGCTTCGCTGGCCGGCATGTAGCAAAGGTCGAGATCGGTCATGAAAAGTCTCCTGCGATCGCCGGATCGCTTTTGCTCAAATGAATGGAGATGGCCGCGCCGCGTGTCGCGGCGCGGGGAAAGCTCTGCAGGCTATTTCTGAAGGTCGGTCCAGATCTTCGTGTAGAGCGCCTGCACATTCGACGGGCAGGCCTGCATGAACTGGCCCTTGGCAGCGAATTCAGCCGGGACGATCACTTCCGGCGCGTTCTTCATGTCGTCGGGCATGAAGGCTTCCGAGCCCTTGATGCCATTTGCGTAGCGCGCGAAGGCCGAGATCAACGCGGCGTTCCGCGGATCCATGATGAAGTTCTGGAAGAGCTTGGCATTCTCGACATTCTTGGCGTCCTTGAGGACGGCGACATTGTCCATCCAGATCGGATAACCTTCCTTCGGATATCCGTAGATGATCTTGTCATTCTGCAGTCGTTGCCGAAGCGATATACCGTTCCAATTGACGCCCGCGGCGATGTCACCCCTGCCCAGGCCGTCGACGGCCGCATAGTCGAGCGAAAGCCATTTCGCTTTCGCCTCGATCAATTTGTCGTGGACCTTCTTCAGCACTTGCAGGTCATCAGTGCAATATTTGCCGCCTTCATAGGCGATGGCCAGGAACATGATGTCCCCCATTTCGGGGACGACATTGATCTTGCCGACAAGCTCCGACGGCGGATCAAGGAAGATGGAAGAGGTGTTGATATCGCCGGAATAGACCGACTTGTTGACCGAAACGCCGGTCGTGCCCCATTGCCACGGAACGGTATATTTGCGGCCCGGGTCGAACGGCACGTCAACCCATCTTGGATCGACGTTCTTGAAGTTGTCCATCTTGTTGGGATCGGTCTCCAGCAGCAAACCTTCGCTGATCCAGACCGGCATGACGCTGGCCGAAGGTACCACGATGTCATAACCGGAAGCGCCCTGGCGGACCTTGGCCAATGCGGTGTCGTTGGAGTCGTAGTCGGTAACCGTAACCTTGACCTTGTAGGTCTCCTCGAATTTCTTGATGAGATCGGGGCTGGTGTAGTTACCCCAATTGTAGATGTTGAGTTCGCCGTCGGCACGGGCAGCGCCCGCACTCAGCAGCGACAGGACGACAGCCGTCGCGGTCAGTTTCCAGTTCATGCTTACTTGCTCCCATTGTTGGGACCGGCGGCAACGCGGCCTCAGGTCCGTTTCCTGCTGAAGATAAAGGAAGGAGGCGACGCCTTGCCGCAGCGGCAGGCCGGATGGCTGCCAAGATATTCCCCTCGCGCTTCTAAGTGGCCATTCACCGGCAAGCCGGCTGTCCAACCCGATCGACATTAACAGGGATAACATGACTAACTATACAGTCAACATCTTTTCGGCGCGCACCCGGCGCTGGATGTTTGCGTCGGTCCGGCGGCCAATCATGTCGTCACTTCGCGGAGCGTTTTCGAACCGCCGTTTCGCCGCGCTGACTTTCACTGAGCCTCGAGACGAGAACGATTTGGGCAGAAGAAGATGAATGAGAAGTGTTACGGTGTGAGTTTGGAGGAACCACGCCCACAAACCTGTGTCGCGATCCAGAACGCCCGCCGGGAGCACCAATCCGCCGTATACGAATCACCAGAGCCCAGAGCCTTTCGGGTTCAACGTTCCCCGAAAATAGATTGCCGGTCGCAGGTGCCTCTATACACCTTTAAGTTGACGGGATGCCGTCACCGCTCTGAACGTGTTCCTCACCCTGGCCGACTTGTAGACGTAAGCGACCCAAATGCCGGTCAGCACAAACGAGGTCATGAGTGCGGCCACTGCACCGCCTTCGAGAGTTTGGCTTATCGGGATGCCAAGAACCATCGAAATCCAAACCGTATCCAGGACAAACACCACAGGGATTGCAATCCACTGGCACAGGAACAACTGCTTGAAACGCGGGCTTCGCCGCAGCATCGCAACCAACACAACCAACTGGAACACCAGGAATGCCAGCAACAAGGCAATCTCTCCGTACGTCGCCAAGGCGCCGTTCGGAAGTGTCATCAGTTTTTGGTAGCCTTCACTCGACGTACTCAATGCTGCGAGCGTACGTAGTGGAGACAATGCCTGGGCGATGGCAAGCAGCATCAGCCAGCCTCCGAACCCCACCAGACTCGTTGGCTTCTGTGAAGGCTTGGTCGCCGATCGAACGGCAAAGTAGACAGGCACACCAATCAGAAGCAGCAGTATTGCCCAATGCCAAATAGAAAATTGCATCAACCCCTCCCTCCAATGCACCCTTGAGTTGTATCATCTTTTGTTGCAGGCTCAAGAGGGGCTTGATCTCACCGGTGCATCTTTAGCCGAAGGCCAGCCCTCTCCTGCCGGCCCCTGACAGCCCCTGACAGCCCCGTCACGCCGCAATCGCCGCAACCAGTATCCGGTTCTGCCTGCGTATCGCGAGCCGCAACTCAGGAATCCTCGCCTCGTCGCGTTTCACGAACTCGATGAACATCATGTTCATGTTGTTGAAGATCAGTTCGCCGAGCGCCTGCCCGTCGATATCCTGCCGCACCAAGCCGAGCGACTGCAGCCGGGCGATCAGCGCGCTGATCTGCTCGGTCAGCGATCGGTCGAGCGCGGTGTAGGCCTGGCCGAAGGGGCTGTCGGGCAGTTGCGTCGAGATCGCCATCGCCTGCCGCCACATCTCCTTGCTGAGATAGTGCAAGGAGTGTTCGATGTAGATGCCGACCAGCGTGTCCAGGGCATCGCCGACATTGGCCGGCGGGTTGGCGACCACCCCGCGCCCGGCATTGAGCACTTCGTTGACTTCCAGCGAGACGATGGCGCCGAGGATGTCACCCTTGTTCTGGTAGTAGTTGTAGATCGTACCGATCGAGACCTCGGCCTGCGTGGCGATCGCCTCGATCTTGGCGCCTTCATAGCCGGCCTCGCGAAAAAGCGCCGCCGCCGCCTCGATGATGCGCCTATGCCGATCGGCCTTTTGCCTTGCTCGCAATCCGCTCATATCAGCCTCTTGCCACAAAAACAGAATTGACTCAATTTTAGAATTGGTTCAATTTTTTGCAAGAAGCCACAAAGGCAAGGGAGAACACTCGATGTCCATGAAATCCGCATCCATGAATCCGCTGTCCATCCTGAACGCCCGGTTGCGCACTGCCTGCGCCGCCACGGCACTTCTGTTGGCGGCCGGCGGCATCGCCCAGGCCGCCGATCTCAACGCGCTGATCTGGTGCGATCATTCGGACCCGGCGCTGCTGCAGCCTTTCGAGCAGGCCAACAACGTCAAAGTCAACGTCAAGGAGTTCGAGGGCACCGGTGCAGGTCTCGCCATCGTCGAACAGTCGCAGCCGGGTGACTGGGATGTGATGGTGATCGACAGCATCGACGTGCCGCGCGGCGTCGAAAAGGGCCTGTTTGAGCCGCTGCCGGAAGACAAGCTGCCGCTGGCCGACATGTTCCCACAGGTGAAGATGGACGGCTCGACCATCGTCGGCGGCAAGCGCTACGGCATCACCGAAAAGTTCGGTTACAATACGATCGGCTACAACAAGACCAAGGTCGATCCGGCCGACATGCAGTCGCTGGCATCGCTGACATCAGACAAATACAATGGCAAGGTCGCCATCTACGATTATTATCTGCCGGTCATCGGCATGGCCGCACTTGCCATCGGCAAGAAGACAGCTGACCTTACAGAAGCCGACCTTCCCGCTCTCAAGGCCGAGCTTCTCAAGATGAAGGCCAATGCCAAGCTGGTCGGCGAAGTGACCGCCAGCCAGACGGCGCTGGCAACCGGCGAGGTCGACATACTGGTCGGCGGCGGCGAATGGGTAACGGCGGGACTGGCGAAGGAAAACCCTGCGCTCGACTTCTCCATCCCGAAGGAAGGTGCGGTTCTCTGGTCGCAGTCGCTGGCCATGTTCAAGGACTCCAAGAACAAGGACATGGCGCTGAAGTTCATCCAGTACATCATGAGCCCCGAGGGCCAGGCGCGCCTGGCCACCTCCTCCTGCTACTGGGGCATGCCGTCCAACACCAAGGCGGCGCTGACCGACGACCAGAAGAAGATCCTGCGCTTCGACGAACAGCCGGAATTCCTCGCCCGAGCCCAGGCCTATCCCGCGCCGAACGCCGATCTCGACAAGAAGATGCAGGACATGTGGACCGAAATGCTGCAGGCGAAGTGAGCGATTGCAGTTCATGAGCTCGGCTGGAAACAATGGGCGTGCCCTGCCCTGGGCGCTGGTCACGCCGGCGCTCGGCTGGACGCTGCTGTTCTTCGTCCTGCCTTTCATCGCCATGGGGCTTTCCAGCCTCACGGCGCATGAAGGCGGCGGCTTCACGCTCACCAACTACAGCCAGTTCTTCACCAACCCGTCTTATTGGCAGGCAATGGTGAACTCGCTGCAGGTGACGGCGATCGTCACCGTGGTCTCGGTGCTGCTTGCCTATCCCTTCGCGTGGATCCTTGCGGAACAGGTGCCGGAACGCTGGCAGCGGCTGGCGCTGATGCTGGCGGTGTTGCCGTTCTGGACCTCCTATGTCGTGCGCTCCTATTCCTGGCTGCTGGTGCTCGCCCAGAACGGCGTCATCAATCGCGCGCTGACCGGGTCCGGCCTGCTCGCCGAGCCGTTGCAGCTCGCCAACACGCGGTTGGCCACCGTCACCGGCTTCGTGCATTTCTTCGTCATGCTTTTGACGCTGACGATCTTTGCCAACCTCAAACAGCTCAGTCCGAGCTATCGCAAGGCCGCCGCCGATCTCGGCGCCGGGCCGGTGCGCACATTCCTGCACGTCGTGCTGCCGCTGACCTTGTCGGGCATCATGGTGGGCGCCTTCCTCACCTTCGTCCTTTGCATCGGCGACTACATCACGCCGCAGATCCTTGGCGGCAACAATGAGCTGCTGATGCCGCAACTGGTGATGATGCAGATCGGCCGGCGCGGCGACTTTCCCCTCGCCTCGGCGCTGGCGATCATCCTGATGGCCGTCGTTACCATCGCCTACCTAGCCTGCGCGCGCTGGCTCAAGATCGAGCGGGCCTGAGCATGCGCCAGATCGTCCGCACCGCCTCTTGGCTCTACGCCCTTGCCGTCTACGCCTTCATCTTCCTGCCGGTGGTCGTGCTGGTGCTGTTTTCGCTGCAGGCGACGTCATTTCCAATCCCACCCTTCACCGGCCCGTCGCTGCGCTGGTACGACGCGGTTCTCTCGGACTCGCGGCTGACTTCGGCGCTGGTCAATTCGCTGATGGTCGCTGTTCTCTCTTCAGCCACCGCCGTCACGCTTGGCTTTCTCTCGGCCTGGGGATTTGCACGCTTCGTTCTGCCCGGCTCCAGCTGGTTGCGCGGACTGATCACACTGCCATTGACCGTCAGCTATCTCATCATCGGCATGGGCCTGCTGGTGCTGTTCAACTGGGCCGGTGTGCCAAAGTCGCTGTTGTCGGCCGGCATTGGCCACGTGGTGATCAACCTGCCGCTCTGCTTCGCCATCATCTACAGCCAGATGGGCGATCACCAGATCAATATCGAGCGCGCCGCGCGCGACCTCGGCGCACCCGAATGGAAGGTATTGCTGCTGATCACCGTGCCGGTGATGGCGCCCGCCATCTTCGCCGGCTTCTTCCTGTCAATGACATTCTCCTGGGACGAATTCGTGATCTCCTTCCTGCTGACCCGCTTCGACACGACGCTGCCGGTGGAAATCTGGAATCTGCTGCGCTCCGGCCTCAATCCAAAGACCAATGCCGTCGGCTCGCTGGTCTTTGCGGTGTCCATTGCGCTGGTGGTGCTGTTCGAGTTGACATTGCTGCGGAGAAAGCCGGCATGAGCGCCCCCCTTGTCGATATCCGCAACATCTCGCACCGCTTCGGCCAACACGCAGCGCTGAAAGACGTCTCGCTCGCCATCGAACCCGGCAGCTACACCATCCTGCTCGGCCCCTCCGGCTCCGGCAAGACGACGCTGCTGTCCATCCTCGGCGGCTTCGTCACACCGAGCGAAGGCAAGGTGTTCATCCGCGGCGAAGACTGCACCTCCGTGCCACCGGCCAAGCGGCCGACAACAACCGTGTTCCAGGACTATGCGCTGTTCCCGCATATGAGCGTCGGCGGTAATGTCGGCTTCGGACTGCGCATGCAGGGCGTCGATGGCGCAACGCGCGCCGCACGAGCGCGCGAGGCGTTGGCGCTGGTCGGATTGGGCTCTGCTTTCGACAAGAAACCGCACCAGCTTTCCGGCGGCCAGCGGCAGCGTGTGGCATTGGCCCGCGCGCTCGTCGTCGAGCCGGCGGTTCTGCTGCTCGACGAACCGCTGGGAGCGCTCGACCTGAAACTGCGCCGGCAGATGCAGGACGAGTTGAAGGCGATCCAGAAGCGTGTCGGCACCGCCTTCATCCATGTCACTCACGACCAGGAAGAGGCGATGGCGCTCGCCGACCATTGCGTGGTGATGAATGACGGACGCATCGAGGATGAAGGGCCGCCTGAACGCGTCTACGCACGGCCGGCGACGCGCTTTTCCGCGACCTTCATGGGTGAAAGCACGCTCGTTTCGGGAACAGTGACAGCGACGGACAACGGAACCATCACGGTTGCGACGCCCGCTGGATCGGTTTCGCTACCCGGTTCATCGCAGGCAGGCGCTTCTGTTGCCCTGGCGATACGTCCGGAGCATCTTGTCTTCGGTGCCACAGCAGGCACCGTCAAGCTGGGGACGGCCAAGGTGAGTGATGTGGTCTTTCAGGGCAGCTTCAAGCGTGTACTGGCGGTTTCCACCAAGGACCCTGCGCTGCACTTCATCGCCAAGACCCCGGCCGCGGCGGCCATCCAGGCTGGCGACACCGTTGCGGTTTCGTGCAACGCTGGCGACATCATCCTGCTGGCGAACTGAGTCATGTCTGAACTTCCTGTCATCGGCGCTGCCGATTGGTACGAAACCATCCGCATGGCTGATGGCATCACGCTGATCCACGAGCCATGGATCAAGCCCTTCTTCCGCTGCAACATGTGGCACGTGCGCGGCCGCGACCGTGACCTGCTGTTCGATACCGGCCTCGGCCATTTCAGCCTGCGGCGCCATGTGTCGCTGGTGACCGAGCGGAAGCTGACCTGCGTGGCCAGCCACACGCATTTCGACCATATCGGCTGCCACCACGAGTTTCCCGACCGGTGCGTGCACGCGGCCGAGGCTGAGATCCTCGCCGACCCGCGCAACGAATGGACGGCCGCCGGCACCTATGCGACCGACGAGATGTTCGACGGCATGCCGCAAGGTTGGGACACGGCGCGTTACGGCGTTCGACCAGCGCCTGCCGATCGCCTGCTCGCGCATGGCGACATCATCGATCTCGGCGACCGTGCCTTCGAGGTCATCCACACGCCCGGCCATTCGCCGGGCGGCATCGCGCTCTATGAGAAGAAGACCGGCACCCTGCTTTCCGGCGACATCATCTATGACGGCCCCCTGATCGACGACGTCTACCACTCTGACATCGATGACTATGTCGCGACATTGCTGCGCATGCGCGACCTCGATGTCTCGGTCGTGCATGGCGGCCATTTTCCGAGCTTCGGCAAGGTGCGCTACCGCCAGCTTGTCGACGAATATCTGGCGCAGAAGCGGCAGGTCGGCTGCCATCTGCTGCAGACGCGATAGTTGCGTGTCTTCGGCGTAAGACCAGTTGGGCAAACCGGCCGGCTATGCTTAGCGCAAGGCTTCAGCCAGAGCAGCCGTAGCGTGTTCTTGAGGGGTCGACGCGCCGACCGCGATCTGCTCTCGAAACCATTCGAGGGTCAGCCTGATTCCATCGCGATAGCCGGTCTTTGCTTCCCAGCCCGGAAGGACCCGCGTGGCCAAGGTCAGGTCCGGGCAGCGGTTGGTGGGATCCTGCGGAGCCGGCGGATGGTGCTCTATGCGGCTGCCTGGAACGAGCGAGCAAACGAACTCCGCAATCTCCAGAACTGAAATCTCGCAATTGTTGCCTATGTTGAGCGGTCCCCGATGATCAATGGGGTCGCGCCAGAAGAACCGCGCCAGTCCCTCGACAATGTCGTCCACATAACCCCAGCTGCGCGATTGCGAGCCTTTGCCGTAGACAGTCACGATCCCGGTTGTCAGCGCCTGGCAGATGAAATTCGAAACGGCGCGGCCGTCATCGATGCGGGTGCGCGGTCCATATGTGTTGAACAGCCGCGCGACCCGAATGTCGAGAGCGCTGACGCGCTGCTGCTCGAACAGCAACGCTTCCGTGCAGCGCTTGCTTTCGTCATATGACGACCTGGGCCCGGTGCAATCCACGGAGCCCCTGTAGCTCTCGGGTTGTGGAGAGACCAGGGGATCACCGTAGACCTCCGAGGTTGAAGCAAAGCAAAAACGGCCGCCTGGCTTGAGCACGGTCAGAAGATTGAGCGCTCCGCCAATGTTGGCCTTGATGGTGCGTGCCGGTTCACGCATGTACCACACGGGCGACGCCGGTGATGCGAGATGTATGATCTCGTCGAAGAGATGCCGCGACACGAAGCTTTCGGCGTCCTGAATCTCCAGGCCAAGGCGAGGATCATCGATATGCGCGATGTTCCCCGGCAATCCGGTCCAGAGATTGTCAACAACCACCAGTCTTTCCAGATCGGTACGCAGCAACAGGCGATCGATCAAATGTGAGCCGAGGAACCCGCAGCCACCCGAAATCAACACGCTGCGCATGGAACCCTTCCTCTCGATATCGGCCATTCAACGTCGGCCGATGCCTTTCGAACGCAAGATAGGCGTTGCGCCCGCAATGAATCCTGTCTGCAAAGTCCAGTTCATGTACGCCGTGACGCGCTATGATTGCAACGCGCGAACAGGATTTTGCGCAGCATGGTTTGCTGGATTGGACACGGGGCATGGCGCGCAACGACATCGCCAGGAAGGAAGTCTCCAAGGGAGCATAGTGGCTGGAACCAGCAGCTAGACCAAACCTTTGATCCGCCGCTGCCGGCCTGCGCGACCTGGTGGTCAGCTGTATTTTGCCAGCTTACAGTGCCCGTTGCGGGCACGGCGTTCCAACGGCGTCGCCACAGCGCGAGGCAGTTGGCTGAGGCCTGAAGCTCATCTGTTCGGACTGGCGCACCAGTTCCGAGAAGACCAGCGCGAAGCTTCCCAACATCAGAAAAACGATGATCAGACGTGTCACCGGCAATATATTGGCCTCGACTGGCTAGGCCCCACGCTACCCATCCACTGTCGGCTAACATGATCGATGCTGCTTTACGAGTGCTTAAGCTCTATCTTAACCATCACAGTCATCACATTCGCTAATGCAGTGACATGAAGCGAGAGCAGCAAGTCCATCATCCGCTGGCGTCCTTGCCCGTGAGGGGCAGCGCAGCGTCTCCCTTTGCAGACGTGCCTCGCTCATGTTAACCCGACGCTGGCGCGACCCAGGCAACCGGTCGCCATCCGGGAGCCATGAGCAAAGCCGCCAGCCGTTTCGCCTTCGTCTCGTCCGATACAGCCGATGCCAAGGCAGCGCGGGAAAGCCTGTCGGCACGCTACGGCGAGATATCCGTCGAGGAGGCGGGCGTCATCATCGCGTTGGGAGGCGACGGCTTTCTGTTGCAGACCTTGCGTGACACGATGGGCACGGACAAGAAGGTCTACGGCATGAACCGTGGCACCATCGGCTTCCTCATGAACGAGTACCGCAGCGGCGGCCTGGCGGAACGTATCGCGGCCGCTGTCGCCGAGACGATCCGTCCATTGGAGATGCTGGCGGTGACATCCGAGGGCGAAACGATCTCGGCGCTGGCGATCAACGAGGTCGCGCTTTGGCGCCAATCCTACCAGACCGCAAAGATCCGCATCACGGTGGACGAGCAAGTGCGGCTTGAGGAATTGAGCTGCGATGGCGTCATGATAGCGACGCCCGCGGGCTCCACGGCCTACAACCTTTCGGCGCACGGGCCGATCCTGCCGCTCGATGCACCACTGCTTGCGCTCACCCCGGTCAGTCCATTTCGCCCGCGTCGCTGGCGTGGCGCCCTGCTCTCCAACAAGGCGACCGTGCGGTTCGACATTCTGGAGCCGGAAAAGCGGCCGGTGAATGCCGCCGCGGACCACACTGAAGTCAAGGCCGTGACCTCTGTGACGGTGCGGGAATCGACAACAGCGACGGCGACGTTGCTGTTCGACCCCAACCACTCGTGGAACGAGCGCATTCTCGCCGAACAGTTCCGCTACTGAGCCGACGCAGCGATCGGCGGCGAGATTAAGCATTACGATTAAGGTTACGACTTCACAATTGTGCCAATCCTGCCCGTTTCTGTTGACAAATCGCGGGCTTGCGCCTATTCGCAATACCAATCTTGCAGGCGCGTGGCGCTTGCCGCGACGGATGCCGTTGCGCTTCCCCGAACCAGCCAAAGACAACAACACTTGTCCTCAGACACCACGACCGCTCAAGAAGCGTTGACCTTCGCAGACCTCGGCCTGTCGCCGAAGGTCCTTTCCGCAGTCACCGATGCCGGCTACACCGAGCCGACGCCGATCCAGGCTGGCGCCATACCGCATGCGCTGCTCGGGAAGGATGTGCTTGGTATCGCGCAAACCGGAACCGGCAAGACGGCCTCGTTCGTGCTGCCGATGCTCACCCGGCTGGAAAAGGGCCGTGCCCGTGCACGCATGCCGCGCACGCTGATCCTCGAACCGACGCGCGAGCTTGCCGCACAGGTCGAAGAGAACTTCGTCAAATACGGCAAGAACCATAAGCTCAACATCGCCCTGCTGATCGGCGGCGTGTCCTTCGACGAGCAGGACAAGAAGCTGGAGCGCGGTGCCGACGTGCTGATCGCGACGCCCGGTCGCCTGCTTGACCACCGCGAACGCGGCAAGCTCTTGCTCAACGGCGTCGAGATCCTCGTAATCGACGAAGCCGACCGCATGCTCGACATGGGCTTCATTCCCGATATCGAGCGCATCTGCGAGATGATCCCGTTCACGAGGCAGACCTTGTTCTTCTCGGCGACGATGCCGCCGGAAATCACGAAGCTCACCGAGAAATTCCTGCACGCGCCCGTGCGCGTCGAGGTTTCGAAAGCGGCGTCCGCCGCCACCAACATTACACAACGGCTGGTCAAATCCGGTTCGAAGCCCTGGGACAAGCGCGAGACGCTGCGCAACCTGATCAGGGCGGAAGACGCGGAACTGAAGAATGCGATCATCTTCTGCAACCGCAAGATCGAAGTGTCGGAACTGTTCCGCTCGCTGTTGAAGTATGACTTCGACGCCGGCGCGCTGCATGGAGACATGGACCAGCGCGCGCGCATGCAGATGCTTGCCAATTTCCGCGACGGCAAGCTTCGCTACCTGGTTGCCTCGGACGTCGCGGCGCGCGGTCTCGACATCCCTGATGTCAGCCATGTCTTCAACTACGACGTGCCGATCCATGCCGAGGACTACGTCCACCGCATCGGCCGCACCGGCCGAGCCGGACGTTCGGGCAAGTCCTTCACCATCGCGACCAAGTCGGACACGAAATACATCGACGCCATCGAGCGGCTGATCGGCACCAAGATCGAGTGGCACGATGGCGACTTGTCGACGGTGGTGGCAAGCGAAAGCGAGGATGAAGCCCCGCGTCGTGGCAAAGGCGCGCCGCGTCGCGCCGGCCGCAAGGACGACAGCAAGGACAGGGGCGAACGCAAGCCACGCGAACGCCACGCCAAGCGCAACGAGGACCAGGCGCCAGAGGCAGTACGCGACGAACAACCGGTCGTCGCCGAAGCCGCCGTCGCAGACGTCGGCGAGCGGCGCGCGCGCAAGGAATCGATCCGCTCCGAGAATACCGAACGAAAGGTTTTGTCGGATCGCAACGAACAACGCGCGCCGGAGCGGGGCGACACCAGGCCGCAGCGTGACAACAACCGCCCTGCCCGCCACCGTCAGGAAGACAATGACGCAACTGTTGGCTTCGGAGACGACATGCCGGCCTTCATGCGGATCGGTGCCAAGGTCTGAGCGCG
The DNA here is from genome assembly GCA_943370265.1 of Mesorhizobium carmichaelinearum. Classification (GTDB taxonomy): domain Bacteria; phylum Pseudomonadota; class Alphaproteobacteria; order Rhizobiales; family Rhizobiaceae; genus Mesorhizobium; species Mesorhizobium carmichaelinearum_A. Next base: position 60,965 of record CALRQH020000020.1, read on the forward strand.
GTCAGGTTTTCAGAAAGCCAAACGAAAACGGCCCCTTTCGGGGCCGTTTTGTATTGAATACCGTACGGCTCAGGTGAGCGGAGACAGCTGGATTTCGACGCGACGATTCTGAGCGCGACCTTCGGCGGTGGCATTGGACGCGACCGGACGGGTCTTGCCAAAACCGGTGACAGCGAAGCGGCGCTGATCGACGCCCTGGCCGGACAGATAGTTGGCGACCGCCAAGGCACGGCGCTGCGAAAGGTCGAAATTGTGCTGGTCGCCACCCGTCGAATCCGTATGGCCAAAAACGTCGACGGTGGTCTGGCGGAACTTCTTCAGAACCAGGGCAACGGAGTTCAGCGTCTGGTAGAAGCCCGGCTTCACCGCGTCCTGGTCGACATTGAAGGTTATGTCGGACGGCATGTTCAAGATGATCTGGTCGCCACTACGGGTGACGCTGACGCCGGTGCCCTGAAGCTGCCTGCGCAGTTCGGCCTCGTTCTGGTCCATGGTGGCGCCGATAGCGCCACCGGCGAGCGCGCCGATGCCCGCGCCAATCAGCGCATTGCGGCGATCATTGCCGCCGGCGAGCAGGCCGAGGCCCGCACCCGCAAGCGCGCCAAGGCCGGCGCCGGCAGCGGTGTTGGAAATCTTCTGATCTCCGGTGTACGGGTCGGTGGTGGTGCAAGCGCTCACAAGCACAGCCGTCGCCACAACGGCGAGCACAGTCTTTTTCATAGGATCGTCCCTCTCAAAACGCGGTCGCTTGCGACGCGCCAAATCAGCCCTTCCAATGCCTTGTACCATGAAATACGGCGAAAAACGGAACAGGAAAAGCAGCAGCCGCGGCTTTTCCCGACCGGAAATCCATTCGCGGCACGATCGACGTCAATCGGTCTGAAGTGGCTACCAGAGATTCTTGCCGTCGATGACGACCACTCCGATCTTGTCTGGATCGAAGTCGTCCAGAAGGCGCGTATTCACGCTGATCCTCGGGTTGTCGAAATCCGCCTCTCCTGTCGACCAGTCCTGCTTTTCGATGAAGGTGCCGCAGCCGCACGTGGCGCAAAACCCGTGTCTCTCGGTTCTCGAACCCCATTGATAGAAGGAGACATTTGCACGCGGGCTTGTGAGCTTGAATTGCGACGGCATGTAGTAGGCCCATAAAGAGCCGCGCTTCGAGCAGAAGGAGCATGTGCATTGCGTGACGGCCTGCGGCGCCTGCGAAACCTCGAATGTGGTCGCCTTGCAGTGGCAACTTGCCTTGATGATCATGACAGGATTCCTGACAATTGCCCGCCGCCGGTGGCCAAGGGCAACGCTCCTGACAACTGCCTGTCAGCGGACTCCGTTCGCTCACCGCCTTCGCGCATGATCCAAAACCATGGGTTCATGCGCGATCTGGGCTTCCGTCAAAATTGGCGGATGCACCGCAAGCTGACGGCTCGCCTAATTAGAAGGAAGACGGCGGTACAAACAGGCAAATGGTCTTTCCGGCGTCGAGCCCAGCTTGATGGGCGCACCAGTGAAATTCGCCATCGGGCGAATTCTTGACCCGTTTGTCACTGTAGGCAACCACCTCTCCCGTATCCTTGATGACATAGCCGTCTGGGCGCTCGCTGATGGATGTCTGCGGCACCTCGTGGCAATCATAGTTCGCACAGCAGGCGAATGGATAACTCCAGCCTTGCGGCATCGCGGCGGTCGGCTTGGCATCATGAGCCGAGGCAGTTGGCGTGAGCAGTGCGATCGCGCCGACAGCGAGGAGGAAGAACAGGCGTCGGCCAGCCGGTTGAACGGCTTTGGCCGGTCGAATTGTGGCAGCAGACATGGAACGTTCCTTTCAAACGAGTTTCAAGCGTTTCGCTTGCCCGTTCCCGGAACGTGTCTTCCCAGTGGCCAGACCGTCAGCTCGCAGATATGCCGCGCCCGGCCATAAATGCTTTTGCCCTCGCCCGCATGGTGAGCCGATTGATGAGTCGACGCAAGAGATTGCGGTCACCGCGCTCGCCGGTGAATGGGGCAGCCTATGTTGCGTGTTCTTCAAATTGAGGCAGATCGTCGGTGATTGTGAACCAAGATGCCTTGGAGCCGACGAAGATGTGCATGGTCGGCCGGATCGTCGGACCATCGACGAGCGTTCCCAAGGTGACGTGAGCGAAAGCACCCTCGCGCACAACCGAATAGAGCAGCGATCCGCACAGCTTGCAGTGTGTATCGTGGTTGGCGCTTTCGTCGCCAAAGATCATGAGATCGCGGGCGCCGTTGGTGAGATTGAGCTTGTCGCGTTCAATGCCGGCGAATGGCTTGAAGGCCGAACCGGTCGAACGCCGGCAATTCGAACAATGGCAATTGGCGGCGTAGACGAACTCGTCAGCCACTGTGTATTGGACCGCGCCACACAGGCATTTGCCAGCAAGCTTGCGACCGGTTGTTGCTTGCAGCTTCGTCACCAGCTGATTCCCCTGAAGCTCGGCTTGAGAGGGTGCATCGGGGCTCGGCTCAAGCCAAGCCCCCGGGCTTGACAGTCCTTAGTCCAGATCAGCCACGGCTTCGCCAGCGCCTCCCTCGATGCGCTGCGACAACGAGGCTTCCATGAAGTCATCGAGGTCGCCGTCGAGGACGCTCGATGGGCTGGTGCTTTCGACGCCGGTGCGGAGATCCTTGACCAACTGATAGGGCTGCAAAACGTAGGACCGTATCTGGTGGCCCCAGCCGATGTCGCTCTTCGACGCCTCGGTGGCATTCGCCACCGCCTCGCGCTTCTTCAGCTCTTCCTCGTAGAGCCGAGAGCGCAGCATTTCCCACGCCTTGGCCTTGTTCTTGTGCTGCGAACGCTCAGCCTGGCAAGCGACCGCGATGCCGGTGGCAAGATGGGTGATGCGAACGGCCGAATCGGTGGTGTTGACGTGCTGGCCGCCGGAGCCGGACGAGCGGTAGGTATCGATGCGCACGTCGGATTCAGAGACGTCGATCTCTATCCTGTCGTCGACGACAGGATAGACCCAGATACTAGAGAATGACGTATGCCGGCGCGCATTGCTGTCATAGGGCGAAATGCGCACAAGACGATGAACGCCGGACTCGGTCTTCAGCCAGCCATAGGCATTGTGGCCCTTGATCAGCAGCGTGGCGGACTTGATGCCGGCTTCTTCGCCCTCATGCACTTCCAGTACCTCGACCTTGAAGCGACGGCGCTCGGCCCAGCGCGTGTACATGCGCAGCAGCATCGAGGCCCAATCCTGGCTCTCCGTGCCGCCGGCGCCGGCGTGGACTTCGAGATAGGTGTCGTTGGCGTCGGCCTCGCCCGACAGCAGCGTTTCGACCTGACGGGCCTTGGCCTCGCCCTGCATCGAGCGGATAGCCGCTTCGGCCTCGGCGACAACGCCTTGGTCGCCCTCTTCCTCGCCGAGCTCAATCAGGCCGATATTGTCTTCCAGCGCCTGGGTCAGCCCCTTGACAGCCGCGATGCCTTCCTCGAGGCCCTGCCGTTCGCGCATCAGTTTCTGCGCTTCCAGTGGTTCGTTCCAGAGGCTCGCATCCTCGGCACGGACATTGAGGTATTCAAGCCGCTTTATGGCCTGATCCCAGTCAAAGATGCCTCCTCAGCAGGGTTATCGCCTGCCTGATTTCGTCGACAATATTCTGCGTTTCCGCGCGCATGGGCTGCTGTTCTGTCCTGTTGGAGAATGATGCCTTGATTGGCGCGATACATAGGCATGGCACCGGCGCCTGTAAAGCGAAATGGGCCGGCTGGTGCCGGCCCATTGAAACGCATCTCAGGTCAATAAAGGCCGCCGCCGCCGTCCTGGATGGCCTGGTTGGCCTGGGGTGACAGCGCGCCGCCTGTCGCATTGGAGCCATCGGCGCCCATGCCGATCACCCAATAGCTGTCGGCAGGTCCGGTGCCCGGCTTGAAGGCCTCGATGATGGTGCCGGGATCGCCCGTGGTCGCACGCATGCCGGTCTTGTGGTTGATGGCGATCAGCTTCATGCCGTCGGGAACCTGGAAGTCGACATTGGGTGTGCCGTCCAGCGCCACGCGCATGAAGTCCTTGAAGATCGGCGCCGCAAGACCGCCACCGGTGGCGCCTTTGCCGAGGCCGCGCGGCGTATCATAGCCCATATAAAGGCCGACAACGAGATTCGGCGTATAGCCTATGAACCAGGCATCCTTCTCGTCGTTGGTCGTTCCGGTCTTGCCGGCAATATGACGGCCGAGTTCGCCGATGGTGGCGCCGGTACCGCGCTGCACGACACCTTCCATCATCGACGTGATCTGGTAGGCGGTCATCGGGTCGAGCACCTGCTCGGAATTGTCGACCAGTTCCGGCTCGGGCTGGTTATGCCATTCGGTCGCGTTGCAGCCTTCACAGCCGCGTTCGTCCTGCTTGAACACGGTCTTGCCGTAGCGGTCCTGGATACGATCGATCAGCGACGGTTTGATCGATTTGCCGCCATTGGCCATGATCGAATAGGCCGACACCATGCGCATCACGGTCGTCTCGCCGGAGCCCAGCGCCATCGGCAGATAAGGCGCCAGATGGTCATAGACGCCAAAACGCTCGGCATACTCGACGACCAGCTTCATGCCCATGTCGTTGGCGAGCCGTACCGTCATCAGGTTGCGCGACTTCTCGATACCGGACCGCAACGTCGCCGGACCAGCCACCGTGCCGTCATAGTTCTTCGGTGTCCAGGTGGTGTTGCCGCTCTGGATGGTGATCGGTCCGTCCATGATCACCGAAGCTGGCGTGTAGCCATTGTCGAGTGCGGCCGAATAGACAATCGGCTTGAACGATGAGCCGGGCTGACGCATGGCCTGGGTGGCGCGATTGAACTCCGACTGCGCATAGGAGAAGCCGCCGACCATCGCCAGCACACGACCGGTGTGCGGATCCATGGCGATCATGCCGCCTTCCACTTCCGGAACCTGGCGCAGGCTGTAGGCGCCATCCGCCCCGTCGTTCTTCTGAACGAAGATGACATCACCCGGCTTCAGGACTTCCGCCGGCGACTTGGCCTTGACAGTCTTGCCATCGACGACATGGCGCATGGCGAAACCCATGTCGTCCTTGCTGACGGTGCCTGTGACACGCTCCTTGACGATGTCGCCCGAAGCCTGCCGCGTCGGCTGAAGGCCGATGGACAGGCCGGTCGAAGAACTGTCCAACACCACGGCAAGCGACCATTCCGGCACGTCCTCCAGCCCCTTGACGTTGCCCAGCGGCACGCCCCAGTCGCCGGAAACATCGATCTTCGTCAGTGGTCCACGATAACCACGCAGCGTGTCGTATTTTAGCAATCCGTTCTGCATCGACTTGCGGGCAATGATCTGGATCTTTGGATCAAGCGTCGTGCGGACTGAAAGTCCGCCTTCGTAAAGCGCATTCTCGCCATAGCGCGAAATGATCTGGCGGCGCACCTCCTCGGTGAAATACTCGCCGGCGAACAGATATGTGCCAGTGCGGCGCGGCGTAACGCCAAGCGGAGAGGCCTTGGCCTTCTCGCCTTCGTCATGCGTGACGTAGCCATTGGCGACCATCTGGTCGATGACCCAGTTGCGGCGTTCGAGCGCACGGTCGGCATGCTTGAAGGGGTTGTAGTTAGCGGGGCCTTTCGGCAGCGAGGCCAGATAGGCGGCCTCCGCGACGGTCAACTCATTCACCGACTTGTCGAAATAGGTGAGTGCGGCACCAGCGACGCCATAGGCGCCGAAGCCGAAGAAGATTTCGTTGAGATAAAGCTCGAGAATGCGATCCTTCGAATAGGCCTGCTCGATGCGGAAGGCGAGGATCATCTCCTTGATCTTGCGCTCATAGGTCTGGTCGGAGGAAAGCAAGAAGTTCTTCGCCACCTGCTGGGTGATCGTCGAGGCGCCGACCTGCCGCCGGCCGGAGCCGAAATTCTGCAGATTGACGATGACGGCGCGGCCAAGACCGGTCACGTCGATGCCGGGATGGTTGTAGAAGTTCTTGTCCTCGGCGGACATGAACGCTGCCTTGACGCGATCCGGAATGGCCTGGATCGGCAGGTACAGGCGCCGCTCGCGCGCGTACTCGGCCATCAGCGACCCATCCGATGCATGGATGCGCGTCGTCACCGGTGGCTCGTACTTGGCCAGAACCTCGTAGTCGGGCAGATCCTTCGACAGATGGCTGATATACAGCGCAAGGCCCGCCGCGACCAAAAGGGCCAGCGTCGTGCCGATGCCGAAGAAATAGCCAATAAGACGAATCATGCCCGCTCCAGTCCTTGGTTCGGGATTTTCCTAAACGAAGCCGCCTTTCGCGCAAGCTTTCCAGACGGTCCCAATCCGTAATGGAAAACCCATGTCGCGACCATGTGGACAAAATACGGCAATCGCCAATTTCGGCCCTGAATGCCAAAAATAAAAGCTCCAGGTGTTGTCGCCGTACAACGCTGCCTGAGGTTGTGGCAGCGCCAGGCATGTCACCCTCCAGCTCTGTTTTCGGCCTTCGCCGCAGCAAACAACGCGACGGCATTGGCTATACTCTGCGCCGCCTTGCCTCTCCAGTCGGCATCCAGCAATTGGGCCTCGTCCTTTGCGTTGGACAGGTATCCGAGCTCGACCAGGACCGAGGGAACGTCCGGCGCCTTAAGCACCCTGAAGCCCGCCGAACGCTGCGGGTTGTTGATGAGACCGACACTGGTCGACAGCTGGCCGACCAGGGTGTGAGCAAAGCTCATCGAAAAACTATGGGTCTCGCGACGGATCAGGTCGATCAGGATATCGGTCACTTCCTTGTTGTCGTCCTTGATCTCCATCCCGGCGAACTGATCCGACAGGTTTTCGCGATCGGCGAGCGCCTGTGCCTGCGGATCGGACGCCTTGTCGGACACGGTGTAAACGGTTGCGCCGCGGATACCCTTGACGCTGATGGTGTCGGCATGGATCGAAATCAGCAGGTCGGCCTCGTGCTGGCGGGCTATGCGAACGCGGTCGTCCAATCGAAGAAACTCGTCCGTCTCGCGCGTCATGAACACATTGTAGTTACCGGTCGCGGCCAGTTTGTCCCGCAACTCGGTGGCAAAGGCGAGCGTGACGTTCTTTTCGATCGTACCGTTGAGGCCTTCTGCACCGCCATCGACACCACCGTGGCCGGGATCGATGACGATGGTGAAACGGTGACCCGCAGTGGTCGTCGGCCCTTTGCCGACCCTCTCGCCCTTGTCGGCCGACACGGTCGAGCCGGTAGTCAATGTCTGGTTGGCCAGCGCTTCGTCGAACTCCCGTTCGGATGCCGCCGAGATTTCGATCGCCAGCCGATAGCCGCTGCCATCATCGTTCTTGAGCACATCGAGCTTGTCGACAGCGAACGGCCCCTTGCCGGTCAGGATCAACCGCGACACGCCTCCGCCCAGATCACCAAGGCGCACGGCCTTGACCAGGCCGCGCGCCTTCAGATCCTTGGCATCTAGAGCGAATTTCGTCTTCTGAAGATCGACCACCAGACGGTTCGGGCCGCGCAGCAGGAACCATTTCAGATCGGGCTCGCGGTCGAAATTCATGACGATGCGCATCTTGGTGGCATCGCCCGCCATCTTGTAGTCCGTCGCCTTCAACGAAGCGTCCGCAGCCTGGGCGACGCACGACAGCGCCATGAAAACGGAAATCACCAGCAGCGCGCAGGCAGCGCGGAAGAAGCGGCTTCCAACACGACGACCCTTGTCTGTGAAGTCTGCCAGTCCCATCTCTTTCCAGTCGCTCCCGGTTTGGCGTCAGGCGCCAGGCCCGTATTCGTCGAAGTGCCGGTTAGGCCGCGAACTCGATTAACGATTGGTATCCAGAGAAGGTTAACCAAGCCTTTTCATACGTGATCGGAGCCTGGCTTCCGTAACGGAACTGCTTTTTGCCGGCATCGGAAATCGGGGTTGCCTTCCACCCCGCCAAATCATAAAAGCGATGGTGGATCACTGCAATCCTGGAACCGCTCTCCTCCGCAGCTTACTGCTACAGGTCAGATGAACGGCGGCTCCTTTCGCTTCAAGCGAAAAGGCTTCAGGTGATCGCGATGAATTTCGCAAGCGTGCGCCCGTGGCGGGGGAATCGCTTGCGTGAGGAAAACGGCCGGGATCGTCCCGCGCCGGCTCTGTATGAGCAAACAAGCTGGTCCGGTTTTTCCCGGGCTTTGGTTCAAAAGGTTCTGCTGGTTACGATGGCTTCAAGCGCAATCATGGAAAGGTCCGCATCAAACCGCGCCATTATGGCAGCGGGCGGCACCGCCATGGCGCTCAAGCGGCGGCCGGCGGACATTCAATTATCCGGCACCCAGAATCAACCAGACCCACAGCAGCGGGCTTTGCCTCGCAAGCTGCGGCTGACGGCTGCCGGGGGGAAACGAAATAATGCCCAACAAAATGCTGATAGACGCCTCCCACCCGGAGGAAACACGAGTTGTCGTCGTTCGCGGTAACCGCATCGAAGAATTCGACTTTGAATCACAAGACAAGAAGCAGCTCAAAGGAAACATCTACCTCGCCCGCGTAACGCGCGTCGAACCGTCCCTCCAGGCAGCCTTTGTCGAATACGGCGGCAACCGTCACGGTTTCCTTGCCTTTAGCGAAATACATCCAGACTACTACCAGATCCCGGTCGCCGATCGTCAGGCTCTGCTGCGCGCTGAAGCGCAGGAAGCCGAAGACGAGGAAGACGAAGACGGCGACGGCGAAGATCGCCAGAGCCGCGATCGCGGCCGGCGCGGACGCCGCCGCGGCGGCAAGAGCCGTGAGCGCGGCGAGCACAAGCGCGATGCGAGCGCCGATTCAAATGAAAACGGCGAGCACAGCGACGCCGGCGAGGACGTCGTTTCCGAGGAAGCCGCTTCCAACGAGGCACACACTGCTTCCGACGATGCGAGCGCCGCGGAATCGACAGCGCATGGGGACGATGCCGCCGATCACGGCGAGACGGAGAAGTCCGGAGACGGAACCACGTCCATCGCGGCAGTTGTCGACGCGGATGTGATTTCCGAAGCCGCGCCACATGCGGAAGCAACCGGCGAGGCCGCTGCAACGGCAACGGACGAGGCTGGGTCCTCCGACAATGACCGCGGCATGCTGGAGGAGGTTCAGTCCTCGCATCCGGACGACCACGAGATCGAATCGGTCGGCGCCGAGGATGCGCTGGAAGAAGTGCGAAACCGCCGTAAGCCGGTGCGCCGCCAGTACAAGATCCAGGAAGTGATCAAGCGCCGGCAGATCCTGCTGGTGCAGGTCGTCAAGGAAGAGCGTGGCAACAAGGGGGCGGCGCTCACCACATATCTGTCGCTTGCCGGCCGCTATTCCGTTCTGATGCCTAACACGGCACGCGGCGGCGGTATTTCGCGCAAGATCACCAATGCACAGGACCGCAAGCGGCTGAAGGAGGTCGTTGCCGACCTTGAAGTGCCGCAGGGCATGGGCGTCATCCTGCGCACGGCCGGCGAAAGCCGCACCAAGGCCGAGATCAAGCGCGACTACGAATATCTGATGCGGCTTTGGGAAAACGTCCGCAGTCTGACGCTTCAATCCACCGCCCCTGCCCTCGTCTATGAGGAAGGTAGCCTGATCAAGCGCTCGGTGCGCGACCTCTACAATAAGGACATCGACGAGATTCTGGTCTCCGGCGAAGAAGGCTATCGCGAGGCCAAGGACTTCATGCGCATGCTGATGCCGAGCCACGCCAAGGTGGTTCAGCCGTTCCGCGACACGACGCCGATCTTCGTGCGCAACGGTATCGAGGCGCAGCTCGACCGCATGCTGCAGCCGCAGGTGACGCTGAAGAGCGGCGGCTACATCATCATCAACCAGACAGAAGCGCTGGTCGCCATCGACGTCAATTCTGGGCGTTCCACCAAGGAACACTCGATCGAGGACACAGCACTTCACACCAATCTGGAAGCGGCCGAGGAAGTCGCCCGGCAACTCCGGTTGCGCGACCTTGCCGGCCTGATCGTCATCGACTTCATCGACATGGAGGAGAACCGAAACAACCGCTCCGTCGAGAAGCGGCTGAAGGATCACCTCAAGAACGACCGTGCCCGCATCCAGGTCGGCCGCATCTCGCATTTCGGCCTGATGGAGATGTCGCGCCAGCGCATTCGCGCCAGCGTGCTGGAATCGACCATGAAGCCGTGCCCGCATTGCGGCGGCACGGGTCATGTGCGGTCCGATTCGTCCGTCGCCCTCATGGTGGTGCGAGCGATCGAGGAATTCCTGCTCAAGGATTCGCGCAGCCACATCACCGTGCGGACGCCGGCGGCGACGGCACTATACGTTCTCAACCACAAGCGCGGCACGCTGGTGGAACTCGAAAGCCGCTTTGGCCTGACCATCACAATCGAGGCCGACGACTCGGTTGCTTCGCAGCACTACGCGATCTTCCGCGGTGCGTTGGCCGAGAAGCCCGAAGGTTTCGTCGAGGCACGGAGCCTTCCAGCCTATGTCGAACCGGAAGAGCCCGAGGACGAAATCGTCATCGAGGAGGAGGAGGACGAGGCTCCGGTGCAGGTCGAGCAGCCACGTCACGCCCAGCAGCCGCAACAGCCACAGCAGCCAAGATCCGGCGAGGATGGCGAAGGCCGCGATCGTAAGCGCCGCAAGCGCCGCAGGCGTCGTGGTGGCAAGGATCGCGACCGCGAACATGGCGCACTGACGGAAGGTGCATCCATTTCGACGCCGACGGACGGTGTTTCCGATACCGCAAGCGACGAGAGCATCGAACAGGCGGAATCGGACGACGAGGCGCAGGTTGGCATCGCCGAGACCGTGGAAGCCTCGGATGATGGTCAGGGCAAGAAGCGCCGGCGCGGAAAGCGCGGCGGCAAGCGCAACCGTCGCGAGGATGGCGAAGGCGAAGTAGACGCGATCGCCGGCGAGGCGGTGGAGGTTTCGGAAGGTGATGTCTCCGTGGACACTGTCTCCGAGATCGAGGTAATCGCAAACGAAGCGCCGGTCGCCGAACCCGTCGTCGAAGAGCCGGTGGCGCTTGCGCCGGCCAATGATGACACGCCGGCCACCGAAAAGCCGAAGAAGCCGCGCCGCACCGCCAAGCCGAAAAAGGCCGCGGCCGAGGTCGTGGCCAAACCGGCGCCCGCGATCGAGACCGCGCCCGAAACGCCGGTCGAGGTCGCGGCTTCCGCGGCTGAAGAAACGCCGGCAACGCCAGCCGAGGAGCCAGTCGCAAAGGCACCTCGCGCTTCGCGCCGCAAGCCCGCGGCGGTCGACGCTCCGGTGGTGCCGGTGGTGTCCTCAACGGTAGACGAACAGCCCGCGGAAAAAACCGAAGAGAAGCCGAAGCGCGCCGGCTGGTGGCAGCGGAAAGGCTTTTTCTAAGCCTTTCAATTGCTTGCATTGATCGTTTGACGGAAGAAATCCCGCGCCATCAAAAGATGGCGCGGGATTTTCCTATTTGGACCTGCGGGTCGAAAGCGTCTCTATGGGGCGAAGATCGACCAGTTCATCATCTTCGCCAGCTTCTCCAAAGCAATCGATCCCAGCTTGGAATTGCCGTTGGCGTTGAGGCCCGGCGACCATACAGCAAGCGATGCCACGCCAGGCACAATCGCCAATATGCCGCCGCCGACGCCGCTCTTGCCGGGAATGCCGACGCGAAAGGCAAAATCGCCGGAGCCGTCATAGTGGCCGCAGGTCAGCATCATGGCGCCGATGCGCCGCGCGCGCTCCGCCGACACAACCGAATGCCCGGTAGCCGGATTCTTGCCGCCATTGGCGAGGAACCGGCCGGCCATGGCGAGTTGCCGGCAACTCATGGCGATGGCGCAATGGTGGAAGTAGACGCCCAACGCCAGATCCGGCTGGTGATGGAGATTGCCGAAGGATTTCATGTAGTTGGCAAGTGCGAAGTTGCGATAGCCGGTGGCGCGTTCCGAGGCCGCGACTTCGCGGTCGATGATGATCGTCTCGTCATCGGCCAGGAACTGGATGAAGCGCAGGATCTCGCCGATCGCCTCGCGTGGCTGATGTCCCGCAAGCAGAATGTCGGAAATGACGATAGCGCCGGCATTGATGAACGGGTTGCGGGGGATGCCGTTCTCGTGCTCGAGCTGGACAATCGAATTGAACGGATTGCCCGACGGTTCACGCCCGACCCGCTTCCACAATGCATCGCCGACATTGCCGAGCGCCAGCGTCAGCGTAAAGACTTTCGAGATGCTCTGGATCGAGAAGGGCTGGTCGGCATCGCCGGCCATAAACACACGACCGTCATTGGTGGCGGCGGCAATGCCGAACCTGTTTGGATCGACCTTGCCGAGTTGCGGAATGTAGCTGGCTACCTCGCCGCGATCGGTCCGCTCCGCCATCTCAGCAGCGACTTCGGCCAGGGCCAGTTCGAGTTCGGGCATGTCTACCTCAACCAGCTCTCGATGCGCGCCATCGCCTCGACCATGTCGTCATGGCTACCGGCATAAGAGAAGCGCATGGTTCGATGTCCTTGCAACGGATCGAAGTCGCGCCCGGGCGTCGCCGCGACATGCGCTTCGGCCAGCATTTTTCGCGCGAAGGCCATGCTGTCATTGGTGTGCCTGGTGACATCGCAGAAGGCATAGAACGCGCCATCCATCGGCGCCGCCAGCGCGAAGCCAAGTTCCGGCAAACGTTTCATCAGCAACTCACGATTCCCCGCGTAGCGCGCCTTGACTGCCTCCAGTTCCTGCGTTGCCTTGAAAGCCTCGATCGCCGCGATCTGCGACAGTTCCGGAGGCGAGATGTAAAGGCTTTGCGCGATGCGCTCGACCGGCCGCACCAGTTCTTCCGGCAGCACCATCCAACCGATTCGCCAGCCGGTCATGCAATAGTACTTCGAGAAGGAGTTTATCACCGTCACATCCGGGCCATGGGCGAGCGCCGTCGTATCCGGCGCGGCATAGGCCAGCCGGTGATAGATTTCGTCGGAGATCACGGCGATGCCGAGTTCGTTGGCCGTCCGCACAAGCGCCGACAATTCGTCGGCGGGAATCACCGCGCCGGTCGGGTTGGCAGGGCTGGCGAACAAGACGCCCTTCAACGGTTTTTCGCGATGTGCGGTCTTCAGATGGTCGGCATGCAGATAGGCGGCGCCATCGAGTTCGATCTCGACGACGTCGATGCCAAGCGCGGCCATGATGTTGCGATAGGCGGGATAGCCGGGGGCGGCGATGGCAACGCGGTCGCCGAGATCAAACATGGCCAGGAACGCCAGGTTGAAGGCGGCCGATGATCCGGTGGTGACGGCTACCCGGCCGGGAGAGATGTCAAGCCCGTAATGGTCGCCATAGTGCTCGGCGATTGCCTTGCGCAGGGCCGCGAGACCGAGTGTGTCCGTATAGCCAATTCTGCCATCCTCAAGCGCCTTCGCGGCTGCCGCGCGTACTACTCCCGGCGCCGGATCCGAAGGCTGGCCCACTGCCATGGAAACGACCGGCACGCCCCTGGCTTTCAGCCGGTTGGCCTCCGCCAGGATATCCATGGCATGGAACGGCTCGACCCCGCCGCGGCGCGAAAGCGAAACAACCATTTGACCTCGTATCCTTGCCAGTCCGGCGAATCCGGAATTCGCATTGCATTCACGCATCATGGCAGCCGATTCCCGATCGGCCTCCGCACAGGCCGCTCGTGTCAGTCGGGCGGCCACGCCGCACAAATGCCCGATTGATATGGGGATCACAAGTTCAGTAAGTTTTCGGCGCCGACTTTTCATCTTTCGCCCGCTCGTCTACCAGTGGACTTGTCATGTTGAGCCTACCCAAATCAGCGATTGCGAAAGCAGCGCGTGTCTTCGCGACGCTTTCGCTTGCCGCAGCCGTTGCGGTGGCCAGCACGTTCCATGCCATTGCGCAAAATGTGCCGGTTGTTCGCGACGCCGAGATCGAGGCGCTGGTGCGCGACTATGCCCGGCCGATCTTCAAGGCCGCGGGCCTTGCCAATGACGGCATCGATATCGTGTTGGTCAATGACAGGAGCTTCAACGCTTTCGTTACCGGCCGCCGCATGTTCATCAACACCGGTGCGCTGATGGCGGCCGAAACGCCAAACGAGATCATCGGCGTCATCGCCCATGAGGCAGGCCACATTGCCGGAGGCCATCAGCAGAAGCTGCGCGAGCAACTCGAACGCGCCAAGACGATGGCCATCATCGCCACGCTGCTCGGTGCCGGCGCGATCGTCGCCGGCGCGACCACCAACAGCCGGGGCCTTGCCGGCGCCGGCATCGGTGTGGCTGCCGGTGGTGGCGAAATGGCCCAGCGCAGCATCCTGGCTTATCAGCGCGGAGAAGAGGTCACGGCCGACCGCTCCGCGATCACCTACCTCAACGCCACCGGCCAATCCGGCATGGGCATGCTGAAAACATTCGCCCGCTTCCAGAGCGCGCTCTCGCTGTCTGGCACGCAGATCGATCCATACCGGATCAGCCATCCGATGCCGCAGGAGCGTATTGCCAATCTTGAACAGTTGGTGAAGCAGAGCCCCTATGTCGACAAGGTCGACCCACCTGCCCTGCAGCAGCGGCACGACATGATGCGCGTCAAGATCGCCGCTTACATGGAGGGTCAAGCCGCCCTGTCGCGGCTGATACGCAAGATGCCCGGCAGTCTCGCGGCGCAATATGGCGATGCGCAGGCGACCTACCTTTACGGCAATCTGGGCGCCGCGCTGACCAAGACCAACGCCCTGATCAAGGCGCAGCCGAAGAACCCCTATTTCCAGGAGCTGCGCGGCGACATCCTGATGAAGGCAAACAAGCCGAAGGATGCCGCCGACGCCTACGCCAAGGCGGTCAATCTCGATCCGGCGCGATCCGGACTGCTGCCCGTCTCCTATGGCCAGGCGCTTATGGCCGTCGGCACGCCTGATGCCCTGAAGAAGGCGGTGGTACAGATCAACAATGGCTTGGGACGCGACAAGGAAAACGCCGACGGATATAGATATCTGGCCCAGGCCTATGGCGAGCTTGGCAACGTCACGGCGGCCGAACTTGCGACCGCCGAAGGACATTTCTATTCCGGCAATTACAAGGATGCTAAAATCTTCGCGATGCGAGCGCAGAAGACCCTCAAGCGCGGCGAGCCAGGCTGGATTCGTGCGCAGGACATCATAAACTACACGCCACCAGGCAAAATCTAGTGAACCATCCGGCGATGCGCGACGACAAACTGGACCGGAACAGGCAAAAGGATAGACGATCATGAACAAGGCAGTTCTGCTGGGCACCACCGGAGCAGCGGTAGCACTCGCCATGCTGGCTGTCGGTTTCGTGGCTGGGAATCCTCAGATGGCAAAGGCGGGCACCACGCAGTCTGTCCAGACGGCAGCCGCCGATACCAAGATCGACCGCACCGAGGTCGAGGGTATCATCCGCGACTATCTGCTGAAGAACCCCGAAGTGCTTCTCGAAGTCCAGGACGCGCTCGAGGCAAAGCAGAAAGAAGAGCAGCGCATCGCCCATCTCGGCGTCATCAAGGGCGCCAAGGACCAGATCTTCAATTCCAGCTTCGACGGGGTCGTTGGCAATCCCAACGGCAAGGTCACCATCGTCGAGTTCTATGACTACAATTGCGGCTTCTGCAAACGCGCCATCGACGACATGAAGGCGCTGACCAAGACCGATCCGGACTTGCGGTTCGTGCTAAAGGAATTCCCGATCCTTGGCCCGGATTCACAGAAGGCGAGCGTCGTCTCGATGGCCTTTCACCTGATGATGCCGGAGAAATACGGCGAATTCCACAATGCACTGCTCGGCGGCCAGGGACGCGCCACTGAAGCTGCGGCGATCAAGGTTGCTCTTTCCCTCGGCGCCGATGAAGCCACGCTGCGGGAGAAGATGAAGGACCCGACAATCCCCCAAGCCATCAACAAGACCTATGACCTCGCCAACAAGCTGGCGATCACGGGGACGCCGTCCTATGTGGTCGGCAATGAGGTGGTGTTCGGGGCGCTCGGACAGGAAGTGCTGGCGGAAAAGATCGAGGCGGCGAAAGCCGCACTCTGATTGGTTGCGGATTTTTTTCTCACGGCCACATTTCCGCCTGTTGTGGACAGTGAAAGAACGTACTTGCGCTCTTTTCGCAGGCGTCTATGCCCATTATAGAGGGGTCCGGCGCGCCGGCTTGACGCCGGCGCCGGGAAAGGTCGGCATTTTTTGAAAACGGTTTTCGTCCTGAATGGCCCCAACCTCAACGCGCTCGGCAAGCGCGAACCGGGGATCTATGGCGGCAAGACGCTTGCCGCTATCGCCGACGACTGCAAGGAAGCAGGTGCCAAGCTTGGACTCGAGATCGATTTCCGCCAGTCGAACCATGAGGGCGACCTCGTTGACTGGATTCAGGAAGCCGGAGACAAGGCCGCGGGCGTCGTCATCAATCCAGGCGCCTATAGCCATACCTCTATTGCCATTCACGACGCCATCCGCGCTATCGCGCCGCTGCCTGTCGCTGAAGTCCATCTTTCCAACATCCATGCGCGGGAATCATTCCGCCACGTCTCCATGGTCGCGCCGGTTGCGGTCGGCATGATCTGTGGTTTCGGGCCGCTAGGCTACACGTTGGCGCTGCAAGCGCTGGCCGCACGCCTATGACCGGCCAACAAACAGAAGGCTCGAAAATGTCGATAAAGAAGACCGGTGTTGACCAACAGCTGATCCGCGATCTGGCGGGCATCCTGAACGACACCAATCTCACCGAGATCGAGGTCGAACTGGGTGACCTCAAGGTGCGGGTATCGCGACAGGCGCCTGCCGTCCACGCGGTCGCTGCCCCGCAGCCATCCTATGCGCCAGCACAGCCCGCCGTCGCAGTTGCAGCTGCCCCGGCGGTGGTCGACGTATCGAAGAACGCGGTGCCTTCGCCGATGGTCGGCACCGCCTATCTGTCACCGTCGCCGGATGCCAAGCCGTTCATCGAGATCGGCCAGCAGGTCAAGGAAGGCCAGACGCTGCTGATCATCGAAGCGATGAAGACGATGAACCAGATACCCTCGCCGCGCGCCGGCACGGTCAAGGCGATCCTGTTCGAGGATGCACAGCCGGTCGAGTACGGCATGCCTCTCGTCGTGATCGAATAGAGCAGGCCGGATGTTTCAGAAAATCCTCATCGCCAATCGCGGCGAAATCGCTCTCAGGGTGTTGCGCGCCTGCAAGGAGCTCGGCATCCAGACCGTCGTGGTGCATTCGACCGCCGACGCCGACGCCATGCATGTAAGGCTCGCCGACGAAAGCGTTTGCATCGGTCCGCCGCCGTCACGCGACAGCTACCTCAACATCCACCAGATCGTCGCGGCTTGCGAGATCACCGGCGCCGATGCGGTGCATCCCGGCTACGGTTTCCTGTCGGAGAACGCAAAGTTCGCCGACATCCTGGCCGCGCACAACATCACCTTCATCGGCCCGTCTGGCGATCATATCCGCATCATGGGCGACAAGATCGAGGCCAAGCGCACGGCCAAGCGTCTCGGCATCCCCGTGGTGCCGGGCTCCGATGGCGCGGTCACCGAGGAAAAGGAAGCCAGGCGCGTTGCCGCCGAGATCGGCTATCCGGTGATCATCAAGGCGTCGGCCGGCGGTGGCGGACGCGGCATGAAGGTGGCGCATACCGAAGCCGACCTGGAAGTCGCGCTGCAGACGGCGCGCACCGAAGCAGGCGCTGCATTCGGCGATGATGCCGTCTACATCGAGAAATATCTCGAAAAGCCACGCCACATCGAAGTTCAGGTGTTCGGCGACGGTTTTGGCCAGGGCGTGCATTTCGGCGAGCGTGACTGTTCGCTGCAGCGTCGCCACCAGAAGGTCTGGGAAGAAGCGCCCTCGCCCGCGCTCAACGCCGAAGAACGCGCCAGAATCGGCGGCATCTGCGCAAAGGCCATTGCCGATCTAGGCTATTCGGGTGCCGGCACGATCGAGTTCCTCTACGAGAATGGTGAGTTCTACTTCATCGAGATGAACACGCGCCTGCAGGTCGAGCATCCGGTGACGGAAGCGATCACCGGCATCGACCTCGTGCACGAGCAGATCCGCGTTGCCTCTGGCGGCGGACTTTCGGTCAGGCAGGAAGACATCAAGTTCAACGGCCACGCCATCGAATGCCGCATCAACGCCGAGGATCCGCGCACCTTCGCGCCCTCGCCCGGCACGATCACACATTTCCACACGCCAGGTGGCCTGGGCATCCGCGTCGATTCCGGTGTCTATTCCGGCTACAAGATCCCGCCCTATTACGACAGCCTGATCGGCAAGCTGATCGTGCATGGTCGCAACCGCGTCGAGTGCATGATGCGGCTGAGGCGGGCGCTGGATGAGTTCGTGGTGGACGGCATCAAGACGACGCTGCCACTGTTTCGCGATCTCGTCGGCAATGCCGACATCGCCAATGGCGATTATGATATCCACTGGCTGGAAAAATACCTGGCCAAAGGCGAGTAGCGCGGGGACGCGATGACCCGCCCCTTCGCGCCCGGCTATCGCATCCCCACCGACCTTCTGCTCAAGGCCTATGCCTCGGGCGTCTTCCCGATGGCAGAAAGTGCTGGCGATCCGGAAGTGTTCTGGGTACGGCCGGAGACTCGCGGCATCATCCCGCTTGACGGTTTCCACACGCCAAAGAGCTTGAAGAAAACCATCAGGAAGCATCCGTTCGACATCCGTTTTGATTTCGATTTCGAAGCAACGATCGATGGCTGCGCCGAAAGGCGCGAGGAGCGCCGATCAACCTGGATCAATGCGCCGATCCGCGAAGCCTATGTGCAACTGCATCGGATGGGTCATTGCCATTCGGTCGAGGCCTGGCGAGAAGAGCGTCTGGTTGGCGGCCTCTACGGCGTGTCGCTCGGGCGCGTGTTCTTCGGCGAAAGCATGTTCGCCAGGGAAACCGACGCTTCCAAAACCTGCCTTTTCTATCTCGTCGAGCGGTTGAAGGCGCGCGGCTTCGCGCTGCTTGACACGCAGTTCACCACCGAGCACCTGAAGCGCTTCGGCGCCGTCGATGTGCCGCGCGGGAAGTACGAGAAGATGCTGGCCGACGCGCTGAAGGGTGAAGCGATCTTCTTCCCCTGATGCCAAGCTAATTAGCTCTTTGCATCAGCCTCAAGCGGCGTCTGCGAATGGAACATCATCTTCCAGCCATTGACGCGATGGACATAACCGGTGCTGACCAGCGCCGCGTAGGGCTCGCCATTCTCGCGGGTCGCACGGGCCTCGTAAGTCAGCATGACGATGTCGCTGCCGGGCTCGACCATGCCCTTGAGCTCGATCTCGAGATTACGCCATCGATTGGGTTTTGCAGCGGTTTCGGCCAGTTCGGCGTTGCTCATCGCCCGCGCCATCCGCGGGAAGGCGACAAGGCATTCCGTGTCGGCATTGGCGGCATAGAAGGCGGAATTGCCGGTCCAGAACCCTCTTTCGAGCTCAAGCAGTTCCTGCTTGCTTGCGGTTATCGGTTTGCTGGCTGGCATCGCGGAATCCTCCATGCGCATCTTTGCGCGGTCCGCTAGCCAACGTCTGGCCGGCGTGGCGGTTCCGAAGGATCAGTTGGTGGTGGTGGTGGTATCCTCGCCGGTCGTGTCCGGAACAGCGGCGGGCTTCGGCTTGGAGGCGGCGGACTTGGCGCCGCTGGTCTTAACGGCACCGGCCTTGGCCGCACCAGCCTTGGCCGCATCAGGTGCCGGAACGTCCGACTTCTGTTTGCATTCCTTCAGCCAGATGTCATAGACGGCGTGCTCGACGGCGTTGAGGCCTGGACTTTCGGCAAACATCCAACCGGTGAAAATGCGTCGGATTTTCCGGTCCAGCGTGATCTCGTCGACCTCGACAAATGAATCCGTCTTCGGATCCTCGGTCTGCGGCCGCGAATAACAGACGCGCGGCGTGACCTGCAAAGCGCCGAACTGGACCGTCTCGTCGATATAGACATCGAAGGTGATGATGCGGCCGGTGATCTTGTCGATGCCGGCGAATTCGGCAATCGGATTGGCGATACGATCGGACCCCGAGGGCGCCGCCTGCGTCGGGACGGCAGGTGCTGGCGCCGGCTCAGGCGAAGCAGCGAATGCCGTGCTGCAAGCGGCAAGAGCGGCTGCCGCTGCCGTCAGTCCACGCACAGAGATTCGGCTGAAAATGCTCATTCAAGGATACCGGTGGTTGGCGCCCGGGTGATTCTCTCAATCACAAGGCTAGTTGCCGCTGTCGCATCAGCAAGCAGCTAAACGCCAATTGTGGCGATAAAGGACCGAGCTTGCGATTACGAACCGGGCGTCCAGGCGTCGTAGTCGCCAGTCACCTGCGGACGGTGCTGGTTGGTCAAAACGGAGCCCTTGGGGCGATAGGCGGCGGGGCTGCCGGTCAGGTTCGGCTGATGCGGCTTCTGCCAATCGCGCGGCTTGTAGTCGTCGCTCGGCGGCGCGACATCGACACGATGGTGCATCCAGCCATGCCAACCCGGCGGAATCATCGAGGCTTCCGAATAGTTGCGGTAGATGACCCAGCGGCGGGTACGGCCTTCCGAATCGATGCCGCCCTCGTAGTAGACGTTGCCGGTTTCGTCCTGCCCGACCCTTTTGCCATGGCGCCAGGTATGCAGGCGCGTGCCTATGGTCTGGCTGTTCCACCAGGTGAAAAACTGCGTAAGGAAAGTCTTCATCTCGGAGTCCTCGCGCCGGCGGCGCCTGTCTCCTGCTTATGGCGTCAGGTCATCGCGAAGGCAAGGGTTTTGCCACAACGGCCACGCAAATGGGCAGGGAATACCGGCATGCGATCTTACGCTGCGGCAGGAAGGAAGCTTGCCAAGCCAGCTTCGTGTTTCTAAAGCTCGCGGGCCCAGAGTGGGTATCCGCCACGATTACTGGTCGAGGGAGGTGAAGAGTGGGCCCAGACGTATCCGACCCCGATCCTCGCACCAGCACCGATATGATTCGCCAGCGCAAGGGTGGCGTGCTGATCGTCTGCCTTACCGCCTACACCTACCCGGTTGCCCGCCTGCTCGACGACCATGTCGACCTGCTGCTGGTCGGAGACAGCGTGGCGATGGTTCTGCATGGCCACAAGACGACGCTGGGCGCCTCGCTCGAGATGATGATCGCCCACGGGCAGGCAGTGATGCGGGGCTCCGCAAAAGCTTGCGTCGTGGTCGACATGCCTGCCGGAAGCTATGAGCAATCGCCGGCGCAAGCCGTTGCCTCGGCGCGGCGCATCGTCGGCGAGACAGGCTGCCAGGCCGTGAAGCTTGAAGGTGGCGTCGGCATGGCCGCGCAGATCGCGGCGATCGTCGCCAAGGGCATTCCGGTCATGGGCCATATCGGCCTGCTGCCGCAATCGGTCGAAAGTGACGGCGGCTACAGGATCAAGGGCCGAACCGAAGAGAATGTGGCGGCACTGTTTCGCGATGCGGAGGCGGTCGAAAAGGCCGGTGCGTTTTCGGTGGTCATAGAAGGTACGATGGAGGTCGTTGCCGCCGACCTCACGCGACACATCTCCATTCCCACGATCGGCATCGGCGCCAGCGGCGATTGCGATGGCCAGATCCTGGTAATCGACGACATGGTCGGCCTGACTGTCGATCGCGTGCCGAAATTCGTCAAGGAATACGCCAATCTGCGCGACGTGATCGCGCATGCGGCCTCAACCTATGCGGCGGAGGTCCGAAGCCGAGCCTTCCCCGGCCCTGATCATGTCTTTTCGGCGACAAGCGGCAAGGAGCCGATATGAGCGGCCCCCTCGTTGTCGACAGCGTTGCTGCTCTTCGCGCGCAAATCCGCGACTGGCGGCGCGATGACCTCAGCGTTGCCATGGTGCCGACCATGGGCGCGCTGCATGACGGGCACGTCTCGCTGGTCAGGATAGCACTCGAGAGGGCCGCCCGTTGCGTCGTCTCTGTCTTCGTCAATCCGGCACAGTTCGCCCCCACCGAGGACCTCGACAAATATCCGCGCCAGCTTGCCGCGGATCTCGACCGTCTGGCGGAGGCGAACGCCCATCTGGCTTTCACACCCACGGTCGGGGAAATGTATCCCGCCGGCTTCGCCACCAGGATTTCGGTCGGCGGCCCCTCCTCCGGGCTTGAATCGGACTTCCGGCCGACCTTCTTCGAAGGCGTCGCAACCGTCGTGGCAAAGCTGTTTTTGCAGGCGTCTCCCGACTTCGCGGTGTTTGGCGAAAAGGACTATCAGCAGCTTTGCGTGGTGAGACAGCTTTGTCGCGACCTCGATCTGCCTGTCGAAATCATCGGCGCACCGACCGTTCGTGATGCCCATGGTCTCGCCATGTCCTCGCGCAATGCCTATCTCAGCGGGACCGAGCTCACGATCGCCCGTCAGTTCAACGTGATTTTGCGCAAGGCCGCAGCCGACCTGGCGGCAGGCGGCGATGAAGCGGCCATCACTGGCGACGCGGTTTCGGCGCTTGCCCAAGTGGGCTTCGACAAGGTCGACTATGTGCAGGCGCGCGAAAGCCTGACACTTGCGCCTTGGCGGAACGACCACAGTGGCCGCCTGCTTGCCGCTGCATGGCTAGGCAAGACCAGGCTGATCGACAATATCGAGATTCCCTCCACTTAACCGAGGAGGAACAAAACCGCGAAGCCGCTCATTCCTCGGTCGGCATATGCAGGTACATCGACTGGATGCCGACCCGGCCAGGACCGGTGAACCGGTTGACGATGAAATTCATGTTGGCGCCGAAGAAGCCGCTGGACAGGCGGTCGATCTTGGTCTCCATCCTGACCGACGCATCCTTGAACAACCAGCCGCCGGGCTCGATGTCGATGGTCTCCCCGGCGGCAAGTGTCTTTTCGAAGACGTTGCCGTAGCCATGCAGCCAGACAACGCCGTCACCGGCATCGCCGCGAAAACGGTCGATGAAGAAGCCGCTCTGGCCAAACAGCATCGTCGCCATGCCGCGCACGCGCTCGAACGTGTATTCGACATTGCCGGTCGCCGCGAGGAACTGATGCTCGCGAACCTGTATCTCCTCGCCGCGTCTGAGATGGATCGGCACGATATGGCCAGGTCCGTCACGGCTGAAGGCGATGATGCCTTGTCCCGACGCCTCGGTGACGAATATCTGCATGCCGGCCATCATGCGCTTCAGCGCACCCTTCAGCGATTTCAAGCCGATGGTGATGGTGGAGTTCTTCCAGAGCAGGATGTGATGCTCGAAATAGACAGGCATGCGCGAGACATCCACCGACAGGACGGGCACCAGCTCGCCTGCAATATGGTAGGTGACGCCGCCGAAGGTTTCGTCCGACACCTGTGTCGGCAACAGTTCTGGTAGGCTTGGCATGGTTCCCCCCTCAACGCCGCCATGCGCAAACATCCAACTATCGTGGCATGCACGCGGACACCGGCTGCGTCAGCTTGGTGCCAGGCCATCATACCGTCAAATGAAAACGGGCCCTTGGCCGTGCCGCTCGCGCGAAGGTGATCCAGACATCGGCCGGCGGGCGCCGCTCAGCCGGCAAGAGGCCGGCGGTAGACGAGCGTCGGCTTTCCGGAGGCACCGGCATGCTCGCCTACATCGGCGGATCGCACGAAGCCGTTCGCCTCGTAGAAGGCGATGGCTCGCGTGTTCTGCTCGTCCACCTCCAGACGGATGGCGTGGGCTTCGGGGAAGCTGTCGATGACCTCGTCGAGCAGCATGCCGCCAATGCCCCGGCCCTGCAGGCTGGGAAGCACATAGAGATGCTTCAGCACGACTGATCCGCCGCCATCGACGCTTTCGGCAAAAGCCACGCCGCCAATGCGCTTGCCGTCATCGGCAACGAGGAACTCGCTGTTGGGTCGCGTCAGCCTCGTCTTGAGCGAAGCGATCGAGTGCCACTTGTCCGTGATTTCGGTAACCCGCTCGGTACCGTAGATGGCATCGTAGGTCGCATGCCAGGTCTCGACCAGCAACGCCCGGATGGCGGCGAGGTCGCGATCCCCGGCGGTGCGGACGAACATGCCTACTCGATGCCCAGCTTGGCCTTGACGATGTCGTTGACGGCCTGCGGATTGGCCTTGCCACCGGTCGCCTTCATCACCTGGCCGACAAACCAGCCGGCCATGGTTGGCTTGGCGCGCGCCTGTTCAACCTTGTCGGGATTGGCTGATATCACTTCATCAACGGCCTTTTCGATGGCGCCCGTGTCGGTGACCTGCTTCATGCCCAGGCTTTCGACCAGCTGGCGCGGATCGCCGCCTTTGGTCCAGACGATCTCGAACAGATCCTTGGCGATCTTGCCGGAGATGGTGCCATCCTTGATCAGGTCGATGATCGCGCCAAGCTGATCGGGCGAAACCGGAGCCTTTTCTATGTCTCCGCCGGCCTTGTTCAGTTGCCCGAGCAGATCGTTGATGACCCAGTTGGCGGCAAGCTTGCCGTCGCGGCCAGCGGCGACCTTTTCGAAATAATCGGCGATCGCCTTTTCCGAAACCAGGATCGAGGCGTCGTAGACCGACAGGCCAAGCGAGGAGATCAGCCGCGCCTTCTTGTCGTCCGGCAGTTCCGTCAGGTCCTTCGCCAGCGCATCGACATAGGCCTGGTCGAATTCGAGCGGCAAGAGGTCGGGGTCCGGAAAGTAACGGTAGTCGTGCGCCTCTTCCTTGGAGCGCATCGACCGCGTCTCGCCCTTCACGGCGTCGAACAGGCGCGTTTCCTGGTCGATCTTGCCGCCATCCTCCAGGATCGCGATCTGCCGGCGTGCCTCGTATTCGATGGCCTGGCCGATGAAGCGGATCGAGTTGACGTTCTTGATCTCGCAGCGCGTGCCGAACTCGCCGCCGGGCCGGCGCACCGAGACGTTGACGTCGGCGCGCATCGAGCCCTCGTCCATATTGCCGTCGCAGGTGCCGAGATAGCGCACGATGGTGCGCAGCTTGGTGACATAGGCCTTGGCTTCGTCGGCCGAGCGCATATCCGGCTTGGAGACGATCTCCATCAGCGCCACGCCGGAGCGGTTGAGGTCGACATAGGACATGGTCGGATGCTGGTCGTGCATCGACTTGCCCGCATCCTGTTCCAGATGCAGGCGCTCGATGCCGACCTCGATGTCCTCGAACTCACCCTGGCGGTCCGGGCCGACCGAAATGATCACCGTGCCCTCGCCCACGATCGGCTGCTTGAACTGTGAAATCTGATAACCCTGGGGCAGATCGGGATAGAAATAGTTCTTCCGGTCGAAGACGGACTTGTGGTTGATCACGGCCTTCAAACCGAGACCGGTGCGGATCGCCTGCTTGACGCATTCCTCGTTGATGACCGGCAGCATGCCCGGCATCGCCGCGTCGACAAGACTGACATTGGCGTTGGGCGCCGCGCCGAAAGCCGTCGAGGCGCCGGAGAACAGCTTTGCTTGCGAGGTCACCTGCGCATGGACCTCGAGACCGATGATGATCTCCCAGTCGCCGGTGGCGCCGGGGATCAGGCGTTTTGCGTCGGGCGTGCGGGTGTCGATGAGTGTCATGGTAGCCTGCGAATTACGGTGACCGAACTCACGTTTGAACGTGGGTTTCACGTCTGGAGTGAAACTCATTCGCTAGTGCAAACCGCCAAAAGAGACAAGCGCAAAGCCATAGGCTGGCCTTTTCCGATGCATTCGCCTATATGCCGCTCATCCCAATGGAGAGTGGATGTCCACTTACGCTCAGTCCCGGTAAGGCCCTGACCTCGTAGCGAGGCAGGGCAGAAGACCTGAAACCCCGTGCCGCGATGCTCTCGCGGCGGCGGCATTTTTCGTTTTCCCGGAAACTCTCCATGGATATCTCGCGCACTGAACAGCGCATCCTGCACCTGCTTGCGCAGGGCGGACGCATTGAAATCGAAAAGAACGAAAAGAAGCGGATCGCCTCGGTCAAATGCCTGACCCGCGACGGCTGGCACTATCCCGGCGTCGATCTCGACCTGTTTCGAAAGCTGAAACGGAAGAAGGCGGTTTCGTCGTCGGATGGCGGCCCCTACCGCATCACAAGGCGCGGGCTCGAACTCGTCCGTTCCGAACTCGACAACAGATAGAAGCCAGTTCCGCCGGCCGGCATTCCGGTCGGCGGTTTCCTTTCAGATCAAGCCGTGGCGATATAGGCCCTGATTTCGTTGGCCTCGCGCTCGACATCCTCGATACGGCGCTTGACCACGTCGCCGATGGAGATGATGCCATCGAGCAGGCCGTCCTTTTCCACCGGCAGATGGCGGAAACGGCCTCGGGTCATGATCTCCATGACTTCGTTGACCGTATGATTTTCATTGCAGATCTTCACCTTCGGCGTCATCGCCGAGCGCACGGCAATGTCGAGCGCGGCGGCTCCTTCCTTGGCGATCACCCGCACGATGTCGCGCTCGGAGAGGATGCCGACGATCTTGCGATCGCCATTGGTGATGACCAGAGCGCCGATCTTGTGCTCGGTCAGGATGCGAATGGCCTCGCTGAGTTTTTCGTTCGGCCCGAGCGTCAATACGTCGTGGCCCTTGCTTTCGAGAATTGCCTTAACCGTCATGGCGACCTCCTCCTGCTTGCCGGTTCCTGCCCTGACCGGCTTCACTGAACGGTGAACATCGTGCGCCGCGATCGGTTGCATTTCAAGTGCGGTGGTCGCTGCCAATCCATTCGGTTTGCTGCCATCGCCGATCAAACCAGCGCAGGCCGAAGAAGCCGGCAACGAAGCCACCGACATGAGCTTCCCAGGCAATCTGGCCATCAAAGCCGAAGGCGAAGCCGAACAGGCCGGTAGCGAGGTTGATCACCATCCACGCGGCGATAAAGATCATGACGCCGCGCAAACGCAGGATGATCGGGATCGGCAGCACAGGGCCGGCGAAGGCCGTTTTGCCGGCCGAGCGGTCGGTGCGGAAACCAAAACGCGCCGCCGCTCCCATCATGCCCGATATCGCACCGGAAGCCCCGACCAGCGGCACTTCACCAAAAGGATGAATTGCCCAGAAGAGCACAACGGAAGCCAGTCCGGTCACGGCGAAGAACAGCGCGAACCAGAGAGTGCCCAGGCGGTTTGCCAGCGGCGAACCGAAGGCAGCGAGCATCACCATATTGATCAGGATATGGGCAAAGCTACCGTGCATGAAGGCATAGGTGAATGGGCGGGTTAGGAGGAACCCGTCGAAGCCGTATTGACCGGTGTAGAGGGCGGGAATGAAGGCGCCGTCGTAAAGCAAGGTCAGTTGCTGGGTCTGCGTCAGCACATACTGCTGCAACAGATAGACGACCACGCAGATGCCGATCACCGCCAGCACGACAGGAGGCAGGTTGAACACCGGCTCGCGGCGCGGCTCCGGCTCGCGCTGTGTGTGTTCGATGTCCGAAGGGCTTACCGGTTCACTCATGCGTCACTGCACTCGGTCCTGGGGTTCAGTTTCACGGCCATCCAAGCCGCTTACCCATAAATGGGTGGCAATGCCAGCCGACCAATGCCCACACTACCTTTCATTGCGGACACAAGCCGACCGGCGCGACGACTTCGCAAGCGCCACAGCCAGCTGATCTCCGCACGGCCTCCGCCCGAAGGCTCCTTATTTTCGGATTTTACAATGGTGATCGCCACAGGCCGATGACCGGCGTCGCGGTCGCGCCGCCACGTATCTCGATACATTCGCGCGCCGCGCGCGAGATCGCTGCCAGTAAAATCACAATAGAGAATCACATAAAGCGAATCACAGGGCGCGAATCAAAAAGAAGCCGTCCAAGGTTTCCCTTGAACGGCTTGTCGAGCCCCCTGCTCCCCTAAAAGTCTTGACCGAAGTGCTGCCGATCGTCGCGAAACGACCGCTTCTGGAGTGGTTTTGGTATGCCATGGGCCTGTCGCGAGCACAACGTAAACCACTTGTTAACCTTAACGGCCCCGACCCGTGAACAAGTGTTAACGACGCTGGCACGCTTCCTGCTCCGCAACGCATGTAAGTCATCGGAGGGCGCCCTTCTGTTCACCGATGGGACATCAGACGACAGATTGCGCGGAGCAGCATAACATGAACCAGAACGGATCGATCACGCTGTTCCATTATTGGAACCGCCTGCGTGACGGACGCCCTGCGCCGAAGCGCTCTGAAATCGAGCCCGCCGATATCAAGTCGCTGCTGGCCGACACATTCATCCTGGAAAAGGACACGCGTGGCGAAGCCGTCTTCCGGCTGGCGGGAACCCGGCTGTGCGCCACCTATGGCCGGGAGCTAAAGGGCTTTTCCTTTCCCTCGCTATGGCGCGAAAAGGACCAGCGGCTGGTCTCAAAACTGATCCATGGCGTTTTCGACCAGAAATCCGTGGTGCTGATCACCTATGAAGGTTTCAGCCGCAACGGCCGCACCAACAAGTTCGAACTGCTTGTGCTGCCGCTCGATGGCGGTATCGAAAATCCACGCTGCCTGGGGGCGATAACGGCCGCCGAAAAACCGTTCTGGCTGGGAGCGGACCCAATCACCGACGTGCTCATTGATTCCATTCGCGTCGTCGATCCGGAGAAGGAGCCGCTATTCCTGGCAAACCGGCCCGCGATCAATGTACCGTCGCTTGTGCCGTCGGAACTCGACGCGCCGGAAACGATTTCGGCACTCGGTCGGGCGCGCCGTATCCGCCACCTTGTGGTGTTCGACGGCGGACGCGAGGAATAAGCCGGAATACCCCGAACTGCGACAACCTGCTTTTCCCTTTGTTAACCTGCACTGCTGTACTTTTCCGCTGAAATTCCCAGCATCACCGCGCGGGAATGCCAAACGGGGTGTAGGCAGTCATGAGGTCAGCGGCGGTCGACTACGCGCCGTCCCGAGCTGAAAGGCGTAACTTTCAGCGCGTCCGGGTGAAGATTTATGGACGCTTCATGCTGGAAGACCGTACCGAACACCCCTGCCAGGTCGTCGACATGTCGCCGGGCAACGTAGCGCTGCGCACCGAACGCATTGGCATGCCCGGCGAGAAAGTCATCGCCTACATCGATCACATCGGCCGCATCGAGGGCGTCGTCACCCGCACGTTGCAGGATGGGTTCGCCATGACCGTCATCGCGTCGGACCGCAAGAAGGACAAGCTCGCCGCGCAATTGACCTGGCTCGCCAACAAGCACGAGCTTGATCTGCCGGAAGACCGCCGCCACGAACGCGTGGCGCCGCGCAACCCGACAAGCGTTCTTCAACTCACCGACGGGCGCCAGTACCAGTGCCGCATCATCGACCTGTCGCTTTCGGGCGCAGCGATCGAGATCGACGTCAAGCCGGCGATCGGCATCCAGGTGATGCTGGGCACCATGCGCGGACAGGTGGTGCGCCATTTCGAGGACGGCGTGGCCATCGAGTTCGCGGTCATACAACGGCCCGAAACACTGGATTCAGAATTCAACGCGCCTCGCGCCTGACGCCGGTCGCAAATCGGTAGATCCATTCGAACCGGCCGCTCGCGGCCGGTTTTTTGTTGACGGGTCGCATTTGCGTATTCAGCCACGCGTCGGCGGCAAGCCCGTTGAGGCCATCCAACTCTGCATTGCACACGCCAGCGCCGAACCAGCGCGCCAGCAAGCCCCGGGCCTTAGAAAATCTTGAACATTTTTGTACTCAAATGATTCAAATTTTACGTTTATTCTATTGGAGTTTTACTTAATGTCTACTTCGGCCTTTTGCGTCAAATAAATCCAGCCGTGTCATTGTCTCCTCAAACGGGGAGACTAGAAAAATGAAGAACACGCGGGGCAAGCTGTTGCTTATCGCAATGGCGATGCAGCTTTCCGCCTGGGGAACGGCATATGCGGCAGGACCGGTTTTCATGCATACCGGCGCACGCACGACGCAGCCCGTCGGCCACTATGATTTCTGCCAGCGCATACCGGTGGAATGCAACGAGCGGACCCCCAAGGGGCCGCCGGTCGAACTGACCCGGAAACTGTGGGCCACGATTGTCAACATCAACAACTCGGTCAATACCCGCATCAAGCCGCGCACAGATCTGGAAAATTACGGCGTCGAGGAATACTGGTCCTATCCTGACAACGGCTACGGCGACTGCGAGGATTACGCGCTGGAAAAGCGCCGTGAATTGATGGACGCAGGCGTCCCCGCCGGCAGCTTACTGATGACGGTTGCACGCCAGCCGAACGGCGATGGCCACGCGGTGCTGACGGTTCGCACCAGCCTTGGTGAATTCATCCTCGACAACCTCGAACCCAAGGTCCTGTCCTGGACAGACACCGACTACACCTACCTGAAGCGCCAATCGACTGAGAACTCCGGCGTTTGGATCACGATCAACGACGGCCGCGCCGACGCGGTTGCCAGCGTCCGCTAGGGCGCCAATGCATGTCGCCCAAAAGAGCGCAGCGGTTTTGGGATAACGACATCCATAAAACAGAGGTCAGGCGCGTCGTATTCATGCGACGCGCTTAAGGAGAAACCCGGTCGAGTCCCCACCCTCCCCGTCCCCAACGACCGGGTGAAAGGAGCCGGCCCCCGTCCCCGGGGCCGGCTCCGCCCATTTCTGGCGACGGCCCGCCGAGCTAGACCTTCTTCAGACCCGCCTTGAATCGCTTGCCATTGGCGACGTAATGCGCGGCCGATCCACGCAATCTTGCGACGGCGGCATCGTCCAGCGTCCTGATAACCTTCGCCGGCGAGCCGACGATCAGCGAATTGTCGGGAAATTCCTTGCCCTCGGTGACCAGCGCGCCGGCGCCGACCAGCGAATTTTTGCCGACCTTGGCGCCATTCAGCACGATGGCGCCCATGCCGATCAGGCTGTTGTCGCCGATCGTGCAGCCGTGCAGCAACGCGCGATGGCCAATCGTGCAGCCTTCGCCGATTGTCAGCGGAAAGCCGGGATCGGTATGCATGATCGTGTGTTCCTGCACATTGGTGTCGGCGCCGATGACGATCGGCTCGTTGTCGCCGCGAATGACGGCGCCGAACCAGATTCCCGCATCGCGGCCGACCTGGACATCGCCGATCAACGTGGCGTCTGGCGCGATCCAGTTGCTGCCGGCCTCCTCGAAGGAGGGTTCTTTTCCATCGATCGCATAGGCCGGCATCTGTCTCACTCCGAATCGCTCAGGCTGGGAAGCCGGCGGAACCTAGGGGAACGGTGGCCCAGGAGGCAATGGCGATCAGCACGATGCCCAGGGCCAGCGCCCAGATGGCCGCTGTGCAGCCACAGGAGATCAGCATAGTCGTCGATATGTGGCGGCTGCGGCGCGCATCCAGGGCATCGTTGACCAGCATGAACGGCCCGGCGCAAGCGGTCGCGGCAAGCGAGCGCAACACATGCGCCGGCGAGACATAAGGCTCCGCGAAGGCGACCTTGCGCCCCGCGATCAGCTCCATTGCCGATCCAGCAAGGCCGCAAGCCGTCAACCCGACTGAAAACGCAAAAAGGACAAGCAGCATCGGACCCATCTTTACCCTCCATTTACTATGAAATCGCACAGTCGTTGCAACAGCGCTGCAAGGGCCATGCCGCGTCATGTGTCCCGCCTGGGGACAGGCGGCAGAGATCGAGGATTTCCATGAGACAGGCGGCGACCGCGACCGATCCGGAATTCACCGTGGTCGATTCCAAGCTTATGAAGCGGGTGTTTTATGCGTTCGCGACGCTGGCACTGCTCTCGGTGGCAATCAGCCTTGGCGGCAAGTGGTTCGGCCACTCGATCGCCATGGCCGGTTATACGGACGACGGATCGGTCCGCCAAATCGTCATCGGCAACAATGTCATCGCCGTGCCTGCCAATGCCATTCGCTTCGCCCAGGCCAGGCGCGACGGCATCGCGTCGCGACTCGACCTCTATCTGCGCTATCCGGAGATGGACGGCTACAGCGAAGCCGCGCGCGAAGATTTCAACCACACCGGATCGGCCAAGAAGATCATTTTCCTCTCGTTTGAACCGCGGATGATGTCGCGCGACATGAGCGGCCGCTTCGCGCCTATCTACAGCGCGCTCATCACCCAGCCCGGTACACCCGGTCCCGGTGGTACGACACTCTACAATTTCAATGAGAAATCAGGCTATGTGAACGAGCAACTGGTCGTCGGCAAACGCCCAGGCAAGGATCCATTCGTGGCACGCTGCCTGAGCGGTCCAAACGCGGACGAATCGCTGGCGCCTTGCGAACGCGACATCCACGTTGGCGACAACCTCAGCCTGACCTATCGATTTCCGAAAGAGTTTCTGGGCGACTGGCCAGCGCTTGACGCTGCGATCGTCGCTGAATCGATGCGCATCCTCACGACGGGGCGCTAAAGTACGAGTTGGAAGAGGCTGGCCGGACGCATTCCATGCAGATCCGGCCATCGCAAGAGAAGCGGGCTCAGGCCAGGTCGATGTCGAGGATCGCCATCGAGAAATTGTAATCGCCGTCGTCCTCGTCCTTGAAGACGATGCCGAGGAATTCGTCACCGGCATAGACCTCGGCCGAATCGTCCTTGCGCGGCCGCGCCTTCACCTGCAATTTGGGGTTCTGGAAGACGCGCTTGAAATAGGCGTCCAGCTTTCTGATTTCGTCGGGTTTCAACAGTCTTCTCCGATCGTCGGCTTGCTCGTGTGAATGCGCTTCTGGCACGTCGACAATGGCGATGTAAAGGCAAGCCGGTCTTATTGCAGGGGATGCAGCCAGGCAGGCGAACCCGTCGGGCAGCCCCTGCCGGACCGAGCAACAGCGCCGGAAATCAGATGTCGAAAGAGACGACCTGATCCATCGACTGGGACGGAAGAAGCTGGTCCATCTGCCGCGAAGGCCGGTCACAGCCCGTCTCGCCGACGACGCGGGCGGGCACGCCGGCAACCGTCTTGTTGTGCGGCACGGGTGAGAGCACGACCGAGCCGGCCGCGATCTTCGAGCAATGGCCGATCTCGATATTGCCGAGGATCTTGGCGCCAGCGCCGATCAAGACGCCGTAGCGGATCTTGGGATGGCGGTCGCCACCGGCCTTGCCGGTGCCACCCAATGTCACGCCATGCAGGATGGAGACATCATCCTCGATCACCGCCGTCTCGCCGACGACGAGGCCCGTGGCGTGGTCGATGAAGATACCCTTGCCGATGCGGGCGGCCGGATTGATGTCGGTCTGGAAGACCGAGGATGAGCGGCTCTGCAGGTAGAGCGCAAAATCCTTGCGGCCCTGGTTCCACAGCCAGTGCGCCAGCCTATGGGTCTGGATGGCATGGAAACCCTTGAAATAAAGCACCGGCATGATGAAACGATCGCAGGCCGGATCGCGGTCGTAGTAGGCCTGGATGTCGACACGCACGGTCGTCGACCACTCCTTGTCGTCGGCCAGCATCGCCTTGAAAGTCTGGCGGATAAGATCGGAGCCGATGTCCTGATGGTCAAGCCGCTCGGCCAGCCGGTGGATCACAGCCTCTTCCAGGCTCTCCTGGTTGAGGATCGTCGAATAGAGGAACGCTGCCAGCAGCGGATCGCGGTTGACCGCTTCCATGGCTTCGTCGCGGATAGAGCGCCAGATCGGGTCAACCGGCTGCAACGCGTTTGATCGGGAAATGCTGATGCTGTTCATCGACGTGTCCTGCCGCCATGCCTATGTTCGGGCCGCACCTATAAGCCAGAACATACCACGATTGAACTCAATTTTCCTTAGTGCTCTATCAAATGGATTTGGATCGCGGGAATTCAAGCACCCATGGAAAACGAACCCTTGATCGACAACGCCTTGAAATCAGCGCTTTCCAGGCTCTACGAGGCCGGGGATCGTCACTATCACGGCCTTGCCCATATCGAGGCGATGCTGGCGCTTGCGGGCGACTACCGCGCGCTGCTGCACGACGCCGAAGCCGTCGAAGCGGCGATCTGGTTCCACGATGCCATCTATGACAGCCGGGCCAAGGATAACGAGGCGCGAAGCGCAGCACTTGCCGAGAAGGAACTCGCCGGCCGGACCGGCACGAACCGGATCGATCGCATCACGGCAATGATCATTGCCACCGCCACGCATGAATTGCCTCGGCTTGCCGACGAAAGCGCCCTCCGCGATGCCGCGTTGTTCCTCGACATGGACCTGTCGATCCTTGGCGCGGAACCCAGTGCTTTCGACGCCTATGAACGCGCGGTTCGCCGTGAGTATGGCTGGGTGGAGGAACCAATGTGGCGCGCTGGCCGTGGCACGGTCCTGACGACCTTCCTTGCCCGCGGGCACATCTTCCACACCGAGGAATTCCGCCAGCGGTTTGAAGCACAGGCCAGGCACAATATGGCGCGGTCACTCGAGGCGCTTGGGCTGACTTCAAGCCCCACCTGAGGCAAGGCCGAAGCTTCGGTCAGGAAAAGTCTCACAGGCCGGTGCAGCGTCTCCACACGCGCGACGGGGAGATGAACCAGCGCCGCACGGTTCAAAGCGGATTTTCGGCGTAGAACTCCAGAACGCGCTGCTTGAAGGACTTGTCCCCGACCGCCAGCATGTGGTCGCGGCCCTCTATATGAAAAGCGCGGGCGTTCGGCATCAATACCGCCAGTTCATCCGGCGAGCCGCCAATATCATCGGTCGTTCCGACAGCGACCAGCGTCGGCTGGGCGATGCGTGCAAGATCGTCCTCGGTCAGCAATTCCCGCGAGGTGGCAATGCAGGCCGCCAGCGCCAGGCGGTCGCTGCGGGTCTGGTCGGCGAAGGCGCGGAACGAACGTCCGCGCCGATGGCTGACGGAACCCGGATCATCGGCCAAAAGGGCCGAGGCTATCGGATCCCAATCGCCGACGCCATCGACCATGCCGATGCCGAGCCCGCCAAAGACCAATGTCGCCACCTTATCCGGATCGGACAGCGCCAGGAACGCCGATATGCGCGCGCCCATCGAATAGCCCATGACATGCGCCCGTTCGATGCCCAGGTGGTCGAGCAAGGCCGCCGCGTCGGAAGCCATTTTCCCAGGGGTGTAGTCGGCCTCGTCATAGCTTTTCGAAGACGAGCCATGGCCGCGATTGTCAAAGGCGATGGCACGGTAGCCCGCATCATTCAGCGTCTTGAACCAACCAGGCGACACCCAGTTGACGTAGTGGCTGGAGGCAAAGCCATGGATCATCAAAACCGGATCGCCGCTGCCCGACGCCGGCTGACGATCAAGGTAGGCAAGGTCGAAACCGTCATGCGAGAAAAATTGCATCGGCCAGACGCTCAGTCAGAGTCAACATACGCGCCGATTTTCGGATGGCGCAACAGATCGCCATCCGCGATGCCATCCTTGGCGGCCGTTCCCGCCTTGAGCTCCAGCACGTAGCGGACCGGCGCGCCGGGCGAGATTATCGCTTCTGACTGAGACTCGCCTCGCTTGATTGCGCGGATCCGGCCATCCTGGCCGACAAAGACGAGGTCGAGCGGCATCGGCGTGTTCTTCATCCAGAAGTTGACCTCCCGCGACGCGTCGAACACGAACAGCATGCCATGATCGTCGGGCATGTCCGTGCGAAACATCAAGCCGGCCTCGCGCTCGGCCTCGGTATCGGCAACCTCAATGGAGAATGATCGGTCACCGCCTTTGGTCACTGCGACCAGCGGCGCAGGATCGACGGGAAGGATCATCGCCTTGCCGTCGGCCGAACTCGATTCCTGTGAATAGAAGAAAGCGCTGGTGGCGATGACCACTGCCATCGCGGCGCCGAGCACGCCGGCCGTCAGCCAGTTCCTGTGAGCCATTCAAGATCCTCAGCCGGAAATCGTCCTAATGCGAAACCGACAAGGTACCCATATCGGGGTGAATTTCGGCAGCCATAAGGCCCTTGTCGCCGCGCCCGAACCGAACCAGCACGACCTGTCCCGGGCGAAGCTCGGTGATGCCGTAGCGGCGCAACGTCTCCATGTGGACGAAAATATCCTCGGTGCCCTCGCCTCTCGTCAGGAAGCCAAACCCCTTGGTGCGGTTGAACCATTTCACCAAGGCGCGTTCGAGGCCGCTCTCCGGTGTCACCGACACATGGGTGCGTTGTTCCTGCATTTCCGCCGGATGGATCGCCGTGGACGTATCCATGGAAAGAACACGGAAAGCCTGCAAGCCGCGGTCGCCATGCTTGACGAGGCAGACGACACGGGCGCCTTCCAGCGCAGTCTGGAAGCCGTCCTTTCGAAGACATGTCACATGGAGGAGGATATCGCCCGACGAGCCGCCATCCGGAAGGATAAAACCGTAGCCCTTGGCCACATCGAACCATTTAATTGCACCGGCAACCTCGACGAGATCGGCATCGCCGCCGTCCTCCCGCTTCAAGGCGTCGCCGGGGGTCTCGTCCCGCCCCATGAAAGAGGCCTTTTCCCCCATAAGAATGCCCCCTTTTTTAAGAACACCGCTACTGATTCTTGACATCAGATTAACACTGCGCCTTCCGGTATGTGCAAGACCTGCCGTGCCTTTTTTCACGGTTCATTACGGCAATACCGGATTTGTTGTTTGCCGGCGGCTTCGACTGTTGGCGATTGCCCTTTGACAGGGCCGCCCGTATGTTCCGCGGCGACACAACATCCTCGAGGAAAAATCCCATGCGCTATCTGCACACCATGGTTCGCATCGCCGATATCGATGCCTCGCTCGATTTCTACTGTGCCAAGCTTGGCCTGAAGGAAGTACGCCGCTACGAAAATGAACAGGGTCGCTTCACGCTGATCTTCCTCGCGGCTTCGGAAGACGAGCAGAGCGGCATCGCCGACAAGGCACCGCTGGTCGAATTGACCTACAATTGGGACGCCGAAGACTACAAGGGTGGCCGGAATTTTGGCCACCTCGCCTATGAGGTCGACGACATCTATGCCACCTGTCAGAACCTGATGGACAAGGGCGTCACGATCAACCGTCCGCCACGCGACGGCAACATGGCGTTCATCAGATCGCCGGACGGCATCTCGATCGAGCTTCTGCAGAAAGGTCCGGCCAAGCCCAAGGCCGAGCCGTGGGCTTCGATGGCAAACACCGGAAGCTGGTAACCCATCCCCGTCGCACAAGGCGGATGGCCGCCAACGCTGTCCGCCAGTCTGGCACTTGGCCAGATCATGCCTATCTGTCCGGATATCGCGCCAGCCTCTCTCTGGCGCCAGGAGAGCCGATCATGACAACCAGCCGTGCCGACGTCGCCACGGAACATGCGAGCCGCTACCTGCAGCAACTGTGCAAGCACTGGGCGCACAAATTTCCGGTCGAGTTCGACCCAAGCCATGGTGTCATCGATCTCTCGATGGGCCGCACTGTGATGGATGCGGATGCAGCCACTCTCCACATCGAGGTTACGACAGAGGAAGCCGGCTCGATCGAGCGGCTGGAAACGGTCGTTGCCGATCACATCAAGCGCTTCGCTTTCCGCGAAGAGCTGGTGTTCGACTGGAACCGCGCGCCGGCGGCGTGACCGCACCCGAAGTCAGTTGCCGCTGCCGGCTTTGCCTGCCATCTCAAGCAGCGCCTGCACCGAACGCCAATTGCGCGCGGTGCCCGGCACTTTCAGCGTGCGCCCGATCAGTCCGGCGAACACGGATCTCCCGAGCCCATCAGGGGCGTGCAGATAGAGCACGTCGCCCTTGATCTGGAATTTTTCCGGACCTGTGCATTTCTCAGACAGCCGGGCCTCTTCCTCGTCGGTCGGCTCCCGCTCCAGCACATAGGCGTGGAGTTTGGTCGGCTCCGCGGCGATATCCGGGTAGGGATTTTGCTCGACCAGTCGGCTGAACGAGTCGGCGTCGCGCACCATGATGCGCGAATGAAATCCCCATTTCTTCTCGAAAGCCGCTTCCAGTTGCCGGGTCAATGTGGCCGCGTCACCATGGGCTGCCCGGAACACAACGTTACCGCTCTGCACATAGGTGGCGACATTGCCAAAGCCGAGTTCCTCGAAGAACACCCTCAGCTCTGCCATCTTGACGATGCGGTTGCCGCCGACATTGATGCCTGAAAACAGCGCGATGAAGATATTTTCAGTCTTGCCGCTCATATGATGAACCCTGCCAGCGTCTCGTTGTCGGTGATGTCCTGATACTGGACGCCCTCGGCCTCGAAGTTCGCCCTCAGCAAATCAAAATTCCGGCGGTCCTTGGTTTCGATGCCGATCAACACCGAGCCGAAATTGCGCGCCGACTTCTTCAGATACTCGAAGCGCGCGATGTCGTCGTCGGGACCGAGCATTTCGAGGAAATCGCGCAGCGCGCCCGGCCGCTGAGGGAAGCGGATGATGAAATACTTCTTCAGCCCTTCGAAGCGCAGCGCCCTTTCCTTGACATCCGGCAGCCGCTCGAAATCGAAATTCCCGCCCGACACGACCGCGACGATGGTCTTGCCCCTGATCTCTTTCTTCGAAAAATCCTTGAGCGCGTCGATCGCCAGCGCGCCGGCCGGCTCCAGCACCACGCCCTCGATGTTGAGCATCTCGATCATCGTCGCGCAGAGCCGGTTTTCCGGGATCAGCCGCACGGTATCGGCCGGAAAATCCTTAAGGTAGCGCAACGGCTCGCGGCCGATCTCGGCCACGGCCGCGCCGTCGACGAAGTTATCAACCTTGGCGAGCTTGAGGCGTTTGCCGGCGGACAGGCTCTCGCTCAGGCTCGGAGCGCCGGCGGGCTCGCAGAAAACAAAACGTGTTTCGCGGCCCTGATCGGCGAAATAGTGCGTTACGCCGGCTGCCAGACCGCCGCCACCGACCGGCAGCATGATGATGTCGGGCCTGCGGGCACCCAACTGCGCGGCGATTTCGTAGGCGACGGTCGCCTGCCCCTCGATGATGTCCTTGTGGTCGAACGGCGGCACCATATGCGCGCCGGCACTTTCGGTGAACTCGAAGGCGGCCCGGTAGCAATCGTCGAAGAAGTCGCCGACCAGCTTGATCTCGACGAACTCGCCGCCGAACAGGCGCGTCTTGTCGATTTTCTGCTGCGGCGTCGTCACCGGCATGAACACAACACCCCTCTTGCCGAAATGGCGGCAGACGAAGGCGAAGCCCTGGGCATGATTGCCGGCGGAAGCGCACACGAACAGTTCCGCATCATTGCCGGCGGCAAGCGCCTTGCGGAAGAAGTTGAAGGCGCCGCGGATCTTGTATGAACGCACAGGCGACAGATCCTCGCGCTTCAGGAGCACGCGCGCACCGGTCTTCTTCGACAAATAGTCGTTTTCCTGCAGCGGCGTTTCCGGAAAAATCTGGCGTATCGCGGCAGCAGCGGTGGCGACGCGGGAAGAAAAACTGGTCATTGGACAATCACCTTGGACCGCTTGTCGTTTGCGGCCCCGTAGCATTGATCGGGTCAGACGGCGTCGGTTTGCCTGCGCAACAGGCCGCGAGCCGCATGACTTTGCCCTCCACCCTATTGCATATCCGGCCTGCCGAAGCCATTGTCCGGCAGTTCCCACAAAGGGACATTCCCAGAATCCCGGCAAGCACTTGGAGGCGTTTGTTCATGCCGTCGAATCGGCTGTTATCCATGTCGCCGCCGGAATGCGGTGAGCCTACAGTGATGCCCTTCGCAGTCATCCCGGGGTCCCCGCCGCCCTTTGGGCTTTCGCGCAACAGTGCCAATGCAGTCGCAGGGCGCTGACGGCATTTCAACCGCAAACGACTTACTTCTGCCGCACTCTACCTGTCCGGGAGGTGTCGCGGAGGCCTGCTGGCCGGAGTGGAATTCAGACGTGCCTTTCAAGAAGATTTGCATCATTGCCCTTGCCTTGCTGATTGCCGGTTGCGCCGGCCGGCAAACCCAGGAAATTCTCGGCAGCGCCGTCGTCGCGACGCAGGTGACGGACATTGCCGGCAATCACAGCATCTTCATCGCCACGACGCGCAAGAAGTCCGATGATCCCAACAAGGTTTTCGACGGCGAGCGCTCGGCGACGCTGAACTACGCCCGCGTCAACGTCACCGTTCCCGGCATCCATCAGACCGGCCAGATCGAGAGGCGTTCACGCGGCAAATCGAATGACCCGGCCAAGTACTTCATGGCCTCGGAGGTCGTCGGCTACGACACCGCTCCTCAATTCTCGAGCGCTCTCAACGCCGACATCGCCGCGCGCGGCGGCCGCGTCATGGTTTTTGTCCACGGCTACAACACCGGCTTCGACAGCGCGGTCTACCGTGTGACCCAGATCGTCCATGATTCCGGCTATCCGGGCACACCGGTGCTGTTCTCCTGGGCTTCGGGCGCCAGGACCACCGATTATGTCTACGACAAGGAAAGCGCCAGTGCAGCGCGCGACCAGCTGGAAGTGACGCTAAGGATGCTTGCGCAGACGGGCGCGCGGCGCATCGACATTGTCGCGCATTCGCTGGGAACCTGGGTGACCATGGAGGCGCTCCGGCAGCTCGCCATCACCGGCGACCGCGATCTGAGCGGCAAGCTGGGCGACGTGGTGCTGGCCTCGCCCGACATCGACGTCGACGTGTTCAAGAGCCAGATGCGCCGCTACGGCAAGCCCGACAAGCCGTTCATCCTGCTTCTGTCCGACGACGACCGGGCGTTGCGTATTTCCGGGCTGCTCGCTGGTTCGCGGCCGCGCGTCGGCGACTACAAGGACGCTGCCGACCTCGCCAACTACGGCGTGACGGTCGTCGATCTGTCGAAACTCAAGGGAACGGATAGCTTCAACCACAACAAGTTCGCCGATAATCCGACCATGGTGAAGATGATCGGCCAGCGGCTTCGCGAGGATGATGGCTTTGCCAGCGACCGCGATGTTACCGACCGCATCAGCCTGCTTGGGCAATAGAATCCTTTCCGGTGGCTTTCGGCGGTCACGTTGACGATTGCCCCACCATCAGATCGCTTTGGACTGGACCGGGACGGACTCAGTCTCTATCGAAGTACGATGGACGTCACGAGGTTGGCGTTGCTTACGGGAACTGTGTAACCGTGCGTTCGAAGAGCTTCCTCATCATTGCCTTCGCGTTGCTTTTCACAGGCTGCGCCGGCCGGAACACGCACGACCTTCTCAACAGGACGGCGGTCACGGTGCCTGCCTCCGACATAGCCGCCACGCATGAAATCTTCGTCGCCACCACCCGCCAACGGGCCACGAAGCAGCCGCGACAGGTCTTCGACGGCGATCGCTCCCTCACCACCAGCTACGCCCGTGTCGATGTGACTGTCCCCAAGATCCATCAGGTCGGCGCGATCGAGCGAGCCAAGGGATCCGCTGACAGCAATCCGGCCAAGGATTTCACGGCTAGGGATGTCGCCTACTACGAAAGCACGCCGCAGTTCGCCAATGCGGTTGGAGCCGACATCGCCATGCGCGGCGACCGCGCGCTGGTTTTCGTGCACGGCTTCAACAACGGCTTCGATGACGGCATCTACCGGCTGACGCAGATCGTTCACGATACGCAGTACACCGGCACGCCGGTGCTGTTCTCATGGGCATCAAGCGCCAAGACGACCGGCTATCTCTATGACAAGGACAGCGCCACCGCCGCGCGCGACGACCTCGAAGCGACGCTGCGGATGCTCGCCAAGACCAAGGTCAAGAGCATCGACATCATCGGCCATTCGATGGGAACGTGGGTCACCATGGAGGCGCTGCGCCAGCTCGCCGCTACAGGCGACCGCGATCTTGGCGGCAAACTCGGCTATGTCATCCTGGCGTCGCCGGACATCGACGTCGACGTGTTCAAGAAACAGATGATCCGCTACGGCAAGCCGACCAAGCCTTTTGCCATCCTGCTTTCAGGCGACGATCGCGCCCTCAAGCTCTCTTCCTTCATCTCCGGCGACAAGCCGCGAGTCGGCGATTACGGCAACGCGGCAGACCTCGCCAGCTATGGCGTGTCGGTGGTTGACCTCACCAAGACCAAGGGAGGCGACCAGCTGAACCACGCCAAGTTCGCCGACAATCCGTTCCTGGTGCAATTGCTTGGCAAAGGCCTGCGCGCCCCGGCCGGCCTGGCTTCGGACGAAACACCGCCGGGCCAGCTTGACGACCTTGGCCAAGGCCTTGGAAAGGCCGTTGGCTCCGTGGCCGAGATCGTCATCACCACGCCGTTCAAGGTGCTGACCATCGCCACCGGCGGGTGAGCGTCGCGAAGGCTCGCTGATCTTCAGACGAACAGGTCGACCTTCTGGAACGTCGTCACGTCGATCAGGCCCACATCGGAAATCCTGAGTTCGGGAATGACGACCAGCGCCAGCAGCGAGTGCTGCATATAGGCGTTGTTCAGCGAACAGCCCATCTTGCGCATCGCCTCCGTCAGCTTCTCCGCCTTGGCGGCGACGATTTCGGCGCGCTCGTCCGACATCAGGCCTGCGATCGGCATTTCGACCAGCGCCAGTTCCTTGCCTTTCGAGAACAGCACAACGCCGCCACCGACCTCGCCCAGCCGGTTGACCGCCAGGGCCATGTCCTGCTTGTTGGTGCCGACGACGATGATGTGGTGGCTGTCATGCGCCACGCTGGACGCCATGGCACAGTCGCCCATGTAGCCGAAGCCCGACACGAAGGCATTGGTAACCCCGCCCGTACCCCTGTGGCGCTCGACCAGCGCGATCTGGCAGACATCATTGCGCCGATCCATGGCAACCAGCCCGTCCTCCACCGGCAGATCCGCCTCCAGCGCCCGTGTCGGCGCCTGGTTCTCGATCACGCCGATGACGCGTACGCGCACCTCATTGGCGCCCTTGGGCGCCACGATGTCGAAATCCACGGCCTTGAGCTTCTTGCCGAGCTTGACCGTGTTCTTCGCCGTTTTCGGATAATCGTACGCTGGAATGTCGGCTTCGAGCTTGCCGCCCTTGGCCAGCCTGACGCCGCGACCGTAGACCTCGTCGACGGTCATCTCGGCAAGATCGGAGACGATCAGCAGATCGGCGAGCCGCCCCGGTGCGATCGAGCCCAGCTCACGCTCCAGCTTGAAATGCTGGGCTGTGTTTATCGTGGCCATCTGGATGGCCGTCACCGGCCTCAATCCCTGTTGGATGGCGTGGCGCACCACCCGGTCCATATGGCCTTCGTGAACGAGTGTGCCGGAATGGCTGTCATCGGTGCACAGGATGAAATTGCGCGGATCGATGCCGCTTTCCGTCACCGCCTTGATCTGCGAGGCAACATCGTACCAGGCCGAGCCCAGCCGCAGCATCGCCTTCATGCCCTGGCGGACGCGGGCAATCGCATCCTCGGCGCGCGTGCCCTCGTGATCGTCCTCCGGCCCGCCGGCGACATAGCCATGGAACGGCAGGCCGAGGTCACGCGAGGCATAGTGGCCGCCGACCGTCTTACCGGC
Source organism: Mesorhizobium carmichaelinearum (assembly GCA_943370265.1). Taxonomy (GTDB): domain Bacteria; phylum Pseudomonadota; class Alphaproteobacteria; order Rhizobiales; family Rhizobiaceae; genus Mesorhizobium; species Mesorhizobium carmichaelinearum_A. The sequence goes on from CALRQH020000020.1 coordinate 104,061, forward strand.
TTTTACCGTCTCGGCGATCTCGCCGGACATCACCGGGTCATTGGCGGCGACGCCAGGGAAATTCATCACCTCGCCAAGGCCGATAATGTTTTCCCACGTCATTGCTTCCGCCACATCGGCTACCGTCAGTTCGGCGCCGGCATGTTCCAGCCCCGGCGCCGAGGGCACGCAGGACGGCATCTGCACGTGCACGTTGATGGGCATGGCCACGGCCTCGTCATGCATGAGGCGAACGCCCGGCAGGCCCAGCACATTGGCGATCTCATGCGGATCGATGAACATCGATGTGGTGCCATGGGGGATCACGGCGCGGCAGAATTCGGTCACCGTCACCATGCCGCTCTCGACATGCATGTGCGCGTCGCAAAGGCCGGGCACCAGATAGCGTCCGCCGGCATCCACCACCTTGGTGCCCTGGCCGATGGCGTGGGTGGCATTCGGCCCGCAATAGGCGAAGCGGCCGCCGGCAATGGCTATATCGGTGCCGGCGATGATCTCGCCGGAATGAACGTTCACCCAGCGCCCGTTGCGGATGACCAGATCGGCGGGCTTGCGCCCCATCGCGACATCGACCAGATGCGTCGCCATCTCGGTCCAAGGTCTTGGTTTGGCGGCACTGGCGGTCTTTGCGGTCGGCATCAGGCGATTCCTTCGGTTGCCTTCAGTCTCGCAAATGTCAGGGCGCGTAGCCAGAGGCACCGACCGGCGCGCCCATACAAAGAGCGAATCTCGGATCGGTATAAAACCGTGAAGGAATCGACTGCACGGAAATCTGATTCCGTTTTCGCGCGAATGGGGCTACTCTGAGCGCACGGATCTTTCTGAATCGACGTTCGGGGAGTTCGATGCGTCGTGTAACGGTTGCAAGTGCAGCTTTCCTTGTCGCCCTTGCCGGGCCGGCTTTCGCCGCCGACCCGACGGTGGACCTGCCGACAACCGCGCCGGGCTTCGACTGGACAGGCTATTATGCCGGCCTGCGGGCGGGATATGGCTGGGGCAGCTCAGATATAACAGGAACAGACGGCACGCCGTTTTCCTCGCCCGATCTGAGCGGCGGATACATAGGCGGCCAGGTTGCCGGGCTGTGGCAATTCAATCAGTTCGTGATCGGCAGCGAGGCCGACCTCAACTATTCCGGGATCAACGGTTCCGCCGACCAGGCCCCGGGAAATTCATTTGGCACCAACATCGAATGGTTCGGCTCCATCAATGCAAAGGCCGGCTATGCCATGGACCGCTACCTGGTCTACGGAACCGGCGGCGTTGCCTTCGCCGGTATCGAAACCAAACAAGACTCGAGTTCGGACTTTTCACGAACCCGCACGAATGCCGGCTGGACGATCGGCGCGGGCGTCGACTATGCGCTGACCGACAAATTCACTGTTGGCGCCCAGTACCGCTACTATGACTTCGGTTCCGACCATTATGATGGAAACAACAGCTTTTCGGATCGGAATCAGGACGTGAAGCTGAATACCGTCGGCATCAATCTGAACTACAAGTTCTGAGCGCTTCCGTTCAATGCCGGTATTGCGCGGGATCCCGAGCCGGAAACCCGATCATTGCTCTTTCGTGAATAGGGAGCGGACATTCGCCTCTCAATCCAGCCTTGCGCGAGGGTCAGGATGGAGACCATGACGAGGTAGTAAAGGAACGCGCAAGCATACCATTCGGTGAACCGGAAGCTCGCCGATATGGACAGGGAGGTGGTGGTCATCAGTTCCCGCAGCGAGATCGTGTATGCCAGCGATGTCGATTTCAGCAGGGAAATGAATTCATTCATCAGGGATGGCAAGGCGATGCGCATGGCCTGAGGCAGGACGATCAGGCGAAAGGCCTGGAATCTGGTGAGCCCAAGCGCCGCGGCGGCCTCCCTTTGACCGGCTCCCAAAGACCCAAGCGCGGCGCGCATGATCTCCGCATTGTAGGCCACGCCCACCAGGGTCATGCCAATGTATGCCGCAAGAAAAGGTGTGAACCACGCCGAGCGGAATATCGGCAACAGCTGCGGCAAGCCATTCCAGATAAACAGCAGCACCAGGATCATGGGCGCGCTTCTGAACAGCCAGACATAGGCCAAGAGGACCCAGCGGACCAAGGCGCGCTTGGAGCTCAAGCCGATCGCCACTGGCAGACAGAGCGCAAATGCCGTCACCTGAACGCAGATCGACAGGCCGATCGTTGTCAAAGCGCCCTGGATCAAAGCGGGGCTGACGAGAGCTTCAAGAAAAATGGTCGGATCAAAAAGCACGTCGGCCCCGCGCTTCTTGCCTACGAGCCGAAATCTACGTCGAAGCCGGACTCGGGAAAATTGTACTTCTTCGATATCTCGCCAAATGTTCCCTGCTGCCTCAGCGCCTTCAGCGCCGACCTCAGCAACGCCAGGTCTTCCGGCGATTTCTGGATGTAGATGCCGAACTGGAATTCGGACGGATAGGTGTACACGACCTTGATCTTGTCGCCCGTCTGTCTGGCGCGAACACCGGCCTCTGCCGCCTCCGTCAGCGTCGCATCGGCTCGCCCGATCATGACCTGCTGGGTCGCGGCGACCTGCGATTCATAGGTCTGGAAGGTGACAGGCGCCTTGCCCTGCGCCTTGAACGTCTTGTTCATCTCATCGGGCGCATCGGCGTAAGATGTCCCGGCCTCGATCGCCAGCGACTTGCCGGCAAGGTCGTCCGGGGTCTTGATCGCATCGTTCGTCGCGGCGGTGACGATCACGGTCGACGATTTCAGATACGGCACCCCATCGTAGGATTGCCGACGCTTATCATTGAGATAGATGCCGCTGATGACCAGCGAACAACGGCTCGCCTGCAAGGACGGCAAAAGCCCATCGAAGCCCGAGACGACGAATGTGATGTCGGCGCCCCAGAGTTTGGCAAGCGCATCAGCGACGTCGATGTCAACACCTACAGGCCGCGTGTCGGTTGGCTTGTCCATATAGGTAAATGGCGGGAAACCGGCCGAGGTGCACACGGTGAGGTGTCCGTCGCGTATGAACGAGGGCGCATCTGGCCCTGCAAGGGCGGTTTGGCTGAGCAGCGTTGCGCCCAACAGAGAAGCGATGTGGCAGGCACGGTGCATCGTTCGTTTCATGACAAGTCCCCCGTTGCAATTCGGCTTTTTATTGATGCCTCGACAATCGAGCTCCACTCCGCGGCGTCGAATGCACGCAGCACCACCGGATCGACATGACCGTCCTGACGAGCGACGAGCAGGTATTGCATCATCGCCGCTTCGCTCGGCATCTCGAAAACCTGGACGAAATCGTAGGCACCCATGGTGGAGTAAAGGGCCACGCTGCGCCCGCCGAGGTTTTCGACGCGTTCACGACTGACCCGAGCGCGCTCCGGAGAGTTGGCAATCTCGTCGAGCCCCCGCTGCGTGAGACGCATCAGAGAAATGAAATATGGCATTGCACCAGTCCAGTTGGTTTCGATCAGCTGTTGGCCGAGGACTCGTCCAGTGCGCGCAGGCCCGCGATCACGTCCGCCGCGTTTGAAACGACGCCGTAGATGCCGTCCTCGACGGTGACCATATGAACGGCGGCGTCATGTGCATACTGGTCGCCGCTGGCGCAGGCATCCTCGATGAGCAGGCACTGATAATTCCTGTCCGCCGCCTCGCGCATCGTCGTGCTGACGCACACGTCCGTTGTGCAGCCGCTGAAAAGCAGGTGGGTAATTCCCCTCGCCCGCAGCACATGATCGAGGTCGGTATGGGTGAATGCACCGTTGGCGGTCTTGTCGACGATGACATCGGCGGCGTGGACGGTGATTTCCGGGACGATCTCAAAACCTGGCGACGAGCGCAAAAGGACCCGAGTTCCCTCGAGACCCGCACGTTTGCGACGCCAGCGCTCGTAAGGCGTCATATCGGCCATGTCGGCGCGATAGCCCTGCCTGGTGTGCAGGATCAGACAGCCTCCTGCCCGGGCAGTATCGATCAGGGCATTTACGGTCGGCAAGATTGCCCGCAGCGGCGCTGGGTCATAGCCCTTCCTGGCGAAGTAGCCGTCGGAAGACAGGAAGTCGACCTGAAGATCGATGACGAGGAGCGCCGTCACCTTGGGATCGAGATTTCCATCATAAGGATAGTCGAAAGGCCGCGACCTGATCCACTTTGTTCCCGTCATGGGCGCGCCTCCGCTTGTTGTTCGACGCTGAGGCTAGGACACGCCAATTGTTTTGACAAACCAAATGATTTATACGGTTTGGAGTTAGCACAGCTAAACAATCGAAATGAAGCACCCGCACGGCCTGGCCTATCTTCGCGTCTTCGAGGCGGTTGCTCGGGTTGGCTCCGTGCGCGCGGCGGCGGTTGAACTCAACGTCACGCCCGGCGCGGTAAGCCAGCAGGTGCGCAACCTTCAGGACAGCCTTGGCGTTGCCCTGTTCGTCAGGGACGGACGGCGCCTGCGCTTGACGGAACCTGGAAAGTCACTGCAGCGCTCGGCGGCGGTAGCCTTTTCCGAAATCGACACCTGCGTCGATGAAATCGCCAGGCCCGGCCCATCGGCGGGACCTCGATCCGTCACGATCGCCGTGCCGCCGGCTCTCGCGGTCTCATGGTTCACCACCCAGATGTTCGACTTTGCCCAGGTCGTGGGCCTTACATCCTTTCGAATGACCCCCGCGGTTGATTTCAGCCAAATCGACTGGCGCTCGACCGACATCGCGATCGTCTACGGTTCGCCGCCCTGGAAAGGCTTTTCCTGGAGCCTTATGGCCAATGTCGTCCTGCGGCCGGTTTGCAGCCCCAAACTGTTGAATGCCTCGCCATCGTTGAGATCGCCGCGCGACGTGACGGAACACTGGCTTCTGCATGAGGACGATGGCAGCGAATGGCTGCGGTGGCTGACAGCGGCGAATGTATCGCAGGTCACCTCGCGCAACGCATATTTCGGCACCTTGATGATGGCGCTAACCGCGGCTCTTGAAGGGCGCGGCCTCGCCCTGGTTAGCGACTTCCTTGCTTCCGAATACCTTCACTCGGGACGGCTGGTCAGGCCGTTCGAGACGGCAATAGAGGCATCGCGGAGCTACTATTGCGTCTGCGCTGACAGTCGCGCGGCCGACCCGGAGATCGTGCGGATGACGGAGTGGATCATGGACCGATCGAGACTACCGCAACGAGTTTGAGCCGGGAAGCGTTCGGCAGTCGCGTTTAGCGCCAACGAAGTGATTTGAACGCTTGTCCACCCAAAGGATGTGAACGAGAAGCCAAATCAATATGGTGCGGACGACGGGAATCGAACCCGTACGATCAGAGATCGAGGGATTTTAAGTCTCTTTGACGAGTTGGTGTGGGCGACGGGACTTGAACCCGTAAGTGTTTGAAACACCGGCAGATTTTAAGTCTGCTGCGTATACCAGTTCCGCCACGCCCACCTCCCACATTGTGGGTAAATCCCACCGGTCTCCCACATGGTTTCCCACGCGGTCGGGCTAGGATTTGCTGTTGGTTAGCACGAGCTTTGGAGACGCGCCACCTTCTACAGCGGTAGGTCTGAACGCAGTGGATGCTAGTGGCTTGGACATCACTATCCATACCATGCCGTTTGTAGGAATGGCCTACCAATCGCATGTTCGTAGCAAGCCACCCCTGGTCTTAGGCCTCCTATTTGCCTTCAGTTCCAGCGCGTTTCTTGCGTTCGCTGCGAAATATATGAAACCCACCTACAATGGCACAACCCAGACCACAACCGATCGCGCCAGGTATTCCATGATTAGGGGGTATGCGCCCCGCCAGGTAACTTATATACGCTAACATCAAGGAAAATGTAAATCCGACGAGAGAATTAACGAAAAACCTAAGTATATCAAAAAGTATTGGGCGAGTTCCAAACAATGGCCACGACATGACCATCTTTCCTGTCTTCGTTTCCTTTATATCAAACATGATTGGGGAATATCGAAACATGGCCGTCTTCAGTGCCTCGTTTCCTGCGGGCTCGCGATACAAGCCGATGACGCCAGACCTTAGAAAGTCATTACCGGTTGGTAGTTGGTTGGCCAAATCAAATCTGTGTCAATGCCTTCCACTTGATAATATCTGTCCGCCAGATCCTTGATCTTTTGCCGATTTTTAAGTCCCTTGCGTCTACCAATTCCGCCACGTCCGCGCGCGTTGCTTTTCAAGGCTTCCGGCAGAAACGTCAACCGGCGCCGTGCGGGTCCACAGAAGTGTTGTGCAAATTTCTGTTCGCGGGACGTTCCTCGCCACATGGACATATAGCCGTGGGAGACCAGGAATAAGCAACGAATGCGAACGGTTTCGGCTCGATCGAGCGAGATCCGCGGCGGCGCGTCGAGGCCCATACACAGTCACTGCCGCGATCATTGTTGTGCTGCTCACCGCTGCCGGGATGAATGGTGGTCCGAAAAGCGTTTGTTGCATGTAACTAACTCGCGGGGTGCTCCCGAAGACCAGAGCGCCCTCCCCAAAACCCAACGCTTGGGAGAACACCATGAGACATCTCCTCACGCCGATAATTGCCGGCTTGTTCGTAGCCTCCACGAGCATGGCTTTGGCCGCCAACGTCCACACCGCAACAGGCACGACAGGTCAGCCCAATCAAACAATCGGCACCCCTCAGACCGGAAGTGTCACGCCGGGGAACGCCAGCACTGCCCCGGGTTCAGCCTTCAACCCAGATGGGAATGCGGGAACACATTACGCAGGCACCCAGCCGCAGAACTCCAAGAATCCAAAGAGCGTATCTCAGTACGATGTTGCCGGCTTCCAGCAGTCCCATAAGTAGCGGAATCGGCTTGGTATGCCTGCGTCGATAGGATTTCGACTATCGGGGGAACCGATCGACAAAAGACGCGTTGACCCTGCGATCGCTCAAAGATCTCACGGAGAAACCTTATGAAAATGGTTATTATTTCCAGCGCCATGGCGCTTCTTTTTGCCATTCCTGCTCAATCGGCGGAAGTGATTATTTCCACTGGTCATCACCACCGTCACCACCATGTTGAAAAAATCATCAACGATAATGGACAGCGCCTGCATCACCGCCATCACGGTCAGCAGGCATTCTACGATTCAGGGCGTCGTCATCACAAGCATCCTGTCGTGATCAACAACGGTTACTGATCGAGGCTGGGCCACCTGACCGCACTCAAGTTCGCTGATCCTGGCCATCCGAACTTCGCCATGGTCAGCGACCTCAAGCTGACAGACGCCGATCCAAGCAGCGTTTGCCTGATCAGTTCAACACCATCGCCAAGATCTATCCAGGCTGCCAGCGCCGAAAAGCGTTGGCAGTCAAACCTGAATTGGGTTGAGCTTCAGGTGCTGGATAAGGATGATGGTCTTTGCGTCGATGATGCGGCCGTCGGAAATCCCGGCCAGCGCCTCATCGAGCGACATTTCCAGCACCTCGATGTCCTCGCCCTCCTCCGGCGCGCCGCCCCCGGCCGAGATGCGGTCGGCCGGAGAATACCGCGCGATGAAGAACCACAGCCGTTCGGTGACACTGCCGGGGCTCATATAGGGCGCAAACAAGCGCTCAACGTCCTTCAGCCGGTAGCCGAGTTCTTCCTCCGCTTCCTTGAGGATGCAGGTCTCCGGATCGTTTTCGTCAAGCAGGCCCGCGCACGCCTCGATCAGCGGCTCGCGGTGGCCGGTGACATAGGCCGGATAGCGAAACTGCCGCACCAAAAGTACCGTCGAACGCTCGGGGTCATAGGGCAGGATCACCGCGCCGTCGCCGCGATCGTAGGTCTGGCGAATCTGTGTTTCCCACTGCCCGTCACGCCGGCGATAGTCGAGCACAGTCTTTTTCAGAACCGCCCAGTCATCGGAAAGTATCTCTTCCGAACGGATGCGAATGCGATCTTCCATCGTGATCTCCATGCTGTCGGTCGCGAGGCGTAGCCGCGAACCGGCGCGCTTGCAATCCGGCCTGCGATTGGTCCAGATTCATCGTTTCACCGCCTCGTGTCTGGCGCCTACGGGCTCGATTGCCTAGATAGCTGTCTACCCCCTCCCGGAGTCTCCTTGATGACCGCATCGCTTTTCCAGCCGATCACGCTTGACGGCCTGACATTTCCGAACCGCATCGCCGTAGCGCCGATGTGCCAATATTCAGCAGAAGACGGTTCGGCCAGCGACTGGCACCTGTACCACTGGATGAACCTCGCCATGTCCGGAGCCGGCATGGTCACGGTCGAAATGACCGATGTCGAGCGGCGTGGCCGCATTTCGCATGGCTGCCTTGGCCTCTATTCCGACGACAACGAGGCTGCCGCCAAGCGCGCGCTCGACGCGGCCAAGCGCGTTGCCGCACCCGGAACGAAATTCGGCACGCAGCTTGCGCATGCCGGCCGCAAGGCCTCCAACCAGAGGCCGTGGGAAGGTGGCGGCCCGCTCAGACCCGACCAGGATCCGTGGCCGGTCGTGTCCGCCTCGGCCATTGCGTACGATACGGGCTGGCAGGTGCCGCGTGCACTCGAGGATGACGAGATCCTTCAGGTTATCCAGCACTTCGCCGATGCCGCCAAGAGGGCCGAACGAGCCGGCTTCGATTTCATCGAGCTGCACGCGGCGCATGGCTATCTCATCTTCCAGTTCCTGTCGCCGCTGACCAACCGGCGCACCGACCGTTGGGGCGGCTCTCTGGAAAACCGCATGCGCTTTGCCGTCGAGATCGCCAAGGCGGTGAGGAAGGCTGCCCCGACGCTGATGCTGGGCGCGCGCCTATCGGTAAAGGATTGGGTCGATGGCGGCTTCGACGTCGAGGATGCGATCGAGGTGGCCAAGGCGCTGAAGGCTGAAGGCGTCGCCTATCTCTGCTGCTCCAGCGGCGGCAATTCGCCGTTGCAGAAGCTGCCGACCGGCCCGGGTTATCAGGTGCATCTGGCGGAAGCCGTGCGCAATGGAGCTGACATTCCGACGCGCGCTGTCGGCTTGATCGACGATCCCAGGCAGGCCGAAGCGATCATCACCGAGGGCCGCGCCGACATGGTGGCGCTGGCGCGTGCCTTTCTTGCCGATCCGCGCTGGGGATGGCGCGCCGCAGCCACATTCAGCGAAAAGATCCATCCGGCGCCGCAGCTCGCCCGTTCGGTGACAACGATGCAACACTGGATGAAGGCGGCGGGCTGACGCCCCACCCTTTTTGCCGGTTGGCTTCACGCCGCTGGAGTCCGCCAAGACTTCGCTTCTATCCACCCTGTGAATTGTTCCACAGGGCAAAGCCGTGTCCAACACGGCCGGATTGGCGCAGGCAACATGTCTTTCCGGGCAATCTACATCAGTGCGGCCGGAGCGCTTGCGGCCGGGCTTTCCCTTGGTGCGCCGGCTCCGGCCGGCGCGCAATATTGCGACGGCACTGTGCACGGCCTGTCCGGCCATTACAATCTGGCGACGGGAAGCGGCTTCCTGGCGGTTCGGGCACAACAGAATTTGTCATCACGCATGGTCGGCCAGCTTTTCAATGGCGATCACACCGAGATCCTCGACCGCCGCGGCAACTGGTATCAGGTCTAAATCGGCGGCATTTCTGGCTGGGCGAATGTCCGCTGGCTCTACAATGACTGTGGCTACTGAGACGTTTGGGCGCAGGCTAAAGGACACGATTGCAACCAAATTGGCTGCTTTGCGTTGCGGCCATGGACAACAAACCCTTTGAAACGCCCGTCGTCGTCGAACTCGGCCACGTCGGCAAATACCGCCACATCCGCGACACCCGGGAAGCAGCCGAGTGTCTGATGACCGTTTGGCCGCTCAATCGTGGCCGTCGCCATCGCGAAGCCCTCGACACTTGCCTCAAAGTGCTGGAAGGTTATCGTTCAACGGCGGATGCGCGCCGGGCGCTGATCGAAGCCGCCAAGGAATCGGAAGTGCTGGTGCCCGACGACAGACTGCCAGATGGAAAGCTGCATTGAGCAGGCGTTTCAACCGGAGGATTTCATGGCGAAGCTGACATACAAGATAGTCGAGCATGATGGCGGCTGGGCCTATAAGGTCGGCTCGACGTTCTCGGAAACTTTTCCCAGCCACCACGACGCCTTGCGTGCCGCCGAAATCGCTTCGGCCGAACAGCAGGTTGCAGGTGCGACAGACGGCATCCAGTACGAAGATGCCGAAGGCAAATGGCACGATGAGTTGGCTGATGGCCAAGACCGGCCGCAGACCGAGGTTTCCGACTGAACCGATCGCAGCACACTCATCAGGCCACGCGCCGACCGTAAGCATCCCAGGAGAGGGGACAGCCAGCGGTCGGCTACGAGGCCGTGGCTGGACTTACTTGCCGCAGTATTGATCGTTCACATTCAGGCCGGAATTCGCGTCCGGGCCTGCTGTGCTTGAGGCACAAGGGCCTGTGGGTCCAGGATTGCCCTGTACCGCCAGCCCGCTCCCATCGCCATAGATGCTTCCGGTAGTGCTGGTGTCGATGCCCTGGTCATTGTTGAAAGGCCACCAATGATGATCGGTCCTGTAGTCCGCGGATTGCGCCATCGCCGATGTCGCGAGGCCAATCGTCAAAGCGGACGTCGCAAGAATCTTCATGAACATGACTGTACTCCGTGTCTTAGAGCCTGAATCAAAAAGAATGGTTTGATATCAAGCTCTTGCGAGCCTGCGTGTGAGCAGGCGAATGTGGGCGACGTATATCCAGGCTTCTGCAGAAGCGATGGATTTCTCCCAGTCCTTGGCGAGCCTGCGGCATCGCCCCAGCCATG
>CALRQH020000021.1:0-108224 GCA_943370265.1 Mesorhizobium carmichaelinearum
GGTCAGATCGCTTGCGTAGCGGGCGCAACGCCGCTCATAATGCGCACGGGTGATTTCAGTCCAGGCCATCGTGATCTCCATCGAATCTCGCAAATCCGACGGAATCACAACCTGCTGAAATCACTCAACTCTTTTTGGAACGGACACTAGGGATGGCGCAGGAGACCGAAATCAAGATGGCAGAAGCGCCGACCGTTGCTCTGGGCGCCCCGGGAATTCCGGCGCGTTGGACGTCAAGCGCCAAGAGCGGCGTCGGAACGGCGTATTCGGCGGCCGGCCGTGTCTGGTTCACGATCAGCCACGGCATCCTCAACGAGATCTACTATCCGCGCGTCGACAGCGCCTGCACGCGCGACATGGGGCTGCTCGTGACAGGCCCCGGCGGATATTTCTCCGAGGAGAAACGCGACGCCGAGCACAGGATCGAGCCTTTCGAGGACGGTGTCCCCGCCTACAGGCTGGTCAACACCGCTGCCGATGGCAGCTACCGGATCGAAAAGCGCATTCTCGCCGACCCGGCGCGTCCGGTGCTGCTGCAGCAGATCGAGTTCACGCCACTCAAGGGCGCCGCCGGCGATTACCGCGTCTACGCGCTGCTGGCGCCCCACCTGGTCAATGCCGGCATGGGCAACACGGCCTGGATCGCCGAGCATAAGGGCAAGCCGATGCTCTTCGCATCGGGGCGCGGCACCTGCCTGGCGCTCGCTTCTTCTCTGCCCTGGGGCGGATGCTCGGCGGGCTATGTCGGCGTCTCCGACGGCTGGCAGCAACTCCATCATACAGGCCGGCTCGATCCGGCTTCGCTACGGGCCGCGGACGGCAATGTGGCGCTGACCGGCGAGATCGGCTTTTCCGCAGGGAAAACAAAGACCGTGCTGGCTTTGGGGTTCGGCGCGACACCCGAGGAAGCAGCCGATTATGCCCTGGCCAGCCTGAAACGGGGCTTTCCAGCTGTGGCGAAATCCTATGTCGAACAGTGGCGCAAATGGCAGAAAGGCCTGCTGCCGCTGGACCGGCACCCAGCATCCGGGATCAATGCCTACCGCGTCAGCACCGCGGTTCTGGCGACGCACCGGTCATCGGCAAGGCCCGGAGCAACCGTCGCCAGCCTGTCGATCCCCTGGGGCTTCAGCAAGGGCGACGACGATCTCGGCGGGTACCATCTGGTCTGGCCGCGCGATCTGGTCGAGACCGCCGGTGGTTTCATTGCCGCGGGCGACCTCGACGAAGCCCTGCAGATCCTCACCTATCTTCGCACGATCCAGGAGGCGGACGGTCACTGGCCGCAAAATGTCTGGCTGGATGGAACCGCCTACTGGCCGGGCATCCAGATGGATGAGTGCGCCTTCCCTCTGCTGCTCGCCGACGCGCTGCGTCGCGCCGGCCATTTGCCCCGCGCGAAGCTGCTCGCCTTCATGCCGATGATCGAGCAGGCCGCGTCCTACATCGTCAAGAACGGCCCCGTGACCGGTGAGGACCGCTGGGAAGAGGACGCCGGCTACAGCCCTTTCGCACTTGCCGTCGAGATCGCCGCGCTCCTTGCCGCCGCCGACATGTTCGACGCCTGCGGCAAAGCAGAGCCGGCAAACTATCTGCGCGAAACCGCCGACAGCTGGAACGATCAGGTCGAGCGCTGGACCTATGTGACCGGCACGGCGCTCTGTAGTGAAGTCGGCGTCTCCGGCTATTATGTCCGCATCGCGCCACCCGACACCGCCGACGCCGCCTCGCCGAAGGACGGCTTTGTGCCGATCAAGAACCGGCCGCCCGGCGACGCCGACCGGCCGGCCGAAGCCATCATCAGCCCGGATGCGCTGGCGCTCGTCCGCTTCGGCCTGAGGGCCGCCAACGATCCGCGTATCGTCGACACCGTCAAGGTCATCGATGCGCGGCTGCGCCGAGACCTGCCGCAAGGACCGCTCTGGTACCGCTATACCGATGACGGCTATGGCGAACATGAGGACGGCGCCCCTTTCGACGGAACCGGCCAGGGCCGGCCGTGGCCATTGCTCGCCGGCGAACGCGCCCACTACGAACTGGCGGCGGGGAACAGGGCCAGGGCGGAAAGCCTGCTCAAGACGCTGGAGGCTTCGGCCGAACCCGGCGGCCTGCTGCCGGAACAGAGCTGGGATGGTCCCGACATGCCGGAGCGTGAATTGCGGCTCGGCGGACCGACGGGCAGCGCCATGCCGCTGGTCTGGGCCCATTCCGAGCATATCAAGCTATTGCGTTCGCTCCGCGACGGCGCCGTCTTCGACACGCCGCCGCAAGGCGTGAAGCGCTACATCCAGGACAAGACCGTATCGCCACTCAGGACATGGCGGTTCAACAACAAGCTGCGCACCGTACCGTCCGGCAAGCTGCTGCGCGTCGAACTGCCGGCCCGGGCCGTGATCCGCTGGAGCATCGACGGCTGGGCCACATCGAACGACAGCAACACGGCCGAGAACGCCTTCGGCATCCATCTGGCGGACCTGCCGATGGCCTCGGCTCCGGCCGGAACGACCCTCGCCTTCACTTTTCACTGGCTCGATGCCGGCTGTTGGGAGAATGTCGACTTCTCCGTCGATATCGAAGACCAGAACCCCTGAGACGTCAGTAGATATTCCCTCAAGAAACCAGGACGAGAACATGCAGATCGGAATGATGGGACTTGGCAGGATGGGCGCCAACATGGTTCGGCGCCTGATGCGTGCCGGCCACGAATGCGTCGTCTACGACATCAACGCCGCCAGCGTCGCCGCACTGGTCAAGGATGGTGCGTCCGGCGCGGCATCGATGGAGGAATTCATCGGCAAGCTCGCCAAGCCGCGCTGCCTCTGGCTGATGCTGCCGGCCGCGATCACCGGCAAGGTCGTCGATCAGGCTGCCGGGTTGATGGAGCCCGGCGACATCATCATCGACGGCGGCAATTCCTACTATCATGACGACGTCGACCGGGCCGCGAAGCTCCAGCCGAAAGGGCTGAACTATGTCGATGTCGGCACCAGCGGCGGCGTCTGGGGCCTCGATCGCGGTTATTGCCTGATGATCGGCGGGCCTGATGGCGCGGTCCGGCATCTCGATCCGATCTTCGCCACGCTGGCGCCCGGCGCCGATGCCGGCGCGCCCGCTCCCGACAAGGCCGCCGGTACGGCACCCTTCGGCTACCTGCATTGCGGTCCGAGCGGCGCCGGCCATTTCGTCAAGATGATCCACAACGGTATCGAATACGGTGTCATGGCGGCCTATGCCGAGGGCATGAACATCCTCAAGGCCGGCAATTCCGGCAAGGTGAAGCGCGATGCGGATGCCGAGACCAGTCCGCTGCAGAACCCGGAATACTACCAGTTCGATATCGACCTTCCCCAGGTGGCCGAGGTCTGGCGACATGGCAGCGTCATCGGCTCCTGGCTGCTTGACCTTACCGCCGGCGCGCTCAAATCCGATCCCTCGCTGGCGAATTTCGGCGGCCGGGTTTCGGATTCCGGCGAAGGACGCTGGACGCTGAAGGCCGCGATCGACACCGGCGTGCCGGCGCCGGTTCTGTCCTCGGCCCTGTTCGACAGATTCTCCTCGCAAGGCGAATCCGAATTCGCCGACAAGCTGCTCTCGGCCATGCGCTATGCCTTCGGCGGCCATCTCGAGAAGCCCAAGGCCGGCTCGTGACGGCGAGAAGGAAGACACGCTCATGAGCCAGGAACGCTCCGACACGCTGGTGCTCTTTGGGGCAACCGGCGATCTCGCCCACAAGAAGATCTTCCCAGCGCTTTACGCCATGGTCGCCAAGGGAACCCTCACCGAGCCGGTGATCGGCGTTGCCTTCGACCCCTGGGACGTGAAGCAGCTGCAGGCCCGCGCCCGCGACGGCATCGTCAGCGCCCTCGGAAGTATCGACGAGAAGGCCTTCGCCAAGTTCGCTTCCCTGCTTCGCTATGTCAGCGGCGACTACAAGGATTCGGCGACGTTCGAGAGACTGAAAAGCGCGCTCGGAACCGCACAACGCCCCCTGCACTACATGGCGGTGCCGCCGAACATGTTCGAGACGGTCGTCCAGGGACTGGAACAATCGGGCACGGCGCATGGCGCGCGCCTGATGGTGGAAAAGCCCTTCGGTCACGACCTGCAATCCGCGCGCTGGCTGAACCGCGTCCTGCACCTGGTGTTCGACGAGCAGTCGATCTTCCGCATCGACCACTACCTCGGCAAGGAAGCGATCCAGAACCTGCTCTATTTCCGTTTCGCAAATTCCTTCCTCGAGCCGATCTGGAACCGCAACTTCGTTGAAAGCGTCCAGATCACCATGGCCGAGGATTTCGGCGTCGAGGGACGCGGCCGCTTCTACGATGGGGTCGGCTGCATCAGGGACGTCATCGAGAACCATCTGCTCAACATCCTCCTGCTTCTCGCCATGGAACCGCCGGTCGGCCGCTCCGCCGATGACCTGATAGACGAGAAGGTGCAGGTGTTGAGGGCAATCCGGACGCTGACCAGGGACGATGTCGTGCGCGGTCAGTTCAAGGGCTACCTCGAGGAGCCCGGCGTCGCGCCGAACTCGCCGGTCGAGACCTTCGCGGCGGTGCGCTTCTTCGTCGACACATGGCGTTGGAAGGACGTGCCGTTCTTCATCCGCGCCGGCAAGAACATGCCGGTGCACGTCACCGAGGTGGTGGTGCGGCTGAAGCGGCCGCCGCTGGACGTCTTCGATCCGATCAAGCCTGCCGACCAGAATTATGTCCGCTTCCGCATCGACCCGCAGGTGGTGATCGCCATCGGCGCGCAGCGCAAGGCGCCCGGCGACGACATGGTCGGCGAGCAGGTGGAACTGACCGCGCTCGATGACAGCAAGAGCGACATGCCGCCCTATGAACGGCTGATCGGCGATGCCATGAACGGCAATGGCCAGCTGTTCACCCGCCAGGACGCGGCCGAACTTGCCTGGCGCATCGTCGGCCCGGTGGTCGGCGACACCACGCCGCCGCACCTTTATGAGCCGCTGACATGGGGCCCAGCGGACGCCATGGCAGGATTCGGACCACCCAATGGCTGGATCGATCCGGCAAAATAGCCTTTCGGAGAGGAAACCATGAAAAATCCGGCAAAGACTGCGTCAACCGACGGGAAGATCGTGCTCTCGATCGATATCGGCGGATCGCACGTCAAGCTCCTCACCAGTGCCGGCGGCGAGGAGCGCCGGACCGACTCCGGGCCTAGTCTCACGCCGCGGCAGATGATCGACGCGGTGAAGACGCTCGCGCAAGGTCTGTCATACGACGTCATCTCCATGGGCTATCCCGGCCCTGTCCGCGACAGCAAACCGTTGAAGGACCCGTTCAATCTCGGCAAGGGTTGGGCCGGTTACGACTTCGCCGCGCAATTCGGCAAGCCGGTGAAGATCGTCAATGACGCCATGATGCAGGCCATCGGCAGTTACGAGGGCGGGCGCATGCTGTTCCTGGGACTGGGGACGGGCCTCGGCGCCGCGATGATCCTCGTCAATGTCGCCCAGCCGATGGAACTCGCGCATCTTCCCTACAGGAAGGGCGGCAGCTTTGAAGACTACATTGGCGAACGCGGGCTTGAAAAGCGTGGCAAGAAGAAATGGGGCAAACATGTTTTCGACGTAGTCGACAGGCTTCGCGCCGCCTTGCAGCCGGACTATGTGGTCATCGGCGGCGGTAATGTCGATAAGCTCGACATACTACCTCCTGATTGCAGGCGCGGTGACAACACACGCGCCTTCGAAGGCGGATTTCGACTGTGGCGCGACAACGCGCCGGTCGTCTGATATTATTACGGATTAGTATAGTTGTTCAAGATTGCGTGTGTTGCAGCACTAATCATTGCGTTGTCCAGATTTGCCGACTAGGAATCCGCCAGCCCCCGGACGGAGAAAATAGTTTGGCCGACGATAGCAACAACGCTCGCAAAGATATCGACCTTCTCGAGCTGACCGCCCATATCGTGTCCGCCTATGTCGAGAAGAACCGTTTGCCTGCCTCCGGTCTGGGTGACCTTATCGCGAGCGTCAGCGCTTCGATAAGCGGCCTTGGAAAGCCGGTGGAACCGGTGCCGGTGCCGCTGGTGCCCGCCGTGAACCCCAAGAGATCGGTAACGCCGGACTACATCATCTGTCTGGAAGACGGCAAGAAGTTCAAATCCCTGAAGCGCCATCTAGGCGTTCATTTCGGGCTGACGCCGGATGCCTATCGCGCCAAGTGGGGCCTGCCTTCCGACTATCCGATGGTCGCTCCCAACTATGCCGCGTCGCGCTCTGAACTGGCGAAGTCGATCGGCCTCGGCCGCAAGATCGAGCCGGTGGTCGTCGCGCCCGCCAAGGCCAAGGCACGCAAGGCCAAGGTTCCGGCCTAAGCGACACACGATCGGCTCTTTTCAATCGGACATCTGCTTCCTTGTTGGCCCGATGCATTGCATCGCGCCAGCCCTATCCTTCGCGCGCATCGCCCCATAGAAAACTGTTTTCAATCAGAACAGCTCCGGGGGGTGCGACCATGAACTACACAAGGATGGTGATCGAGAAAGAGGCGCCTGAGGAATACGGCTACGACCGTATCCGCTACAACCTCTCCGAAAGCTCCATCGCCGACCAGAAGCTCTCCGACATCGGCCTGTCGCTGCCCGATCTCACGCTTTTCTACGGCGAGCACCGTGGCGACAGGGAATTGCGGGCGCTGATCGCCGCGCAGGACAAGGCAATCTCGCCCGATGACGTGCTGGTCACCGCGGGTGCCGCGGGTGCGCTGTTCATCATCTCGACTTCGCTGTTGTCCGAACGCGACCACCTCGTTGTCATCAGGCCCAACTATGCCACCAACATCGAGACGCCCCGCGCGATAGGCTGCGCCATCAGCTATGTCGACCTGGCCTTCGAGGACGGTTTCGCGGTCGATGTCAGCCGTGTCGCGGCGGCGATGCGGCCGAACACCAAACTGATCAGCGTCACCTGCCCGCACAATCCGACCGGCACGATGATGGACCGGGCCGATCTCGATGCGCTGGTGGCGCTCGCTGAAAGCCGCAACTGCCATTTGCTGGTCGACGAGACCTATCGCGACCTTTCCTATGGAAGGCGGCTGCCATCGGCCGCGTCGCTGAGCACGCGTGCGATCAGCGTGTCGTCGTTGTCCAAGGCCTTCGGCATTCCCGGCATCCGCATCGGCTGGCTGGTCACCCGCGACGAGACGCTTCAGGAACAGTTCCTGGCAGCCAAGGAGCAGATCGGCATCTGCGGCAGTGTCATCGACGAGGGTATCGCCCGCGGCATGCTCGAACGCCGCGACAGCTTCCTGGGGTCGCTACTGCCAGAAATGGCGGCGCGACGCGACATCGTCCAGGCCTGGATCGACCGCGAGCCGCTGGTCGACTGGGTGCGGCCCGAAGGCGGCGTCGTCGGCTTCCCACGCCTGAATGTCGATACTGGCTTCGATTTTGGCCGATTCTACACGAACCTCCTGGAAAACCATGGCACCTATGTCGGACCCGGCCACTGGTTCGAAATGCCCAAGTGCTTCTTCCGTGTCGGCTTTGGCTGGCCGACGGAAGCCGAATTGCGGGGCGGCCTTGATGCTATCTCCGCCCAGCTGCGGCAGTAGAATTCGCCATGCAGCCCGCCAGGCGAGCCGAAAATTCCTGATCCGGCGCCGATTTTGGCAAACATCGCGCCGCGAACTTTGCTAGTGTTCCCGTGGCCGGACCAGCGCCCATCCGGGAAGTGCCCCGCCGGCCATCGCAACGGGGCCTGCATTTCGTGACATCAGAACCAATATCGCCGGACCAGCGCTATGCCGCCTTCCGGCACAGGGCATTCCTGAGCTACTGGGCGGCTCGTTTCCTGACCAATTTCGCCACCCAGATCGTGTCTGTCGCCGTCGGCTGGCAGATGTACGACCTGACCCGCGACCCGTTCGACCTCGGCCTGGTCGGCATCGTCCAGTTCCTGCCCTCGCTGTTGCTGGTGCTGGTCACCGGCGTTGTCGCGGATCGTTTCGGCCGCCGCCTGATCATGGCGGTGGCGGTAATCATCGAGGCGGCCTGTGCGCTGGCCTTGCTGCTGCTGGCGCTGCGCGGCCTCAGCGGGCCAGGCCCGATCTTCATCGTGCTCGCCATGTTCGGCATCGCGCGGGCCTTTTTCGGGCCGGCCGCGGCCTCGCTGTTCGCCAATCTCGTGCCGCCCGAAGACTTCGCCAACGCCATCGCCTGGAATTCGTCCGCCTGGCAGACGGCGACCATCCTCGGGCCGGTTGCCGGCGGCCTGCTCTACGGGCTTTCGGCGGAAGCATCCTATGGCACCGCCACCGTCCTGATGCTTGTCGCCGGGGTGCTGATCTTCACCATCCCAAGACCCGCGCAGCGCAGCGCGACCGACAAGCCGACGATGCAGACCCTGTTCGCGGGCTTCGGTTATATCTGGGGCGAGAAAGTCGTGCTCGGCGCCATCTCGCTCGATCTGTTCGCCGTGCTTTTGTCCGGCGCCTCGGCCCTGTTGCCAATCTATGCCCGCGACATACTCGAGCTCGGCCCCTGGGGCCTCGGCCTGTTGCGCTCGGCGCCGGGCGTCGGCGCCATCTGCGTCGCCGTCTGGTTGGCCGGGCACCCGATCCGCAACCATGCCGGCGTGATCATGCTGGGCTTCGTGGCGGCGTTTGGCGCCTTCACCGTGCTGTTCGGCCTGTCGACGATCACCTGGCTGTCGATCGTCGCGCTCGCCTTGCTGGGCGCCACCGACATGTTCAGCGTCTATATCCGTGAAACATTGATCCAGCTGTGGACACCGGATCAGGTGCGCGGCCGCGTCAACGCCGTCAACCAGGTCTTCGTCGGCGCCTCCAACGAACTGGGTGAATTCCGAGCCGGCACGATGGCGGCACTGATCGGCACGGTCCCGGCCGTCGTCATCGGCGGCGTCGGGGCCATCGTGGTCGCCGGCCTATGGGCGACGCTGTTCCCGCAACTGCGCAAGATCAATCACCTTCGCGGGCGCGATTAACCTCTACCGCGCGGCTTTGCCGAAGATCAGATGCAGGAACTCGCCGAGCCAGCGCTTGAGATGCATGTCCCAGATCAGCCGGCCGCCGAGATGATCGCGGCCTGGCTGGGCGCCGGGCAGTTCGAACCGGTGCGCGCCGTGCACCACCCAGCGCTGCATCATCGCCCTGGTCAGTTCGCCATGAAACTGGATGCCCCAGGCATTGTCGCCATAGCGGAAAGCCTGGTTGGGATAGGTTTCGGCGGTTGCGAGAAGCGTCGCCTCCTTCGGCAGCGAGAAGCCTTCACGGTGGAACTGGTAGACCATCTCTGGCCAGTGCATCAGCTTCTTGCCCGCCTCGGTCGCCTTGAGCGGATACCAGCCGATCTCGACCAGACCTTCGTCATGCCCCTCGACCTTGCCGCCGAGATGGTTGACCAGCATCTGCGCGCCCAGGCAGATGCCTAGAAACGGCCGGTTCTCCCTCAACGGGATATCAAGCCAGGCGGTTTCGCGGCGGACGAACTCGTCCTCGTCATTGGCGCTCATCGGCCCGCCGAACACCACCGCGCCGGCATGACCCTCCAGTGTTTCCGGCAGGCCGTCCCCAAGCGGCGGACGACGGATGTCGAGGTCGAATCCTGCCTCCAGCAACATATGGCCAACGCGGCCGGGGCTCGAAGTCTCCTGATGCAGCACGACCAGAATTGTTGGTCTCGAACGCAGTGTTGTCGGCAAGCGAACCTCGTCTGGCTCTATTCGTCGCTCGACTTTCCGGTGGCGCCCGGCGCATGCGCCGCCGCCTTGCGGCGCGCCTCGACCCGGTCATGGCGTTCAACGCCGATCAGCTCGGCGACCCGCCAGACGGTGTTGTCCTCCAGCTCGTGCAATTCGCCATCGGCATAGACGATCTCCCACATCAGCCCGATGAACGCCTTGCGCCCATCGGCATCGAGGTGGCGTTTCAACACGCTGGTGAACGCATAGAGATCGATCGCTTCATTGTCGGCGCGCTCGCCGGCGGCGGCCAGCGCCTCGAGTTCGGCGCCGCTGATCGAATAGCTTTCCGCCAGCACCGCCTTGAAGCGTTCCCACTCGACATCCTGGCGCACGCCATCGGCGCTCATCACATGATAAAGCAGTGCCGAGGCGGCAACGCGCGGATCGTCGGCGCTGGGACGCGCACCGGCGCCGATCGGCAATTCCTTGAGAAACGATAGAACGCGTTCGAACATCAAGCACTTCCCATTCGCCCAAGCCTGCTTCAGGCTCGGATCACATCAAAACAGGCGGAACCGGCGCGGTGATTTTTCCGCCTCGTCGTCCGGATCGACACCGGGATCATCAGGCAGCCGGGCCAGTTCCTCCGCCGGTTCGACGGCTTCCGCATCGCTCGGCACGGCGGCAAAGGCAGCCGCGGTCACCGGCGTGACGTGATCCCGTTCAGCCTCCGCTTGTCCTGGCGTCCCGGCGGAAGGAACAGTTGCATGATCGACCACCCCGGGCGCGCTTTCGCCCGCCAGCGGCGCGGCGATGGCCGGCGCCGATACGTCTCGAATATCCTCATGGCTGTCGATCAGCTGGCCGAGACGCTCCATCGGCGCGCGCCATTCGAAGGCATCGAGCTTACCGGTGACCGGAGACACCGGCGCCCAGTGTTCGGAGATGACCCCGTCGGTGACCCAGGCCGGATCGCGCGGCGCCCGCACCGCCTTGGACAGGAGCTGCCGCACCTTGCCCTGGTCACCGGACTCGGCCTCCTCGATATCGGCCAGCAGCAGGTAGGCGCCTTCGCGGCGGTCCATCCGGATCGCCGCCTCCGCCTCGCGGCGCGCCGTCTTGTAGTCCTGTGCGTCAAATGCCGCGCGTGCCACGGTCAGCGAGGATTCGGCGTGGTTCTTCTTCAGCTCCTGCAGCTTCTTCGCCCGGTTCAGCCGGTCGAGAACCGCGTCGCCGGGGCGGGCATGGGTATAGAGTTCGGCGATCTCCGGGTGCGGTTCAGCCTTCCATGCCGTTTCGAGGATCTTGGAGCCTTTGCGCACGTCGTTCTGGCGAAACAGCGCCTTGGCCGCAATGATCGCCGCCGGCGCGAAATCCGGCCGCAGCCTGTTGGCTTCGACGGCGGCCGCCTTGGCCCCGTTGGGATCGCTGTCGATCAAGGCGTGCGCCTTGGCGGTCAGCAGCACCGCGCGGCGCCGGTTGGCGGCGTCGCGCTCGATCTGCCGTGTCGATTTCTGCGCGTCGACCAGCTTCAGCGCACCGTCCCAGTCGCCGCGCTGAGTCAGCTCTTCCAGCGTCGATTCGGCGGCCCAGGCCAGTTGCGGCGCCATCACCGCCGCACGGCCGGCATAATGCCGGGCAGCGTTGCGGTCGCCCAGGCGTTCAGCTTCGAGATAGAGGCCGCGCAGGCCGAGCAACCGCATTTCGGGATCGTCGAGCATGCTCTCGAACTTTTCGCGGGCGCCCTCATGGTCGCCCTCAAGCAGCGACGCCTGTGCCTCGAGCAGGTGGATAAGCGGTTCCTGGTCGGAGCGGATGAGCTTTGCCGCTTCCTTGGTCTTCTTGCGCGCCAGTGCCCCGTCTCCGGCGCCGGCGGCGATCATGCCGGTCGACAGTGCCTGATAGCCACGGTCGCGGCGGCGCACCCGGAAGTAGCGCGAGATGGTGTAAGGGCTGTTCCACAGCGACTTGACCAGCCACCAGATGATCATCACGGCGGCGACCACGGCGACCACGGCAACGGCCGCCACCATCAGGCTGACCTGGTACTGATAGCCGTTGAAGGTGATGAGCATGTCGCCGGGCCGGTCGGCCAGCCAGGCAAACCCCGCCGCAAGCGCGAAGACGACGACGAGGAAGATGAGAATTCGGATCATCGTCAGCTCCTCACGCCTTCATCGCGCCGGCGATCAGCGCCTCGATCTGCGTCTCGACCTCGATGCGTGCCTTCAGTTTGCCGGCAAAGTCAGCGCCCGCCGCCTTGGCCGCGTCGGGCAGCGTGCCGTATTCGCTGAGCGCCTTGGCATAGTCGCCCTGGCTGACAGCCACTTCCATGCGCGCGACGGTCTGCGGAACGCCGGTGCCTTCGACAGCACCGACCGGCCGGACCTTGACCAGCGATTCGGCACTGGACATCAGGTTCTGGAAGAAGCCGGCATTCTGGTCGACGGGCTTCGCGGCGGCGATCATGGCGTTGGCGGCGGCATCCGCCCCGGCGGCGATCTCGGCCCGGGTAGGCACACCCTTTTGCGCGTAGCCGCGCAGGGTTGCGAGCTGCGGCGCGTCCGGCGCGATCGCGGCAAAGGTCTCAAGCTCGGCATTGAAGGGCGCGCCACGGTCGAGCGCCGATTTCAGCGCCGAAGCGGCGATGGCAAGCGCGATCTTAGGCTGCGACGCCTGCGCCTCGACCTTGCCGGACAACTGCGACACGGATTGTTCCAGCGCCGCAAGCCGGCCTTGCTGGGCATTCGCCGTATCACCGGCGGATTTCACCAACGCATCAAGCCCCGCCAGCTTCTCGTTGAGTGGGCCAAGATCGACCGGCGCCTTGTTGCCGGCCTGGTCAAGTGCCGCGACAGCCGTTTCGATCTGCTTGACCTTGTCGCTCAGCGCCGCGAGAGCCGCCGTGTCACCTGCACTGCCCGATCCCGCGGCCGACTTCAACGCCGCGACATCGGCCTTCACCTGGTCCAGGGCCGACGACAGACCGTCCACCCTGGCGGAAATGTCGGCGTTGCCTCCCGCCTGCTTGGCACCCGCAATCTCGGACCTCAGGGCAGAGATTTGACTGTTGACACCATCGAGCGAAACACCACCGGGTGCGCCAAGCACGCCGGCGAACTGCAGGCCACCGGCGCCGACAAGCGCGATGGCACCGCCGATGATGCCGGCTGCGATGCCGTTGATGCCGCCACGCTTCGGCTGCGCTGCCATGGTCTCGTCCCCCGTGCCGGATTTTGGTGGCGCGGCCGCTGCAGAGCCGGTTCTTGCGGTTGCATCCTCGAAACTGTAGTCGAAGGCCCGGTCGGACGGCGCTTCCGATCCGGTTGGATAGGTAGGCCTCGAATCATCGCCGCCTTCGGACGCCGAGGACTTCTGCCCTTCGGACCGCGCCGCCGCGTCGGTATGTTCCCACGGCTCCAGATCGGTCTGGTCGGCATGCACCGGTTCTGCCGGCGCCTCCGGCTGCGAACCGTCCACGGGTTGCTCGGGCTTGGCGTCCTTGCCCTGCGCCTTGCCGGCATCCTCGTCGACGATGCGCGAGACGGCGCCGGGTTCGAGTTCGATCGTCACCGGCTCGCGACGGCTTTTCGAATGTCGCATCTTCGGCGTCTTGACCATGCTTGGGCTCCGCAAAACTCGCTTCGGGATGGTTCAAAAGGGTCTATCACATCACCAAGCGGTGAAAAGGGGCGGTGTGATGACGCGGGTCGGCACTACCTTGGCAAAAGCTCAAGCAACGCCCCCTCATCGGGTTCCGCCGCGACGCGAATTCTCTCGCCGACGGCATCGTCCAGGGCAGCGGCGATGCGCTGCGACAGTGCGAAAAAGCGCGTCTTTTCAAAAAGATCATGCAATGCCGGCCGACGGACCAGCGCCTGCATCGTTGCGGCCGCCTTGGCCGAGTAGAGCAGCACCGCGTCGACCGGCCGACCAGACAAATGTCCAGCGACAGCCGCGTCCGAATAGGCCGGCGCAACCGTGTCATAGGTTTCGATCGGATGAACCCGGACGCCCGCCATCGTCAGCCGCGCCTCGAATGCCGGAAACCGCACGCGACCGCACAGATAGATGGCCGCCTTTCCCGAAAGCCGACCGGCAAGTGCATCGGCCAGTGCCTCGGCATTGCCCGGACCTTCGTGGACGTCGGTAAATCCAGCCGCACGCGCGGCCTCCGCCGTCCGTTTGCCGACGGCATGACAGGGCAAGGCCGATAGCGCCGCGATGATTTCCTTCGGCGCATGGCGCACCGCATTGGCGCTGGTGATGGCGACAGCGATGGCATCGTCCGGAACCTGTCCGGTTTCGACCGGCAGCGCCACCGTTTCGGTCAACGGCAGCAGCACCGGCTGAAAACCCATCTCCCGCAGTCGCCGCGCCGTGCGGGAAGCGCCCGGTTCCGGTCTCGTCACCAGAACACGGACCATGGTCAGGCCCAGCCGTCGAAGAAGTCTTCGCCGGCCTTCGCCCGCACCGCGCGCGCCGCGTCATCGCCGATCCCAGCGGCCTGGTCGGCGGGGCCCTCGACGTTGATCTCGTGCGACTGCGTTCCATCCGGCGAGATGATCAGTCCGGCGAAGGCGAGCCTGTCTCCCTTGATCACCGCATGGCCGGCGATGGGCGTGCGGCAGGAGCCGTCGAGCGCCGCGAGGAAAGCCCGCTCGCAGGCCAGCGCCTGCCCGGTCGGCACGTCGTGGATTGCCGCCAGCATCGTTTCCACGTCGCGGTCGCCGATGCGGCTTTCGATGCCGATGGCGCCTTGCCCAGGTGCTGGCGGAAAACCGTCGAGCGGCATCAGGTCGGTGATCACATGTTCGAGCCCGAGCCGTTTCAGCCCGGCATAGGCGAGGATGGTGCCGGCGGCGACGCCCTCCTCCAGCTTGCGCAGGCGCGTCTGCACATTGCCACGAAACATCACCACGTCGAGGTCCGGCCGCATCCGGCGGATCAATGCCTGCCGCCGCAGCGAAGACGAGCCGACCTTGGCGCCCTTAGGCAGGTCGGCAATGGTGCGTGCCGCCTTGCCGATAAAGGCGTCGCGTGCGTCCTCGCGTGGCAGGAAGGCAGACAGTTCCAGCCCGTCGGGCAATTGCGTCGGCATGTCCTTCGACGAGTGCACGGCGATATCGATGCGACGCTCCAGCAGCGCTTCCTCGATCTCCTTGGTGAACAGGCCCTTGCCGCCGGCCTCCGACAGCGGCCGGTCCTGGATGCGGTCGCCGCTGGTCGTGATGACGACAATCTCGAACGCGTGTTCCGGCACGCAATGCGCGGCCATCAGCCGCGCCTGGGTTTCGCGCGCCTGTGCCAGCGCCAGCGGGCTGCCGCGTGTTCCGATTCTCAAGAATGTTTGCATGGCGCTCGGTCCGTGATAACCCCCGGCAAGCGAGGCCTTGCCGGGCCTTTTCTAATGGGGCCGGACTTTTCCTAATGGGGAATGGCCGGCGACACAATCATCGAGGACAGCGACCAATTGATCCGCGTTCTGGGCATCGAGACGAGTTGTGACGAGACCGCCGCCAGCGTCGTGACGCTGGAGGGTGATGCCGCGCCAGAAATTCTGTCCAACATCGTGCTCAGCCAGATCGAGGAACACGCGGCATTCGGCGGCGTGGTGCCGGAGATCGCCGCGCGCGCCCATGTCGAGGCGCTGGACGGTATCGTCGAAGCCGCCCTGGCCGATTCGGGCTTGGCACTTGCCGATATCGATGCGATCGCCGCGACCGGCGGGCCCGGTCTCGTCGGAGGGCTGATCGTCGGGCTGATGACCGCCAAGGCGATCGCGGCCGCGGCCAACAAGCCGCTGATCGCCATCAACCACCTCGAAGGCCACGCGCTGACCGCAAGGCTGACCGACGGCCTGGCCTTTCCCTATCTGCTCCTGCTGGTCTCCGGCGGTCACACGCAGATCGTCGCCGTGCGCGGCGTAGGCGACTACCAGCGCTGGGCGACGACCATCGACGACGCGCTTGGCGAGGCCTTCGACAAGACAGCCAAGATGCTGGGCCTGCCCTATCCCGGCGGACCCAATGTGGAGAAGGCGGCAGAGAGCGGCGACTCGAAGCGTTTCGCCTTCCCGCGCCCCATGAAGGGGTCGGCTCAACCGGATTTCTCTTTCTCCGGGCTGAAGACCGCCGTGCGCCAGGCGGCGACGGCCATTGCCCCGCTGAGCGATCAGGACGTCGCCGACATCTGCGCCTCGTTCCAGGCGGCGGTTGCCGATGCGCTGGGCGACCGCGTTTCGAGGGCGCTGACACGTTTTCGCGAAACATTTCCTAATACAAGAAATCCGGCCCTGGTCGTCGCCGGCGGTGTCGCGGCCAACAGGACGATCAAGGCAACGCTGGAAACTCTCTGCAAGGACAATGGCTTCCTCTTCGTCGCGCCGCCGCTGAAACTTTGTACCGACAATGCGGCCATGATCGCCTGGGCCGGCATCGAGCGGCTGCGGGCGGGCCTGGCCGATGAGAACGGCCGGGATTTCGTGCCGCGCTCGCGTTGGCCACTGGACAGCATATCGGCGCCGATGGTGGGCTCCGGCAGACGCGGGGCGAAAGCATGAACCGCCGCGATTCGGCCAGATGGCGCGTTGCCGTGCTGGGTGGCGGCGCCTGGGGCACGGCACTGGCGCTGGCCATGCTGCATGCAGGTCATTCGGTCCGGCTGTTCGCACGCGACGAGGAGACCGTGGCCTCGATACGCCGCGGCGGGAACCCGCGCTATCTGCCCGGCATCGCCATTGAACCCGGCATAGAGGCGACAGGCGACCTCGAGACGGCTCTCGATGGCGCCGACTGCGTGCTGGCGGTGACACCGGCGCAGTCGCTGCGCGCGGTGCTGGCGGGCGCGAAGGCCCATATGCCGAAGGGCGCTCCAATCGTTCTCTGCGCCAAGGGCATCGAGCGCGACACCGGCGCGCTGCTTTCGGCCATCGTCGAGGAAATCCTGCCAGACAATCCGGTCGCCGCCCTGTCGGGCCCGAGCTTTGCCACCGACGTCGCCCGAGGTCTGCCGACGGCGGTGGTGGTCGCGGCCCACGACAACAGCATGGCCGCGAACCTCGCCGCCCGCTTCTCGGCGCAGAACCTGCGCTGCTATTCCAGCGACGATCTCATCGGCGTCGAGATCGGTGGCGCACTGAAGAACGTCTTTGCTATCGCCGCCGGCGCGGTCATCGGCGCCGGGCTTGGGGCCAGCGCGCAGGCGGCGATGGTCACGCGCGGCTTCGTCGAGCTGCGCCGCATCGGCGCCGCCTTCGGCGCAAGGCCCGAAACACTGATGGGGCTTTCCGGCCTCGGCGACCTGATGCTGACCTGCTCGTCGGCACAGTCGCGCAACTTTGCCTATGGGCTGGCGCTCGGACAGGGCAAGCCGCTTGCCGGACTGCCGCTTGCCGAAGGCGTGCCGACGGCGGCGATCGCCGCCCGCATCGCCGCCGAGCGCGGCATCGACGCACCGATCATCACCGCGGTGTCAGCGATACTGGACGGCACCATTACGATAAGCCAAGCTGTATCGATATTGATGACAAGGCCGCTGAAGACCGAAACCGACACCTGAGGCATGATCCCGTACCGGCGGTCCGGATCATGCTCTGCCTACATGGGAGTTTTAGAGAATGCTGTTTGCTTTGCTGTGCAAGGACAAGCCCGGAAGCCTGCAGGTGCGCCTCGACACGCGGCCCGAGCACGTGGCATTTCTGGAGGGATTGAACGGCGAAAGGAAGCTCGCCTTTGCCGGTCCGTTCCTTGACGCCGACGGCAAGCCCAATGGCAGCCTCGTCGTTGTCGAGGCTCCCGACATGGCCGCCGCGAAGGCCCTGTCCGCCGCCGACCCCTACGCCAGGGCGGGCCTGTTCGAGAGCGTCGAGATCCGGCCGTGGAACTGGACCTTCAACAAGCCGGCGTGACGCCTTGTCACGCCGGCATGACGCCTTGTCACGCCGGCGTGACGCTTTGTTGCGCCGCCGGAGCGGCAGCCGCGAAGCCCAGCAAATGACGACAGGACAACAAAGATGAACTACTGGCTGTTCAAATCGGAGCCGTTCAAATTCTCCTTCGACATGCTGAAGGCCAAGGGCAAGGATGGCACGCAATGGGACGGCGTGCGCAATTATGCCGCGCGCAACAACATGAAGGCGATGCAGATCGGCGATCTCGGCTTCTTTTATCATTCCAACGAAGGGCTGAACGTCGTCGGCATCGCCGAGGTCTGCGCCCTTGCCCATCACGACACCACCACCGACGATCCGCGCTGGGAATGCGTCGATATCCGCGCCGTCAAGGATGTCCCGACCCCGGTGACGCTGGAACAGGTCAAGGCCAACCCCAAGCTTGCCGAGATGGCGTTGGTTCGCCTCGGTCGGCTTTCCGTGCAGCCGGTGACACCTGAGGAATGGAAGGAAGTCTGCCGCATGGGCGGCCTGACACCCGCTCCGTGACCGTACTCACCCCGATCAGCGCGAAGAAATTCATCCTCGACAACACGGCGCTGATGGCGCCACCGCATGTGCCGGAAATCCTCCTGCATCTGGCCGACGAAGCCCATGACCTGTGGCAGCGCACCGAGGACGAACTGGTCGAAATAGGCCTGCCGCCGCCCTTCTGGGCGTTCGCCTGGGCCGGCGGACAGGGACTTGCCCGCTATATAATCGACAATCCCGAAACGGTGCGGGGAAAGCGCGTCCTCGATTTCGCTTCCGGTTCCGGTCTGGTCGCCATCGCCGCCGCCAAGTCTGGTGCAGGCGAGGTGATCGCTTCGGACATCGACCCGTTCTGCGAGACGGCGATCCGCCTCAATGCAGAAGCCAATGCCGTGGGCATCGGATTTGACGGCACGGACTGTATCGGAACCGATGCCGGCTGGGATGTGATCCTGGCTGGCGACGTCTTCTACGACAAATCCTTCGCCGATCTGCTTATGCCATGGTTTGCGACGTTGAAAGCACGGGGCGCCGAGATCCTGGTTGGCGATCCCGGCCGCTCCTACATGCCGAAGGCGGGGCTGGAGCCGCTCGGCGTCTACGAAGTGGCGGTAACGCGGGCGCTGGAGGATTCCCTGGTCAAGCGCACGACCGTCTGGCGCTTTGCTTGACGCCACCGCCGAACAGGCGTTCCATCGCGCATCATTCGGGAGGGGGGAGATCATGGATTTTTCAGCAGTCAACTGGCTGGCGGTGATTGTCGCCGCCGTCGTGGCGTGGCTGTTCGGCGCGGCCTGGTACATGGGCCTGAGCAAGCCGTGGCTCAAGGCCGCCAGGCTTGATCCCACGACCATGAAGAAATCGCCGCTGCCCTTCGTCATCAGCTTCATCGCCGAACTGGTGATGGCATGCGTCATGGCCCTGGTCGTCGGCGCGATGACGGGCGGCGAGCCGACGCTCGTGGCGGGGCTTGTCTTCGGTTTCGTGCTTTGGCTGGGGTTCGTGATCACGACGTTGTCCGTGAACCACCGCTACGAAGGATTCGGCTGGGGCCTGACCATCATCGACGGCGGCCACTGGCTGGGCGTGCTGCTGATCATGGGCGCGGTGGTCGGCTGGTTCGGAGCGGCGGCAACCTAAATAGCGGCGTCGGTCCGCGTCTTGGCGACTTCCTCGAGAATCCACTCGCGGAAAGCCACGATGCGCGGATCGTTCGCCTCGGTCTTGGGATAGACCAGGAAATAGGCGAACTCCGCCGCGACCTTGATGCCGAGCTGAAAAGGTCGGACGAGACGACCCTCCGAAAGGTCGTTTGCCACCATCGCAAAATCGGCGAGCGCCACCGCATTGCCATCGAGTGCGGCCTGGACCGCATCGGTGGAGGTTCCGAACACGACGGTGCGGCTGTCGTCGAAATCGTCGATGCCGGCCGCCGCCATCCACATGCGCCAGTTCGGCCATGTCACGCCCTGCCTGGCCCATTCGATATGGGCGAGGGTGTGATGGAACAGATCGCGCGGCTCGTTGAGCGGCGGGCCGGACGCCAGCAGGCTTGGGCTGCACACCGGAATGATGATGTTGTCGAACAGGCGGTGGGCGCAAAGGCCCGGATATTTGCCGGCGCCGAAGCGAATGCCGACATCGACATCGTCGAGGTCGAAATCCCGCAATCCATAGGCAATGTCGAACCGAAGCTCGATGCCCGGCTTCTGCTTGCGAAAGTCCTCGACACGCCGCATCAGCCACTTCGCCGCGAACTGCGCGTCCAGCGTTACCTTGAGGAAGGACGTGCCCCGCGTCATCTTGTGCGCCCGCGAGACGGCCCGGCCAAGCAGGTCTAGCGCCTCTGTCGAGGCCTCGAACAGCACCGCGCCGGCCTCCGTCAGTCGCATGGTCCGGCTGGTGCGGGTGAACAGCGCGATGCCGAGCTGATCCTCGATTTCCTTGATCTGATGGCTGACGGCGGCGGGCGTCAGTCCGATTTCGTCGGCGGCGCGGGTGAAATTGAGATGCCTGGCCGCTGCTTCCAGCGTCCGCAGGGCACGCGTTCCCGGCAGCAGGCGGGCCATCAGGGCAGGCTCGGGCCAGGAGAGTTCACTGCGCCACCATCTTCAAAGGAAACTTGACGATTAGCCAAGAACTACTCGTTTCCCGTTTGAATTTCAATCGATCATGATGAGGCAATCGAAACACTATCAAACCGGATTTGATATCCGGATGAACGGAAGATATCATGACCCACATCGCTCTGAGGCTAGGAAATGTCCAGCCGAACCGCCTGAACGCGGTGTTTGAGTGGCTCCGGCAGGCAAAGGTCGCCGCCAGCCTTCCACGACAGGATGTCGAGGATCTTTCAGATCGCCAGTTGCGCGATATCGGCGCCCATCGAAAGGACGTCTCGCGCGCACTGGATCGGGAAGTCGGCCGGTTGGGCCTGCTCGACATCGGCTGGCAGAAGCCACGGAGGTAAGGGATTAGGCGGTAGGGAATAGGCATTGGAGAGAGAACCCTACTGCCTACTGCCTACTGCCTACTGCCTACTGCCTACTGCCTACTGCCTACTGCCTACTGCCTACTGCCTACTGCCTACTGCCTACTGCCTACTGCCTACTGCCTACTGCCTACTGCCTACTGCCTACCTCACTACCCTCACCACCGTCCTGTCCGACAGCAGCGGCAGCAGCCGCGCCATGGTGCGCGCGCTCACCGCGACGCAGCCTTGCGTCGGCGTGAAGCCGGGACGCGCCAGATGGAAGAAGATGGCGCTGCCGCGCCCGCGGCGGCGCGGCGAAATGTTCCAGTCGAGCACCAGGCAGGCGTCATAAAGCGAGTCGTCGCGCAGCATCCGTTCGTGGCTGGCGCCATAGGGGATTTTCACCGGCCGGTTGTAGTTACGGTCGTCAGGCACCTCGCACCAGCCAAGATCCGGTCCGATCGGCGCCATCGCCAGACGGGTTCTGCGCCCCACGGGGAAATGATCGCCGCGAAAATATCCTGACAGAATCCGCATCGCCGCGAGCGGCGTCGCGCCGTCGCCTTCGCGCTTGTCGGTCGAAATACCGCCATGTCCCAGCGCGCACGGAAACACCAGCCCGCCGGCCTGCAGGAAGCCCTGCGTGGGGTGGCCGGGCCGGGCCCGCACGGTGAGCAAACGCAGTCCTTTTCGCAAAATTGCGCCGGCTGCATTGCGATCGTGTTTTTTCTTGTATGATCGTGCCACGGAACAAATCACTGTGATCGGCTATTGTGTCGGCCAGCTTCCGCATAAATACGCAGCGGTCAACTGAATTTACTTTTCAAAACAACGGATTGATCCATGACTTCACGCACCATTCTGATCGTCGACGACGATGACGACCTGCGCGGCACCCTCGTCGAGCAACTGTCCCTCTACGAGGAATTCGATGTCCTGCAGGAATCAACCGCGGCAAAAGGCGTCGCCGCGGCGCGCGGCGGGCTCATCGACCTGTTGATCATGGATGTCGGCTTGCCCGACATGGATGGCCGCGAGGCGGTGAAGATCCTGCGCAAGGGCGGCTACAAGGCGCCCATCATCATGCTGACCGGTCACGACACCGATTCGGACACCATCCTTGGCCTTGAAGCCGGCGCCAACGACTATGTGACGAAGCCGTTCCGCTTCGCGGTCTTGCTGGCCCGCATCCGCGCGCAGCTGCGCCAGCACGAGCAGAGCGAGGACGCGACCTTCTCGGTTGGTCCCTACACCTTCAAGCCAAGCCAGAAGCTTCTGCTCGATGCGCGCGGCGGCAAGGTGAGGCTGACGGAGAAGGAGGCCTCGATCATCAAGTATCTCTACCGCGCCGACCAGAAGGTGGTGACGCGCGACGTGCTGCTCGAGGAAGTGTGGGGCTACAATTCCGGCGTCACCACGCACACGCTGGAAACCCATGTCTACCGGCTGCGCCAGAAGATCGAACGCGATCCTTCCAATGCGGAAATTCTTGTGACAGAAAGCGGCGGCTACAAGCTGGTTCCTTAAACATTTCATTATCCAATAAGCGGCTGGGCGGGCGCTTTTCGGGTACGGTCCTGATGCTGGGGGCAGTTTGGATCGAACTCGTAGAGGAGGAGTCGGACTGTCGGTTCGGGGACATAGTTAGATGGCGCTGGATGACGACATCCGCATCCTGTCCGCCGTGGGGCTCTTCCAGGGTTTCACGCAGGAACAGTTGCGCCTGCTCGCCTTCGGCGCCGAGACCACCCTTCTGCAGGCCGACCGCAAGCTCTACCGTGAGGACGACGAGGCTGATTCGGCCTATGTCGTGGTCAGCGGACGCATCGCGCTCTATCGCGAACATAATGGCGAACGCATCCCGATCGGCACGGCCGGCCCCGGCGCCATCTTGAGCGAACTGGCATTGATCGCCGACACCAAGCGGCTGACCAGCGCCTCTGCCGCGATCGATTCGGAAGTGATCCGGCTGAGCAGGAAAATGTTCCGCCGTATCCTGGAGGAGTATCCAGAGGTTGCGGCCCAGCTGCACCAGCGCATCTCCGAGGATTTTCTGGCGATGATCCGCCGCATCGAGGAACTGGCGCCGCGGTTTTCGGGCTGAATCCCGATTCTCCAACTCGCCCTGACAACCAGCAGAGCCGTGAAGACCAACCGACTCAGCGCAAACGCTTAGGTGTGTCGCGATTCAGGTCAGGCCGAGTCGAAAACGGCGGATTCCGAGAACCGGAGCGGAGCGTACTTTTGGGTACGTGAGTACCGGAAGCGCAGGAAGCCGTCGTTTGCAGGCCGGCCTCATCTGAATCGCGACACACCTAATCCAGGTTGAACCGCGCGATCACCGGCACATGGTCCGACGGGCGCTCCCAGCCGCGGGCCAGGCGCAGGATTTCATAGCCGGCAAAGCTCTGCACCAGGTTTGGCGACGACCAGACATGGTCGAGCCGCCGGCCGCGATCGGACGTTTCCCAGTCCTGGGCGCGATAACTCCACCAGGTGTAGAGCTTCTGCTCCAGCGGCACGTTGAGCCGCATCAGGTCGACCCAGTTTCCGGCGAGGCGCATCGCCTCGAAGTTTTCGGTCTCGACCGGCGTGTGGCTGACCACCTTGAGAAGTTGCTTGTGCGACCAGACATCATGCTCCAGGGGGGCGATGTTGAGGTCGCCGACCAGGATCGAGGCCGACACGTCGTCGTGTTCGGCGCGGATGGCATTCATCTCGGCGACGAAATCGAGCTTGTGCTTGAACTTCTTGTTGATGACCGGGTCCGGCTCGTCGCCGCCCGCCGGAACGTAGAAATTGTGCAGCAGGATGGTCTTGCCGCCGGCCCGCACCGTGACGGAAAGATGCCGGCTGTCCTCGATCTCGCAGAAACGCCGCTTTTCGACCACCTCGATCGGCCGGCGCGCCACCGTCGCCACGCCGTGATAGCCTTTCTGGCCGTGGAAGGCGATGTGCTCGTAGCCGAGCTTGCGGAAGGCTTTCTCGGGAAAAAGCTCGTCGGGAACTTTCGTCTCCTGCAGGCAAAGCACGTCCGGCGCCTGTTCGAGGAGCAGGCGCTCGACGATCGGCATCCGCAGGCGAACGGAGTTGATGTTCCAGGTGGCTATGGAAAAAGGCATGCTCGGAATCCGAAATGGCGCGGCACCCGCCACGGCCGCGGAGGCTTGGGAGGGTCGCGACGCCTTTGAAGGGGTCAGTCCGGGAAACTGCCAGCCACACGCGGCAAAGACAAGCTACGCCACGCCGTTGACAGTGCCCCGCGTCCAAAAGGACGCGCGAAGACGCCGCTTTCCACAGCTATCGCACAAAAACCATGCATGTCGCCCAAGGCGACTTCGACTGCGGACGGCGACAGGCTTGGAACAATGAGCCAAAGGCACGCCTGAGCCCGCTTGGACTCGGCACGCCTTACCGGTTGGAGCCGTTGGTGTTGATCTCGCGGTTGGCGGCGTAGTCGATGGCAAATGTGTCGGCGGCGAAGCTTACGCCTTCCTTGACATTGAAGATCATCACCGTCGTATCCTTGCCCTGCGCGTCGGTGATGGTCCACTGGCGCAGCTCGTAGGATTTCGGATCGAACATCATGGTGATCCTCGAATTGCCGAAGACATTCTTGTCCGCAAGCTGGATCGTGGTCAGGTCGTTCTCTTCCTTGACGCTTTTGACGCGGTCGCCGGAGAGGTCGATCCTGTCGTCGAGAAGCAGCTTCAGCGGCGTCTTAGACAAAGGGTAAAGATCGGACGTATTCAGCTTCTTGTTGAGGATGACCACCGACTTGCCGTCGGAAATGACCCTGAAATTCGAAGCGCCGTCATAGTTGAAGCGAATCTTGCCCGGCCGCTCCAGGAAGAACTTGCCGCCGGTCTGCTCACCCTTGGGGCCGAACTGAACGAACTCGCCGCTCATCGTTTTGACCGAGGAGAAATGGTCGGCGATCTTCTGCGCCGCCGCGGGCACCGCGGCCTGCGCCGACGCCAGCAACTGGAAGCCCGGCACAACGTTGAGCGCGGCGGCACCCGCGACCATCGCGCCGAGGCCAAGGAGCCTGCGGCGGGTGGGTGCAAAATCGGCAGGGGCGGGAAGGTTGTTTTTCATGCCGGTCACTTTCGTCTGGTTCGTAAGGCGTGTCGGTGCATGAGCCCCCAGTAGGGCTGAAGTTTGGCAGCCATGCGACACCCGGTTTCTAGCAACGCGCGGAACGGGCCAAAGTTTCCGTTTCTCGTGCGCTCCGGTGCCCTGAAACCCTTGTCAGAACTTGTCGTCTTCCGTCGGCACCAGGATTTCGCGTTTGCCGGCATGGTTCGCCGGTCCGACAATGCCTTCCTTCTCCATCTTCTCGATGATCGAGGCGGCACGGTTGTAGCCGATGCCGAGGCGGCGCTGGATATAGCTGGTCGAGGCCTTGCCGTCGCGCAGCACCACGGAAACCGCCTGATCGTAGGGATCGTCGGAATCCTCGAAATTGCCGCCGCCACTGCCGCCGGAGCTACCCTTGCCCGAGGGCTCGTCCTCGTCCTCGCCATCATCCTCGGTGATGGCGTCGAGATATTCGGGCACGCCCTGCAGCTTGAGATGCGCGACGATCTTCTCCACTTCCTCGTCGGACACGAAGGGGCCGTGCACACGCTGGATGCGGCCGCCGCCGGCCATGTAGAGCATGTCGCCCATGCCGAGCAGCTGTTCGGCGCCCTGCTCGCCCAGGATGGTGCGGCTGTCGATCTTGGACGTCACCTGGAAGGAGATGCGGGTCGGGAAATTGGCCTTGATGGTGCCGGTGATGACGTCGACCGACGGGCGCTGCGTGGCCATGATGACATGGATGCCGGCGGCGCGCGCCATCTGCGCCAGGCGCTGCACAGCGCCCTCGATGTCCTTGCCGGCAACCATCATCAGGTCGGCCATCTCGTCGATGATGACGACGATGTAGGGCATCGGCTCCAGATCGAGATCCTCGGTCTCGTAGATCGCCTCGCCGGTCTGCCGGTCGAAGCCGGTCTGCACGGTGCGCGAGATCTTCTCGCCTTTCTTGTCGGCCTGGCTGACGCGCGCATTGAAGCCGTCGATGTTGCGCACACCGACCTTCGACATCTTGCGGTAGCGGTCCTCCATCTCGCGCACGGTCCATTTCAGCGCCACCACGGCCTTCTTCGGGTCGGTGACCACCGGCGTCAGAAGATGGGGGATGCCGTCATAGACCGAGAGTTCCAGCATCTTGGGGTCGATCATGATCAGGCGGCATTCTTCCGGCCTCAGCCGGTAGAGCAGCGACAGGATCATGGTGTTGATGGCGACTGACTTGCCCGAACCGGTGGTGCCGGCGACCAGCACGTGCGGCATCTTGGCGATGTCGACGATGACGGCCTCGCCATTGATGGTCTTGCCCAGCGCCAGCGCGAGCTTCGCCTTGGTCGTTTCGAAATCGCGGCTGGCCAGGATTTCCCGCAGATACACGGTCTCGCGCTTGGCGTTCGGCAATTCGATGCCGATGGCGTTGCGGCCGGGCACGACGGCGACACGGCAGGCAATCGCGCTCATCGAGCGGGCAATGTCGTCGGAAAGGCCGATGACCCGTGACGACTTGATGCCGGGCGCGGGCTCGAGTTCGTAGAGGGTAACGACCGGACCGGGGCGGACGGCGATGATCTCGCCCTTGACGCCGAAATCCTCCAGCACGCCTTCGAGCAAGCGGGCGTTCTGCTCCAGCGCATCCTTGGACAGGCTGGCATCGCGCACGACATTCTTCGGTTCGGATAGGAAGTGCAGCGACGGCATCTCGAACGTTTCGGAGCCGATGAGCGACGTCTGCGCCTCGCGCTGGACCCGCCCACCCGGTGCCGGCCGGGGCGCGGGTGCCTCGACGCGCGTCGCGGCATCAGACCGGAACTGCTGGACCTTTGCGGTTGGCGCGGCGCGGCGCGGACTGGGCTCGGGCATGAAATCGTCATCGTCCTCGGCGGCGAAGACATCGGAATCGTCAGGATCAATCGAGGCGCTGCGATCATTGACCATGGCGGCGAAGAATTCCGGCTCGACGCGGGCGCGGCCATCCGCGCTCATCCGCGCTTCGGCGAATTCTGCCGATTCGACGCGTTCGGCGGCGCGACGCCAGGCGCTGGGTCGCGCCTCCATTTCGGGCTCCAGGCCGTCCTCTTCCATGCGGCGCGCGGCACGCCGACGCAGATAAGCACGAAGCGACAGCCACCAGTGGGTGATGGCGCCAAGCGCCAGGATGCCTCCATCGCCTTCATCCTCCTCCTCATGCTCGAAGAGCACCTCGTCCTGGCTCCGTGGATCGGCGGCTTCAGGCTGTTCGAGGACGGCGAACCCGTTCTTGCGCGCGATCAGCGCCGAACCATAGGCAAACAGCCATACGGTCGGCGAGGCCAGAAGCACCGCTATGATGCTGGCAATGATGCCCGTGGGATAACCGCCGATGACGAGGCCGGGGATCTTGAGCACCATGTCGCCGAACACGCCGCCAAGGCCGGTCGGCAATGGCCAGGTCTTGGGAGGCACAACGCAGCCGGCGATCGCGGCGGCAAGCAAGGCAAAGCCGAACCAGCCAAGCCCGCGCTTCGGCAGCCTGTCCACACCCCGGGCCGTGAACAGCAGAAATCCCCAGATCACGGCCGGAACCAGGGCCGCGACGGCGGCCAGGCCGAAGAACTGCATGGCGAGGTCGGAGAACACCGCGCCCGGATAACCCATGGCGTTGGTGACGATATTGGCCGTGGCGTGGGAGAAACTCGGATCGGCGACGTTCCAGGTGGCAAGGCTGGCCACCCCGAAGGCGACAAACGCAAACAGCCCGGCGCCGACCAGCCGGCCCACCTGGCGCCGCGCGAATGCATGGATGCCGTGCCCCGTGTCGGTCAGCGCGAGCGGTGCTGAAGCCCCTGAACGCATGCTCTTCCCCGTCTGTCATTGCCTCGGCCGGGCGCATGACGCACTCCGGGAGATTCGGACGCCAGATTATCGGCGGGAAGGTTAAGGCGGCATTAACCATGGGAGCCCTCGGCTCGCATATTCTGCCATGGCGATCGGCGTATTCCTCAAACGGTGATCGACCTCGGTGAACGGGGTGGAATTGCCCCCTTCTCCAAGTGCCCGGCCAGCCCTGAATGACAATGGCGGGCATATTAGCCCGCCATCATTTTCCGCGTTGCCGGAAACAACTCGGACGTCGTCTGTCGGAGACGCCTTAGTTGGCGCCGCCGAGCATGTGCACGTTCTGGCAGAACTCGGCGTGCGGCTTGCTCATCGCCGCGTCGTTGCACTCCTTCTTCATCGCTTCCTGCTTTTCCATCGGCATGGCCATGAAGGCAGCCTTGAATTCCGCCATCGGCTTCATGGTTTTCATGCCGGAATCGGTGAAGAACGGCGCCATATTGTCTGGTTCGTCGAGAGCGCCGGCAAATGCCGCGCCGCTGACCATGGAAAGAGCGAGCGCTCCCAGGCAGATATTCTTGATGTTCATGATGCAGTTCCTTCCCTGTTGTTTGAACGAGCGCCGAACGACGATCGCCCTCACAGTTCGGAACGGATGCTGCCGATGTTTCACGGCGGCGCGCAATCAAATGACTTATCAAGCGAACGTGATCGTGCCGAGCGTTACGGCACTGCCCTTCGGCAAAAAGGAGGCCCGGACAGGTCCGGGCCTCAATGCGTGAGCACCTTTCGGGAGCGTCACGACGGGATTTTTTTGGACAACTCCAGGAGAGGTACGGGTTTCCTGAAATTGCGTCGATGGATATGGGACCGGCGGGAGGAGGGTTCCGCCGGTCCCGTGGCGAAAGGACCTTACGGCACCACTTCGCCATGCTGGCTGATGTCGAGGCCTTCGACTTCCTCCTGAGTCGTCGGACGCAGGCCGACCAGGGCCTTGACGATGTAGAGGATCACGAAGGTGGCGATCGCCGTCCACAGGATGGTGAAGACGATGCCGTAGAGCTGGATGGCGACCGAGCCGCCCTTGCCGGCCGGGTTGATCAGCGGATCGGCCAGCGCGCCGGTGAGCAGGGCACCGACGATACCGCCGACGCCGTGGACGCCGAAGGCATCGAGCGAGTCGTCGTAGCCGAACATGTGCTTCACCTTGACCGCCGAGATGTAGCAGATGACGCCGGCAAGGATGCCGATGATGAAGGCGCCGGTCGGGTTGACGAAGCCGGAAGCAGGCGTCACCGCGACCAGGCCGGCGACAGCGCCGGAGATGATGCCCAGCACCGAGGGCTTCTTGGCGACGATCCATTCGGCGAACATCCAGGCGAGCGCCGCGGCGGCGGTCGCAACCTGCGTGTTCAGCATGGCGGCGCCGGCAAGGCCGTCGGCCGCCAGTTCCGAACCGGCATTGAAGCCGAACCAGCCGACCCACAGCAGCGAAGCGCCGATGACCGAGTAGACGAGGTTATGCGGCGCCATGTTGGTGGTGCCGTAGCCTTCACGCTTTCCGAGAACCAGCGCGCAGACCAGGCCAGCAACACCGGCATTGATATGGACGACCGTGCCGCCGGCGAAGTCGAGAACGCCGGCCGAACCGAGGAAGCCGCCGCCCCAGACCCAGTGTGCGATCGGCGCGTAGACGACCAGCAGCCACAGCGCCATGAAGATCAGCAGCGCCGAGAATTTCATGCGTTCGGCGAAGGCGCCGGCGATGAGGGCGGGCGTGATGATGGCGAAGGTCATCTGGAACATCGAGAAGACGAATTCAGGGATGTTCGAGACCCCCGGCGCCCACAGCGTCGAGACCGTGATGCCGTGGTGGAAGAACTTCGAGAAGCCGCCGAGATAATTGTTCCAGCTGCCGCCGTCGGAAAAGGCCAGCGAATAGCCGAACATGAACCACAGCACTGTCACCAGACAGGTGATGGCAAAGCTCTGCATGATGGTGGCCAGCACGTTCTTCTTGCGCACCATGCCGCCGTAGAACAGCGCCAGGCCGGGGATGGTCATCATCAGCACGAGGGCCGTAGAGGTCAGCATCCATGCGGTGTTGCCGCTGTCGAGCACCGGCGCTGGTGTGGCCGCCGCGGCTGCGGGAGCAGCTGCGGTCGCGGCGGGAGCTACCGTCTGTGCGAACGCGGCGACCGTGCCCAATGCCGCGAGAGCAAGCGAGCCCAGAAGGGCCGCCCGTCCCGTCGTCTTCAAGGTGGAAGGAATATTCATTGAACTCTCCATTGGAATGCGTGTTCGCGGCTCAAAGCGCGTCGGTGTCTGTTTCGCCGGTGCGGATGCGCACCGCCTGATCGATGCCGAAAACGAAGATCTTGCCGTCGCCGATCTGACCGGTCTTGGCGGCCGCGGTGATGGCTTCGACGGCCTTGTCGACCAGGTCGACGCTGACTGCGACTTCGATCTTGATCTTCGGCAGGAAACTGACCGCGTATTCCGCCCCGCGATAGATTTCCGTATGCCCCTTCTGACGCCCGTAGCCTTTGACTTCGGTGACGGTCAGGCCCTGGATGCCGACGGCGGTGAGCGCTTCGCGCACCTCGTCGAGCTTGAACGGCTTGATGATTGCCATCACGATTTTCATAAGGTTTCACCCTTTGCTGTTGCGGTCCCCCGCGTTTGCACGACTTCGCCGAGTCCAATGAGAGCCGGAGAGTACCCACGAGGATTCAAGCTCCGTGCCAGTTGCCGAGGCAGGGGATTAACCTGTTGTAAACAAAGGGAATGAGCCCGCTCGCGCCACGCCCTGCTCACAGGCGCGGCAAAGCATCTGCCTAAAACTTAGGCAGTTTTTTTCAAATGCTCATTTTGCAGGCTAAGACGAAATGAGGCCCGGCCTCATTTCTGGTTAACGCCGCAGCCGGATCAGCCCTTCCTGGGCCACCGAGGCGATCAGCGTGCCGTCGCGGGCATAGAGCGTGCCACGACTGAAACCGCGCGAGCCGGAGCTCGACGGGCTGTCCTGGACATAGAGCAGCCAGCCGTCGAGCCGGTGCGGCCTGTGGAACCACATCGAGTGGTCGATGCTCGCCGCCTGGATGTCGGGATCGAAAAGACCGCGCCCATGCGCGAAGGTCGATGTATCCAGCAGCGTCATGTCGGAAAGATAGGCGAGCAGCACGGATTGCAGCGCACGGTCGTCGGGAACCGGCCCTGCGAGACGGATCCAGACATTCTGCCGGGGCGGCAGCTTGTCGCGGCTCTCATAGTGTTCGAGGTTGACCGGCCGCAGCTCCAGCGGCCGCTCCCGAGCCCAGAAGCGGCGGATTGCCGCCGGCACGTGCTCGGCCTTCTCAAGCAGCTGCCGCTGCGTCTGCAGCCCTTCCGGCGGCGGCACGTCATCAGGCAAGGTGAACTGGTGTTCAAGGCCCTTTTCATCGACCTGGAACGATGCTTCGAGCGAGAAGATCGCCTGTCCGTGCTGGATCGCCAGCACCCGGCGCGTGGTGAAGGAGCCGCCGTCACGGATGCGGTCGACTTCGTAGATGATCGGCACCTTGATGTCGCCGGGCCGCATGAAGTAGCCGTGCAGCGAATGAACGTGACGGTCGGGCTCCACCGTGCGCTGCGCCGCGACCAGCGCCTGGGCGATCGTCTGGCCGCCGAACACGCGCTGCCATTCGACCTGGGGGCTGCGACCACGATACAGATTGTGTTCGAGCTTCTCGAGGTCGAGAATGTCGAGAAGCTCGTCCATGGCAGCCGTCATGTTTCGTAACCTCGCCGCAAGATGCTATGGCGGGTTTCCGACAGGAAGGACGAACCGTCAAGGGTGCAATACCCGCTCGGCACGAAGGGATTGACGACGATGGAACGCAAGACGGACGCAAACACCTTGCCGGGGCTCGACATTCTTGTCGCAGGCGCGGGCTATGTCGGCCTTGCCGCCGCCGTTTCGCTGAAACAGGCGCGGCCCGGCCTTGGCATTGCCGTCGTGGATGCAGCGCCCGCCGGCGTCTGGCAGAAGGATGGCCGCGCCTCGGCCATCGCCGCCGCTGCCTGCCGTATGCTCGACCAGCTCGGCGTCTGGGCCGATGTCAGCTCGGAAGCCCAGGCGATCACCGAGATGATCGTGACCGATTCGCGCACCTCCGATCCGGTGCGCCCGGCCTTCCTGACTTTCGATGGCGAGGTCGCGCCCGGCGAGCCCTTCGCGCATATGGTCGCCAACAAGGTGTTGAACGGCGCCTTGCGCCGCCGCGCGCAAGAACTCGGTATCGACATCATCGAAGGCATGGCGGTGCAGGGTTTCGAGACCAATGGCGCCGGCATCACCGTGCATCTTGCCGATGGTGCGACGCTGAAGGCGCGGCTGCTGGTCGCCGCCGACGGCGTCAATTCGAAGCTGCGCGACATGGCCGGCATCAAGACCGTGAAGTGGGAATACGGCCAGTCGGGCATCGTCTGCACCGTCGCGCATGAGCGCCCGCACAATGGCCGCGCCGAAGAGCACTTCCTGCCGGCCGGCCCCTTCGCCACGCTGCCACTGAAGCCGGACAAGGACGGCACCAATCGCTCGTCGATCGTCTGGGTCGAGCGGTCGGAAGACGCCGAGAGGCTGGTTGCTGGCGACGATCTGGTCTTCGAGCACGAACTCGAACAGCGCTTTGGCCTGAAGCTCGGCGAGATCCGCGTCACCGACACGCCGCGCGCCTGGCCGCTCGGCCTGACCCTTGCGCGCGCCTTCGTCGCGCCGCGCATCGCCTTGGCGGGCGACGCCGCGCATGGCATCCATCCGATAGCCGGCCAGGGCCTCAATCTCGGCTTCAAGGACGTGGCGGCCCTTGCCGAAGTGATCGTCGAAGCCGACCGGCTCGGCCAGGATATCGGCGCGCTCGACGTGCTGGAGCGTTACCAGCAGTGGCGACGCTTCGACACGGTGCAGATGGGCGTCACCACCGACGTGCTGAACCGGCTGTTTTCCAACGACATCGCGCCGCTGCGCGCCGTCCGCGACATCGGTCTCGGTCTCGTCGAGCGCATGCCGAAGCTGAAGTCGTTCTTCATCCGCCAGGCATCGGGGCTTTCCGGCGGAACGCCGCGCCTGCTGAAGGGTGAAGCGATCTGAACCATCGGACCCAGGAATTGGGGACTGGCCATACCGCCGCTCAGTTGACCTCGAAGCCCAGCTTCTGCCGAAGCCGGAGCATGCGCTGGTCGGATATCTGCAGTCGTTGCTCGCCGGCTTGGGCAGCGCGAGCCACCATTTGCAGCAGATCATTTCGTTCGGACAGGTCGAGACGTTCGCGCAGGAACGGCGCCAGCTTGTCGATGACGATGGTGGTGTCGTCGATCTGTGACGCCGCCCATTTGGCGTAGATAACCGCCTCGTCCGTCTTCTTCTTGTCGGCGATCTCCGAGATCACTGACCGTATGACGGCCTCGCGTTGCGGCAGGACCGGGCCATTCTCGGATACGATCGCGGTGATCAGCGTCGCCGCGGCCACGACCGGATCATCGATCGCCGTCAGCGGCGAGAGCGCCGCCTGCTTGCGCAGCTTCTTGCGCCTGATGTTGCCTTGCACACGACCAACGACGTCCGCGACCTCCCGCGCCGCGTCGTTCATTGCCTTCATCCGGTACCACCAGAACGCCGCCGCTCCGAGCGCGCCAAGTACAGCAATCAGGAAAGGCATGTCGAAATCCCCCAGAATCCCGGCGAAGATAGAAGAACTATCGCGCCGCTTCAACACGCAAGAGTTGCGTCCGACCAAACCAGGCACGCGCGCGCACGCCCGGAGCGTCCAAGGTTCCCGTTACAACGCCGGATCGAATTCCCGGTCCGTCATGACCCCGGTATGTCGTAGATCGCCCGCACCTCGATCGCGCCCATTTCGGCCAGCGGAATTCCGGCGGCGATCTCCAGCGCCTCGTCCAGGTTTCTTGCTTCGACCATGACGAAGCCGAGCAACTGCTCCTTGGTCTCGGCGAAGGGGCCGTCGGTGACCAGCTTCCTGCCATGGCGCCGGCGCACGAGCTTGGACGTCTTCACCGATTGCAGCGCCTGGGCGACAATCAGGTGGCCGCTTGCCTGCAGCGACCTGTCATAGGCGAGGGAGTCCGCGTTGAGCTTGGCTCCCGCCTCGGCGGTGAGCGCATGAAGCTGCTGTTCTTCGCCGTAAACCAGGCAAATATATTGCATTGCTATCTCCCATTATGGACTGGATCATAGGGTGAGGCGATGGAGATGCCAGGTTTGCCGGCATGGCGCGAGGCAGCGCCATCGAGCAACGCGACCATGGCGGCGATGATGGCAAAGGCTGCCAGCAAGCGGCCAAGACCGGCCGGCGGCAGTTGCGACCAGTCGAAATCCCCGGCGTTTCGGCCGGGCCTTCTCCAGCAGGCGGAAAACAGCATGTCCATGTGACGCTCCATCCAGCCACGCATGTCGTGGCCAGCCACGCAAGCCGTGGCTCCCGCAGGACGGTCGAGATGGGTGCGAGTCGACATTTTGGCGCGGACATATTTTTTGTCAGGGCAACATCATCGCGCCCCCGCGCGGGTGGCCTTCGCGCTGGCGCGCGCTATAGTTTCACCGGATGCCGAGCAATGGGCTCACTCACGACAACCAAGGAGAGATTCATGGACCGCACCGCAAACGCAGTCTGGAAGGGCAATCTGACGGAAGGAAAAGGCACGCTCGACACCCAGAGCGGAGCGCTTAAGGCAGCACCCTACTCGTTCAAGATGCGTTTCGAAGATGAGAGCGGCAAATCCGG
Source organism: Mesorhizobium carmichaelinearum (assembly GCA_943370265.1). Classification (GTDB taxonomy): domain Bacteria; phylum Pseudomonadota; class Alphaproteobacteria; order Rhizobiales; family Rhizobiaceae; genus Mesorhizobium; species Mesorhizobium carmichaelinearum_A. Next base: position 34,254 of record CALRQH020000021.1, read on the forward strand.
CACGAACCCGGAGGAGCTGATCGCCGCCGCGCATGCCGGCTGCTACGCCATGCAGCTTTCGCATTTCCTCGCCGAAAACGGCACACCAGCCGCCGAGCTCAACGCCAAGGCGGTGGTCACGCTGGTTCCCGGCACCGGCATTACCGGCAGCGCGCTGACGCTGACCGGCAAGGTGCCGGGGATCGACGCGGCGAAGTTCAAGGAACTGGCCGAGAAGGCCAAGGCGGAATGCCCGGTTTCCAAGGCGCTCGGCGCCATCAAGGTTTCGCTCGACGCCAAGCTCGTCTGACAAGCCACTCAGTTGCAAAGAGACGCCGGTCTTCGGGCCGGCGTTTTTTGTGGCCTGTCTCGCCAAGCCCCCACACGTCGAGCAGCGCCAAGTCCTCTGAAACGTCGATACAGGGCCGTTCTGGCCGCGTTCAGGGCCGCTTCGTCCAAGCCTCCCCTCTTTCTCGCACCTAGTTTGCGGCGCGCTTCCAAGGCGGGAGCGATACCGAGGGGGGCCGATGTTTCATCTGCAACTGTTCAAGACGCTGTCGGCGCTTGCCTCGGCGGGCTTCAATCCGCGCGTCTATCTGCTGTCGATCGCGCTGGGCAAGACGATCGTCGACCATCGCGACGTCAAGAAACCGCCACGCGCGGGTGAGCATCAACCCTGAGAGGCACCGCCGGACCTGATTTACTCAGGGTTCAGTTTGCGGTCAGCGCGTCGATCCGCGCGCGCAGCGTCGCAACCTCTTCCTCGAGAGCCCGCACGCGCGCTTCAAGATCCGACGCCGGTGCAGGCGAATACATGGGAGTTGTGGCCACAGGTATCTGCGGCGTCCCGCTCAGGAGGTGCACATAGCGTTCCTCGCGCTGGCCGGGCGCACGCTCCAGCAGCTGGACCAGCGGCGGCCTGCGGCTGGTCAACAGGTCGAGTTCGGTACGCACGCCGTCGATAGAGGAAAACCGCGCCATCCGCTCGGCCCGCGCCAGCAGTTCGTAAGCTGTCTGCGGGCCGCGCAACAACAGCAGCCCGACCAGCGCGATCTGCGGCGAGGTCATCGAGAAGCGCTGCGCGACGGTATGCTCATAGCGCTCGACGCGCGATCCGAAAACCTGCCTGACAAGGCCTTTCTGTTCGAGCTGGCTGAGCGCTCGTCCAACCTCGGGGAGTTCCAGCGCCATCACCGGCTCGCGCGCCGTCTTCTGGTTGGCGGCGGCATGCGCGGAATTAAGCGTCAGCGGATACACGTCCGGCGTCAGCTCCTTCTTCTCGATCAGGCAGCCGAGCACACGCGCTTCGATGACGGAGAGAAGAGGAAGATCATCACTCATTGGATTTACCCTGAAAAAGCTCTGCCTCGCGGCGATAGAAAGCCGTTGCGAGCTGACGATTGCGGGACTGCCGGTCCTCATCCCTGACCAGATCAGCCAGATTCATTTCATGGTGACCATAGCGCGCCTCGAGATAAGCGGCGATGTCGGCGGGGATAAGACCGAAACCCAACTCGCGCGTGCGGCTTTTCTGCTCGATCAGGTGCCGGATCTCGTCCCAGGCGCCGGCTGGCATCTCTATCCCGGCAAGACATTCGACAAGGTTCATGGGAGGAAGTGCTGCGAATCCATGCTGCTCCATCCAGTCCAGCGCCACCAGCGGGCGGATGAGATAGAACAGCTTCTTCAGCTTGACCTCGCCGGAGAAACTGCCGGTCTTGGCGACATGCGAACGCGCAAGACCGAGATAGTGGCGCGAGACTTTTACCGGATCAACGATATCGCCCAGGAGATCGAGAAGTCGCCGCCGAAACCCCGCGACCTCCTCATAGACGATCGCCGATTTTGCCCATTCGACGATGACGGCATTGCCGCCGAGTGCCAGAAGCAAAGCCTTGCGCAAATCCCAGCCGCCGGCATCGATGTCGCCTTCGATGGGGAACTCGATGACATCGCGCGGCGGCTCCAGCACGAGATGACCAGCGACGGATCGAACATAGACGAAACGGCAGTCATAATCGCTGTCGGGAGACGGAAATCCCCAGGCACGGCTGCCGCTTTCGATGGCGAACAGGATCGTCACGCCTTGGGTTCGCACCAGATCGAGGCGCGCGCGGATTGCCGCGACGGCCTCCGGCGAAAAATCAACAGGTAGCGGCCATGTCATCCAATGCGTATAGCCGTGGCTGGACGCGCCGTTCAACCCTCAACTTCGCGGTTTCGGTGACATTCGTCACGACCTGTCGCCGCCGGGCAAAGTCGCCGTCGAACCCGCCGCCACGGCGGATGCCGGCGGGATCAAAGGCGTTACCATCCGGCCCTCCTCCGCCTTGTAGAAGTACTGGCTGGCCACCAGCCAGCCCTTGAGCGGCCGCAGCGGCGGGATGCACGTCAAGAGCATGAAGGGCAAGGTCGTGAAGAGATGCACCCAGTAGGGCGCCTCGAAGCGGACCTCGATCCAGAGCGCCAGGGCTACGCTCGGCACGCATGCAAAGCAGATCACGAAGAACGCCGGACCATCGGCGGGATCGGCGAACGAATAGTCCAGGCCGCAGACTTCGCACTTCTTGCGCAGCTTCAGGAACCCCTCGAACATATGCCCTTCGCCACAGCGCGGACAACGCCCTCGTATGCCGGTTTCAATCGGTGAGATGGGAGCCCATTCGCGATCCTGAACCATTTTGCCTTGTCCTTGTCCGCGGCGCCTGTGTCGAGACCCGTTGCCGTTTCGCGGTCACTCGCCCGCATGTGACGGCAGGAATATGCTCGGCCTCACAGCGCCATTGATTGCACAATGTATGAGGTTCATATGCATACATTGTCAAGAGCAATCCCTACAAGATCAAACCACCATCGACGATATGGCCGGCGACTGCGACAGAAGGTCCGCGACGATCCGCAGGCTGTCACGCAGCTCCTCCTCGTTCGCGGCCGCGCCAAGTCCCAGGCGGACAGCCTCGGGCGGCGACGCGATGGCGAAGGCGTCGCTTGCCACCACGCCGATGCCGGCCGAGCGGAGACGCGCGGTGAACTCGCCCCTTGTCCAAGGCCCGGCCAGTCGAAGCCAGGCGTGGAAGCCCTCCGGATCGGCCTGACTGAAGCCGGCGGGCAAGATAGCGGAGGCGATAAGCTGCCGGCGGCGCGATTCCTCCCGAATCGCGGCAAGTACCGCGTCGGCGGTTCCATCCTCGATCCAGCGGGTCGCGATCGCGGCGGTCAGCGGCGAGGCCATGGAAGCGGTCGCCCTTATGGCGCCTGCCACCCTGGCCGCCGAGCGGCCGTCCGGCAGTACCAGATAGGCAATCCGCAAGGCGGGAGACAGGCATTTCGCCAGGCCCGCGACATGATAGACAAGGTCCGGCGCAAGAGCGGCCAGCGGCGGCACGGGGTTGGCCGGCAACGCCCCATAGGCATCGTCCTCGATGATGGGCACCTGATGACGGCGGGCAATCTCGATCAGCGCCTTGCGACGCTGGAGAGGCAGGGTCGCCGTCGTCGGATTGTGGAGGGTCGGCGTGCAGTAGAGGGCTTTTGGCCGATGTCGCGCGCACGCCGCCTCGAATCCTTCGGGAACAAGTCCGTGCTCGTCGATCGGCGCCGCGACGAGATTGATCCTGAGATGCGCGGCAAGCGATCGGAAGCCGGGGTAAGTCAGGGCCTCCGTGCAGATCGTCTCACCCGGTGCGGCCAGTACGCCTACGAGCGCCAGCAGCGCGCCCTGCGCTCCAGGGCAGACCAGGAGCCGCTCCTCCGGAATCGAACCGAGCCGCGCCGAAAGCCAGCGCGCGCCGCCGGCGCGGTCACGCCCGGTTCCGCCGGCCTCCTGATAGCGCAGGAGCAGGCCCAGCCCGTCGTCCGCCCGCAGATCGGCAATCCCATCCCACATCCGCGCGACCAGTCCGGCATCCTCGAACCGGGGCGGCAGGTTCATGCTCATGTCGACAAGGCCAGTCGAGACAGCTCGCCCCTCGACGGGTCGCCGTGCCCGCACATAGGTGCCCTGCCCGACCCGCCCGTCGATCAAGCCGCGCCTGCGCGCCTCCGCATAGGCGCGGCTGACCGTGGTGAAATCGATCCCGAGGGCATCCGCCAGCGTGCGTTGTGGCGGCAATCTGGAACCGCCAGCCAGCCGACCGGACACGATGTCGGCCGACAGGGCATCGGCTATGGCGAGGTAGACCGGCCCATCGCCCTTGCGGATGACCGGTGTCCATGAAGCCTGGTTGTCGTCCATCGTCCGCCTCGCTATCCAAATGTATGGATATTGTATGCTGCGATAGGCGAATGCAAGGCCCGGCAACAGGCCGACGGTGGGAACACTGCCTGTGATGAACAACTCGGGCTTGCCGACATGACAGCCCCGAAGACGCTCAAATGGTCGCCGTCAGACCCGCCGCTCCACCATCATCTTCTTGATCTCGGCGATCGCCTTGGCCGGGTTGAGGCCCTTGGGACAGGTTTGCGCGCAGTTCATGATGGTGTGGCAGCGATAGAGCCGGAACGGGTCTTCCAGATTGTCGAGCCGCTCGCCCTTGGCCTCGTCACGGCTATCGATCAGCCAGCGATAGGCCTGCAGCAGCGTTGCCGGGCCGAGATAGCGGTCGCCGTTCCACCAGTAGCTCGGGCACGAGGTCGAGCAGCAGGCGCACAGGATGCACTCATAGAGCCCGTCGAGCTTCTCGCGATCTTCATGGCTCTGCAGCCATTCCTTGGCCGGCTGCGGCGACACCGTCTTCAGCCACGGCTCGATCGAGGCATGCTGGGCGTAGAAATTGGTGAGGTCGGGCACCAGGTCCTTGACCACCTGCATATGCGGCAGCGGATAGACTTTTACGGCGCCGGAAATGTCGTCGCAGCCCTTGGTGCAGGCCAGCGTGTTCGAGCCGTCGATGTTCATGGCGCAGGAGCCGCAAATGCCTTCGCGGCAGGAACGGCGCAAGGTCAGCGTCGGATCGATCTTGTTCTTGATCCACAGCAGCGCGTCGAGCACCATCGGCCCGCAATCGTCCATGTCGACGAAATAGGTGTCGATGCGCGGGTTCTCGTCATCGTCCGGCGACCAGCGGTAGATGCGGTATTCGCGCAGATTGGTGGCGCCCTCCGGCTTCGGCCAGGTCTTGCCCTGCTTGATCTGCGAGTTCTTGGGAAGTGTCAGTTCGACCATTACCTGCGGTCCTTTCGGATGACGAGCTTCAGCCCGGACCAGATGTCGTTCACGGAGGCTACCTTGACGTCGACAAGGTCGAGTTTCAGCGCTTCGGCACGGACGACGCCCTCGGTGACGTCGGTCAGCACTCTCGAAGCCTTTTTCGGCCAGGACACCCAGACCATGCCGTCGCGCTTGATCGCCGCCTCGATACTCACGAGACGGTCCTCTATCTCGGCGCGCTGGCGGGTGAAGGCATGAACGGCGTCATATTTTAGGGTTGCGCCCGAAATCCCGGACCAATCGGCCAGCCGGTCGACTTGGGCAAAGTTCACCGCACCGGCCAGATCATCGAGTTCCTCCGGCAGCGCGATAAAGGCGGCCGTCATGCCGTCCTTCAGGCCGAGCTTGGCCGGAAGGGGCGTGCCGGAATAGCCTGAGTTCTCAGTCATGAGACGGGTCCCGGCCTAATACGTCGCAAAGGACACCCCACCAGCTTTCGTAGAGCGCCGGTATCCCGCCAACCGGGTTCCCCTCGGAATCGACTTTCACAATTGCCCAAGCAACATTCGCAGGATTGAGCTTTGACTCGTCAACGCCGCTGGAAAGACGAAGAAAATTCCAGATCGCCGAGTATGTACTTTGGATACAAAGCTCCTTGACCGCCTCTATATCCGCTCCTTGCTGGACAAGCACATCGAGAGCCGCCTCTGCCGATCGTGACGACGTACGCCAGCTTTCAGCCGAGCAAGCTTCAACAACGCAATCGGCTAAAGCCCTCAACACGGTTGCTCTAGCTGTCTGATCAATTCCCTCAGACGCTTCAGAATGTGCCCAGCCCTCCGGGTCTGAGACCCCGAGAGCCTGAAAAATGGGCACAATCTGATGCGCCGATGTCGCCATCAGTACACCCGCGCCTTCGGCGCGATCTTGGCCAGGCTGATGCCGCCGTCCTTCTCCGCCAGCAGCGGTTCGGTGTGCACCGGCCGATAGGACAGCGTGACCTTGCCGTTCTCGCTCAGCCGGGCCAGCGTGTGCTTGCGCCAGTTGGTGTCATCGCGGGCCGAGAAATCCTCCCGCGCATGCGCGCCACGACTCTCCTTGCGCGCCTCGGCGCTGTAGACGGTGGTGATGGCGTTGGCCATCAGGTTCTCCAGCTCCAGCGTTTCGACAAGGTCGGAATTCCAGACCATCGAGCGGTCGAACACCTTGACGTCCTTGAGCTCGGTCCAGATTTCCGAAATGCGCTTGCAGCCATTCTCCAGCGATTCCTGGGTGCGGAACACCGCCGCGTCGTCCTGCATCGCCTTCTGCATCTTCTCGCGCAACACCGCCGTCGGCGTCGAGCCGTTGGCGTGACGCAGCCCGTCGAAGCGGTCCATGATCTTTTCGACGGAGGCTTCGTTGGGCGAGGGTATCGCCGACTTGCGGTCAATCACCTGGCCGGCGCGGATTGCCGCCGCGCGACCGAACACGACAAGATCGATCAGCGAGTTCGAGCCCAGCCGGTTGGCGCCATGCACCGAAGCGCAACCGGCCTCGCCCACCGCCATCAGGCCCGGAGACACCCGGTCGGGGCTCTTTGCGGTCGGGTTGAGCACCTCGCCCCAGTAATTGGTCGGCACGCCACCCATATTGTAGTGCACCGTCGGCAGCACCGGGATCGGATCCTTGGTCAGGTCGACGCCGGCAAAGATCTTCGCCGATTCCGAAATGCCCGGCAGCCGCTCATGCAGGACGGCCGGATCGAGGTGGTCGAGGTGCAGGAAGATATGGTCCTTTTTCTTGCCGACGCCGCGACCCTCGCGGATTTCCAGCGTCATGCAGCGCGAGACAACGTCGCGCGAGGCAAGGTCCTTGGCCGATGGCGCGTAGCGCTCCATGAAGCGCTCGCCCTCGGAATTGACCAGATATCCGCCCTCGCCGCGCGCGCCTTCGGTGATCAGGCAGCCGGCGCCATAGATGCCGGTCGGGTGAAACTGCACGAACTCCATGTCCTGCAGCGGGAATCCCGCCCGCGCGGCCATGCCGCCGCCGTCGCCGGTGCAGGTGTGCGCCGAGGTCGCCGAGAAATAGGCGCGGCCATAGCCGCCGGTCGCCAGCACCACCATCTTGGCCGAGAAGCGATGGATGGTGCCGTCGTCGAGGTTCCAGGCAACGACGCCGGTGCAGGTGCCGTCCGGCTCCATGATCAGGTCGAGCGCGAAATACTCGATGAAGAACTGCGCGTTGTTCTTCAGCGACTGGCCGTAGAGCGTGTGCAGGATGGCGTGGCCGGTGCGGTCGGCGGCAGCACAGGTGCGCTGCACGGGCGGACCGTCGCCATAGTTCATCATGTGGCCGCCGAACGGCCGCTGGTAGATCTTGCCCTCTTCGGTGCGCGAGAACGGCACGCCGTAGTGCTCGAGCTCATAGACGGCTGCCGGCGCTTCGCGCACCAGATATTCCATCGCGTCGACGTCGCCCAGCCAGTCCGATCCCTTGACGGTATCGTACATGTGCCACTGCCAGGAATCGGGACCCATGTTGGACAGCGAGGCGGCGATGCCGCCCTGCGCCGCCACCGTGTGCGAGCGCGTCGGGAACACCTTGCTGATGCAGGCGGTGCGCAAGCCCTGTTCGGCCATGCCGAGCGTGGCGCGCAGGCCGGCGCCGCCGGCGCCGACGACCACCACGTCGAATTTGTGATCGACATAGGTATAGGCCGAAGCCTTGTTCGCGTCCTTGGCCAAAATGTCAGCCTCCGAATGCCAGTTTGAGCAGGGCGAAGATCGAGGCGACGCCGACCGCTACGGTAAAGAATGTGTTGAGTGCGATGAGCGCCAGCTTCATGCCCTCGCCATGGATGTAGTCCTCGATGATCACCTGCATGCCGAGCCGCATATGGGTGAGGCCGGAGACAACAACCAGTATGATGATCAGCGCGACGAAGGGATTGGCGAGCGCCGCCCGCACATGCTCGTAACCGGCGCCGTTCAGCGCGATCAGGAAGCCGACGAAAAACAGCATCAGCGGAATGTTGGCGATCGCGGTGAGACGCTGGCGCCAGAAATGCTGCGTACCCTCGCGGGCGGAGCCGAGACCACGGACCTTCCCCAGCGGCGTGCGCATATCGGTGTTCTTGCCGCTCATGATCAGGCTCCCCGCACCATGTAGCCGGCGATCCAGATCAGCAGCGTGAGCAGGATCGAGCCGGCGAGCGTCGCCCAGGCAATCTTGGAGGCCGTGTGCTTTTCAAGGCCGGCGCCAGTGTCCCAGACCAGATGGCGGACACCACCCAGCATGTGATGCATCAGCGCCCATGTGTAGCCGAACAGAACCAGCTGCCCCAGCCAGGAACCGAACGCCCAGTTGACGAGATCGAAGGTCGATTTGGAACCCGCCGCGGCGATCAGCCAGATGGCGACCAGCAACGTTCCGAAATAGAGCGCGCCGCCCGTGATGCGATGGATGATCGACATCGTCATGGTGATCGGCGGCCGGTATACGCTCAGATGCGGCGAAAGCGGCCGCTCACGTCTGGCAAATTCGCGGGTGGCTGGTGACTTGCTCATGGCTCCCCCAGTTCGGCGTCTCCTGCCCTCAGGTGGAAATGCGGCATGACCGCTTCCGGATGCGACTTCGGACAGCCGGTTTCTAATGCTCTTTTTGCACCGCGTCAAAGCCGGAAAACCGTTTCGAAAACGTAATTTAGTCTGATTAAAAGGCTGATTTCGCTTCAATCGATTAGGCCAACGTTCCAAGCCGGCTCGATATCGCTGCAGTGCGGTATGTTCGCATGGTCCAAGGCCGGCGGGTGTATTGCGATTCAGGTCAGGCCGCGCCGAAGATGGTGGCTTGCGAGAACCGGAACGCAGCGTACTTTTGGGCACGCGGGTACCGGAAGCGCAGCAGGCCGACATTCGCAGGCCCGGCATCACCTGAATATCGACACATACCGATCAGCGGGCGCAGGCCAGCGGAGTCTTTCCGCCCTTCATCACCAGTGCCTCGCGACCGTCGATCACGATCGCGTCATGGGCCTGGCCATAGCGGCTGCTCTGATTGGCCGGCGACGCCGGCAGGTCCTCGCTGACGCCATTGGGCTCCACGACATGCACCGACGTGCCGAGGTTCTCGATGGTCATTGTGCCGCCGTCGGCGCATTTGTAGGTCGCGGTGCGCGGCTGTGGCGCGGACACATCGGTGGTGGTGGCGGTCGGAGCAACCGAGACAGCCTGGGCAACCTTGTTGCCCGCCTTTGGTGCATTGGTCTCCGGCACGCAGGCCACGGCAATCAACGCAGGCGACAGGACGAGCGCCACCCGAAATGACCGGCGTAACGCCATATGCTGTCCTCCCCGCGCATCAGACTAGCCGCGATGCTCTTGCAAGATCAAGTTTCCCCGGCACCACGCCGCGACCGCTTACAGTGCCCGGCGCGATGGTGCGGGCAAGCATGGCCGAATGATGGCCAGCGGCATTTCGTGCCGACAGAAATTAACCATGTTTGAAAGGACATGGCCAGGAAACGGGCGTCACTCTTAACAAAGGTTAATAAAAGGTTAATTTCTGATTCGAACTCGCTCCAGACCGTGAAACCGCCGTCTCCGGGATCCGGGTCAAACAGGAAGTTGGAGGACGCAATGCTTTCGAAATCGACCAGCCTTTGCGCGCTCATCATGTCAGCCATGGCCATTGGCTTCGCGGCGCCTGCCCTTGCGGGCGCACGCCATCAGGACCGCGTCTATGCGGATTCGTTTGGCAATCTCGTCATCGACAGCGCCGCCGGCTACAAACGCATCATCGTTGGCCAAGGCAAGCTCGCCAAGGAACTCTCGGCCTACACCAGCGCCGGCCAACCCAAGGTGCTCTACGAGAACGAATCGGACGACGCCGTCAGCCCCGAAGATTGCTACCGGCCGCCGGTTTTCGTGAAAGGCCGCAGCTATATGTACGGCCTGTCCGATGGCGAGATGCCCGACCTCAATCCCTGCCGCTGACATTCACTATCCGGCGTTTGCGGCCATTGACGCTCGGCCGCCTGTCGCACCGGATGAGATCCGCACGCAATCGCGCCCGCCATTCTTCGCCTGGTAGAGGGCCTCGTCGGCCCGCCGCATCAGATCGGCGAACCCCTCGCCCACATGAAGCTCGGCGACGCCGAAGCTCGCCGAGCAGCGATGCTCCGGCGGCAGCCCGTCAACAGGCAGCGCACCGAAAGCGCTCCGCGTGCCCTCGGCGAAGAGCCGGGCGGCGGCGAGGTTTGTTCCTGGCAGGATGATGGCGAATTCCTCGCCGCCGATCCGACCGGCAACATGATAGTCGGCGGCGGCATCGCGCAGGAAACCGGCGAAGGCCTCGATGACCCGGTCGCCCGAGGCATGACCGAAACTGTCATTGATGCTCTTGAAATGATCGAGATCGGCGATCACCAGGGCGACCGGAACACCCTGGCGCGCGGCGCCGCGCAGCGCCAACTCCGCATGGCGCTCGAAGCCGCCACGGTTGAGCAGCCGCGAGAGCGTGTCGGTCTCCGACTTCGACATCACCGCGGCCAGCACGTCGCGAACCAGGATGACAAGGATCAGCAGCGCGATAGCCAGGCCGAACACGGTGCCGAGCGACTGCGATACCAGCGCGTAGCTGCTCTGCAGATAGACCTGCGGATCGGCGCCCCAGCCGCCCAGCGCATGCGCGATGAACGGCTTGCTCAGGAACTGCAGGGCGCTGGCTGCCAGAACAGCCATCAGCATATGGTCGAGGTGGTCGCGTCTTTGCCTGGATGACCAGACGATGCCAAGGCCGACGATCTGCATGACGGCATAGGGGAATTGGTAAGCCATCATGCGGGCAAATGACTGGCGCGGCAGGTCTTGTACGAAAAACACCGCGACAGTGGCCGCGAGCAGGAAAAGCAGCATCTGCCGCCAGGGCGGCGAAACACCGTATTTATGGGCAAGCCCGCCGTTGAAGGCGATGGTGGCGCCCAGGAAGGCGGCGAAGGCGGCAACCACCACCGGTCGCGCATTGTCGAAGGACGGAATGCTGAATTCGATGGCGAAATAGGCCATGCCCAGCACATAGCCGAAAGCCAACCAGCGCGCCGAGACACGCCCCACATCATGAACGGCGATCATCATGAAGGCCGCGGCCAGCAGGCCGGCGACGACCAGGTTGATCGCGAGGATATAATCTGCACTGCCCATGCGGCTTCGGACTCCGTGCGGCACCAAATCACCGACGGGCGAAAAAGACGTTAACGAGGGGGGCAGATTTCCGAAGATCAGCCGGTCTTGAACGGCTCTGCAACGAAGGCCGTTTCCGGCCGCTCGTAGGACAGCCGCACGCTGTCGCGGCCGTTCTTCTTGGCTTTGTAAAGCGCCTCGTCGGCGCGGCGCATCAACGGCTCCAGCCCTTCCTCGCCTGTACGGCCCGCCACGCCAAAACTCGCTGTCACCTTAGTGCCTGGGGGAAGTCCGTCCACGCCGCCCGCCGAATACAGGACGCGGATGGCTTCGGCGAACAACCGCGCCGCCGCGAGGTCTGTCAACGGCAGCAGCACCGCGAATTCCTCGCCGCCGATGCGGCCGGCAACCCCTCGGGCGCCGGCGGCCGTGCGAAGCTTGGCGGCAAAGTCGGCGATCACCCGATCTCCCGCCGCGTGTCCATGCACGTCGTTCAGCAACTTGAAATGATCGAGGTCGGCCAGCACCAGCGCCACCGGGAATTTGGCCGCTGCGCAACGTTGCAAGAGGAAGCCCGCACGTTCCTCGAAGCCGCGACGATTGAGGAGGCCCGACAGCGGGTCCGTAAATGTCTCGGTCTTCAGCGCCTTCATCACGTCGAGTGCTGCGGCGGTGAACAGGCAGAGCGCGATGAGCAGCGACAGCAGGGCATGCGACAGCAATGCCGACGTCCAGTAGGACGAGGTATAGATCTCGTCATAGCTTTCGAAAGGTCCATGCGCGATGATCACTGCAGGCGCCCGCACGAGGAAATTGAGCCCGGCAAGCAGCGACAACGCCAAGAGTATCTTTTCCGTCGGACCGTTGCCGCGCACCATGCGCAATTCGGCGGCGGCAAGCAGGCTGATGCCGCCCAGCGCGAAATTGACCGCCAGGATCCGCCAGGTGAGATCCGGATGAACGAACATGAACCAGCAAAAAGTGGCCAGTCCGCCGCTCGCCAGAACGCCAAGCCCAAGGTAGGGCACGCGCCGGCCATAGCGCGCCACGATCGAGCCGGCCAGACAGGATGCGGCAACGCAGAAGCATAGATTGGAGAGCAGCTTGGACAGCGCTAGGCCGACCGGCAGCGTGAAATGCTGGAGCAGGAAGCCAGCCGCCGCGAGCGAATAGCTCGCAGCCAGTACGGCCGGGTGGGGGCGGTGGCGCTGGTAGAACCACAGCACGAGGAACGCCGCGCCGAGCGCCAGCGCGATCGTCGGATTGAGCAGCACTATCAACAGGCCGGTGTCCAAAAGACCGTGACTTCCCTCGCTTACGTGAGGGAAGACCATAAGTACCCAAGCCCAAACAAGCCGTTAAGCACCACCGGAAATGCGCCCCGGATACAACCGAAACCCGTTTATTTCCGCGGATTCCGGTTTTCGCGGTCACGCGCAGTCATCGCAAGGTTTCCGTCGCGATAGGCTCAATAAAAAGGCCCGGACCGTATACGGCCCGGGCCTTTGCCGTGAGCTTCGAAGGTTGAAGCTATTTCCAGTCGCGGATATCGACAAAGTGGCCGGCGATCGCCGCCGCCGCCGCCATGGCCGGCGATACCAGATGGGTGCGGCCCTTGAAGCCCTGCCGGCCCTCGAAATTGCGGTTCGAGGTCGAGGCGCAGCGCTCGTGCGGCTTCAGCCGGTCGTCGTTCATGGCAAGGCACATCGAGCAGCCCGGCTCGCGCCAGTCGAAGCCGGCGGCGAGGAAGATCTTGTCGAGGCCCTCGGCTTCCGCCTGTTCCTTGACCAGGCCGGAACCCGGCACGATCATCGCGTCGACATGCGCGCTGACCTTCTTGCCTTCGACGACCTTGGCAACGGCGCGCAGATCCTCGATGCGGCCATTGGTGCAGGAGCCGATGAAGACGCGATCGAGCGAAATGTCGGTGATCTTGGTTCCCGGCGTCAGGCCCATATAGTCGAGCGCGCGCTGCTTGGAAGTGCGCTTGTTCTCGTCGCTGATATCGTCCGGATTCGGCACGATGCCCTGTACCGAGACGACATCCTCGGGCGAAGAGCCCCAGGAGACGATCGGCGGCAGTTTCGCCGCGTCGAGCACGATCACCTTGTCGAAATGCGCGCCCTCATCGGACTGCAGCGTCTTCCAGTAGGCGAGTGCCGCATCCCACGCCGCGCCCATCGGCGCGCGCGGCTTGTCCTTGACGTAAGCGAAGGTCGTCTCGTCGGCCGCGATCAGGCCGGCGCGCGCGCCGCCTTCGATCGACATGTTGCAGATGGTCATGCGGCCTTCCATGGAAAGCGCACGAATCGCCTCGCCGGCATATTCGATGACATAGCCGGTGCCGCCGGCGGTGCCGATCTCGCCGATGATGGCTAGGATGATATCCTTGGCGGTGACGCCTTCCGGCAACACGCCGTCGACACGCACCAGCATGTTCTTGGCCTTGCGCTGGATCAGCGTCTGGGTGGCCAGCACGTGCTCGACTTCCGACGTGCCGATGCCATGCGCCAGCGCGCCGAAGGCGCCATGCGTGGACGTGTGGCTGTCACCGCAGACGATGGTCATGCCGGGCAGCGTGAAACCCTGCTCGGGGCCGATGATGTGGACGATGCCCTGGCGGATATCGTTCTCGGAATAATATTCGACGCCGAAATCCCTGGCGTTCTTGGCCAGCGCCTCGACCTGGATGCGGCTTTCCTCGTTCTTGATGCCGAACTTGCGCTCGGGTGAGGTCGAGACATTGTGATCGACCACGGCCAGCGTCTTTTCCGGATGCCGGACTTTTCTGCCGCTCATGCGTAGGCCTTCGAAAGCCTGCGGGCTGGTCACTTCATGGACGAGGTGACGGTCGATATAGAGCAGGCAGGTGCCGTCATCCTGGCGGTCGACGATGTGGTCGTCGAAAATCTTGTCGTAGAGGGTGCGCGGTGCGCTCATGTGCGTAAATCCGTCGATATGAGAATGGGAAAGAGCAAACGCCGGAAAGCCGGCGCAACGACCTGAAAGGGTCGGCCTAGGTAAGTCGGCTGGTTAGCGCGCCTGACACGCGCGCGGCGAAGCGCGACGGCAGGCGTTTTCTGTCCTGCAGCACGAACCCCTTGTAGGCCGGATCGCCAAAAAGCTCTTCCATGGCGTGGCTCATACCAATGTTTTGGGTTTTCGGCAATTGCGGCGTGTCACGCACGGCGCTCACATCACCTCGAACACGAACGTCTTCACCAGCGCGTCGGGCTCGGCGATCGCATAGCAGCGGAACCAGGGGCTTTGCTCGACCGGCCGCCATTTGTTCGCCGTCGTGAGTTCATCGAACACGGCCTGAAAGCCGCCGCTCTCGAACACCTGGTCGCGCACGGTGAAGATGGCATAGCCGCCCTTGCGGGTGATGCGCGCCAGTTCGTGCAGGCCGGACGCCGGCGCATGGCTGATGGTGAACACGCCGGTCGAGAAGAAGGCGCGGAAATGCCCGTCCGGCCATGGCAGCGGCCCGCCGAGCATTGCCTGTTTCAGCTCGCTGTAGGCATTGCGACTGCCGGCGATCTTCAGCATGTCGTCGGACAGGTCGAGCCCAGCGATGTCGCCGTAGCCCAGCGCGTTCAGCGATGGTCCAGACAGGCCTGTGCCGCAGCCGGCATCGAGCAGCGGCCCTTCGCCTGAGGGCACATGGCGCGCCACCCAGGCGGTGATCAGGAACGGGAGCAAATAGCCGAGCGAGGCCGTCTCGCTGTCATAGGTCGCGGCCCATGCGGCATAGGCATCAGCCAGCGTTTCCGGCGTGTCGGCGCCGTAGACGGAATCCAGCGCTGCATTGGCTTTGTCAACGATCATGAGGCCTCCCAAACGAGATGTGTGGCCGATGGTAGCGCCGTCTTTGTTCGAGCGCTATTGCTCGCGCTGGTGGCGCAGCCGCCTCTCGAGTGCCCGTAGCGCCAAGGACAGGCTGACGGTCAGGACGAGGTAGATATACGCTGTTATCGAATAGGTCTCGAAGAAGCGGAACGAGCCTGCGGCGTAGACCTTGCCCATCTGGGTGATATCGGCGACGCCCAGCACCGAGACCAGCGAGGAATCCTTGACCAGGGCGACGAAATCATTGCCGAGCGGCGGCAGGATGGTGCGGATCGCCTGCGGAAACACGATCAGCCGGAAACGTTGCACGCGCGTCAGGCCCAATGCCTTGGCAGCCTCGATCTGGCCCTTCTCGACCGCCTGGATGCCGGCCCGGAAAACCTCGGAGATGAAGGCCGAATAGCCGATGGTCAGCGCCATGATGGCGCGCCACAGCAACGACACGTCGCGCACCATCAACTCGCCGAGATAGCCGGCGCTTTGCAGCGGCGCCGTCACTGCATTCCAGGCCGCGACGAAGGCGGGGGCGCCGACGAAGGCGATCCAGAACAACAGCACAAGGATCGGCACCCCGCGGATGATCTCGACATAGAAGCGCGCGATCTGCCGCAGCCAGCGCGAGCCCGAGAGCCCCATCAGCGCGACGCCCAGACCTATCGTAGACGCCAGGGCGAAGGCTACCACCGTAACGAAGACGGTGACGCCGATGCCCTTGGCGACGGTGGCGAAGACCTGGGCGTAGAGGTCGCTGGTCGCGACGAAGACGGCCACCGCGATCGCGATGGCCACGGCCAGGACCAGCCACCACGGGAAGTCGGGTTTTGAGGAAGACGACGCAGGCGTTGCCATCAGGCGTTGCCGGTGGGAAGAAACGGAATCATCGCGGATTTCTGCCCGCAATCGTCACTCATCGCTCGCAACAAGGGGGGTTACTGCCCCATCTTGTAATCAAGAAACCACTTCTTGTTGAGCGCGTCGAACGTGCCGTCGGCCTTCAAGGCCGCGATCGCCGCGTTGACCGGCTTCACCAGATCCGAGCCCTTGGGGAAGATGAAACCGAAATCCTCGCTGCCGAGCGGTCCGCCGATCAGCTTCAGCTTGCCCGCGGAAGCATCGACATAGCCCTTGCCGGCCGTGCCGTCGGTCAGCACGACATCGACATCACCCGATTTCAGCGCCTGCACCGTGGCGCCGAACGTCTCGAACAGTTTGATGCGCGGGTTCTGCTCATTGCCGTCAAGCACGCTGTAGACGGCGGTGTAGAATGGAGTCGTCCCCGCCTGTGCGCCGACCAACCCGTCCTTGAAGGCGCCGAAGGTCTTGGCATCGGTGAAGCGGCTCTCATCGCCGCGCACCAGCATGAACTGTTCCGAGCGCATGTAAGGGTCGGAGAAATCCACCTTCGCCTTGCGATCGTCCTTGATGGTGATGCCGGTCATGCCGATGTTGTACTGGTTGTCGGAAACCGCCTGGATCATCGCGTCCCATGAGGTGTTCTGGTACTCGACGTTGAAATTGAGCCGCTTGGCTATCTCGTTCATCGCGTCATATTCCCAGCCGATCTGCTTGCCGGTCTTGGCGTCGATGAACTGCAGCGGCGGGTAGGCATTCTCCGTCACCACCACCACCTTCTTGCCGCCAAGGTCCGGCAGCGCCTGCGCGAAGGCGGCGACGGGCACGAGAAGGCAAGCCAGCAGGCCGGCCAGCAACAGCTTCGATTTGGTCATGACATACCCCCAGAAATTGAACCGCCCGGGCACAGTCCGGGCTTGCAGGAAATCCGGCGCCGACTTTAGCTTTCCGCAAGCGTCATGCAAGACGGTCCGCTGCGTCAGCTCGCGCGAAAACGGATTCGGCTGCCTTCAATTCCAGGGTTCGAGGACGATCGTTGCGCCGGCCGTCAATCGCGGTCCGGCGCGGCAGCACTGGCTTCGCGCAGCCCATCGATCAACCGGATCAAGGTGTGATGCAGGGATTTCAGCTCCTCGCCATCGAGCGGCGAATGGCAACGCATCGCTGCCGATACCGCCTTGGCGCTCTCGCGCAGCGCCCCGCCCTGCCGCGTCGGTTCGACCAATACGCGGCGTTCGTCGGCGGGATCACGCCGGCGCGTGACCAGGCCGTTGGCTTCCAGCCGCTTGAGCAGCGGCGTCAGCGTCGCCGAGTCCAGCCCCAGCGTTTCGCCGAGTTCGCCGACGGTGCGCGGTGCATGCTCCCACAGCGCCAGCATGGTCAGATATTGCGGGTAGGTCAGGCCAAGCGGCTCGAGCAGCGGCCGGTAGAGCCGCGTCATCAGCCCGCTCGCCGAATAGAGCGCGAAGCACAGATGCTGGTCGAGCTTCGGTATCCCGGCGAAATCCGCCGGGGCGTCCAGGGCCGAGGATGTGGTTTTGCTGGTCATGCCGCCTTTGCCGAAAGCGCCACTTCGATATTGCCCTTGATGGCGTTGGAATAGGGGCAAACCTGATGCGCAGCCGATACAAGCGCTTCCGCCGCCGCTTGATCAAGACCTTTGGTCTCGGTAGCCAGAGACACGCCGAGCCGGAAGCCGCCCTCGCCATTGGGATGCAGGCTGACATTAGCCGTCACCGAGGCATCCTGCAGCGGCAGCTTCTGCTTGCCGGCGATGAAGCGCATGGCGCTTTCGAAGCAAGCGGCATAGCCGGCGGCGAAAAGCTGTTCCGGGTTGGTCGCGCCGCCCTTGCCGCCAAGCTCCTTGGGCAGGGCAAGGTCAAGGCTGAGCAGGCCGTCATTGCTCTGTACACGGCCGGCGCGGCCGCCGACGGCACGGGCCTGAGTGGAATAGAGGGCTGGCATTTCATTTCTCCATTTATCTTGTACACGATTATTTAGTACGCGATGTATTTGGAGTCAATTCACGCTTCGTTGAGCGCCTCATGCGGACGCGGTTCAGCCGCGTTTCGTGGCGCCGATCGAGAAGGACATCGGAATCCTCGGATAACCGTCAGGCAGCTCGAACTGATCCTCGCCGGTCTCGACGACGAAGGGAAACGCCTTCCACACGACGACCTCGTGCTCGTTGAGAAAATCGAGGGAAAGGCCCGCCGACAGGATCGCATTGACGACGTCCGACAGCGGATGGATCCACTCATAATTGCGCGTATGCGACAGCGACCGCTCGTCGCCGGTATAGGTCTGGGCTTCGTCGAACACGAGCGGCTTGGCCTGCGGCGTGCGCCAGCCATATTCCAGATCGAGCCGGCCTTCCCGCGCCTCGAATTGCAGCATCGTCGGGTGGCCTTCGAGCAGATAGAGCTTGCCGCCGGGCCTGAGCAGGGCCGCCACCACCTTGGCCCAGGCGAAGATATCGGGCAGCCAATTGATCGCACCCCAGGTGACGAACACCATGTCGTAGGTTTGGCCCAGTGCCGAAACTGCATCATACACCGACGCCTCGACAAAGCGCGCCTCGGTGCCTGCCTTTTGGGCGAACGTGCGCGCCGCGCTGATTGCCTTCGGCGAGAAATCGAGCCCGGTCACGCTTTTCGCACCCAGATGCCTCAGGCTGAGCGTATCCAGGCCGATGTGGCATTGCAGGTGGACGATGTCCTTGCCGGACAGATCGCCGATCTCGCCGGCTTCCAGAGCATGCAGCGCCGAACCGCCGCCCAGCACCGCGGCGATGCGGTAGCTGCCGGTGGTGTCGGTCGAATGCAGTTCGGCCCGATCGTCCCAGTTCAGGCGGTTGGCGTCGAAGAAAGCGTCCATGTTTGTTCCCCCAAACGAAAAAAGGCGGCCGAAGCCGCCTTTTCGAAAACTCTGTCGTCGAAAGCTTATTCGGCAGGGGTCGCTTCGGCGGCCTTGGCTGCTGCTTCGGCCTCGGCGGCGGCCTTCTTCTCGGCGGCTTCCTGTGCTGCCTTCTCGGCGGCGAGCGCCTGGACGGCAGCAACCTTCTCGGCTTCGATGCGGGCCTTCTCGGCGTTCAGCGCATCGCGCTCCTCGTCGTTCAACTTGCGGGCGCGCACGCCGGTGTTTTCCGAAATACGGGCCGACTTGCCGCGACGATCGCGCAGGTAATAGAGCTTGGCGCGACGCACCTTGCCGCGACGCACGATCTCGACGCCTTCGACCATGGGCGAGTAGACCGGGAACACGCGCTCGACGCCTTCGCCGTAGGAAATCTTGCGAACGGTGAAGCTCTCCTGGAAGCCGGCGCCGGAGCGGGCGATGACGACGCCCTCATAAGCCTGGACGCGGGTACGGGTGCCTTCGGTCACGCGAACCTGGACGCGCACGGTATCGCCGGGCTGGAATTCGGGAAGCTTGCGCTTGGCTTCGATCTTGGCGGCCTGTTCGGCCTCGAGCTGACGGAGGATATCCATCCTGTAATCCACTTCTTGTTCTTCGACAGTCAGAGCGTCCGGCACTCGCCTTGCAGTTCCTATGACCGCTCGGCTATGCCCTTTGTCGGAAGACATCGGGCAGGGGCGACTACACCGTCATTGTTGACGGGTCCGGCAGATTCTTCTTCCGGTTCGGGCGGCACATACAGCTATTTCGATGCTTTGTCACGCCTTGGCGCGAGTCTTTTTTGCTCGCGCGCCGCCATCGCATTCATGCGGCTCGGGGTTGCGTCTTGGCTCCAAGCTTCCTAAGCCGCTCGGAGTATCCTTTTTCGGCGCCGTCCGCATGTCCGTTTTCGACGTCACCCTGCTTTTCCTGGCGGGTTTTCTGTCAGGCGCCGTCAACGCGGTCGCTGGTGGCGGCACCTTCATAACCTTTGGTGCCATGACATTGGTCGGCCTGCCGCCGATCGTCGCCAACGCAACGTCCGCGGTGACCCAGTTTCCCGGCTACATCACCTCGACGCTCGCCTATTGGGCCGACATCAGGCATTTCTGGCGCGGCGCCTTGCTGCTCTGCCTCATCTCGGCCGCCGGCGCGCTGGCCGGCGCGCTCATCCTGCTTGCGCTTTCCAACCCGTCGTTCCGCGCCCTGGTGCCGTGGCTGCTGCTTGCCGCGACCGCTCTGTTCGCAGCCGGACCCTGGCTGAAACCCGCCCCGAGGCCAGACGACGAAGCATCAGTGGGCTCGGTCGTCGGATCCGTGGCGCAATTCGCCACCGCTATTTACGGCGGCTTCTTCGGCGCCGGCATGGGCGTGATGATGCTGGCGACGCTGGGCCTGACACAGGCCGGCGACTACCACCGGCTGAACGCGCTCAAGAACATGCTGGCCGTAGTCATCGCGGCTATTGCGATCACCGTCTTCGTTTCGGGTGGCGTCGTAGCCTGGCCACAGGCGATCGTCATGATCCCCGGCGGCGCGCTGGGCGGCTATGCCGGCGTCTGGTTCGCCAAGCGCGTGCCGCAGAACGCGGTGCGCGGCTTCGTCATCGCTGTCGGCCTGTTCCTGGCTTTCTACTACTTCGCCAAGGGCTGAGAGCCAGCATCCAGCAGGTCCGGCCGGCGCTCCCTGGTCAGCGCCTCCGACTGGGCGCGCCGCCACTCCGCGATCTTCTTGTGATTGCCCGAAGTCAGCACCTCGGGGATCGACCGTCCCTCGAATTCCTGCGGCCGCGTGTAGTGGGGATGTTCGAGCAGGCCGTTCTCAAAGCTCTCTTCCTCGCCCGACTCCGCATTGCCCATCACGCCCGGCAGCAGCCGCACCACGGCGTCGAGCAGCACCAGTGCCGCCGGCTCGCCGCCCGAGAGGATGAAATCGCCGATCGAAACCTCCTCCAGCCCACGCGCCTCGATCAGCCGCTGGTCGACGCCTTCGAAGCGGCCGCACAGGATGATGGCGCCAGGGCCGGCCGCCAGTTCGCGCACACGCGCCTGCGCCAGCGGCTTGCCTCGCGGGCTCATCAACAGCCGTGGCCGCCCATCGCCCTCGGGTGAGGCGTGGTCGATGGCCCTGGCCAGCACGTCGGCGCGCATCACCATGCCGGCGCCTCCGCCGGCCGGCGTGTCGTCGACGGTGCGGTGGCGATCAGTGGCGAAGTCACGGATCTGGATGGCTTCCAGGGTCCATGTGCCCGCTTCCAGCGCCCGGCCGGCCAGCGACAAGCCGAGCGCGCCCGGGAACATCTCCGGATAGAGCGTCAGTACAGACGCCTTGAATGTCACCGGTTGCCCCCGGCATCCCGCGGGCCGCGCGGCCTGCCCTTCGGGTCGAAGTCTTCTTCGCGCGGTGCATCGCCATCTTCGTCGTCGACCAGACCCGCCGCGGCCGGATCGACGCGGACGAACCCTTCGGCGATCGACACTTCCGGCACGGCGGCCTGTGTGAACGGGATCAGCACGCCCTTGCGGCCCGCCAGTGTCACGTCGAGTATATCGCCGCCGCCGAAATTATGCACGGCGACAACCTTGCCGATGGCGGCACCGGTTTCGTCCTTGACCGCCAGCCCGACGAGATCGGCGTGATAGAACTCATCCTCCTCGCCATCATCAGGCAGCACCGAGCGGTCGACGAACAGTTCCGTACCGGCCAGCGCTTCGGCGGCATTGCGGTCGCTGACACCCTTGAAGCGCACCACGACAACCGTGTTGGCGGGCCGGATATCGATGATCTGGAAGGCGCGACCGTCCCTGGCATAGAGCGGCCCGTAGTCGGCCAGCGCCAGCGGCTCGCCGGTGAAGGTCTTCACCCGCAATTCGCCCTTGATGCCATGGGCGGCGCCGATCACGGCCATCTGGACGGGGTTTTGCAGCTTGGTCATGGCGAAAGTGTCCTTTGCCCCTGCTCTAGCTCTCCACCGCTGGCATTTCAATGACGCCTCTTCACCGCTTCCTAACCTCGCCATCGCAGGATGGCGCCAGGACAAGCGAAAGGGCGCCATGCAGGAATTCCTCATCCCGGCCAAACCCGACCTTCAGGCAGCGCGCGAAGCCTGGCTGAAGATGCTGGCCCGCGAGCGCCGGCTGTCGCCCGAGACGGTAGAGGCCTATGAGCGCGACACCAGGCAGTTCCTGCACTTCCTGACCGGCCATTGCGGTGGCGCCCCCGGCATCTCCGACATCGCCAATCTGCGTCCAGCCGATCTGCGCGGCTTTCTCGCCGCCCGCCGCAATGACGGCGTCGGTGCGCGCACGCTCGGGCGCGGGCTTGCCGGCATCCGCTCGCTGCTGCGGTTCCTTGAGCGGCGCGGCCTTGCCAACGCGGCCGGTGCGGCGGCATTGCGCGCGCCGCGCCAGCCGAAATCCCTGCCCAAGCCGCTGACGGCTGCCGATGCAAAGCAGATCGTATCCGTCGAAGGCCAGCTGGAGGAAGAGCCGTGGATCGCCGCCCGCAACGCGGCAGTGCTGACGCTGCTCTACGGCTCGGGCCTGCGCATTTCCGAGGCGCTGGCCCTGTCCGGTGCCGATCTGGCGTCGGAAGCCGACACCGTCTTGCGCATCACCGGCAAGGGCGGCAAGACGCGGCTGGTGCCGGTGCTGCCGGTGGCGCTGCGCGCCATCGCCGAGTATCGCCGTCTCTGCCCCTGGCATCTCGACCCCAAGGGCCTGCTGTTTCGCGGCGCGCGCGGCGGCCCGCTCAACCCTGCGATCATCCAGCGCGACATGGCCAGGCTGCGCTCGGCGCTCAACCTGCCGGACACCGCGACGCCGCATGCGCTGCGCCATTCCTTCGCCACGCATCTGCTCGGGCGCGGCGGCGACCTGCGCACCATCCAGGAACTGCTGGGCCACGCCAGCCTGTCGACGACGCAGATCTATACCGGCGTCGACACCGCAAGGCTGCTCGAAATCTACGAGTCCGCCCATCCCCGCGCATGAGCGACCGCGTCGTCCGAGACAATTTTGCGGCGCGGGTTAACCGTTTCGCCGTTTTTCTGTCCTAGGAATGGCCGCATGAAACGCGTCATCGCCATCGCAGACCGCGCGGCAGCAGTGTCCCTGAAGCTGCTGGTGGCCGCAAACATCCTGTTTTTCCTGTCCTTCCTCGCCATCCTGCTGCTGGCAGCGGGCAAGGCACACGCCGAGGTGGCCTGCACCGGAACAGACCTGCTGTCTGCCCTGCGGACGAGCGACCCGGGCACCTACCAGAAGATCGAGGCGGAAGCGGCGGCGACGCCCAACGGCAAGGGCCTGCTGTGGAAACTGGAAAAGCCCGGCGAAAAGCCGTCCTTCCTGTTCGGCACCATGCACATGACCGACCCGCGCGTCACCACGTTGCCGGCCGCCGCGCAGAAGGCCTTCGATGCTTCCGACACGGTCATCATCGAAACCACGGAAGTGCTCGATCAGAAGAAGATGATGGCGGCGCTCCTCAAGGAGCCGGACCTGATGATGTTCACCGACAACACCACGCTGTCGTCGCTGCTCTCGCCGGACGATGCGGCGGCCATGAACAAGGCGCTCGACGCACGCGGCATTCCGGCCGCCAGCGTTGCCAAGATGAAGCCATGGATGCTGTCGGCCATGGTGGCGCTTCCGGCCTGCGAACTGGCCCGCAAGGCGGGCGGTGCGCCCGTACTTGACGTCAAGCTCGCCGAGGATGCCAAGGCTTCAGGAAAGGCTGTCGAGGGCCTGGAGACCGTTGCCGACCAGCTGCATGCCATGGCCTCCCTGCCGATCGCCCTGCACATGAAGGATCTGGTCGAGACGCTGAAGCTCGGCGACAAGGTCAACGACGTCAACGAGACCATGATCGTGCTTTACCAACGCGGCGACACCGGTCTGTTCTGGCCGTTGTTCCGTGCGGCCATGCCCGGCGAACAGGACGACCCGGCAGCCTATGCCGCGTTCGAGGAAACCATGATCACCAGCCGCAACAAGGTGATGGTCGATCACGCCCAGCCGATCCTCGCCAGGGGCAACGCCTTCATGGCGGTCGGTGCGCTGCACCTCCCGGGTCCTCAGGGACTGGTCGAGGATTTCCGCAAGGCCGGCTACACCGTCACGGCCGTCGGGCTTTAAGCCTCTCTGACCAAGACCTGCGCCAGCATCGCCGGAACGTTGATTCGGTGGAACGGCTTGACGACAGCGAGATAGGCCCGCCCAAGCAAATTGTGCGTCTTGACGATCGTCGACGCAGCCACTTCCTGCCGGCCCGCGCCGAGTTCGTTCACCTCCACCAGGATACGGAAATCGAGATGCCGGTCGTCCAGGCCAAGGACGACCCTGCCAGGGGCCTGGCTGATGAGCGGAAAGATACCGATCCTGCTTTCCGGCGGCGCGTCGGGTTCCGGTCCCGTCTTCAGCCCAAATGGCCTGACGGCAAGGTTTCGC
The DNA here is from genome assembly GCA_943370265.1 of Mesorhizobium carmichaelinearum. Taxonomy (GTDB): domain Bacteria; phylum Pseudomonadota; class Alphaproteobacteria; order Rhizobiales; family Rhizobiaceae; genus Mesorhizobium; species Mesorhizobium carmichaelinearum_A. The sequence continues at coordinate 58,592 of CALRQH020000021.1, forward strand.
AGCAGCATGAGCCGGCTGACCCATCGCGGGGTTCGCCCCAGTATATGTTCGGCAGCGCCAAGTGCGGTCAGCGCAAGACCATCGGTTGTCAGCGCGTAGCGGTCGGCGAACTGAGCGCCGGCAAGAGCGCCTTGGGGATCGGGGAAAGTCTGTGCAGTGGGCATCATGCCGGTAAATCCCTCGCAACCAACGATAGCATCGGCTAGTTTGATGCGCTGCGTGGCGAAACGCCGCCAGCCAGGGCTCAGCTGCCCTGTTTTTGGCGTTGTCGATCCCTAGCGTGAAACCTGTTCAAGGATTGCGCGTTGATGGCAGTTGATTGATACTTTTAATCCACGGAGGACACTTTTATGGCGAACCCAAACGATTCCGCTCCCCAATCCGGCGGCGGCAGCACCTGGTTGATTGCGCTGGTTGTCATCATACTGGCAATTGTCGCCTACTACGTTTTCGGAAGAAGCGCCGACCATGCGCCGGCACCCGCCGAGGCGCCAGCCGCCAGCACGCCAGCTCCGGCTCCTGCCCCAGCTCCGGCAATGAAGCCCGCCGAACCGGCTCCCGCGACCCCAGCGCCAGCGCCCGCAACACCGGCGCCCGCAACACCGGCGCCTGCTCCGGCCCCGGCAACGCCCGCACCCGCGCCTGCCGCCCCGGCCAATTGATCGGCTCGATATCAAGTACGGACGGCCCGCTGAAAGGCGGGCCGTTTTGTTTTGTGGACCAAATGTCGCCACGCGTTCGTCATCCTCGGGCTTGACCCGGGGATCTTCGCGACGTTGCTTCGCCCTGCGATGACGAAGCGCTGGGCCTTTAGATATGGATCGGCTTGAAGAAGGTAGCCAGCGCCGCTTCCTTCACCGCTTCCGACATGGTCGGATGCGCATGGCAGGTCCTGGCAAGGTCTTCCGACGAGCCGCCGAACTCCATCAGCACCGCCGCCTCATGGATCATCTCGCCGGCGCCGAAGCCGACGATATGCACGCCAAGCACGCGGTCGCTCTGCTTGTCGGCCAGGATCTTCACGAAGCCGTCGGTGTGCAGCATGGCGCGCGCGCGGCCATTGGCGCTGAACGGGAATTTCCCGACCTTGTAGTCGATGCCGGCCTTTTTCAACTCCTCCTCGGTCTTGCCGACCGAAGCGATTTCCGGGCTGGTGTAGACGACGCTCGGGATGACATCGTAGTTCACATGGCCGGCCTGGCCGGCGATGGTCTCCGCCACCGCAACGCCCTCGTCTTCGGCCTTGTGGGCCAGCATCGGCCCGGCGATGACGTCGCCGATGGCGTAGATGCCGGGCACGTTGGTCCTGAGATGGCCATCTGTCTTGACCCGGCCGCGCTCGTCGACCTCGACGCCGGCCTCCTTCAAGCCGAGACTGTCCGAATAGGCCCGGCGTCCGGTCGCGATCAGCACCACGTCGGCATCGATGGTTTCCGCCGCGCCGCCCTTCACCGGCTCGAAGGTGACGGTCGCGCCCTTCTTCGCCTTGGCGACGCCGGTCACCTTGGCGCCCAGCTTGAACTCGAAACCCTGCTTGGAGAGCAGCCGCTGGAACTGCTTGGAGACCTCGCCGTCCATGCCGCCAAGAATGGTGTCGAGGAATTCGACGACGGTGACCTTGGCGCCAAGCCGCGCCCACACCGAGCCGAGCTCCAGGCCGATGACGCCGCCGCCGACCACCACCAGATGGCCCGGCACCTTGTCCAGCGAGAGCGCGCCGGTGGAGGACACGATGACCTTCTCGTCGATGTCGACCTTGACGCCGGGAATGCCCGCGACATCCGAGCCGGTGGCGATGACGATGTTCTTGGTCTCGATCTCCTCGACCTTCCCGTCCTCGCCGGTCACCGACACCTTGCCGGCCGCAATCACCTTGCCGGTGCCGCGAAAGCTGTCGATCTTGTTCTTCTTGAACAGGAAGGCCACGCCATTGACGTTCGACGCCACCGTCGTGTCCTTGTGCGTCATCATCTTCTTCAGGTTCAGCTTCGGCGCGCTGACCTCGACACCAAGCGTGTCGAAGGAATGGCCAGCCTCGGCGAACATCTCGGAAGCATGGAGCAGCGCCTTGGAAGGAATGCAGCCGATGTTGAGGCACGTGCCGCCAAAGGTCGGGTTCTTCTCGATCACCGCCGTCTTCAGACCGAGCTGCGCGGCCTTGATGGCGCAGACATAGCCGCCTGGCCCCGATCCGATGATAACGACGTCATACGCCATGATTTTATCCTTCTTGTGTGGCCGTTATCGGCCGCCGCTTACGTTCAGGAGCGCGCCCGTCGTATAGGACGCCGCGTCGGATAGAAGATAGAGAACCGCACGCGCCACTTCATCGGCCGTGCCGGCCCTTTTCATCGGCAATACATCCTGGAACCGCGCCACCCGGTCCGGCTGGCCACCGGATGCGTGGATTTCAGTGTCGATGATGCCCGGGCGTACCGCGTTGACCCGGATGCCTTCCATGGCCACCTCGCGAGCGAGCCCGATGGTGAATGTATCGATGGCGCCCTTGGAGGCGGCATAGTCCACATATTCGCCGGGTGAACCCAGCGTCGACGCGACCGACGAGATGTTGACGATGGCGCCACCCTTGCCGCCGTGGCGGGTCGACATGCGTTTCACTGCTTCTCGCGCGCAGAGAAACGAGCCGACGACATTGATGCGCATCATGCGTTCCAGCCGTGCGACATCCATTTCATCGACGCGCGACTTGACGTCGACGATGCCGGCATTGTTGACGAGCGCGTCGAGGCGGCCGAAAGCGCGGTCGACCTGCTCGAACATCGACAGGATCTCGGATTCATTGCCGACATCGGCCTTGATGGCGACGGCTTTGCCGCCCGCTTGCTCGATCTCCTGAACAAGAGCGCCGGCCGCGGCTTCGTTCGACGCATAATTGACCACGACACGGTAGCCGGCATCGGCGGCAAAGCGGCATGTCGCGGCACCGATGCCACGGCTGCCGCCCGTGACCAGAACAACGCGCGCCGCACTCATTCCTGGCAACCCTTCATGACGAATACATCCCACGGCACTTTCGAAAACCCCTTGCCGCCATAGGCCAGGGAATGCCGCAGCGATGGCCCGAGATCGGGCAGGATCAGCGTCTTCGGCGCATCGACGCCTTCCGCCGGCAACAGCCCGATCGTACCCTTGTCATCCGACGTATAGATGATGCCGCTCCAGAGGGTACAGGCCGCAAGTTCGCCGCCGGTGACGTCGCCCTCCGGGCATTTGTACATCAGGGAACCATTCGGCCGCTCTTCTCCCCTACTCCACATCACGATGCCGTTGAGCACCACATCGTTGTCGAGGATCATGCGGAACGTATTGGTGACGGTCGCCGACGTGCCGGTTGGCGTAAAATCGATCTCGGTGCCGCTCTGGGGGTCGCCATAGACGGCAAGCGCGATCGGACAGGCAGCGAAGGCGTCCGCAGCGACGAACGCCGTTGCAGCCGCCGACGCCGAGACACAGAGAACCCTGGCGAGGCAAAAGGAATGGGTCGTGATGCGCCGGCGCATGTCCTTTCCCATGGCCTCTTCAGGCAAGCAGCCGGATCAGCATCAGCACGAGGCCGATGATGGAAACGGTCCACACGCCGGTGCGTGCAACTGGAACGCCGAAGGCAAATACCGGTATGTAGACGACCCGCGCCCAGAACCAGACCATCGCGCCGGTCGCGCCAAGCCCGCCAACCCTTCCACTTGCCGCGAGCGCCACGACAAGCGCGATGAAGGCGCCATAGGTCTCGACGAAGTTACGCAAACCCCGTGTCAGCCGGTCGGTCACCAGCGAGATGCCGACTTCGCCGTCGCGATTGCTCATCACGTAGCCAAGGCCGCCATCCTTGATCAGCGACAACGCCTGGATGACGATATGGACGAGGAGCAGGATGACGCTCCAGCCCAGAATCCTGATTTCCGTCGATGCGGCTAGAGCTTCCATTGGGCGTTCCTCCGTGGGCTGGCCCAAACGGCCGACCTAGGAAACACTAAGGGAAATACGTTTAGAGATCGAGCACCAGCCGTTCCGGATCCTCCAGGCTTTCCTTGACCCGCACCAGGAAGGTCACAGCCTCCTTGCCGTCGACAATGCGATGGTCATAGGACAACGCCAGATACATCATCGGCCGGATCACGATCTGGCCGCCGACCACGACAGGCCGGTCCTGGATCTTGTGCATGCCGAGGATGCCAGACTGCGGCGCATTGAGGATCGGCGTCGACATCAGCGATCCGTAAACGCCACCGTTGGAAATCGTGAACGTGCCGCCCTGCATGTCGGCGACCGACAGCTTGCCGTCACGCGCCGCGATGCCCAGCCGGCCGATATCCTTCTCGATCTCGGCGATGGACATCTGGTCGGCATTGCGCACCACCGGCACGACCAGCCCCTTTTCGGTACCGACGGCGACGCCGATATGGGCGTAGTTCTTGAAGATGATGTCGGTGCCGTCGATCTCGGCATTGACCGAGGGGATTTCCTTCAGCGCGTGGGTCACCGCCTTGGTGAAGAAGCCCATGAAGCCGAGCTTCACGCCGTGCTTCTTCTCGAACACGTCCTTGTACTTGGTCCTGAGCGCCATCACCGCTGACATGTCGACCTCGTTGAAGGTGGTCAGCATGGCGGCGGTCGACTGCGCTTCCTTGAGGCGGCGCGCGATGGTCTGGCGCAGCTTGGTCATGCGCACGCGCTCCTCGCGCGACGCATCGTCACCCGATGACGGTGCGCGGACGGCGATCGGCGCTGGCTTCGGCATCTCGGCAGGCTGCGACGGCGCACCCTTCGACATGGCGTCGAGCACGTCGCCCTTCAGCACCTGGCCGCGCTTGCCGGAGCCGGAAATCTGATCGACAGCGAGGTTGTTCTCGGCGATCAGCTTGGCGGCTGACGGAGCCGGCGGCATGGTGCGCTGCTCAAGCTCGCTCTCGCCGGCGATCTTGGCGCCCTGCGCGGCGGCCTGCCTGGTCGTCGATGCCGCGGTCGGTGCCGAGGCCTGCGCCACGGCGGTCTCCTGCTTCGGCTCTGGGGTTGCCGCCTTCGCGGCCCCGCCTGCCGAGATCATCCCCAGCAGCGCACCGACCCCAACCGTCTCGCCTTCCTTGGCGGTGATCTCGCCCAGCGTGCCGGCGGCGGCGGCGGGCACCTCCACCGTCACCTTGTCGGTTTCAAGCTCGACCAGCGGCTCGTCGGCGGCAATGGCATCGCCGACCTTCTTGAACCATTTGCCGATGGTCGCCTCGGTGACGGATTCGCCGAGAGTGGGAACGCGGATTTCGGTAGCCATTGTGCCTGTCCGTTTCTTGTCGGTTCTGTTCTTTATTCGCCCGGATCTGCCCTACTCGCCAAGCGCGTCTTCGAGCAACGCGGCGAGCTGGGCGAGATGCTTGGACATCAATCCGGTCGCGGGCGATGCCGCGGCCGGCCGGCCGGTGTAGCGCACGCGCTGATGCTTGGCGTCGATATGCGCCAGCACCCATTCCAGATACGGGTCGATGAACGACCAGGCGCCCATGTTCTTGGGCTCCTCCTGGCACCACACCATCTCGGCATTGCGGAAACGCGACAGTTCGGTGATCAGCGCCTTGGCCGGGAACGGATAAAGCTGTTCGACACGCAGCAGGTAGATGTCGTTGATGCCGCGCTTCTCGCGCTCCTCGTAGAGGTCGTAATAGACCTTGCCCGAGCACAGCACGACGCGGCGGATCTTCGAATCCTTGACCAGCTTGATCGCCTGGTTGGGCAACAGCTGGGCATCGTCCCACAACAGCCGGTGGAACGAGCTTTCGCCCGACATCTCCGGCAGCGTCGACACCGCCCGCTTGTGACGCAGCAGCGACTTCGGCGTCATCAGGATCAGCGGCTTGCGGAAGTCCCGCTTCAGCTGCCGGCGCAGGATATGGAAGTAGTTAGCCGGCGTTGTGCAGTTCGCCACCTGCATGTTGTCCTCGGCGCAAAGCTGCAGGAAGCGCTCCAGACGTGCCGAGGAATGCTCCGGACCCTGGCCTTCATAGCCATGCGGCAACAGGCAGACGAGGCCCGACATGCGCAGCCACTTGCGCTCGCCGCTTGAGATGAACTGGTCGAACACCACCTGGGCGCCGTTGGCGAAGTCGCCGAACTGCGCTTCCCACAGTGTCAGCGCCTTCGGCTCGGCAAGGCTGTAGCCATATTCGAAGCCCAGCACCGCCTCTTCCGACAGCATCGAGTTGATGACTTCATAGCCGGCTTGTGCCGCCGACAGATTGTTGAGCGGTATGTAGCGTGTCTCGTCGCGCTGGTCGTAGAGCACGGAATGGCGCTGCGAGAAGGTGCCGCGTTCGGAATCCTGCCCGGACAGGCGGATCGGGTTGCCGTCGAGCAGGATCGCGCCAAAGGCCAGCGCCTCTGCCGTCGACCAGTCGATGCCTTCGCCGGAATCGATCGCCTGGCGGCGATTCTCTAGGAAGCGGATGATCGTCTTGTGCGCCTCGAAATCCTTCGGCACGTCGGTCAGCTTCTTGCCGATTTCCTTCAGCGTCTTGACCGGCACGGCGGTCTTGCCGCGTCGCTGTTCGTCCTGGTTGTCGGCCGTGCGCAGGCCCGACCAGGCGCCGTCAAGCCAGTCGGCCTTGTTGGGCTTGTAGTGCTGGCCGACTTCCCACTCGGATTCGAGGTGCGCCCGCCAGTCGGCCTTGAGCTTGTCGAACTCGGCCTGGCTGATATGGCCTTCGGCAATCAGGCGGTCGGCATAGATCTGCACCGTCGTCTTGTGGGTGCGGATGTTGCGATACATGATCGGCTGGGTGAAGGCCGGTTCGTCGCCCTCATTGTGGCCGAAGCGGCGGTAGCAGAACATGTCCACCACCACCGGCTTGTGGAACTTCATGCGGAACTCGATCGCCACCTTGGTGGCATGGACAACGGCTTCCGGATCGTCGCCGTTGACGTGGAAGATCGGCGCCTCGATCATCTTGGCGACGTCGGACGGATAGGGCGACGAACGCGAGAAGCGCGGATTGGTGGTGAAGCCGATCTGGTTGTTGATGATGAAATGAAGCGTGCCGGCGACGCGATGGCCGCGCAGGCCCGACAGGCCGAGGATTTCGGCGATCACGCCCTGGCCGGCGAAGGCGGCGTCACCATGCAGCAAGAGCGGCAGCACCTTGGCACGCTCTTCCAGCGGCACGATCTCCTCGCGGCTGCGGCCGAACAGATAGTCCTGCTTGGCGCGCGCCTTGCCCATCACCACCGGATCGACGATTTCCAGATGCGAGGGGTTGGCGGTCAGCGACAGATGCACCTTGTTGCCGTCGAACTCGCGGTCCGACGAGGCGCCGAGATGGTACTTGACGTCGCCCGACCCCTCGACCTCGTCAGGTGCTGCCGAGCCGCCCTTGAACTCATGGAAGATGGCGCGGTGCGGCTTGGCCATAACCTGGGAGAGCACGTTCAGCCGGCCGCGATGCGCCATGCCGAGCACGATTTCCTTCATGCCGAGCTGGCCGCCGCGCTTGACGATCTGCTCCAGCGCCGGGATCAGCGCCTCACTGCCATCGAGGCCGAAACGCTTGGTGCCCTTGTACTTGACGTCGATGAACTGCTCAAAGCCTTCGGCCTCGACCAGCTTCTGCAGGATCGCCTTCTTGCCGGTGGCAGTGAAGGATATCTCCTTGTCGGCGCCTTCGATGCGGGCCTGGATCCAGGCCTTTTCCTCAGGGTCCGAAATATGCATGAACTCGACGCCGAGCGTCGAGCAATAGGTGCGGGTCAGGATTTCCAGCATCTGCCGGATGGTGCCGAATTCGAGCCCGAGCACATTGTCGAGGAAGATCGGCCGGTCGTAGTCGGCAGCGGTAAAACCGTAGTTTTCCGGCGACAGTTCGTTGTAGTCCTCGAGCGGCTTGGCGATGCCCAGCGGATCGAGATTGGCGTGCAGGTGGCCGCGCATGCGGTAGGCACGGATCATCATGATGGCGCGCACGGAGTCGCGCGTCGCCTGGTGCACGTCGGCGTCGGAAAGGACCGCGCCGTTGACGACCGCCTTGTCCTTGACCTTCTTTTCGATGTGCTTTTCGACGATGCCCCAATTGCCGTCGAGCGCCGACACCAGCTCGCCATTGGCCTGCAGCGGCCAGGAGGGCTTCGCCCATGAGGCGCCCTTGGCGTTCTTGCGCACATCGCCGGCATCGTCCTTCAGCCCGGCGAAGAACTCCTGCCATTCGGGATTGACCGAGGCGGGATCGTCCTCATAGGCGGCATAGAGCGCGTCGATATAGTCGGCGTTGCCGCCATAGAGGAAAGAGGTGAACGAAAATTGGTCGTTGGCCTGATCTTGTCTTGCCATTTTTGTCCGCGGAGCCTGGCTCCGTCTCCTGTTTTGGAGGGGAGTAAGGCAGTAGGGGAATAGGGCTGTTGCCCCAAGTGTCCTGTTTCCCCTACTACCCTACTCCCTTATCTGCCTTAACCCTTGATCGCCTCGACCAGCGTCGTACCCAGCCGTGCCGGCGAAGGCGATACCTTGATGCCGGCCGATTCCATCGCCGCGATCTTGTCCTCGGCGCCGCCCTTGCCGCCGGAGATGACCGCGCCCGCGTGGCCCATGGTGCGGCCGGCCGGCGCGGTGCGCCCGGCGATGAAGCCGGCCATCGGCTTCTTGCGGCCACGCTTGGCTTCGTCCTTGAGGAACTGCGCGGCGTCCTCCTCGGCCGAACCGCCGATCTCGCCGATCATGATGATCGACTTGGTCTCGTCATCGGCGAGGAACATCTCGAGCACGTCGATGAATTCGGTGCCCTTGACGGGGTCGCCGCCAATGCCGACTGCGGTGGTCTGGCCGAGGCCGACATTGGTGGTCTGGAACACAGCCTCATAGGTAAGTGTTCCCGAGCGCGAAACAACGCCGACCGAGCCCTTGCGGAAGATGTTTCCGGGCATGATGCCGATCTTGCATTCATTGGGCGTGAGCACGCCCGGGCAGTTCGGGCCGATCAGCCGCGAGGTCGAGCGGTCGAGCCGCGCCTTGACCTTGATCATGTCCATCACCGGGATGCCTTCGGTGATGCAGATGATCAGCGGGATTTCCGCTTCGATCGCTTCCAGGATCGCTTCGGCGGCACCCGCTGGCGGCACGTAGACGACGGACGCATTGGCGCCGGTCTTTTCCTTGCCTTCGGCGACGGTAGCGAAGATCGGCAGGCTCTCGCCCTTCGAACCGGTCCACGTCTCGCCGCCCTTCTTGGGGTGGATGCCACCGACCATTTTCGTGCCGTGATAGGCCAGCGCCTGTTCGGTATGGAACGTGCCGGTCTTGCCGGTCAGGCCCTGCACGAGAACCTTGGTGTTCTTGTCGACGAGAATGGACATGGGAGCCCTTTTTAAAAACCGTTGATCGAGGAAGGCGAGACCCGGCTGTAGACGCCGCTCACCATGTCTTGCCAGGCATCGCTGCCGGCAGGTTTGAAGCGCAGTCGCATGCGGTAGCTATCGGCACCGTCGAAAGTATAGGCCACGCGCGCCGAGCCGCGCGGTGACGACCGATCCAGAGTAAGTTCGTCGCCGTCCCAGACACCGGACGCAGGCGATGCCGGAACAAACCCCGCCGAGTCGAACTGGTGCATGGTGACGACGCTGTTCTGCTGGTCGAAGCCGAACACGCTGTGCGCGCCGAATGAAACCGTGCCGTCGCGGCGCTGGCGATAGCGCTGCACCACGAACAGGCCGCCGAATTGTGCCTCGGCCAGCACGTCCGCGGTCGCCGTGCCGCCATCGGCCCATTGTGTTTCCGCCACCTCTTCCTCGCCGCGCCACGCGCCGACCAACGCCTGCAGGCGCTGATGACCGGAAGAGAGCGAGGAGAAGGATGCAGCGTTCATGGTCAGAGCCGCTTCAGGTCGGCGACGGTGAGGTCGCTCTTGGCGTTGCCGGTGTTGAGCGTCGTCGCCGGCTCGAACATCAACACGACGGGCTCTATCGTGAGCGAACGCGGACGATGCTCGACACCGCGCGGTACGACGATGAAGTCGCCCTCGCCGAGCTCGACCGGACCGTCACGGAAATCGATCGCGATACGCCCGCGCAGCACAAGGAAGGCTTCATCCTCATTGTCATGCGCATGCCAGTCGAACATCTCGCCGAACTTGGCGACCTTCGCTTGGCTGTCGTTCACGTCGCCGGCGATATGCGGATCGAAGACCTTGCTGATCTTCTGGTCCGCCGCCTCGACGAGATTTATCTTGCGCGGAGGCATCCTATGACTTCCGCACTTGAAATTCGGACTTCAGTTCGCGCAGCACCGCTACAATTTCCCGGTTTGTCTCGACGAGTTCCCGAATGGCGGTTGCGTTGTCGTGGCCGGCGAGTTGCCGGGCCCGCACATATTGTTTCAGTGTGACGAGGCCCCAAATCCAGATCACCAGAAAAACCGCCAGCGGCAGCCAGGCGACGATGTATCCAAGCAAGCTTTGCGCGGCGTCTTGTTCCACCTGTATTCTCCAGCTCAGTTCACACAGAGAGCCATGATCGTCGGCATGCCCCGCATTAGCCCTTCACCGCCGCCACGATCTTCTTGGCTGCGTCGTCGAGATCATCGGCCGAAACCACGTTCAGGCCGCTGTCGTTGATGATCTTCTTGCCGAGCTCGGCATTGGTGCCTTCGAGACGCACCACCAGCGGCACCTTCAGGCCGACTTCCTTGACCGCTGCTATCACGCCCTCGGCGATGATGTCGCACTTCATGATGCCGCCGAAGATGTTGATCAGGATGCCCTTGACCGCCGGATCCTTGGTGATGATCTTGAACGCCGCCGTCACCTTCTCCTTGGACGCCCCGCCGCCGACATCGAGGAAGTTGGCGGGTTCCGCGCCATAGAGCTTGATGATGTCCATCGTCGCCATGGCAAGGCCCGCGCCATTGACCATGCAGCCGATGTTGCCGTCGAGCGCGACATAGGCGAGGTCGTATTTCGACGCCTCGATTTCCTTCTCGTCCTCTTCGGTGGTGTCGCGCAGTTCGAGCACGTCGGGATGGCGGAACAGCGCATTGTTGTCGAACGACACTTTAGCGTCGAGCACGCGTAGCCGGCCGTTCTTCATGACGATCAGCGGGTTGACCTCGAGCAGGCTCATGTCCTTCTCGACGAAGGCCTTGTAGAGGATCGGGAACAGCGCATCGCCATCCCTGGCCGCATCGCCGTCGAGCTTCAGCGCGCTGTTGAGCGCCTTCACATCGGCTGATGTCACACCCTTTTCCGGGTCGATGGCGACAGTGATGATCTTTTCCGGCGTGTCGTGGGCGACCGCCTCGATGTCCATGCCGCCTTCGGTCGAGACGACGAAGGCAACGCGGCCGACCGTACGGTCGACCAGGATCGACAGGTAAAGCTCGCGCTCGATGTCGGCGCCGTCCTCGATATAAAGGCGGTTGACCTGCTTGCCGGCAGGTCCGGTCTGCTTGGTCACCAGCGTGTGGCCGAGCATCTCGTTGGCATTGGCGACCACTTCGGCCACCGACTTCGACAGCCGCACGCCACCCTTGGCGTCGGGGCCGAGTTCCTTGAACTTGCCCTTGCCGCGGCCGCCGGCATGGATCTGGCTCTTCACCACATAGAGCGGGCCGGGCAGCGCCTTGGCGGCGGCTTCCGCCTCGCTCGCCTTGAACACCGGCACGCCTTCGGCCACCGGCGCGCCAAAGCTCTTCAGCAGCGCCTTGCCTTGATACTCATGGATGTTCATGACTGGTGTCTCCGGTTACTTCGAAGCCAGGTGCGGCGCGATCTTGACGCAGGCCTCGGTCAGGCCCTGCACGGTCGCCACCGAACTGTCGAACATCTTCTGCTCGCTCTTGTTGAGGTCGATCTCGATGATGCGCTCGACGCCGCCGGCACCGATCACCACGGGAACGCCGACATAGGTGCCCTTGACGCCATACTGGCCTGAGAGGTGCGCGGCACAAGGCAGCACGCGCTTCTTGTCCTTGAGATAGGATTCGGCCATCTGGATAGCGGAAGCCGCCGGCGCGTAGTAAGCCGAGCCGGTCTTGAGCAGGCCGACGATCTCCGCGCCGCCGTCACGGGTGCGCTGCACGATCTGGTCGAGCTTTTCCTTGGAGGTCCAGCCCATCTTGACGAGGTCGGGCAGCGGAATACCCGATACCGTGGAATAGCGGATCATCGGCACCATGGAATCGCCGTGGCCGCCGAGCACGAAGGCGGTGACGTCCTCGACCGAGACCTTGAATTCCTCGGCCAGGAAATAACGGAAGCGCGCGCTGTCGAGCACGCCGGCCATGCCGACGACGTGGGTCTTGGGCAGGCCGGAAAACTTCTGCAGCGCCCAGACCATGGCGTCGAGCGGGTTGGTGATGCAGATGACGAAAGCCTTTGGCGCGTACTTTTTCAGGCCGGCGCCGACCTGTTCCATGACCTTGAGGTTGATGCCCAGCAGGTCGTCGCGGCTCATGCCCGGCTTGCGCGGCACGCCGGCGGTGACGATGCAGACGTCCGCGCCCTCGATGCCGGCATAGTCGTTGACGCCGGTCAGCCGGGAGTCGAAACCATCGACGGGCGACGACTGCGCGATGTCCAGCCCCTTGCCCTGCGGGATGCCCTCGGCAATATCGAACAGCACCACGTCGCCGAGGTCCTTGAGGCCGATCATGTGGGCGAGCGTGCCGCCGATCATGCCAGAGCCGATGAGCGCTATCTTGTTGCGTGCCATGTCAGGATGTTTTCCCTTTGTCTGTGACGGCGCCAGAACGGCGTCGAGGAAGAGGCCGGAATGCTGCGGGGAACCGCGAATTTTCGCCGCACCCAATAGCTCCGGTGCAAGACAAATTCAAACGATTATTTTGGAGTGAGCATTTTCAATCGGTTAGATCACTTGGGATTTACGTAAACGTCAAAATTGATAAGCCGACTTGGGAGAATTTACACAATGACTATGGAAATCAGAAGGCTGGAAGCGGGTGATGACGCCCTTGTGATGCAAGTCGCTGATGACGTGTTCGATGAGCCGGTGAGGCCGGATCGTCTGGCAGCCTATCTCTCGCAATCCGGCCATTTCATGGTCGTGGCATTGGTCGACGGCGTGGTCGTCGGCCAATGCGCCGCCGTCATCCACCGCCATCCCGACAAGGTGACGGAGCTCTATATCGATGAGATCGGCGTGGCGCCGGCCTTCCAGCGCCGAGGCATCGCGCGCAAAATGCTCGACGCAATGTTCGAAATCGGCAGGGAGAATGGCTGCGAAGCGGCCTGGGTCGGCACCGAGCCGGACAATGTCGCGGCCTTGGCGCTCTACGAATCGCGCAAGGAGCCACATGGGCCGGCCGAGGATTTTGTGATGTATGTCTACAAGCTTTAGGCCTGCGCCTGCTGCGTGTCCGGCAACGCCGCCCTCGCCTCGTGCCGCTCCGCCCAGTCTTCCAGCCAGTCGCGGCTCTGCATCTCGATCAGGCGCGATGCCGTGCGCTCGAACTCGAAGACCTCGACACCCCGCTTTGCCACGTAAAGCTGCGCCGGCGGCGCCTCGGCGCTCACCACCAGCCGAACGTGGTGGTCGTAGAGCGTGTCGATCAGCAGGATGAAGCGCTTTGCCTCGTTGCGCTTGCCTTCGCCCATCACCGGGACGTGATCGATGAAGAGGGTTGAGAACCGCCCGGCAATGGCCAGGTAATCGCGGGCGCCAAGCGGCTTTTCGCACAGTTCGGCGAAGGTAAACCGTGCGGCGCCGTCCGCCGCGCGCGGCACGACCACATGCCGTCCCTTGATGGTCAGCGACGTCTCGAAGGCCGGTTCGCCTCGCGTCATGGTTCGCCATGCCTCGTCGAGCGCCCGATCAGCCGCCGCATCGGCCGGCGTGACATAGACCGCCGTGCGGGCGAGCTTTTCCAGCCGGTAATCCTTGTCGGTGTCGAGCGACAAAACATGCGTGTGCCGCTCCAATATGGCGATGAAAGGCAGGAACAACTGGCGGTTCAGGCCGTCGCGGTAGAGATCGGCCGGGGCGACGTTGGAGGTGGCGACCAGCACCACGCCGCTGGCGAACAGCGCCGAGAACAGCCGCGACAGGATCATCGCGTCGGCAATGTCGGTGACCGAGAATTCGTCGAAGCACAACACCCAGGCCTGTTCGGCAAGCGCCTTGGCCACGGGCGGGATCGGATCGTCCTCCTTGACCTCGCCATTCCTGCGCGCCTGCCGATGCTTCTGGATGCGGTCCTGCACGTCGGCCATGAAGTCGTTGAAATGGGCGCGGCGCTTGCGCCTCACCGGCACCAGCTCGAAGAAAATGTCCATCAGCATGGTCTTGCCGCGACCGACGCCGCCATGGATGTACAGGCCCTTGACGGCTTCGTGCGTCTCGCGCTTGCGGGCGAACAGCCAGCCCAGAGCGCTCGATTTCTGCGCCAGCCGCTTTGCCGAAATCTCGTCGGTCAGCCGGTCGAGCGCGGCAGTGATTCGTTCCTGCGCCGGATCGCGTTCGACCGCACCGGTTTCCACCAGATGGTCGTAGCGCTGCCTGACGGTCGCATGGGTCTGGAGGCCGTCACGCAGATGCATCGGTCACGTCGTTTTTTCTTATGCATGTCGCCCAAAAGCGGGGCCACTTTTGGGCGACATGCATTGGGAGAAGCCAAGCTTACCTTGTAAGCGAAATCGGCTGGCCGTTGGAAGTCTGGCCGTCGAATTTCGAACCGCCCGAGGAATAGAGCCGTGCCAGCGTGCCGCCATTCTCGTCATAGAGCGTCAGCTGCTTGCCGGAAACGTTCCAGGATTTGATGCCGTCGATCGGTGCCGGGCAATGCAGCGGTCCGGCACGGAAGCCGGCGCCGAATTTTGTCTGCGGCGTCGCCACCTTGCAGCTCTGCCCGGAAACGCTAGCGTTCCAGACGCCGGCGACGCTGGCCGCGGTCAGATCGGCCGCCCCGGAAGGCGCCGAGCCGTCCGGCGGCAATGACGCCACCTGGGTGTTCTGCGGAGCGGTCGGAAATTGCGACGGATCGGTCGTGCCGGGCGCTGCCGGCGGCGGCAACTGGTTGGCGGTCACCTTGCCGGCAGGCGCGGCTTGCAGCGGAGCGGGCTGCTGGTTGTCCATCGACGAGAACCGCGAGGTTGTGCAGCCGCTCGCAACGAGAGCGGCCAGTGATACGGCCACCAGACCTGTTTTCGAAAACTTCATTCCAAACCTCCGTCGGATCGGCGGGGCTGCCGTCCGCGCAATGTCGCCCCCACCAAGATGGAGAAGGTGGCGAAATTTCAACCCGATATGGTTAAAATACGGTTTGCGGCAACGTCTGTTGCAAATTTATCGCAATTTGAGCGACCTGCTTCCAGCCTGCGTACCGGAGTGGTGGGGACGCGGAAAAAGCCGCCATCGCAGGCATCACCTGAATATCAGCACACCAGCGGCGCGCTCGGCACGAAAACATAACCATCCGGCCCGACAATATAGCACTCCCGCAGGCCGTGCGGCTTGTCCATCGCCCCGGCGAGAACGATATGGCCCTGATCCCGCGCCCTGGCCTCGATCGCGTCCGGGTCGGCGCCATAGAGGCGCAATTCCAGGCCGGCACCGCGCGTCTCCACGCCGGCGATGACGCCGGTCATCGGATTGTCGAGATAGCTGTGATCTGCGTGCAGCAGGAACACCGACCCCAGCAATTCGAGCGCGGCGAAATCCTCATCGACATAGACGGTACGCGCGCCGAGCACGTCGCGGCAAAAGGCTTCCATGGCCGGCATGTCGGTGACCAGCAGGTTGACACCGATCCCGCGCGGCAGCGAGCGGCCGAAATCCTCGGCCTTCATCCATGGAGTTTTCGTCCGTTTCATCGCCATGGCGCTGTCCTCCCGCTGGCGGGCGATCCTAATCGAGGCCGCGTGCCTGCCCTTGGCATTCCGCCGCCAAACGCTTGCGCCAGCCGCCGCAGAACCTATGTCTGGGAAACGAAACCTGCCGGAGCCGAAAAATTGGCCGCGAGAAAGAGAGCCGCGAACCGTTACTACAGCGGCCCGCCCAGCGACCATTTCGACGGCACGCTGTTTTTCAATCCCGATGGCAAGCTGCCCGGCCGTTTCGCCGACCTTCTGAAGTGGCAGCTGAGCGGGGAACGCTCGAAATGGCCGGCAACCAGTCCGAGCCCGTTTCCGCCGGCAAGGCCGGGCGCGCGGGTCGAAGGTTCAGGTCTGAACGTTACGATGGTTGGCCATTCCACGCTGCTGATCCAGACGGCCGGCCTGAACATCCTCACCGATCCGGTTTGGTCGCCGCGCGCCTCGCCGCTCTCCTTTGCCGGACCGAAACGGGTCAACCCGCCCGGCATAGAATTCGCCGACCTGCCGCCGATCGACCTCGTGCTGGTCAGCCACAATCATTATGACCATCTCGACCTCCCGACGCTGAAGCGGCTCAAGGCAGGACATGATCCGCTGGTGGTCACGCCGCTCGGCAACGATGCCATCATCGATGATGGCGTTCCCGGGATGCGACTGTCGACGCATGACTGGGGCGATCGCGTCGACATCGGCAAGGGGACAGCGATTCACATCGAGCCCGCGCATCATTGGTCGGCGCGCGGTGCGCGCGACAGACGCATGGCGCTATGGGCGGGTTTTGTCATCGAAACGCCGGCCGGCAAGATCTACTTTGCCGGCGACACCGGCTTTCATGACGGCACCAACTATCGGCTGATGGCTGAAAGGCATGGCGGCTTCCGTTTCGCCGTCCTGCCGATCGGCGCCTACGAGCCGCGATGGTTCATGGCGTCACAGCACCAGAACCCGAAAGAAGCCGTGCAAGGCATGAAACTCTGCAACGCCGCATACGCCGCCGGCTGCCACTGGGGCACGTTCCATCTCACTGACGAGCCGATCGACGAGCCGGCAAGGCATCTGGCCGAGGCGTTGGACGCCGCCGGCCTTTCGCGGGACCACTTCCGCGCCTTGCACCCCGGCGAAGTCTGGCACGTCCCCCTATCGCCGGCAGCTTGATCTGGCAGGCACAGGAGCCGGGAACCTAAGTGTCACGATGACGTTTGGTCTGCGGTTCCAACCATGTCGTGCGAGGCATTTTCAATGATCAAGTGGATCATCATACTCCTGATTGTCGCAGCGGCCGCCAGCCTGCTCGGCATGCCGGCGCTTGCCGGAGCCGCCGCCACCGGCGCGCGCATCCTCATCGGCATCGTTCTGATCATCTTCCTGCTCGTGGTGCTCGGCATCTTCGCGGTGACGTGAAATCGCTGCACACTGGTAATTCATGCCCGTTTCCGCCATATAGCGCCAAACGGACATGGAATTTTTGGAGCGATGGCAAGCACTGCCCCTTTCGCCAAGATGAACGGCATCGGCAACGAGATCATCGTTGCCGACATGCGCGGCCGTGCCGATCGCGTGACGCCGGAGGCTGCCATTGCGCTCAACGCCGACGCCGCCACCCGCTTCGACCAGATCATGGCCATCCATGACGCAAGGGCACATGGCACCGACTTCTTCATCAACATCCTGAATTCCGATGGCTCCCGCGCGCAGGCTTGCGGCAACGGTATGCGTTGCGTGGTGCAGGCTCTTGCCGCCGATACCGGCCGCAAGACTTTTACCTTCGAGACCGTGGCCGGGATCCTCAATGCCCAGGAACATGCCGACGGGCTGATCTCGGTCGACATGGGCACGCCGCGCTTTGGCTGGCAGGACATTCCGCTGGCCGAGGAATTTCGCGACACCCGCATGATCGAGCTGCAGATCGGCCCGATCGACGCGCCCGTGCTGCATTCGCCCTCGGTCGTCTCGATGGGCAATCCGCACGCCATATTCTGGGTCGATCGCGATGTCTGGTCCTACGAGCTCGACCGCTTCGGCCCGCTGCTCGAGAACCATCCGATCTTCCCCGAACGGGCCAACATTACCATAGCGCAGGTCACCTCACCCGAAACCATGGTCATCCGCACATGGGAGCGCGGCGCCGGCCTGACCAAGGCCTGCGGTTCCGCCGCTTGCGCGTCCGTGGTGGCCGCCGCGCGCACCAAGCGGACCGGTCGCAGCGTTAACCTGATGACGCCCGGCGGCGGTTCGCTGCATGTCGAATGGCGGGATAACGACCACGTCATCCTGACCGGTGCGGCCGAATGGGAATTTTCGGGGAGCTTCGATCCGTCGACCGGCACGTGGGCTCGCGACACCGAAAGCGCGGCCTGATGTCGGCTCTTCCCAAGGGCGTCGACATGGCCAAGGGCATTGACGTGGTGACGTTCGGCTGCCGGTTGAACACCTATGAATCCGAGGTGATGCGGCGCGAGGCCGAAAGCGCCGGCCTCGGCGCGCTGGCCGGCGGCGCGGTGATCTTCAACACCTGCGCCGTCACCGGCGAGGCCGTGCGCCAGGCCAAGCAGGCCATCCGCAAGGCGCGCCGCGACAACCCCCAGGCACGCATTATCGTCACCGGCTGCGCCGCGCAGACCGAGCCCGAAAAATTCGCCGTCATGGACGAGGTCGACCTCGTGCTCGGCAATGAGGAGAAGCTGAGGGCGAACTCCTACCGCGCGCTGCCGGATTTCGGCGTCAACGACACCGAGAAGGCGCGCGTCAACGACATCTTTTCGGTACGCGAGACGGCCGGCCACATGGTCGACGCCATCGAGGGCCGGGCGCGCGCCTTCGTCCAGGTGCAGAATGGCTGCGACCATCGCTGCACCTTCTGCATCATCCCCTATGGGCGCGGCAATTCGCGCTCGGTGCCGATGGGCGCCGTGGTCGAGCAGGTGAAGCGGCTGGCCGATAACGGCTATGCCGAGATCGTTTTGACCGGCGTCGACATGACCAGTTTCGGCGGCGACCTGCCGGGCGCACCAAAACTCGGCAAGCTGGTGAAGACCATCCTCAAGCAGGTGCCCGATGTGAAGCGCCTGCGCCTGTCCTCCATCGATTCGATCGAGGCCGACGACGATCTGCTCGACGCCATCGCCACCGAGCCACGGCTGATGCCGCATCTGCATCTGTCGCTGCAGTCGGGTGACGACATGATCCTGAAGCGCATGAAGCGCCGGCATCTGCGCGATCAGTCGATCCGCTTCTGCGAGGATGTGCGCAAATTGCGCCCGGGCATCGTCTTCGGCGCCGACATCATAGCCGGCTTCCCGACCGAGACGGACGCCATGTTCGAGAATTCGGAGAAAATCGTTAGGGAGTGCGGACTGACCCATCTTCATGTCTTCCCGTTCAGCCCCCGCGAAGGCACGCCCGCCGCGCGCATGCCGCAGGTCCGCCGCGAGGTGGTCAAGCAGCGCGCTGCCCGGCTGCGTGCCGCCGGCGAGGCCGCCTATCGCCGGCATCTCGCCTCGCTCTCCGGAACGCGTCAGTCAATCTTGATCGAGCGTGACGGCCTTGGCCGCACCGAAGGTTTTACGCTTGCGGCACTCGGAACGGGCGCGCCGGGCGAGATCGTCGAAGCTGATATCACCGGCCACGATGGCGCCCGGCTGATTGCAGCGCCGCTTGCCGCGCGCGCCGCCTGAGAACGCAAAAACATGGCTGGTTTTTTCAAGAAGATATTTTCGTTCGGCAAGAAGGAGGTTGTCGAGGAGCGGATCGACGAGACCGCACCGCTGCCGCCGATCAAATGGGAAGCACTGGACGCGCTGAAGCCGGCAGCCGAGCAGGTTGTTCCGGAATTCTTGAAGCGCGACGAGCCCGAAGTGGCGCTTGCGCCGCCACCAGCGGCCGAGCCGGAAGTGCCGCCGCGGGCGCAACCGGCGCCCGTCGAGGAACCCACAACCGCGCCCATTCCCACAATCCCACCAGCGCCGGAGCCAACGGTTCCGTCCGAGCCCGAGACCCAGCCGGAGCCAGCCCCGTTCGAGGAGCCTAAGCCGGTCGAGCCCGCGCCCCAGCCACCCGCCCCGGAAATCCCGGCGGAGAAGCCGGCGCCGCAAGAGACGCCCGAGGTGCCGGTTGTGCCGGAGCGCGTTCCGGAACCTGCGCCACGGGAAATTCCTGCACCCGAACGGCCTGAAGTCGTTCCGGACGAGCCGGAGAGACAGCCGGAGCCAACGCCTGTCGAAGTGCCGGCGCCAGTTGAGACCCCATCCACAATCCCGACTGCAAAGCTTCCCTCGGAGGTCAGCGCCGGCCCTCATCCGCCTGCCGGCACCTTCTCCCCGTATAGTGACGGGGAGAAGGGTAAAGCTCCAACGCTGACGCCCCCCTCTCCCCGTCCTTCACGGGGAGAGGGTAAAGGTGAGGGGCAGCGCGAACCTGCGCGAGATTTGGCGCCTGTTGAAACTGTGCCAGCGACTGCCGCGCCCGAGGCTCCGGCAGCGGAAATCCTGCCTCCCATTCGCCAGCCGGCGCCGATTGAAGCGCAGCCTGTCATCGCCGAGATCGCGCCCGAACTGCAGCCGGCCCCACAACCCCTGCCGGAACCAAAACCCGCTCCCGGCAAGGTGACCGTCACCAAGAAGGTCGAGCAGAAGGCCGAGCCGCAGAAGGCACCGGAGCCGGCGCCGAGGCGCTCCTGGTTCCAGCGCATGAAGGACGGGCTTGCCCGTTCGTCGCGTGAGCTCACCGGCAACATCGCCGGCGTGTTCACCAAGCGCAAGCTCGACGAAGACACGCTGCAGGACCTCGAGGATGTGCTGATCCGCGCCGATCTCGGCATGGAGACAGCCTTGCGCGTCACCGATGCGCTGGCTTCAAGCCGCTACGGCAAGGATGTCTCTGACACGGAAGTGCGCGCCATCATGGCGGCCGAGGTCGAAAAGGTGCTGACCCCTGTCGCCAGGCCGCTGGAGCTCGACCTCAACCACAAGCCGCATGTCATCCTGGTCGTCGGCGTCAACGGCACCGGGAAAACCACGACCATCGGCAAGCTGGCGGCGAAACTCACCGATGGCGGCCTCTCGGTGATGCTGGCCGCCGGCGACACGTTCCGCGCCGCCGCGATCGAGCAGCTGAAGATCTGGGGCGAGCGGACGAAGTCGCCGGTCGTCTCCTCCAAGCTTGGCGCCGATGCCGCCGGCCTGGCCTACGACGCTTTCGAGAAGGCCAAGCAGGCAGGCTCCGACGTGCTCATCATCGACACCGCCGGCCGGCTGCAGAACAAGACCGAGCTGATGGCGGAACTCGAAAAGATCGTCCGCGTGCTGGGCAAGCTCGATCCGGAAGCGCCGCACACCGTGCTGCAGACGGTCGACGCCACCACCGGCCAGAACGCGCTCAACCAGGTCGAGATCTTCCGCAACGTCGCTGGCGTCAACGGCCTGGTCATGACCAAGCTGGACGGCACGGCGCGCGGCGGTATTCTGGTGGCTATCGCGGCAAAGCACAAATTGCCGGTTTATTTCATCGGCGTCGGCGAACAGGTCGACGACCTCGAACCCTTCTCAGCAAGCGAATTCGCCCGGGCGATCGCTGGAGTGGCCTGAACCTATGAATCCACCCATCCTCGAACGCGACCCGTCCGACCCGCAGAAGCATAAAAAGGAAGGCCTCAATCCAGTGCTCAAGCTGGCGCTGGAACTCGGGCCGCTGATGGTCTTCTTCTTCGCCAATGCGCGTGGCGAATGGCTGCTGCAGAAATTTCCCGCTCTTGCCGAACTCGGCGGCCCGATCTTTGTTGCCACCGGGCTGTTCATGGCCGCCACCGCGATCGCGCTGATTGCGTCCTGGCTGCTGACCCGCACGCTGCCGATCATGCCGATGGTGTCGGGCGTGGTCGTGCTGATCTTCGGTGCGCTGACGCTCTATCTGCAGGACGACATCTTCATCAAGATGAAGCCGACCATCGTCAACACGCTGTTTGGTGGCGTGCTGCTCGGCGGATTGTTCTTCGGCAAGTCGCTGCTTGGCTATGTCTTCGATTCGGCCTTCAGCCTCGATGCCGAAGGCTGGCGGAAACTGACGTTTCGCTGGGGCCTGTTCTTTCTGTTCCTGGCTATCGTCAACGAAGTGGTGTGGCGCAATTTTTCCACCGACGCCTGGGTTACCTTCAAGGTCTGGGGCATCATGCCGATCACACTTCTCTTTACATTCAGCCAGATGCCGCTGATCCTGCGGCATTCGCTGGACGACAAGACAGGGGAGAAGGCCGGCAAACAATAGGGCCGGCAGACAATAGGGAGAGGGCCATGGAATTCGTCGCCACGCGCGAAGAGCTGAGGACGATCTACAAGACGCCCAGGCCCACCGACGGCTCGATCCGCAAGGAACTTAAGGCGCTGGACGGCCACTGCCGCTCCTTCATCGGCAAGAGCCCGTTCGTGTTGATCGGCTCCTCCGACGGCGCCGGCAATTCCGACGTGACGCCGAGGGGCGACCGACCCGGTTTCGCCGCCATTCTCGATGACAGGACCATCGCCATTCCCGACCGGCCGGGCAACAACCGGCTGGACACGCTGGAGAACATTCTCCTCAACCCTTCGGTCGGCCTGCTCTTCCTCATTCCCGGCATGAACGAGACGCTGCGCGTCAATGGCGATGCCCGCATCACCATCGACGCCACCTTGCGCGAAAGGCTCGCCGTCGATGGCAGGGAGCCGCAAAGCGTCATCGTGGTCGCGGTCAAGGCCACCTACATGCATTGCGCCAAGGCCTTCATGCGCTCCGACCTCTGGAAGCCGGAGAGCTGGCATGACCGCACGACGCTGCCGACGCTTGGCCAGATCCTGCGCGACCAGCTGGCGCTGACCGATTCCGCCGAGGCGACCGACCGCTGGCTGGACGACAGCTACAAGCAGACGATGTGGTAGGCTCGTCCGGCCACGATTCGTCTGGGTTTGCCTTGCTGAAATTCATCGCCATCTCCGGCAGCATGCGGGCTGCCTCCACCAATTCGGCCCTGGTCGCGGCTCTTGCGCGCAACGCGCCGCCCGGCTGCCACGTCACCGTCTACGACGGGCTCGGCCGCTTGCCGATCTTCAACCCGGACGACGAGGGCGAGCGCACGCCGTCGGAAGCAGCCTTGCTGATCGATGCCGTCACAAGCGCCGATGGCGTGGTCGTCTCCTGCCCGGAATATGCCCATGGCGTGCCCGGTGGGCTGAAGAACGCACTCGACTGGCTGGTGTCGCGCGACGCCGCCGTCAGCAAGCCAGCCTTGCTGGTGCACGCCTCGCCGCGCTCGCTGTTTGCCCGCGCGGCGCTGGCCGAGATCATGCGGACCATGTCTTTCGCGCTTTGTGAAGAGGCGGTGCTGGAGATCGGCCTGCTCGGCAAGAAACCGCCGGAGGTGGAGGGCATCCTTGCGGAGCCGGCGAATGTGTTGGCTATGCGCGACGCCCTGTCGGCCTTCGCGGAATTCATCAGCTCGCATTGATGCCGAGCGGCCACCCGCGCGCCTTCGAAATTAGCCCTTCCCTCTCAACGTCTCGACATCGGTCTTGCCGACATACCAGTCGCGCGCATTGACCTCCTCGAAAACCACCCAGACGTCGTCATTGCCGAGCCCAGTGGCGTCCATGATGGCCGCCGTGACTTTGCGGGCGATGTCAGCCTTCTTGCCTTCCGGATCGGCGGCGATCACTTCCTTGACGATGCGGATGTTGACGAATGGCATGATTTTCTCCCTTGGATTTTTGTCGGCTGCCGCCGGAAAGCCGCTTCGTAATTCGCCCTGGCAGGCGGCTTGATGGGACCGCTAACCGCGGCGCGGGCGCCACAGGCATGCACAGAAACGCCATCAAAAGCCGCCAGAGAAGCGTGCCCAACAGCCTCAAAAGGTCTTGGCCCCGTTCACCATCAACCGGACGCAGTAGAGCGACGTCGTGCCGGCGATGTACAGGCAGTTCATCTTGCTGCCGCCGAACACGCAATTGGCGGTGATTTCCGGCACCTTGACCTTACCGATCAGCGTCCCGTCCGGATCGTAGCAATGGATGCCGTCGCCGGCACTCGTCCAGATGCGCCCCTGGTCGTCCAGCCTGAAGCCGTCGAACAGGCCGGCCGTGCAGTCGGCGAAGACTTTTTCGCCCGACACCTTCTTGCCGCCCTTGCCGACGTTGAACACGCGCATATGCGCGGGGTTGTCGGCGCCATGCGTGCGGCCCGTGTCGACGACATAGAGTTTGCTCTCGTCAAGCGAGAAGGCGAGCCCGTTGGGCCTGACCATGTCGGTGATGACAGCCTCGACATCGCCGCTGCCGGGATCGACCCGGTAGACATGGCAGGCGCCGATCTCGCTCTCGGCCCTGTCGCCCTCATAGTCGGTGTCGATGCCGTAACTCGGATCGGTGAACCAGATCGATCCGTCGGACTTCACCACGACGTCGTTGGGCGAGTTCAGCCGCTTGCCCTTCCATTTGGCGGCGATGGTGGTGACCGAGCCGTCATGCTCCGTGCGGCTGACGCGGCGACCCGAATGCTCGCATGTGACCAGCCGGCCCTGCCGGTCGACGGTGTTGCCATTGGAATTGCCGGACGGTTGCCGAAACACGCTGACGCTGCCGTCGGTCTCGTCGTAGCGCAGCATGCGGTTGTTCGGAATGTCGGACCAGACCACATAACGGCCGGCCGCGAACCACGCCGGTCCTTCCGCCCACCGGCATCCGGTGAACAGTTTTTCCACCTGCGCGGTGCCGTTGAACAACCGCGCGAAACGCGGATCGAGAACTTCATAGTCTGCGGCCGCCATGCTTTTCCTCCCGGCATCACGTGACAGCGATCAAGCCAGCCTGTGATCGATATGGCAAGACGGCGCATCCGCAATTTGTAAGACAAAACGGAAGAGATGGACGAGGCGGCTCGGCTGGCGCCGCCAGTTAGGGCGTCATTAACCCGCTATGCGCTCAACGCAATGGTGCATTGCAACATCTTCTTTTTGCAACGCACCATTCCTATGTCATGCTTCGTATTGATCAAGGGAGGAACAACGGCCGCGGGAATGCGGTGTAAAAAAGGGAACTCACCATGATCTTCAACGACCTCATGAACCGCGCTCGCCAGAGCATCGCCAAGCGCAAGCACTACAATCGCCTGGTCGCCGAAATCGACAGCTTTTCCAGCCGTGACCTGGCCGACATGCGCGCCGACCGCAGCGAAATGCTCTACCAGATCCACAAGCAGATTTACGGCTGAGTCTCACCCATTCGTCATCCTGGGGCGGAGCAGGAGCGCAGCTCCGTCGCGAAGACCCCAGGATCCATGCCGTGATCTTCGAGCGACGCAACGGTGCAGAATTTCCGTCTAACGCCGCACGCAACGCCTATCCTGGTCCGCCGTATTCTTCGACCTACGTCCCGGCATGGATCCTGGGGTCTACGCCGCGTCGCTTCGCTCCTTGCTTCGCCCTAGGATGACGAAGGCGAGAGAGCGCCGTCAGTTCGGCGCCGCAAGCGCCTTGTCGATCTGCGGCAACAGCACCGTCTGCGCCGACTCCGGCGTCAGCGGGCCGACATGCTTGTAGGCGATCTTGCCGTCCTTGCCGATGACGAAGGTTTCCGGCACGCCGTAGACCCCCCAGTCGATCGCCGTGCGCCCGGCCTCGTCGACGCCGATGACCTGGAACGGGTTGCCGAGATCGCCGAGGAACCGGCGGGCGTTTTCCGGTCGGTCCTTGTAGTTCAGCGCCGCCATGACGAAGCGCCTGTCCTGCGACAAGGCGAGCAGCACGGGATGTTCTTCCCGGCACGGAGCGCACCATGACGCGAACACATTGACCAGCGTGACCCGCCCAGCGAATTGCCTGGAATCGAGCCCCGGCAGATTGCTGCCTTCCAGGGCCGGCAGGTTTGTCTGTGGCGCCGGCAGGCCGATCAGCGCCGACGGCACTTCCGAAATGTCGCGGCCGGATAGCAGCTGCGACAGGAACAGCCCGGCCAATCCCAGGAAAACCAGCAGCGGCAACAGCACGATGAGGCGTCGCCCGCGTGCCGGCGTCTGCGTTTCCATGCTCATGATTTGACCGCCCCGGCCTTGTCGGAGCGCCGCCGGATGCCGGCTGCTTCGAGTTCGGCGAGCTCACGCTTGCGGGCCCGCTGGTCGATGAGGATCCAGCCGATCAGCCCGGCCAGGACCACGGCCGTGATGCCGTAGGCGGCGGCCACGTAAAGGGCGTGCGCACTCATGCGACCCGCTCCGCGCAGACTTTCAGCCCGATCATGCCGCTTCGTTCGATCATGCCTTCCCTTAGCCTTGCATCCTCGGCTTCGCAATCTGGCGCCGTAGCGCATGCCATCATCGTCAGTGGCGCATGACGCGCCTCAATCCGTCCCGTGCCGCAATGCAAGCGCTGCGGAAACCGGGCCCAGCACGGCAAGAAACAGCGTCAGCGCGGCAAGAATGAGGAAGGGCTGCAGGAAGGGGTCGGGATTGACTGTCGCGCCATAGCTCGCCGAAACCCCGAAGATCAGTACCGGAATGGTCAGCGGCAGCACCAGCACCGAGATCAGCAGTCCGCCGCGCGGCAGCGCCACCGCCACGGCTGCACCAGCCGCCCCGATGAAGGTGATGGCCGGCGTCCCGACCAGCAGTGTCAGCGCCGTCGCGCCGATGGCAAGCGGCTCCATGTTCATGAACAGGCCGAGCAGCGGCGCGGCGACCACCAGCGGCAGCACGCTTCCGACCCAATGCGCCAGGCATTTCACCAGCACCGTCAGCGCCAGCATATGCCGGTCGTTGCCAACAACCAGAAGATCGAGCGAGCCGTCCTCACGGTCCGCCTGGAACAAGCGGTCGAGGCCGAGCAAACAGGCAAGCAACGCTGATATCCAAAGGATCGCCGGGCCGATGCGGGCAAGCAGCTTCAGATCCGGGCCGACGCCGAAGGGAATGGTCGCGATCACGGCAAGGAAGAAGATGACGCCGGTCAGCGCCCCGCCGCCGGCGCGGATGTTGAGACGGATATCGCGGAGGAAGAGAGCCAGCATCCTACACTCGCCCTTCGGGGAGGATTAACTCCGCGCCGCCCATCGCCAGCTCTTGGGCACCCTCTAGCCCCAGCGGCAGATGCGTCGCCGCGACAATCATCCCGCCTCCCAGGCGATGCTTGGCCATCAGCCCAGCGAATCGTTCCTCCGAGGTCTTGTCCAGCCCGGCCGTCGGCTCGTCGAGCAGCCACAAGGGGCGATGGCTGACCAGAAGCTTGGCGATGGCCGCGCGGCGCCGCTGTCCGGTCGACAGGTAACCGAACGGCAGGTGGCCGATACCGCCGAGCCCGACGGTTTCAAGCGCCTCTTCGATGCCCAGGTCGCGTTCACCGTTGAAATCACGCCAGAAGCGGAGATTCTCTGACACGCTCAGCGCCGTCTTCATTGCGTTCTGATGGCCGAGATAGTGGCAGGCAGACGCGACCGACGGGAATTCGTCGCCACCGCCCTCGATCAGCACGCGACCTTCCGCCGCCGGCAGCAGCCCGGCGATGATTCGCAGCAGCGTCGATTTCCCCGAACCGTTCGGCCCTGTCACGATCAGCGCCTGACCGCTCTCCAGCACAAAACCGACGCTGGAAAATACGGGCTCGCCGCCGCGCTCGCCGCCCAGATTTTCGGCGATCAGCCGCATCCCTGCCTGTCCTCAAAACGAAGCGGCACGGTAGCTGCCGCATCGCACAAATTTGCTTTTTGTCTGTCTAGAACTATTCCAGAAAATTCTCTATATGCGGTGCATCCGTGCCAGCGGTCGGCGCGGGAACAGAATTAGCGCCGAACCAGCGCACGCGCCGCCTTGAACGGCTCGAGTTGCTTGGGAACGGACAGCGGAAATGGCCGTACCCGCACCTTTGCGCGTGATTGCATGCCATCGGCGTCCGTTCCCTTTCAGGCTGAACAGACAGGACGGATCGCACGTGTCAAAATCCCTCGATAGTTTCAATTGCCGCCGCACCCTGACCGCGGGTGGCACCGAGTATACCTATTTCGACCTCATCGAGGCCGAAAAGAACGGCCTTACCGGCATCGCCCAGCTGCCCTATTCGATGAAGGTGCTGCTGGAAAACCTCCTGCGCAACGAGGACGGCCGCTCCGTTACCAAGGAAAGCATCCAGGCGGTTGCCGGCTGGCTGACCGACAAGGGCACGGCCGGTGTCGAGATCGCCTATCGCCCGGCCCGCGTTTTGATGCAGGATTTCACCGGCGTTCCCGCCGTGGTTGATCTCGCCGCCATGCGCGACGCCATGGCTTCGCTGGGCGGCGATCCGCAGAAGATCAATCCGCTGGTTCCCGTCGACCTCGTCATCGACCACTCCGTCATCGTCGACGAGTTCGGCACGCCGATGGCTTTTGCCCGCAATGTCGAGCTCGAATATGAGCGCAACGAGGAACGCTACAAGTTCCTGAAATGGGGCCAGCAGGCGTTCCGCAACTTCCGCGTCGTGCCGCCCGGCACCGGCATATGCCACCAGGTCAATCTCGAATATCTCGGCCAGGTTGTCTGGACCAACACCGAGGACGGCGAAACCACCGCCTATCCCGACACTTGCGTCGGCACCGATTCGCACACCACGATGATCAACGGCCTTGGCGTTCTGGGCTGGGGCGTCGGCGGCATCGAGGCCGAGGCCGCGATGCTCGGCCAGCCCGTCTCCATGCTGCTGCCCGAGGTCATCGGCTTCCGCCTCACCGGCAAGCTCAAGGAAGGCGTCACCGCCACCGACCTGGTGCTCACCGTCACTCAGATGCTGCGCAAGAAGGGCGTTGTCGGCAAGTTCGTCGAGTTCTTCGGTCCCGGCCTCTCCAACATGACGCTGGCCGACCGCGCCACCATCGGCAACATGGCGCCGGAATATGGCGCGACCTGCGGCTTCTTCCCGGTGGACTCGGAAACCATCCGCTACCTCACCATGTCCGGCCGTAGCGAGGACCGCATCGCGCTGGTCGAAGCCTATTCCAAGGCGCAAGGCATGTGGCGCGAAGCCGGCTCCGCTGACCCGGTCTTCACCGACCTTCTCGAACTTGAGCTGAGCAGCGTCGTTCCGTCGATGGCCGGTCCCAAGCGGCCGGAAGGCCGCGTCGCACTGGAAGGCATTCCGGCCGGCTTCGCCAAGGCGATGGAGACCGAGTACAAGAAGGCGGCAGAGATCCACAAGCGCTACGCCGTGGAGGGCACCTCGCATGATCTCGGTCATGGCGATGTCGTGATCGCCGCCATCACCTCCTGTACCAACACCTCGAACCCGAGCGTGCTTATCGGCGCCGGCCTGCTCGCCCGCAATGCCAACCGGCTCGGCCTCAAGCAGAAGCCATGGGTAAAGACCTCTCTGGCGCCCGGCAGCCAGGTGGTCGCCGAGTATCTGGAGAAATCCGGCCTGCAGAAGGAGCTCGACCAGATCGGCTTCAACCTGGTCGGCTTCGGCTGCACCACCTGCATCGGCAATTCCGGCCCGCTGCCGGCGCCGATCTCCAAAACCATCAACGACAAGGGCCTGATCGCTGCCGCGGTGCTCTCCGGCAACCGCAACTTCGAAGGTCGTGTCTCGCCTGACGTGCAGGCGAACTATCTGGCATCACCGCCGCTGGTCGTCGCCCACGCGCTGGCTGGAACCGTCACCAAGGACCTCACCACCGAGCCGCTCGGCGAGGACAGGAACGGCAAACCGGTCTACCTCAAGGACATCTGGCCAAGCTCGGCCGAGATCCAGGAATTCATCGAGAAGAACGTCACCCGCGAGCTGTTCGCCCGCAAATATGCCGATGTCTTCAAGGGTGACGAACACTGGCAGAAGGTCCAGGCGCCGGAAGGCCAGACCTATGCCTGGGACGATAATTCGACCTATGTGCAGAACCCGCCCTATTTCGCCGGAATGACCGCCGGTTTCGGCAAGATCGGCGACATCAAGGGCGCCCGCGTGCTCGGCCTGTTCGGCGACAAGATAACCACCGACCACATCTCGCCCGCGGGTTCGATCAAGGCGGCCTCGCCGGCCGGCAAATACCTCACCGACCACGGCGTCGGCGTCGCCGACTTCAACCAGTACGGCACGCGTCGCGGCAATCATGAGGTGATGATGCGCGGCACCTTCGCCAACATCCGCATCCGCAACCACATGCTGGGCGAGAACGGCCGCGAAGGCGGCTACACCATCCACTACCCGTCGAAGGAAGAGGAATCGATCTACGACGCGGCGATGGAGTACAAGAAGGAAGGCGTGCCGCTGGTCATCTTCGCCGGTGTCGAATACGGCAACGGCTCGTCGCGCGACTGGGCAGCCAAGGGAACGAATCTCCTTGGTGTCCGCGCTGTCATCGCCCAGTCCTTCGAGCGCATCCATCGCTCGAACCTGGTCGGCATGGGCGTCATCCCCTTCGTCTTCGAGGAAGGCACGTCATGGGCCTCGCTCAATCTCAAGGGTGATGAACTGGTCGAGATCGACGGGCTGAGCGCCATCAAGCCGCGCCAGACGATGACCGCCAAGATCACCTATGGCGACGGCACGGTGAAGAACGTGCCGATCATCTGCCGCATCGATACGCTGGACGAGCTCGACTACTTCAAGAACGGCGGCATCCTGCAATACGTGCTGCGCGATCTGGCAGCTTAAACGCGGCTAGACTCCAAACGACCAACAAGCCGCCGGAGCCAAAACTCCGGCGGTTTTTTGTGCCCGGTCACGGGCTGTAAAGAGTGCCCCTCGCAAAGGCTGGCGTCAGGCCGGCATGAGCAAGATATCGGCCCAGATCGTGCTGCAGTCACGCGCCACCGAGGATCGTCGAATTGTGGAACCGCCATCGGCGGCGCTCTGGCAAGGATGTCGATACATGGTCTTCCCACACTCCACGCGCTCGCAGCACTGGCGACAATAAAAGTCAGCTTCATCAACGCATTGACCAGCCAGAGCTGCAGTTGCGGCCAGGCCTCCTCGCGGTAGGGACCGACTGATGCCAGAAACATTTGTCGCCTGCCGGTTGCCATCCGAATTGATTTTGGACCTGGAATGCAGACCTCTCCTGTTGTGTCTCGCGGATTGGCCGTGGCGGAAAAATTTCACCGCAACGTGACTTCCCGTTGACTGTTGCTTCTGCCACATATTCCGCCAATCATAACAAGGCCGGCGCCACCGGCGGGAATCGGAACGGCCATGGCATTTCGAAGACTCTTGCAGCTAGCGGTGCTCGCGCTGGCGGTCTCGGTGTTTGCCGGATCGGCGGTTGCCGGCCAGAGCGACCGACCCCAGTTTGGCCGATCGCAAAACGACAGACCTCAGCTCAGCACCCTTCCGATTGAAAAGCCCCAGGCCGCCGACAAGCCCCTGGGCGTGGTTGAACTGTTCACCAGCCAGGGCTGCAACTCCTGTCCGCCAGCCGACGACCTCTTCGCCGAACTGGCCGCCCGGGACGACATCGTCGCGCTGGCCTACCACGTCGAATATTGGGATTATCTCGGCTGGCAGGACACGTTGAGCCGCAAGGAGAACACCGAGCGGCAGTATGACTATATGCGCGCCTTCGGCAGCCGCTCCGTCTACACACCACAGGCTGTCATCAACGGTCGCGTCCACGTCAACGGCGCCAGCCGCGGCGAGGTCAACGGCTCGCTCAACCGCCTGGAGAAGGCCGGCGAGGGCATGCGGGTCAGCGTCAAGGTCAGCCGGACAAGCGACCGTGTGATCATCGACACCGGCGACGCCGGGTCGGGTTCCGGCGATGCCCATGTCATTATCGTCTATTTCGAACCTCCACAGACGATCAAGATCGGCAAGGGCGAGAACGTCGGCCGCAAGATGACCTACTGGAATTCGGTCACTAGCATCCAGACCGCCGGTATGTGGCATGGCAAGGCACAGCGTTATGAATTGCCGATGACCGAGATTTCCAAGAAGGGTGGCTGCGCGGTGCTGCTGCAATCGGTCGGCAAGGATGGCCTGCCCGGGCCCATCCTGGGCGCCGCCTTCATCCACAAGCCGTAGATCGCTGCACTCGGACATCCCTGCACGATGCCGGTAGGTAAATCGGCTGCCGGGACGCGCGGCGCCACAATGTAGGGCAGTCCAAACCCGCAAACCCGCAGTG
Source organism: Mesorhizobium carmichaelinearum (assembly GCA_943370265.1). GTDB lineage: Bacteria > Pseudomonadota > Alphaproteobacteria > Rhizobiales > Rhizobiaceae > Mesorhizobium > Mesorhizobium carmichaelinearum_A. The sequence goes on from CALRQH020000021.1 coordinate 90,501, forward strand.
TTACACTTCAGCTGAACTGAAACATACATGAAAAGACCGACGCCAGCTTGCTTCTGACGTCGGCCATTTAAGTGTTTTGGGATCGTCGCTCTCGATTCTTCCAAAGGAGAAACCGAGGTTGGTTCGATCCGACGCAGACCCGTGGGCGGGGGGCTTGGGGTTTACGAGCCGGTGCCGGACCGAACCGTCTCAGGCAACGCCGGTAAATTCGTCGGACATTGGGGCATGAGCGCGGATAAAAAAAGGCAGAAATGTGGCGAAGCATCACCAATTCCAACAGGGCGCGTTACAAAAGTGACTGGACGCCCCGGAAATAGCGCGCCGCTGCCTCGCCTCGCCGGGTCTTGCAATTGCAGCGTGAAGGGGCCAACTTTGGTTGGCAAAGATTCATTTTGAGGGATCGAGGCATGACTGATGACAGCGGCGGGACGGGGGATGGTGACGCATCCGCAATATTGATCCCGCTGCACGAGGCACGACGTGAGCGCCTCGACCAGCCGGTGCGCTTCGAACGGCGAGAACTCGATCAGATCCTCAGGCTCTACGGACGAATGGTCGCCGCCAATGAGTGGCGCGACTACGCTATCGACCACCTCACCGACCGCGCTGTCTTCTCCGTGTTCCGTCGCGCCAGCGAAGTGCCGCTGTTCCAGATCGTCAAGGATCCGAAACTCGCCCGCAAGCAGGGCGCCTTTGCCGTGATTGCCGCCGGCGGCCGCATCCTCAAGCGCGGCCAGGAACTCGGCCGCGTGCTTGGCGTCTTCGACAGCAAGCTGAGGCTAGTCCAGGCCTGAGCGGGGATAGTGGAACTGGGGAATCGAAGAACTGGAGAATAAAAAAGCAGTCATATCTGGCTAACGCCGAGTTCCTTCAATTCCTCTGCTCATTTCTCTCCGCCGCCCTGGCGAAACTTCCGCTCCGGCAATGAGCCGGGATCAGGCGGAGTCGACGCCCCGCCATTCATCGCCAGTTGCATGAACACGGTGTCCAGCCAGCGCCCATGCTTGTAGCCAGAGCCTTCCAGCCGCCCTGAATGGCGAAAGCCAAGCTTTTCATGCAGGCGCACCGAGGCGCTGCCCGGGTGGCCGTCGCCGATCACCGCGACGATCTGGCGAAAACCCGCCATCCGCGAGACCTCGATCAGATGTTGCATCAACGACAGCCCCACGCCCTGGCCCTTGGCCTCCGGTGCCACATAGACCGAATCCTCGACGATGAAGCGGTAGGCCGGACGCGGCCGCAAGGGCCCGGCATAGGCATAGCCCAGCACCGAGCACCCCTTTTCCGCCACCAGATAGGGAAAGCCGCCGGCCATCAACCCATCGAATCGCGCGCCCATTTCGGATCGACTGGGCGGCTCCAGTTCGTAGCTCGCCGTGCCGTGGGCCACAGCGTCGGCATAGATTTCGGTGATGGCGTCGAGGTCAGCCGAAGACGCCGCCCGTATCGTGATCGCGCTCATTCTTTGTGCAGTCTTTCTATCTGCCTCCAATAACAGCAAGGGCCAGCACAAAAGGAAAGGGCGGCCATTGGGCCGCCCTTTCCAAAACCGATGGTCCAATCAGACCATGATGCTCGCTTTAGCGGCGGTCGCCCATGAACTGCAGCAGGAACATGAACAGGTTGATGAAGTCGAGATAGAGCGTCAGCGCGCCCATGATCGCCTTGCGGCCTGCGACATCCGAAGTATCACCATCGAAATACATCTCCTTGATCTTCTGCGTGTCATAGGCGGTCAGGCCCGAGAAGATCAGCACGCCGAGCGCCGAGACGGCGAAGGACAGAGCCGACGACTGCAGGAAGATGTTGATCACCATCGCTATGATGATGCCGAACACACCCATGATCAGGAACGAGCCGAGAGCGGTGAGGTCGCGCTTGGTCGTGTAACCGTAGAGCGACAGCGCGCCAAAGGCGGCGGCGGTGGCGAAGAAGGTCTGCGAGATACTGGCCGTGGTGTAGACCAGGAAGATCGACGACAACGACAGACCGACCAGGCCGGCATAGACCCAGAATGTCGTCTGCGCCGCGGAAACGCTCATCGACTGGACGCGGAACGACAGGAACAGCACGGCGGCCAGGGGCGCCAGCATCACGACCCAGCGCAGCGGCGACCCGAAGATCGCGTAGCCGAAGGAGGTCAGCATCTCACCGCTTGGCAGCGTCGCCACGGCGGCGGCCGGGTTGGTGGTGGTGGCCAGCATGATCGTGCCGACCGCGGCAAGACCGGTGATGAGGAGCCCGAGCCCCATCAGATTGTAGACCTTGATCATGTAGGCGCGCAGGCCCTGATCGATGCCCGCATCGACGCCGGCGCCGGGCACGGCGCGCGTCTGATAGTTGCGAATGGGTTCAGCCATTGGAGTCCTCATATTGCTTCTGCCCCGTCGGGTGTCAGGTCCTTTGGGACCCAGGCGCCGCTGGCAGGGCTCCAGCATGCCTGTGGCGAAATATGATGGTTCTTGGTGTCAAGAACAAGTCCGTAACCGGAGTGTAATGCTTCGTGAGGCGCCCGCAATGCTGTTTTCGGCCCGTAGAGGCTGATTATGACTCAAATTTAACCAAGCCGCGTTGCCCACAGTCGAGGATCAGAGGTTGCGCAGCACCGGAGCGGCCTTGTGTCCAAGCACCCGCCAGGTTCCGGCGAGGCCCATTCCGACCGTGATCACCAGCGAAAAGACGATGGTCGCCACCGCCACTTCCGGCATGAAATGCGAGGGCAGCGTCATGATGCGCGCCACGACGAACCACGCGGCGACGCCGCCCGCCGCGAGTGCGAAAACCGCGGTAGCGAGCCCGATCAGAATGTATTCCAGCGAGAAGGCCGCTATCAGCGTCCTGCGGGTCGCGCCCAGCGTCTTCAGCACCACCGCGTCATGGACACGTGCCCGGTTGCCGGCAGCGAGCGCACCGGCCAGCACCAGCACCGACGCGATCAGCGCCACGCCGGCCGCGGCCCGGATCGCCGTGCCGAGCTGGCCGACCAGCCGGTTGACGACATCGAGTGCGTCCTTGACCCGCACCGTGGTCACCGCCGGGAAGGCGCGCGTGACGGCGTTGAGAAGGCGGGCGTCATCCGCCGTCGAAGCATTCTTTTCGGTCAATGTCGCCATCCAGCCATGTGGCGCCCCGGCGAATGTGTTGGGCGAGAACACCATGACGAAATTGATGCCCATCGTCTCCCATTGTACTTGCCGGAAATTGGCGATCCTGGCCGTGACGTTGCGTCCCAGCACATTGACGGTGATGGTGTCGCCCAGCTTCAGCCCGATCTGCTTGCCTTCCTCGGCCGAGAAGGACACCAGCGGCTCGCCGGTATAATTGGCCGGCCACCACGTGCCCTCGGTCAGCGTGGTGTTATCGGGAAGTTTTTCGTCATAGGTCAGGCCGCGATCGCCTTTCAGCACCCAGGCGCCTTCGGCGGGAACCTTGACCTTGTCGACGTCGACGCCGTTCAGCGCCATCATCCGGCCGCGCAGCATCGGCACCTTGACCAAGGTACCCTGTGGGGCTTGCCTGCCGACCAGCGTGGAGAACGCGTCGACATCGCTGCTCTGGATGTCGACGAAGAAGAAGTTCGGCGCCCGCTCCGGCAGGCTGCCGGAGATCTGCTGCCGCAGATTGCCGTCGATCAGCGCCAGCGTCACCAGCAGCGTCAGCCCGAGCCCCAGCGACAGCACGACCGAGGGCGTCAGGGCGCCGGGGCGGTGGATGTTGCCGATGGCGAGCCTCAGCGCCACGAAGCGCACGCGCGGGCTCTTCCTTGCCGCCCATTGCACCAGCGAGCCGACAAGGCGCAGCACCAGGAAGGCAAAAATGGTGGCGCCGACGAAGATCGAGGCGATGCGGCGATCCCCCGAGAACAAGATAGCCAGCGCCGCCAGGAGCAGCGCGATACCGACGGCAGCCGCTATATAGACGGGACGTGGAAAGCCACGGCCTTCAAGACCCATCTCACGAAACAGCGCCGTCGCCGGCACGTCACGGGCGCGGCCGAGCGGGAGTAGCGCGAAGGCCAGAGTCACCAGGAGTCCGAACAAGGCCGCCATGCCGAGCGCGCCGGGATAGAACCCGCCTTCCGCCGGCACCGGGATGACCGAATGCAGCGCAGCGCTCGCGGCGAGCGGCATCAGGGCGCCGAGAACGAGGCCAAGCATGATGCCAAGTGCTGCGATCATCAGAATCTGCACCAGATAGACGGTGAAGACGAAACCGCCCGAAGCGCCCAGGCTCTTGAACGTGGCGATGACGCCGCGCTTGCCATCGAGATAGGCGCGCACCGCGTTGGCCACGCCGACGCCGCCGACAACGAGCGCCGTCAGCCCGACCAGCGTCAGGAACTGCGAGAAGCGCTCGATGTTGGAGGACAGCGCCGGTGCCGCGTTGCTGCGCGTGCGGATCGACCATCCGGCCTCCGGGAAGTCCTTTGCGGCCTGATCCTGGATCTCCTTGATCCGCTCCTCGGTCGCGCCAGCCGGTAGCCGGATCTTGTAGGCGTTCTCGACCAGGCTGCCCGGCTGGATGAGGCCGCTGGCTGCAAGCCCATCCGTCGAGATCATCAGCCGTGGCGCGAAACCGAAACCCTCCGACACCGCATCGGGCTCGGTGACAAGCCTGGCGCGCAGTTCGAAAATGGCGTTGCCGAGCTTCAGCCGGTCGCCCAGCTTGACGTTCAGCCGTTCGAACAGCAGATCGGGTGCCGCCGCACCGAAGATGCCGGACCTTTCGCCCAAGATATCCTGCTTCGGCAGAGACGGTTCCGTCTCCAGCGCGCCGTAAAGCGGGTAGGCATCGTCGACCGCCTTGGCCTCGACCAGCGCCTGGTCGGAACCGTCTTCGAGCCGTGCCATCGAACGCATATTGGCGCTGTGCGACACGGTGCCCAGCCCATCGAGGAAGCTGCGTTCCGCCTCCGTCGCGTCACGCTGGTTGATCTGGAAGCGCAGATCGCCACCGAGCAGGGTTTGGCCCTGGTTGGCGACGCCGGCGGTGATCGCCCGCGCCACCGAATTGACGCCGCCGATCGCCGCGACGCCAAGCGCGATGCAGGCAAGGAAGATCAGGAAGCCGGACAGGCCACCGCGCATCTCGCGCAGCGAGAACCGGAAGGCGAGCTTCAGCGTCTGCGAAAGCGGCATCAGGCCGTCACCTTGACGGATGCCGGCGTCTCGATACGGCCGGAGCGCATCGAAACCTGGCGTGAGCAACGCGCCGCAAGTGCGGGATCATGGGTGACCAGCACCAGCGTCATGCCACGCTCGGCCGCCTTGGCGAACAAAAGGTCGGCGACCTGCCGCCCCGTCGCCTGGTCGAGATTGCCGGTCGGTTCGTCGGCGATCAGGATGCGCGGCGACGGCGCCAGCGCCCTGGCGATGGCCACGCGCTGCTGTTCGCCGCCCGACAATTCGCCGGGATAGTGGGTGACGCGGTCGCTCAGGCCCACCGCCGCCAGTTCCCGGGCGGCAACGCCGAACGGGTCGGCATGACCAGCCAATTCCAGCGGCACCGCGACATTTTCGAGCGCCGTCATGTTGGGGATCAGGTGAAAGGATTGGAAGACGATGCCGATGTTTCGGCCACGAAACGATGCAATCTGGTCCTCGGTCTTGCCGTTCAGCAGCTCACCGGCGATTCGTATCGTTCCCGAATCGACCCTTTCCAGGCCCGCCAGAACCATCAGCAAAGTCGATTTGCCCGATCCTGATGGGCCGACAATACCGGTCGCCTCTCCATCCGCGACATTGAGGCTGACGCCCTTCAGCACATGGACGGAAGACGCGCCTTGCCCGAGCGTCAGCGATACGTCTTTCAGCGCGATGACGGCTTCTGTCAAAATCAAATCGTCCTATATGGGAGGGAGAAGGTCGGAACCTGCTTTGCCAAAAGGCCTTCGCCGGAGAATATCCTCGGTCATATGGGGCCTGCCGCATGTCTTTCAAACACACATTTGCCGCAGCCTTCATCCTTTTCCTCGGCATTTGCGGCGCCATTTCGTCGGCGCGCGCCGAACCGTTCAGGATCGTCGGCTTCGGTGACAGCCTGATGGCGGGCTTTGGCCTCGGGCCCGACCAGGGCTTCACCGACAAGCTCGCGGCCGCATTGCGCGCCAAGGGCCGTGACGTGACGGTCGCCAATGCCGGCGTCTCCGGCGATACGACGAGCGGCGGTCTGGCGCGGCTCGACTGGTCCGTGCCCGACGGAACGCAACTGGTCATCCTGGAGCTCGGCGCCAACGACATGCTACGCGGCGTCTCGCCCGATATCACGCAAAAGAACCTGGACGACATGCTGGCCAAATTGAAGCAGCGCAAGATTGCCGTCTTGCTGGCGGGCATGCGTGCCGCGCCCAATCTCGGCCCGGACTACCAGAAAGCCTTCGACGCCATTTTTCCGGGCCTGGCAGGAAAATACGGCGTCACGCTCTATCCGTTCTTCCTCGACGGCGTCGCCGGCCAGCCCGCCCTGCAGCTCGAGGACGGCATGCATCCGAACCCGCAAGGCGTCGAGCAGATGGTCGAGCGTATTCTACCCACCGTTGAAAAGGCCATTGCGTCCGTACAGGGCGGATCATGAGGCGCTGTGACAAGCGCCCGGGGCGCCTTCCGCATGGGAAACTTTTTGCCGGACCTGTGACCAACAAACATCTTGCCCCGCTTGAATATCGATGATTCGCTAGGGGCACAGTTCGATTCGAGGAAGGGAGGCTCATTCATGCCGCGTCTTTTCACCGCCCTCGAAATTCCGCGTGACGCTGCCCTTTCGCTGTCCCTGCTGCGGGGCGGCCTGCCCGGGGCCCGCTGGATCGACGTTGAAAACTACCACATGACGCTGCGCTTCATCGGCGATGTCGAAGGCCATGTCGCCGATGAGATCGCCAACGCGCTCGACAGGGTCCACCGTCCGTCCTTCTCCCTCAACCTGACCGGCGTCGGTGCCTTCGGCCAGAAGAAGCCGCATGCGGTGTGGGCCGGCGTTTCCGCCTCGCAGGATCTTGCGTCACTTCAGGGCGAAATCGACCGCATTTGCCAGCGGCTCGGCATTCCCGCCGACCCACGAAAGTTCATGCCGCATGTGACGCTCGCCCGCCTGCGCAATTCGAGCCCGCTCGACGTCGCCCAGTATCTCTCGGCACGTGGCAATTTCTCGACATTGCCGTTCCGTGTCGGCCGCTTCGTGCTGATGTCGTCGCGCGATTCGGTTGGCGGTGGCCCCTATATCGTCGAAGAGGCCTGGCCGCTGTCGGATGTCGACAGCCGCGCTTCGAGCCGGGTCGCCAACGCTTCCGACGCCGTGCGGATCATGCGGTAGACGGAGGCGAACGCTTCCGGCCCGTCATAGTAGGGATCCGGAACGTCGCGTGGCCGGTCCTGCGCCAATTCCAGGAAAAGATGGACGCGGTCGCGCATGGCGGCCGGCGCCAGTGCCTTGAGATCGGCGACATTCGACTTGTCCATGCCGAGGATCAGGTCGAAGCGGGAAAAATCGTCCGACGTCACCTTGCGCGCCTTCTGCAGGGAAATATCGACACCGTGCAGCGCGGCTATGGCGATCGAACGCCGGTCCGGCGCCTCGCCCGCATGCCAGCCGCCGGTGCCCGCCGAATCGATCAGCACGTCTCGATCCAGCCCGCGCTCCATCAGAACGGCGCGAAAGACACCCTCCGCCAGCGGTGACCGGCATATATTGCCGAGGCAGACAAAAAGAACGGAGTTCATAGGCTTCGCGCGCATCGATCCCAACTGCTCTGGCGCATGTCGTTGTCCCAAAACCGCAGGGCATTTTTGGGCGACTTGCATTATGGTGACGACTTCGGTCGAGATAACATGGGAAGCGGACATGGCGAGAGAGAAACTGGGCAAGGACGCGATTGCCGAGGCCTTGGCCGGCCTTGAGGGCTGGACGTTGGCCGCGGACGGCGGCGCCATCAAGCGCACTTTCACCTTCAGGAACTTCTCCGAGGCCTTCGCCTTCATGACTCGCGTGGCGCTGGCGGCGGAGAAGATGGACCACCACCCGGAATGGCTCAACGTCTACAAGACGGTCGACGTCACGCTGAACACGCACGATGCCGGCGGCCTCACCGCGCTCGATTTCGAACTGGCAAAGAAGATGAACCGTTTTGCCGGCGGCTGAAATGCCTTCCGGGTGTGCTCGCGATTGAGCCGCGAATCGCAAATCGGCACAGGCATCTTGTAGCGGACTTGTGCTTTCACCACATTTCCCCGGCAACCCATGCGGGAAACGAAACGCACGGGCACCGCAAGGAGAAACTGATGGCGCCAGAATCCGGTTTTGATTTCTTCGGCTTCCGCGACAGGCTGGGCGACGAGAACGAGGTGCGCGAGAAATTCTGGCGCACGGCGAAGAAGGCCGCGCGGCACATTCCGTTCATGGAAGACCTGGTCGCCGCCTATTACTGCGCCATGGACAAGAACACACCGCTGCGCGCCAAGGGCATTTTGCTGGCCGCGCTCGGCTATTTCGTGTTGCCGTTTGATCTCATCCCCGACTTCGTCTTCGGCATCGGCTTTACCGACGACATCGCCGTGCTGACCGCCGCGATCACCGCCGTCAGCGCCCACATCACGCCCGCGCACCGGCTCGCCGCCAAGCAGGCGATTGCCGACAACGGCTGACCGCGCGGCATCGTTGATCCTCTCACCCAGCGGCAACGGGGACAGTCAAACTCTTGCCGCTTTCGTGGCCTCCAACTCCAGACAGGGACATCGTGTTGGCCGCTTTCTCGAGCGGCGGCATGGAGACGGCGGCGGTTTACTGGGGTGAGGGTCCTTTTCTTGAGGAAAATTCACCGTTTGGTAACCCAGATTAAATCAAAATGAAGCGACGGGCAGGACGCCAAGCCGGCCTGCCTCCGCACCATTTGGAATACGGGAAAAACGATGCGCGGATTGATAGCTATAGTTTCAAGCCTGGTCCTGGTGGCCGTGACTGCGCCGGCGCTGGCGCAATCGGCGACCAAGATCGGCCAGCACAATGCCTGGGGCACCTACAGCTACCAGGCGGCCGGCGGCAAGGTCTGCTATGTGCTGACCGTGCCGACCGACAAACAGCCGCCGACGCTCGACCACGGCGACATGTTCTTCTTCGTCAGCCAGCGTCCGGGGCAGCAGGTATCCTACGAGCCGCAGTTCATCGCCGGTTACACCTTCCAGGAAGGCTCCAAGGCAACCGTCACCATCGACAAGAAGTCGTTCTCCATGTTCACGCGCGGTAAGTCGGCCTGGGTCGAGAATGCCGCCGAGGAGCCGGTGCTGATCGCCGCGATGAAGACCGGCACCGACATGAAGGTGACTGCGAAGTCGGGTCGCGGCAATCCCACCTCCTATGTCTTTTCGCTGAAGGGCATTTCGGCGGCGCTGTCATCGATCGCCAAGTGCAAATAGGCAAAAGCCGGATTTGAATGAAAGGCCGGGCCATGAAGCCCGGCCTTTTTTGCTTCCAAGTCCTGCTCCTTAGCCCGGCGCGGCTTCCGCCCGCCGCCGCCTGATGGCATCGGCGATGAAAACCCGCGACAGGGCGTGATAGAGCGGCTCGTGCGAGATCATCCGTGCCGTGCCATAGCCCAACATCGAGGCCACCATCAGCGCGATGACATTGTCGTGGTTGCCGGTCATCTCGAGGATGATGACGAATGCCGTCATCGGCGCCTGCACCACGCCGGCGAAATAGCCGGCCATGCCAAGCAGCGCCGCGATGCCGGTGCTGGCACCAAAGACCAGGCCAAGCGAACTGCCGATGCCGGCGCCAACCGCCAGCGACGGCGCGAAGATGCCACCGGGAATGCCGGAGATCATCGACAACAGCCCGGCCAGGAACTTCTCGGCGAAGAAGAACCACGGCAGTGGAGTCCCCTCGACCGCGCTGCGCGCTTGCACATAGCCGGTGCCGAAGGTCAGCCCACCCGAGGCAATGCCGATGACGGCCACCAGCAATCCGCAGACGGCCGCCACCATCAGGGCGCGGCGCAGCGGTTGGTGCGTATGCCAGCGCCGGATTCGCCGTGTCACCTTGAGCGCCAGCAAGGAGAACAGCGCACCAAGGCCGCCGCCGATAACGCCGCAGGCAATCACCAGCGGCCAGGCGGCAAAGGAGATCGTCTCCTTGGCGACGCCGAAATAGGTGTAGTTGCCGAGCAGGCCGAGCGAGGCAAGACCGGCCAGGATCACCGCCGTCAGCACCAGCCCGTTGGTGCGCGCCTCATAGGTGCGGCCCATCTCCTCGATGGCGAAGACGATGCCGGCCAGCGGCGTATTGAAGGCCGCAGCGATGCCGGCGGCCGAACCGGCGAGGATCAGGCCGCGCGCCTGCGCCATGCCGCCCCAGCGCGCCACCTGCAGCATCAGCGATGCGCCGACCTGGACGGTCGGGCCCTCGCGGCCGATCGAAGCGCCGCAGAACAGACCGACAATGGTCAGCGCGATCTTGCCCGCCGCCAGCCGCAACGAAAGCAGGTGGCTTCGATCGTCGTCGTCGCGCAGGTGCCGGGCAGCGATCGCCTGGGGAATGCCGCTGCCTTGCGAGCCCGGAAAGAAGGCATGGGCCAGCCACGCGCACAGGACAAAACCGAGCGGTGTGATGGCCAGCGGCAGGAAACTGCGCCAGCCGCCCTCATTGCCGGTGATCACATGGAACAGGCCTTGCGCCTTGTCGGCCAGCACCGCGAACATGACGCTGATCAGGCCGATGGCTATGGCGCCGGCCCAGAACACCAGGCGCGGCTGCCAGACACGCCGCGAGCCCCACATTGCACGCGAACGCCGCAGCATGGGATATTTTCGCGATGTGCGGGCCATGTCCGTCCTCGTGCGGGGGATGGCGAGCCCTAACACATGCAGGCGAGCCGTTAAACCGGAAGCAGCCAAGGACGGACAAAACAGCGTGAGCTGCCATATGCCATGACTCCGCCGCCAAGCTGTGCTATGCGCCGCGCTTGTTTTCCGACACTCTGTGGATCGGGTTCGCCCCGTCCCTATATAAGCACCGCCATGACCCTGTCGCTCGATCTTACCGCCGAAGGCGCCCGTGATGCGTTGCGCGCCCGCGCCGCACAGTCCGAAAAGCCGACACTGATCGGCCTGACCCGCGCAGAAATCGGCGAAGCCCTCGTTGCATCGGGCATCGTGCCGGAGCGCCAGGCCAAGATGCGCGCCCAGCAGCTGTGGCACTGGATGTATGTGCGCGGCGTCTCCGACTTTGCCGGCATGTTCAACATCTCCAAGGATTTGCGCGCCGAACTGGACAAGCATTTCACGGTCGCCAGGCCAGAGATCGTCGAGGAGCAGATTTCTTCCGACGGCACGCGAAAGTGGCTGTTCCGCTTTCCGCCGCGCGGCGCCGGCCGTCCCGTGGAGATCGAGACCGTCTATATCCCCGAGGAAGGCCGCGGCACGCTCTGCATCTCCTCGCAGGTCGGCTGCACGCTGACCTGTTCCTTCTGCCACACCGGCACGCAGAAGCTGGTGCGCAATCTGACGACCGAGGAAATCCTCGCCCAGTTGCTCACCGCCCGCGACCGGCTTGGCGACTTCCCCGACCGCGACACGCCGGACGGCGCTATCGTGCCAGCCGAAGGTCGCAAAGTGTCCAACATCGTCATGATGGGCATGGGCGAGCCGCTCTACAATTTCGAGGCGGTGAAGAAGGCGCTGCTGATCGCCTCCGACGGTGACGGCCTGTCGCTGTCCAAGCGCCGCATTACGCTCTCGACATCCGGCGTCGTGCCCGAAATCTTCCGCACCGGCGAGGAGATCGGCGTCATGCTGGCGATCTCGCTGCACGCCACCAATGACGATCTGCGCGACCTCTTGGTGCCGATCAACAAGAAGTATCCGCTCAAGGAGCTGATCGCCGCCTGCCGCGCCTATCCCGGCCTGTCGAACGCCAAGCGCATCACCTTCGAATATGTGATGCTGAAGGACGTCAACGATTCCATCGAGGACGCCAAGGGGCTGATCAAGCTGCTCAAGGGCATTCCCGCCAAGATCAACCTGATCCCGTTCAACCCATGGCCAGGCACCAACTATCAGTGCTCGGACTGGGAGACGATCGAGAAGTTCGCCGACTACATCAACAATGCCGGCTACGCCTCGCCGATCCGCACCCCGCGCGGCCGCGACATCCTGGCGGCCTGCGGCCAGCTGAAGTCTGAATCGGAACGCATGCGCAAGGTCGACCGGCTGGCGCTTGAGGCGATGATGATTGCGGGGCACGGCGAGGCGTGAGCCGTCCCGTCGTGAAGCGCCTGGCAGCGATTGCAGTGGGCTACGTTGCGGCTGCGCTGACCTCGATCCTTGTGCCTGTGCTGCTGATCGTCCTTCTGGAAGGAATCGAAGAAGGGAACTGGTCCATGGTTTTCCAATTCGACTGGCTCGGTTCCTTCCCGCTCGCCGTGTTGACCGTGATGGTCTGTGCCCTGGTGATCGCCGCCCCGGCGATCCTTGTCGCCGAACGGTGGGCGCTTCGAAGGTGGTACTACTTCGCGGCCATGGGTGCGATCACGTCCGCCGCATTCGGTCTTTCAACCCCGCGCTCCGCGGGATGGATTGCCTTCAATCCGGTTTTTCTCGGTTTCCTGGCGACAGCCGGTACCGCCGCCGGGTCGGTCTATTGGCTTTTGGCGGGCCGCAAGTCTGGCCATCTCGTGCGCCGGGATCTGCGATGAACCGTCTCGTCGCCTATCTCATCCGCTTCGCCGTCATCCTGATCGGCTATGCCTTCGCCTCGCTGGCGGCCAGCGCCTTCCTCAACATCATTGTCCTCGCCTATCTCGGTTTTACCCCCGAGCATGCGACACAGCCCGCGACGACTGCCTCGCTGATGTTCTCGATCCCCTTCGTCGCCCTGTTCGTCGCTTATTTCGCCTTCATGCCGGCTTCGCTCGTCATCCTGGTTTCCGAAATTCTCGGCCGGCGCGACTGGCTGTTCTATGCGCTGGGCGGCGCGGTGGTCGCGGCTGTCTTCCTTGGGCTCGCCCATCAGAGCGGCGACAGCGACTTCGCGGTTACGGACACCCACGCGATCATGGCGGTGATTGGTTGCGGCATGGTTGGAGGCATCTTCTACTGGCTCAGCGCCGGGCGCTGGGCCGGAAGCTGGCGGCGGGCCGCCGGCTCATAGCCCCGGCAAGAGTCTATTTCGCCTGGGCCGTCAGGATCTTGAGGGCAAAGGCCGAGAACACACCGGCGAACAGATAATCGACGACGCGCGTGACGCGCGGGCTGGCCTTCATCGCCGCCGAGAATTTTTCTGCCGCGAACACCATCGGTGCCGTCACCGGGATCGATAGCACAATGAACATCGCGCCGAGGAAGAACAGTTTTCCCGGCGCGTGCGGGTCATGCGCGGACACGAACTGAGGCAGGAAGGTCATGAAGAACAGGATGATCTTCGGGTTGAGCAGGTTGACGCCAAGCCCGGCCGCCCAGCTGCGCAACAGCGAGATCTGGGGGCCCGTCTTCTTCTCCGGTGAAAAGGCCGATCCCCTGGTGACCGCCTGCCATGCCAGGAAGACGAGATAACCGGCGCCGAAGAGCTTGAGCGCGAAAAAAGCCATGGGCGAGGCGACGATCAGTGCCGAGACGCCGACCACCACCAGCGTCGTGTGCACCAGCGTACCGCACAGCGCGCCGGCCATCGAGGCGAAGCCGGTTGCCCGGCCCTGGCTCAGCGTGCGCGAGACGAACAGCGTCATATCCGGCCCGGGCGTGATCGCCAGGATCACGGTGGCGATGGCGAACTGGATCAGCGTCGTGGTGTCGGGAATGAAGGACATGCGGCAGCCCCGGAGCATAGGTCGGCGCAGCCATATATGATGCGCCGCGCCGGCGCCAGACACTGCACCAACGGTCCCACGCCACAGGACCGTCTTCCGGCTCTGGTCTAGCGCCTCACGCTTATCCGGGAGCGCTCGCCAAGGACCAGATCATGCGGGACACGGCGGCTATCCGCCACGCCCGCCAGCAGGATCTGGTCGATCGGCTGCGGGCGGCCCAGGAAATAGCCCTGCGCTTCGTTGCAGCCTTCCACCTGCAGGATGGATAGCTGGACATGCGTCTCGACACCTTCGGCCAGCACCGGGATTTCGAGACTGCGCCCGAGCGTCAGCACCGCCCGAATGATCGCCTTGGCCTGCGGGCTGCGCTCGACATCGGCCATGAAGGAGCGGTCGAGCTTGATCTTGTCGAAGGGAAACGAGCGCAGCGTGTCGAGCGACGAATAGCCCGTGCCGAAATCGTCGATCGCGATCGTGACGCCCAGCGCCTTGATCTGGCGCAGGACATGCAGCGTGCGGAACTTGTCGGCGACGATGGTCGATTCGGTAAGCTCCAGCTCCAGCCGATTGGGAGACAGGCCGGTTTCAACCAGGATCTGGTGAACCAGCTTGGCAAGATCGGCATGGGCGAATTGAACCGGCGACAGGTTCACCGCGATCTTGTGGTCATTGTCCCATGACGCGGCTTGATGGCATGCGGTCCGCAGCACCCATTCGCCGATTGCAAGGATCGATCCGTTCTCTTCGGCGATCGGGATGAAGTCGGCGGGAGCAATCATGCCGCGTTCGGGATGCGTCCAGCGCAGAAGCGCCTCGTAACCACAGACGGCACCGGTCGAAACCGAGGTCTGCACCTGGTAGTGGAGTGAAAGCTCGCCACGCTCGACGGCCTGCCGAAGGTCGATGGCCAAGGCGCGCCGCGCACGCGCCGTCTCATCCATGTTGGATTCGTAAAAGCAGACGGCCCGCGACACGTCGTTCTTGGCCCGGTACATGGCAAGGTCGGCGTTGCTGACCAGCCTCTCCCGATCGGCGCCATCGCGAGGATAGACGGCGACGCCTATGCTGGCACCGGTGGCGATTTCGAAATCCTCAAGCTGCAGAGGCTCGAACAGGGATTTCTCCAGCCTCGAAACAAGGCCCAGGAGATCGTTCTGGTCCTTGAACCGCTTGATCGCGGCAAACTCGTCGCCGCCGAGGCGGGCAACGAATTCACCGTCGCCGGTGAGTTTCGCCAGTCTTCGGGCAACGATCTTCAGCGCCTGGTCGCCTGCGGCATGTCCCCTCAGGTCGTTGATCTCCTTGAAGCGGTCGAGGTCGATGACGATGACCGCCGTCATCGTCTCTTCGTCTTCCCGTGCCCGTTCGATCTCATGGTCGAGGCGGTCGTTGAAACTGACGCGGTTGGCAAGGCCGGTCAGCGAATCGTTGAGCGCCAGATGCTGGAGCCGCTCGAAGCTCTCCAGCCGTCCGCGCTCGTCGATCAGATAGCTGGCGAAACCGGTCGCGGCGACAATAAGGCCGACGACGGCGACGGCGACCGCCATCGCCACCAGAATTTCTGGATTGGTGCCCGTGCTGATGAAGGACATAGGCGTCACCGACACCGCTGTCATTCCCGTGAAGTGGAGGCCGATGATCGCCAGCACCAGCAGTCCGATGCCGACATACTGCGCCCGGCGATATGGCCGGCGTATGGCCTGGCCAAGTGCCGCGGCGGAAAAGGCCGTCGAAATGACGAGCGAAGCGGCAACGTAGCCGAGGTCCCATTCAACGATGCCGGCAACGTGATAGGCCATCATGCCGGTATAGTGCATGGCCGAGATCGCCAGCCCGACAACACATCCGCCCCATTCCGGGGCCAGGCGCCCGCTTTTGCCCGACGCGATGGCAAAGCCCACTCCGGTTCCGGCAATGGCTGTGACCAGCGACACCATGGTGAGGACGGGATCGAAGGTGATCGGCGCATCGGGCTGGTAGGCCAGCATGGCGATGAAATGCGTGCACCAGATCGACGAGCCCGCGGCGACCGCGGTCAGGAACAGCCAGCCCTTCATCTGCACGCCCGCGGTTTTCCTGGTGCGGTCGAGGAGACCGATCGTCACCCAGCTGCCCGTCACGCACATCAGCGCGGCCAGGAGAACGAGCCACAGATTATGCTCCGTGACGATACAGGATATAACGCGCATCAAGAACGGCCCAAGCCTGAGTGTGCCCGCCAGGAAGCAGGCCGCCGCCTTGGCCCATGGCCGATGCGGCACTGCCCTTCAGCATGCCGGCAAGGCATGAAAACTTGATTAAATCACTCTATCAAGCGCACTTGATGGTTGCATTCGGTTGCTGTCTGGCCCTACCGCCGTGCATGGGCGTGATGCCTGCCGTGTGACGCCTGCTTGCTCGCTCTGCCGTTCCTGCTAAAAGGCCCTCCGACAATCCGTGATGCCCCCGGGCGTCCGCCATCGACGGAGCAGAAATGTCCAAGGGAAAAGACGTCAAGAAAGTTGTGCTCGCCTATTCCGGCGGCCTCGACACATCCATCATCCTGAAATGGCTGCAGACTGAACTCGGCGCCGAAGTCGTCACCTTCACCGCCGATCTCGGTCAGGGTGGCGAATTGGAACCGGCCCGCCGCAAGGCCGAGATGATGGGCATCAAGGACATCCGCGTCGTCGATGTCCGCGAGGAGTTCGTCTCCGACTTCGTCTTCCCGATGTTTCGCGCCAACGCCGTCTATGAGGGCACTTATCTGCTGGGTACATCGATCGCCCGGCCGCTGATTTCGAAGCATCTGGTCGAGATCGCCAGGGAGACCGGCGCCGACGCGATCGCCCATGGGGCCACGGGCAAGGGCAACGACCAGGTCCGTTTCGAGCTTTCCGCCTATGCGCTGAACCCCGACATCAAGGTCATCGCGCCGTGGCGCGACTGGTCGTTCAAGTCGCGAACCGACCTGATCAATTTCGCCGAGCAGCACCAGATTCCCGTCCCCAAGGACAAGAAGGGCGATGCGCCGTTCTCGGTCGACGCCAATCTCCTGCATTCGTCCTCTGAAGGCAAAGTCCTGGAAGACCCGTGGAGCGAACCGCCGGAATTCGTCCACCAGCGCACCGTTTCGCCGATGGATGCGCCGGACGTCGTCACCGAAATCGAGATCGAGTTCCTGAAGGGCGATCCGATCGCGCTCAACGGCAAGAAACTGTCGCCGGCAACCATGCTGGCCGCGCTCAACGATCTCGGCCGTGACAACGGCATCGGCCGGCTCGACCTGGTCGAGAACCGCTTCGTCGGCATGAAATCGCGCGGCGTCTACGAGACGCCCGGCGGCACCATCCTGATTGCAGCCCACCGTGCGATTGAATCGATCACGCTCGACCGGGGTGCGGCCCACCTCAAGGATGAGTTCATGCCTCGCTATGCCGAGCTCATCTACAACGGCTTCTGGTTCGCGCCCGAGCGCCTCATGCTGCAGGCGATGATCGACAAGAGCCAGGAAGACGTCGAAGGCACGGTGCGGCTGAAGCTCTACAAGGGCAACGTCATGGTCACCGGCCGCAAGTCGAAGAAGACGCTCTATTCCGACGCGCTGGTCACCTTCGAGGACGACCGTGGCGCTTACGACCAGAAGGATGCCGCCGGCTTCATCCGCCTCAATGCGCTCAGATTGAGGACGCTTGCCGCGCGCAATCGCAAGGGTTGATATCCGGAATTGAGGCTTGGCACTTCGCTCCTCAAGGCATGACTCGGCTCAATAAACCCGGCGATGACGCCGGGTTTATATTTTAAGCTTCTAGAGCGTTTCATATTTTGACGGAAGCGTAACCGGCGTTTTTGAAGTAGTTCCTGCATTCGGCTGCCTCGATGGTTTCGACCAGGTGGCCGATGTGGCGCCAAGTGTCCTCGACGGTACGTTTCTTAGCTTGGCGCATCCAGTG
>CALRQH020000022.1:0-107641 GCA_943370265.1 Mesorhizobium carmichaelinearum
TCGCGAACTGCCGCTACTGCACGCTCACGAAGATCATTTGAAAGCGCTCGCGTCATCAGATGCTGCCCTCCAATCCAGCCAGCATCTTGAATCACAAACGATCTTCTTTGGGAATCCTAAGATTCTCCCAAAATAGGAAACGCTCTAACGGTCAGCCCGGTGCTGGAAGAACTGCAGGAACAGCTCCCGTTCAGTGGTGATGTCGAGCTTTTCATAGATGCGCCGGCGGTGGTTCTTGACCGTGCCGACGGTGATGCCGAGACGCTCGGCGATGTTCGCCGTCGGATGACCGGCCAGGATCAGTTGCACAAGCTCGCGCTCACGCAGCGATAGCTCCGGCCAGAGCCTCGCCGGAATGGTCGGCTCCTGCCGGGGCGAGGCGCCGGGGCCGGTCGGCGCCGACGTGCGGGAGAAGTCGGTTCCCCGCGCCTTGATGTCGAGCGCATGCAGCGCTTCGAACACCGGCAGCCGCTCATTCAGGAGTGAAATCTCGCTGTCTTTGAACGAGGCAGTCGAGCGATCGAGGAAGATGCCGAGGCACCAGTCGCCGCCGTCCGCCAGCATGATGCCGACCTCGTCGCAGATTTCCGACTGCGCCAGGAAGCCGGCTATGTACTGGCCGCGCTTGGCCTCGTCGTCGGCAAGCCGCTTCAGCGGCATGATGCCGAGCCTGCGCTCGCGCCGCCACGATGCATAGAACGGATCGAACACATAATAGCTGGCGAGATAGCGCTGCACCATCTCGTCCGAGAAGCGCCGGTGCTTGATGAATTCCGGCGTCTGCGTCGCCGAATAGCGGGTGACGGTGACGAGGTCGTGCTCGATATCCGCGCCGATCAGGTCGATCAGGCAGTCGACATGCCTGTCCGTGCCGGTGGCGGCGATCGCTTTGGCGAGCGGCGCCCAGATATTGCCCATGCGCATGCCCTTTTCTCGGCGATCCCGGCCCAACCGTCATTGTGTCTTTAGGCATATGGCGTGAAGCGGCCCATCGAATCTAGCCTTGCGTCAACCTAGACCACAGCCGAGGCGACCGTGACCCAACCCAACCTCACCAGCCCCATCGTCGGCAACCCGCCAATCATTGGCAATCCAATCGTGATCGGTATCGACGCCGGCGGCACCATGACCGACACGATCCTTGTCGATCAGGACGGTCACTTCAAGATCGGCAAGTCGGCGACCACGCCGAAGAACGAAGCCGAGGGATTCCTTGCTTCTGCCGAGGACGCTGCCGATGCCTGGGGCATCTCGCTGGAATCGCTCTTCACAGGCGTCAACGTCGTGCTCTATTCCGGCACCGGCATGCTCAACACGCTGTTGTCGCGCACCGGCCGCCGGCTTGGCCTGATCACCACCAAGGGCCTCGAGGATATGATCCTGATGGGTCGCGGCTTGCAGGCCTGGGCCGACTATTCCTATGCCGACCGGCTGCACGCGGTGACGCACCACCATCCCGATCCGCTGGTGCCGCGCCGCCGCACCCATGGCGTCACCGAGCGCATCGACCAGTTCGGCGACATCGTGCTGCCGCTCTACGAGCACGAGGTTTCCGCTGCCGCCAAAAAGCTGATCGCCGACAAGGTCGAGGCGATCTGCATCATGACCATCTTCTCTCACGTCAATCCCACACACGAGAAGCGCATCGCCGAGATATGCCGCGAGGAGGTCGCGAAGGCCGGCGCCGAGATCACAGTCTACACCAGCCACGAGGTCCGCCCGGTCATCCGCGAACAGTCGCGGCTGAACTCGGTGCTGATCGAGGCCTACGCCACCTCGCGCGGCCGCAAGCAGCTCAAGGGCATAGAGGATGTCTCGAAGAAATACGGCTTCAAATATGGCGTGCAGACGCTGCTCTCCTTCGGCGGCCTGACCTCGATCAACCATCCGCGCCTGCACGAAACCATGATCTCCGGGCCGATCGGCGGCATCCTGGGTGCGGCCTATGTCGGCAAGCTGATCGGCAACGACTCGCTGATCTGTTCGGACATGGGCGGCACCTCCTTCGACATGGGCGTCATCACGCGTGGCCAGACGCGGATCGAGAACGAGCCGCTGATGGACCGTTTCAAGCTCAACGTGCCGACGCTGCATCTCGACACGATTGGCGCCGGCGCCGGCATGATCCTCAAGGTCGACCCGCTGACCAAGAAGGTCTCGCTCGGACCGGAAAGCGCTGGCTCCGACCCAGGCCCGATCTGCTTCGCCAAGGGCGGCACCGAACCCACGATCGCCGATTGCGACGCCATCCTCGGTCGCCTCAACCCGTACTATTTCCTGGGCGGCAAGGTCGTGCTGCAGGTCGAGAAGGCCAGGGCAGCCTTCGAGGAAAAATGCGCCCACGTGCTCGGCGTGGGTGTCGAGGAGGCGGCAGAGGGCATGATCGACATGCTGGAAGCCGACGCCAACAACGCGCTGCGCCGCGTCATCTCCGGCCAGGGCATTCACCCCTCCGAATTCACGCTGCTCTCTTATGGCGGCTCGGGTCCGCTTCACCTTGCCGGCTGCTCGCGCGGCATCGGCTTCAAGGACATCATCACCTTCCAGTTCGCCGCCGCCTTCTCCGCCTTCGGCTGCACCACGGCCGATTTCATGCGCCGGCATTCGGTGTCGACGCAGCATGACATTGGCGCACGGGCAAGCGACGACGAACTGCTGGCCTTCGGCACGAAGGTCACCAACGTCTGGAACGATCTCACAAAGGCGGCGGTCGACGAGATGATCACCGACGGCCATGCCCGCGACAAGATCAGGACCGTGCCGTTCCTGATGATGCGCTACACCGGCCAGCTCGAGGACGTCGAGGTCATGGCGCCGCTTTCCGAGGTCAATTCGGCCGACGACATGCGCAAGGTCTTGGACGAGTTCGAGGCTGTTTATGCCAAGGTCAACCACCGCGTTTCGCGCTATGGCGAGGCCGGCTTCACCATCACCGAACTCGGCCTGATCGCCACCGCCGACAAGGTCAAGCCGGTGCTGCTCAAGCGGCCGCTCGGCGCCTCCAATCCGGCAGCCGCCCACAAGGGCGTGCGCGAGGCCTATATCGGTGGCCGCTGGCACAAGGCCAATCTCTACGAGATGGACCTTCTGCAGCCAGGCCACGAGGTGATCGGGCCGGCCATCATCGAACATCCCGCCACCACGCTCGTCGTTCATCCGCAGGACCGTGTCCATGTCGATGAATGGACGCTGCTGCACTACACCCACGCTTGAGAGGGCGACCGCCATGTTGGACAAACCTGCCTCGGCCCTGCGCCTTCGCGAAAGGCTGCTCGATTCCGAGCGGCTGATGGAAGAGACCGGCTGCTATGACGGCATCACGGAACTCACGCTGCGCAACCAGGACCCGCTGAAATTCGAGACGCTGCACACCAAGCTGCGCGCCTATTGCGTCTCGGCCCGTGAAATGGCCCGCCGCATCTCGGCCTCGCCCGGCGTGCGCGAGGTCGGCGAGATGGTGGTGGCCATCTACACGCCCGAAGGTGATGCCATTGCACTGTCCAACGGCATCATGGTCCACGTCCACACGATGAGCCGCTTCATCAAATGGATGATCAAGAACAATTACGAGGAAAATCCGCGCATCCGCGAAGGCGACATTTTTGCCAACAACGATGCCTTCATCGGCACCGTGCAGGTGCCCGATGTCATGGACGTGGTGCCGATCTTCCATGAGGGCATGCTGGTCGGCTGGGCCGGTGCTGTCTGCCACGAGCTGGAAGCCGGCGGCATCACGCCTGGCGGCGACGTGTGTCTCGCGCAGGAGCGCTTCACCGAAGGTCTGTTCGTCTGCGCCGAGAAGATCGGCGAAAACGACGAGATCCGCCGCGACTACGTCATCCGCTGCGAGCGCAATCTGCGCATGCCGATCTACTGGGTGCTCGACGAGAAGGCCAAGGTCGCCTCCTGCATCGACATGCGCGAAAGCGTCAAGCAGCTGATCTCGGAGATCGGCCTCGACTACTGGATGAAGGTGTCGAAGGAGTTCATCGAGGAAGGTCGCCGCGCCCAGCTCGCCCGCACCCGCCAGCTCACCGTTCCCGGCATCTATCGCGGCCACACCTTCTACGGGCACGTCACCGCGGGCAAGCCCGGCTTCCAGCTGCTCGGCGATCCCGACTGGCTCTACAACATACCCATCGAGATGGAGATCACCACCGACGGCAAGATCACCATGGACTTCGAGGGCACGCAGCCCTGGGGCTACCATTCGATGAACTGCACACCGGCCGGCATGGATGGCGGCATGTTCGTCACCTTGACCCAGCACATGAATTTCGAAGGGCTGGTCAATGACGGCGCCTGGATGGCGACCGAGCTGAAACTGCCGCACGGCACCTGGACCAACCCCGACAATGAGATGGTGGCCACCGCCACCTCATGGGCGCTTCTGCTGCCGGCCTATGGCGTTTTCCAGCGGCTGCTGTCGCGCGGCTTCGTGGCGCGCGGCTATGTCGAGGAGGCCTTTGTCGGCCAGGTCAACAGCCCGATGATCGAGATGGGTGGCGAAAGCCAGTACGGCACGCCGTTCGGCATGGCGCATTTCGAATGCGCCGCCGCCGGCTCTGGTGCTCTCGCCATCGCGGATGGCCTCGACACCGCCTATGTCGGCTGGAACCCGGAATCCGACATGGGCAACATCGAGGTCTGGGAACAGTCGATGCCGATGGTCTATATCGGCCGCTCGATCGTCCCCAATTCGGGCGGTGCCGGCAAATATCGCGGCGGCTGTTCCTTCGTCTCGACCTGGCTGATCAACAAGACCTCGCATCTGCGGCTTCACACGTCCGAGCATTCCTCGCGTGTGTTCGACAATGGCGGCATGTGCGGCGGTTACCCGGCGCCGACCTGCCAGAAGCATCGCGCCGTGCGCAATTCCAACATCCATGAACTGGCCGCCAGGGGTGAACCGCTGGCACACGCGCCCGGCATCGACCCGCATGTCTCGGATTATGAAAAGAACATCGGTGGCGACCATGTCGTGGTCGAGGGCCCCTACATCACCGCGCCGCACAAGGCCGGCGATATCTTCAGCCATTCCTACAATGGCGGCGGCGGCTATGGCGACGTGCTGGAGCGCGATCCGATCAAGACGGCCTGGGATGTCGAAAACGGTTTCCTGACCCGCCAAGCGGCGGACCAGATCTTCGGCATCGTGCTCAAGGACGACGCCGAGGGGTATCCGGTTGCCGATATCGACGCCACGGTCAAACGCCGCGCTGCCATGCGCAAGCAGCGTCTGGCCAAGGCGATCCCGGTTTCGGACTGGATCGCCGCCGAGCGCGGCCGGGTCGAGAAGGCCGACTTCGCGCCTGAGGTGAAGAAGATGTACGCCAGCGCGATCAAGCTGTCGGCGCGCTTCACCAAGGATTTCAGCGATTTCTGGAACGTCGACGCCAGATCGATCTTCACGCCGGGAGCAAAGCCATGACCTCGTACAGCAAGGAAGTCCTCCGCGATCTGGCTGCCGGCCAGCTGCCCTGGCCGCAGACAAGGCGGATCATGAGCGCCTACAAGGACGACGACCGTTTCTTCAAGATGGTCGCCGTCTATCAGGACCGCGTCGCCTGGAAGGACCCGATCCTGTTGCCGGTCTCGGATCACCTGTTCATCTGCCAGAGCGGCGATGAGCGGATAACCCGCTGCGAGTGCGGCCACTCCTTCGGCGACTATCGCAAGAACTGGAAGCTCAAGGCCGCGATCAACGTGCGCAACACCGAGGAGGCGCTGCGCGAGATTTACCCCAACAGCGACATTCCCGATCCCCGGTGGATGGAAATCCGCGAATTCATCTGCCCGCGGTGCGGCACGATGCACGAAGTGGAGGCGGCGGCACCCGGCTATCCCCTGGTGCATGATTTCGAGCCCGATCTCGAAGGCTTCTATCGCGACTGGCTGGGCAAGCCGCTTTAAGGACTTTGATTTGTGAACCACGTCGCAGGCAAGGTAGCTGTTGTCAGCGGGGCCTGTATGGTTCCATGGCAAGCGGCTGTGTTGCTGATTGCGGCCCAGGGTACAAAGGTCGTCGTCACCGCCTCCGAAATGCTTTTTCGATGGAGGCTGGCTTGCCACGTGATTTTCTAACCCTTTCGGGCCCAGTTGCCCGCCCTGAACCGTCCGGAGACCGTGCCCGATGACAAATCTTTCCGGCCGAAGCGCGATCGTCACGGGCGGGTTTTCCGGAATGGGCTTTGCCATTGCCACGGCTTTGGCCGAGGCAGGCGCGAATGTCGCTGTCGGCTCTTACATAGCACCCGCCGGCGCCGAGAAGTCCGATGCGGCCTACTATCCCGGTGCGGATGAAATCGATCGCGTGCGCGCGGCCCTTTCCGCCCACGGAACCAAGGTCCATGCCGCCCACCTCGACGTGCGCGACAGCGACACCACCAATCGTTTCGCGGCAGACGCGCAAGCGGCTATCGGCCCCGCCGACATTCTGGTCAATGCCGCCGGCACCACCGCCGAACAGCCGGTCTGCGGTCATTCCGATGCGCTCTGGGAAAAGATCGTCGACACCAATCTCACCGGCGCCTTCCGCGTCACCCGTGCCGTGCTTCCTGGCATGATCGGGCGCGGCTGGGGCCGTATCGTCAACATCGGCTCCACCGCCGCTTCCGTCGGCTGGAAAGACAATCCCGCCTATTGCGCCTCCAAGGCCGGCCTTCTCGGCCTGACCCGCTGCGTGGCGCTGGAAGGGGCCGCCCACGGCGTCACCTGCGTCATGATCAGTCCTACCTGGGTCGAGACCGAACTGATGCGCCGCAATGTGGCGCAGGTCGTAGAGCGCGAGGGCAAGGGGCGCACGGCCGAGGAAGCAATGGCCGAGATCGCCAGGGGCAATCCGCAGCAGCGTATGCTGCAGCCGCAGGAAATCGCCGCACTCGCAATCTTCCTCTGCTCGGATGCCGCCAAGGGCATAACCATGGAAAACATCCAGATCACCGGCGGAGCGCTTTGGTAGCCCTCACGCCGGACGGTCGCGTCTTCAGGCGGCGGTAGCCGGATGGGCGATGGCCTGATCTTGCTGGTCGCTTTCGCACGGAGTCGGTCGGTCGGCTGCCAAGGCTCCCGGCAATCCTTGTCCTTTGGGTGACAGAGAGCAGGGGATGGGCTATATTGCACTGCACAATGAAATCTGCAGCGCATGGCGCGGCATGAATTCGACATTGAACGGCATGGGAATTCCGATACCGAGATGAAGATTCCGAAATCTTTGTTGGTCGACCCGGAGAAGAACACCGCCTATGGCAGCTTTGCTGTCGCTGTTTCCGTCTGGGCGTTCTCCTATTCCACCATCTTCGGCCAGATGGTCATCCTGGCCTATTACGCGGTCTGGCTTCCGCTCATTCTCGTGGACTACCGGCGCTACTTGCGCCACGTATCGAGCGCCTGGTTGCCGCTGGCGTTTGCCGGCTACGTCTGCCTCTCGATATTCTGGTCCGCGGCGCCTGGCATCACGGCCAGGACGGCCGTCCAATACTCCTCCCACATAGCCTGTGCCTACATTGCCGCACGCACTGTCAGCGTCCGGACCTTCACCATAGGCTGCCTGATCGGGATTTTCTTCGTCCTGCTCTATTCCCTCAAGGTCGGAGCTTATTCCGACGACGTCCTCGACGGCACCTTCAATTTCGTCGGCGCCTTCGCGTCGAAGAACCAGCTCGGCTTTGTCGCGTCGCTGGGCGTCTATTTCTACGTCGTCTTCCTGGCCTTTCTCCGGCGCGACCGCTTCGGCCTTCTGTGGACGGCGCCCATTGCCCTGCTGTCAGCCTATATGCTTCTCGCTTCGCATTCCGCCACGTCGATCGCTTCGATTACGGTGGTCCTGGCCCTGGTGGTGCTTCTTGCGTCAAGCAAGGTGCTCTCGCGGCGCTATCGAAGGGTTGTCTTCGTTGTTGGCGGCGGAGTGATCGTCGTTGCGATAGTCGCTGCCTTGAATGTCGGGCTCATGGATTTCGTCCTCAACATGTTCGGCAAGGATTCGACACTCACCGGACGGACATATCTGTGGGAGCAGGGATGGAATGCCGCGCAGCAATCGCCACTTCTGGGTGTTGGCTATGCGGCCTATTGGGTGCAGGGCTTCTCGGAGGCCGAGCGGCTCTGGAACGAATTCTTCATCACCGGCCGCGCCGGCTTCCACTTCCACAACACCTATATCGAAACCCTCGTCGAGCTTGGCTACATAGGGGCGGTGCTCATTTCGCTGATACTCTTGCGCACGCTTTGGGGGCACGTGTCAGCGGTTGTGTTCGGAACATGGCGCCCCGAGCCTGTCATTCTTGCCGGCGTGATGGTGCTGCTTCTGATCCGGTCTTTTGTCGAGGTCGACATTCTCAACCCCTACGTCATGGGCTCCTTCCTCATGTACTATGGGTACTTCAAACTGGTGAAGGCGCCTGTCACCCGCACGCGGTGGGCGGCTGCCAATATGATCGAGCCGAAAACCGCAGGGGGCTAGAGCATCATCTCGAAAACGTGCTCGCGGCCCGAGTGTGGACTGCGGCATTCTGAAAAATCGTGCTCAGATGATAAAGCCTGTTCCATCGGAACGGAGCACGCTTCGGCCGATGGCAGGCACCGGGCTGGCACCATCCATCCGATCAATGGCGGATATAGTCTTCGGCCGCCGCAACCTCTCGAATGATACGGGCAGGATTTCCGGCTGCCAGGCTTCGCGGGGGAACGCTCCGGGTGACCACGGACCCGGCGCCGATGACGCTGTGATCGCCGATCTCGACCCCGGGCAGGATTATCGAGTTCCGACCGATCCAGACATTGTTGCCGATCGAGACAGGTTTCGTTTTGACGCCGGATCCTTCATCGATCTCGTGATAGTTCGAATCCTGGATGACAACGCAGTCACCGATAAGGCAGTTTTTTCCAATGCTTACCGCGGAGCATGCGTCGACCATGACGCCGCTGTTTATGAATGATTTGGATCCAATGGAAAATGTTGCATTGGCACCCACGTGAAACCACGAGCGCGAGCCAAATCCTCGAAACGAGACGAGAGATCCCAGTTTGATGGTGCCTTTTCCCGCAATATGGGGGGATACGCCAAGCACAGAGATGCGATCCTGTATCTCTACGCCTCTCGTTCTCCAGGCAAACGCAATAATCTTTCCCTTAATGTATCGTCGGACACGATAGATATTCATCAGGGGGGCGCCTGTAAATGGCTGTTTGTGCAGCCTGCCTGGTGGCTTGATTGTTCGAATTCTCGAATGCCTACTGACTGGCTGCTGGCGTCAGCTTGACCTTGATCACGTCTCCGGGCTGTACCGGCGTGTCCTCGCTGGCGGCAATCTCGCTGGCCTTGCCGTCGACGGTGCGAACCAGGGCGAAGGAGATCGTGGGCTGCTGGTCGCTGCCGCCATAGGCCTGTGAACCGGGGCTGCCGGACATGGCTTCGGACATCAGGCCCTTGTTCATGTTCAGCTTGAGAATTGTCGCGTTGAGGTCCGATTCCGTCTGCTGCCGGTCGGTGGCAAGCGTGGCGTTCTGGGTGTTTTCCGCGTCGATGCCATCCTGCGTGGCCTTGCTGATCGCCTGCTTGGCGGTAAGGATGGCCGTGTCGTAGTCCAGGACCTGGCCTTGCAGGTCGGCGATCGATCGCTCCGACGTCAGAACCCTTGTGTTGGCAACGAGGCCCTTCTGCGCCAGCGCGCCGACGCTGGCGAGTTCCTGCTTAGCAAGATCGACCTGCCGCTGCTGGTTGTCGATCTTCTGCTGCAGTGACTCAATCTCGGACTGCAGCAGGTTCTTGAGCTCGTCGAGGGCCTGGAGTTGCAGTTTCAGCTTCTTTTGATCGGCTCCCAAGATCGCCATCTCGTCGGCAACGATGCTTGGCAGCTTTGGATTGTCAGCCACTTCCTTCGGTACGTCGAACGAAGGTTTATCAGCCATTTCCGCTTCGATGCGGGCACGCCTGACGATCAACCGGACCCGCTGGTCCTCGAGAACGTCGAAATTGCCCTTGGCATTGATCAGGTCGCGGTCATAGCGCTGGCCGGTATCCGTGCTCCGGCGCAGCCCGCCGGCGACGCTGACTGCTTTCAGGACAGTCAGATCGGGCACATAGGGAAACTGGCCGGGCGTCTGCACCTCACCCGAAATGTAGAACGGCCGGTACACAGCCATTTCAACAGAGGCTTCCGGCCTGTCCGGCAGGGCAAGCTTGCGCTGCAATGCCTCGCCGATCGCCGCGGCGACCTCGGACGTGGTCTTGCCGGACGCGGGAAACTCGCCCACGAAAGGCACTGACAACGTGCCGGCCGGACCGACCGTGTATTCGCCATTGACGGAAGACCAGTCGCGGAACGTGCCGTCAACGGTCTGCCATTCAGCAATGCGTATGTTGAGCTTGTCCAGCGCGCCGAGATGGTACTCGCTGGCAGCGGCAGGAAAGGCGAGGGCCAAGGCCACGCAACCGGCTGCGAGCCGGACGCGCGTCGAACGGCCGGTGCTAAAGACGTCAAACATGTCTGTTTTCAACTGAACGTTTCCGATCCGCTTTGGCCCCGCCCAATGAGCTTTGACGAATACTGGTGTGAAGGCAGCCGACTTTTTGTTTGCCTGAGCCGGCAGCCTAGTAGGAGCCGCGCGACATCCACACGGCAGGCACGGTCCTGATGATGATGCGAATGTCCTCGAACATCGACCAGTTCTCGACATAGTGGCGATCGAATGCCACCCGGCTGTCATAGGAGACGTCGTTGCGTCCGCTGACCTGCCAGAGCCCGGTCAGGCCGGGGCGCGATTTCAAGTAGTAGACGGCGGCACTGCCATAGATCTCCAGCTCGTCGCGCACGACCGGACGAGGCCCGACCAGGCTCATATCGCCCTGAAGGATGTTTATGATCTGCGGCAGTTCGTCGAGGGAGAGCTTGCGCAGCACGGCCCCTACACGGGTGACGCGCGGGTCGTTCTTCAGCTTGCGGGTCGACAGCCACTCGGCGTTCGCTTCCGGATTTGCGGCAAGATAGGCCGCCAGAACCCTTTCGCCGTCCGGCACCATGGTGCGGAACTTGAGGCAAGGGAAAATCCGCCCGCCCCGGCCTATCCGCCGATGACCGTAGAAAATGGACCCGCCATCGGAAAATTTGACGAGCAGCGCGATCATCACAAACAGCGGGCTGAGTGCGATCAATCCAGCCAGTGACCCGGCAATATCAAAGCTGCGCTTGAGCAGGCCGCCGATCGGCGGCGGAAAATCAACGTCAGCTTGCGGAAAGCCCGCTGTGGCTGACTTGGCAACGTCCCTCATGCCGAAACTCCATGCGTTGAACGAATGGTTTACGGCACGGTACCAAAAAAATGCTGCAGCGCAACACACAATTTCCCATACCGTTGAAATAGTCACGTCATGGATTGACTAAATAATAAGCTCAGTCTGCACAAAATTCGACTTTTGTGGCACGTTTATGACATGTAAGAGGCATATCCGCAAAATTGATGGTTCTTGTGCGGCAGGATTGGGGCGATTCGCCCTTGACCGCGATTCGATGCCCAGTTCACTGCTTTAGCGAGATGGTGGGCACAGGCATACTCGCATAAAATACTAATCAATATTATGCATTATACTGATAGGCCAGAGCGCCAAGGAATCAGCCATGAATCCGTGTGTGCGATGCAACATTACGGATTCTATCTTCGCAGCTCATTCAAAAATATGTACGGCCGGCCTTGCTGCCTATTAAGCGCCTTAATAGACTAGCAAATTGTTTCTGTTAGAAAATGCGCAGGTCGTAAGGCGGGAAGCAACCGGCCGAAAGCGGGCAGCCAAATAAGCCCGTATGGTGAAGGGAGGCTTGGGTGGGTCAGTCGTCGATATTTGCTCGGGCCGGCTGAGAGGCGGTCCGATATGTCGCTGCCAAAATTCATCATCGGCATGGTCTTCGCTCTCGCGATCGTCATCGCGTGGTCTTATCTGGGTGGCGCTTCGGCACTCACGACACTTGTTCGCGTGGTCGTCTGTGCCGTCATCATTCAGGTCGGCTACTTTGTGATCGTCTACATCATGGTTGCCAGAAGCGCTCCGACCCCGGCTGACAAGATTCGCGACGCTGAAAGAAAACTGAATTCGACCGAGGCCACCGATGGCGAGAAGCTCGGCGCCCGCAGAAGCCTTCACTAAGACCCTGCCATCCCGTTTGATATCCGCCCGGGCTCACGCAGCGTCGGCTGGCTCCCTTTCGGACTGTTCGCCCGACAGCATCCTGGACAACCGGCTTTCCGGCTTTTCCTTCAACCTCTGATATTGCCCGACTTCCACGACGCGGCCATTTTCCATCGCCACCACCCAGTCGGCAAAGGCGATCATCGATGGCCGGTGCGCGATGGTCAAAATCGTCATCGAGCCACGCAGCCCGTCGATCGACCTGGCGATCAACGACTGGTTCTGCCAGTCGAGAGCGCTGGTGGCTTCATCCAGAATGAGCAAGGACGGTTTGCGCAGCAACGCCCGCGCCAGCGCGATGCGCTGGCGCTCGCCGCCGGAGAGCCGCACGCCGCGGTCGCCAACCACGGTCTCGAGCCGGTGTTCCAGCCGCTCGACGAAATCGCCGGCATGCGCGGATCGGAGCGCTGTCCACAACTCGTCGTCAGTGGCCTGAGGCGCGGCGAGGCGAAGGTTTGCAGCAATCGTATCATGCAGAAGAAACACGTCCTGCGGCACATAGGCCACCTGATCGCGCCAACGTCTGCGATTGGCAGCCGTGATTTCGATGCCGTCGACGAGCATCTTGCCGGCCGTCGGTTCGAGCAGGCCAAGCAGCATGTCGGCGATCGTGCTCTTGCCCGACCCGGAAGGGCCGATGAGGGCGGTGACCTTGCCGGCGGGAAGGCCGAAGGTGATGTCACTGACAACCGCCTTGGCGGTGTCATCGCCATAGCCAAAAAAGACATTACGGATATTGAGCCCGGTATCGAGCGACAGCTTGCCAGGCTCGTCGAAGCCGGAGCTGGCCGGTTCACGCTCGGCGTCGAAACGCATCTGCAGGCTGCGCATCGACGTATAGGCGGGCAGATTGATCAGGACCTGCTGGGCCTGCGTCTGCAGATCCATGAAGCGTGGCGCGATGCGCATGAACACCAGCAGCAGCACGACGATCTCGGCAAGCGACAGATTGTAGCGAACCAGCGCGACGTAGACGAACAGGCTCAAGCCCACGACGCTTGCCACCTGGAACAATGCGGTGCCGATCGTACTGTTACGCACGTAGTTGATGTTGTCGGCCTTCATCCTTTCGAGGATCGACTGCAACTGGGCGAAATAGCTGGCCTCGACATTCAGGCTCTTCGCCACCTTGATGCCGCCAAGGAATTCCGAAACCGTACGGTACTGGTCCTGGCGATTGGCGGTGAGAACCCGGCCAAAGGCGGTTGCGCGGGTGCGGAACGGCTGAAGCGCGGCAAACATCAGCATGCCGATCGCCACGGCAAACAACGTCATCACCGGAGAGATG
Organism: Mesorhizobium carmichaelinearum; assembly: GCA_943370265.1. Classification (GTDB taxonomy): domain Bacteria; phylum Pseudomonadota; class Alphaproteobacteria; order Rhizobiales; family Rhizobiaceae; genus Mesorhizobium; species Mesorhizobium carmichaelinearum_A. Next base: position 13,470 of record CALRQH020000022.1, read on the forward strand.
AACACCGACACGACAAGGTAGCCAGCCAGGAGCACGGCGATCTGAACCAGCATCAGAAAGGCGAAAGCCGCCGCCTGGACACGGTCGATATCGCCGGTCAGCGCGTGGTCGAGGTCGGAGCCGCGCAGCCGGGTGAATATGCCCCATCGCGCCTTTCCGATGCTCTCGAACAGATTGATGCGCAGACGGTTGATGAAGTCATAGAGAAGACTGGCCATGTAGACGGACTTGAAGCGGTTGAACGCCGCCTGCAGCGAGATCAGACCGACGAGCGCGCACAGCACCGTCGTCAGCTGCAGCGTTCCGTCAGGCACTAGCCAGCGGAAGAACTCGCTGTTTGGCAGTTTGATTGCATAATTCTGGTCGGAGCGTCCGACCAGTTGCAACAACGGGATGAGAAGAAGGATCGAGACGCCTTCGGTCAGGCTGCCAAGAACCAGGAAGATCAACGTCGTCCAGGTTCGCCGGCCGCCGATCCGAGCCATGGTGGCGCCGAATCCGGCGATCTCTCGAAACAGCGACAGGCGAATGGCTGGTAATCCGGACATGCTTCTCACCGGGAATGGTTGGAGCGCCGCGCGCCTTCGGTCGCCAGGTCCCTCTCGATGAGGTCCACGGCCTCGCCGATCCTGTCGAGTCCCGTTGGGACTTCGAGACGGCATACGCCGACATGGTCAGCCAATCTTGCGCAGTGCCCAAGATGCAGCGCGGCGGCATCGCCGACCAAAGCGGGCCGGCCGAAGCGCGTCACATAGGAGAATTTGATGATCGCGGGCAGCGCGGCGATGCTGGCAAGAGGCGAAATCGTCGCCCGCTCGCCTCGTTCGAGGACATAGATCCTGGTCGCCGGAACCCTGTCGTGCGAGAAGCCTCCAAGCAGGCGGTGCTGCGCCTTGTCGATCGCCGGATGAACCTGCGGGCGAATTTCTACATCGCCGAGGGAGATGGCCGAGGCGGCATCGGCCGCCAGTTTCAACTGCGGAAAACCCGGAACGATCATCGCCTCGTCCGAACTGGTCATGTCGAGCGCCACGACGTCGTCGGTGAGCAATTCGTGGCCGGCCCGGATCATCGCGCCAGCCGTCGTCGATTTGCCGGCGCCCTTGTCGCCCATGAAGATCACGCTCTTGCCGCCGACCGCAATGGCGCTGGCGTGGAGGATGAGCAAGCCGCGCTGATGCAGCAGCAGCGCCATGACCGGTCCCAGCAGCGGGAAGGCAATCAAGGCGTCGTCGACACCCGGCGCCGGCTCCACGTCGATGCGGCAGGCATCGCTGATCAGGAACGCGCCGACCGCCTGCCATGCCAGATACTGCCGGTCAGCTTCGAACCGGAAATCGCTGCCAAGCTCGGGCGAGGGCTTGGGCAGATCAATGGGGCCGACATGGATGACCACATCGGCTGTCGCCGGCGTGGTCGGTTCAAGTTCCGGCAAGCTCACATCGGAAGCGATGGTCAGTCCGTAGGCCCTGTAGAAGCGACACGTTCTCGCGCGCTTGCCTTGTGGGTACTCGAATTCGGGATACGAGGCGAATGGCGCGCTTTTGGCAATCATGCGTGGCTCCCGCGAAGTTGAACCTGCCGCAGCCAGAGAGACAGCGAAACCGAGCGCCAGACATACTGGACATCCAGCGGCGCTGCCTGATCCGGCTGGCGCGCCAGCCGTGCATAGGCCGCTGTCACCGCCGGCAGGTTGACATAGGGCGCGATGCGGCTTGCATCGGCGACCAGCACGCGCTCCAGGAGGACGCGGTGGTTGCGGAGCATGCCGTTGACGAGATTGGAGGTGAAATCGATCTTGTCGCGCCGCCATTGAACCGCTGTCGGCAGGATGCCTTCCATGGCGCGGCGCAGCACGTAGCGGCCAAAGCCGCGGTTCAGCTTTTCTTCCCCCGGCAACGCCAGGCAGAACTCGACCAGCGGCTTGTCCCAGAACGGATAGCGCGCCTCGACGCCGAAATTGGCCGCCGCCTTGTCGAGGACCTCGAAGGAATGCGGCACATAGCCGTTCGACAGGACCCAGCGATGGGTCAGGGCTTCGCTGGCGCTCACCGTCGGGGGCATGTAGCCGGCCCTGTGAAAACGATCGACAAGGTCGGTTCTTTCAGCAAGGTCCGGATTGATCAGGCCGTACCAGCTTGCGCCATGCGATGCTTGCGTTGGCTTGACTATCCGCCTCAGAACACGGCTTGCCGCGCTCCTGAGCTTGGCGATGCGCCAGGCCGGCCCGTAAATGGTCAGGAACTGGAAGTACAGGCCCAGCATGCCGTCGCCATAGGTGTTGGAGGCGCTGCGGATCTCCCGCCACAGGTCGATCCATTTGCCGGCATTGGCAAGCTCATGCAGATGGCCGTGGCCCTGCGAGACGACTTCATCACCACCATGTCCATCGAGGAGCACCTTGATGCCCTTGGCGCCCGCGGTTCTGTAGAGGCTGCGGGTGAGCGTGAGGCCCGGCGCCAGGAAGGTCCCTTCCTGCTCCTCCAGAACGCGTTCGAATTCAGAAAATGGCTGATAGTTGCCGACCGGAATCAGCGTGCCGTCGACCTTTTGCTGCTCCAGCACCGCGTCGATGAAAGGGCGTTCGTCCATCGGCGACCCTTTCTCGAAGATCAGCGAGAAGGTGGGGAGCCTTGGCTTGCGCTCAGTGGCATTTTGCATGCCGGCCACGCATGCGATCGACGAGGAATCGAGGCCGCCGCTCAACATGGCGCCAACAGCCGAGGTGCCCCGCATCCGGTTGCGAACCGATTGCGAGAACAGATGGGCGAATTCCTCGGCCGCATCCGGCCGGATCGGCCGGGACGATGGCTCGATCTGCCAATATCTGCGCAATGCCACCCGCTGCGCCGTCACGGTCAGCGTGTGGCGCGCCGGCAAGCGGAAAATGTCGGCGTAGTGTGTTGATTGCGGGTCGTCGGGAAGTCCTGCCAGGAATCCGGAAATCTGATGCTCGCTGATGCGTTCTCCGACGCCGTCGAGGCCAAGGATCGGTCCAGCCTCCGACGCAAAGACGAAACGCTGCTCGCTCGCGTGGTAGTAGAACGGTTTGACCCCGAAGTGATCGCGAGCGCAAAACAGCGCTTGCCGTTCGCTGTCCCAGATGGCGAAGGCGAAATCGCCTTGCAGATGCACCGGGCAGGTTTCGCCCCAGCGCAGGTAGGCCCGCATCAACAGGACCGCATCGGCCACCGACTTGTCCCTGATGCCGAGCCGCGCCAGCAACTCGTCCCGATTGTCCAGCCGGCAGTCCGCGGTGATGGCAAGTTTGCCGCCGGCCATGGTCAGGGGGCCGGGGCCGGAATCATCTGTCGTGTTGAACCATGCATGACCAAGGGTGACGGGCGTATCCATCCACCATGAGCTGCCGTCACGGGCGCGATGCCGCATCCGCGCCAGCATCTGCTGGATATCCACGGCGGCTGCCGCCGGCGCGCCGCCCTGTCTGAGCAGAATTCCGGCTACGCCGCTCATTACCGACCGAGGTCGACGAGATGGGCAAAACCGTCGACCGTGCCGCCAAGAACGATGTGGTTGCCGCTCATCAGCCAGGCATGCGCTTTCAACTGCGCTCCCGTATTTCGCTCGATGCCGATGCGTATATTCGAGGCGCTGCCTTGGCGGGCGAGGATGTATTGACCCGAAAGCGCCTGGGTAAGGCAGCTGGCGCGCGGCACAAGGCGCGCCGCGGCGGCAACGCCCCAGGCGACACGCCGCAGGTCGGCGACTTCAGCGGATTGACGCGCGTCGAGCCGCATCACCACCGCCCGAACGCGATTGTAGGAAAACAGCGTCAGTCCCAGCCGGACGGCTGTGACCACCAGCAGGCAGCGGCCAAGGAAAAGCATTTCCGGGCGGCTCAGGGAGAGAACTCTAGACCAGTTCCTCATGATGCAGCCTCGCAAGCCCATTCTCCGCCAGGCCCTTCAGCAGCCCGTCGACGTCGGCTTTGCAACGCTCGGGATCGACATTGTAGCGCGCAAGCACGGCATCGCGGATTTCCAGGATCGGTTTCGGTTCCTGGATCAGGTCCCAGATGAAGGCACCGACACTGTTCAGGCTGTAGTAGATGTTGGATTTCACATTGAGCAGCGCCAAGCCGTTGCCAAATTCGCAAGCCACGGCATCCTTGGTCGCGCTCACGCTATCATGCTCGGATGGGTTCCAGTTCATCCTAAAACCTCGGTTACGGATACGCTTCGGCAATTCCCGGGAATCAAGGGGAGCCGGGGATTTTTGATCCCCGGCCCTCTTAATGTTTGAATCTAGAGCCCCAACTTCGTCGCTCTAGAAAGCTGCGATAGGCTCAAGAAAACGTCAGCTGGGAGATTGGCGTGTGCGCAGGAAAGGATGCGTCGATCGCCGTATTGCCGCCACCGCCCTGGGTGATGGTTTCGATCGAACCATGAACCGTCAGGCTGGGCGTTTCATACTCTTGCTTTTCAACATTCTGTTCCATTGTAGTCTCCGATAAGGACTGGAAACGGCCTGTCGAGTGCCGTCAGCATATTTTGCTGCACCGCAATAGCTGCATGGCAACATTCATGAGTCAAGCCTGATTTACCAAGCGTTAATCAATTATGGGTTGCGGACGCTGTCGATTCCGTGAAGGCGCGGATGCGGCCGATGGCCATCGATGCTTGTTCCCTGTGCATGATCGTTCGTCCGTGCCGATTCTTTAAGCATTTGATTTTGTTATGATAAAAATACTTCCCGAAAAGCCTGATATTTAGGCATGTCTAATGAGCGTACCCGATTTGGTAAAATCCTGTTGTGTCCGGCGGAAATAGGGCGCTGGTTAACAATGCAACCGCGGTTGCTGCCGGATTTCAAAGGTCAGCCTTGCAAACGTCCTGGTTGTAGGCGGTCGGGTGCCAAAAGGAAAAACTGGACGAAGCCGACGATTTTGGCGATGCTGCGCCTTCGCAATTGCAGCATAAGTGTCGTGCAGATTGTTTTGCGGAGAATTTGCCTGGGATGGCCTTGCAGGAAAGTTCGTATGACCGGTTACGCACTGCCGACTGCGCCGATGAGATTGCCTATGTCCAGGCATGCCTGAGGCTGTTTTTCGCGGCAAGCGCAGGGGCGTCCGCTGGCGAAGTTTCCATGCCGACCCTGTCGGTCGCCAACGTCGCCGATATCGCCCGGCTGAACAAGGTCGCCACATTCGTGCTCAAGGCCCTGTCCCGTTCATCCGGGGAAAAACCTCCCGGACTGTTCCAGTGGCTGGATACCTATCGCAGGAGGACAATGGCGATGAACTCGTCCTGCATCATGGATTCCATGGCCATCCACGGCGCGTTACGTGACCGCAATATAGACTTTGTCTTCCTGAAGGGCCCATTCCAGCAACAGCTTCTCTATGGCGATCATTTCATGAAGCCTTCCGGGGATGTCGATATCCTGGTCTCGTCGTCCGGCTTCTTCAAGGCACGCGATGCACTGCGGGCGATTGGCTACGAGGTTGCCGGCAAATCACGGTCCGTATGGTGGGTTCGCTTCCTTGGCGAGCAACACATGACCCGTACCGCAGGGTCGGCATCCTCCACCGTCGATCTTCACTACCGCCTGCAGCAGCCGGGTTCGCCCAGTCCGCGCGATACGGACGGGTTTCTGCGACGCAGACGGCCTGTCGAGATTGCCGGCGCGACCATGCCATTCATTTCAGCGTCCGATACGTTGCTTCTTTCCGGCATCAGCGTCGCCAAGGCGCTTTTCAACCGCGAGCCCTGTGCCGGCTATGTCTGCGATGTCCGCGCCAGCGCCAGCCGGTTGAGCACGGCGGAACAGCAGAACCTGCTTGATTACGCGACGGAGCAGGGGCTGGTCGACACGCTGCTGCTTGGCCTGCGCGCCGCCGACGTGCTTCTTGGCGGGGCTGGCACCCTGCTGTCGGAACGCGCCACCCGGATCCTGTCGCGCATCGGTAATGAAGACCTGCTCAACATGGTCATCGCTCCCTGGTTGTCGTCATTGCGATGGCCGCAGCGGCGAACCGTATTGTGGGAACTGTGCGGCCGTGCGCCCGTCCGTTACATGGCCGAGGCCGGGTGGGCCGCGTCAGCCGATCTCAGCCGTCGCATTTTTGAACGGCCGGGTGGTCGCTGAGGGTGTGAACATGTCCGACGCCGAATGGGAGGGGGCAGGCAAAACTGGAAATCACCGGTGGAATGAAGAGGTGAACCCATGAAAGGAACCGAGGTCTGCGTGATCATCGCGGCGCGAAACGCGGCGCGGACAATCCCGGTTGCCATCGCTTCGGCATTGCGTGAGCCGGAAGTGAGGGAAGTCGTTGTCGTTGATGACGCTTCCACCGACGACACGGCAAGCGTGGCCAAGGCTGCCGACGACGGCAGCGGGCGGCTTTCGGTCATGCGCCTCGAGATCAACCGTGGCCCCTCCTTTGCCCGCAATGCCGCGATCGCCGGGTCCAGGTCGCCGTTCATCAGCATCCTCGACGCCGACGATTTCTTTCTCGAAGGCCGGTTTCGAAAACTGTTTGCCCGCGCCGACTGGGATTTCGCGGCGGATAACATCATGCTCATCAGGGATGACGTGGCTGGAGACATGACGAAAATCGTCGCGCCGCGATTTTCGCCCGATCCGGAATTCCTCGATTTCGAGCGTTTCATCGAGGGCAATATTTCCAGGCGCCGCGTGCAGAGGGGCGAACTCGGCTTCCTCAAGCCGGTGATCAGTCGCGCCTTCCTCGATCGGCACGGGCTGCGCTATGACGAGGGCCTGCGCCTTGGCGAGGACTACGAACTCTATGCGCGTGCCGTCGCCCGCGGAGCGCGGTTCAAGGTCATCCGGTCCTGCGGCTACGGCGCCATCGTGCGTCCTGATTCGCTGAGCGGCCGCCACAAGACGCAGGATCTGAAGCGCCTTGCCGACGCGGACCTGTCGTTGTTGAAGATCGACAGTCTGCCGGAGGGATCGAAGGCGGTGCTGAGAAAGCACGAACGCCATGTCCGCGACAAGTATCGCTTGCGGAAGTTCCTTGATGTGAAGGCCGAGCGCGGGCTGGCATCGGCGGCTGCCTATGCGCTGGCCAGTCAATCCAACCTTGTTCCCATCGTCAGGGGTGTCGCCGCCGACAAGCTCGAAGCGCTGTTTCGCCATGCCGGCCTTGCTCCGAAGCCTCAGCAGATGCCGCCTTTCCGGGTTCTCATGGCTGGAACCAGGCTTGCCGGAGAGCCTTGAGCCAATGGTGTTTTCTGAAAGCCCGCCATGGCCCGTCATTTCGGCCGGGGCCGTCGGTTTGTGAGCTTGGTGGTTGCCTACTCGCTCCGGGGATGGCACTCTATGCTGCGGCGCAGCAATCCCATGTGGCCGCGTGAATTGGTCCAATGTCTCTCCCGCCGATTGAGTTCGGCCAATCACAGGAGTCTGAACGATGGCCTCTATATTCGGCTTCCGATCCAGAAACCCTGCCCGCGACCGGCAGACCGACATCTCACGCCTGGATCGGCTGGCAAGACTGTTCGATCAGATATCGGCCGAGGTCGAGGCGGAGAAGAGCGGACTTGAGAATCGTTACAGGACCAAGGCCACGAACGCGGCCTTTCTGGTCGAGGCGATGGAGAACGGATCCGCCTCCGGCCGTGCGTCCGAAGTCGACGAGTTGACGAAGTCGATCCTGAATTGCGAGCGGCGCATCGCCATGCTCTCGCAACAGCACCTCCGGATGAAGGGACTCCGTCACTCGCTGGATGCGATCTTCGACGAGAAGGGATCGCGGGAGATGGATGTCGACGTCCCCAGGCCGGCTCGCTTAGGCAGAGGGTGAAGCGGAGGCGTCAGGGCCGCAGGCAACATTCTGACCCTGACACGACATGCAACAGGTTAGAGGGGGTGACAGACGATCGAGGTCGACTCGTCTCGTCACAGTTCGAATGTCGACTTTGGGTTGGGGCACACAGCACAAAGGTGACTTTGGTATGAACGCGAATTCGAAAAACACCTCTACCATCACAACTGCCAGGCCGATGCCGCATCACGCAAGACAAGGTGGCCTCAAGCGGTTGTGGTCACATGGCATGTTTACGCTGGTTGCCCTTGCAAGCCTTGTCGTGGGGCCGACGGCGTCGCGTTCCCAGGATATGCCGAGCGGACCGTCATTCGTCGACGACTTCTCCAGCTTCAATCAATCGCGGTGGTACGTTTCCGATGGCTGGACGAATGGCAGCCATCAGAATTGTACGTGGTCCAAGGACCTGATCCGGCTTTCCGACGGCGCACTCACGCTTGGCTTCGAAAAACGGAAATTGAAGGACCGCGATTTTGGCTGCGCCGAAATCCAGACCAAGCAGCGTTTCGGCTACGGCACCTACGAGGCGCGGATGAAAACCGACACCGGTTCGGGCCTCAATGCGGCATTCTTCTCCTACATCGGGCCTTCCGACAAGCAGCCCTGGGATGAAATCGACTTCGAGGTCCTGACAAAGGATACCTCCAAGGTGCAGACCAACGTCTATATAGCCGGCAAAGGAAAAAACGAAAAACTGGTCGACGTGGCGGGCGGCACTGAAAACGCCTTCAACGACTACGCCTTTGTCTGGGAGAAGGACCGGCTGCGCTGGTACCTCAATGGCCAGCTCGTCAACACCATTACAGATCCGGCGAAGCTGCCTACCCACGCCCAGAAGATATTCTTCAGCCTGTGGGGCAGTGACACGATGACCGGCTGGATGGGGCCCTTCTCGGATCCGGGCCGCAAGGTCACGCTCCAGGTCAAGCGCGTCGCTTTCACGGCCTTGGGCCAGCCTTGCCAGTTTCCAGAATCGGTCGCATGCGCCATAAAGTAAAAGTGATTGGAAAAATTCATCTGAGCCGGCGGGCCCGAGAGGGCCCGCTGGCTTGAACGGGGGCGGCGCCGAATGAACCTGACGGTCTTTGGAATAGGCTATGTTGGCCTTGTGCAGGCGGCGGTGCTGGCGGAAGTGGGCCATCAGGTGATGTGTGTCGACATCGATGCGAGCAAGGTTGAGCGGCTCAACCAGGGCCTCGTGCCGATCTACGAACCTGGGCTCGAAAGCCTCGTCAAGGAGAACCACGCGGCCGGGCGCATCACCTTCACCACCGATGCGGTTGCGGCCGTCAAACATGGCGAAATCCAGATGATCGCCGTCGGCACGCCGCCTGGCGAAGACGGTTCGGCAGACCTCAAATACGTGCTGGCGGTGGCCGAGGCGATCGGCAGGGAGATGGACGAGCCCAAGATCGTCGTTGGCAAGTCGACCGTGCCGGTCGGGACCTGCGAGAAGATAAAGGCCAGGATCGCAGAGACGCTGAAGGCGCGAGGCCGCGAAGACCTGTCGTTCGACGTCGCTTCCAATCCGGAATTCCTCAAGGAAGGCTCGGCCGTGGCAGACTGCATGAAGCCCGACCGCATCATTGTCGGCACCAGCAGCGAGGATACCGAGGCGGTGATGCGCGAGCTCTACGCGCCATTCAACCGCAACCACGAGAAGATGATCGTGATGGATGTGCGCAGCGCCGAATTCACCAAATACGCGGCCAACTGCATGCTGGCTACCAAGATCAGCTTCATGAACGAGATGGCCAACCTGGCCGAGCAGCTCGGCGCTGATATCGAGGAGGTCCGCAAGGGCATCGGCAGCGATCCGCGCATCGGCTACCACTTCATCTATCCCGGTCTCGGCTATGGCGGCTCGTGCTTTCCAAAGGACGTGCGCGCGCTGATCAGGACCGCCGAAGGAGTCCAGTTCGACGCCAAGCTGCTGAAGGCCGTCGAGGAGCGCAACAACGAGCAGAAGTCGGTGCTGTTCGAGAAGGTGAACCGTTATTTCAAGGGCAATCTCCAGGGCAAGACCTTCGCCCTGTGGGGCCTGGCGTTCAAGCCCAATACCGACGACATGCGCGAGGCGCCGGCGCGCACGCTGATGGAAGCGCTGTGGAAGGCGGGTGCCAGCGTCCAGGCCTACGACCCCGAGGCGATGCAGGAATGCCAGGCCATATACGGGCTGCGCGATGACCTGCTTTTGTGCGGCACCAAGGAGGCGGCACTTCGTGGCGCCGACGCCCTGCTGATCGCCACCGAATGGAAGAGCTTCCGCGCGCCCTCCTTCGACGCGGTGAGGGATGCGCTGACCACGCCGGTCATCTTCGACGGTCGAAACCTGTACGACCCGAAAGTCATTGCCCGCCACGGCATCGAGTATCACAGCATCGGCAGGATGGCGGCCTAACTACCTGACGGCGAAGTCATGTCGATCGACATAGGTTCGAAACGCGTGGCGCTGGGATATCCGGGTGCGCGCGCCGCGAAGGTTTGAAATCCGCGCACGCAGGCCGGGTGTTGGCTGCGGCGCGGAAGGTTCGACTTTGAAGACCGACGCAAGCTCCGGGAATCGCTCCAGGAGATCGACATAGGATTGGCGAAAGCGCCATCCCCATGGCGGAACGGCAGCCTTCCATGGCTTGGCGGGGCCGGTGAAATGAATGATCTTCGGCGCGACGATCCTGTGGCAATGGAGACCGGCATACGCATTGTGGAAATTATAGGCCGGCGAGAGCGGCTCGACATTCTGCCGAAACACCGCGTTGAGCGCGCTCTGGTCGTGTCGGATAAAGGCTTCGCTGTTGCGAAAGAAGGCATCCAGCGCCTTGGGGCCGTAAGCCGCCCAGGTTTCCCGGCGGCACGCGAGCACGCCGGCGTTGAAGTAGCTGTCGCGGGTGGCTCCGTTCAACGCATCGAAGTAGCCCGCCGGATTGATGCCCAGCCTGTCGTCGGGATCGAACCAGGCGCTGCCTCTGCCGGCAGCGATCCAGCCGTCGCGGACGCGATGCCGGACGAGCGGCGCAATGTCGCCGACAATCTGGATATCGCCATCCAGATAGACGATGTTTTGATACGCGGGCGCAAGATGCGGAGCGATGACCAGTCGCGCCAATGACGTGACCGGCACGTGGTTCTTGGCAAATGCCACGCCATCCGGTGGCAGATAGGATGTGTCGGGCAGCGCGATGAAGGATATCGCCCGACCTGTACCGTTCTGCAGTGTGTCGATCAGAGCGGGTTCGACGCCGACCGTGTAGATCAGGACGTCGGCCAGCGCGTCGATACCTTGTGCCACCAGCTGAAGCGCAGCCAGCAGCGACGGACCCAAATATCCGTTGTCGGTCACAAAGATGACCGCGGTGTCGTGCCGGTTCACCGTCATGCCCACCGTCCAAGCAGGCGCGAACCCCTGCCCATCAACAGCCGCTTGAACAGGGCGATCAGTTCTGTTTCGGGCCCTTCGGGCCGTCGCATCAAATTCCACGACAGCAATTGTGCTCCGACGAAAGCGATCGCTCCGATGGTGATCTGCGACGAGAGGTTCAAAACCAACTCGGACGTTTCGAAGCCGGATGGAAGCACCGAACGAGAACCGAGCACCGCCACGACCATGACTCCGGCGCTTGTCAGGCTGCGCAGGTTGGGGCGCAATTGTGCCAGGTAGCCGATGCCGGTGAGCTGCCGGACGACCTGAAGATTGAAGAAGATGCCTATGACGCCGGCAATCGCCCGCGCGATTGCCACCCCGGCAAGTCCGCCAAGCCAAAGCCCCACGACGACGGAAGGGACGCGCAGGAGGAATGCCTGGACGTCGCGTTTGAAGAGCAGTCGCGTGTCACCTGTCGCCATGGCAAGCGGCTGCGCGAGGCTTCCCAGGGTTTGTACGGCAAACACGGCGGACAATGCCTGGATCACGATGACAGCAGGCAACCACTTGTCCGTCATTGCCAGCCGGACCAGGGGCTCGGCAATCAGCGCCATTCCGACACCCACCGGCAAGGCGATCATCGTGACCAGCGCTTGCGACGACTGGTAGACTTTTTCCAGGCCTCCGTCGTCGCGGTTCTTCACATGGGCGAATGCGGGAAACAGCACGGAGGTCAAGGGAGCGATCGCTTCACGCGTCGGCATGGCCGCGAGATTGTCGCCCACCGAATAATAGCCGAGCGGGGTCTTGCCGAGAAAGGCGCCGATCAAAAGGTGGTCGAAGCGCCAGTTCAGCGTGTTGATGGCCTGTGCAAGGGTCAGCCAGATGGAATAGCCGAACATCTCGCGCCAGTGCCGCAAGCCAGGCTTTGGCCTGAACGGCGCAACGACATAGGAAATGACGAGGCCGGTGAGATCCGACGCCAATGTCCCCGCGACAAGCGCCCAGTAGCTTCTGAAGGTGAACGCGAACACGGCCGCGACGACAAGCCCGACAAGTTTCTGGGAGACCTCGATCAGGAATTGCTGCCAGAACACCAGGCCACGGGTGAGAAGGATGCGACGCGGACTGCCGAGCCCTCCTATCAGGGTCGAAATTGCCAGAGCCGCAAGCACCGGCGGCAAGCGTGGTTCCGCGAAAGCCGATTCCGCCGGTATCGCGACGACCATAAGCATGGCAGCCACGGCCGCGGCGCGAATCGCGCTGAGCGTCCATGCCGTATCGAGATGTTCCCTGGTGGGATTTGGATGGTGGATGAGCACAGCGCCGATCGAAATTTCGGTGACTGAGTTCAAGATGGCGAGCACGGTCCAGCCAAGGGCCACAATTCCGAAATCGCCGGGGGTCAGCAGGCGCGCCAGGACAAGCGTGCTTACCAGGCCCAGAAGGTTGGTGATGATCCGGGCTGCGGTGATCCACGCCGCGCCCTTGGCCAGTCTTCCTTTGATTCCGTCCACGCGTCGGCGCCTCCAGTGCACTCGAAACCGACACATCCCCGCCCGCGATCGATGCTCGATCAATGTCCGGCGCGCCCGTTTTTATTCCCGGCAGGCTCGGGGCGCAAGCATTTATGCCGCAGTGCAGCATAAAAACAGATTCAGCTATTGTGCACTGCGGTCAATGGGGCAAGATGGCGAGGGGCGACGGACAAAAAGGATCGACTCCTGATGATGCAGCAGGAATGGCGGGACGACACGCCACGAGAGAGCCGGACGAGCGAAGACCTTCGAATTGCGTTGCGGGACCGGATCAAGGAGGTTTTGCTGCCGCTGATCTCCGGGCGCGGCGAGCGCATCCATCTTATCGACCCGCCCGATCACCCCAATGTCGGCGACTGCGCTATCCTGTTGGGGGAATTGGATTTTTTCAAGCGCGAGCTGCCGGACAGCAAGGTGGGGTTCCATGACTGGAGCACCTACAGCCCGTCATCCGACCGGCATATCGAGCGCGCATCCCTCCTGTTGATGCACGGGGGCGGGAATTTTGGCGACATATGGCCCCATCACCATCAGTTTCGTCTGAAGATCCTGCGGCGCTTTCCCAATCGGCCGACCATCCAGCTGGCCCAAAGCATTCATTTCGACTCGCCCGAGGCGCTGCGAGAGACGCGTGACGCCATCGCGGCGCACTCGGATTTCACATTGCTGGCGCGTGACACAAAAAGTGAAGCCTTCGCCCGCGCGAACTTCGATTGCCGTGTGGCGCTGTGCCCGGACATGGCCTTCGCCATGGAGCGGATCGTCCGCAAGCCCGCGACCGTCGATGCGTTCTGCCTGTTGCGCACCGACAAGGAAGCGGTGGCGCCACATGAAGGCATCAAGAAGCAGTTGAACGAGATGGGGCTTTCCGCGGAGGCGGGAGACTGGATGGATGATCCCAGAACCGCGGCGCGATTGTGGGACATATTGTTCTCCAAGCTCACACGCAAATTCCCAGCCGCCTATCCATTGCTGGCGCCCCTGGCGTTCACCGCACGCCGACGCTACGCGGAAGCTCGGCTGAGGGTGGGTATCGATCTGTTGAGCCGCGGGCGTGTTGTGGTCACGGATCGATTGCATGCTCATATCCTGAGTACGCTTCTCGGCATCCCGAACGTTGTTTTCAGATCCTTCGACGCCAAAGCCGCCGCCTTCTACGACACATGGACACATGCGGCGACCATCTGCCGGCTGGCCGATGATCCCTCCGACATGGTCCACGCTGTCCAAGCCGTGATGCCGGTGAAATGAGCCAGGTCGTTGAAATGCCGGATCGCCCCTCTTCGCCGCGCTACGCGGCGGTGATCCGCGCATATCAATGCACGCCGCTCCTGATCGAGGTCGTGGAGGCGCTGCGAAGGCAAAGCGTGCCTCCGGAGCGATTGATCATCGTGGATTCGTCGCGTGATCCGGAGGTTTCGGGCGCGTTCGAAAAGCTCGGCGCCGATGTCGTCACATACCCCGCCGAGGAGTTCAATTTCTCCAAGGCGATCAACCTCGGGGTCGAGGCCAACGACCAGCCCCTCACGCTCATCATCAGCAGCCACATGCTCATTCATGCGCCTGACCTGATAGCGAAAGGGTGGGAAGCGACCCTGAACGGCGGCATGGAAATCGTCTACTGGCGGCATCCACCATACCAGGACGCGCCGCACGAGGGCCGCCACGTCATGACCAGCCGCAACTTCGACGGCAGGAATGGCCTGTCCAACACCATGGCCATGATCCCCACGCAATTGCTGCGGGAGCGCCCTTTTCGCGAGGAGGTCTTTTCCGCCGAGGACCAGGAATGGACACGATACTATTTCGCGTCCCGCTGTCGCGCGATGTTGCGCATCGACACCAGGGATGTCAGCTACAACAATCCCAATCACAACGCCGACACTTGGAGCGAGACCAAGCTCCTGCGTGAGGAGTTGGCGATCGGTTACTTCGTCAACCGGCGGCTGCTTCTGCCGGACAGGATCGCCATCCGGTTCCTGCGCGGTGTCCTGGCCACTGTGCGCCGCCGGCCGGACAAGGCCAGGATGCATTTTGGCTTTGCCTGGGCAATGACCAAGGCGAACTTCAAGCAACCAAACGCGAAGTCGAGATACTTTTGACAGCATCGCTGCGCAGTTGCAGCAAATCGAGAGGGCATGTGGGGGTTCAATAGCTAGAGACATTGGAGATCTTGCATGATTGCGTTTCTTGTCCTGGTTCACGACAATCCCAGACAGGCGCTGGCACTGGTGGAAAGTCTTCGGTCATCGCACGCCCGTACATTCATTCATGTCGATGCAAAGTCCGATATCAGTCAGTTCCAGGAATGCGCCCAGGCTGGGGCCATCCTGATCGAGGACCGGAAAGGCGTGCATTGGGGCGGCTTCTCACAGGTGCGCGCCACGCTGGCGCTCATGCAGCAGGCCCTGCGGGATGGGCTGCCTTTTACCCATTTCGCGTTGCTGAGCGGCAGCGATTATCCGATCGCGACGGCGGATGCCATTGCAGGCTACCTGGCCGCGCAGGATCGGGAGTTCATTGACGCCGAGCCGGTATTGGAAGAGCCGGACAGCCTGCCGTGGCAGCGTATGCTCAAATTCCAGTTGGAAGGCGGCTGGCGTGGTGCGGGCCTGCGGGGGCGGATCATCCGCGAGGTCAACGCCCACATCCTGTCCCGCCTCCCTGACCGCGATGTCCGTGCCATAGCTGGTCCCGTGCCTTTCTTTCGCGGCAGTGCATATTGGATCCTGACACGGGAAGCGGTCGAAGCCATCTTCGCCTTCTCGCAGAAGCACAAATCCATCGTCCGGCTGCTGTCGCACAGCGTCTGTTCCGACGAAACGTTTTTTCACACCGCTGTCATGGCAGGCCCCCGTGCCTCCCACGTCGCCGGCACATCTACCTATGCGCAATGGTTCCCCGGCAGCAGTGGCCCCACCGTCGTCGATGACCATCTTGTCGATGTCGTGACCGCGCCGGACTTTCGTCTGGCAAGCGGTGGACGGAGCGCGCGCCCCGCCCTGTTCGTTCGCAAGTTGAACGGCGACGATGACGGGATCCGAAAGCGCCTCGATCACTATCGAACGACGCGCGCCCTTCCGATGGAACATCTACCGGACAACCATGGCTGACATTTTCCAGCGCACGAAGATTGGGCGCGATTTTGAGAACAAGGAGTAATGATGAACCCTATTGTTGATGCAAATATCAACATCGTATGTGTTTCAGACACAAACTATGTCCCGCATCTGGTGACGTTGTTGAAATCTGTCGAGGCGAATTCTGCCTATGCCGACAGTTTCAAGGTGCATGTCATCCACGATTCCATCAGCGATGATTTGCAAGAACAGGTGGCGTCTGAATTGGGGAGGATGGAGATCCACTGGTACTCGATTGTTGGTCACGACGCACTGACATTGCCTCCTCTTTTGCAGATAAGCCGCGCTACATATCTGCGCCTGATCATGGACGAGGTTCTGGATGAATCGATATCCCGGCTCATCTACCTGGATATCGATATGGTTGTGACCGGAAGCTTGAAAGAGCTGTGGCGGTGCGAGTTGGGCGACTGTGTTTGTGCGGCGGTCCCTGATCCTGGCGTGGATGTCGCAGCGTTTGCCGGGAAGCACGGCCTCGACCTTCCCGGTCGGTATTTCAACGCGGGGGTAATGGTGTTCGATATGCCACGCGCTCGTGCGGATCGAACTCTGGGCCGCGCATTGAACCTGTTGCTGGAGGATCAATCGAAGTTTGAATATGCCGATCAGGACGCATTGAATGTCGTGTTGTGGGGCAAGTGGAAGCAGGTGGACGCGACCTGGAATTTCCAGAGGGAATTCATGTACGATGATCTCGTTGCGTGGCGCTCCCTGTCGGAGGATCGCCCTGCGGTGCCGAAGATCATCCATTTCACGGAGAGCGTTAAGCCGTGGAAGGCCGGAGAGTGGCATCCGTTTGCCTGGCTCTATTGGAAGTACCTGCTCCGGTCGGGATTCGCCGGGGATGTCATGCGAAAAGGCAACATCAGGTACCGAGACATAGTCAAAATGTGGCTTAAGTACCTATTCAAGAAGCCGAATTTGGCTCGTGGCTCGACCCATCCGTAGGCGCGCAATTCTGCTTCGCTTCGAGTGGGTCATTTTATGTTGCAATGCAATATGTGCTGTGGACAAATTCGCCGCCAGCTCGATGATTTTGCGAAGCCTGAGGGCGCAAAGCGCCTCGCGGGAAATCCGTGTGAAGTTTCAAGTCGTTGAATAAATTGGATAAACAGTCTCTAGGCGCTGGCCCCTGCGACTAGCTGGCCGTCGACTTGATCGACTCACCATGGCGATTTTTGCTACGCTGCACCAAAAATGTTGCGATGCAGCAAGAGCTGTACTAGCATCCCTGTGGGTGGGCCAACAGCGGTCGAGTTTTCATGCTGCATGTCTTGTACCTCGTGCATGATGTTTCCGATCCGGCAGTGCGCCGGCGGATCATAATGCTCAAGGCAGGTGGGGCCCGGGTCACGCTCGCGGGCTTCCGTCGTACAGCCAATCCTGTTTCGGATGTCGAGGGATTGCGCCCCATCGACCTCGGCGTGACGCGTGACGGACGATTCGGCCAGCGCGTGGCCGCGGTCACCAAGGCGGCGGTGTCGGTCGGCTCGAAACTTGGAACCATGTCCAGGCCCGACCTCATCATCGCGCGCAACCTGGAAATGCTGGCGTTGGCACGGCGCGCCAAAGCTGCTTTCCAGGCAACGGTGCCGATCGTCTACGAGTGCCTCGACATTCACCGCCTCGTGCTTCGCGATGATCTCCTGGGCAAGGCGTTGCGCGGCACGGAACGTTATCTGGCCAGGGACGTAAAACTCCTTGTGACCAGTTCGCCGGCCTTCATAGCCAATTATTTCAAGCCGTTCGGCCAGATCGCGGCCCCCATCGAGCTGCTCGAGAACAAGTATTTCGAAGCCGCGGCTGTTTCGCAGGATGATCCTGCGGCGGCCGAAAACCCCGTCGCTCCGCCGTGGCGCATCGGCTGGTTCGGCGCGCTTCGCTGCCGCCGTTCGCTTGAACTCCTGGCCGAATTCTCGCGCCGGCTCGACGGGCGTTTCGAGATCATCCTGAGAGGCCGCCCGGCGCTGTCAGAATTTCCGGACTTCCACGCCTTCGTCGAAGCCGAGCCGTGGCTCTCGTTTCGCGGACCGTATCGCAATCCCGAGGACATGGCGGCGATCTACCGGGAGGTTCATTTCTCCTGGGCGATCGATTTCTTCGAGGATGGGCAGAACTCCCAATGGCTGCTTCCCAATCGGCTCTATGAAGGCTGCCGCTTCGGCGCCGTGCCGATCTCGATGGGCGACACCGAAACAGGGCGATTCCTGAAGCAGCAGGACATCGGCGTTTTGCTGCCGCAGGCCACGCCGGAAGCGCTTGAGGCGGTGCTTGGAAAGATGGACGAGCACCGTTTCGAGGTGCTGAAGGCGCGTGTTCTCGCCCGCAATCCGCGCACGTGGAGCCACGATCGCAACGATTGCCGGGCGCTCGTCGAGAAGCTCCGAGGATTGGCCGCCAGGCCGGAGCCTCTCATTGCCGAAGCGCTGGCTTAGGGTGGTCAAGGATGGACATGGGCTGATGACGCAAACCGAAATGCTTCCATCCAGCCTGATCGTGATCCCGTGCCTGAACGAAGCGGCCCATATCGGTGCGCTGCTGCGGCAGCTTCAGCCCGCGGCGGCAAGGCTCGGCGCCAGCATTGTGGTTGCCGATGGCGGCAGCACCGATGGCACGCTGGCGATTGTGCAAGGGATTGCCGGCGAGGATCCGAAGGTCCTGCTTCTCCACAATGAAAAGCGCATCCAGAGCGCGGCCATCAATCTCGCCGTCGCGACGTTTGGTGAGCGCGCGGAATATCTCATCCGCATCGATGCGCATGGCGGCTACCCAGCGGATTACTGTGAACGGCTGGTCGAGGAGGCGCTCGCCACCGGCGCGGACTCGGTCGTCGTTTCCATGCTGACCAGCGGCAGCGGCGCGGTGCAGAGAGCGGCGGCGGCGGCGCAGAACTCTAAGCTTGGCACCGGCGGCTCCAAACATAGGCACCTTTCCGGCGGCGAATGGATCGATCACGGCCATCACGCGTTGATGCGCATAGCGGCCTTCAAGGCCGTCGGCGGTTATGACGAGATGTTCAGCCACAATGAGGATGCCGAGCTTGATTACCGCCTGCGTCAGGCCGGCTACAGGATCTGGATGAGCGGCAAGACGCAGATGGTCTACTATCCGCGCTCCTCCCTGAAGGGCCTCTATTTCCAATATCTCGGCTATGGCCGCGGCCGGGCGAAGAATGTCCTCAAGCACCGTGTGATACCGAAGGTTCGGCAGATGGTGCCGCTCATGGTGTTTCCGGTCGTGCTGCTCGCGGCTTTCTCCTTCGTGCATTGGGTGGCCGCCGTGCCGCTCTTGCTGTGGGCGTCGGTCTGTCTCGGCTATGGCCTCCTGGCCGCCATCCGCCAGCGCAACCCCAACATCGCACTTGCCGGTGTCTCGGCGATGGTCATGCATTTCGGCTGGTCGGTCGGCTTCTGGCTGCAACTTCTCGGCCTTGGTTCGCGGCGCGGGGTGGCGTGATGGATGTAGTTGCCAACCCTCGCAGCATCGACATCTGCGTCTGCACGTTCCGGCGGCCGGAACTGGCCGACACGCTTCGTTCCATCGCCGCGATGGACATGCCCGAGGACTTCGACGTCCGCGTCATCGTCGCCGACAATGACGACGCGCCGACAGCGCAGCCACTGGTCACGATGCTGGCGAAGGAATTGAAGCCGCCGATTATTTACCGGCATGCTCCGGCACGCAACATCTCGATCGCGCGCAACGCCTGCCTTGATGCCAGCACATCGGATTTCGTCGCCTTTATCGACGACGACGAGACGGCGTCGTCGCAATGGCTCGTCGAACTTGTGGCAGTGGCAGAGGCCGATGGCGCCACCGTCGTGCTCGGCCCGGTGCGGGCCCTCTACCGACCCGATGCGCCCCGCTGGATGCGCAAAGGCGATTTCCACTCGACCTTGCCGGTCTGGGTCGGTGGCGAGATCCGCACCGGCTACACCTGCAACGTCCTGCTTCGCATGGGCGATGAAAGCCTCCGCGGCCGCCGCTTCAGCCTGGCACGCGGCCAGACCGGCGGCGAGGACACCGAATTCTTCGATCAGATGGTCAAGGCCGGCGGCTGGATTGCCTTCGCGCCGGAGGCATGGGTGGACGAGGTGGTGCCCTCAGCCAGGGCCGCGTTCGACTGGCTTGGCCGCCGCCGCTTCCGCGTCGGCCAGACCCATGGCCATCTCCTCGGTCGCAATGCCAGGGGCCTTGCCCTCGTCAAGGAAGTCGGCCTGGCTTCCGCCAAGGCGGCCTATTGCTTCGCGTCGGCCATTCCTGTCGCGATCAGCCCTGTTCGCAGGAACCGCAGCGTGCTGCGCGGCATCATGCATGTCGGCGTCGTCAGCGGTCTCGTCGGCGTTCGCGAACTGCGCCTCTATGGCCAGCCCTCGCCACGGGAAGGGGGCAATCGTGCAGCCTGACGTCAGCTTTGTCATCGCGGCGTACAATGCCGAACGGACGCTCGACCGGGCAGTCGCGAGCGCGATGGCCCAGAAGGATGTCAGCGTCGAGATCATCATCGTCGACGACCATTCCGGTGACATGACGCTCGACGTGGCGAATTCCTACCCGAGCGAGATCGTGCGGGTCGTTGCTCTCGAGCAAAATCGCGGTCCTGGCGGCGCCAGGAATGCCGGCCTCGATGCCGCCCGCGGTCGATGGATCGCGGTCCTCGATTCCGACGACGCTGTCTATCCCGAGCGCATGTGCGCCATGATCGCACGCGCGGAAAAGGCCGGCGCCCAGATCGCCGTCGACAACATCCAGGTCATCAGCGAGGATGGTACTCCGGAAGCCACTATGTTTCCTGCCGAGTACCTGCAAGACCTGAAAGAGATTTCACTGGCCAGCTATATCGCCGGCAATGTGGTTTTCGAATCCAAGTTCAACCTCGGCTATCTCAAGCCTATCTTCCTGCGCCTGTTTCTGAACGAAAATGGGCTTCGCTATGATGAAAATTTGATCATCGGCGAAGACTACATCCTGCTGGCCGAGGCGCTCGCCAAGGGCGGCAAGTGCGTGGTCGAGCCGGAGACCGGCTACATCTATCACATCCGCACCGGCTCGATTTCCCGCGTGCTTGAAATTCATCATGTCGAGGCGATGCGCAAGGCTGATGCCGCCTTCGCCGCGACCCATTTCATGGACGACGAGGCCAGGGCCGCATTCGCGCGGCGCAGCCGTAGCCTGCGCAAGGCGTCGTCGTTCCTCTCTCTGGTTCAGCACATCAAGGCGCGGTCCCCGCTCAAGGCGATCCGGACCGCGCTCAGTGATCCGGCGGCGGTCAGGCATATGAGTATGCCGATCGCTGTCCGGTTGCGAAGGGTGGCGGCGCAATTCGCCGTCGGCGCGGGGAGGTAAGGAGGTGGGTACATGAGAATGCTTCTTCATGGCCCACAGTGCGTTGAAATTGATCTCCTCAGAAGGAATTTGCGATGAAGAAAATCAGGAAGGCAGTCATTCCGGTGGCGGGGCTTGGAACGCGGTTCCTGCCGGCGACGAAATCCATGCCGAAGGAAATGCTTCCCGTCGTCGACAGGCCCGTCGTGCAGTATGCGGTGGACGAAGCCTTCGAAGCTGGTATCGAGCACATCGTTTTCGTGACCGGCCGCAACAAGGCGGTCATCGAGGACTATTTCGACCTGCACCCTGAATTGATCGGAACCCTCGAGCAGACCGGCAAGAGGGCCCAGCTTGAGTCGCTGGAGGACCTGCTTCCCATAGCCGGCGCCACGAGTTTCATTCGCCAGCAGTCGCCGCAAGGCCTCGGCCACGCCGTATGGTGCGCGCGCGAGGTCATCGGCAACGAGCCCTTCGCATTGCTTCTGCCGGACATGGTGTCCTTCGGCGGTCGCGGATGCCTGGCCGAAATTACCGATCTTTATGCCGAGACCGGCGGCAACGTCATCGCTGTCGAGCGTTGCGATCCGGGCGAAACCAGCAAATACGGCATCGTCGGCTGCGGCGCGGATGTCGGCGCCGGCTTCGAGGTGACGGCCATGGTCGAGAAGCCGGCTCCGGCCAATGCGCCGTCCAACTATTACATCAACGGCCGCTATATCCTGCAGCCGGAGATCTTCGCCCTGCTGGGCAATCAGCAGCGCGGCGCCGGTAACGAAATCCAGCTGACCGACGCCATGGTCCGTCTCGCCAGGAGCCAGGCTTTCTTCGCCCGGCCCTTCAATGGCCGCATGTTCGACTGCGGCTCGAAGGAAGGGTTCATCCAGGCCAATGTCGCCTTCGCGCTGGCGCGCGATGACATGAAGGGGCCTATTTTCGAGATGCTCCAGGAGTTCGTCCGGTCGCATGAACGCCGCGAGGAAGCCGCATAATGCCCATTTTTTGGATGCATTCTTACGAGGCCGGTGGCTCAGGAAACGCCTTTGCGTTTGGTCGCTCAGAAATAGCCCGGGCTGGCATGAAGTTTGCGTTGCAAACTTTGCCCCCGATCTTCGAGGCCTAGCGCCTGCAACCTAGAATTGGACCGAAGATGAACTATGCCAACTTTCCTCTCGACAAGAGGATGCCGTTGCCGAATTCGGATGCAGGAGACGGCGAAGACTTCATCGACATCGAGCGCCTGCTTGGCATGGCCGCGCGGCAGGCGAAGGTGGTTGCCGTATGTGCCATCATCGGTCTTTTTCTGGGGGTGCTCTATCTGCAGACCACACCACCCAAATACGCGTCGTTCAGCAGCGTGCTGATCGACGAGGGGTTGAACAAGATCGTCGACGACATCTCGGCGGCGTCGGTCACCATGCAGACCGACTCCGCCATCCTGAGCCAGATTGAAATTCTGACATCGACGCGGCTCGCGGCCGTGGTCGTCGACAAGCTGAAGCTCGATCAGAACGATACGTTCATGAACCCGCCGATGTCGGCTGTGGCGAAGGGCATGGGCTTTGTGCGCGGCCTGATCCAGTACGTGCATCCCAGTTCTCCCACTATTGGGGGAACAGACATCACCAAACTCGACGCGGCCACGCGCGATGCACTGATTGCTTCGTCTCGCCGCGACTATGCCATTCTCAAGCTGCAGAGCGAGATCCGGGCTGAGCGCACCGGGCGAAGCTACGTGATCGCCATCGGTTATCAGTCGACGGATCCGGCGTTGGCGACCGCGATCACCAAGGCCTACGCCGACGCCTATCTTGCCGATCAGCTCGATGCCACCTTCGACGCTACCGAGCGCGCGGCGGTCTGGCTGCAAGGCAGGCTGACGGAACTGCGCGAGAGTTCTCAAGCCGCATCCCTTGCGGTTGAAAAATTCAGAGCCGAGCACGGATTGGCGGCCAACAGCGACGGCCAGCTGATGAGCGACAAGCAATTGTCCGACATCAACGCCCAGCTCATCGCCGCACAGGCCGACACGGCACGCGCCAGCGCCCGCTACCAGCAATACAAGTCGATCGTGGAAAGCGGTTCCGACAACGCCTTCAAGGATGCTGCCATATCGTCGGATCAGCCAAGCAGCTCGGTCATATCGGCACTCAAGACGCGCTATCTTGCGGTTGCCAAGCGGCTGCAGGACGTGGAAGCCAATTTTGGTTCCCAGCACCCGCAGGCCGTGGCACTCGCCAAGGAGAAGGCCGACATATCCACGCAGATCTTCGGCGAGTTGAAGCAGCTGACCGAGAGCTATCGCAACGAGTACGAAGTTGCCCTGGCGCGTGAAACGGCGCTCAGGGCAAATGTCGCCTCGGCGGCCGGCCGGAGTTCCCTCGACAACCAGACGCAGGTCAAGCTGCGTGAGTTGGATCAGCAGGCGACGGCGCTCAGCACGCTCTATCAGACGTTCCTCAGCCGCTACGAGGAAGCCGCCCAGCAGCGGTCCTTTCCTGTCGGCAAGATCCGGATCATCTCGGACGCTTCGATGCCCCAGGGTGCGTCAAGCCCGCGCACGATCGTGGTGCTCGGGCTTTCCCTTGTGCTTGGTGTGATGATGGGCGCGGGGTTCGGAGGCCTGAACGAGTTCAATGAGCGCTTTTTCAGGACTGGCGAGGACATTCGCGATCGCGTCGGCCTGAAATTCCTCGGCTATCTGCCGATGATCGGCGGCAAGCTCCGCAGGGACGAAAAGCCGGGCGACGGCGAGCCGGATCTGAAGGCCGCCAAATCACCATCCGCCGCCGAAAAGCGTGCGCGAATGCGGGTGAGCGTCGATGCCCCTGCGTCGATGTTCTCGGAGACGCTGCGCAGCGCCAAGATCGCCTTCGATGTGGTGATGGAAGGACATGGCAGCCGGGTCATCGGCGTGATCTCGGTGCTGCCTGGTGAAGGAAAGTCGACTGTCGCGGCGAACCTCGCGGGGCTGCTTGCCGCCAACGGGTCGAAGACGCTGCTCATCGATGGCGACTTGCGCAACCCCGGTCTCAGCCGCGGCCTTGGCATGGAGGCCGAGCAGGGTCTGATGGAGGCGGTCGTGAATGGACAGACCTGGCAGTCCGTCGGCAAGATCGACCGGCAGACCAAGCTGGCGATCATCCCGGCTGTTGCGCGCGGTCATTTCTCGCATACGAGCGAGCTTCTCTCCTCGGCGGGAATGCGGCGCTTCATCGACAACGCCAAGGAAACGTTCGAATACATTGTCGTCGATCTGCCGCCGCTCGGCCCGGTTGTCGACGCCAAGGCCTTTGCTCCCCTTGTCGACGGCTTCGTGCTCGTCACCGAGTGGGGGCGCACGCCGCGCAACATGGTGCAGTCGATGCTGAGGTCGGAACCCTATATCGCCAACAAGATCGTTGGTGCCGTGCTGAACAAGGTCGATTTGAAGAAGCTGGCCAAATACGGGGCGATGGGCGGCTCCGAAAAATTCTTCGACAGATATTCGTCCTATTATCTGGAAAAGTCCGACGTGCGGGCGAAGGCAAATGTTTGAATCGCATGACCTCGGGGATCGATTCCCGAGGTCATCGGCACGGCGGCAACCGGCCCGTCCTACAATCCGATACCACGGCCCTTCAGCGCCTCGGTGATTTCGTCGAGGATCATGGGGTCGTCGATGGTCGCCGGCATCGTCCACGCTTCCTTGTCGGCGATCTTCTGCATGGTGCCGCGCAGGATTTTTCCCGAACGGGTCTTGGGCAGGCGCTTGATGGTCACAACCGTCTTGAAGGCGGCGACCGGGCCGATCCGCTCGCGCACCAGGCCGACCACTTCGCTTTCGATCGCACTGCTGTCGCGGGAGACGCCCGCATACAACACGACAAAACCAAGCGGCACCTGGCCCTTCATCGCATCGGCGATGCCGATGACGGCGCATTCGGCCACGTCGGGATGCGCGGCCAGCACCTCTTCCATGGCGCCCGTCGACAGGCGATGCCCGGCGACATTGATGATGTCGTCTGTGCGGGCCATGACGAACAGGTAGCCGTCCTCATCGATCATGCCGGCATCCGCCGTCTTGTAGAAGCCGGGGAATTCTTCAAGATAGGCTTGGCGAAACCGGTCGTCGGCGTTCCATAGCGTCGGCAGGCAGCCGGCCGGCAGCGGCAGCTTGACCACCACGTTCCCCAGCGTGCCGCGCGGCACCTCATGGCCGGCATCGTCGAGCACGCGGATATCGTAGCCGGGCATCGGGACGCCGGGCGAACCGTATTTCACCGGCAGCAGGCCGAGCCCGGCCGGGTTGATGGTCATCGGCGACCCGGTCTCGGTCTGCCACCAATGGTCGATCACCGGTACGTTCAGTTTCTGCTCGGCCCATTTGATGGTATCCGGATCGGCGCGCTCGCCAGCGAGGAACAGGGTGCGGAATTTCGAAAGATCGTATTTGGGGACGAACTCGCCCCTGGGGTCCTGTCCCTTGATCGCGCGGAAAGCGGTCGGCGCGGTGAACAGGGCGACGACGCCATGCTCGGCGATGACGCGCCAATAGGTGCCCGCGTCGGGCGTGCCGACCGGCTTGCCCTCGAACAGCACGCTGGTGCAGCCATGCAGCAGCGGCCCATAGACGATGTAGGAATGGCCGACCACCCAGCCGACATCGGACGCCGCCCAGAACACTTCGCCCGGCTTGACGCCGAACTCGTTCTCCATCGTCCATTTCAGCGCGACCATATGGCCGCCATTGTCGCGCACGATGCCCTTGGGCTGGCCGGTCGTGCCGGATGTGTAGATGATGTAGAGCGGGTCGGTGGCAAGCACAGGCACACAGTCGACATTGGCGCCGGCGGCACGCTCGCGCGCGACTGCATCGGCATAGTCGATGTCGAAATGATCCTTCAATTCGCAGCGCAGCTGGTCGCGCTGCAGGATCAGGCAGGCGTCCGGCTTGTGGCGGGAAATCTCGATGGCCTTGTCAAGCAGCGGCTTGTAGGCAACGACGCGGCCGGGCTCCAGGCCACAGGAGGCGGAGATGATCAGCTTCGGCCTGGCGTCGTCGATGCGGGTGGCAAGCTCATGCGAGGCAAAGCCGCCGAACACGACCGAATGCACCGCGCCGATACGGGCGCAGGCCAGCATCGCGAAGGCCGCTTCCGCCACCATCGGCATATAGATGATGACGCGGTCGCCTTTGCGAATGCCCCGGTTCTTCAGCACCGAGGTGAGGGCTACGACCTCGCGTTTCAGCTCGGCATAGGTGAATTTCCTGACCGTTCCGGTGATGGCGCTGTCATGGATCAGCGCGATCTGATCGGCGCGCCCGCCCGTTACATGGCGGTCGATGGCGTTGAAACAGGTGTTGCAGGTGGCGCCGGTAAACCAGCGTCCGTAGACGCCGGCGTTCGCATCGAACACCTTGTCGTAGGGCGAATACCAGTCGATGGCGCGGGCCGCGTCCGCCCAGAACTTTTCCGGGTCGCGTTTCCAGCCGTCGTAGACCTCGTGATAGCGTGAAGCCATCCGTTTCCTCCCCAGGACCATTGCCGTCTTGCCAATAGCCTATGCCGGTTCTTCCGGCGATGTCTTCCTGCATTTTCGTATGGGATAAGCCAGGGTCGAGATATCCGTCTGGATTGTACAGGCGCGCCATCGGGCGAATGCGTCACCCAGACCGATCATGGCTGGATGGATTGCCGCAGTGGTGCCCGGTGAGCGGCTGCGCTTTCGACCGGAATCGCTTTGGCCGGCGATACCGCGTCACGGCGTCGTCGGCCTTTCGCTTGATGGCAGTGCATTCTCGATGCCGGCCCTTCGGGGGCCGACATCCGCGCCGCCGCGTCGGATGACTTTTGAAATGCACCGGATCTGGCGTCGCCGCTCCCAATCGCGCCCGACCCAGTAGAATGAAATGCGATTGCCCTAGATCGGCATAGCCACGAACATGAGGCCTAAGCCGCCGAAGATCAAAATTGCTGTCGCCAGCACTTTCCGATGGCGTTCGAAAGCCGTCGGAGCCCGCTCCCAGTTGTAACGCATACGCTGTCTCCCCAACACCCGTGCAATCTTTACCTTACTTAAGGGAAGTAAGGCAACGGTCTTGTCGGTCAGTCCGCTTGCTCGTCACGCAGGATTGATGACTATTTCTGGGACGAATTCGGTTACGCAAGCAATCCAGGAAAAAGTGTGAAACGGTTTTCCGTCCGTAATTGCGTCAAACAAACAGATGGAGTGGTTCGGCGTTTTCCGTGAAACGATGAGCCGTTCTATTGGGCGACGGATGCAATCTAGCGACCGGGCAAGACCCTGTCTCAGCGCAAAACTGCCCGAGCCCGCGGCCCAGTCTTCCCCGTCGGCCGATAGACAGCGCCGCACCGCCGCGCTATCTGCATTTCGAGGGACATGGCTTGGTGGGTTGGTGATGGAAGTTGCCTCTGAAACGGTTCTGCGGCTTGCGGACGACGCCTCGGTGCAGCATGTCGGTGACGGAGCGGTGGTGCTGCTGGCGCGCAGCGGCCAGCTCTACACCTGCAACGGCACGACCGAGGCATTTCTCGACAAGGTCGACGGGGCGCGCAGCCTCGACCAGATCGTCGGCCTGCTCAGCGCTGAATTCGAGATCGACAAGGACACGCTCGATCAGGACATGGCGGCATTGGCCAGCGATCTGCTCTCGGAAGGTATTCTTGCCGCTCCGGACGCTTGATGGCCGACGGACCGATCCTGCGTGCCCTGTTCCGCTGCCACGTCTGGGCAAGCGCGCGATTGATGCCGCTGCTGATCGCCAATCGTAGTTTCGAGGCGGTGCTCAAATGGGCGCCCCTCAGTTCGCCGACCCCCTATCGAGGTCTGCCATCGTCTTACATCGTTTCAACGGTGAACCGCATGGTCAGGCGTCCATGGCTGATGCGTGATCGCAGATGTCTGAGGGAGGGGCTGCTCGCACACCGGTTTCTTCGTTTTGCCGGCTTTGATCCGGAATTGCGTTTCGGCGTTGATCCAAAGTCGATGCAGGCGCCGCGCATGGCCGCGCATTGCTGGGTTTGCCTCGACGGCAGGCCGGTGGTCAGCGACAGCCTTCCCGGAATGGTGGAAATCTACCGCCACCATGCCCATTCGCGAAAGGCGCGCACCGTTTGACCGGACCGTTGGCTGAAGTCTGCTATGCACTCAACGGCAAGGCCATCGGCATATCGGCCGAGCACCCGGACCTTTGGCTGGACTTTGACAGGATGCTCGGCAGCTTGCGTCTGGCCGGCTGTGCCGAACCGGGCTTTCGGGTCCGCATTGCCGAGACGGCGCTCTTGCCGGAAGCGCCGGGTGGATCTCTCGTCTTCGACGGCGAGGTGCCGGAGGACGGCCAGTGCCGGATGTTTCAGGATGGCGAGATCACCCATCTGGTCTTTCCGGGCCGCCAGGTGCTTTCGATCCATGGTGGCGAAGGCTGGGCTGAAATCCGCGTCCGTCCAGACACCAGGATCACCTGGACGACCTGGATGCTGGTGCTTGACGCGGCACTGGATGCCGGCGGCCAGCACATGCTCCACACCGCCGGACTGACATTGCCGGACCGCGACGCGATTGTGCTGATCCACGCGCCGAGTGGCACTGGCAAGACCACGACATCACTAGCGCTCGCCTCGCAAGGGTTCGGCATCTGTTCGGATGACGCGATGATCGTGACCGCGGCATCGGCGGAGGCGTCCGCCTGGGGCTTGCCGCGCCATGTGAAGATCCACCAGAAAACTGCCGAGATGCTTCCGTTTGTTTCATCATGCCTGGGCACTTCATGGGACAGCGATGGCGAGCAGGCCGTTTCGCTGGACCGCCTGCGCGAGATCGTGCGGGTCGAGGATTCAAGCATCAGGCCGGTCATTGCCGTTCTCCACCTGGCGCGGTCCATGGACAGCCAGAGCCGACTTGTCTCCATGGCCAGAACCGATGCGATGGTGGCGCTGGCGGCGGACAATGTCAGGACCGGCATGACCGGCCTGCTGCCGCTGCAAAAACGCCGGCTGTCGATGATCGCCAGGCTGGTGGCCGCCGTTCCGACCTATACGCTGGAAGTCGGCGCCAGCCCTGCCGATGCGGCGGCGCTGATCAGCACTGCCCTGGCGGAGCTGGGCTAGAATCGGCCGCGCTGTTCAGGCAAAGCGCGGCCTGGGTTTCGCCAGCCTCTGGATCCAGCGGAAGGCGTCGCGGCGCAGGCGCGAGCGCATCTTGTCCCTGGAATTGACGTTCAGCAGCGTATTCCCAGTGATCAGCCGCCGGGCAAGCCGGATGCCGAGATCGGGTTTGATCCGTCCGGCGAGTTCAATCGCTCGTCTTTCGTCGAACAGCCTGCCGGTCACGTTGAGCACGGTCGCCAGTTCGAGTTCGATGCCGGTCATGCGCGCGGCATCGAGCAGGCGCGCTTCGCAGTCCGGGGAGCGCAGCGCGCGCACGCCTTGCAGCACGTCGACGCAAAGTTGCAGCCTATGGAATTTGTGCCCGCCGGCGGCATGGACGATGGCGATCGTCAGGAGCGCTGCCGGCGTGTCGCTTGCCTCGTCGTCGATGGAACGCAATTCACGGTATCCCAGCGACAGGCGCCGCCGCATGCCGCAATCATGCACGAGGTCGCCATGCAATTCGACCAGCAGGCTCGAATTCTCCTTTTCGAGCCATTTGAATTCCTGCAGCTCATAGGATTGGGCCTCGTCACCGCCAAGCTCGAAGCCGCATGCCGCGATGGTCCGGTTGGCGTCGGCCAAGCGGGCCGGTTCGACGAGGATGTCGATGTCGGTGAAAGGCCTGTCGGCGACATTGCGATACAGCTTTCGCGCAAAGACCGGTCCCTTGACGATCCGCGCCGGAATGCCGTTGGCGGCCAGCGCCTTCATGATGCGGTCGCCGTGGTACTGCAGCAGCATCGATTGGCCAGTGATGATCGTCGCCTTCTGGCGCAGGTCGTGCAACGTCGCCAGCAACGCCGCGTCCCTCGGCAGGTTTTCGTCACCGCGCTCCCGGAGTTTGCGCAGCATGATCGGCAGGGTGCCATGGAACTCTGCATTGGCCAGCAGGGCCGTCAGGGTCTTCGCCGACTCACGACTGTCGTCAACCATCGACGCCTCCGGATCGGCGTAGCGCAGCAACAGCCTTTTGTTGGTCGGCGAAAGAGGAGGCAGCATTATCCGGGCAATTTTCGTCCATGTTGGGATGTTCAGGAAGGATGGTTGCAGAAAAGCGGAGGCGAAGCCAGAGCGCGCGCTTGCGGACGGTCGACATATGTGTTGACTGGCGTCGATTGCTATTGGGCAATGGGGAATGGCATGACGAAGAAAGCCTATCAGGCGCCGGTGCTACGCAAGGCTGGGAAATTGTCCGTCGTCACGGCGGCCGGCAATTCGTCCGTTCCGCTGGGCTGACCACGCACCGCTTGAGCGTGACGCTCGACATTTCGAGGGCTCTCCCGGCTCAGGCCGATTGATCGTGACACGTATGTCCCGCGCTACATGGCCCAGCGCAGCGCCGCGGTGTGGACGGGAGCGTCCCACCAGCCGGTCATCTCGTCGTCGAGCATGGTCAGCGTGATCGAGCATCCGGCCATGTCGAGCGAAGTGACATAGGTGCCGACCAGCGAGCGGGTAATCGTCACGCCGTGCTTCTCGAAGATCCGGCGGGCGCTGTTGTACATCAGATAGAGCTCCATCAGCGGTGTGCCGCCAAAACCGTTGACGAACAGCAGCGCCGGGCCCTTCGCCTTGTCGCCCAGATCACCCAGGATCGCGGCGCAGATTTCCTCGGCAATCGCATCGGCGCTTTTCAAGGTGTCGCGTCGGCGGCCGGGTTCGCCGTGGATGCCGACGCCGAACTCCATCTCCCCTTCGCCGATGTCGAAAGTCGGCTTGCCGGCGGCCGGCACGGTGCCGCTGGTCAGCGCCACACCCATCGAACGGGTAGCGGCATTGACGCGGTCGCCCAGCGCCTTCAGCGGCGCCAGCGCCAAGCCATGCTCGGCTGCCGCGCCGACGATCTTTTCCACCACCAGCGTGCCGGCGACGCCGCGCCGGCCGGTCGTAAAGGATGAGTTCTCGACGGCGACATCGTCATTGGTCACCACCTGCTGGACGTCTTCAGTCATTTCAGCGGCCATGTCGAAATTCATCACGTCGCCCTCATAGTTCTTGACGATGAACAGGCAGCCGGCGCCGGTGTCGACGGCTTCCGCCGCCGCCAGCATCTGGTCGGGCGTCGGCGAGGTGAACACCTGGCCGGGGCAGGCGGCATCCAGCATGCCGTGGCCGACAAAGCCACCATGCAGTGGCTCATGGCCAGAGCCGCCGCCCGAAATCAATGCCACCTTGCCTTGCTGCAAGCTCTTGCGGCGGATGAATTTGTGCTCGTCGCCAAGCGCGAGGATATCGGCATGGGCAGCGACGAAACCATCGAGGCTCTCGGTCAGCACCGTGTCCACCGAGTTCATAAATTTCTTCATGGCGTCCTCCCAAACGACCCGGCGAGAAATGATCAGCCGCTACCCTTGCCGGCGATGCTGGTGATCTTCTGGATGAATTCATTGATCGCCCGGTCGAGCGCGGCATTCTGCTTGTCGTCGCCGAAGTCGGGCACGATCAGCGAGACATGCCGCGTCTTGCGCATGCCTGCCGCCACCGAGATCTTGCCGGGATGCGCCTGGTGGTAGGCGGCGAGAAACTGGTCCCGCTCGGCCGGGCTGAAATGGCAGACTGAAAAAATAGCCGGCAAATGTTTTGACGGAATCGGAATCGAATAGGCTGGGCTGGAAATCTGCGTGACGAAACTGCGATGCTTGCCGAGCGCGTCGGCAAGACGCTGTCGCATGCCGGACGGCCGCTGGTCGATGACGTGCGACAGGATTGTCTTGTAGGCGCGGATCGCCTCTTCGGAACCAGGTTCAGGCGTCTTGTCGACCATGCCAGCCATGCCTAGACCGAAACGTCCGCGATGGCCGCCTTGGCCATGGCAAGTTGCGTCGGCGCAACGGACAGATCGCGCAGACCTGCTTCCAGCAGCGACGGGATCGAGGCGGGATCACCGCCGGCATCGCCGCACAGGCTGACGGGAATCCCGCGTTCCCGCCCAAAGGCCACGACCGAGCCGATCAGCCGCAGCACCGCTGGATGGCGAACCGAATTGAGATGCGCGACAGTGGCATTGTCGCGCGCCGCCGCCATCACATATTGCGTCAGGTCGTTGGAGCCGATCGAGAAGAAAGCGACGCTGGCGAACCCCTCCGGCGCGATGGCCACCGAAGGCACCTCGACCATGATGCCGAGCGGCGGCATCTGCTGCGCCACGCGGCGAGCCGCAAGTGCCGCCTGTTCTTCAGCGAACAAGGCGGCTGCGTGTTCATATTCCTCGGCCGTGGCGATCATCGGAAACATAACTTTCAGATTGCCGTGTACGGCGGCGCGCAGCAATGCCCTGATCTGAATACGGAATATGTCGAGCCGCGCCAGCGACAGCCTGATCCCGCGCATACCGAGGAACGGGTTGCTTTCCTCGACGGTGAAGCCGGGAACCGGCTTGTCACCGCCGGCGTCAATGGTGCGGATCGTCACCGGTTTCTCGCCGGCCCACTCCAGCACCTTGCGATAACAGCGATACTGCGTCTCCTCATCCGGCAATGTCTTGCCGAACAGGAATTCAGTACGCATCAGGCCGACACCATCGCAGGTCGCGATGTCTAAGCTATCGACATCGGACGGATCGGCGATGTTAACCTGCACGGACACTGGCGTGCCCGCTTTCGTCAGCGCCGGCCCCGCCAGGAACGTCCCGGCCCGTTCGCGCCGCGCCGCGAATGATAGAGACGATTGGCGAAAGGCATCGATCTGGGCCTTCGACGGTGAAAGGATGATGCCGCCATGTTCGGCGTCCAGCAGTGCGATGCCGGCAGGATTGGCCGATGAGTGGCCAAGCCCGACCACCCCAAGCCCAACCACCATTGGCACGCCGCGCGAGCGCGCCAGCATGGCGACATGGCTTGCCGTGCTGCCGGCCTTAAGCGCAATGCCGCCGCCGCGGCTCCAGTCGGTTTCGAGAAAACGTGTCGGCGCGATGTCCTCGCCGTAGAAGATGGCGCCGGTTGGCGCCTGGGTATCGCCGTGCTCGGTCAGGGCACGCAGCACCTGGTCCCTGATATCCCGGATGTCGGCGGCGCGCGCCTGGAAGTAATGCTGCTCCGATGTCTCATATCCGCCGATTTCGGCGTCTAGCGCCTGTCGCCACGCCGTGTCAGCCGGCTGGCCGGACCTGATCGCGGCAAAGGCCGGGCTGCTCAATGCGTCGTCCCCGAGCATGGCGATCTGAAACTCGAGAATATCGGCTGCGTCGTTGTCAGCCGTCTCGATCAACGTGCTTAGACGATCCGTTGCAATACCGATTGCGGTTTCGAGCGCTGCTTTCTCGTCAGCGGCAGTTGCCTTGCCGACATAGGACAATGCGACTCTGTCGAGGTCGAACACCGGACCCTCGGCATAGCCGGCCGAGGCCGAAATGCCCTGGAGCCTAAGCGGTTCGGGCATGGTCCGCGCCTTCGTCAAAATCGCGCCGCACCAGTTCGACCAGCGCTCCCACCGCCTCGTTGGCGCCGTCGCCGATGGCCCTGATGTGCAGCAGCGTGCCCTTCGGCGCCTTGGCCGCCATCACCTTGACGATGCTCTTGGCATCGAACCATGGGCCGTTGGCGGCAAGCGCTATCTCCACCTCGGCGGCGAAGCTCTTGGCAAGCTTGGTGAACTTCACCGAAGGACGCGCATGCAACCCAACCGCGTGGGTGATCAGGACGGTCGCTTCGGCGGCTGCGGACATTTCAAGATTCCCGTTTACTCACGACGGCGACAGTTCGTGCGCCGTCGCCACCACTTCCTTGAGCGAGGCGCCGCCAGAAGCCTCGGTCGCCGCCATCACCGCGCCTTCGACGATCGGCGCGTTGCAGACGATGATCTTCTGCGCACGCGGCTCGCCGATCATTTCAACCGCCATCTCGCTGTTGGTCTCGGCGCCGCCGAGATCGACGAGAACAGCGACACCCGCTTCCGACCACGCCTTTTCGATGGCCGCCATGATGGCTTCGACACTGGTGCCCAGCCCGCCATGGCCATTTCCGCCGCACCATGCAAGCGGCACTTCGTCACCCACCATCTGGCGTACCATGTCGGCTGTGCCTTCCGCGACCAGCGGCGAATGCGACACGATCACGATCCCGACATTGCTCATGTGCGTTCCCCGATGGTCTCAGCCACTGTCCGGACCAGCAACGCGGCCGAGCGCGCGCCGGCATCCATATGGCCGATCGAACGGTCGCCCAGGAACGAGGCGCGGCCGCGCAGGGCCCTCATTGGTATTGTTGCCTCGGCGGCATTGTCGGCGACGTCAGCGATTTCTGAGGCGATCTTTCCCTGCGTCAGCGCCTGATGCACCGGATACAGCACATCAAGCATTGTCTTCTGTCCAGGTTGCGACTTGCCCCGCGCGGCCACCGCGTCGATCGCCTTGCCGAACGCCGTCGTCAGATTCACGCGATCCGGCTCAGCCGAAATCTCCTTGCCAAGCGCCATGAAAAATGTGCCGAACAGCGGTCCGGAAGCACCGCCCACCGTCATCACCAGCTTGGTGCCGATCGCCTTCAGGGCCTCGGGCAGCGGCTTTGCCGAAAATGCCTCGGCCTCGCCGCGCACGGCCTCGAAGCCGCGCTTCATGTTCAGTCCATGGTCGCCGTCGCCGATCGCCTGGTCGAGCGCCGTCAACGCCTCGGCGTGATCAGCAATCGCATCCGCGGCGGCCGCGATCAGCCTGGAAAGGTTCAAC
Organism: Mesorhizobium carmichaelinearum; assembly: GCA_943370265.1. Classification (GTDB taxonomy): domain Bacteria; phylum Pseudomonadota; class Alphaproteobacteria; order Rhizobiales; family Rhizobiaceae; genus Mesorhizobium; species Mesorhizobium carmichaelinearum_A. The sequence continues at coordinate 48,459 of CALRQH020000022.1, forward strand.
GCCGCCATGTCACCCGAATTCCCGGTTTCCACTCCGTCGGCAGTATCGAAAGATAGGTCATTCGACAACTGAAGCATGCGTCAGGCCGCGGCATGCAGCGCGGCGACGGCCGCGAAGACCTCGGCCACCGCATGGGCGCCGGGGTCGGCCACCCCCTGCAGCTTGCCGCCGACATAGGCGGATCGCCCGGCCTTGGCCTTGTCCATGGCGGCCGTGGCCTCGGCGCCTCGTTGGGCCGCTGCAGCCGCTTCCTCCACACCATGGGCATCAAGCGCTTTCAGGGCAGGCTCCAGGGCATCGACCATGGTGCGATCGCCCGGTTTGGCGCCGCCGTAAAAGGTCATCCGTTCGAGGCCAGCAAACAGTGCCTTGGCTAGGTTCGCACCGCCGTACAGGGCCTGCGCCGCCGCTGTGAAGAAGATCGACAGCAGCACCCCGCTGGAGCCGCCCATGGATGAGCTTAGAATGTCGCCCACCGCGCCAAGCGTCGCCGCTGGAGAGGCCAACGGCAGCGTATCAAGCCGCTCCAGCACGCTGCGCGCGCCGGTCGCTACCGTCGAGCCGGTGTCGCCGTCGCCGGCCCTGGCGTCCAGCCCGTTCAATGTCTCCTCGATCGCGACCAGCTTTTCGCAGACGGTGACGACAAGGCGCCGGGTGCGCGCATCCTGGCTGGGCTTGCGCGCCGCGCTTTGTCCGGCTGCTTTCGCCATCGGCACGACGGCCGGTGCAACAACAGGCTTTGCCGGCATCCAGGCATGTGGGCCGACAGTCGCGAGCAGAGCTGCCTCGCGCGCCGCATCGAGCCGTATCAGCGACAGCGAGAAACCGTTCATGTTGAGCGCCGTCATCAGCGGTCCGGGACCGATCGTCAGCTTGATGGCTTTGGCGAGTGACGAGGCGAGAACTGCATTGGCGATAACAGACATTTCGAGCGGCGGTACCGCACCGAGATTGTTGATTAGCAAGGCATAGCGGGCCTTGGGGTCGAGCCGTGCAGCAAGGCGCTTCGCCATGATCGCGACCAGCCTGTCGGCGCTTTGCAGCGCGATGCGTTCGACGCCCGGCTCGCCGTGAATGCCAAGGCCGAGTTCGCCATCATCAGCGCCGAACCTGTCTTCATGCGGCTGGCCGGGGATCGAGCAGGAGGACAGCGACATGCCAAGCGAAAAAATGTCCTTCGCCGCCGCCCGCGCCGCCGCCGCGACATCGGCCAGGTCGTGGCCGGCTTCCGACAGATGGCCAGCAATCTTGTGCACGAACAAGGTGCCGGCAACGCCGCGCGGCTGGGCGATGTCGGGCAGCGCGATATCGTCGGCGACGATCACCATCTCGACGCGAAACCCTTCGGCGCGCGCCTTCTCCGCCGCCAGGCCGAAATTGAGCCGGTCGCCGGTGTAGTTCTTGACGATCAGCAGGCAGCCGGCCGGTCCGGTCACCGCGCGGATAGCTGCCAGCACCGCTTCGACGCTTGGCGAGGCGAAGATCTCGCCAGAGACAGCCGCCGTCAGCATGCCCTTGCCGACAAAGCCGGCATGGGAAGGCTCGTGCCCGGCACCACCGCCGGAGACGACGCTGACCCTTGTCTTGTCCCAATCGGCGCGCAGGATGACCTTGATCTCGGGATAGCCGTCGAGGCGCGCGAGATCGCCAGCGCCGATGGTCCGCAAGAGGCCGTCCAGCGCCTCGGTGACGATCGTTTCCCTGCGGTTGAAAAAGTGCTTCATCGAATTCGTCCAGTTCCATTGGTCAATCAGAAGCAGGCGCTGAACCCTTGGCGGTAAATTCACCGAAAACGGTTCACATCAGCCCCATTCACATCAGTCGTTGTCCATCGGCGCCGAAATAGAGCGGCGACCGGTAGCGGATCACCACCCTGTCGCCTTGCGCCAGATCGGTGTCGGGATCGGTCAGCGTCACCAGCTTCTTCGGCCCCACCGTCACATGCAGGTGGTTCTGGTCACCGAGATGCTCGACCCAGTCGACGACGCCGTCGGCATGGCCATTCGTGGCCTTCTCGATAGCCAGATGCTCGGTGCGCGCGCCGATCGTCCTGGTGCCGGCTGGCGCGCCGCCATCGGGCAGCAGCCCGGCCGGCAGAAGATTGATTGCGGGCTGGCCGAGCCTTGCCGCCACATGAAGGTTTGCCGGCTCGGAATAGATGGCTCGCGGCGAGCCGATCTGCACCAGCACGCCGTCGGCAAGGATGCCGATGCGGTCGGCCATCGTCATCGCCTCGATCTGGTCGTGGGTGACGTAGAGCATGGTAGCACCGAGTTCGGACTGGATGCGCTTCAGTTCGAGCCGCAGGTCAGCCCGCAGCTTGGCGTCGAGCGACGACAGTGGTTCGTCCATAAGATAGATGGCGGGCTTGCGGACCAGCGCGCGGCCGATGGCGACGCGCTGCATTTCGCCGCCCGACAGCTTGGTCGAGCGGTTGGCGAGCTTGTGATGGATGCGCACCATCCTGGCCACCTCCTCGACCCGCCGGCGGATCTGGTCTTCCGGCATTCTTCGGGCCGGCGAGCGCAGCGGAAAAGCAAGATTGTCGAACACCGACAGATGCGGATAGAGCGAATATTGCTGGAACACGAAGGCAGTGTCGCGCTCGGCTGGCGATAGCGTCGTGGCATCATGGCCGCCGATCTCGATCGTGCCGGCATCCGGCCGCTCCAGCCCCGCGATCAGCCGCAGCGTTGTCGTCTTGCCCGCCCCGGTCGGCCCGAGCAGCACAACGAATTCGCCATCGGCGATACGCAGGTCAAGACCGCTGACGGCGACATGGTCGCCAAAACTCCTGGTCACGTTCTTGATATGCACGTCAGCCATGCTGCGCCCTCCGCTCCGAGGCGGTGTCGTGAACAGCGGTCCTCACCGCACGGCCCGATCCCTTGTCGAACAGCGACAGTCGCGCGCTGTTGAGGGCCAGGCCCACATGATCGCCGGTGGAGAGCCGGAGTTCGGCCGGCACGCGTGCCTTGATGATGCCGTCCGCCGTCTCGACAGCGACGATCTGCGTGGTGCCGAGATATTCGGTGCCGTAGATAGCGCCACGCAGTCTGGAGGCATCGTCGAAGCGAATGTGCTCCGGACGGATGCCGAGCGCCATGTCGGTGGGCGCGATGTCCTCGCGCACCTCCGGCACGGGCACCCTTGCGCCTTGCACGACGATCTCCTTGGCGCCCTTGGCGAGCCCGCCACCGAACCCCAGAAAGTTCATCGGCGGCGAACCGATGAAGTCGGCGACGAACATCGTCGCCGGCCGGTCGTAGATTTCGCGTGGGCTGCCGAACTGCTCGATGACGCCGTGGTTCATGACAGCGATCTTGTCGGCCATGGACATCGCTTCCATCTGGTCATGGGTGACGTAGACCGTGGTGGCATGGATGCGGTTGTGCAGTTCGCGCAGTTCATGGACCATCAGATCCCGAAATTCGGTATCAAGGGTGCCCAGGGGCTCATCCATCAGGAAGCATTTTGGCCGCCGCACGATGGCGCGGCCGAGCGCGACACGCTGGCGGTCGCCGCCGGCCAGGCCGGAGACGGATTTGTCGAGCAGATGATCGATGCGCAGCAGCTTCGCCGTCTCCTCGACCCTGGTCCGGATTTCGGCCGACGGCATGCCTTGCGCCAGCAGCGGGAAGCCGATGTTCTTGCGCACGTTCATGTGCGGATAGAGCGCGAACAGCTGGAACACGAAGGCGATATCGCGCTCGCGCGCCCGCAGCATGGTGACATCATCGCCGCCGAGCAGGATCTGGCCGCCGGTCGGCAGTTCCAGCCCGGCGATCATGCGCAGCGTCGTCGTTTTGCCGCAGCCCGATGGTCCCAGCATGACGAAGAACTCGCCATCCTCGACGACGAAGTTGGAATCCTGCACGGCGACGAAATCGCCGAAGGCCTTTCTCAAATGTTGGACGCGGATTTCGGCCATGATTATTCCGGGAACTTCGAGACGATGATGAACATCACGGTGCCGGCGAGCATGGTGATGAAGGAGTAGGTGTAGAGCGACAGCGCGAAGGGTTGGAACAGCATCAGGAAGCCGATGGCGATCAGCGCCGTCGCGATGTTTTCCATCAGGCCGCGCCTGGCCCAGACCGGCCAGCGTGTTTTGCGTTTCTGAGGCTTGGTCATGCTCATTTGCGCACCGCGCCGAAGGTGATGCCGCGCAGCAATTGCTTGCGAAGCAGGATGGTGAAGACGAGGATCGGCACCAGGAAGATCGTCGTGCCGGCGGCGACCGCGGGCCAGTCCTGGCCGCCTTCGCCGATGATGGTCGGGATGAAAGGCGGCGCGGTCTGTGCCGTGCCGGACGTGAGCAGCGAGGCGAACGCGTATTCGTTCCAGGCAAAGATCAGGCAGAAGATGGCGGTTGCTGCGATGCCGGTCGTCGCCTGCGGCAGCACGGTGCGCCAGAACGCCTGCAGCCGCGTGTAGCCGTCGATCATCGCCGCTTCCTCATATTCGCGCGGGATCTCGTCGATGAAGCCTTTCAGCAGCCACACCGCCAGCGACACATTGACCGCCGTGTAGAGCAGGATCATGCCGAGAGCCGTGTCGGAAAGGCCGAGTTCGCGGTACATCAGGTAAATCGGGATGGCGACCGCGATGGGCGGCATCATGCGCGTCGACAGGATGAAGAACAGAAGATCATCCGCCAGCGGCACCTTGAAGCGCGAGAACCCATAGGCCGACAGCGTGCCGAGGAACACCGCGCAGAAGGTCGAGCCGAAGGCGATGATCAGCGAGTTGACGAAGCGCGGCAGGAAGTTGGATGGTCCGGCGATCACCATGTTGCGCTCGCGCGCGGTCTCGTCGCAGATGCCCGTCGCCGGGCCCAGCGAATGGATGTATTCCGGCGTCTGCCGGGTCCGCGTCGTGAAAAGGTTGCAATAGCCCTCGATGCTCGGCTGGAAGACGATCTTGGGCGGATAGGCGATCGAATCCGGCGGCGTCTTGAAGCTGGTGGCGAAGATCCACAGCAGCGGCACGATCGAGATCAACGCGTAGGCAACGATGATGGTGCCTGCGATGCGTTTCGACGTGGTGCTGGGGGCGACGACGGAATGGGCTGATGTCAGGCTCATCTCTGCTTCACCTTGTTGAGCGCCTTGACGTAGATGTTGGCGAGGCCGAACACCGCGACGAAGAGGATGATGGCGAAGGCCGAGGAATAGCCGGTGCGCCAGCTCTCGAAGGCCTGCCGCTTCAGCGTGATCGAGGCAACCTCGGTGGTCGAGCCAGGTCCGCCGCCGGTGAGCAGGTTGACCATGTCGAACATCTTGAAGTTCTCGATGCCGCGAAACAGCACCGCCAGCATGATGAAGGGCAGCGCCATCGGCAGCGTGATCGACCAGAACTGCCGCCAGTTCGAGGCGCGGTCGACCTCGGCCGCCTCATAGATATATTCCGGGATCGAGCGCAGGCCGGCGAGGCAGATCAGCATCACATAGGGCGTCCACATCCAGGTGTCGACGATGACGATCGCCCATGGCGCGAGCTGCACGCTGCCCAGCATCTCGAAGGAGGAAGGCGGCACTCCCGTGAAAAAGGCGACGATGTAATTGAAGAGGCCGGTCTGAGGTTGGTACAGGAAGCGCCAGAAATTGCCGACCACTGCGGGCGAAAGCATCATCGGCACCAGGATGATGGTCGTCCAGAAGGCGTGGCCACGGAACTTCCGGTCGATCAGCCAGGCCAGCGTGAAGCCGATCACCGTCTGCAGCAGGATGGTCCAGAACACGAAATGCGCCGTCGTCTGCATGGCGATCCAGACGTCATGGTCGCCGAGGATGCGCTGGTAGTTGGCAAAGCCGAGGTTCTTCACAACCTCGTTGGACCGGTTGGCGCGGTAGTTGGTGAAGGACAGATAGATCGCCCAGAACAGCGGGAAGATGTTGATGGCGAGCAGCAGAAGGATCGTCGGCGAGATGAACAGCCACGCCAGGCCCTTGTCGCTGATGCCGCGGACCTTGCGCGCCAACGGTTCCGGGGTCGCCCGGGCAACGCTGTCCGCGGTCCGATTGAGCATGGTCATTCCTGCTTCGGTCACGTGCTCGTCTCGATGATGGAATTTATCTGAACTGTGTCCCGTGCCAAGGGCGGCACGGGACACTCGGTCGTGGCTCGGGAGGAGCCTTACATCTTGCCGTCGTCCTGGAAGGTCGATGTCCAGTCCTTGACCAGGCTGTCGAGCGCTTCCTGGGCGGTGCCCTGGTCGGCCACGACATAGTCATGGACGCGTTTCTGCATCGCCTGCAGCAGTGTGGCGTAGCTCGGCTCGGCCCAGAAGTCCTTCACCATCTGCATCGATACGAGGAAGTCAGGGGCGAAGGGCGCGCTTTTCGGGAATGACGGGGCTTCCACCACTGCCTTCAGCGCCGAGTAGCCGCCGATCTCCCACCACTTCTGCTGGACAGCCGGCTTGGCGAACCACTTGATGTACTTCAGTGCGGCGTCCTTATGGTCCGAGTACGAGACCACGGAGATGCCCTGGCCGCCGAGTTGGGTGAATTGCCCCTCCGGGCCGGCAGGGTTGGGGAAGAACCCGATCTTGTCGCCACCGACGTTCGGGTCCTTGTACAAGCCGGGGAAGAAGGCGAACCAGTTCATCTGCATGGCCACCTGGCCTGACTTGAAGGCGTCAAGCCCCTCCGACATGTAGGCATCGGTCATGCCTGGCGCGGTGCAGCACTTGTAGAGATCCTTGTAGAATTCCAGGCCCTTTGCCGCGCCCGCCGAATTGACGAACCCCTTCATGTCATATGGCTTCTTCGGATTTTCGTATTGGAAGCCGTAGTCGTAGAGGACGTTTGTCACGCCCATGGTGATGCCTTCCGAGCCCCGCTCGGTGAAGATATAGGCGCCGTAGACCTTCTTGCCGTCGATGTCGCGGCCCTGGAAGAACTTGGCGATGTCCTTGAGTTCATCATAGGTCTTGGGCGGCGCCAGATCGCGTCCGTATTTCGTCTTGAACTCGGCTTGCAGCTCCGGCTTGGAGAACCAGTCCTTGCGATAGGTCCAGCCGACCGCGTCGGCCATCGCCGGCAATGCCCAGTAGTTCGGCGTGTTCTTCGGCCACTCCGAATAGCCCAGGACCGTCGCCGGCACGAAGTCGTCCATGCTGATCTTCTCCTTGTCGAAGAATTCGTTCAGCTTGACGTAGTGGCCGTTCTCGGCGGCGCCGCCGATCCACTGGCTGTCGCCGATGATCAGGTCGCAAAGCTTGCCGTGCGAGTTCAGTTCGTTGAGGAAACGGTCGGCATAGTTGGTCCATGGCACGAATTCGAATTTCATGCCGATGCCGGTCTGCTTGGTGAAGTCCTTGGAAAGTTCGACAAGCGCGTTTGCCGGGTCCCAGGCGGCCCAGCACAGCGTCAGGTCTTCAGCGTGCGCGACACTCGAGGCGGCAGTCGACGCTGATATCGCCGAGGCCAGTCCCAACGCCAGTTTCAAGCTCGATTTCATGCCTTCCTCCCATTTGCGAAACGCGTCCGGATGACGGTTTCAAAACCTCAACCCCTCTCCTCAGGGGCCTAAACATGGCGGCGCGGCAGCGCGGCAGATGTTTAGTAATTTGTTTAGTGATGCAATTTTTACTAAACAACGCAAGCGAATTCGTTGCTGCGCCGCAGCATGGCGAAACGGGTGATTGAAATCGTTGGGAAATAGCGACCTGCCGGCTTGTCCGGTGACCGTTCAGCCAGCCTCGAAGACGGTGTTCGGGTTTGGCATCACCGGCCGGAGAGGCGGCGCTGGCGGCAACAAGGCGCGTATGTCGGCGAAGGGAAATGTAGGCTCGAAGCGGAAGGCCTCGGCCAATGAACCGGGGACGCCGTTGCATTGACCGGCGCGGAATTCATTCTGGATGCGCGCCCTGTCGACATATTGCTCCGGCCCCTGCGACCGATGCATCCGGATCGCCTTCGCCTTGATGTCGGCATGAGCGGAAATATCGACATAATGCGTTGGTGAAAACCCGGTGCCGCCCATCGTGTCGGCGTGGACAACGGGAACCCCGAACGAGGCGGCGATACGCACGCCGTCCGACAGCGCGCGATGGTCGGCGTGATAGTCGTTGGGTGCATGCGTGATCACCAGATCCGGCCCGGACTCGCGTATCAACGTTTTCAGCGCGCCGATCAGCGCGGCATCGGCCACCAACTCGCCATCGGGAAAGTCGAGGAAGCGCGGCGCCGCGCCAAGCAGGGCGGCTGCGGCCGTTGCTTCCTCGCGACGGACACGGGCGAGAACCCTGGGATCACTCTTGCCGCCCCTGGCCCCATCCGTGGCCACGGCAAAAGTGAGTTCTGCGCCTTGCGCCGCATAGGCGGCCATCGTACCGAACATGAAGATCTCGATGTCGTCCGGATGCGCACCGAGCGCCAGTATTTTCAAGCCACTCTCTCCCCGGAAATGGAAAAACGTGACGAACGGAATTCTGCTCGCCCTGATCGCCTATGCAAGCTATTCGGGCAGCGATGCCGTTATCAAGAGCCTGGGTGGGCAGTTCACCGTCTTCGAGATCGGCTTCTTCGGGACCTTGTTTGCCGGCTTTTTCCTGTTCTTCACGCGCCCGGCGGGCGAGCGCTGGCGTGATTTCTGGCGCATGAAGCGGCCGTGGGCCGTGCAGGCGCGGGCCTGGGCCGGCATCGCCTCGGGTGTGCTCAGCGTCTATTCCTTCACCACCATTCCGCTGGCCGAAGTCTACGCCCTGGTCTTTCTGGCTCCCTTGCTGGTCACCATCCTGTCGACGGTCATCCTCAAGGAAAAGGTTGGCCCCTGGCGGTGGTTGGCGGTGTTCGCGGGCTTTGCCGGGGTGATGCTGGTGGTGCGGCCGGGTTTTCGTGAATTGAACCTCGGCCATTTGGCCGCCTTTGTGAATGCTTTCCTCGCCGCGACCATCATCATCCTGATGCGATCGCTTGCCCAGCAGGAAAAGCGGACATCGATGCTCGGCGTGCTTGTGGGCTATGGCCTTGTTTTCAACGGGGTCGGCGCCGCCGCCACCTCTTTCACCTTGCCGAATGCCATGCAGCTTGTCTGGCTGGTGCTGGCGGGCGCGTTCACCGCAGGCGGGCAATTGCTGCAACTGCTGGCAGCCAAATACGCGCCCGCCAACCGGATCGCCCCGACGCATTATTCGCAGATCGTCTGGGCGGTGATCCTCGGCGCCCTGTTCTTCCAGGAATACCCGGACTGGCTGTCGCTGGTCGGCCTCGCGGTTGTCGGCGGCTCCGGCCTGTTGACCATGGTGCGGGAGGAGGCACGGCTGGGCACGGTGCGCTGGAACCCTTTTTCGCGGACCCGACTTTGAGTGTGTATCAGCCGCCCACGTTGCATGGCGACCGCGACCGCTGATATGCGGACGCGATGACGATAAAACCCTTGCCGGAGCTTCCGGTATCCGCCGTGCTGCCGGCGCTGAGTGATGCGCTCGGCCGAGGCAACAGCGCTGTGCTGGTCGCTCCGCCCGGCGCCGGCAAGACGACGCTGGTGCCGCTGGCACTGCTCGATGCGCCTTGGCTTGGCGCGGGCAAGATCATCCTGCTCGAACCGCGCCGGCTCGCCGCCCGCGCCGCCGCCCGCCGCATGGCCGAATTGTTGGGCGAGGAACCCGGCGCCACTGTCGGCTATGCCATGCGTATGGAGAACCGAACCTCGGCCCGCACAAGAATCCTGGTCGTCACCGAAGGCGTGCTGGCGCGGATGATCCTCGACGATCCCGAACTGCCCGGCATCTCGGCGGTGATCTTCGACGAATTCCATGAGCGCTCGCTCGACGGCGATTTCGGCCTGGCGCTGGCGCTCGACGTGCAGGGCGCGTTGCGGCCGGACCTGCGCTTGGCTGTGATGTCGGCGACGCTCGACGGAGCGCGTGTCGCCAGGCTGCTGTCGGGCGCGCCGGTGATCGAAAGCGAGGGACGCGCTTTTCCTGTAGACATCCGTTACGACGAAAGGCCAGCCAGCATCGCGATCGAGGACGCCATGGCCAAGGCGATCCGTTCGGCGCTTGCCGACGAGAGCGGCAGCGTACTCGCCTTCCTGCCCGGCCAGCGCGAGATCGAGCGCACCGCCGAACGGCTGGCCGGCAAGCTTGGCGCCGAAACCGATATCGTGCCGCTCTACGGCATGCTCGACGGCAAGGCACAGGACGCGGCGATCAAGCCGTCGCCATCCGGCCGCCGCAAGGTGGTACTGGCGACTTCGATCGCCGAGACGTCCATCACCATCGATGGCGTGCGCGTCATCGTCGATTCCGGCCTGTCGCGTCTGCCGCGCTACGAGCCGGCCAGCGGCTTGACGCGGCTGGAGACGGTGCGCGTCAGCAGGGCCTCCGCCGACCAGCGGGCCGGTCGGGCCGGGCGCACGCAACCGGGCGTAGCCATCCGGCTGTGGCGGGCCGAGCAGACGGCCGCGCTCCCCGCCTTCACGCCGCCGGAAATCCTCGAGGCCGACCTGTCCGGATTGATGCTCGATTGCGCGGCTTTCGGCGTCGCCGACCCGACCACCCTTTCCTTCCTCGATCCGCCGCCGGCTCCCGCGCTCAATGAGGCAAGGGTGCTGCTGGGCGCGCTCGATGCGATCGACGGGGCAGGGCGGTTGACCGAGGCAGGTGCCGCGATGCGCCGGCTTGCTCTGCCGGTGCGGCTCGCCCATATGGTCGCCGTGGCCGCGAGAACTGGCCATGCCCATGAGGCGGCGATGCTTGCCGTGCTGCTCACCGAACGCGGCCTCGGCGGCGACGGCGCCGATCTTGAACGGCGGCTGATGCGATTCCGCTCCGAGAGGTCGCCGCGCGCCACCGCTGCACGGCAGCTTGCGGAACGACTGGCGAAACAGGCTGGCGGCGGGATGAACAGCGAGCCGGCTTCCTGCGGATCGCTGCTTGTCCACGCCTGGCCCGATCGTGTCGCCAAGGCTAGGGGTGAGCGTGGCCGTTTCGTGCTGGCCAATGGCTCGGGCGCGATGCTCGATGCCGCCGATCCGTTGGCGGGAGAGGCCTGGCTGGTCGTCGCGGACCTGCAGGGCAAGGCGCAGAACGCGCGCATCTCAGCGGCTGCGCCGATCGATGAGCCCGATATCCGCGCCGCACTGGCCGACAGGATCGAGACTCGCCGCGAAACCAGCTTCGACCGTGACAAGCGTGCGGTGCGCGTACGCGAGACCATCCGCCTTGGTGCCATTGCTATCTCCGAACGCATGCTGCCGGCGCCAACCGGCGCCGATGCCGACCGGGCGATCCTCGATGCCTTGCGTGAGCACGGGCTGTCGCTGCTGCCGTGGAGCAAGGAAGCCGAGACGCTGCGCCAACGCCTGTCCTGGCTGCATCGCGGCCTTGGTGCAGCCTGGCCGGACGTGTCCGACGCGGCGCTCATGGAACGCCTCGATGACTGGCTGCTGCCGTTCCTTTCGGGCGCGGCGTCGCTCAATGCCATCGATGCGGGCGCGCTCTCGTCCGGGTTGACGTCCCTGGTGCCGCACGACCTCCAGCGCCGGATCGAAGCCCTGGCGCCCACTCATTTCGACGCGCCCTCCGGCAGCCGCGTGCCGATCCGCTATGACGGCGAGTGGCCGGTTCTGGCGGTTCGCGTGCAGGAACTGTTTGGCCTCGACCGGCATCCTTCCATTGCAGGTGGAACCGTGCCGTTGACACTCGAGTTGCTTTCGCCGGCGCACCGCCCCATCCAGACGACGCGCGACCTGCCCGGCTTCTGGCGGGGTTCCTGGACCGATGTGCGCGCCGACATGCGTGGCCGCTATCCCAAGCACGTCTGGCCGGAAAATCCGCTTCTGGCCGCCGCCACCAGTCGCGCCAAACCGCGCGGCACCTAAGCATGATCCCGAAAAACGGAACCCGGTTTTCGGAAAAGATCATGCTCAAACAAACAGATAGAGCCCCATCCCGATTCCTGCCGGGATGGAACGGGCTCTAGCGTTTCCAGCCTCACGCCTGTAATCCTTGACCATGATCAATATCGTCAGAACACCCGACTTCCAGCAAAGCCAGAGGCTGCGCCTCAACACGCTGATCAGGCTGCGCTGGCTTGCCATTGTCGGCCAGAGCCTGACGGTGCTTGTCGTTGCCTATGGCCTGAAATTCCCGCTGCCGGTCAGCCTCTGCTTCGCGCTCATCGCGTGCTCCGCCTGGATGAACCTGTTTCTCGCCTTTCGCTTTCCGGCCGCGCATCGGCTCACCCCGTTAGCGGCCTTCGGCATCCTGGTCTTCGACAGCCTGCAGCTTGCCGGACTGCTCTACATGACCGGCGGCCTCACCAATCCGTTTTCGCTGCTGATGACCGTGCCCGTGGTCATCTCGGCGACATCGCTGCCCTTGCGGCTCACCGCGATCCTCGGCGCGCTCGTGATGACGGCGGCGACCCTGCTGGTCTTCCTGCATTTGCCACTGCCCTGGTATGAGGGAGCGCCGCTGGTGATGCCCTTCATCTATGTCGCCGGCATGTGGATGGCCGTGCTGTCCTCGATCGCCTTCACCGCGATGTACGCCTTCAGGGTCGCCGCCGAAGCGCGGCTTCTGGCCAATGCGCTCGCGGCCACCGAACTGGTGCTGCAGCGCGAGCAGCACCTTTCGGCGCTGGACGGACTGGCGGCCGCCGCCGCGCACGAGCTTGGCACGCCGCTCGCCACCATCACGCTTGTCGCCAAGGAAATGGAGAAGGCGCTCGGCAAGGACCCGAAATACGGCGAGGACGTGAAGCTGCTTCGCTCGCAGAGCGAGCGCTGCCGTGAAATCCTCAAGCGCCTGACCAGCCTGTCGTCGGAGGGCGAGGCGCATCTGGCGCGATTGCCGCTGACGTCGCTGGTCGAGGAGGTCATCGCCCCGCACCGGGACTTCGGCATTTCGATCAAGCTTCGGCCAGGCGAACGCACCGGGCCCGAGCCGGTCGGACGGCGCAATCCGGGCGTCATCTACGGCCTTGGCAATCTGGTCGAGAATGCCGTCGACTTTGCCCGGAAAAGCGTCACGATAAGCTGGAACTGGGACGAGGCCACTGTCGTCTTCTCGATCATCGACGACGGACCGGGCTTCCCCGCCGAGATCATCGACCGTATCGGCGAACCCTATATGTCGACGCGTCAGGGCACCGAAGCCGGCGGCGGTCTGGGCCTGGGCCTTTTCATCGCCAAGACACTCCTGGAGCGCTCGGGCGCCGCGCTTGATTTTCGCAATTCGAGCGGGCTCGGCGAAGGCGCCATCGTGCAGATATCGTGGCCGCGCAGCGTCTTCCTCAACCCGGAATCGGCTTCAGCCAACATGTTTGATACCGCCTAAATTGGACAATGGCGCTGTGGAGCGATATCTGCGTAAAATTCAGGCAGCAGGAATGACAAGACGATGACAGGCGACGAAGCGATTGGAGCAATGGTTGAAGGCGAGGATACCTCGCTGCTGATCGTCGACGACGACAAGCCATTCCTCACCCGCCTTGCCAGAGCCATGGAAACAAGGGGGTTCGTGGTCGAGACGGCCGAGAGCGTCGAGGAGGCGGTCGCCAAGGCGCGCGCCAATCCGCCAGCCTATGCGGTGGTCGACATGCGGCTGGGTGACGGCAATGGCCTCGATGTCGTCGCCGCCATTCGCGAAAAGCGCGAGGATGCCCGCACCGTCATCCTGACCGGCTATGGCAACATCGCCACCGCGGTGACGGCGGTGAAGCTCGGCGCCGTCGACTATCTGTCGAAGCCTGCGGATGCCGACGATATTTTCGGGGCCCTGACCCGCACGAGCGGCGAACGTGCCGCGCCGCCGGAAAATCCGATGTCGGCCGACCGTGTGCGCTGGGAACACATCCAGCGCGTCTATGAGATGTGCGACCGCAACGTCTCCGAGACCGCGCGCCGGCTCAACATGCATCGCCGCACGCTGCAGCGGATACTCGCCAAGCGCGCGCCGCGCTGAGGCCTGGAAATCCGATCGGAAAAGGTTTTGGCCGCTGACCTTGCGTAAAATCCAAAAGGTCGCGCGGCGCTATAAAACCTTGCCCCGTCATAGATGTTTGCGCATCATCCCGGACGGTAACGTCGGCCCTGCCGGCTCGATATGATGGAGGCGATATGCAGGACAGGAAGCCGCGGCCGGTCTCCATCTTCAGGGAATTTCTCGATGGCGAGGCGGCCGGTGGCATCATCCTCATGGTGGCTGCCGCCCTTGCCCTGATCGTCGCCAATTCGCCGCTCGCCGAAACCTATTTCTCCGTCCTCCATGCCTATGTCGGACCGCTCAGCGTGTCCCACTGGGTCAATGACGGGCTGATGGCCGTGTTCTTCCTGCTGGTCGGCCTCGAGATCAAGCGCGAGATGCTGGACGGCCAGCTCTCGACCTGGCCGCGACGCGTCCTGCCCGGCATTGCCGCGGCCGGCGGCATGGTGGTTCCCGCACTCGTCTATGTCGCCATCAACCGCAACAACGGGGCTGCCCTGTCCGGCTGGGCAATTCCCACCGCCACCGACATTGCGTTTGCGCTCGGCGTGCTGTCCCTGCTCGGCAAGCGCGTGCCGACATCGCTGAAGATCTTCCTCACCGCGCTCGCCATCATCGACGATCTCGGCGCCGTCATCATCATCGCCATATTCTATACTAAAGGCCTGTCGCTGGCCTATCTCGGCGCCGCGTTTGCTGTCATCGCGGTCCTCATCGTGCTCAACCGCATGCGCGTGGTGACGCTGGTCCCCTATATCGTGCTGGGCATCATCCTGTGGGTGCTGGTGCTGAAGTCGGGCGTCCATGCCACGCTCGCCGGCGTGGCCCTGGCCCTCACCATCCCTCTCAAGGTATCACCGGGCACTGGCCACGATCTCGATCATTCGCCGCTGCACCAGCTCGAACACGGCCTGCACAAGATCGTGCCCTTTTTCGTCATCCCGATCTTCGGCTTTGCCAATGCCGGCGTCTCGCTGGCCGGGTTGAGCCCGGCGGCCCTGATCGAACCGCTGACGCTGGGCGTCGCCGCCGGCCTCGTCGTCGGCAAGCTGGTTGGCGTGTTCGGGTCCTCGGCTCTTGCCATCCGGCTTGGCTTCGCAGACCTGCCGGTCAATGCCGGCTGGCTGCATATGCTGGGCGTCTCGCTGCTCTGCGGCATCGGCTTCACCATGAGCCTGTTCATAGGCCTGCTCGCCTTCGCCAGCGACGTGGCGTTGCAGGACGCGGTCAAGGTCGGCATCCTCGCCGGCTCCTTCATCGCCGCGCTGCTCGGTGCCGCCGTGCTGCTGATGGCCCCGGCACCGCGTGGGGTGGAAGAGAGCGGGGAGTAGAATTGGTCAGAGGTTTGGAGGCAGGCGCGCATTTCGGCGACGTTCGCGCCGCCCCTCATCTGCCTGCCGGCATCTTCTCCCCGTAAACGGGGAGAAGGGGGCTGACCGCAACGCTGGCGCCTTTTTGCAACGTATGCGATTGGCGAAATCGGCGATGAGGGCGTCCTTCTCCCCGTCACTATACGGGGAGTTGAGGAATGGTCCGCTTGCGGACGAAAAGCCAATTGCTTGGCTTTTCGAATGACGAACGCCGGCAGGCAGATGAGGGGCGGCACTGACATCGGAAAGCTGCCCGATCGCCCTCCGACATTTCACAGCGATTACTCGCTCTCACCCTCCAGTGCCGGCACCGACACACCGGCCAGCTCCGCCGCCAGCAGCCGCGCCGCGCCGGCCCGGGCGATGCGCAACATCAGCGCCTTGCGCGTTGCCGCCGCCATGCGGTGTTCCGGCGCATCGCGCAGGATCTCGGCGCCGTAGCCGTCGGAGAGGATGAAGCCGCATTCCTCTGGAAAGATCTCCGCGGGCACGCCGGGATGGGTGGCGAAGAAGAAGCGGTCGGAATGCAGACGGTAGTCAGGCCATTTGCGGTCAACCTTGAAATCCTCGATCGAGGATTTGATCTCGATGATCCAGATGTCACCCTGCCGGGTCAATGCCACGAGGTCGGCCCGGCGGCCGGTCGCCAGCGACAATTCCGGCAGCACATGCGCGCCCATGTCCCTCAGCAGTCGCTGTACGCCACGCCGCACCAGCATGGCGCGCTCGGACTGGCGACCGTCGATCAGGGGGTTGAGGGGAATCGGTGAGATGATGGGCATGACAGGCACCATGCCAGATTTTGTTCACGGTTTGAACCCTATTTGGTAAGGCGGTTATATGGTTTACAAACCCAAAGGAGAATAGGAATATGGTCCTCGATAGGCCGGCCCTACCCTAGACACTCGTCACATGGTAAGCACCGCTGATGCGTGTCGCGAAGTTTAATTGTATATCGGTGGCAATCGCTGCCTGCCTGCCTATGGCCGCAGCGGATGCTTCCGAAATCGCGCCCGCAAAGTTGGTAGAGAACTACATTGACCTCTCAGTCGAAAATCCCGAGCAGGCCAAGACGCTCCTGGTGCCGGATGCTCCCGCCATCATATTTGACCACGGTTCGCCTTTGGCTGAGCTTTTTCCAGAGTTCATTAAACTTCTTCCCGGATCGGACTGTTCAAAGCCGCTCATTCAAAATGAGGGAAAACCCGCACAGACCACCAGCGTTGATGCAGACGCCGTCATTGTTAAAGTTGAATGGCAATGCACCAAGCCAACGGAGTACGTGCTAGCGTCAAACGTGTTGCGCTTCATCGTTTCCCAGCAAAAAATAGCAGGGGTAGCGTTTGAAGACCCGCCCGGTTATCCGCCCCGGTTGAACAGTGGGGACGCTACCCAGCCGTAGGGGAATGGCTATAGGCCCTGTAGTACCTCTGAGGATACGGCCCCCGGGGGCTAGCCCTTGCGCAAGTAATTAATCGTTGAACCGACCGCCATCACCCAGTCGCAATACGAAGTGTTTCTGGAGACGGCTCGGCAGCTTGAGGCCTATGGCGAGAAATCCGCTGCTGACAGCCTAATGGGCAAGCTGGCGCATATGCCACCCGCGCCGAAACCAAAGCGTCAGTCGAGCGTTAAGGGCGCAAGGAAACGCACAAAATAGGTGGTAGAAATGCTTGTCCCGGAACATATGGACGGCGGATCGAGAAACCAGCGACTCTATGAAACACTGAAGGGGATGGGCCTTTTCGTTGTGCCCATCCCTGATGAAAATGATCCGACACAGATCGCGCAGATTCTCGTTTCTGCTGATCTACCGAATTCCCGAGAGCAAGCCGCCGAGCCCCGAGTTCACCCTGTGGTGAAGAGGGCGAAGATTCGAGATATGGTCGATGCCGCCAAGAGATGTGGGATGAATGTGGTCGATTTCCCATCCGAACTCGGATGAGCGATCGCCATAGTCAGACCAGCGGATGACCTTGCCGAAGTCATCATGACGCCAGACCGTGTCTTCATAGCCCAAGATAGGTCGTCCTTTCCTCCACACTTCAAGCTTCTTGGCGTCCTCGCCGTAGAATGCAGATGCAAGACGGTTCATAGCACTAGCCTTTACTAAAAAGGGCAGAGCCGACGCCCGTTGAAACGAAATGCGAATACGTCTGCGACGGCTCACCGTTCTGGTCGCGGACGTCGCGGGAGCCGGTCGGTCAGGACCGCTCCCGCAACTGATTCAAATCCATATCAGAACTTGCTCATAGAGTCGAGAAAAACGCTATATGCAGGGATGTTCGTCAGATGTTCCGCAATAACAACTACATCTAGAGGATATGGCATTTACTGGGCGAGCCGTGTTTGCAAACTACATCATCGCCTTTGGTAAGGCGGTTATCTGGTTGATAAACCCACCCTGCAAATACTGTGGAACCAGCGCTACAAGGCAGCCCTTCCATCAGGCGGGCCGCTGGCGCTATGAATTCAGTTCCTGTTGGGGAGGGAGCTATGTCTGTTGAGAATGCAAGTTTGACGGTCGAGCAGACGAGGCTCAATAAGATGCTCACGCGGGGCGTCGCATTTTCCGTTATTTGGCTCGCCGGTTTCGGGTCTTCTTATGCACTTTACCAGGGGCTTATGGCGCGACGGATGATAAGAATGAATCCCCTGCTTCAGGGAAATGGCCGCGCCTGGTGGTGCATCATTGTGGGAGGGATTGGAGCCGCTGCCCCGTGCGCGATAGTTGGCGTCGGGATTTTCAACGCCATGACACAACCCTAGGTCAAACCGTAACGCCGCTTGCCAGTTCGGTCACTGTCATTAAATCCGCGATGAGCGTCTAGTATTTCTGGAACCGAATTAGATCGTCGGGCGCAGCCATACGTCCAGACAGACCAGGATTCTCGGGAACCGAATCCAGGTCGAATACGGCCAGCAGGCCGGTCTCCTCATGGCAGCGGATGGACTCGCCAGTGGCGGATGGTCTTGGCCGGCAGGCCGGACCGTTGGGCTGCGTCACCGACATTCATGACCGGTTCTCGATTCCAGGTAACCGTTCGATGTCGCCCCCATTGAATTTCCTTCACAATCCTGTGAGGCATGTTGCCGAAATGCCATAGTGATAAGGTTACCAGCCCGTCAATTCCCGCATATGGGCATCCCGCGCTTGGCAAGCAAAGCAAATGCCAGCATGAATGACGGCGAAAAGCGGCTGACTCGCGCCGCTGACGTTGGGCGGGACATCGGATTAATTTATGCGCATGAAGTCGTTTGCAATCGTCGCCGCTCTTGCCCTGTCAACTGCCATCAGTGGTTGCAGCACCATCGGGTCGCAGATATTCTCCAACGACTATGGCGCGGTCAGCGACGCGGGCTACCAGTTGCCGCGCATCCCGATCGAGAAGGTGCCGAGGCAGTTCCATCGGCAAGAGGTGGACTACGACACCAAGGAAAAGCCGGGCACGATCATCGTCGATACCCAGAACAAGTTCCTCTACTTTGTCGAGGCTGACGGCCGGGCCATTCGCTACGGCATCGGCGTCGGCCGCGAGGGGTTCGAGTGGCACGGTACCGCTCACGTCGCCTTGAAGCGTGAATGGCCGACCTGGACGCCGCCACGCGAAATGATCAAGCGTCAGCCGGAACTGGCCAAGTTTGCCAACGGCATGGATCCGGGGTTGAAAAACCCGCTCGGCGCGCGCGCCCTGTATCTGTTCAACAAGGGTGGCGACATGGGCTATCGCCTGCATGGCAGCCCGGAATGGAACTCGATCGGCAAGGCGATGTCGTCAGGCTGCATCCGGCTGATGAACCAGGATATTATCGACCTCTATGACCGCGCCGAGGTCGGCGCCAAGGTCATTGTTCTTTAGGCCATGATCCGAGGAATCCGGCTGTCGGAAAGATTGTGATCACACTAGAAATTGGTAGCTTTCATACGCGGACCGTCTAGGCAACAACTGACGTCCCAAAACAGAAAACCGGGCACTTTGGCCCGGTTTTTTGTTTTTGTCGCTGTGATGATTTCATGCCGCCGCTTGGCGACCGGCGGATGATCAGGAAACCTGTTCCACCTGCTGCACTTCCGGCACGAAATGCCGAAGCAGGTTCTGGATGCCGTGCTTCAACGTCGCCGTCGAAGACGGGCATCCGGCGCAGGCACCCTTCATGTGCAGGAACACGGTGCCGTTCTCGAAGCCGCGGAAGGTGATGTCGCCGCCATCCTGCGCCACGGCCGGGCGCACCCGGGTGTCCAGCAGCTCCTTGATGGTGATGACGAGTTCCTCGTCGGCCTTGTCGTAGAACTCGCCGGTCTGGCTGGTTTCGGCGGCAGGGCCGGCCTTGGCCATCACCGGCGCGCCGGACATGAAATGCTCCATGATGGCGCCCAGGATAGCCGGCTTCAGATGCTGCCAGTCGGGCCCGTCCTTGGTCACCGTGATGAAATCATAGCCGAAGAACACGCCGGTGACGCCGGGGATCTCAAACAGCCGGCCTGCCAGCGGCGAGGCCACGGCGGCGCTGTCGGCATCGCGGAAATCCGCCGTGCCTTCGACAAGCACTTCCTTGCCGGGCAGGAATTTCAGCGTCGCCGGGTTCGGCGTCGATTCGGTCTGGATGAACATGGCTGTCTCCATGCCCGTTTCGGGCAATCAGTTTGGAATAGTTCTAAATAGGCTCTATCGGCTGGACATTCAAGCGAAACGCATCGCCGCAACAGCTGGCTGGCGGAATGTTTTTGCGCTCCGCAACGCACCTTGAGGCGTGTTGAGAGTCAGGTCGGGCCACGCCGAAAATGGTGGCTTACGAGAACCGGAGCGGAGCGTACTTGAAGTATGCGAGCACCGGAAGCGCAGGTATCAGCCATTTGCAGGCTGGCCTCAGTTGAATATCAGCATACCTCATGCGAGGCTGTCGATCTCCTCGTCGGAAAGGTTCTGTGGCACCACGGTCACCGGAATCGGGAAGGCGGCGCCCTTGCCTGCCACCGCGCCGACCAGAGGTCCGGGTCCCTCCTTGCCAGCGCCCGCTGCCAGCACGAGGATCGCGATATCCTGGTCTTCCTCGATCAGCTTGTGGATCTCTTCCGTCGGCTTGCCTTCGCGCACCACCACTTCCGGCTCGATGCCCAGTTTCTGGCGCACCTTGCTGGCATAGCGGTCAAGGGTGCCGCGCGCCGTGGCGGTGGCCTCCTCGCGCATGATCTTCTCGACGCCCAGCCAGTGCTGGAAGTCGTCCGGCTCGATGACGTAGAGCAGCACGAGCGTGCCGTTGGTGCTCTGCGCCCGCTTCGACGCATAGGCGACGGCGCGCTCGCATTCCGGCGTGTCGTCGATGATGGCCAGGAATTTGCGGCGATGACCGGCTTCGCGACTGAGGCGTTTGGAGACCATGTCTATCTACTCGGTGTGTTTCGCGCACAATCTGCCACCGCCGCGGACCGGCGGCAAGTCGCCGCCCGGTATGGCAGTTGGTGCGATCGAATGAGGATCAGCCCTGCAGCAGGCCGATGATGTCCCGCACCGTCTTCATCGTCGCTTCGGCCAGCACGCGGGCGCGCTCGCCACCATCCTTCAGCACGGCGTCGACATAGGCGCGGTCGTCGGAAATGCGGCGCATCTCGCTGGCGATGGGCGCCAGCTTTTCCACCGCAAGGTCGGCCAGCGCCGGCTTGAACACCGAAAACTGCTGGCCGGCGAACTCCTTCAGCACGGCTTCCTTGGAAATCTCGGCGAGACCCGCATAGATGCCGACCAGGTTTTCCGCCTCGGGACGGGCGGCCAGGCCATCCAGTTCGCTCGGCAACGCCTCCGGGTCGGTCTTGGCCTTGCGGATCTTCTTGGAGATCGCATCGGCATCATCCGTCAGGTTGATGCGCGACAGGTCCGAAGGGTCCGACTTCGACATTTTCTTCGAGCCGTCGCGCAGCGACATGATGCGCGCCGCCGGCCCGCCGATGACCGGCTCGGTCAGCGGGAAATAGCCGTGCACGGTCTCTTCGCCGACCTGCATCTCGACGCCGACGCCCAGCCGGGCGATGCGGTCCGAGAAGTCGTTGTTGAACTTCTGCGCGATGTCGCGGGTCAGTTCCAGGTGCTGCTTCTGGTCTTCGCCCACCGGCACATGCGTGGCGCGGTAGAGCAGGATGTCGGCCGCCATCAGGCTCGGATAGGCAAGCAGGCCAAGCGAGGCGTTCTCGCGGTCCTTGCCGGCCTTGTCCTTGAACTGCGTCATGCGGTTCATCCAGCCGATGCGCGCGACACAGTTGAAGATCCAGGCGAGCTCGGCGTGCTGCATGACCCGGGACTGGTTGAAGACGATGTGCTTCTTCGGGTCGATGCCCGAGGCCAGGAATGCCGCCGTGATCGACCGTGTCTGGTCGGCGAGGTCTTCATGGACGAGTTGGGCGGTGAGCGAATGCAGGTCGACGACGCAATAGATGCAGTCGGACGTGTCCTGCAGGGCGACGAATTTCTTGATGGCGCCGAGATAGTTGCCGAGATGCAGATTGCCGGTCGGCTGGACACCGGAGAAGACGAGTGGCTTGAAGGCGGACATTTCTTGATCCCTTGGCTTGTGGAGGGCCGTATAAGCATGATTCCAAAAAGCTGCAGACTTTTTGGAGCCAATCATGCGGCTGGAAACCGCGCGCGGCGAAAGTCTTTCGACGGCGCGCTTATGGACGAAGCCGGCGCGCCGATCAAGACCGGCCTTGCGCCGCGGGCCGCGCTGCCTATTCGTCCAGTTCGATTTTCGCGGAGGATGGCGGTGCCTTGGGCCCGCGCCTTGTCGCATTGCGCCGGATCATGCCGAAATCGGCGCCGCCGGTGGCGAAGGCGGTGACGAAATAGAGCATCGCCCCGCCAGCCACCAGCGCCAGCACCGTCGTCGCCTTGATCAGCAGCGGCGAACCGGGGCCGATCCTGGCGGCCAGCCAGTGTTCGGCGAAATAGAGCGCCACGCCCATCACGATCGCCGACAGCACCAGTCGCGGAATCCGCTTCAAGAGCGGCACGTCGCGGCCCCAGTGACCGCGCCGGATCAGTGTCCCGAGCAGCATCACCGCATTGACCCAGCCCGCCACGGCCGAGGCCACCGCGATGCCGGGCGCGCCCATCGACGGAAACAGCGTCAGCGCCGTGGCGACGTTCACCGCCACCGAGATGGCGGCAAAGATCATCGGTGTGCGCGTATCCTCTCGTGCGAAATAGCCAGGAGTAAACGCCTTGATCAACACGAAGGCCGGCAGGCCGAGGCCGAAGATGGCCAGGATCGCCGCCACGGTCGGCGTCGAGTGGTTGGCGGCAAACGCTCCGCGTTCATAAACCAGCCGCACGATCGGCTCCGACATTACCCAAAGTGCGGCGGCGGCCGGCAGGGTCAGGAACAGAGTGAACTCGACCGAGCGGTTCTGCAGATTGGCGGCCTCGATCAGGTTGCCGGATTTCAGCGCGCGCGACAGCTCGGGCAGAAGCACGATGGCGACCGCGACGCCGACGACGCCGAGCGGCAACTGGTAGACGCGATCGGCATAGGCAAGCGAGGAGACCGCGCTGTTTTGCGCCGATGCGATCGCGGTGCCGATCAGCTGGTTGATCTGGGTTATGCCGCCGGTGATCGCGGCCGGCAGCGCCAGGATCAGGAGCCGCTTGACGTTGGGGGTCAGCTTCGGCCGGCGAAAACCGATCGCGATGCCGGCATTGCGCACCGCCACCCAGACGATGGCGAGTTGCACGATGCCCGCCGCCAGCACGCCCCAGGACAGGCCGAATCCGACGTCATGCGCATCCAGGCCATGGTACCATGCATAGGCCAGCACACCGATCAGGATGATGTTCAGGAAGGCGGGTGCGATGGCAGCCGCGAAATAGCGGCGCAACGAATTCAGCATGCCCGCCATCATCGCCGCGAGCGACATGCAGATCAGATAGGGGAACATGATCGTCGCAAGACGGACGGTCGTCTCGAACTTGCCAGGCGTTTCGGCAAAGCCCGGCGCCACCAGGTAGCGCACGATCAGCGGCATCGCCAGTTCCATGGCGATGGTCAGCGCCAGCAGCGCCGAAAACAGCACGCCGAACACTTCCTCTGAAAAGCGCTTGGCGCCGTCGGTGCCGTGGGTTTCGATCTCCTTGGCGAAGAGCGGCACGAAGGCGGCGTTGAAGGCGCCCTCGGCGAACAGCCGGCGGAAGGTGTTGGGAAACTGGAAGGCGGCGTTGAAGGCGTCGGCGATCGGCCCGGTCCCGAGCGCTGCCGCCATCAACATCTCGCGGCCGAAGCCGAGCGCCCGGCTCATCAACGTGCCGGAAGCGACCGTCGCGAATTTTCTGACAAGGCTCATAGGTCTGGAAACTGCCTGCGATAGTGGGACAAGTGGAGTAGGGACCTCACTCGGCGGCCGCCTTGGCCTTGCCGCCGCGCTCGGGCGAGTTGCCTTCCAGCGCCGCCATCAGCCTGTTGCGGATGGCGGTGATGCGGGCCGGGCTGTCGATCTTCTGGCCGGTAAGATCGGTGACATAGAACGTGTCGATGACCTTTTCGCCGAAAGTGGTGATGTGGGCCGAAGCGATGTCGAGAGACAGGTCGGACAGCGCACCGGTGATCTCCGACAGCAGGCCCGGCCTGTCCAGGCCCTCGACCTCGATCACCGAGAACCGGTTCGACAAGGTGTTGCGGATTTCGGCCCGCGGTGGGATCTTGAACACCTTGGAGCCGCGCCGCGGCTTGGTGCGCTTCTCGATCATCTCCGGCAGCCAGCTCTTGCCGGACAGCACGTCCTCGATCAGCCGGCCGACGCGCTCGGCGCGACGGCGTTCATCCTCGTCGCGGTCGAACTCCCTGGAGATCAGGATGGTGTCCAGCGCGCGGCCGTCCGATGTGGTGAAGATCTGCGCGTCGACGATGTTGCCGCCGGCTCCGGCGCAGGCGCCGGCGATGACCGAGAGCAGGCGCGGATGATCCTGCGCCAGCACGGTGATTTCGGTCACTGCCTCGAATTCGCGGGTCTTGACCATGGTGGCGAGCCTGGTGCCGGCCACGTCCGCCTCGCGAATGAACTCGGCATGACGCAACTGATCGGCGAGATCGACGGCCAGCAGATAGTTCTCGTAGTGCAGGGCGACATAGCGCTCGCGGGCCTTGTCGGGCCAGTCGGCAAGCGCCTCGGCGAGCCGCTCTCGTGCCGCTGCGGTGCGCTGCGCACGTGACACTTCGGAAAACCCGCCGGTCAAAAGCAGTTCGGTCTCGTAGTAGAGGGTGCGCAGCAACTGGCCCTTCCAGCCGTTCCAGACACCCGGCCCCACGCCCCTGATATCGCAGACCGTGAGAATGAGCAGCAGCTTCAGCCGTTCGACCGACTGCACGATCGCTGCAAAATCCTCGATCGTCTTGCGGTCGTTGAGATCACGGGTCTGTGCCGTCATCGACATGACGAGATGGTTTTCCACCAGCCATGCGACCGTCTCCGTGTCGGCCGGCGACAGTCCCATATGCGGGCAGATGCGCCGTGCGATCCTGGCGCCGGCTTCCGAATGGTCCTCGGGCCTGCCCTTGGCGATGTCGTGCAGGAGCACGGCGACATAGAGCGCCTCTCGGCTCTTCTTTACGCCTGGCATCAGCGTGTGGGAGAGCGGATGGATCTTCTCGCCGTCGCCGCGCTCGATCTCGGCGAGCACGCCGATGCAGCGGATGAGATGCTCATCCACTGTGTAGTGGTGGTACATCGAGAACTGCATCATGGCGACGATCTTGCCGAAGTCCGGGATCAGCTTGCCCAGCAGGCCCGCCTCGTTCATGCGCCGCAGGTTGAGCTCGGCGTTGCGGTCTGATGTCAATATGTCGAGGAAAAGCCGGTTGGCCTCCTCGTCGCGCCGCAGCGACTTGTTGACCAGGCCGAGCGAGCGGGTCAGCAGCTTCAGTGCATCCGGATGGAACTCCAGCCCGTGCTTGTCGGCAAACCAGAACAGCCGCAGAAGATTGACTGGATCACGCTGGAACACCTGGTCATCGGCGATGTTGATGCGGTGGTTGTCGACAATGAAGTCCGAAGTGCCCGCGAGCTTGCGCTTGCGGCGCTGGAAGGTGAGGAAGATGCGGTTGAAGCCCGGTACATGCTTGGCCTGCTCTTCTTCGAGCGCGGCGCAGAAGATGCGGGTGAGGTCGCCGACATCCTTTGCGACAAGGAAGTAGTGCTTCATGAAGCGCTCGACCGCCGAAAGGCCGGGATGGGTGGTGTAGCCAAGCCGCCCGGCGATTTCGCGCTGGATATCGAAATGCAGCCGCTCCTCGGCCTTGCCGGTGAGGAAATGCATGTGGCAGCGCACGGCCCAGAGAAAATCCTCGGCCTTCTGGAACTCGCGGTACTCGGCCTCGGTGAAGACGCCCTTGTCGACCAGTTCCTCGCCAGTGCGCACCCGGTAGAAATACTTGCCGATCCAGAACAGCGTCTGCAGGTCACGCAGGCCGCCCTTGCCGTCCTTGACATTGGGCTCGACCAGATAGCGGCTTTCGCCGGCCTTGGCATGGCGCTCGTCACGTTCGGCGAGCTTGGCCTGCACATATTCCGGCCCGGTCGTGCGCACCACTTCGTGGTCGAAGCGCAGCATCAGCTCGTCATAGAGCTTGATCTCGCCCCACAGGAAACGCGCCTCGAGGATCGAGGTCCGGATCGTGATATCGGTGCGCGACAATCTCAGGCATTCGTCGATGTTGCGGGTGGCATGGCCGACCTTCAGCCCCAGGTCCCACAGCATGTAGAGCATGTACTCGACGATCTGCTCGCCCCACGGCGTCTGCTTGTAGGGAAGCAGGAACAGGAGGTCGATGTCGGAGCCCGGCGCCAGCGTGCCGCGGCCATAGCCGCCCACGGCGACCACCGCCATGCGCTCGGCCGATGACGGGTTCTTCACCCGGTAGACATGGGTGGCGGCAAAATCATAGAGCGCGCGGATGATCTCATCCATGACATGCGAGAGGCGCTCCGCGCAGGCGGTGCCGCCGCCATCGTCCATCAGCATGCGCTCGGCTGTCTTGCGACCGTCCGCCAGCCTGCCCTTGAGCAACTGGAGAACGCCTGTGCGCACGGCCTGCCCCGAGCCGTCGCCGGCGGTGGCCGCGGTCAGTGCGCTCATCTCGTGGCGCAAGGCTTCGCCGTCGATCAGTTCGTCGAGCTTCAGGGAGATTCTTGCCATAAGTGCCGGTTGGCCTCGCCTTTTCGGCGGCGTCTATAGCGCGTTTTCGAGGGTATGGGTATGGGGCGGTGAAAGCCGGCACAAACCGCTGCTAGTCCTTCGCGTTGAGCGGATGGAAGGGGATGACCCGCCTTTGCCGCTGCCAGCGGAAATCGACAATGTGCCGGATGAGTCGCCTGACTTCGGCCCTCACCCTGTCAGCGGCGGTCTTCCTGCGTTTCTCGCCGGTCGCGGTTACAGCCCATTGCATATTTCGCTTCTCCTCGAGCAGGCTTGGCAATTCGGGCGTCTTGTGGCCAAGCAACTGACCTTGCACGCAAAGTGCGGGGATAAGCTGGTAGATCGTCTTGCGAGGCAAAATCCGAAAGGCCGGATTGAACACAAGGTCATCAACGGCGGTTCTGATCTCCTTGCTTGCCTCGATGAGGTCGCTCGCGGTTCGCTTCGAGATGATGTAGCCGCCGGTTCCCATATGGTCCGCGAAGAGCCTCGATACCGAAAAGCCGGAACCAGCGGGAATCCGTTTCCGCCCGACGATGGTCTTCTGGAAGAAGGTCTCCAGCTTGATGATGTCGGCATCGGCCGGGATCCAGTCGGCATTGCCAAGCAATGCCCCCGCCCTTGCGCAGAAGACGGCATCGTCCTCGAAAATGGCGGCGTACGGGGCGTCGTCTCCCGCGACGATCGTCCAGCAGGCCCTGTGGCTGAGCAGACAGGCGATCTCGCCGCCAGTCAGGCGCAGCCGCTGTTTGTAGAGGACATTCTGCGGCATGTGGTCGAGTTCGGGCCGGTCACGCGCGTCGATAGCCGCGACCCGCTCAAACGCGACACCGATACGGGTGAACTCCGCCGTGATGTGAGCAAGCCGGTCTCGTGAACGATCGAGATTGATAACCAGGCACTTCATTTGAACCGTGATTATTTTCAAGACAATTCGGGCCTGAAAGTCGCGACGAAGATTCGCGGGCCGTCTGGCTCCTCGATTGCATCTATAGCGCGTTCCCGCGGCGCTGGGTACGAGGCGGATGGAAATGCTCGCCGCGGCAATCGAACGGGATGACCTTCGCCTGTCTTAGCCGACACAGATCGGCGATCTGCCTCGGCAATCGCTTGATCTCGATCCCGATCTTCTGCGCCGATCTGGGCTTGCGTCGCTCCGCACGGCCGCTCGCAAGCAACAGATCCATGCGTTGATCCTTGATCAGGCAATAGCGGGAAATCAGCCCTTGACCTTCCAGTTACTGGAAGCGCTACCTCCATATCGAGATTGACACACAAAGGCATTTTTCGATGGCGCATTCCGATCACGACGGTCACATCCACGCGCATGGCAGCTGCTGTTCGGTGAAGGCGGCTCCGCCTGCCGGCGACGCCGTCTTGCGCGATCCGGTCTGCGGCATGAGCGTCGATCCGGCAGCGGGCAAGCCGACCGCCGAGCATGGCGGCCATCTCTTCCATTTCTGCAGCGAGCGTTGCCGGTCGAAATTCGCCGCCGAGCCGGAAAAATACCTGAAGGCAACAGACCCTGTCTGCGGCATGAGCGTCGACCGCGCCAGCGCGAAGCATTTTTCGCGGCATGAGGGCCAGGGCTTCTACTTCTGTTCGGCCGGCTGCAAGGCGAAATTCGAGGTGGAGCCGTTCAAATATCTGGGCGACAGGCCCGCACCCCAGTCCATGCCCAAGGGCACGCAATACACCTGCCCGATGCATCCGGAAGTGATCCGCGACAAGCCCGGGTCCTGCCCGAAATGCGGCATGGCACTGGAGCCGATGGGCGTGCCCACCGGCGATGAGGGGCCGAACCCGGAACTGGTCGATTTTACCCGCCGGTTCTGGGTCAGTGCGGTTCTGTCCGCGCCATTGCTGATCGTTGCCATGGGCCCCATGCTCGGCCTGTCCTTGGCCAGCCTTGTCGATGAGCGGGCGCTGGTGTGGGTGGAACTGGCGCTGGCGAGCCCGGTGGTGCTGTGGGCGGCACTTCCCTTCTTCCATCGTGGATGGGAGTCGATCCTCAACCGCAGCCCCAACATGTGGACGCTGATTTCGCTCGGCGTCGGGGCGGCCTATCTCTACAGCCTCGTCGCCACCCTGTTTCCGGACATGTTTCCGTATCAATTCCGCGGCCATGCCGGCACGGTGCCGGTCTATTTCGAAGCGTCCGCCGTCATTGTCGCATTGGTCTTCCTCGGCCAGGTGCTGGAACTGCGTGCCCGTGAAAAGACAGGCTCGGCCATCCGTGCGCTGTTGGACCTTGCGCCGAAGACAGCGCGGCTGATCGGCGAGGACAGTTCAGAAACTGACGTTCCGCTCGACGCGGTCAAGGCCGGCGATCGGCTGAGGATCCGCCCGGGCGACGCCGTGCCCGTCGATGGCAGCGTGCTGGAAGGTCGCTCTTCGATCGACGAATCGATGATCACGGGCGAGCCGCTGCCGGTCGAGAAGACGCAAGGCGACGCCCTTACCGGGGGCACGCTCAACAAGAACGGTTCGCTGATCATGCGCGCCGAGAAGATCGGCGCCGAGACCACGCTGGCGCGCATCGTCGAACTCGTGGCCAAGGCGCAGCGTTCGCGCGCGCCGATCCAGGGGCTGGCCGATCGTGTCTCTTTCTACTTCGTCCCGGCGGTTGTCCTGGTCGCGCTCGTTGCCTTCGTTGCCTGGGCGATGTTCGGCCCCGACCCAAGCCTGATCTTCGCCATCGTCTCGGCAGTCTCGGTGCTGATCATCGCCTGTCCGTGCGCGCTCGGGCTGGCGACGCCGATGTCGATCATGACGGCGACCGGGCGCGGCGCGCATGCCGGCGTGCTGATCAAGGAGGCGGCCGCGCTCGAGCGCTTTGCCTCGGTCGACACGCTGATCGTCGACAAGACCGGGACACTCACCGAAGGCCGCCCGAGACTGACGGATGTCATCGCTGTCGAAGGCATGGCGGAAAATGATCTGCTGGCGCTCGCCGCCGGCCTGGAGAAGGGGTCCGAGCATCCGCTGGCCGAGGCGATCGTCGAGGGTGCCCGCGAACGCGGCGCCGTGATCGTTGATGCCGGCGACTTCGAAGCGACAACCGGCAAGGGTGTTTCCGGCAAGGTATCGGGAAAGACTGTCGCGCTCGGCAACGCCGCCATGATGGCCGATCTCGGCATCGATATAGCAATGCTCGCCGAGCAGGCGACTGCGCTTCAGGCGGAAGGCAAGACGGCGATGTTCGTCGCTGTCGACAAGAGGTTGGCCGGCATCGTCGCTGTCGCCGATCCCATCAAGGCAACGTCGGCCGAGGCGATCAAGGCGCTGCATCAGCGTGGCCTCAGGATCATCATGGCGACCGGCGACAACGAGCGCACGGCGAAGGCCATCGCCAGGCGGCTCGGCATCGATGAAGTGCGTGCCGGCCTGCTGCCGGAACAGAAGGCGGCTCTCGTCGAGGAATTGCGCGCCAAGGGCAAAGGTGTCGCCATGGCCGGCGATGGCGTCAACGATGCGCCCGCACTTGCCGCCGCCGATGTCGGCATCGCCATGGGCACAGGCGCCGATGTGGCGGTCGAAAGCGCAGGGATTACGCTGGTGAAGGGCGACCTCAACGGCATCGTCCGGGCCCGTACGCTCGCCCAGGCGACGATCGGCAACATTCGCCAGAACCTGTTCTTCGCCTTCCTCTACAATGTGCTCGGCGTGCCCGTCGCCGCTGGCGTGCTCTATCCGCTCACCGGCACGCTGTTGTCGCCGATGCTGGCGGCTGCGGCGATGAGCCTTTCCTCCGTTTCGGTCATCGCCAACGCGTTGCGGTTGCGGACGTTGAAATTGTAATCCCAACCCCCGAATACGAAATCCAATCGACAGGAGACCATGAATGACCTTCGCCAAGAAACTCGTGCTGTTGCTGATGGCGGCGGGAATGTTGCTTGCCGTCTTCCTCGAGAGCGTCCCGGCTCGGTCCGAGGAGATGAAACACGACATGAGCGCGATGGCCATGAACGCGGCAAGTCCTTCGACCGATGGCTACAAGGCGGCCATGGACAAGATGCACACCGACATGATGGCGGTGGAGTATTCGGGCAATGCCGACGTCGACTTCGTCCGCGGCATGATCCCGCACCATCAGGCCGCGGTCGACATGGCCAAGGTCGAGCTTGCCAGCGGCAAGGATCCGGAAATTCGCAAGCTGGCCGAAGCGGTCATCGCCGCGCAGGAAGCCGAGATCAAGCAGATGCAGGATTGGCTCGCCGCCCATCCGGTGAAGTAGGACGCCGGCGACTGCGAGGGAAATCCGGAAGGTGCTTTCCGGATTTCTGCCGATGTCTATGATGCCATGCGGATCATTGCACTGTGTCGGGAGCCCGGATGCCATCTTCGATAAGAACAACCACGCTGCCATCCGGTGAGGCCGTTCCGGTGCTCGGTCAGGGCACCTGGAAAATGGGCGAGGATGCTCGACATCGTACCGACGAGGTCAATGCTCTCAAGCTTGGGCTGGACCTCGGCATCACGCTGATCGACACGGCGGAAATGTATGCCAGCGGCGGTGCCGAGGAGGTGGTGGCGCAAGCCATTGCCGGGCGCCGAGACGAGGTCTTCCTCGTCTCCAAAGTATTGCCATCCAACGCATCGCGCTCGGGCGTGCCGCTGGCGTGCGAGAACAGCCTCAGGCGCATGCGCACCGACCGAATCGATCTCTACCTGCTGCACTGGCGTGGCGGCGTGCCGCTGGCCGAAACGGTCGAGGCACTCGAGACGCTGCGCAAGGCCGGAAAGATCCGCCATTGGGGCGTCAGCAATTTCGACACCGACGACATGGAGGAGCTGACGCGCCTGCCAGCCGGCGGCAACGTCCAGACCAATCAGGTGCTCTACAATCTGTCCCGGCGCGGTCCCGAATTTGATCTCATGCCCTGGGGTCGGCAGCGCGGAATCCCGCTGATGGCCTATTCGCCGGTCGAGCAGGGGGCATTGGCGCGCAGCGCCAAACTGCAGGCCATCGCCAACCGCCACAATGTAACCCCGGCGCAGGTCGCGCTTGCCTGGGTCATGCACCAGGACGGCGTCATAGCCATTCCCAAGGCCAGCAGCCAGGAGCATGTTCGACAGAACGTCGCCGCGCTCGACATGGTGCTTGCGAGCGAGGACATCGCCGAGCTTGACCGCGCCTTTCCGCCGCCGACGCGCAAGCGCGGCCTGGAGATGATCTAGGCTAGGCCCAATCGTGCCCGCGCCCGCTGCAGCGCGCGGGAAAAGACCACCGTGTCGTCAAAGGCGCGGGCAAGCGTGAGCGCGCCCTGGATGAGGGCGACCGTCTCTTCGGCAAGTGCGGTTGCCTCGGGCTGGCTGTGCCCGGCGCGTTTCAGCGCTTCGGCCAGATGCGTGACCCAACGGCCGAAATAGCTGCTGATCTGCCTGGCGAAGTGGTTGCGGGCATCGTCCAGGGCGAAAGCGCCGATCAGGCATACGCGACGCCCGGACTGGAAATAGCGGTCGGTCGCTTCCAGCATCCGCTCGATGCCCGCTTGAGGATCGTGCGCGTCCTGCAAGGGTACAAACACGTTCGTTTCGAACCAGCCGTCGATATGGGCGATGACGTCGGCCGCCATCTCTTCCTTTCCGCCGGGGAAGAAATGATAGAGGCTTCCTTTGCCTAGCCCTGTCGCTTCGCCGATCAGCGACAGGCTGGCGCCTTCATAGCCGTGCTTGCGGAAGACTTCGGCCACAACAGCCACCAGGCTGTCGCGATCAGCCGCGATCCTGCGCACGTGGCTCTTACAATCCGAGTTCGGAAAGGCCGGGATGCTCGTCGGGCCGGCGGCCGAGCGGCCAATGATATCTGCGCTCGCTCTCAGCGATCGGCAGGTCGTTGATGCAGGCCAGCCGCCGGCGCATCAGCCCGGCGTCGTCGAACTCCCAGTTCTCGTTGCCGTAGGAACGAAACCAGTGGCCGCTGTCATCGCGCCATTCGTAGGCAAACCGCACCGCGATGCGGTTGTCGTGCCAGGCCCAAACCTCCTTGATCAGCCGGTAGTCGAGCTCGCGCGCCCATTTGCGGGTCAGGAACCCGACGATTTCGGGCCGGCCGGTGACGAATTCGGCACGATTGCGCCACGCGCTGTCCTCGGTATAGGCGAGCGAAACCCGCTCCGGGTCACGACTGTTCCAGGCATCCTCGGCCATGCGCGCCTTCTGCGCGGCAGTTTCGGCGGTGAAGGGCGGCAGCGGTGGACGGCTCATGGCGATCTCCCAAAAGGTAGCGGCCGTGGCACGGCCAGGTGAGAGATTGTACCGATTGGTACAATGATGTCAAGGAGATGTCTAAGGGCCGAGTTTCGTCGCTACGGCTTTCCCGCCAGCCCCTTCAGCCGATACAGCGCGTCCAGCGCCTCGCGGGGTGTCATCTCATCGGGGTTGATCTCGCCCAGTGCCGCGCCCAGGGCATCGTTCTTCACCGGCTTAGGCGCCTCCCGCTTCAGCGCCACGGAAAACAATGGCAGGTCGTCGACGAGCCGGTTCGTCTTGCCGGAAACCTCGCCTTCTTCCAGCTGATGCAGCACCTCCTTGGCGCGGCCGACCACCACCTCCGGCAGGCCGGCCAGTCGCGCCACCTGGACGCCGTAGGATCGATCGGCGGCGCCCTTGCCGACCTCATGCAGGAAAACGACGTCGCCTTCCCATTCCTTCACCCGCATGGTGACATTGTGCAGTCGCGGCAGTTTCCCCGCCAGCGACGTCATTTCGTGGAAATGCGTGGCGAAGATCGCCCGGCAGCGGTTCTTTTCGTGCAGATATTCGACCGCCGCCCAGGCGATCGACAGGCCGTCGAAGGTCGCGGTGCCGCGCCCGATCTCGTCGAGGATCACCAGCGCCCGTTCGCCCGCCTGGTTGAGGATCGCAGCCGTCTCGACCATCTCGACCATGAAGGTCGAGCGTCCCCTCGCTAGGTCGTCCGATGCGCCGACACGCGAGAACAGCCGGTCGACGACGCCGATATGGGCTGATGCAGCCGGCACGAACGAGCCCGTCTGGGCAAGGATCGCGATCAGCGCATTCTGCCTGAGAAACGTCGACTTGCCGCCCATGTTGGGGCCGGTCAGCAGCCAGATCGCGCCGTTCCTGGCGCCACCCTCCGGCGACAGGTCGCAATCGTTGGCGACGAAGGGTCCTTCGCCCGAGCGCCGCAGCGCCTGTTCGACCACAGGATGGCGTCCGCCCGAAATCTCGAAGGCGAGTCCGCCATCGACGATCGGCCGGCACCAGGCTTCGCTTTCGGACAAAAGGGCAAGTGCCGCCGACACATCGAGCACGGCCAGCGCCTCGGCTCCGGCGCGGATCTTTTCAGCTTCGCCGACGGCTTCCGCTGTCAGCGTGTCGAAGGCGGCGAGTTCGATGCTCAGCGCCCGGTCGGCGGCATTGGCGATCTTTGTTTCGAGCTCCGCCAGTTCCGTCGTGGTGAAACGCATGGCGTTGGCCATGGTCTGGCGATGGATGAAGCGCGCCTTCGCGCCGTCGCTGCCGGTCATGATCGAGTGATGGTTGGCCGTCACCTCGATGTAGTAGCCAAGCACATTGTTGTGCCGGATTTTCAGCGAGCGAATGCCGGTCTCGTCGATCAGCGAGCGTTCCAGCCCGGCGATCACCTTTCGCGACTCATCGCGCAGCGCCCGCATCTCGTCGAGTTCGGGATGATAGCCGCCGCGGATGAAGCCGCCGTCGCGCTTGAGCAAGGGCAACTCGTCGCCGAGCGCCTGCGTCAGATGCGTCGACAGTGGGCGCGGCAGTGCCTTGATCGCCTCGAGCGCCGCCGCCAATTCCCCGGGCAAGGCAGCGGCAGTGAAAATTCCGGCGATCGCCTCAGCCGCCTCGAAGCCGGCGCGCAGCGCGCCAAGATCGCGCGGGCCGCCACGATTGAGCGCCAGCCGGGAGAGAGCACGCGGCATGTCGGCGACGCTCTTCAGGCTCGCCCGCACCGCCTGGCACAGCCGGGTCTCCGACCGGAAGAACGACACCGAATCGAGCCGCGCCATGATTGCCGCCGGGTCGGTCAGCGGCGCCATCAGCCGGTCCGCGAGCAGCCGCGCGCCGCCGCCGGTCACGGTGCGGTCGATCGCCTTGAACAGCGAACCTTCGCGGCTGCCGGACAGGGTGCGTAAGAGTTCCAGATTGGCGCGCGTCGCCGGGTCGATGAACAGGGTCGAGCCGGCTTCCTCACGCTCGGGCCGCGACAGCGGCGGGCGTTCGGCCTTCTGCGTCTTCTCGACATAGGCGATGGCGCCCGAGATCGCCGACAGTTCGGCACGGGAAAACGTGCCAAAACTGTCTGGAGTCGCCACCTCGAAGAAGCGGGCGATGCGCCCCGCGGCCGAGGCAGAATCGAACAGTGAAGGCGGCTGCGGGCTGGCGACGCGGCCGAGCACGTCGAACACGGGCTTCAACTCGGGATCATAAAACACCGGCTCGGCGACGATCAGCTCGCGCGGATCGACGCGGAAGACATCCGCCAGCAGTCTATCGGCGGTGGTCTCGGCGACGCGGAAGGTGCCGGTCGATATCTCTATCCAGGCAATCGCGAAGCTGTGCTCTGCGCCGCCTTTCACGCGCCCCAGCGCCATCAGGAAACTCGATTCCGATGGCGCCAGCAATTTGTCCTCGGTGATGGTGCCCGGCGTCACCAGCCGCACCACGTCGCGGCGCACCACCGATTTCGAACCGCGCTTCTTCGCCTCGGCCGGATCCTCGATCTGTTCGCACACGGCGACGCGGAATCCCTGGCCGATCAGCTTCTGCAGATAGTCATCCGCGGCATGCACCGGCACGCCGCACATCGGGATGTCGTGGCCCTGATGCTTGCCGCGCTTGGTCAAGACGATACCGAGTGCCCGGCTCGCCTTCTCGGCGTCATCGAAGAACAGCTCGTAGAAATCGCCCATCCGGTAGAACAGCAGCGAATCCGGGTTTGCCGCCTTGATCTCGATGAACTGCTCCATCATCGGCGTGACGCCGGCCGTGCCAGGCTGCATCGGCGTCATCGCCTCGGGGGCGTCGGGCTCGTTCGGGTTGTGCATGTTCATGCGCGGCACGCTAGCAGATGTGAACGCGCGGTTTAATGCCGGAGCTTCGAAAAACAGGGGACGACCGGGACGGTCAGGATCGGCAATCATCAGCACGAACCGCGATTCCCGAACGCCGGCGGTTTACACGCGGCGGCGCGTGGTCTTAATTCAAAGCAACACAAGGCACCCGCTTCAAGGAGGTGCTGCGTTGGTGAGGAAATCAAAAGCATCATGGCCAGGAAAACCGAAAACAGCGGTCCCTCTGTCAGCGCGCAGGAAGCGCTGGAGTTCCATACCATGGGCCGCCCCGGCAAGCTGGAGGTCGTCGCGACGAAGCCGATGGCGACGCAGCGCGACCTGAGCCTCGCCTATTCGCCTGGCGTGGCGGTTCCCGTGCTTGCCATTGCGGAGGACCCGAGCCGCGCCTTCGACTACACGACGCGCGGCAACATGGTCGCCGTCATCTCCAACGGCACCGCCATCCTCGGCCTGGGCAATCTCGGCGCGCTGGCCTCGAAACCGGTGATGGAAGGCAAGGCGGTGCTGTTCAAGCGCTTCGCCGATGTCGATTCCATCGATCTCGAGGTCGATACGGAGGATGCCGAAGAGTTCATCAATTGTGTGCGCTTCCTCGGGCCGTCCTTCGGCGGGATCAACCTGGAGGACATCAAGGCGCCGGAATGCTTCATCATCGAACAGCGCCTGCGCGAGCTGATGGACATCCCGGTCTTCCATGACGACCAGCATGGCACCGCCATCATCTCCGCCGCCGGCCTGATCAATGCGCTGGAAATCACCGGCCGTGACATGAAGACCACGAGGATGGTCTGCAACGGTGCCGGTGCCGCCGGCATCGCCTGCATAGAGCTGATGAAGGCGATGGGCTTTGCGCCGGAAAACATCATTCTCTGCGATACCAAGGGCGTCGTCTTCCAGGGCCGCACCGAAGGCATGAACCAGTGGAAGTCGGCGCATGCGGTCAAGACCGAGGCGCGCTCGCTGGCCGAGGCGCTGGACGGCGCGGACGTGTTCCTCGGCCTCTCGGCGAAGGGCGCGCTGACCGCCGCCATGGTGCAGTCGATGGCCAAGAATCCGATCATCTTCGCCATGGCCAATCCCGACCCGGAAATCACGCCGGAGGAAGTGGCGGAGATCCGCACTGATGCCATCATGGCGACCGGGCGTTCGGACTATCCGAACCAGGTCAACAACGTGCTCGGCTTCCCCTACATTTTTCGCGGCGCGCTGGATGTGCGGGCGACAACCATAAACGACGACATGAAGATCGCCGCCGCCCACGCATTGGCGGCGCTGGCGCGCCAGGACGTGCCCGACGACGTCGCCGCCGCCTATCAGGGCAATCGGCCGAAATTCGGCCCCAACTACATCATTCCGGTGCCGTTCGACCCGCGCCTGATCTCAGCCATCCCGATCGCCGTGGCCAAGGCGGCGATGGATAGCGGCGTTGCTCGCAAGCCGATCCTCGATCTCGATCGCTACGCGCAGGAACTGTCCGCCCGCCGCGACCCGATCGCTTCGACCTTGCAGCGCATCTATGACCGCGTGCGCCGCCAGCCCAAGCGCATCATCTTCGCCGAGGGCGAGGAAGAGCAGGTGATGCGCGCCGCTGTCTCCTATGTGAACCAGCGGCTAGGCACCGCCATCCTGCTCGGACGCGACGATGTCATCAAGGAGAACGCCAAGCACGCCGGCATCGACTTGAACAAGCAAGGCATCGAGATCATCAACGCGCGGCTGTCGCGCCGCAACGGCATCTACACCGACTATCTCTACGAGCGCATGCAGCGCAAAGGCTTCCTGTTTCGCGACTGCCAGCGCCTGATCAACAACGACCGCAACCATTTCGCCGCCTGCATGGTGGCGCTGGGCGATGCCGACGGCATCGTTACGGGTGTGACCCGTAATTACTCTACAGCACTAGACGACATTCGCCGCGTCATCGATGCCAAGCCCGGCCACCGCGTCATCGGCGTGTCGATCGTGCTGGCGCGGGGCAGGACCGTGCTGGTCGCCGACACCGCCGTGCACGATATGCCGAATGCCGAGCAGATCGCTGACATCGC
Organism: Mesorhizobium carmichaelinearum; assembly: GCA_943370265.1. Classification (GTDB taxonomy): domain Bacteria; phylum Pseudomonadota; class Alphaproteobacteria; order Rhizobiales; family Rhizobiaceae; genus Mesorhizobium; species Mesorhizobium carmichaelinearum_A. The sequence goes on from CALRQH020000022.1 coordinate 86,058, forward strand.
CGAGGAGGCCGCGGGCTTTGCCCGTCGCATGGGCTATGAGCCGAGGCTCGCCATGCTCGCCTACTCCACCTTCGGCCATCCGCAGGGCGAGCGTTCCGAGCGTGTCCAGGAAGCGGTGCGCATCCTCGACAAGCGCCGCGTCGATTTCGAGTATGACGGCGAAATGGCCGCCGACGTCGCGCTCAACGCGCGCGCCATGGCGCAGTATCCGTTCATCCGCCTGACCGGCCCGGCCAATGTGCTGATCATGCCGGCCTTCCACTCGGCCTCGATCTCGACCAAGATGCTGCAGGAACTCGGCGGTTCCACCGTCATCGGCCCGCTGCTGGTCGGCTTGAACAAGCCGGTCCAGATCGTCTCGCTGAACGCCAAGGATTCCGACATCGTCAACATGGCGGCGATCGCGGCGTATACGGCGGGTGCTTGAGGAAGCGGCCCTTAGCCCCCCGAAAACGCGCGGGCGGCTCCGGCGACCTCTTCGACCAGATCCTGCCTGAGCATGTCCAGGGGAACACGTCCCTCAAGGTGAGCCGAGGGGCGTGTCAGCCAGAACCAGGCTAGCCTGGGGTTTGTGACGGCGGACTGTACGTCGCTTATGCCCGCGACCGGTCTGCCATCGATGAACTGCGCGAGCGGGAACACATGCTTGCGGCCGCCCGTTCTCAGGGCAACGACGTCATTGCGCTTTTGCCAGCGGTGCAAGGTCGACCGTGCTATGTGCAGGTTCTCTTCAAGGTAGGTGGAGCCGGCGACGCGGCCCGCCCAATCCTCGATAAGCATCGATTCAAAATCGTCGCGCTGGACCGGCTGGGGAGTTCCCTCGACAGGAACCGGGCTCACAGGTGGGGCCTGCTCCATGCCGGCGATCTTCGCCTCGCTGCGGCGCGTGGCTTCGACGGCGAGCGTTCGCACGAACTTCGACGCCAGGCTGGCGAGGTCCCCCTGGATGGCGTCGATGGCACGTTGATGTCTGGGCGAAAGGGACGTCACCGCCGCGGCGACGCTGCCGGCAATCTTGCCGGCGGCGACCAGCGTATGTGCATCAACGGTCTCATTGCGCCGAGCCAGCAGGCGCTCCACTTCCTTTGCGACGACATTTGCGAATTCATGGTGCCGGATTTCATCCGGACTGTTTTGAAATTTGGTCATGCATTATCCTTGCAAGCCGCCACGCGTTGCAGGAGTGCTGACACGGCCGAACGCCGATATGGGAAGAATGCCTATCCGGACGATCGGCAAACGCAATTGCTGCCGAAGCGCGGAAACGCGCGATCGGTATTTCGCATATCTCACCCAACGACACTACGGCCGGACACCCCCGGGCCATCGACTCGCGGCGCGCATGTCAGTCTACGCACCACAAGCCTGTTCGCGTGTAGGTGCCATGTGTGACAGACACACGACGGTGAATCGATGGTTCCGAAACCAATTGATCGCTCGCCGAGACACGATGAAAAGTCGACGAACCATGTCAGCGATGCGCCTTCACCGCCAAAGCCTTGAAAGGCCGGAGATAGGCATCTCGTTGACCAGGCGGAGCGCGTCTCACCTTGGAAAGGAAGAGCGGGAGAGGCCTTACAGCAATCCCGCCTGCTCGGCCTCGTGGCGCAGATTTTGCCTGGGCCTTGGCCCAATCTGCTGGATCACCAGCCCTGCTGCCAGTGAGCCGAGGTCGCCACAGGCTTGCAGGTCGCGACCCTGTGTATAGCCATGCAGGAAGCCCGCTGCGTAGAGGTCGCCGGCGCCGGTGGTGTCGACCAGTTCCCTGATCGCCGTGGCCTTGATGATGACGGTCTCATCGCCGCGCACGATGACCGAGCCCTTTTCCGAACGGGTGACGGCGGCGATCTTGCAATCCTTGCGGATCTGCGCCAGCGCATCCTCGAAAGATGAGGTCTGGTACAGCGATTTGATCTCGTGGCTGTTGGCGAAGACGATGTCGACGGTGCCCGAGCGCATCAGCTCGAGGAACTCGTCGCGGTAGCGGTCGACGCAGAACGAATCCGACAACGTCATAGACACTTCGCGGCCGGCGGCGTGGGCAAGCTTGGCCGTCTGCCGGATCGCTTCCTTGGCGCGCGGCGGATCCCACAGATAGCCTTCGAAATACGTGACCTTGGCGCCGGAAGCCTTGTCGGCCTCGACGTCTTCCGGCCCGAGCTCGACGCAGGCGCCGAGATAGGTGTTCATCGAGCGCTCGCCGTCCGGCGTCACGAAGATCATCGAGCGCGCCGTTGGCGGCTCGCCATTGAGCGGCCTGGTGTCGAAGGCGACGCCCTGCGCATGGATGTCGTGCGCGTAGATTTCGCCGAGCGGGTCGTTGGAAACCTTGCCGAAGAAGGCGGCGCGGCCGCCGAAGCTGGCGACACCCGCCGCCGTGTTGCCGGCGCTGCCGCCGGAGGCTTCGATCGCTGGGCCCATGCGGCTGTAGAGCAGTTCCGCGCGCTTTGTATCGATGAGGTTCATCGCGCCCTTGATGATGCCGTTGGTTTCGAGGAACGCCTCGTCGCACTGGGCGATGATGTCGACAATCGCGTTGCCGATGCAAAGCACGTCATAATCCGGCATCAATGTCTCCGCCAAGAACCCTCCGGCTTTCTGCCACGCCGGCCGGGCGCGGGTCTAGCGATTTGGAACGGGTTTGCCTAGCGCTGATCCCGAAAATCGGAATCGACCGGCCGAAGTGCCCAGGCACGCATGCCGGGTGAGGCGTCATCATTATTCGACCGTGGTAGAAGCATTCCACCCCGGCGTTGCCTACAACACGCCGTACCGATCATTGTCCGAAAGCCCTGCCATGCCTGCAAAGAACGATACGACCATCGACCTTGCACTGCTGCTCGTGCTGGCGGTGCTTTGGGGGGCGTCCTACACATTCATCAAGATCGGCGTCGAGACGATCCCGCCAGTGACGCTGATCGCCGCGCGCACCTTGATTGCCGGTGGCATACTCCTTGCAATCATCCGTTGGCGTGGGCTCGCCATGCCCCGCGATGCCGAAAGCTGGCGACGCTTCGCCTTCCAGGCCTGTCTCAACAGCGTCGTCCCCTTCACGCTGGTCGCCGCTGCCGAGCGTTCGGTTGACGCGGGCCTCGCCACGATCCTCAATGCGACTTCGCCGATCTTCACCTTCCTGCTCACCGCCCTTATCACCCGCCATGAGCCAGTGACCCTGCGCAAGCTGATTGGCGTCGGGGCGGGCATAGCTGGGATATGCCTGATCATCGGCACCCAGGCGCTCAGCGGCATCGGTCACCAATTGTGGGCGCAGCTTGCCATCGTCGCTGCGACGATCAGTTATGCGGGCGCGGCCATTTTCGGTCGCAGCTTCAAAGGCCTCGATCCGATGCTCCCGGCCGCCGGTTCCATGGTTTGCGGCGCCGTCATGCTGGTGCCCTTGAGCCTCGCGGTCGACCAGCCATGGGCGCTGGCGCCGTCGATGGCTTCGATCCTTGCCCTGCTCGGCCTGTCGGTGTTTTCCACCGCGCTGGCCTTCTGCATCTATTTCCGCCTCATCCATACGCTGGGCTCCGTCGGCACCACCTCGCAAGCCTATCTGCGCGTGCCGATCGGCGTCGGCATCGGCGCCATCTTCCTCGGCGAAAGCCTTGGTTCGACGGCATGGCTGGGAATGGGTTTTGTCGTCGCCGGCGTCGCGGCGATGACCATACCCGTTCGCAAGCAGGCACTCGCCCGCTAGCAAGGTTGCGTTCGCGACCCGCGCTGCCTATCTCGGGGGCGTCTCCTCCGACACAGGTTGAAAAACGCCGTGATCCTCGACGCCGCCCGTGCCGCCGCCAGTCAGTTGTTCTCGCCCGAATTCCGTTCGGTGTTCCTGAAGACGCTCGGCCTGACCTTGCTGGCGCTGGTGGCGCTGTGGCTCGGCCTGACGAGCCTCGTCGAATGGCTGGCCTTGCCGTGGCTCTTCGCGCTCTTGCCTGGTCTGCCGGCTTGGGCCGGATGGCTTGGCGTCGTCATCGCCGGCGTCGGTCTTGCGCTCGGCATGGCGCTGCTCGTCGCGCCGGTTACAGCCATCGTCGCTGGCCTGTTCCTCGACGATGTCGCAGACGTGGTTGAGCGCACCGACTATCCCCGCGATCCGCCCGGCCGCGCCATGCCTGCGCTCCGCTCGCTCGTGCTGTCGGTCAGATTCCTTGGCGTCGTTATCCTGGGCAACATCGTGGCGCTGCTGCTTCTGCTGGTGCCCGGCATCAACATCGCCGCCTTCTTTATCGTCAACGGCTATCTGCTCGGGCGTGAGTTCTTCGAATTCGCCGCCATGCGCTTTCGCCCCGAGGAGGAGGCGCGGGCGCTGCGGCGGAAATATGCCGGCACGGTGTTTCTCGCCGGCCTGCTGATCGCCACCTGCCTTGCCGTGCCGCTGCTCAACCTGCTGACGCCGCTCTTCGCCGCGGCCATGATGGTGCATCTCCACAAGGCGATCCCGGCGCGGGAAAACGGCCTGATCTGAAGGTCAGCGTTCCTAGCGCAGGAGAAATCCGCGCCCAAGCTCATCATCCGCTTCGACGATGAATTCGGCCTTTCCGGAATAATAGGCGCGTCCGCCGACGCGGGCGATGATGGCATCGTGCGGACCGGTGCTCGTCGTTCGCGCCACGGCGCCGGAAAAGCGCGAGCCGGCTATGCTTTCGAACGTCCGGGTCTGCCCGATCCCGATCTCGCCCTTGGCGTGCATCGCCGCCAGCCGTGCGGTGACGCCCGAGCCGGTCGGCGAACGATCGACCTCGGCTTCGGCGAAGACACAGATGTTCTTCGTTACCTCGTCGGAAAACGCGTCCCGGCCGTCGGTCAGGATGGTGCCGTAAAGAAAGGCAAGGTCGGGATGGTCGGGATGCGACAGCGGGAATTCGGCCTTGAGTTTGTTCGTCAGTGCCGTTGCTGCATCGACGAAATCACGCACGCGGTCGCGGCCGAACTCCAGCCCGAACTGATGGCAATCGGCCAGCGCGTAGAAGGCGCCGCCATAGGCCACGTCGAAACCGATCGGACCGACGCCCGGCAGGTCGACCGTCTGGCCGCGGGCGAACAGAAAAGCCGGCACGCTCTCGAACGACACCGCGCCGGCCTTGCCGTCCCTGATCTCAACCGAAGCGACGATCAGCCCGCAGGGCGCCTCGATCCTGACGGTCGTCACCGGCTCTTGCTTCGCCACCAGCCCCTCGTCGACGGCATAGCGGCCGAGCGCTATGATGGCGTGGCCGCACATGGTCGAATAGCCTTCATTGTGCATGAACAGCACGGCAAGGTCCGCGCCGGGCAGATCGGGTTCGACGAGCAGCGCGCCATACATGTCGTAGTGTCCGCGCGGCTCGAAGATCAGGATCTTGCGCAGGCGGTCGAGATGATCTCGCACATACGCACGTTTTTCGAGGATCGTGCCGCTGGGGATGTCCGGATAGCCGCCGGTGACGATCCGCAGCGGCTCACCGCCTGTATGCATGTCGACGACGGTGAGCGTCATGCGTTGGACCTCGAAAACAGCTCCTGCAGCTTGCCGAAAGGCATGGCGGCGCGGGTGAAGCCGAACGTGCCGTCCTGCTGGATTTCGCGCGACGCGGTCTCCAGCATGCCGAAGGCGAAATTGGTGAGCCATGGCCCAAGCGAGATGCGCTTGACGCCTGCCTGGGCAAGGTCGGCGATCGTGAAGCCGGGCCTCGCCATGACATTGACCGGCCTGGTCACCGCCGAACAGATGGTCCGCACGATCTCGGTATCGCTGATACCCGGTGCGTAGAGCACATCGGCGCCCGCTTTCTCGAAGGCCTGCAGGCGCTTGATCGTGTCGTCGATGTCGGGCTTGCCCCACAGAAAATTCTCGGCCCGCGCGGTGAAGACGAAATCGCGCTTCAACGCCCGCGCTGCTTCCGCGGCCGCCGCGACGCGCTCGACAGCATGCGAGAAATCATAGATCGGCCTGTCCGGATCGTCGCCATGGTCCTCGATCGAGCAACCGGCAAGACCTGCCGCCTCCGCCGCAAAAATGGTTTCCGCTGCACTTGCCGCGCTGTCGCCCTTGCCTCTCTCGAGATCGGCAGAAACCGGCAGGCTGGTGGCCGCCGTCACTTCGCGACAATGGTGGATCATGGCCTCGAACGTCACCGCGCCGTCGGGTAGGCCACGCGAAAAGGCAAAGCCGGCGCTGGTCGTCGCCAGCGCCTTGAAGCCGAAGGAGCCAAGGAGCTTCGTGGTGCCGATATCCCAGGGATTGGGCATGACGAAGGTCGAGGCATGCAGGTCACGAAAGGTCTTGCCCTTGTCCATGGAAGCTTCCCATCATGTGCTGAGTGATGGAAGGGTTTTATCCTGCCGCCATGCGTCGGGCAAATGAATGCGATTGGCGCAGAAGCATTCCGCGTTCTCTCCTGCCATTCTATTCAGCAGTTCAAAAGGCTCGGACAGAGGAAAACCGATCGGGTCAGTGGATCGGCACCAGTCCGGCCAGTTCGCGCATATCGTCGAACAACACGCCACCGGCTTCAACCAACCCGTCGCGGTCGGAGTAGGGATCGCCATGGTAGGAAAACACCCGCATGCCGGCGGCGACGCCCGCCTGCGTTCCGGCAACGCTGTCCTCGATGACGATGCAATCGGCGGGCGCGAAGCCCATCGTTTCAGCAGCATGCAGGAAGAGATCGGGAAACGGCTTGCCGCGTCCGACCATGGTGGCGCTGAACAGCGCATGCTCGAACAGCGGCAACAGCCCGGTCTGGCCAAGCGTGATGTGCATTTTCGACACCCGCGCCGAGGTGGCGACGCAATAGGCGATGCCGGCCGCGCGCACGGCTTCGACGAACTCCCGAACATGTGGGATGGCTTCGACGCCATGCGCGAACAGGTCGGGCAGGCCGGCATTCCAGCGCTCGACGAAATCCACGCCGAGCCTGACCTCGGTCTGCGCTTCGATCTCCTTTTGCACGGAGACCATGCTGCGGCCGGAAAAATGCTTGCGGCAATATTCAAAGCTTGTCGGAAAGCCGGCGGCGGTCAGCCATTCGGCGAGGCGTCGATTGGCGAGGTTCTCGGTGTCCACCAGAACGCCGTCGCAATCGAAGATGACCAGCTTGGGTATGTTCATCAGGCCGTGCCGGTCGACCCGAACCCGCCGGAGCCACGCGCCGTGCCGCCGGCCAATGTGCGTTCCTCGACCGTTGCTTGCGTCACCGAGGCAAAGACGATCTGCGCGATGCGCATGCCGCGCGTCACCGCGAAATCCTCGTCACCGAGGTTGACCAGCAGCACCTTGACCTCGCCGCGATAGTCGCTGTCGATGGTGCCGGGCGTGTTGAGAACGGTGAGGCCATGCTTGAAGGCAAGGCCGGAGCGCGGGCGCACCTGGCCTTCCATACCTTCGGGAATCTCCAGGATCAGCCCGGTCGGCACCAGCGCCCGCTTTCCCGGCAGGATCAGCAACGGCCGATCGTCGGGCACCGCCGCACGCAAATCCATGCCGGCGGCGCCGGTGCTTTCATAGGCGGGGAGGGGAAGTCCCTCACCGTGAGGCAGCCTGACGAAGCCCACGGTCGGACCGATGACGGAGGAGGTTTGGAGGGATGCGCGCATAAAATCGATCCTATCGGTGCCAACGCCGATTCGGTCAACTCGACCGCAATGCTATCAACGCCTTTCTTTCAGGCATCACTGTGACCTAACGCAGTTCCATCGGAACGACCGTGGTCTCCTTGATCTCCTCCATCACGAAGGAAGCGGAAACATCCGACAGCGCCACCTTGGCGATGAGCCGCTGATAGAGCCGGTCGTAGGCCTTCACGTCGGCGACGCGGGCACGCAGCACATAGTCGAGGTCGCCGGACATGCGGTAGACGCCGGTGATCTCTGGAAAGCCGGTCACCGCCGCCCGGAATTTCTGCAGCCAGTCCGGGTCGTGATTGGATGTCCGGATCAGGATGAACACCGAAAGGCCAAGCCCGAGCTTCTCCGCATCGACCAGTGCCACGCGGCCGGTGATGACGCCGCTCTCCTCCAGCCGTTTGACCCTGCGCCAGCAGGCGTTGCGCGACAGGGAGACTTTTTCGGACAGCTGGTCGACCGAAAGCGAGCCGTCGCGCTGCAATTCAGTCAGCAATTTTCGGTCGATTTCGTCAATCTCTGGCAGCATGCGGGATGTTTGTCCCATGGAATGGCCAAATACAAGGATATTTTGAGACCGATGAACCGGCGAAGCATGCCAGGATACTCATATCGGGAACGTCAACCGCTGAAGGGGACGAGCATGTCGGTCGCAAGGATTTTCACCTCTCATCCGGCCAAGGTCGGCGAGACCTATTTCGGCCATATGGCCTTTGCCGCCTGGTTCTCGTCGAGACTGTTCATGGCGGCGTGCGCAGCGATTGTTCATGCTTTCTTGCCGTTTTTGTTTGAGACTACCGCCAGCCGAATCGTTCGCGAACTCTACGAGCGGACGCACAACAGAGGCTCGCACGCGACCAAGGAGCCGGCGGCTCTTATGGATCGTGCCTAGAGGACGACAAAGCGATGTGCCGTTGGGCGGCCTATCTCGGTGAAGCGGTCTTTCTGGAAGACATCGTCACGGCCCCCTGCCATTCGCTGATCGCCCAGAGCCACCGCGCCCAGGAGGCGAAATCACCGACCAATGGCGACGGTTTCGGTCTCGCCTGGTATGGCGACCGGCACGAACCCGGCCTCTATCGCGACATCCTTCCGGCCTGGTCCGACCCCAATCTGAAGAGCTTGTGCCGGCAGATCAAATCCGGCCTGTTCCTCGCCCATGTGCGGGCCTCGACCGGCGGCGCCACCAGCCGCATGAACTGCCACCCCTTCATTTCCGACCGCTGGTCGTTCATGCACAACGGCCAGATCGGCGGCTTCGAAAAGATCCGCCGTGCGTTGGAGAATTCGTTGTCCGACGCGGTTTTCGATCAGCGCGAAGGCACCACGGATTCCGAGCTCTTCTTTCTACTGATGATCGACGAGGGATTGGCGGCCGATCCGCAAGGGGCCGTCTCGCGCGCCACGGCGCGCGTGCTCGATGCTTCGCGCCGCGCGGGTCTTGAGCCGGCTTTGAAACTCACCGCCGCTTTCTCGGACGGGCAGGCGCTTCATGCTATTCGCTACGCCACCGACGATCATGCGCCGACGCTCTACACCTCCACTTTCGGCAAGGGCGGCGGCCGTTGCATCGTCTCCGAGCCCTTCGATCGCGACGGCGGCGACTGGCAGGCGATCCCGCCATCGAGTTTCGTCACCATGACCAGGGACGGCATCGCCATTCATCCCTTTGCTCCAGCTGCGGCAAAGCTGGCGCTGGTTGGGTAGGCCTTCGCCGGATTGCCATTGCGGCAACGTCGCGTTCCTACGCCGCAGAGCGCTGAACGCAAATGAACCCGAGGCGCAATTTCGATCAAGCGCCGCCGAACTTCAAATGCTGAACTTGGCTTGAGGTCGCGTACAATCCTCCATGTCAATCGACGCGCGCGGCCGCGCTGGAGCATTGATCATGGACATCGTCTTCTCCTCAGCCGTCGAACTGGCTACCGCGATCGCCCGGCGGAAAATCTCCGCGGTGGAGGCCCTCGACGCGCACCTGGCGCAGATCGACAGCCGCAATGAAGCGGTCAACGCCGTCATTTCGCTCGACCGGGAGGGGGCTCGCGAGCGCGCAAGAAAGGCCGACTCGGCACAGGCGCGCGGCGAGCCAGTTGGGCCTCTGCATGGCGTGCCATTCACGTTGAAGGACATGCATGAGACGGCGGGCATGAAGACCACCGTCGGCTTGCCGCCCTTCGCCGATTATGTCGCTAGGAATGACAGTCCGGTCGTCGCCGGCCTGAAGGCAGCCGGCGGCATATTGATGGCCAAGACCAATGTCGCGACCATGCTAGGCGACTGGCAATCGAACAATCCGCTGTTCGGCCGCACCAGCAATCCCTGGAACCTCCAGCGCACCGCCGGCGGTTCTAGCGGCGGCGCGGCCGCGGCTGTTTGTGCTGGCATGACGCCCTTCGACGTCGGCACCGACATGCAGGATTCGATCCGGCTGCCGGCAGCCTTCTGCGGCGTCCATGGCCTGAAACCGACGGAGCATCGCGTCTCGCTGGCTGGTGCCTTCCCTGACCCGGGAGGTGCCGCGCGCGGCGTGCGGCTCATGTCCTGCCTCGGACCGCTGGCTCGCAGCGTGGAAGACCTTTCGCTCATCTACAGGATCATCGCCGGGCCGGACGGGCGCGATACCGATCTTGCTCTGGTGCCGGTCGAGGACATGCCAAGGCTCGAACTCAAGACATTGCGCATTGCCTTCGCGCCGTCCTTTCCGGGGTTTCCGGTGGCGGGCGACATCAGCGCCGCAGTCGAAGATCTCGCAAGGCAGTTGCGATCGGCAGGTGCGATCGCTGAGGAAGCAAAGCTGCCCAAGCTCGATTTTCACGATGATCTGGAGCAGGGCGGGGGGCTGATCGGCATGATGATGGAGGCCGCGCAACCGGAGTCGCCGGAGAAGCCGACGCCGGTGTCGCGTTGGTTCGAGGCGCTGGCCCGTCGCGATCGCTCCATACTGGCCTGGGACCAGTTCTTCGAAAACTGGGACGCGCTGCTCTGCCCGGTCGCCATGACCACTGCCTTTCCACATTGTGAGCCGGGCACATCGATCAAGGTCGACGGCAAGGAGCAGAGCTATTGGATGCTGCCCGCCTATGGCGCCGTCTTCAACTACAGCGGCCATCCCGCGCTTTCGATTCCGTGCGGGCTGGACAGCGACGGCTTGCCGATCGGCCTGCAACTGGTCGGCAAACGCTGGTCGGAGTCACGACTGCTTGGCATCGCCAGGGCAATCGAACCATTGGCCGGTGGCTTTCGCCGTCCGCCGGGTTACTGAGCGAAGCGCGACAGCCCGTACGGGGCAAGCAGCGGATCGCGCTCGCCGTCGAGGATTTCCCGAGCGGCGAACAGGCCGACGGCCGGCGCCAGCGTGATGCCGGAATGCATGACCGCGACATAGGCACCCTCCATGCCGTTGGCGCGGCCGATGATCGGAAAGCCGTCGATCGGCGTCGGCCGGTAACCGACCGTGTGAAAGTCAAGCTCTAGTCCATCGCCACCTCGCAGCATGGCTTTCATGGCTGCAAAGAGCTTGCGGGCAGTGGCTTGCGGATCCATTCCCGGGTCGGCGCCACCAAAATCCGAGCCGGCGATGATGCGGCCCTCAGCCGTCTGGCGCATGTGCAGCCGCTCGGCCAGAACCAGCCCGTTGAGCAGTTTCCTGTAAGGGCGCGAGTGGACGATCAGGCCGGGCGGCGTCTCGATCGGCAGATTGATGTCGGCGGTCGCAGCAATATCCGGCGAGCCGACGCCGGCGGCGATCACCACCTCGTCGGCGGCAATCAATCCATGCGATGTGTCCACGCCGGTAATCTTGCCGCCGGTTTTGACCAGCGCCGCGACCGTGCTGGAGATGATGCGCGCGCGATGTCGCTCGGCGTCGGCCAACAGTGCTTTCGTGGCGGCCACCGGCTCGGCGACACCCTCTTCCGCGACATGCAAAGCAAGATCAGGAAGCTCGGTGAGATTGGGCTCGATGCGTGCCGCGCCAGCGCGGTCGACGCGCTCGATCCCGTAGCCCCAGGATGAATGCTGCGCGGCATAAGTTTCCATGTCGGCCGCCGACAAATCCCAGCACAGGCCGCCGCACCAGGCGAGCGGCAGGCCGGGCAGATCTTTTGCCAGCCGCGACCATTCGGTCATGGCGCGGGTGCGCAGCCGGAAATACGGCTCCGGGTTACCCCAGGTGGCATTGATCCAGGCGAAGGAGGCCGGCGTCGCGACCCCACCGACGGCGCTGTCTGCAATGATCGTCACTTGCGCGCCTGCCTTGGTCAGATGCCAGGCGATGGAAGCACCAATAATGCCAGTGCCGATGACGATGACTTGTTTGGCTGCACTCATGCTGGACCTTTGCCGGATTTTGAGTGGCATTTCGGTTAGCCGTTACCATATTGGGCGAGGCCTATCTGCCCAAAACTGTTCGACAGGCCCAAGAAGCGCTGCTAGAAGCCCGCGCCACAGACAGGATTCCAGACATTGGCTGAAGACATCGAACAGGCGGTATCGCGCCGCCGCACCTTCGCGATCATCGCGCACCCGGACGCCGGCAAGACGACGCTGACCGAAAAGCTGCTGCTGTTCGGCGGCGCCATCCAGCTTGCCGGCGAGGTCAAGGCCAAGAAGGATAGGATCCAGACCCGGTCCGACTGGATGAAGATCGAGCGCGAGCGCGGCATTTCGGTCGTCACCTCGGTGATGACCTTCGAATACGAAGATAATGTCTTCAACCTCCTGGACACTCCCGGCCACGAGGATTTCGCTGACGATACCTATCGCACGCTTTCGGCCGTCGATAGCGCGGTCATGGTCATCGACGCCGCCAAGGGCATCGAGCCGCGCACGCTGAAACTGTTCGAGGTCTGTCGCCTACGCGACATCCCGATCATCACCTTCATCAACAAGATGGACCGCGAAAGCCGCGATCCGTTCGAGATCCTCGACGAGATCGAGCAGAAGCTGGCGCTGGATACCGCGCCCATCACCTGGCCGATCGGCCGCGGCAAGACGTTCTCCGGCACCTATCATCTGGCTCAGAATGCCGTGCGCAAGGGCGATGCGGAAAAGGAGCGCACGCCGGTCAACGGTCCCGATTCCAATCGCGTCGCCGGCCTGCTACCGGAAAACGAGCGCGAGGCATTCATCGAGGAACTCGAACTGGCGCGCGAGGCCTGCCGGCCGCTCGACCTCGAAGCCTTCCGCGAAGGCCATCTGACGCCGGTCTATTTCGGCTCGGCGCTGCGCAATTATGGCGTCCGCGACCTGATCGAGGCCCTCGGCGCCTACGGGCCGCCGCCGCGCGCGCAGGAAGCCGACACGCGCAAAGTCGAGGCGACCGAGGACAAGATGACGTCCTTCGTCTTCAAGATCCAGGCCAACATGGATCCCAACCACCGCGACCGCATCGCCTTCGTCCGCGTCTGCTCGGGCAAGCTCGAGCGCGGCATGAAAGCCAAGCTGGTGCGCACCGGCAAGCCGATGTCGCTGTCGGCGCCGCAGTTCTTCTTCGCCCGCACTCGCGTCACCGCCGACGAAGCCTTTGCCGGCGACGTCGTCGGCATCCCCAATCATGGTACGCTGCGCATTGGCGACACGCTGACCGAGGGCGAGGAGATCCTGTTCCGGGGCGTGCCGAATTTTGCCCCGGAAATCCTGCGCCGCGTCCGCCTCGGTGATGCGATGAAGGCCAAGAAATTGAAGGAGGCGCTGCACCAGATGGCCGAGGAAGGCGTCGTGCAGCTGTTCTCTCCCGAGGACGGCTCACCGGCCATCGTCGGTGTCGTCGGCGCTCTGCAGCTCGACGTCCTGAAGGAGAGGCTGAACTTCGAATACACGCTGCCTGTCGAATTCGAGATGTCGCGCTTTTCGGTCTGCCGCTGGATATCGGCCGACGACAAGGCCGAGGTTCACCGCTTCATCGAGGCGCACAGAGGCGACATCGCCCGCGACCTCGACAACGACCCGGTGTTCCTCGCCCAGCACGCCTTCTCGCTGAACTACGAAGCCGAACGCTGGAAGGCGATCCGCTTTGCTACGATCAAGGACTATCAGGTCCGCGAAATGGCGGCCTGAAAGCGAAACGGCGCGCATCAGCCACTGCGTGTGCTGGTCGGGTTTTCGGTCATCGCGAAGGGGCGTGACTGTGCCGAGGCAATGTGGTCTTGTCTGCGGCAATCAGGGTGGCAGCGAAGCTTGGTGGCCAGTTTGCGAATGTCGACCATACATGCCTCGGGCATCCGTGCCGCTAGGCTGCTCTCATGATGAAAGTGATTGCTCCAGCTCGATTGCTTGATCGCCTCAGGCGCAAACGCAACAATGAGACGCAGCAAGACGAAAGGTCCGTGATTTCGGACTCCGGTTCTTCTGTCCCTGATCCGGAAACGACCGGCAGCCCGGGCATTCAGCTTCCGCCGCCACATCTGCGTTACCGGGTGGCCGGCACCGATGCGGGCGACTGGTTCGTCGAGTCGGGAGAAAAGTCGTTGCGCGATCTGGAGCGGGCCCTGGCGTCCGTTCGGGCGTCCTATGAGGATTTCAACGACATCCTCGAGTGGGGATGCGGCTGCGGCCGTATCCTGCGGCATCTGCCCGTGCCCGTTTCGCCCCGCAAGCTTTACGGAAACGAGATCGATGCGGAGGCGATCGCATGGATATCAGCTCATATGCCGTGGGTCGAAACGAGTCTGACGGATGGGAAACCTCCACTTCCGTACGACGATGGCGCCTTCGATTTGATATTCAACCACAGCGTCATGTCACACCTGGATGTGGATTATCAGGATGCCTGGCTGGCAGAACTGGCACGCGTCCTGCGCCCGGGCGGCGTCGTTACGCTCACGGTTCACGGACAGCACGCTTTCGATCAGTTCCATTCGGGAATTCCCGTGGAATCGCCTCTCCGGCAACAGGTTGCCGACACATTTCATACGCGGGGACTGTACTATACGAAAGATGACCAATGGGGCCCGGATTTCCCGGACTTCTACCACTCGGCCTTTCACAGCGTAGGTTACATATTCGACCATTGGTCGAAATTCCTGCGCGTATGTCAGTACATTCCGCGCGGTGCGCTCGACTATCAAGACATGGTCGTTCTAAGAAAGCTGGAATGAAGGGCGGTCATTCTACCCTTCATCGAGAGCAAATATCAGCTTGATACACATTGCGCCGGCCGGAATCGATCTCGAATGCTCGACTTTTCCAAGATCCTGTGCCTCGGAAGTTTCGCCGCCAGGAGCCTTCCATCGCCTTTAGCGGCCGCCGCGATAAGCTCCCGATGTTCGAGGAGGCTATATGATCGAGCGGGATGAAGACGTCCTCCTGGCCGGCTATGACAATTGGCGTCGGTCCAGGCTGGGCGAAAGAATGGAATCGGCTGGCGAGCAACGCGTATGGAACCATCTGATCACGGTTCTGGTCTACGGCGCGGCGGCCAACGCCGATGCTGTGTCCGCCACGCTCTCGGCACTGCATTGTCAGACCTATCGCAACATCGAGATCGTGGTCACAGGCGTCCGCGAAACGGATTTGCCCGATCCGGCTGATTTTGCAAGCCTGCGCGGCCTGTTCGCGGAGCCGGAACTCGATGCATTGGACGTGCTGTCGGATCCCGTCGCCGACCGCGTCTGGCGCGGCAGTCATCTTGTCTTCGCGGTCGCGGGGACCACTTTCGACCCGGACGCCTTTGCTCTTTTGAACCGCATGCTTTCGCCCTCGCGTGCAGCGTCGCCGCCCGATCTGGTCATCTGTGATCACGATCGCATCGCCGGCGCGGTCGCTCGGCCCTGTTTCCTGCCGGGCTGGGATCCCGACCTGATCGTCGCGATGGACTATATCGGCACCGCCTTCATGGCTTCGAGAGGACTCATCAGCAATCAGCGTTCAGCTCAGCGTCCCGGCTCCCTGCATGGCTGGTTGTGCGGTCTGGCCGGCAGGCCCCTGGTCGCGGGGCATCTCACCGAGCCAATCATGCACCTTCCCATAGGTCTGCCGCGTCCTTTGGCGGCAACAGCCGGTGTCGGGGACCTTCCTCGTGCAAGGTCCGTGGCGATCGTAATCCCCAATCGTGACCAGCCCAAACTTCTGCAGCGTTGTGTGCGGTTCCTGGGACAAATGGAAAACCACCCGGCGCCTGAATTGGTGATCGTGGATCATGCGAGCATTGATCCCGCGACGTTGGCTCTCTACGCGGAACTTGAGGAAAAGCACGGCGCTCGCATCCTGAAGGTCGGGGGCCGTTTCAACTTCTCTCGCATGGTCAACCTGGGGGCCGCGGCCACGACCGCGGACGTCTTGTTGCTGGTCAACAATGATGTCGAGGTGACCGACCACCGTCAGGTGGAAATGATGATAGCGCACGCGATGCGCCCTGAAGTCGGCGTCGTCGGCGCGCGCCTGATGTATCCGGATGGTACAGTGCAGCACGCAGGCGTGGTCTTGCGCACCGGCGCGCGCAGTGAGCATCCCGTACTGGCGCAACATGTATTGCGCGGCGCATCGGGGCATGCGGACGGCTATCTCCATGCCCTGCGCACCGTCCGAAACTATCAGGCCGTGACGGGTGCCATCGTCGCGACGCGGCGAGCTGTGTTCGAGCAGCTCGGCGGGTTTGATGAGGTCAGCCTACCGGTGGAATACAATGATGTCGACTATTGCCTGCGCGCGCGCGAGATGGGTTTCAGGGTCATTGCGGTGCCGACGGATGGGATCATCCATCGTGAGTCCTCGACCCGAGGCTTCGATTCGACGCCGGAGGTGCTGAGGATGCGTAGAACAGCCGTGCGCCTGATGGCCGAGCGTTGGGGCGAGGCGGTGAACAACGACCCGTTTCGAAATCCGCATGTGGATTTCGGCGAGCGCCCTCAAGTCCTGTTTCCCTGGACGGATAGGGCAGGCAATCCATGAAGATAAGCGATTTTGCACGGCGGGTCGCTCGCCGCATTTGGCGTGCCATCCCATGGCGGCGGCAGATGGCAGCGGTTCTGGGCGTCGAACGCGAGCACGATCATCTTCGCGCACTGGCCGAGGTCGCGGGCGTCTTCGATGCTGAATGGTACCTGACCACCCATAGGGATGTTGCTGCCAGCGGCTTGGATCCTTTCGCGCACTATATGAGCGATGGCTGGCGAGAAAAGCGGCAGCCCGCGAACGGCATCGATATCGAAAGCTACGCCGCCCGGACACCAGGCTTTCGGGCCGGTCACGACAATCCGATGTCGTACCTGCTGCGAAATGGTTTCTATGATCCGCATCTCAAGGCCATACGGACGAAGCTATACGAGCGCCACGCCATTCCGCTTCCACGAAACCTGGACGACGGCCTGTGCGTCAGCGGGTATCTATGTTCCGAGATTGGGCTGGGCCAGGCGGCGCGCAATATCGTGTATGCTTGTGATGCGGCGCGGCTGCCGGTGTCGTCCCGCGCCATGGCCTTGCCCGGGCGTGAAAATGACGCGGAATTTGCGAGCAAGTGCAATCCGGTGGTCGATCGCAAGGCGCAACTGGTCGTTACCGGCCTGGCTGCCATCGACCAGTATCGTCAGGAAATTGCACCCGGCCGACTGAACGTCCTGTTTCCCTTCTGGGAGCTTGGCCGGATCCCCCGGGAATGGCATGCCGGGATCCGTGATTTCGACGAAGTGTGGGCGCCGTCCCGATTTGTCGCTTCGGCCTTTGCCGGCATCTCCGGCGTGACTTTGCACTATGTGCCGCAACCCGTGCGGCTTCCCTCGCAGCCTCCCGCACTGCGGCCAGCCCGCACGAGGCTGCGCTTCTTTACGTATCTGGATTTTGACTCCTATGTGGCGCGGAAGAACCCGGAGGCGGCGGTGAAAGCCTTCCGTGCCGCTTTCCCCCCAGCCAATCGCGACGTCGAACTCGTGGTGAAAACGCGTGGCGAACGTGATGAAGGACTGCGGCGGTGGCTTGGCGAGGTCGCGGCGCAGGATGACCGGATCCAGATTGTTGACCGCACTCTTGATCGCGCCGGCACCGATGCGTTGATGATGGGATGCGACGCCTTCATATCGCTCCATCGGTCTGAAGGCTTTGGCTTCGGGGCTGCCGAGGCTCTCGCGGCCGGCAAGGCCGTCGTGGCCACCGACTACGGCGGCACGACCGATTTCATCAATGAAATGACCGGATATCCGGTCGCCTACACTTTAGAGCCGGTTCGCCATGGCGAATATGTCCAGACCAAGGGTCAGGTCTGGGCAACGGCGAACGCGGATGCGGCGGTCGCCGCGCTGCGCGCGATCCATGCGTCTCCCGGCGAGGCCGAGGAACGTGCGCGGCGCGGCTTTGCTCTGCTGCGCGACCAGCATTCGCTGGCCGTGGTGGGCCAGCGAATTGGGCAGATCCTTGGCGAACATGGGCTTGTCCCACGCTGACACCGTGGCGTGAAGGCGGATTCTCCGCTTTCGTGGCGAAGCTTTATCCCTTCGCCGCCTTTTCGAGCTTGGCGACATCGATCTTCTTCATTTGCATCATCGCATTCATCACTCGGCCGGCCTTGGCCCGGTCGGGATCCTGAAGCAGGCGCGGCAGTTGCTCCGGGACGATCTGCCAGGAGACGCCGAACTTGTCCTTCAGCCAGCCGCAAGGCCCTGGCTCGCCTCCGCCTTCGATAAGCTTGGTCCAGAAATGATCGACCTCTTCCTGGGTCTTGCAGTCGACCGAGAGGGACATCGCCTCCGTGAACTTGTATTGCGGGCCGCCGTTCAGTGCCTGGAACTGCACACCGTCGAGCTCGAACGAGGCGACGAGCACCTGACCTGCCTGAGGATGGCCTTGGGGCCAGCGAGTCACGCTCAGCGTCTTCGAATTCTTGAAGATCGAGATGTAGTGGTTCATTGCGTCTTCGGCCTGGCCGTCGAACCACAGGAAGGTGGTGATCTTTTGCATCGTCTTTCTCCTCGGGCTGTTTTGGTTGCTGCTACGGTTGAACGGTTGGCTCCGGGAATGGATGCCATTCCCTTGCCGTCTGCCCAAGGACGGACGTGCGACACGCGATCCGACAGTGGCGCGCAGTTTTCTTTGAGAATCTGGCGCATTGCAAAAATGTGGCCAGACCATACTTGCCAGTCTATAACGCCTGCGGTCCGAATTCAGCTCCGCCGCGCCATTCCTCGGCAGCGGTCAGCCACCAAGGAAAAGACATGCCTGCCTATCGCTCTCGCACCACCACTCATGGCCGCAACATGGCCGGCGCCCGCGGCCTCTGGCGCGCCACCGGCATGAAGGACAGCGATTTCGGCAAGCCGATCATCGCGGTGGTCAACTCCTTCACCCAGTTCGTGCCCGGCCATGTCCATCTGAAGGATCTCGGCCAGCTGGTGGCGCGCGAGATCGAAAAGGCTGGCGGTGTTGCCAAGGAATTCAACACCATCGCCGTCGATGACGGCATCGCCATGGGTCATGACGGCATGCTCTATTCGCTGCCGTCGCGCGAGCTGATCGCCGACTCGGTCGAATACATGGTCAATGCGCACTGTGCCGACGCCATGGTCTGCATCTCCAATTGCGACAAGATCACGCCCGGCATGCTGATGGCCTCGTTGCGCCTCAACATCCCCACCGTCTTCGTTTCCGGCGGGCCGATGGAGGCCGGCAAGGTGGTGCTGGCCGGCAAGAAGCAGGCGCTCGACCTGGTCGATGCCATGGTGGCTGCCGCCGACGACAAGATCTCCGACGAAGACGTCAAGGTCATCGAGCGCTCGGCCTGCCCGACCTGCGGCTCCTGCTCAGGCATGTTCACCGCCAATTCGATGAATTGTTTGACCGAGGCGCTGGGGCTTTCGCTGCCGGGCAATGGCTCGACGCTGGCCACCCATGCTGATCGCAAGCGCCTGTTTGTCGAGGCCGGTCATCTGATCGTCGACCTCGCACAGCGCTACTACGAGCAGGATGACGAGACCGCGCTGCCGCGCAATATCGCCTCCAAGGGCGCGTTCGAGAACGCCATGACGCTCGACATCGCCATGGGCGGCTCGACCAATACGGTGTTGCACATCCTCGCCGCGGCCCATGAGGGCGAGGTCGACTTCGATCAGGATGACATCGATGCGCTGTCGCGCAAGGTGCCTGTGCTGTGCAAGGTGGCACCGGCCAAGTCCGACGTACACATGGAGGACGTCCATCGCGCCGGTGGCATCATGGCGATCCTCGGTCAGCTCGACAATGCCGGGCTGATCAACCGCGATCTGCCGACCGTTCATACGCGAACGCTGGGCGAAGCGCTCGACCATTGGGACATCTCCCGCACTTCCAGCCAGAGCGTCCGCGACTTCTTCCTGGCCGCACCGGGGGGCGTACCGACGCAGGTCGCCTTCAGCCAGGACCGCCGCTGGGACGAACTCGATCTCGACCGCGAGAAAGGCGTTATCCGCTCGGCCGAACATCCCTTCTCCAAGGATGGTGGCCTGGCCGTATTGAAGGGCAATCTCGCGCTTGACGGTTGCATCGTGAAGACCGCCGGCGTCGATGAATCGATCCTGAAATTCACGGGTCCGGCGCGCGTGTTCGAAAGCCAGGACGCCAGCGTCAAGGCGATCCTGTCGAACGAGATCAAGCCCGGCGACGTCGTCGTCATCCGCTATGAAGGGCCGCGCGGTGGCCCCGGCATGCAGGAAATGCTCTATCCGACCAGCTATCTCAAGTCGAAAGGCCTCGGCAAGGCCTGCGCGCTGGTTACCGATGGCCGCTTCTCCGGCGGTACGTCGGGCCTGTCGATCGGCCATGTCTCGCCGGAAGCCGCGGAAGGTGGTTTGATCGGGCTGGTGCAGGAAGGCGATACGGTGGAGATCGACATTCCGAACCGCACCATCCGCATCGCTGTCAGCGAAGCCGAGCTTGCCAGCCGTCGCGCCGCGATGGAGGCAAAGGGTGCGGACGCCTGGAAGCCCGAGGAAAAGCGCAAGCGCAAGGTGACAACCGCGTTGCGTGCCTATGCCGCCTTCGCCACCAGCGCCGACAAGGGCGCGGTGAGGCACGTTCCGGAGTAGTCCAAAACGGGCAGGGTCAGCGCCGCCCCTCATTGTCCTGCCGGACATTTCTCCCCGTATAGTGACGGGGAGAAAGACGCTGTCGCGAGTGATTTCGCCAGCGGTCGACGTTGCAGGAAGGGCGCAAAGGTTGCAACATCTCCCTTCTCCCCGTCACTATACGGGGAGAAGGTGCCGGCAGGCGGATGAGGGGCGGCGCAACGTTGCAGAATTATCCACGCCCGGCACCATGCCGTCACGGCATCAGCTGATATTCATAGAGCTTCTGATAGAGCCCGCCCTGCCTGAGCAGGTCCCTGTGCGGGCCGCTCTCCACCACCTTGCCGGCGTCGAGCACAACGATCGTGTCGGCCTGATGCACGGTCGACAGGCGGTGCGCGATGACGATCGTCGTGCGTCCCTCCGTCAGTTGCTGCAGCGCGTCGCGGAACAGCGCCTCCGATTCGGCATCCAGCGCGCTCGTCGCCTCGTCCAGCAGCAGGATCTCGGCGTTGCGCAGCATGGCGCGCGCAATGGAAATCCGTTGGCGCTGGCCGCCGGACAAGAAGGCGCCGTTCTCGCCGACTTCCGTCTCGTAGCCCTTTGCCATGGCACTGATGAAATCATGCGCATTGGCGGCCCTGGCGGCGGCCATCACGTCCGCGTCGGTCGCATCCTGCCGCCCGAGGCGGATGTTGTGCATGATGGTGCCGGCAAACAGGAATGTGTCCTGACTGACATAGGCGATCTTTCCACGCAGTGACGCGAGCGTCGCATGGGAGATGTCCTGGCCATCGAACAGCACCCTGCCGCTCCGCGGGTCGTACATCCGCATGATCAGGTTCAGCATGGTCGACTTGCCGCTGTCAGTACCGGAGCAATACTCCCCATTAGTGCCGTTTGAATCTTCCCCAGGTGCTGCGGCCGCTGGTCTTCCGGGGCGCGCCCCGGAAGACCAGCGGCGCGTCATCGCCGATACTCCTTCCGATGGTCGGAAGGGGGACATTGGTG
>CALRQH020000023.1:0-90075 GCA_943370265.1 Mesorhizobium carmichaelinearum
CCCTTATAGCGCCCCCGGCATTCGCACCACCTCAAAAGCCACGCGGCCGGCCGCCGAAAAATCCGCAATACGCCCTGTCGTCCACGTCGGCATAAGTGGGGAATTTTACTTCGGCACAACTGGGGAAAATTCACCCGGCATTGACAGCCGCTGCCGGAAGGCCCGACCAGCGCCGTCATCTTGCCGGGTGCGAATGTCAGGTCCAGGCGGTTGAGCACCGGCGGGCCATCCTGGTATGCGAAGCTGACTGCGTCGAACCTGATCTCGCCCGGTCCGGCCAGAAGCGGTCTCGCATCCGGCTTCTCGGCCAGCGTGAGCGGCTCGTCGGCCAGCTGGAACATCATGCGCACGCCGACAATGCCGCTCTCCAGTGAGATGCGAACGCGCGCAAGGCGCTTCGCCGGCTCATAGGCCAGCAGCAAGGCCGCGATGAAGGCCATGATGCCGCCCGGCGTCTGGCCGCCTTCCAGGACCAGAAGGCCGCTGACCAGAACGGCGCCGGCGATCGCCAGTCCGGCAAGTGTTTCCATCACCGGACTGGTAACGGCTTCCAGCGTCGCGATGTTGTTGGCCCGGTCCTCGACGTCGGACACGGCCTTGTACATGCGCTTGCGCATCATGCCTTCGAGGTTGAAGGATTTGACCACGCGCACCCCGATCGCGGTTTCCTGGATCACCTGCACGATCTGGCCGACCGAGCGGAACTCCATGGCGGCGAACTTGCGGACGCGCTTCAGGATGATGTTGACCCCGTAGATGGCCAGGGGGCCGACGACAAAGCAGAGCAGGGACAGCGCTGGCTGCTGCACGATCATGACCAGCACCAGGGCAACCAGGGTCACCAGATCCCGCACATAGGACGTGACGACGAGATCAAGCACGTTGCGTGCCGCCTGCGCGTTGTTGGTCATGCGGGTGATCAGGTCGGAGGACGAGGTCGAATGGTAGAATTCGATGCCTTGCGCCAGGATGCGGTCGTAGATCTTGCGCTGCCGTTCCGCGATGATGGCGTTGCCGACCCGGCTCATGAAGTAGGCCTGGACGAAATTGGCGATGCCCTTGACGATGAAGATCACGGCGACCGCCAGGGCAATCATGTTGACGCGTTCGATTCTCTTGTCGATCACGAATTCATTGGTGATTTCGCGCAGGATCCAGGCACTGGCGGCCGTCATGCCGGCCACCACCAGCATCGACAGGATCGCGGCGCCGTAGCCGAACATATGTTGCCGGAAGGATTCCCTGACCAGCCTCACGACAAGGCGCTGGTTCTCCGTCGAACGGAAGAAGCGAAACAAATGGCGGATCCCATGCCTGGCTGACGCGAATTTCAGATTCGCCACGGGGGCGAGAGGCGGCTTATAGAACCACTTGCCGCGTGATGGAACCTGTAGCAGTCATCCGAAAGAAACGACTGCGGCAGGCTGTCTTTTGCGCCACTGTCGCGACATGATTCTTCAAGGGGATGACGAACGATGAATTTTGACCTTATCGTCCGTGGCGGAACGCTGCCCGACGGCACAATTGCCGACATTGGCATTGTCGGCGAGACCATCGCGGCGATCGAGCCCGAACTGAATGTCACGGCGGGCACAGCCATCGACGCGCGGGGCAATCTGGTCTCGCCGCCCTTCGTCGATCCGCATTTCCACATGGACGCTACGCTGTCCTACGGCATTCCGCGCATCAACGCATCGGGAACGCTGCTGGAAGGCATTTCACTATGGGGTGAGCTGAAGCCGCTTCTGACGCATGAGGCGGTGCGAGAGCGCGCGCTTGCCTATTGCGACTGGGCAGTGTCGATGGGCCTGCTGGCCATCCGCACGCATGTCGATGTCTGCGACGACCGGCTGCTGGCGGTCGAAGCACTGCTCGACGTGAAGAAAACCGTGGCGCCCTATATCGACCTGCAACTGGTCGCCTTCCCGCAAGATGGATTTTACCGCTCGCCGACAGCGCGGCAAAACACCTTCCGCGCGCTCGACATGGGCGTCGACATCGTCGGCGGCATCCCGCATTTCGAGCGCACCATGGCTGATGGCGCGCGCTCGGTGACGGAGCTCTGCGAGATCGCGGCCAAGCGCGGCCTGATGGTCGACCTGCATTGCGACGAGACCGACGACCCGCTGTCGCGGCATATCGAGCAACTGGCCCATGAGACGCAACGCCTCGGGCTGCAGGGCAGGGTGGCCGGCTCGCATCTCACCTCCATGCATTCGATGGACAATTACTATGTCTCGAAACTTCTGCCGCTGATCGCCGAAGCCGGCGTCTCGGCGATCCCCAACCCGCTGATCAACATCATGCTGCAGGGCCGCCATGACACATTTCCGAAACGCCGTGGCCTGACCCGGGTCAAGGAAATGCAGGCGCTCGGCATCCGCGTCGGCTGGGGGCAGGATTGCGTGCTCGATCCCTGGTATTCGCTGGGCACCGCCGACATGCTCGATGTCGCCTTCATGGGCCTGCATGTCGCCCAGATGTCTAGCCCGGCGGACATGGCGCGTTGCTTCGACATGGTCACCAACGTCAACGCCGCCATCATGGGGCTGGATCATCTGGGCCTTGCGGTCGGCAAGCGCGCCAGCCTTGTCGTCCTCGATGCCGGCAACCCGATCGAGGCCCTGCGCCTGCGCGCCGAGCGCATCTGCGTCATCGCCAGGGGCAAGGTGGTGGCGGAGCGGACCAGGCAGGATACGCGGCTTTCCATCAAGGGGAGGCCGGCGATGGTGAATCGGCGGCACAAAGCCACGTAGGCCCAGCCGATTCCCGGTTCTGGTCTCGCCGGTTTCCTGAATTATCCTCGTCAAAGCGGGCACTACCGTCTACGACGCTTTGGAATCAGGGTTCGAGGATCCGACATCGGCATGGCGCAGCCCAAATTCCAGAATTCCGTGATCAAGAACATGCTTTTGGCCGGCATTCTGCTGATGCTGGCCGGCGACTTCCTGTTTGCGCTCAACGATGCGATGGGCAAGTGGCTGGTCGCCAGCTTCTCCGTCGGGCAGGTCGTGCTGATCCGTTCTGTCGGCGCCTTCTTCGTGCTCGGCCCGATGATCGCGCACCAGGGCACGGGCAAGCTGTTTCGGATGGAGCGGCCTGAGCTGCAGGTCCTGCGCGTCGTCATGACGACGCTCGATACCGCCTTCTTCTATGCGGCCGTGGTCTATCTGCCGCTCGCCGACGTCATGAGCTTCTACATGGCCGGGCCGATCTATGTCGCGGCGCTGTCGCATCTGCTGCTCGGCGAGAAGGTCGGCTGGCGCCGCTGGATGGCGATCCTGCTCGGCTTCTGCGGCGTGCTGATCATGCTGAAACCCTCGTCGGCGGCGTTCTCGCTCTCGTCGGGTTTCGCGCTGGCCGGCAGCATTGCCTTCGCCTTCGCCATCATCCTCAACCGGCGCCTGCGCGGCACCAGCGACACCAATCTGGTGACATGGCAGACGATCGGCACGCTGGTGGTCGGCGGCGTCCTGACCATAGGCGCCTGGCAGACGCCCTCAGCGCTCGATTTCGGCGCCATGCTACTTCTGGGCATCGTCTCCTGCGGCGCGCATCTGATGATCACCCGGGCGCTGAAGCTCGCGCCTGCCTCGACGCTGGCGCCGCTGCATTACACGCTGCTCCTGTGGGCGGTTGTTTTCGGGCTGGTGTTCTTTGGCGATGTTCCCGGCCCGCGCATCCTGATCGGTTCGGGCATCGTGGTGCTGGCCGGCCTGTTCATCTTCCACCGCCAGAAAGTGGTCGACACCACGGTGCCGCCGGAGAACGTGCCGAAGGGGGTGAACTGAAACTCGAAAAATGTGAAGCGGCTTTGTGTCGGCGACAGCCTAGAAAACAGCCCGTAGCACGTGGAATATCGGCGGCTCAGAATGAGCCTGTGCACGGCGCATCGCTGTCGCTTGACGACACCTTCATCCAAGGCTCGGTATTTACATGAACATCTTGCGGTGTAATTTGCTCGCAGACCGCAATTCAGGATTGATTCTCGGGTAGGCCGATTGAAATCAATATATCCTGTTGAATTGCGATACAGGGGGGATGATGGGTAGTTTTTCTATATGGCACTGGCTGATTGTTCTGGTGCTGATCGGCTTGCCGCTTGTGTTTGTTCTAAGGCCGGCGCCAGAAGGCGCTAACCGTTTCGGGGACACGCCGGCAGCGATGAATTTTGCCGAGGCCATTTCAAGCTTCTTCCGGAACTATGTGAATTTTTCCGGCAGGGCCAGTCGCTCGGAGTTCTGGTATTCTTACCTTTTCCTCATCCTCGTTGCCTTCGTTATGGGAATAGCTGATGAGGTTGTTCAGAGTAAGATTGTCTCATCGATCTGGAACCTTGCTGTCTTTCTGCCGACAATCGCAATGAGTGCCCGCCGGTTGCACGACATCAACAGAAGCGGTTGGCACCAGCTTCTGGCGCCGTTGTTCCCCATCGGGACCATTGCCCTGATCATCTGGTACTGCAAGAAGTCCGACAATACGGGGACGTTGCGGGAAATGCAGAGGGTTTTCAGCTAGGCAGGCGACAGGCCAATTGCTTGTTTTTATTGAATTATTTTCCCTTTTCGCGGACGCTGCCGCAGGCCTTGCCCGGCGTCCGTGATCCGGCGAGCATGAGTGCGATTGCCGGCGCCAGGACACAGCGTGGTTCGCGAAAAACTACGCTTTCACCCTGTCATTGCCAGGGTCGTACATCGGCTCAAGACGGATCCTTGCCGGCGTAGGTTCCATCGCCACGACAAGCTCGTAATTGCCAGAGGCGAGGAAATCGTCGCTGACGCCGTCGGCGTTGCGCACATAGCCGAAGCCGATGTTCTTGCCCAGCGTATAGCCGTAGCCGCCGCTGGTCAGATAACCGACTGGCTGGCCGTTGCGCAGGATCGTCTCGCGCCCGACCAGCACCACCGCCGGATCGTCCACTGTGAAGCCGACGAAGCGCTTCTTCAAAGCGGCGCCGTTGACCGCCTCGAGGGCGCGGCGGCCGACGAAATCCGTGTTCTTGCGCAGCTTGACCGCCCAGCCGAGCCCGGCCTCCTGTGGCGTGTCGTTGGGCGTGATGTCCGAACCCCAGGCGCGGTAGAGTTTTTCAAGCCGCAGCGATTCCAGCGCCCGATAGCCGACCGGGCGGATGCCGTGTTTCTTGCCTGCCGCCATCAGCGCGTCGAAGATTTCGCCGGTGGCTGATATCGGCACGTGCAGTTCCCAGCCGAGCTCGCCGACATAGGTGACGCGCAGCGCCCGAACGGTGTGTCCGGCAATGGCGATTTCGCGCGCATGGCCGAACGGGAAGCCGGCATTCGAGACGTCCGCATCGGTCACGGCAGCCAGCACGTCGCGGGCGTGCGGTCCCATCAGGGATAGCGTGCCGAAATCCTCGGTGACATCGGCGAGCGTGGCATCAAGGCCCTCGCCGATATGGTCGCCGATCCACGACAGATCATGCGTGCGGAAACCGGTTCCGGTGACGATATAGAATTTATCATCGGCGAGCCTTGCCACGGTCAGGTCGGCCTCGATGCCGCCGCGCGTGTTGAGAAGCTGCGTGTAGGTCAGCCGGCCGACCGGCTTGCTGACATCGTTGGCGCAGATCCAGTCCAGCGCTTTCAAAGCGTCGCGTCCGCTCAATTCGTATTTGGCGAAGGATGACTGGTCGAAGATGCCGACTCTTTCGCGCACATGCCGATGTTCGTCGCCGACAGCGGCGAACCAGTTCTGGCGGCCCATCGAATAGATGTCTGTAGCCTCGACGCCTTCGGGCGCGAACCAGTTCGGCCGCTCCCAGCCAAGTTTCGAGCCGAACACCGCGCGGTGTTCTTTCAGCCGCTCGTAAAGCGGCGAGACGATCCTCGGTCGACCCGAAGTATACTCCTCGTGCGGGAAACCGATCGTGTAGTGCTTGCCATAGGCCTCCAGCGTACGCTCGCAGACCCATTGCCGGTCGCGGTGCAGGTTGGAAAAGCGCCGGATGTCGACGGCCCAAAGATCCAGCGGGGCCTCGCCATCGACAGCCCATTGCGCCAGCACCCAGCCGGCGCCGCCGCCGGACGCGATGCCGAAGGCATTGAAGCCCGCACCAACGAACATGTTGGCGCATTCGGGCGCGACACCGAGAATGAAATTGCCGTCCGGCGTAAAACTCTCAGGCCCGTTGATCATCTGCTTGACGCCGACGGTTTCCAACGCCGGCACGCGTGCGATAGCCTGCGTCATGTGCTGTTCGAAATGGTCGTAGTCGTCGTCGAACAGGCGGAATTCCCAATCATTGGGCACGTCGCCGGTCGTCCAGGCCTGTGGGTTCGGCTCGTAGCCGCCCATCACCAGTCCACCGACCTCCTCCTTGAAATAGGTGCGGCGGTCCGGGTCGCGGAGTGTCGGCGCGTCGGTCGCCAGCCCGTCGATCTTTTCGGTGATGATGTACTGGTGCTTCACCGGCTGCAGCGGCACGTTGATGCCGGCCATCGCCCCGACCTGTCGCGCCCATTGCCCGGCGCAGTTCACCACTTTCTCGCAGGCAATATCGCCCTGGCTGGTCTTGACCACGGTGATGCGGCCGTCCCTCATCTCGAAGCCGGTGACGCGCACGTCCTCGAACAGTTTCGCGCCATGCATGCGCGCGCCCTTGGCCAATGACTGCGTGATGTCGGAAGGGCTGGCCTGGCCGTCGGTCGGCAGCCATGAGGCGCCGACGAGATCGCCGGTCTCCATCAGCGGCCACATTCTTTTCACCTCGGCCGGCGACAGCAATTGCATGTCCATGCCGAAGCTCCTGGCCGTCGTCGCAAGCCGCTTGTACTCGGTCCAGCGGTCGGCGTTGGTGGCCAGCCGCAGGCAGCCGGTCATCTTCCAGCCGGTGGCGAGACCCGTCTCGGCCTCCAGCCCCTTGTAGAGCTCGACCGAATATTTGAGCACGCGCGTGATCGAGGCCGACGAGCGCAACTGCCCGACCAGGCCGGCGGCATGCCATGTCGAGCCCGACGTCAGCTTGCCCTGTTCCAAAAGCACGACATCGGCCTTGTGATCGCGGGCCAGGTGATAGGCCGTCGAACAGCCGATGATGCCGCCGCCAATGACGACGATCCCGGCATGCGTGGGCAATGTCATGGTTTTTGAATCCCGTATTTTGTTCTGTAGTTTTCCAGCGCGATCTCGAGTCGCGTCAGGTTCTCGCCGGTATAGGCGACGTAATCGACGCCAGGCGCGTCGAGGTGCAGTTCCGAAACCATGCTCCACATCGCCTCGCGCAGCAGCGAGGCGCACTGCATGGCCGCGTGCGAGCGGCGGATTTTCTCGTCCGGCTCCCGGCTGAGATAGGCGGTCAGCAGCTTTTCCGACTCGTCCTCGGACATGCCGGCATTGGAGGCGACGCCGGCGAGGTCGAACATCGCGGTGTTGAAGCCGGCATATTCGAAGTCGATCAGCCACAGCTTGTGGCCGTCGTCGAGCAGGTTGGCCGGCAACAGATCGTTATGGCCGAAGACGATCGGCAACAGCGCCTGCGCCCGCTCGAGTTCGTCGGCCAGCGCCAGATAGCGCGGCAATTCGTCGGTCATGCGGCTGTCGCCGGCCTTCAGCGTGCGCGCGTAGTCGCGGATGACATGGAACACCCAGAACATGAAGCCGGCGCCGGAGACGTGATTGGGCATCTCCCGGTGGAACCCGCGCATCAGCGATGCGACGCGGCCGATATTGGCGCGCACGTCCTCGGCCAGATAGGTCCTGGCGCCGAGAAATTGCGTCACCATGATGCCCGGTTCGGCATAGTGGACGGCCGGTGCGAAGCCCGCCGCATGTGCCGCGCGCGCGGTCATCACTTCGCGGTCGCGAAAGACGTGGTGGAACGGGTAGTCCTTGCCGAAGCGCACCACGTGCTGCCCGGCCGCGTCCTTGACCAGATAGTTGGCATTGCTCAGGCCGCCCGGCAGGGGCGCGATATCGATGCTGCCCGCCCAGCAAGGCAAGGCGCGGATGCGGTCTTCGGCGGTCATTGTGCAGTTCCTCGTTTGGCGAGGGGTCGGCCAAGCGCCACGGCCGGCACAAAGGTGCCGGACTGCGGTGGCGACATGCGTTGATATTCTCGAAGTTCTCGTCGGTGCGAATCTCGGGACCTACACCCCGCACCGCACCGACGAGCCCCATATGCCAGCCAACTCGGAGCCGGCATCCGCCCCCGCGGATTCGAAAAATGTCGTCGCCGTGGCGCGATCAATTTTCCAAGCGCTTCGGCGGGCAAGTTTGGATGCGGCTCAGCCATCATTCTCCCATGGCAGTCCGAGCCTGCACAAAGCCAGTGTCATGCCATAAGGTCAGCTTGTCAACGCAAACCTGTGGCTTTTTCTGTCTTATTGCCCGATGATGCCTGGTACGCCTTGTCATATTCAGCATATTTACCTTAGAAGCGGTCAAAGGCGCGGCAATTTACCGAACGAGAACCGATGATCCACTCGAAGCGACATGGCGAAATCCTGCGTCTCCTGCAGGAAGAGGGCACCATCACCATCGCCAGCCTTGCCGATCGGCTGGGTGTGTCGCTGGAGACCGTGCGCCGCGACGTCAAGCCGCTCACCCGGGATGGTTCGGTGCTGAAGATGCACGGCGCCATCGGCCTGCTGTCGACAGCGGGGGAAGCGCCGTTCGAACGACGCATGCGCGAGAACGCCGACGCCAAGCGCGCCATTGCCCGCATGGTCGCGGCAACCATCCGCGACGGTGAATCGATCATGTTCGACACCGGCACGACGACGTCCTTCCTCGCCCGGGAACTGCTGGGACATCGGCGGCTGACGGTCGTGACAAACTCGTCCGACATCGCCCGCACGCTGGCCACCGTCAACGGCAACAAGGTCTACATGGCCGGCGGCGAGCTGCGCAGTGATTCAGGCGCCGCCTTCGGCGTCTCGGCCATCGAGTTTGTCAGCCGCTTTTCCGTCAGTCACGCGGTGATCTCGACCGGTGCCGTCGACGCCGCGATGGGCATCATGGATTACAATCTGGAAGAAGCGGAATTCGCCCGCACGGTGCTGTCGCGCGGCCAACGGTCTCTCGTGATAACCGACCACAGCAAGTTCGGCCGCCAGGGTCTGGTCCAGGTCTGCGGCTTCGACGGCTTTTCCGAACTTGCCACCGACAAGCCGCCGCCGCACGATGTAGCCGCCGCCCTTGCGCAAGCTGGCGCACGGCTCAGCATCGCCGGCGGCAAAGCCGGATTTTAGCCGAAGACCATCGATTGGTGGGCGCACACGCCCGCAAAGGCGCCGCCCGATACGGCAAAGGCGATGTTGTGCATCGCGCGCGCCGCGTCTCCGGCGGCGTAGACGCCCGGGACCGTCGTCTGCTGCCGCTCGTCGACGGTGATCACCGGTCCGAGGAAACCGTCGGTGAAGCCGCAGCCCAACTGCTCGGCCAGCGGGCTCGCCATCGTGTTGCGCGGCGCGGTGAACATCGCCTGGACGCCAACCGTTCGGCCGTCGTGAAGGTGGACGATCAATCCACCGGAACCGTCCTCCCGCAGTTCGGCGACAGTGGTGGGCTCAAACCTTACCTTGCACTTGTCCAGGACCGCCATCTGCTCGGTATCGGGCATGAGCAGGCCGTTGCCGAACAGCGTGACGTCGCCCCAGTCGGCGATCAACTGCGCCTGATGCATCGACATCGGACCGGTTGCGAGCACGCCAAGCGATCCGCCGGAGACCTCGTAGCCATGGCAATAATAGGGGCAGTGCAGCACGGTCTTGCCCCATTGCTCGGCAAGCCCGGGTACGTCCGGCAGGATGTCGCGAACGCCGGTGGCAAGCACCAGTCGTGCGGCGCCGAATGTTTCTCCGCCATCGGTGGTGACTTCGAAATCGCCAATGCCGGCGGCCACGGCCTTGTCCGCACGCCCGCTGAAAACGCTGGCCGTCGGATAGGCAAGCAATTGCCGCCTCGCGTCGTCCAGTATCGCATCGGGCGCGCGTCCGTCCTGTCCCAGGAACCCGTGCGAATGCTCGGCGAAACGGTTGCGTGGCTGGCCGGCGTCGATCACCAGCACATTGCGCCGCGCCCGCGCCGCCTGGATGGCGGCGGACAGGCCTGCGAAGCTGCCGCCCACGACGATCAGGTCATACTGCATGGCTGGATACTCCAATCAGGTCGTAGCGCCGGCGGAAGTTGGCGGTCAGGTCGGCGAGCGTGATGAGGCTGAGCTTCTGCTCAAGCAGCTTTTCCGCCTCGACACGAAAGTCGTCGAGCACCGCGATCACCGCTTGCTCGACGAGGCAGCCCGGACTTTCCGGTTCTGTGCTGAACGGCAGCAGGGTTTCGCCAAGCGCGACGCTGATCTCGGCCAATGAGATGGCTTCCGGCGCCCGGCCAAGCAGCCAGCCCCCGCCATGGCCTCGCGATGAGGTGACGATGCCCGCGTCTCGCAGGCCGGCGATGGTGCGGCGAACAACGACCGGGTTCGTATGGATGAAGGTCGCGAGCTGTTCGGAGGTCAGTGCCCGGTCCGGCGTTTCTGCCATGTGGACGAGGATGTGCAATGTCGAGGAAAGTCTGCTGTTTCGCTTCATGTAACTTACATAGTTACGAGTCATGCGGATGTCAAACCCCGAGGGTTTCCAGTCAGTCCTTGGCGGCGGCTGAAGCTGTCGGAAAAGTCATCCGGAACCGGGCGCCTGATGGATCACCCTCGAGGATCTCGATCCGGCCGCCATGCAGCTGCATCATCTCCTGCACCAGATTGAGTCCAAGCCCGGCGCCATGATCGCGCGGGCGCAGCCGGTAGAACGGCTCGAAGATTCGCTCCCGCTCGGCTGGTGGCACGCCGTCGCCCTCGTCCAGCACCTCGATGATGGCCGGCTTGATAACGCTGACCGTGATCTTTCCGGCATTGCCGCCATGTTCGATGGCGTTCTGGACCAGATTGGTCACGGCGCGCTCGATTGCGGTCCGGTCGCCCATGACGAAGACCGATTTCGCCGCCGGCTCGAAGGACATTTCATATCCCGCGGAAAAGGCCATCGGCGCGAGATCGACGACAACGTTGCGCGCGATCACCACAAGGTCGACCGGCTTGAAATGCTCCGCCTGCCGGTCGAGACGCTGCAGGTCGAGAAGCTGGTCGGCCAGCGTCGAAAGACGCGCCGCGTCCTGCAGCAGCCGTGCTCGTTCAGGCATTGGCGGCAGCGAGGCAAGGCGTGTGTTGAGGATGGCGACCGGCGTTCGCAATTCGTGTGCCGCGTCGGTCAGGAAGCGCTTGTGACGCTCATAGCCCCTGTCGAGGCGTTCCAGCGCCGCGTTCACCGCCTTGACCAGTGGCGTGACTTCCTTGGGCACGTCCTTCAGGGGCAGTTGCACGCCGCGCTTGTCGATGTCGATGCGTTCGGCCTCGGCGGCTGCATGGCCAAGGCCCGAAAGCGCACCGCGCACCACCCAGGGTGTGGCGAAAAGCGTGGCAAGCCCCATCAGCCCGGCAAGCGGCAATATCCCCCACAGGAAGAGCTGCGGCGCTTCCATGAGCAAGCGAAGCAGGGAAAGCCCGCCCTTGGTGCCGGTCATGATCTGAACACTGCCGGCCGCCGTGTCGGACCAGCGGATCTTGGCGGCGGGCGGCGCGGCATCGCCGATGGCGTGGTCGATACGGGCGTCGCTGATATTGTCCAGCAGTCCGACAAAGGGCTGGAACGCGGCGGGCACCGTGCCTTCCTGAAGCCGATGACCTTGCTTGTCCCGGATGATGAACCAGAGATCCGGGACGTTCGACCGCAACGTGAGGAGGTCCGGTGTCTGCTTGAGGATGAGATCGCCCTTGGCGTCGCGCGCGATGGCGTCCACGAGCACATCAAGCGACGCGTCCTCGTAGTCGTGTGGAATGAGCCCGGTGGCCAGCAAGGCGCCGATGATGCCGAGGATGATCAGTGTCAGCATCGCGCATTGCAGCAGGGCGATGCGCAGCACCAGGCTCCATTTCAGCGATCGCGGGCGTCGCAGCGTCATGATGTCTCGCGCAACAGATAGCCGACGCCGCGAATGCCGTTGATCGTCACCCCGCTATCGGCATCGGTGAGCTTGCGGCGCAGGCGCGAAACATGGGTGTCGAGCGCGTTGGACTGGATTTCGTCGTCGAAGCCGAAGACCGCTTCCATCAGGGCCTCACGCTGCACCATGCGGCCGGTGCGCCGCATCAGCGTCTCAAGCACGAGAAGCTCGCGGCGCGGCAAGCCGAGCAGTTCGCCGCGGATCGACACCTCTCGGTGTCCGACGTCGAGGACGAGATGGCCGGCACGGATCACCTGCGACTGCATCGGCGCGGGCCGTCTGAGCAGTGCGCGAAGCCGCGCCATGAGCTCCTCGAAAGCGAATGGCTTCGCCAGATAGTCGTCCGCGCCCATGTCGAGCCCGTCGACCTTGTCCGCGGTATCGCCCCTTGCCGTCAGCATTAGCACCGGGGTGGTGTTCTTGTCGGCACGCAGTTTGGAGACCAGCGTCAGGCCATCGCCGTCCGGCAATTGCCGGTCGAGCAGGATGGCGTCATAGGCGTCGACGGTGACGAAATCTCTGGCCTCAAGCAGCGAGGCGGCATGATCGACCACCATGTCGTGCCGCTTCAGCGCGGCGCGCAGCGCCGAAGCCATTTCCGGTTCGTCCTCGACCAGCAAGATACGCATTCATTCCCTCTGGTGAAACCAGTCTCCGGCGCCCTACAGCGCCAAGATTGCGCAAACATGGCGCTTGTGAAGCGCCGATGGCGCAAAGGCCAATTTTTGCAACCTCCGGTTTTCGCAATGTCTACGCAATCCGACCGCCGCAAACACCACTCACCGAATGCCGGCGAGCGATTCGCCCGCGTTCGGACGAAGGAGTATCGGGTCCAAATTTGGGAACCGGTTTCGGGAAAGTCCGATGCTCGAACAGAGAGATAAGCGGTAGCGCCGGCGCCAACGGCTCGTCGGCCGCTCCAAGGATCGAGGATAGAAATGCCTGCAAGTGACGCCTTGTCTTTTCTTCTGGCCTGGACCTCGGCGCCGGCCAGAATTGGTTCCGTCACGCCGTCCAGCTCCAGCCTGGCGGCGCTGATGACGCAAGACATCGGCCCCGAGACCGGGCCTGTGCTGGAGCTTGGCCCAGGCACCGGACCGTTCACGCGGGCATTGCTGACGCGTGGTGTGCGCGAAAGGGATTTGACGCTGATCGAATCCGATCCCGATTTCGCCGCCTTGCTGAAGCGGCGCTTCCCGGGAGCCCGCATTTTCGAGATGGATGCCGTCGGCCTGCGCCATCTGCCGCTGTTCGAGGCGCCCATTGTCGGCGCCGCCGTCAGCGGCCTCCCTTTCCGGCTGATTTCGCCGCGCCACACAAGGGCCATTCTCGAAGGCGTCTTTGCCAATCTGCGCCCAGGTGGCGCACTGTATCAATTCACGCTCGGCTGGCGCTGCCCGATCGACCAGCCAATGCTGGACGGCCTCGATCTCGAAGCGACGCGGATCGGCTTTACACTGCGCAATTTTCCGCCGGCCACCGTCTACCGGATCTCCAGGATCAAGACGGTCAAGACCTATGACTGGCGCTTCTCATGACCGGGCCGCTGTCGAGCATCCTCGGCCTTGGTCTGTTCGGCGTCTTCTGCCTCGCCTTCACCGAAAAGATCCTGCCGATCCCGCCTTCGCATGTGCTGCTGCTTTTCCTCGGCATGACAGCGGCTCCGGACGCAGCGACGCTGGCGATCCTGCTGCTGGTGACGACGCTTGCCTCTTTTGCCGGCTGCCTTGTCTGGTACACGGTGGGCCGCCGGATTGGATCCGATCGTGCTGACAGGCTGGTCGACCGGTTCGGTCGATATGTCTGTCTACGACCCGCGACCTACCACAAGCTCGGCCAGGCCTATCGCCGCAATCATGTCCGGGTCTCGTTGCTGGCGCAGTTCATCCCGACGGTGCGCAATTACCTGCCGATCGCGGCCGGCTCGCTCAGCCTGCCTGCCTTGCCCTTCGCTGCCGCGACAATGATCGGCGCCGCGCTCTGGAATGCCGGCTTTCTCATCACTGGCTACATGTTGCGTGGCAGCGGCCAGGATACGCTCGCGGTTGGCTTCCGCATCATTGTCATCGTCGTGGCCCTGGAGACGGCATTCATGCTCGCGCTGCGCTATGGCCCCGCTTGGCGGCGGCGCATCAAGCTGGCGCTCGGCTGAGCGCGAGGCGCCTCCGCTCCCGGTCATGGGATAAGCTCTGCCGCCGGCTTTCCTTCGCTTCCGCGCCGGTGTTTAGTCCGGCCATGGCTTTCACCATCCGCCAGCTTCAGTTCTTCATCGCCGTGGCCGAGCAAGGCACGGTGTCGCGCGCCGCGCAGAACCTTTCCATTTCGCAATCCTCGGTCACCGAAGCGATCAAGGAGCTTGAAAGCGATCTCGGCGTCGAACTGTTCGAGCGCCATCCGCGCGGCCTGAACATCACCCATAAGGGCCATCAGTTCCTGCGCCACGCGACAAAGATTCTTGCTGACGTCTCCGACGCGCGCCGCTCCTTCTCTGGCGAGCAGGCCGTGGCAGGCGGGCGGCTGCAGCTCGGCGTCACATCGCTGGTCGCCGGCTATGTGCTGTCGGATCTGCTTGCCCGCTACCGCCGCGCCTATCCGGGCGTCGAGGTCTCGGCCATCGAGGACAATGGCGATTATCTCGAGCACCTGCTGATCGGCGGCAAGCTCGACATTGCCGTCATGGTAACCTCCAATCTGCGCGACCGCACCGCGCTGCAGTCGGAAATCCTCGAAGTCTCCGCCTATCGGCTGTGGTTGCCGCTCGGCCATCCCTTGGCCGGCGCCGACATCATCAGCATCGGCGACATCGCCTCGGAGCCGCTGATCATGCTCACCGTCGACGAGATCGAGGAGAACACCGGCAAGCTGCTGACGGCGATCGGCGCCAAGCCGCATGTCGCCTTCCGCACCCGTTCCGTGGAAGCCGTGCGCAGCCTTGTTGCCACCGGCGCCGGCGTGGCGCTGCTGCCCGACCTTGTCTACCGGCCGTGGTCGCTGGAAGGCGACCGCATTGAATCGCGCGACATTTCGGGCTCCTTGCCGGTGGTTCAGGTCGGCATGGTCTGGCGGCGCGGCTCCGGCCTGCCGCAGGCCGCGCGCGATTTCATCGGCCTCGCGCAGTCGCAGCGCACCGTCCGCCAGCGGCCCTGACGACCAGCGGCCTTGACGACATCCTCGTCGACCTATCGGTAGAACCGATATCGCCTTTCTGATAAATGAATTTGCGAAACCGGAATTTTCACAGCACCTTGCATCTCAGGGAACCAAAGCCGCCGCAAGTGCGGCCCCTTGGAGCGCTGCTCGCCATCGGCGAACTGACACTTTAGGTTCGCGCATGATCCGTACCGAAAGCCGATCCGGGTTTCGGGGTCACGCGCCAAAATGGGAGATTGATGATGAATTCATTTTTGAAGTCATGCACTGCTTTGACGGTCGCGTTGGCCTTCTCCGGCCAGGCCGTCGCCCAGGTCAAGGAACTCGGCAAGGGCGAGGGGCAGGTCAACATTGTCGCGTGGCCGGGCTACATCGAGCGCGGCGAGACCGACAAGGGCTACGACTGGGTCACCTCCTTCGAGAAGGAGACCGGCTGCAAGGTCAACGTCAAGACCGCCAACACCTCCGACGAGATGGTCTCGCTGATGAATGAAGGTGGCTTCGACCTCGTCACGGCTTCAGGGGATGCCTCGCTGCGCCTCGTCGCCGGCAAGCGCGTCCAGCCGATCAACACCGATCTCATCCCGAGCTGGAAGACGGTCGACGACCGCCTGAAGGATGCGCCATGGTTCACTGTCGGCGGCGTCCATTATGGCGTCCCGTACCAGTGGGGCCCGAACATCCTGATGTACAACACCGACGTGTTCAAGGAGGCTCCCAAGAGCTGGAACGTCGTGTTCGAGGAAATGAACCTGCCGGATGGCAAGTCCAACAAGGGCCGCGTCCAGGCCTATGACGGACCGATCCACATCGCGGACGCTGCCAACTATCTGATGTTCCACAAGCCGGAGCTCGGAATCAAGGATCCCTACGAACTGAACGAAGACCAGTACAAGGCTGCACTCGCGCTGCTGCGTGTCCAGCGCACGCTGGTTGGCCGTTACTGGCATGACGCGGCGATCCAAGTCGATGATTTCCAGAACGAAGGCGTCGTCGCCTCGGGCTCGTGGCCGTTCCAGGTCAACACGCTGGTCGCCGCCAAGAAGCCGATCGCCTCGACCGTTCCCGAGGAAGGCGTCACCGGCTGGGCCGACACCACGATGATGGAGGCCGACGCGGCCAATCCGAACTGTGCCTATAAGTGGCTCGAGCACTCGCTGGCACCGAAAGTGCAGGGCGATGTTTCCGCCTGGTTCGGCTCGCTTCCGGTTGTGCCGGCTGCCTGCAAGGGCAACGAACTGCTCGGCGAAGAAGGCTGCAAGACCAACGGTTACGAGAACTTCGACAAGATCAAGTTCTGGAAGACCCCCGTGTCGAAATGCGCCAGCCAGAACGACCAGTGCGTGCCCTATTACCGTTGGGTGTCGGACTATATCGGCGTCATCGGCGGTCGGTGACGAACCGATCTGAATCGGCGGCTCAGCCTTTCTTTCACGGTTTGAGCTGCCCCTCATCCGCCTGCCGGCACCTTCTCCCCGTATAGAGACGGGGAGAAGGGCGAAGCTCCGACGCTGGCGTCCACTGTCCTTGTGATCCGCGGGGACTCAGGGGCTGCGCCATCGCTCGAATTTTGACGAGCCTGAAAGATCAGGACAGCCTATGACCTCCGCCGTTTCCTTCAGACAAGTCTCCCGCCATTTCGGCAGCGTGCGCGCTGTCGACGGGGTTGATCTCGACATCGTGCCGGGCGAATTCTTTGCCATGCTCGGGCCTTCAGGCTCCGGCAAGACGACATGTCTGCGCCTCATCGCCGGCTTCGAGCAGCCGACATCGGGTTCGATCTCGATCTTCGGCGAGCGTGCCGAGGGCGTGCCGCCCTATCGCCGCAACGTCAACACCGTGTTCCAGGACTACGCGCTGTTTCCGCATCTCAACGTGCTCGATAACGTTGGCTACGGGCTGATGGTCAAGGGCGTCGGCAAGGCCGAACGACAAAAGGCTGCCGAAGACGCGTTGTCGCTGGTGCGGTTGCCCGGCTATGGCGCGCGCCGACCCGGCCAGTTGTCCGGCGGCCAGCGTCAGCGCGTCGCGCTCGCCCGTGCGCTGGTCAACCAGCCCAAGGTGCTGTTGCTTGACGAGCCGCTCGGCGCGCTCGACCTCAAGCTGCGCGAAAACATGCAGGAAGAGCTGAAGTCGCTGCAGAAGGCGCTCGGCATCACCTTCGTCTTCGTCACTCACGACCAGGGCGAAGCGCTGTCGATGGCCGATCGCGTCGCCGTCTTCAACGACGGCAAGATCATGCAGATCGGCACGCCGGAGGATATCTACCAGCGGCCGAAGACCCGCTTCGTCGCCGATTTCGTCGGTTCCTCCAACGTGCTCCCGCCGGATTTCGTCCAGCGCTATTGCGGCCAGCACCGCTGGGGCAGCCTGCGGCCCGAATCCATTCGCGTCGGTCGCGCGGCAAGTGGCGAAGGTGTTTCCGCGCGACTCGTCTCGACCAATTATCTCGGTGCGACGACAAAGCTGTCTGTTGATGCGGACGGCTTGCGGCTGCACGCGGTCGTGCCTGCCGGCATCACCTTGCCGCAGGAAGGCGAAGCGGTCGTGCTCACCTTCAACCGCGAGCATCTTCACCTGATGGACGAGCCGGCATGAGTCTCGACGCTGCCATGCCGCGCGCCACCGCTCCCGCCATCCTGCCGGGCAGCGGCGGCCTGCGCGGCGCGCTGTCGGACCTGTTCTGGCGCAAGCCGAAGGTGCTGCTGCTTCTGATGCTGTTGCCGCCATTGCTGTGGCTCGGCATCGTCTACATCGGCTCGCTGTTCGCGCTGCTGGCGCAGAGCTTCTTCTCCATCGACGAGTATTCCGGTCTCATCAACCGCCAGTTCACGCTGAAGACCTATGGCGACCTCTTCCAGGCGGCCAATCTCGACATCATCCTGCGCACGGTGACGATGGCGGCACTGGTCACGCTGGCCTCGGCCATCGTCGCCTTCCCGATCGCCTATTACGCGGCGCGCTATGCGCGCGGCCGCTGGAAGGCGCTGTTCTATCTCGGCATCATGCTGCCGCTGTGGTCGAGTTACCTGGTCAAGATCTATGCCTGGAAGCTGATCCTGGCCAAGGAAGGCATACTCACCTGGCTGCTCGGCAAGCTGCACCTGCAATGGCTGCTCGATGCCTGGCTTTCGCTGCCGATCGTCGGCGGCAACTCGCTGTCGGTCTCGTTCACCGGCACCTTCATCGTCTTCGTCTATGTCTGGCTGCCGTTCATGATCCTGCCCGTGCAGGCCGCCCTCGAGCGCGTGCCCGGCAATCTGGTAGAGGCCTCGTCCGATCTCGGCGCCTCGCCGGGCCAGACCTTTCGCAACGTGCTGTTCCCGCTGGCTCTGCCTGGCATCGTCGCGGGTTCGATCTTCACCTTCTCGCTGACGCTTGGCGACTACATCATCCCGCAGATCATCGGCACGTCGCGGCTGTTCATCGGCCAGGCCGTCTATGCCCAGCAGGGCACCGCCGGCAACATCCCGCTCGCGGCCGCCTTCACCGTCGTGCCCATCATCATCATGGGCTTCTACCTCTGGGGCGCCAAGCGCATGGGGGCCTTCGATGCGCTCTGATCGTGGTCAATCCGCTCCCCTCGGCCTAAAGGTCGCCGCCGCTTGCGGCCTGCTGTTCCTGCACCTGCCGATCCTGTTGATCTTCGTCTATGCATTCACCACCGAGGAGAAGAGCTTCGTCTGGCCGCCGCCCGGGCTGACCACGCAATGGTTCGCCGTCACCTGGAACCGGCCCGATGTCTGGCAGGCGCTGTCGCTGTCGGTCAGGGTCGCGGCCTTTTCGACCGCGATCGCGCTGGTCCTCGGCACGCTGTGCTCGGCGGCGGTGTCGCGGACGAAATTCTTCGGCCGCGAAACCATCTCGCTGCTGGTCATCCTGCCGATCGCGCTGCCGGGCATCATCACCGGCATCGCGCTGCGCTCGGCCTTCGCGCTGACCGACATCCCCTTCTCGTTCTGGACGATCGTGCTCGGCCACGCCACTTTCTGCGTGGTCGTCGTCTACAACAACGCCGTCGCCCGTTTCCGCCGCACCTCGGGCTCGATGATCGAGGCCTCGATGGACCTTGGCGCCGACGGCTTCCAGACCTTCCGGCACGTCGTGCTGCCCAACATCGCCACCGCGCTGCTTGCGGGCGGCATGCTGGCCTTCGCCCTGTCCTTCGACGAGGTCATCGTCACCACCTTCACCGCCGGCCAGCAGCAGACGCTGCCGATCTGGATGCTGGAAGAGCTGATCCGCCCTCGCCAGCGCCCGGTCACCAATGTCGTGGCCATGGTCGTCATGCTGGTGACGCTGCTGCCCATCCTTGCCGCCTATTACCTGACCCGCGACGGCGACCAGATCGCCGGTTCGGGCAAATAACCATCATAAGGGAGAGACGTCCATGGACACCCAGATGCTGATCGGCTCGAAGTTCGAGAAGGGCACCGAGACCGAGGAACCGATCCTCAATCCGAAGACCGGGGCGACAATCCTCAACCTGCCCGAAGCCAGCCAGGCGCAGATCGAGGCAGCGGTCATCGCCGCCGAGAAAGCGTTCGTCTCGTGGTCACGCACCACGCCCGCACAGCGCTCGGGATATCTGCTGAGGATCGCCGACCGCATCGAGGCCGACGCCAAGGAGTTCGCGGCACTCGAGGCGCTCAACTGCGGCAAGCCGATCAATGCCGTGCTCAATGACGAAATCCCGGCGATCGTCGACTGCTACCGCTTCTTCGCCGGCGCCGTGCGCTCGATGCCGGGCGTCGTCGCCGGTGAATACCTGCCCGGCCACACCTCGATGGTCCGGCGCGACCCGATCGGCATCGTCGCCTCGATCGCGCCGTGGAACTATCCGCTGATGATGATGGCCTGGAAGCTGGCGCCAGCCATCGCCGGCGGCAACACCGTCGTCTTCAAGCCTTCCGAGCAGACGCCGCTGACCGCGTTGAAGCTGGCGAAGATCCTTGCCGAGATCCTGCCCGAAGGCGTGGTCAACGTCGTGCTCGGCCGTGGCGACAGCGTCGGCAACACGCTGATCAACCATCCCAAGGTCAACATGATTTCGATCACCGGTGACGTCGCCACCGGCAAGAAGGTGCTGCAGGCGGCCGCCAAGTCGGTCAAGCGCACGCATCTCGAACTCGGCGGCAAGGCACCGGTCATGGTCTTCGACGACGCCGATCTCGGCGCGGTGGTCAGTGGCCTGCGTGCCTTCGGCTACTACAATGCCGGCCAGGACTGCACCGCCGCCTGCCGCATCTACGCCGGCAAGAAGATCTACGACAAGCTCGTCGCCGAGCTGTCCTCCGCCGTCTCGACCATCAAGTACAATCGCCCCGACGATACCGAAAACGAGATCGGGCCGTTGATCTCTCGCCGCCAGCGCGACCGCGTATCGAGCTTCGTCGAGCGCGCCTCGGAACTGAAGCACATCGAGATCACCACCGGCGGCAAGCCGGGCGAGGGCACCGGCTTCTACTACCAGCCGACCGTCATTGCCGGTGCGCTGCAGGAGGACGAGATCGTGCGCCGCGAAGTGTTCGGCCCGGTTGTCTCGGTCACCCGCTTTTCAGACGTCGACGAGGCGGTGAACTGGGCCAATGACAGCGACTATGGCCTGGCGTCATCCGTGTGGACCAAGGATGTCTCCCGCGCCATGGCGACGGCGGCCCGTCTGCAATATGGCTGCACCTGGATCAACACCCACTTCATGCTGACCAACGAGATGCCGCATGGCGGGCTGAAACAGTCCGGCTACGGCAAGGACATGTCGCTTTACGCGTTGGAAGACTACACGGCCGTGCGGCATGTCATGGTGGCCCACGGCTAGCGCCCCAACTTCTCCCCGTTTACGGGGAGAAGTTGGCCCGAAGGGTCGGATGAGGGGCAGCACAATCTTGCCCCCTCGTCTGTCTGTCGGCGTCTTCTCCCGTGCATGGGGAGAAGAGAGCCGGCCATTACTCGACGATCCGGAAGATCTGCCACAGGCTGGTGCCCGACACGACATAAGGCTCCATCTCCTTGCCCCATTTGGCGTGCGCGTCGATCTTGCCGATCTTGGCGAAGAACGCCTCCAACTGGGCGAGGCTTTCAACCTGGTGATGTGACTCGACCGTCGCTTCCCGCGCGCCGATCGAACCGGTCATGATCTGGAATTGCAGGTCGGCGATGCCGACCTGCGAGCCGATCTCACGTTCCCATTTTTTCAACAGTTCGAGCACGGTTTGCTTGTGGCCGAACTTGGCGTCGATCTGCCATCTGGCGCTGAACATGGCTGCCTCCTCACTCGTCCCAGGCCTGCACGACGGTCTGCCGCGCGATCCGACCGCCCTTCAATTCCAGCATTGCCGCGGCAAACACCTTGGTGCCGTCCGGATAGGCGCAGGCCTGGGTGAAGGCGAGATTGTTGCCGTCGGCGATGGTGGTGTCGACCTTGTGGGTCATCGCCCGGCTGCAGATGTCGTCCCAGAACGTGGTGATCGCCGCACGTCCGTGGATTTCGCGCGGCTTGCTCGGTGGGTTGTTGCGGTCGATCACCCGCACCAGCGCGTCGTCGGTATAGAAGCTCGACAGTAGT
This sequence comes from Mesorhizobium carmichaelinearum, assembly GCA_943370265.1. GTDB lineage: Bacteria > Pseudomonadota > Alphaproteobacteria > Rhizobiales > Rhizobiaceae > Mesorhizobium > Mesorhizobium carmichaelinearum_A. The sequence continues at coordinate 21,731 of CALRQH020000023.1, forward strand.
TTCCCATCGCGGCCTTCGATCGCCTTCTTGATCGCCGCGCCGTCCACGGTTTGTGTCTTGGTCAGCATTTTATCCTCCTTGGGCCCGTCTTCACGATCGGGCGGTTAGTGAGCGGAAGCGCTACCCGGCGCTCATCGCCGGGCAGTGATTTTCACTGCGACTTCGCCTTGACGGCAGCAAATACCTGGTCGGTCTGTTGCTTGAAGGTGGCGAGGTCGACCTGGCTGCCGTTGAGCATCGTCGACCAGTGGCGCACGATCGCCGCCATCGTCACCGCCTCCTTGATCTCCTCATCGGTCGCGCCATTGAGCTTGGCCGCCTGCGTATGGAAATAGATGCAGTACTGGCACGGAATCTGCGATGCGACGGCGAGGCCCATCAGCTCCTTGGTCTTGCCGTCGAGCGCGGTCTTGGGATTGAGCTGCACTGACTTGATCTCCGCCCAGGCGCCGGCGACCGCGACATCGGGCAAGGTCTTGAACATGTCCGGCACCGAGCCGAGCGTCGCCTGGATATCCTTGTAAGCGGCCGTTGCCGAAGCATCCTCGGCCTTTGCCGGGCCTATAGCGAACAGCGCCGCAACACCTGCCGCTATCACCAGCGATTTGAGTGTCTGGTTTGATTCCAGCATTTCATTCTCCATTCGCAGCGCCTTTCCCGGCGACATCCGCCTCGGCCTGCATGGGAAGAATTGATAACCCTCAAGGCCCTGCCGCCGCTTCGCCCGAAAGCGCCATGGCTCTCATGGCCCGTCTGGGCCAGTGTGCCGCGCCGAAAATGCCGCCGCCGCCGCCCGCGACGGCAGGTCCAGCTTGAGCAGGATGTTGGCGACATGGCGCTTGACCGTATGCTCGCTCAGCCTCAGTTCGGCGGCAATCGCGGCATTGCTCTTGCCGTCGGCGATCAGGCTCACCACCTCGCTCTCGCGCGCTGTCAGCGCGGTGGGTTCAGCCGTTCGGGCCTTGACGCGGCAGGCCGGCTCCAGATGCTGCTCGGACACCGCCTGGACCAGCGCCAGCGGCTCGTCGAGATCGTCGAGCGGCATACGCCCGGCATCGGTAAAATGAAGGCCTGAGCCCGTTGCAAGCTCGGCAACCAGCCGCGACGCGAGAATGTCGCCGCGGCCGGCGTGAGAGGCGAGCTGCATCGTCACTCGCGTCGTCAGCCCCACCGGCGGCCCGCGCAGTTCAATCTCACCGACATGCGCACCTTGCGCGCTCGCCACGCCAATGCTCTGCGCCGCTTCACGCAACGCTCCCGCACAGCGTATGGCGCGCGCCGGTCCGTCGAAACGCGAAATCATCATCTCGCCTTGCGTCCCCACGGAGCGGCCGCCATGGCGGCCGACCAGCTGCCGCCAGGTCTCCTGGAAACGCTGGCTGCGCTCGCTCCACATCCGGTCGCCGAGCCGCGCGGTATCGTAGATGCGTGTCACCAGAAGGGCTGCCAGCACACGGTCCGCCTCGGCCACGGCACGCTCGCCCGTCAGGAACTCCTCGATCAGATCGGCCACGCGGTCCACGTCGCCGGTCCAGATCGGGTGGTCGCGACCGGGAATCTCGATCAGCCGGGCATTCGGGATTTTCCTGGCAAGGAAACGGCTGGCGTCGGGATCAACCCGCGCATCGTTGCGACGATGGATCAGCAAGGTTGGCGCGCTGATCGCCGCCAGCACGCCACGCACGTCGATCTCCGCGTTCATCCGCGCCAGCGCCACCGCTGCCGTCGGGCTTGCCGAGAGCCGCTCGAAGCGCGCCCACCATGTCGAGAAACTGGCGTCATCGACCCGACCCGGCGCGAAATGCGACAAGGTGGCGCCAGTACCCCAGGCCGTCTCCGCCGTCTCGATGAAGGCGGCGAGGCGTTGCGGCGACATGACCCATTTGTGGAAATGCGCATGGCCGCCGTAGAGCGCCAGCGCCCGCGTCCGCTCCGGATAGGTGGCGGCGAACAGCATCGCCATCGGCGCGCCTTCGGAAGCGCCAAGCAGGGCTGCACGGCCGCTGCCGGCGGCGTCCATCACGGCCCGCACATCGTCCATGCGCGTTTCGAGACTGGGCAGGTGATGGACATCGACACGGTCGGAAAGACCCGTGCCGCGCTTGTCGAACAGGATCAGCCGCGAAAACGCCGAAAGCCGTTTCAAGAGCCGGCTGTAGCCTTCATCTTCCCAGTGCAGATCGAGATTGGAAATGAAGCCCGGGACGAAGACGAGATCGAACGACCCCTGGCCGACCACCTGATAGGCAATCCGCACCTCGCCACTTAGGGCATATCGGGTCTCGATCGGCCTCACGAGTTGTTCCGCCCGGCCTGACGATTTCTGATCGTCAAGCATAACAGAGGCGCGCCGTTTGCGGCAGGTTAAACTTTAGCGGAGAGAAATATAAGCTCGCGCGACCCCGCGCCTAGCTTTGAGAGGCCGCAATATCGCCTGGAGAGGCCTCGACACCCAGCTTTCGATCAGCCTCAGCCGGTGTAATTGGCCGCTTGATCCTGGCGGAGGCTGCCACGACGAGTTCGTCGAAGCCTTCGCCGCCGCTGTCCAGCATCTCGAAGAACTGCCGCCGCATCCTCGGTTCCCAGAACTTGTTGATGTGCTCGGCGACGCCCGCAACGCCCTCTTCGCGCGGCCTGGAGTGGAAAAAGGCCGCGATCTGGTTGGCCATGCGCACCAGTTTCTCGCCGGTGCTCATGATGTGGTCTTCGTCATGCGACATGCTTGGCAACTCCCAGGACCACCCGGTCGGGGTGGGTGAAAACATCGAAATCGTCACCGCGCACCAGTGCCACCAGCGTCATGCCGGCCTCCTCGGCGGTGCGGATGGCAAGTGCTGTCGGCGCCGAGACGGCAATGATGAAGGCCGAACCGATCGCCGCCGTCTTCTGCACCATCTCCACCGAAACGCGTGACGTGACGACGACTGCACCTGATGCGCCGTCGATGCCGGCCCTGGCAAGTGCGCCGGCCAGCTTGTCGAGCGCATTGTGACGGCCGACATCCTCGCGCGCCATCACGATGCCCTTGCCAGGCACGTAGAAACCGGCGGCGTGCACGGCTCCGGTCTCCGTATGCAGCGGCTGGACCTTTGACAGCAGCTTCACCGAGCGGACGATGTCATCAGCCTCAAGCGTAAGTTTTGGCGCACCAACCTTGTCGACCGAGCGCATCGCTTCCTCAATGGATTCGATGCCGCACAGGCCGCAACCGACAGGGCCGGCCAACCGGCGCCGCCGCGCCTCGAAGCGCGTGTTGGCGATGTCCTTCAACCGGATCTGGATATCGATGCCGGCGCCATGGTCCTCGACTTCGATCGCCTCGATCTCCTCCGGCAAGGCGATGATGCCTTCGGTCAGCGAGAAGCCGAGCGCGAAATCCTCGAAATCGGCTGGGCTTGCCATCATCACCGCATGGGTGGTGCCGGCGAAGGAAAATGCCACAGGCGTTTCTTCAGGAACCATGCGGTTCGCGACGGCAGTGCCGCTGGCGCGATGCGCCAGCCGCGAGATCTGCGTCGTCGCTTTGCGGTCCGCGTTCAAGACTACTCCGCGGCTTGCAGCGGAGCGATGCGCCGGCTCTGCTCGGCCTGCTCGTTGTAGTCGCGCTGCCATTCGGTCGGGCCATTCGAAGCACCGACCTGCACCGCCGTCACCTTGTACTCCGGGCAGTTGGTCGCCCAGTCGGAGAAGTCCGTGGTGATGACGTTGGCTTGCGTGTCCGGATGATGGAAGGTTGTGTAGACCACGCCCGGCGAAACCCGGTCGGTGATCTCAGCACGCAGCGTCGTCTCGCCAGAGCGGCTGGTCAGCCGTACCCAGTCGCCGTCACGCAGCCCACGGTTCTCGGCATCGTGCGGGTGGATCTCCAGCCGGTCCTCACTGTGCCACACGACATTGTCGGTACGCCGCGTCTGCGCGCCAACATTGTATTGGCTGAGGATGCGACCGGTGGTGAGCAGCAGCGGGAAGCGCGGCCCTGTCTTTTCGTCCGTCGCCACATATTCGGTGCGGATGAACTTGCCCTTGCCGCGCACGAAGCCGTCGACATGCACGATCGGTGTGCCCAGGGGCGCCTTGTCATTGCAGGGCCACTGCACCGAGCCCATCTTTTCCAGATAGTCGTAGGAAACCTTGGCGAAGCTCGGCGTGGTCTTGGCGATCTCGTCCATGATTTCCGACGGATGCTGATAGTTCCAGTTCAGCCCCATCGTCTGCGCGAGCTTCTGCGTCACTTCCCAGTCGGCCAGGCCGTTCTTCGGCGCCATCACCTTGCGAACGCGGTTGATACGACGCTCGGCATTGGTGAAGGTGCCGTCCTTTTCGAGGAAGGTCGAGCCCGGCAGGAAGACATGCGCGTAATTGGCTGTCTCGTTGAGGAACAGGTCGTGCACGACAACGCATTCCATGGCGGCGAGGCCAGCGGCGACATGCTTGGTGTCGGGATCCGACTGCAGGATGTCCTCGCCCTGCACATAGAGGCCCTTGAACGTGCCGTCGACGGCGGCATCCAGCATGTTGGGGATGCGAAGGCCCGGCTCGTCGTCGATCTTGACGCCCCACAGGCTTTCATAGATGTCGCGCACCGCGTCGCCCGAGACGTGGCGATAGCCCGGCAGTTCATGCGGGAACGAACCCATGTCGCAGGAGCCCTGCACATTGTTCTGGCCACGCAGCGGGTTCACGCCGACTCCCGGCCGGCCGATATTGCCGGTCGCCATGGCGAGGTTGGCGATGGCGATGACGGTGGTCGAGCCCTGGCTGTGCTCGGTCACGCCGAGGCCGTAATAGATCGAACCGTTGCCGCCGCGCGCATAGAGACGCGCCGCGCCGCGGATCAATTCCGGGTCGACATTGGCGAGCTTGCCGACGACCTCGGGGCTGTTTTCCGGCAGCGCCACGAACGAGGCCCAGTCCTGGAATTCATCCCAGTCGCAGCGCTCGCGGATGAAGGCCTCATCGAACAGCCCTTCGGTGACGATCACATGCGCCAGCGAAGTAACCACGGCGACATTGGTGCCCGGCTTCAGCGGCAGGTGATAGTCCGCCAGGATATGCGCCGACTTGACCATCTCGGTGCGGCGCGGATCGAGCACGATCAGCTTGGCGCCCTTGCGCAGGCGCTTTTTCAGCCGTGAGGCGAACACCGGATGCGCCGACGCCGGATTGGCGCCGATCACCATCACCACATCGGTGTGTTCGACCGAATCGAAGTCCTGCGTGCCGGCAGAGGTGCCGAAGGTCTGGCCGAGGCCATATCCGGTCGGCGAATGGCAGACACGGGCGCAGGTGTCGACATTGTTGTTGCGGAAACCCTGGCGGATCAGCTTCTGCACCAGATAGGTTTCCTCGTTCGTGCAGCGCGACGAGGTGATGCCGCCGATCGAGGTGCGGCCATACTGGTACTGGATGCGACGGAATTCGTTGGCGGTATGGGTCAGCGCCTCTTCCCACGACACTTCGCGCCAGGGATCGGTGATCTTCTCGCGGATCATCGGGTTGAGGATGCGGTCCTTGTGGGTCGAATAGCCGTAGGCGAAGCGGCCCTTGACGCAGCTGTGGCCGCGATTGGCCTTGCCATCCTTGTAAGGCACCATGCGCACCAATTCGTCACCGCGCATCTCGGCCTTGAATTGGCAACCGACGCCGCAATAAGCGCAGGTGGTGACCATCGAATGCTCGGGCTGGCCGATCTGGATCACCGACTTCTCCGACAGTGTCGCCGTCGGGCAGGCCTGCACGCAGGCGCCGCAGGAGACACATTCGGAATCGATGAACAGCTGATGCATGCCTGGCGACACGCGGCTACCGAATCCGCGGCCCTCTATGGTCAGTGCGAAGGTGCCCTGTACCTCTTCGCAGGCGCGCACGCAGCGCGAGCAGACGATGCACTTCGACGGATCATAGGTGAAGTACGGGTTGGACTCGTCCTTCGCCATCCATTTGAAGTTTTCCGCGCCGTCATTCTTCTTGAAGACGTGGTTGTCGCCCTCATAGCCATAGCGCACATCGCGCAGGCCGACGACGCCGGCCTGCGTCTGCAACTCGCAGTCGCCATTGGCAGCACAAGTCAGGCAGTCGAGCGGATGGTCGGAAATGTAGAGCTCCATCACGCCACGGCGGATGTCCTTGAGCTTACCGGTCTGGGTGTGCACCACCATGCCCGGCGCCACCGGCGTCGTGCAGGACGAAGGCGTGCCGTTGCGGCCGTCGATCTCGACCAGGCAGAGCCGGCAGGAGCCGAAAGCGTCGACCATGTCGGTGGCGCACAGCTTCGGAATGGCGATGCCCGCCTCCATCGAGGCGCGCATGATCGAAGTGCCCTCGGGCACGGTGACGGTGAAGCCGTCGACCGTCAGCGTCACCTGCTTCTGCGAGGTCGAGGCCGGCGTGCCGAAGTCGATTTCCTGAATGAGACCCATGGCGTGGTTCCTATTCTGCTGCTTCGGCGACCGGCGCCGGCTTGAAATCTTCGCGGAAATGGTTGAGCGCGCTCATCACCGGGTAGGGCGTGAAGCCACCCAGTGCGCAGAGCGAGCCGAACTTCATCGTGTTGCAGAGGTCGGTGACCAGAGCGATGTTCTTCTCCGGCTCCACACCACTGGCGATCTTGTCGATGGTCTCGACGCCGCGCGTCGAGCCGATGCGGCAGGGCGTGCACTTGCCGCAGCTCTCGATGGCGCAGAATTCCATGGCGAAGCGCGCCTGTTTCAGCATGTCGGCGGTGTCGTCGAACACGGTAATGCCGGCATGGCCGATCAGTCCGTCCTTGGCCGCGAAGGCCTCGTAGTCGAACGGCGTGTTGAACAGCGCGCGCGGGAAATAGGCGCCCAAGGGGCCGCCGACCTGCACCGCCTTGACGGGCCGGCCAGTCGCCGTGCCGCCACCGATGTCGTCGACGATCTCACCCAGCGTCATGCCGAAGGCAGCCTCGAACAGGCCGCCAAACTTGACGTTGCCGGCGATCTGGATCGGGATCGTGCCGCGCGAGCGGCCCATGCCGAAATCCTTGTAGAAGGCGGCACCCTTGTCCATGATGATGGGCACCGAGGCTAGGCTGATGACGTTGTTGATCACCGTCGGCTTGCCGAACAGGCCCTGGATCGCAGGCAGCGGAGGCTTGGCGCGAACCACGCCGCGCTTGCCTTCCAGGCTGTTGAGCAGCGAGGTTTCCTCGCCGCAGACATAGGCGCCGGCGCCGACGCGGATCTCCATGTCGAAGGCATTGGGCGAACCCAGCACGTTGAGCCCGAGCACACCGGCCTTGCGGGCGACCTCGACAGCCTTGTTCATGACGGCCACCGCATGCGGATATTCCGAGCGGATATAGACGAAACCCTTCGTTGCGCCTGTCGCGACACCGGCGATCGCCATGCCCTCGATCAGCACGAAGGGGTCGCCTTCCATGATCATGCGGTCGGCGAACGTGGCGCTGTCACCCTCGTCGGCGTTGCAGACGATATACTTCTTGTCGGCGGTCGCATCGAGCACGGTCTTCCACTTGATGCCGGTCGGGAAGCCGGCGCCGCCGCGGCCGCGCAAGCCGGATGCAGTGACTTGGTTGACGACCTCGATCGGTGCCATGGCCACCGCGTTCTGCAGGCCCTTGAGGCCGCCCAGCGATTTGTAGGCGTCGAGCGACAGCGGGTCATTGATACCGCAGCGGGCAAAGGTCAGTCGCGTCTGCTTGGCCAGGAACGGAATCTTGTCGGGCGAACCCAGCCAGCGCTTGTGATGGCCGCCGGTGAGGAAACCGCTGTCGAACAGACTTTTCACATCGGACGGCTTGACCGGCCCATAGGCAACGCGACCGTTTTCCGTCGCCACTTCGACCATAGGCTCGAGGAAATAGGCGCCGCGCGAGCCGTTGCGCACGATCTTGGCTTCGATGCCACGCTCGGCAAGCTCACTTGCGATCGCCTTGGCGACTTTTTCCGCGCCCAGCGCCAGCGCGCCGGAATCGCCGGGAATATAGATGCGGGGGGTCATGAGCGCACCTCGGCAACAATCTCGTCGAGTTTCTCGTCGTCGAGCCGGCCGATCACTTCGCCATCCAGCATTGCAGACGGCGCGCAGGCGCACAGGCCGAGGCAATAGACGGGCTCAAGCGTTACCGAGCCGTCGCGGGTCGTCTCGTGAAAGCCGATGCCAAGCAACTGCTTGAGCTTGGCGGCAACCGCGTCCGAACCCATCGACTGGCAGGCCTCTGCCTGGCAGACTTTCAGCACATGCCGGCCGGCCGGATGGCTGCGGTAATCATGGTAGAAGGTGACGACGCCGTGGACTTCCGCGTTGGAAATATTCAGCGCCTCGGCGATGATGGGCAAGGAGTCCTGTGGCACATGGCCGAACTCTTCCTGGATGCCGTGGAGGATCGGCAGCAACGGGCCTTCCAGCCCCTTCATCTCGTGGATGATCGCCGCCGTGCGCGATGCGATCTCGGTACTTGCAGGCTGCATCGTCATGCAGCGCCCTCCCTGGTCGATAGCGTTTTGTCGCTAAGTGTCTACAAAAACAGAGGAAACCCACGAAATCAATAAAGCTGTTTCGTTGTTCGATAGAAATTCTCTATCGAACCTCTTCAGCCAGCAATATCTAGCTCAACGGCGGGCGTGGAAATCGTCCGCCAGCGCCATCGCCTCGTCCAGCAGCGCCGAGACCAAAGGCGTGTGCGGTTCGCGCGGCGCAGCCACCAGCCCGACCGTATGGCTGGCGTCCGGTTCGACAATCGGAATGGCCCGGATCGGCTCCGAAAAGCCGAATGTTTCCGCGAGGTTGAGCGGCATGATCGACGACCATTTGCCGGTCCGGATATGCGAAAACAGCACGATCATCGAATTGGATTCGAGCGTCGGCCGCATCTGTACGCCGGCTTCTGCCAGGTGCTGGTCGATGATGCGGCGGTTCTGCATATCCGGCGTCAGCAGGCAAAGCGGCAGGCTGCTGAGCTCCGCCCATGTCACTTTGTCGCGATCGGAATAGGGATTTCCGACAGCGGTGATCAGCTGATAGCGCTCGTCATAGAGCGGCACGCTGGTCACTCGCCCCAGCGGCTCGTTGTCGAGATAGGTGATGCCGGCGTCGATGTCGAAATTGCCGAGCAGCGACAGCACCTCGATCGAGGTCCGCGACAGTACCGAAAATGTGACGCCGGGGTGCTTTTCGCGGAACGGCGTCGTCAGGCGAGGCAGCATGGCGAGCGCCGTCGGTATCGCGGCGATGCGGATGCGGCCGGAAAGACCGTGGCGCGCCGCGCGCATCTCCTCGCGCATGGTGCGGGTGTCGCCGACGATGCGCCGCGCCCAGACCAGAACCTGCTCGCCTTCCGGCGTCAGCCCCTGGAAGCGCGAGCCGCGCAGCACCAGCATCACGCCGAGCTGGCCCTCCAGTTGCTTGATGCCGGCCGACAGGGTCGGCTGGGTGACGCCGCACACTTCCGCGGCCCGGCCAAAATGCTCTTCCCTGGCGAGCGCGATGAAAAATTCCAGCTTGTCGATCATGCGCGTGAGGCTGCCATAGCCGCGGTCGCCTGTCAGCCCGTCAAAGCGACCGCTTGGTTCTGTCCGGAAACTGCATTATCTGAAGCGCCGAACGCCTGAGGAAAAAATCATGCCCGCCGTCCAGAACAATGTCACCAAGGAAATTGTCACCGAACGCCTGAAGACGGTCAACGGGCCGGATTTCACCGGCAATATCGTTGACCTCGGTATGGTCTCGGAGATTTTCATCGCCGACGGCAAGGTCTTCTTCTCGATCACCGTTCCTGCCGCCCGGGCCCAGGAAATGGAGCCGCTGCGCGCCGCCGCCGAACGGGTGGTGAAAGCGATCCCCGGTGTCGTCGGCGCCGTCGTGGCGCTGACCGCTGAAAAGAAGGGCGGCGGCATGGAGGCGCCGGTTCCGACGCGTCCGGCCCCCCGGCCCGCGCCGCCGGCCGCACCTGCCCGACACGCGCCGCAGGCGCCGGCCTCGCATAGCCAGGGCAAGCGTGGCGTGCCCGGCATCGAGGCGATCATCGCCGTTGCTTCCGGCAAGGGCGGCGTCGGCAAATCGACCACCGCCGTCAACATCGCGCTCGGCCTTGCCGCCAACGGCTTGAGGGTCGGTGTGCTCGACGCCGACATCTATGGGCCGTCGATGCCCAAGCTGCTCAACATTCATGGCCGGCCCCAGACGGTCGACGGCAAGATCCTGAAGCCCATGGAGAATTACGGGCTGAAGGTGATGTCGATGGGCTTCCTCGTCGACGAGGAAACGCCGATGATCTGGCGCGGACCGATGGTGATGTCGGCGCTGACGCAGATGCTGCGCGAGGTCGAATGGGGTCCGCTGGATGTGCTCGTCGTCGACATGCCTCCGGGTACGGGTGACGCTCAGTTGACCATGGCCCAGCAGGTGCCGCTGGCCGGCGCGGTCATCGTCTCGACGCCGCAGGACCTGGCTCTGATCGACGCACGCAAGGGGCTGAACATGTTCCGGAAAGTCGACGTGCCGCTGTTGGGCATCGTCGAGAACATGAGCTATTTCATCGCTCCGGACACCGGCAAGCGCTACGACATTTTTGGTCACGGCGGCGCCCGCCGCGAGGCCGAGCGCCTCGGCGTCACCTTCCTCGGCGAAGTGCCGCTCGAAATGGGCATCCGCGAAAGCTCGGATGCCGGCACGCCGGTGGTTGTCTCGAAGCCCGATGGCGCCGAGGCAAAGATCTACCGGGACATAGCTGCGAAGGTCTGGGATCGGGTCAACGAAGAGCGTGGCTCGGCGGAAGCTGCAGTGCCGAGCATCGTGTTCGAGTAACCGGAAGGGCGGACGGCGAGAATTACGCCGCGCCCACCTTCTCGCCAAAGCTCGAAAAGAACTGTCCGGCCAGTTTCTTCGAGGTCGATTCGATCAACCGACTGCCGAGCTGGGCGATCTTGCCGCCGACATCGGCCTTGGCCGCGTACTTCAAAACCGTCGCATCCGACCCATCTGCCGTCAGCGTCACGTCGGCGCCGCCCTTGGCAAAGCCGGCGATGCCGCCCTTGCCTTCGCCCTGGATCGTGTAGGAATTGGGTGGGTTGAGATTCTTGAGCGTCACCTCGCCCTTGAACGTCGCCTTGATAGGCCCGATCTTCAGCACCACGGTTGCCGCCATCTCGGTGGGCGAGGTCATTTCCAGGCTCTGGCAGCCGGGAATGGTCGCTTTCAAGACCTCGGGGTCGTTCAGCGCTTCCCAGACTTTTTGCAGGGGTGCGGCAATGCGTTCCTCGCCTTCGATCACCAAAGCCATCAAAACCTCCCGGATAAGACTGCTCGAAGGCCTATCGCACCGCTTGGCGCATGTCTATCGCACCAAAGTCCGGTTGCGACCGCGCGTCCCTCTTGCCTGCTTCCGTGCGTTGCCATATCGATTTGTCGTACAAATACGGAGACCATGATGGCCGGCGCCCCCACCAGAAAGAAAAAATTCCGCTCGCAGGAATGGTTCGACAATCCCGACAATCCGGGAATGACCGCGCTTTATCTGGAGCGCTACCTGAATTACGGGCTGACGCGCGCCGAACTGATGTCGGGCAAGCCGCTGATCGGCATCGCCCAGACCGGCTCGGATCTTTCGCCCTGCAACCGCCACCATATCGAACTGGCCAAGCGCGTGCGCGAAGGCATCGTGTCGATGGGCGGCATTCCCTTCGAATTCCCTTGCCATCCGATCCAGGAGACCGGCAAGCGTCCGACTGCCGCGCTCGACCGCAATCTTGCCTATCTCAGCCTGGTCGAAGTGCTCTATGGCTATCCGCTCGACGGCGTCGTGCTCACCATCGGCTGCGACAAGACCACGCCCGCTTTGCTGATGGCCGCCGCCACCGTCAACATTCCGGCCATTGCCCTGTCGGTCGGCCCGATGCTCAATGGCTGGCACAAGGGCAAGCGCACCGGCTCCGGCACCATCGTCTGGGAGTCGCGCCAACGCCTGTCGGCCGGCGAGATCAACTATGACGAGTTCATGGACATCGTCGCCTCCTCGGCGCCATCCACCGGCTATTGCAACACCATGGGCACCGCCACCACCATGAATTCGCTGGCCGAGGCGCTTGGCATGCAGCTGCCGGGCTCCGCCGCCATCCCCGCGCCCTATCGCGAGCGTGGCCAGATCGCCTACGAGACGGGCAAGCGCATCGTCGACATGGTGCATGAGGATCTGAAGCCGTCCGACATCATGACCAGGAAGGCCTTCGAGAACGCCATTGTCGTCAACTCGGCGATTGGCGGCTCGACCAATGCGCCGATCCATCTCAACGCCATTGCCCGCCATCTCGGCGTGCCGCTCACCAATGACGACTGGCAGGCGATAGGCCACAAGGTGCCGCTCATCGTCAATCTGCAGCCGTCGGGCGAATATCTCGGCGAGGACTACCACCATGCCGGCGGCGTGCCGGCTGTCGTCGCCGAATTGATGAAGGGCGGGTTGTTGCCCTATCCGGAAGCCATGACCGTCAACGGCAAGACGATCGGCGACAATTGCAGCGGCGTCGTCAACGAGAACCTCGACGTTATCCGCACCGTCGCCGAGCCGCTGAAGGCGAACGCCGGTTTCATCAATCTCAAGGGCAATCTGTTCGATTCAGCGATCATGAAGACCAGCGGCATATCGCCCGAATTCCGCGCGCGCTATCTGTCCAACCCGAAGGATCCCGAAGCCTTCGAAGGCAATGCCATGGTCTTCGACGGCCCGGAGGATTACCACGCCCGCATCGACGATCCCGCGCAAGGCATTGACGAGCACACCATCCTGTTCATGCGCGGGGCCGGCCCGATCGGTTATCCCGGCGGCGCCGAAGTCGTGAACATGCAGCCGCCGGCCTACCTCATCAAGAAGGGCATCCACGCGCTGGCCTGCGTCGGCGATGGCCGCCAGTCGGGCACGTCGGGCTCGCCGTCCATCCTCAACGCTTCGCCGGAAGCAGCGATCGGCGGCGGGCTGGCCCTGCTCAAGACGGGAGATCGCGTTCGCATCGACTTGAACAAGGGCACCGCCAACATCCTCGTCTCGGACGACGAAATCGCGCGGCGGCGCGCCGAACTGCAGAAAGATGGCGGCTATCACTATCCGAAGCATCAGACGCCGTGGCAGGAGATCCAGCGCGGCATGGTCGACCAGTTCTCGGAAGGAATGGTGCTGAAGCCGGCGGTGAAATACCAGGACGTGGCGCATACGATGGGCGTGCCTAGGGACAATCACTAAGCGCGTAATAGCAACCGGCGGCTTGGTGCAATCAAGCCGCCGTCAGATGCCCGCGTGTCTATATCGGCCTCGGAATGCACCGTTTCGCGATCATAGCCGCCACGACGAGGTCGAGAACAGCACGATCCTTGACAAGCGCGCGCGACAAATCCACCATCATGGCAAGGGGTGCATCGCGACGACCCCGTGAGGCGTCAGCCCAACGTTCGCGTCCAGGCTTCTCTTTCAGGAGGTGGACGCCATGCCGTCAACAACCGCTATTACCATACCGCAGCTGACCCGTCTGGTCGGTCTGCCAAGCGCTCCTGTCATCATCGATGTTCGCATCGATGATGATTTCAAAGCCGATCCGCGCCTGCTGCCAGCCTCAATCCAGCGTGACTTCAAAACTGTTTCGACCTGGGCGGCTGAATTCGCCGGCAAGCCAGTGGTGGTCGTCTGCCAGAAAGGTCAAAAGCTTTCGCAGGGCGTGGCCGCATGGCTGCGGCATGAGGGTATTTCCGCCGAATCCCTTGAAGGCGGGTTCGAAGCCTGGCGCGACGGCAAGGGACTTCTGGTTCGCACCGGCAAGATGCCGCCTCGCGATGAAAAGGGCCGGACCGTCTGGGTGACACGGGCTCGCCCGAAAGTCGATCGTATTGCCTGCCCATGGCTGATCCGGCGTTTCGTCGACCCCGACGCAGTGTTTCTGTTTGTCGAGCCGGCTGAGGTACTGGCCGTTGCTGATCGCTTTCAGGCCATGCCTTTTGACATCGACGATGTGTTCTGGAGTCACCGCGGCGAGCGCTGCACTTTCGATACGATGATCGGGGAGTTCGGGCTCGAATCCCAGGCGCTCGATCGTCTTGCCACCATTGTCCGGGCGGCCGACACCGCAAGCCTCGACCTGGCTCCCCAGGCCGCCGGATTTCTCGCTGCCTCGCTTGGCCTGTCGCGCATGTTCCGCGACGATCTGGAACAACTGGAGGCCGGCATGCTGCTCTACGATGCGTTCTTCCGCTGGTGCCGGGATGCCACGGACGAAACGCATAACTGGCCGTCCGGAGGCAAGCTGGCATGACCGCCTTGGGTTCGAAAAACGAGGGCGAGATTGCCGATGTGCCGGCCGCGCCAACCTTCAACGAAGCGCTGAAGGTCTGGGCGAAAATCGGACTGCTCAGTTTCGGCGGGCCGGCCGGGCAAATAGCGCTCATGCACAAAGAACTAGTCGAGGAGCGGCGTTGGATCGGCGAACAGCGTTTCCTGCATGCCCTGAATTACTGCATGTTGCTGCCCGGTCCCGAGGCCCAGCAACTCGCCATTTACATCGGCTGGCTGCTTCACAAGACGGTGGGGGGTCTGGTGGCCGGCATCCTTTTCGTCGCGCCGGGGGCGCTTGTGATGCTCACCTTGAGCACGCTTTACGCTCTCTATGGCGATGCGCCCCTCGTCGAGTCGCTGTTTTTCGGCGTGAAGGCGGCCGTGCTTGCCGTCGTGGTCGAGGCGGTGATCCGGATTGGTCGGCGGGCGCTGAAGAACCGTATAATGGTGTCGATCGCGTTTTGTGCTTTCATCGCCATCTACGCCTTGAAGGTGCCGTTCCCATTGATCATCCTCTGCGCCGGGTTGGCAGGATGGGCCGGAAACCGGTTTGCGCCTGCACTCTTTTCCGGGCAGGCTCACGGCAAGGACAACGCGCCCGATCTCAAGGGCGCGGTTGACGTCATGTACGAGCGTGGCGAACTGGCTCACGTCAAGCCGACGAAATGGCATGCGCCGCGCACGGTTGCCATCTGGCTGCCGATTTGGCTGGGGCCTGTCGTGCTGGTCTGGTTGCTGACGGGCACTGCAAGCGTCTGGACACAGATCGGCGGGTTCTTCAGTCTCATGGCTGTCGTCACCTTCGGCGGCGCCTACGCCGTCCTGGCCTATGTCGCACAGGCTGCTGTCGAGTCTTTTGGCTGGCTTGCCCCAGGCGAGATGGTCGATGGCCTCGGGCTTGCCGAAACCACGCCCGGGCCTCTCATTCTGGTCCTGCAGTTTGTCGGCTTCATCGCCGCGTTCCGCCACTCCGGATTGCTTAGTCCTCTGCTTGCCGGATCGCTTGGCGCGCTGCTGACCTTGTGGGCAACATTCACACCGTGCTTCTTCTGGATATTCCTGGGCGCGCCCTACATAGAAACCCTTCGCGGCAACAAGGCATTGTCAGCCGCGTTGGGTGCGATCACTGCTGCCGTCGTGGGGGTCATCGTGAATCTCGCTGTATGGTTCGCCTTGCATGTGATCTTCCGCGAAGTCCGCAGCATGGGGCTGGGAATGAACGTGCCCGTGCTTTCGTCGATCGACTGGCGGGCAGCGCTGCTTTCCTGCGCAGCGATGGTCGCGGTCCTGAAGCTTAGGATCGGCATGCTGCCAACGCTTGCGGGGTCGGCGCTGGCTGGTGTCCTGCTATTGGCGGTGAGCCGATAGGCGCGTCGCGTTGGGGCATTCTTCTTCTGTCGAGAAATAGGCATCGACCGAGAGCGTGCAGGTTCCAGCCTTTGTGTTCCGCGTGCGAACCACCTAACTGGTTGGAAAACGGATGGGATCATCATGGCGAGACGACGCTCTTCCCTAGGCTTCCTCGGAATGTTCGGCCGCTCCGGCGACCTCAGGCAACTCGACGACGCATTGCGGGGCGCCGACCTTCACCCGGCCCTGGTGCCGGAGGGCGTGAAACTCACCATCGTCAATCTGATGAAAGATCACTGGCCGGACGAGCCGCCCTCATATGCCTATAAGGCAGTGGCTGAGCTGTTCAGTTATTGCATCGCCGGGCCGGAAGCTTTCGAACGGTCCAGCGGCCTTCAAAGCAGGTTGGACGCGGAGCGCCGGATCGAGGCAGCGCTTGAAACCGGCGACAGTTTCGACGCGCAGATCGTGCTGATGACGCTGCACGCCAAGCTGATCAGTGCCGAGGTCGTCGAGCAGTACGGGCTGGGTGCGGGCTGACCGCGGGATAGGCGTCCTCAGCCGCCCATGCTGCTGCGTGGCAAATGGATGAGGTCGCCGAAGCGGGCGCGCAATTTGTCGTCGAGCAGTTTTGGTATGTGACGCGGGAAGCGCTCGGCAAGGATGCGGTTTTTCTCGATGATCGCCCGCTGCACGATGTCGGGCCGGCCCTTCTCGTTCCATTCTTTCGGCGAGAAGCGGTCGCCCACTGCCGGATAGAAATACTCGGTCTGCATCAAGCGCAGGGTCTGCTCATTGCCGAGATAGTGGCCAGGACCCTTCAGGCAGACTTCTGAAATGGTGTCGACCGACAGCGCCTCATCGGTCACGTCGATGCCGCGCACGCAACGCAGGCAGTGGCCGAGCATGTCGTTGTCGATGATCAGGCTTTCCAGGCAGAAGCCCAGCAGCGAAGCGTGCATGCCCGCCGATTCATAGACCAGGTTGAGGCCGGCCAGCCCCGCCATCACATTGGTGATGCCCTTTTCGTAGCCGGACTGGATATCCGGCAATTTCGAATCCGTCATGCCGGCGGCTGAACCGCCGGGCAGATCGTAGAATTGCGCCATCTGCGCACAGGCCGCGGTCATCATCGCCTGTTCGCCCGAGCCTCCCGACATGGCGCCGGTCCTGAGGTCGGAGACAAATGGCCAGGTGCCGAAGATCGCCGGGTGGCCCGGCTTGATCGCGTTGACATAGACAAGGCCGGCCAGAACCTCGGCCACCGCCTGCACCACGGCCCCGGCAATCGCGGCCGGCGCCGTCGCGCCGGCCTGTCCGACAGAGAGCAGCAGGATCGGGATGCCGCCTTCGACGCAGGCTTCGAGCACGCCGCAGGCGTCCTCGGCGAATTTCATCGGCGGCACGACGAAGGCGTTCGAGTTCGAGACGAACGGTCGGGCGCGAAAATTCTCCTCGCTGCCGGCAATTGCATAGAGCAGCTCAAGCGCCGGCTTTACGTTCTCGCGCACGGTGAACGACGTGCCGATATGCTTCGAAGTGCCCGTCACGCAGGCATAGAGCGTGTTGAAATCCATATCGAGCGGGTCGGCGATATCACGCGCCACCATCGGCCGCTGGAAGAAATGGATGTTGTCGAGTCCCTCGACGATGCGGGCGGCGTCATAGATGTCCTGCAGCCGCGCCTCGCGGTATTCGCGCTTTTCAACGTCCACCAGATGAACGGCGGCTCCCGCCGTGCCGTAATGCACGCGCTTGCCCTGGATGACCATGTCGTGTTTCGGATCCTGGCCGCAGAGGGTGAAATGCCTGCCGGCTCGTTTGATCGTGTCGAGCACCAGTGCGCGGGGAAAACGTATCCGTCCGTCGTCTGCGTAGATCGCCCCGGCCTTCTTCAGTGCCTCGATGCAGGAGGGAATGGCGTTGGCGAAGCCGACGGTCTCAAGCAGTGTCAGCACCGATTCATGGATGCGCTCGCAATCGTTTTCGCTGAGCGGTCCATAGCTGCCGCCTTCCAGCCCGGCGTGCACCGGCCGGGTGTCGCCGGACAATGGGGCCGAGCGCTCTGCCCGGCGCGTCTCCCGTCCGCTGGAACGCTGCGAACGTTGATCTAGAGCTGCTGACATGGATGCACTCCGCCTTTAGCTATGAAGCCGGGAGTGGTGGTTGGTCCACCATCGGCCTGCTTCTCCCCTTCGTGTGCCGACTATGCCGCCACCGTTGGTACAGCCTATGAGCCAAGGAGTCCGGTTGCATATGCCAAGGAGCTAAAGGAACCGGAGCCGGCCACGGGCGGCTCCGGTCAACGAATCAGGCGGCGGCAGGTCGGCGCCCGGCGGCCGTCGCCAGTTCGCGAATGCCTGGCTCGATGTGCTGCAATGCGATCGACGAGATGCCCAGCCGCATGAAACGCGAAGGCTTTTCGGTGCGATCGAAGAAACGATCTCCGGGCTCGATGATTACACTGCGCGAGGCGGCGGCCTCCGCGAGGCCGCGGGCATCCGTGCCGCGTGGCCCCTCGAGCCACAGCGACGTGCCACCAGCCGAGTCGGTCGAACGCCACTCCGGCAGGAAGGCCGAAATCGCATTGACCAGGCGCTTGCGCCGCTCGTCGAAGGCCGACGACAGTCGCCGTACCAGGGCCTCGTGATGGCCGAGCGACAGGAACAGCGCCACCGCGCGCTGGTTGTTGGCCGGGGGATGGCGCAGCATGAAGCGGCGCAGCGCCCGCAGTTCGGTGATGAGACCGGCAGACGCGACGATGTAGCCAAGCCGCAGGCCGGGAGCCAACGTCTTGGACATCGAGCCGACATAGACGACGCGGCCTGAACGATCGAGGCTCTTCAGCGCCTGTTGCGGCGCTTCATCCAGAAGCTGGCTGTCATAGCCGTCCTCGATGATGATCTGGTTGTAGCGATTGGCACGCGCCAGAAGGTCTTGCCGACGTTCCGCCGACAGTGGCACCATGGTCGGGCAATGGTGGCTGGGCGTTACGAAGACAAAGCCGGAATCGTTGGGAATGGATGATGTCACGATCCCGGACTGGTCGACCGGGACCGGTTGTATGTCGGCGCCCGCCAGCCGGAAGATCGAGCGTGCATCGGGATAGCCGGGGTCCTCCATCGCCACCTTGGAGCCCTTGGTCATCAGCAGCGTCGCCAGCATATAGAGCGCGTTCTGAGCGCCCAGCGTGACGATGATCTCGTCGGGATTGGCGAAGATGCCGCGCCGCGGCAGGAGCCGCGCCTGGATCTGTTCGATCAGCAGCGGGTCGTCGCGATCGACCATGTCGGACGCCCAGTTGCGGATTTCCAGCACCGCAAGCGCCATGCGGTTGCACTCGCGCCATTCGGCTGTCGGGAACAGCGCCGGATCGAACTGGCCGTAAACGAACGGATAGGACGACTTGATCCAGTTTTCATGCTTGGCCGGCGGCGACATGTCGCTGGCCGCGATCTGGCGGCGCGCCTTCCAGTCGATCTCGTTGGCCTGGTCGGGCGCTTTCTGGTGCGGCTTTGCCGGTGTGGCCAGCACGTCGGGATTGACGAAATGGCCCCGCCGTTCGCGCGCCACCAGGAAGCCCTGGTCGACCAACTGCTGGAAAGCCAGCACCACGGTGCCGCGTGCTACCCCCAGTTTCTCGGCCAGGATGCGGCAGGAAGGCAGCGGCATCGAAGCGGCGATCTGCCGGTCGAGAATGGCGGCCACGATCGCCTGGCGGATCTGCGCCTGCAGGGTTTGGCCGGATTCCGCCGAAATCCGGAAGAGGCCGGACCATATGGCCGTGTCGTTTCTCTGTGGCATGGGAGATGTTCCTCGATGGCCAGCTTTTTTCGCTTGGCTGGCCCAGTGGAATGTAACCGTGGCACAAGGTGTTGCGCCAATCAATTTTTCTGATCGCAGGGATTTATGCCAGTGATCCTTCGTGGCCGAATTCATGCCTCGCGGCGTGGTGCGTAACGGTTACGTGAGGCCGTGCGTCATCGCTGCGGATTGAAATCAAGAATTCGGCTCAATAGTTTGGGCGCGACGACACGCGCCGGAAACATCCCGTCTGCTATGGTGGTGTCGAAAACCCAGGAGTCCCCCGCCAGTGGATCAATCGTCTTTCCAGAAACAGCTTGCCGCCTTGCGTGATCACCGCGCCGCCGCGTCCGGTACGATGCGCGAGGCCTTCGCCGCCGATCCGCAACGGTTCGAGACATTCTCTGCTTCTGACGGCGATCTTCTGTTGGACTGGTCCAAATGCGCCGTCGATGCGCAGACGATGGATCTGCTGGAGAAGCTGGCCAAGGCCGCCGACCTCGAGGGCCGGCGCGCCGCGATGTTCGCCGGCAAGAAGATCAACATCACCGAGGACCGCGCCGTCCTGCACACCGCGCTTCGTAACCTGAACGGCAAGGGCGTCACGGTTGACGGCCAGGATGTGAAGGCGGAAGTCCTGGCTGTTCTCGACGCGATGAGCGCCTTTGCCGATGCGGTGCGTTCCGGCAAGGCGGTTGGCGCGACCGGCAAGAAGATCACCGACATCGTCAATATTGGCATCGGCGGCTCCGACCTTGGGCCAGCCATGGCGACGCTGGCGCTGGCGCCCTATCATGATGGGCCACGCGCGCACTATGTCTCCAACATCGACGGCGCCCATATCCACGACACGCTGAAGGGTCTTTCCGCCGAAACCACGCTGTTCATCATCGCCTCGAAGACCTTCACGACGGTCGAGACGATGACCAATGCCGAGACGGCGCGCAAATGGGTGCAGAAGGCGCTCGGCAAGGACGCGGTCGGCAAGCATTTCGCCGCGGTCTCCACCGCGCTCGACCTCGTGGCGAAGTTCGGCATCGAATCGGACCGCGTCTTCGGCTTCTGGGACTGGGTCGGTGGCCGCTACTCCGTCTGGGGCGCGATCGGACTGCCGGTGATGATCGCCGTCGGCCCGAAGAATTTTCGCGCTTTCCTCAATGGCGCGCATGAGATGGACGAGCATTTCCGCACGGCACCCATGGCGGGGAACCTGCCGGTGCTGCTGGGGCTGGTCGGCTGGTGGCATCGCGTGATCTGCAAATATCCCGCGCGCGCCGTCATCCCGTACGACCAGCGCCTGTCGCGGCTGCCGGCCTATCTGCAGCAGCTCGATATGGAATCGAACGGCAAAAGCGTCACGTTGGATGGCGGCGCTGTGACGACGCCAACCGGCCCGCTGGTGTGGGGCGAGCCTGGCACCAACGGCCAGCACGCTTTCTTCCAGCTCTTGCACCAGGGCACCGATGTCATTCCGGTCGAGTTCATCGCCGCGGCCATCGGCCACGAGCCGGACCTCAAGCATCAGCACGATCTTTTGCTCGCCAATTGCCTGGCACAGTCGGAGGCCTTCATGAAAGGCCGCACGCTGGAGGAAGCGCGCACGCAGATGCTGGCCAAGGGCATGAAGCCCGCCGACGTCGACAAGATCGCGCCGCACCGCGTCTTCTCCGGCAATCGTCCCTCGGTCACGATCCTGTACAGGAAGCTTGACCCGCACATGCTCGGCCGGCTGATCGCGCTTTATGAACACCGCGTCTTCGTCGAAGGCACACTCTTCAACATCAACTCCTTCGACCAATGGGGCGTCGAGCTCGGCAAGGAACTGGCGACAGGTCTGCTGCCTGTCGTGGAGGGCAAGGAGAGTGCCGCAAATCGGGATGCTTCGACCGCCGGCCTGGTGAGACACATCCACCATTTGCGTGGTTCGGAGTGAAGAGCTTGGGCGACATCAAGGGAATATTGTTCGACAAGGACGGAACGCTTGTCGACTTCAACGCGACGTGGCTTGGCGTTGCCGATTTCATGGCCATGGATGCGTCCGACGGCGATCGCTGGAAAGCCGACAGGCTGCTGGCGGCAGCTGGTTTCGATTTTACCGCCAAACGCTTCAAGCCCGATTCGATCTTTGCCTCGGGCACCAATCTCGACGTTGTCGAGCTGTGGTTCCCGAGGTTGTCAGTAGAAGACCAGATGCTGGCCGTGGCGCGCTTCAACGAGATCACCTCGGTGCAGGGATCGAAAATGGCGGTTGCGCTGCCTGGCATCGTAGACACGCTGGCGGCGCTGCACAGCAAATCCTACCGGCTTGGCGTCGCCACCAACGATTCCACCAGCGGTGCCGAAAAGACCCTGGTGACGCTCGGCGTATCGCAGCTTTTCGACGCCGCCTATGGCTACGACGCCGTGGCAAATCCAAAGCCCGCGCCGGATACGATCCTCGCATTCTCGGATCTCACCGGCCTGAAGCCGGCCGAGATCGCCATGGTCGGCGACAACCGCCATGACCTCGAAATGGCGCGGGCCGGCGGCTGCGGGCTGGCGGTCGGCGTGCTCTCTGGCACCGGCACGCGTGAATCGCTGTCGTCGATCGCCGATATCATTCTGGATTCGGTTGCCGACCTGCCCGACTTTCTCTCGGCGAGGGTCAAGGAGACAGTCTGATATCCGCTGGTTCAAACGAAAAGACACCGCTCGGCCGGGTCGCGGCCCCCTTTGCGTCACCGAAATCCGGCACCTGATATTCGGCGAGCAACCGCAGCCGTGACAGCGGCAGGTCGTGGCGGCGGGGATCGCCGACCAGCACATCGATGCCGGCTGCCAGGCAGCGATCGAGGAATGGGATAACCCGTTGCGCGACGTCGTGGTCGTAGAACACATCGCCCGCGAGCACGATGTCGACCGCCGGCAGCGGACCCGTGGTGATATCCTTGTCGACAATGGCGATCTCGACGCCGTTGGCCTGGGCATTGAGGCCGATCGCGGCGACGCCGTTGCGATCGATCTCGGCGGCGATCACTTGCCGCGCGCCGGACTTGGCCGCGGCAATGCCGACAATGCCCGATCCGGCCCCAAGGTCGAGCACGCGACGACCAGTCACGCTTGCGGGATGATCAGCGATATAGCGTGCAAGCACCGCGCCGCCCGCCCAGACATAAGCCCAGTAGGGTGGCTGTGGTTCGGGCGCGCCATCATCCGCATCATCGTCGTCTTGGGGGCCGACGAGCCGCCTCAACCCGCTGCCGGGATGGGCCGTGTAAAGCCGGATTTCGGCAAGCCCGGGTACGGAGACAAGGCGCATGTTCGCCTTGATGAATTCGGCCGGGTCCAGACCCGAGCGCGGGGCCGGCACATCATTGACCTGTACGGCGGCAAGCTCTTCAGCCACTATTCGCGCAGCGCCCGCCGCAGGATCTTGCCGACCGGTGTCTTCGGCAATTCTGTCCTGAACTCGATGTATTTGGGCCGCTTGTAGCCGGTCAGGTTCTCGCGGCAATAGGCGATGAGCGCCTCGGCGGTAAGTGCCGGATCTTTCTTGACGACGAACAGCTTCGGCACCTCGCCCGAATGCTCGTCCGGCACGCCGATCGCCGCCACCTCGAGAACGCCGGGGTGCTGCGCCACGACCTCCTCGAGTTCGTTCGGGTAGACGTTGAAGCCGGAGACCAGGATCATGTCCTTCTTGCGGTCGACGATCTTGGTGAAGCCGCGTTCGTCCATGAAGCCCATGTCGCCGGATTTGAAGAAACCGTCCTTGGTCATCACCTTGGCGGTTTCATCCGGACGGTTCCAGTAGCCCGACATCACCTGCGGGCCCCTGATGCAGATTTCACCGACCTCGCCGAGGGGCACGTTGTTGCCATCGTCATCGCGAATGGCGATTTCGGTGGAAGGCAACGGCAGGCCGATCGTGCCGGTGAATTTATCGGAACCGAATGCGTTGGCCGTTGCCACCGGCGAGGTTTCCGACAGCCCGTAACCTTCGGAGATCGAGCAGCCGGTCAATGCCTTCCATCGCTCGGCGACACCCTTCTGCACCGCCATGCCGCCGCCCAGCGTCAGGATCAGCGGCTTGAAGTCCAGCTTGCGGAAATCCTCGTTGTTGAGCAGCGCGTTGAAGAGCGTGTTGAGACCGGGAAAGATGTGGATCGGATATTTCTTGAGTTCCTTGACGAAGCCGGGAATATCGCGCGGATTGGGGATGAGCACATTCCGGGCGCCTTGCTGCATGCCCATCAGCGCGTTCACCGTCAACGCGAAGATATGATAGAGCGGCAGGGCGCAGACAAAATTGAGGTGCGCCGGCTTCGGCTTTATCGCATAGGCGTCTTCCAGCCATAACGCATTCTGCGCCACATTGGACATGACGTTGCTGTGCAGCAGCGTCGCGCCTTTCGAGATGCCCGTGGTGCCTCCCGTATACTGCAGGAACGCGACATCGCTCCCGGCGACGCTGGCGGGTGTGAAGCGTATCCCGGCACCGGCCTTCAGCGCGGCATTGAACTTGACGTGCCCGGGCAGCGACCATGCCGGTACCATCTTCTTGACCCGACGCACGACGAGGTTGACGATCGTGCCTTTCAGGCCGCCGAGCATGTCGCCCATCGCGGCGACGACCACATGCTTGACCGGCGTCCTGGCAATGACCGCCTGCAAGGTGTTGGCGAAATTCTCAAGGATGACGATGGCTTGCGCGCCCGAATCCTTCAGCTGGTGCTCCAGTTCGCGCGGCGTGTAGAGAGGATTGATGTTGACCACGGTGTAGCCGGCCCGCAGCACGGCCATCATCGCCACCGGGTACTGCAGCACATTGGGCATCATCAGCGCCACGCGCGTGCCCTTCGGCAGCCCCTTGGATTGCAGATAGGCGCCAAAGGCCGCCGACTGCCGCTCCAGCTCGGCATAGCTGATGTCCTTGCCCATGCAGGTGAAGGCAGGCCGGCCCGCGAACTGCTTGCAGGCGACGGTGAGCAGGTCACCGATCGAGTTATAGGGCAGGGGGCCGATCTCGGCCGGTATGCCCTTTGGGTAGCTTTTGAGCCACGGCTTGTCGGGCAGTCCGGCGGCCAGCGCCGTCAGGGCTGTCGGCAACTTGGTCGGCGCCGTCGCCGGTGCTGATGCAGGTGAAGCCTTTGCCGGCGCGACCTTGGCTGCGGGCTTCCCAGCCACGGGGCTGGTTGCCGCCTTTGTCTTTGCGCTGGCAGGCTTTGTGCCAGTCTTTGACGGCGCTGTCTTGGGCTTGGCGACAACTGTGTTCCTGACGGAGGGTGGCTTTGTGTTCTTGACGGGAGGCCCCTTGGCCGCCGCGCCGGAATCCGGAGCGGCTTTGGCCTTCGCATTGGCCGGGGTCGCAGTCCTCGGTGTCTTAGCCACCTGTCCCTCCCTCAATCGTTCTTGCCGCGCCCGCCCCTCGATGAAGAGACGTCCTCCGCCGCCGACTGCTGATTTCAAGGAAATCCCGCATGGCATCTATGTATTGCGACTATCGGCAGCGGTGCAAGTCTTGCCCCAGCGGCAGGCCGGGAAAGATTTGCCGTCAAAATCTTTCCCGGCGACAGCGCCTTTCGTCAGCAGCTTGCGGGCATGCTGGCGGCGAGGCCGGGTCCGTCACCACCCCATCCCGCGAGGATGGAGATCAATAAAAAAATGCGGTCGTTAACAATGCCGTGATTGGCAAGTTTTGCTATTTTGTTCTGACTTCTTGCAAAAGCAGGGAATTATTTTCCGCTTCCCGTGGGGTAGGCAAACAGGGAGTTCCAAAGCCGGAAAAACGGTGCTTATATGCGCGCTTCGCGAGCCTGATAGAGGGGCTTGGAAGAACATCAGGGAGTGCTCAATGAAAAAGAAACTGACTTTTGCAGCCGCATTGCTGGCTGCAAGCGTCCTGGGCGGCGTGGCCAACGCTAAAACTCTGGTCTATTGCGCGGAAGCGTCGCCGGAAGGTTTCGACCCGGCGCCTTACACCGCGGGACAGACGTTCGACGCGTCCTCGCGTACCGTTTTCAATCGTCTCGTCGAATTCGATCATGGCAAGACCACGATCTCGCCCGGCCTGGCTGAGAGCTGGACCATCTCCGACGACGGCAAGGAATACACTTTCAAGCTGCGCAAGGGCGTCAAGTTCGCCCCCACCGACTATTTCACCCCGACGCGCGACCTCGATGCCGATGACGTGGTGTTCTCGTTCCAGCGCCAGGTAGACAAGACCGGCCCCTG
Organism: Mesorhizobium carmichaelinearum; assembly: GCA_943370265.1. Lineage (GTDB taxonomy): Bacteria > Pseudomonadota > Alphaproteobacteria > Rhizobiales > Rhizobiaceae > Mesorhizobium > Mesorhizobium carmichaelinearum_A. The sequence goes on from CALRQH020000023.1 coordinate 47,397, forward strand.
GTTCCAGTACATTCCGGGCATTGCCTATCAGTATTATAATGACCAGTTCGGCGACAACATCACCAAGGTCGAGAAGGTTGATGACCTGACGGTGAAATTCACCCTCAAGGAACCGGCAATCACCTTCATCCCGACGCTGGGCATGGATTTCGCCTCGATCGTCTCCAAGGAATATGCCGACAAGCTGCAGGCCGACAAGACGCCTGAGCTGTTCAACCAGAAGCCGATCGGCACTGGTCCGTTCATCTTCGTCGACTACCAGACCGATGCGGCCATCCGCTACAAGGCCAACCCCGACTATTGGGGCGGCAAGCAGAAGATCGACGATCTGGTCTTCGCCATCACAACCGATCCGGCGGTCCGTGCGCAGAAGCTGAAGGCCGGCGAATGCAACATCATGTCGTACCCGGCACCGGCCGATATTGCCGGTCTGCAGGCTGATCCGAACCTGCATGTCGCGGAGCAGGAAGGCCTCAACGTCGGCGCGCTGATGTACAACACCCAGCAGAAGCCGTTCGATGACGTCCGCGTCCGCAAGGCGCTCAACATGGCCATCAACAAGAAGGCCATCATCGACGCCGTGTTCCAGGGCGCTGGCCAGGTGGCCATCAACCCGATCCCGCCGACGATGTGGTCCTACAACAAGGACGTGAAGGACGATCCGTACGATCCCGATGCTGCCAAGAAGCTGCTCGCGGAAGCCGGCGTCAAGGAGCTCAAGATGAACGTCTGGGCCATGCCGGTGTCGCGCCCGTACATGCCCAACGCCCGTCGTACCGCCGAGCTGATCCAGGCTGACTTTGCCAAGGTCGGCGTCACCGTCAACATCGTCAGCTACGATTGGGGTGAATACCTCAAGCGTGCGTCCGCGGTCGATCACGACGGCGCCGTCATCGTTGGCTGGACCGGCGACAATGGCGATCCGGACAACTTCCTCGGCGTGCTCCTGAGCTGCGCTTCCGTCGGTTCGAACAACCGCGCGGAATGGTGCAACAAGGACTTCGACGCGCTCATCAACAAGGCCAAGACCGTTTCGGATCAGGCCGAGCGCGCCAAGCTCTATGAACAGGCACAGGTCATCTTCAAGGCGCAGGCACCCTGGGCGACTCTCGCCCACTCCAAGGTGTTCATGCCGATGCAGAAGACCGTCTCCGGCTTTGCGATGGATCCGCTCGGTATCCATCGCTTCGACGGCGTCGATATCGCCGAATAAGGTTCGCGAAACGGGGGCGGTGCCGCATGGCGTCGCCCCCACTCGCCCGCCATGCTGCGTTATATCCTCGGTAAGCTCGCCCTCATCATCCCGACCTTCATCGGGATAACCATCCTCGCGTTTGGCTTCGTGCGCATCCTGCCCGGTGATCCCGTGCTGGTGCTTGCGGGCGAACGGGGCTTGTCGCCCGAACGCCATACCGCACTGATGCATCAGTTCGGCTTCGATCTGCCGATCTGGCAACAATACCTGACCTATCTGACCAACATCCTCAGTGGTGATTTCGGCACCTCGTTTTCGACCAAGACGCCGGTGATCAAGGATTTCCTGGTGCGCTTCCCGGCAACGGTCGAACTTGCCATCTTCGCTCTGATCTTTGCGGTGGTCTTCGGCGTCGCCTTCGGCATCTTCGCCGCCATCCGCCGTGGTTCCTGGTTCGACCAACTGACCATGGGAACGGCGCTCGCCGGCTATTCCATGCCGATCTTCTGGTGGGGACTGCTGCTGATCATTGTGTTTTCAGGCACGCTGCACTGGACGCCAGTCTCCGGCCGCATCGATCTCCTGTATTTCTTCAAGCCGGTGACCGGCTTCATGACCATAGATTCGCTGATTTCCGGACAGAAGGGCGCGTTCCGTTCGGCCGTGTCGCATCTCATTTTGCCAACCATTGTGCTCGGCACCATACCGTTGGCTGTCATCGCCAGGCAGACACGCTCGGCGATGCTGGAGGTGCTGGGCGAGGACTATGTGCGCACGGCGCGCGCCAAGGGCCTGTCCCCGTTCCGGGTTGTCGGCCTGCATGCGTTCCGCAACGCCCTGATCCCCGTCGTCACCACCATCGGATTGCAGGTCGGCACGCTGCTCACAGGCGCCATCCTGACCGAGAGCATCTTCTCCTGGCCGGGCATCGGCAAATGGATGATCGATGCCATTTCCAAGCGCGACTATTTCACCGTGCAGGGCGGGCTGCTGCTGATCGCGTTGATCGTCATGGCCGTGAACCTCATCGTGGACGTGCTCTACGCCGTCATCAATCCACGCATACGGGCCAACTGACATGACCAATGAAGGCCCAGCAGCGATCGAAGCCGCCACCGTCGTCAAGCCGCAGGATGCCCGGCTGCAGATGTTCGCCGAGTTCTGGCACTACTTCTCCATCAACAAGGGCGCGGTGATCGGTCTCTTCGTCTTCGCGCTGCTGATCCTGATCGCGATCTTCGCGCCGCTGCTGGCGCCGCATTCGCCCGACGACCAGTTCCGTGATTTCTTCCTGACGCCGCCGGCCTGGCAGGCGGGCGGCAACGCGCAATTCCTGCTCGGCACGGACGCCGTTGGCCGCGACATGCTTTCGCGGCTGATCTACGGCTCGCGTTTCTCGCTTGCCATAGGCTTCGTCGTGGTGACCACGGCGCTCATCTCCGGCGTCATCCTCGGCCTGCTCGCCGGCTACTGCCGCGGTTGGGTCGATACGCTGATCATGCGCATCATGGACATCATCCTGGCCTTTCCGTCGCTGCTCCTGGCCCTGGTGCTGGTCGCCGTCCTCGGCCCCGGCCTGGTCAACGCCATGATCGCCATCGCCTTCGTGCTGCAGCCGCATTTCGCACGCCTCACCCGCGCCGCCGTCATGGCGGAAAAGACTCGTGAATATGTGGTCTCTGCCAAGGTCGCCGGCGCCAGCCATATCAGGCTGATGCTGGTCACCATCCTGCCCAACTGCATCGCACCGCTGATCGTCCAGGCGACGTTGTCCTTCTCCAACGCCATCCTCGAGGCGGCCGCCCTCGGCTTCCTCGGCATGGGCGCCCAGCCGCCGACGCCGGAATGGGGCACCATGCTTGCCGAAGCGCGCGAGTTCATCCTGCGCGCCTGGTGGGTGGTGACATTCCCGGGCCTTGCCATCCTGATCACCGTCTTCGCCATCAACCTGATCGGCGACGGCCTGCGTGACGCGCTCGACCCCAAGCTGAAGAGGTCGTGAGCATGCCTCTGCTCGAGATCAAGAACCTTACCGTTTCCTTCGACACCGCTGCCGGACCGTTCATGGCCGTGCAAGGCATCGATCTCTCCATCGAGCCGCGCGAGGTGCTGGCGATCGTCGGCGAGTCCGGCTCCGGCAAGTCGGTGTCGATGCTGGCCGTGATGGGGTTGTTGCCAAACACCGCGACCGTCAAGGCCGACCGCATGGCCTTCGACGGTGTCGACCTGTTGAAGCTCAGCCCGTCCGAGCGGCGCAAGATCGTCGGCAAGGACATCTCGATGATCTTCCAGGAACCGATCGCCAGCCTCAACCCGTGTTTCACGGTCGGTTTCCAGATCGAGGAAGTGCTGCGCTTCCACATGGGCATGGATCGTGCCCAGCGCCGTGCCCGCGCCATCGAGCTGATGAAGCTGGTGGGCATTGCCGACCCGGAAGAGCGGCTGAACTCGTTCCCGCACCAGATGTCGGGCGGCCAGTGCCAGCGCGTCATGATCGCCATCGCGATTGCCTGCAACCCGAAGCTGCTGATCGCCGACGAGCCGACCACGGCACTCGACGTCACCATCCAGAAGCAGATCCTCGATCTGCTGGTCGGGCTGCAGGCCAAATACGGCATGGGCCTGATCATGATCACCCACAATATGGGCGTGGTGGCCGAGACGGCCGACCGCGTCATCGTCCAGTACAAGGGCCGCAAGATGGAAGAGGCCGATGTGCTGTCGCTGTTTGAATCGCCAAAGAGCAATTACACCCGCGCGCTGCTGTCGGCGCTGCCGGAAAACGCCGTCGGCGACCGCCTGCCCACCGTGTCCGACATGATGTTCGAGCCTGCGCCGCCGGCTGCTGGAGCTGCCCCATGAGCACGACAGTCCTCGAAGGCAAGAATATCGTTCGCGACTATCATATCGGCGGCGGCCTGTTCACCGGGCCGCGCATGGTGCACGCGGTCAAGGGCGTTTCCTTCAAGGTGGAGAAGGGCAAGACGCTGGCGATCGTCGGTGAGAGCGGCTGCGGCAAGTCCACGCTAGCGCGCATCATCACCCTGATCGATCCGGCGACGGCTGGCGAGTTGTTCATCGACGGCAACAAGGTCGACATCGCCAAGGGCGGCCTGTCGAAGGAAATGCGCCGCAAGGTGCAGATCGTCTTCCAGAACCCCTACGGTTCGCTCAATCCGCGCCAGAAGATCGGCGACGTGCTGGGTGAACCGCTGCTCATCAACACCGACAAGCCGGCCGCCGAGCGGCGCGACCTGGCCATGAAGATGCTGAAGAAGGTCGGCCTCGGCCCGGAACACTACAATCGCTATCCGCACATGTTCTCGGGCGGCCAGCGCCAGCGCATCGCCATCGCGCGTGCGCTGATGCTCAATCCGAGCCTTCTGGTGCTGGACGAACCGGTCTCGGCCCTTGATCTGTCGGTGCAGGCGCAGGTGCTCAACCTGCTCGCCGACCTGCAGGACGAATTCCAGCTGACCTATGTCTTCATCAGCCACGATTTGTCCGTCGTGCGCTACATCGCCGACGATGTGATGGTGATGTATTTCGGCGAGGCCGTGGAATACGGCTCGCGCGACGAGGTCTTCGCCGACCCCAAGCACAGCTACACCAGGACGCTGTTCGCGGCGACGCCACGCGCCGATGTGGCCTCGATCAAGGCAAGGCTGGCCAAGAAGAAGGCGGCTTGACCCCAGTTCGTCATCCTAGGGCGAAGCGGAGTGCAGACCCTAGGATCCATGCCGTTACCTCAGCCAAAAAGTGCAGCGGAGCAGATTTTGCACCGTTGCGACGCCCGCATGTCACGGCATGGATCCTATGGTCTGCGCCGCGTCGCTTCGCTCCTTGCTCCGCCATAGGATGACGACGTCGAGGAGCCGCGATCCGACTCCCATGCAAAGGTTCGGGTCAAAGGTCCGGGGTTACGACAGCTTGGCGATAATCGCGCGCAGCGCTTCGCCGAAGCGGTGGATCTCCTCAATTGTGTTGTAGTGGACCAGCGAGGCGCGGATGGCGCCGCTGTCCATGGAGAGGTTGAGACGCTTCATCAGGCGTGGCGCGTACATATGGCCGTCGCGGATGCCGATCTGCATGTCGGCCATCTCCTCGACGATCCGCTGCGGCGACAGCTTGCCGATGTTGAAGCAGAAGGTCGGCACGCGCTCATTGATGCGAGCCTCGTCGGTGACGCCGTAGATGGTCGCGCCGCAATCCTTGAGCACGGCGAGCATCTCGCGCGCCAGCACCAGCTCGTAGTCGCGGATGGCGCCCATGCCGGCGACGATGTTGTCGCGGCGCGAGCGGTTGTTTGCCGGTGCAAGATTGCGGCCGACCAATTCCAGATACTGCACGGCCGCATCCATGCCCGACACGTTCTCGTAGATGAAGGTGCCGGCCTCGACCTTGTAGGGCGGCTCGTCGGGGATGAAATCCTCGCGGAAGGTCGGCAGGCGCTTCAGCGTTTCGAAGCGGCCCCACAGGAAGCCCATATGCGGCGAGAAGTTCTTGTAACCGGAGCAGACCAGATAGTCGCAGTCCCAGGCCTGCACGTCGATCAGCCCGTGCGGACCGTAATGCACGCAATCGAGGAACACTTCGGCGCCGGCGGCGTGCGCGATCTCAGCCACTGAAGCGACATCGACGATAGAGCCGATCGAATGGGCCGTCACCGTGCAGGCGACGAGCCGGGTGCGGTCGGAAACCAGCGGACGAAGGTCGTCGACATGCAGGTTGCCGTCCTCGCGCATGCGCCACCACTTAAACTTGGCGCCGGCGGATTCCAGCGCCAGCCATGTGGCGATGTTGGCGTCATGGTCCATGTCGGTGATGACGATCTCGTCGCGCTCTCCCAGCATCTGGCCGATGCCGAGGCTGACGAGGCGGATGAACGAGGTGGCGTTCATGCCGAAGCAGATCTCCGCCGGGCTGTAGGCGTTGATCAGCAGCGCCACGCTTGTCCGAGCGTCGGCAACCGACTGGTCGACGGTGACGCTGCGGCCATAGCGGCCGCCGCGCTGCACATTATGCGAAACGAGATGGTTGGTCACCGCGTCGAGCACGCTCTGCGGGATCTGCGCGCCGGCGGCATTGTCCAGGAAAATGAAGTCGCCGGCCTTCTGCAGGGCGGGAAACATCGCGCGAATGGCGTCGACGGGGAAGCCGCCGGTGGTGGAGTGGGAATTGCTCAAGGTCGTCTCCTGCGAATGCTTTTGCAGATGGGGATTGCTGGTCAGCGCGTCTTTTCGGTCTTGAAGCGGCGCTCGAGAACGCTGACGAGGCGGACCATCGGCCAGAGGAAGACGAGATAGACCAACGCAGCGCCAATCAGCGGCGAGGGGTTGGCGTAGAGTGACTGCGCGTTGGTTGCTTCCTTCAGCAACTCGGGCAGCGCCACTGTGGAGGCGAGCGACGTATCCTTGAACATCGAAACGCAATTGCTGGTCATCGGCGGGATGACCAGCCGGATCGCCTGCGGCAGCACCACCTTGCGCAAGGTCAGCAGGAACGGCAGGCCTAGCGCCTGTGCCGCCTCGAACTGGCCGCGCGGAATGCTTTCGATGCCGGAGCGGAACACTTCCGCCGAATAGGCGGCCATGATGATGGCAAACGCCGTCACCGCGGACGCCCAGGACGACAGGCGTATGCCGAGGAAGGGCAGCGCGTAGTAGATCAGGATCAGCACGACCAGCACCGGCAGGGCGCGGAAGATGTCGATATAGCCCACTGCCAGCAGCCGAAACGGCTTTGGCGCATAGAGCCGCAACAGGCTGATCGCCAGGCCGACGGGGATGCCGATGCCGATGCTGAGCAGCCCGAGCAGCAGCGTGTTCAGGAAACCGCGCAGCAGTGCCGGCAGGCTGGACATGATGACATCGGGGTTGAAGAAAGTGTCCAGCAGCGACATGGGAGTATTCCCGAACCGTTTGGCGTCTCGTGACGCTAGAGAAGGCCCGGAACACCAAATTGGGCTGCTATGCCAAACTCCGGTTCCGGGGAAGGATCATGCACGAAAAAGAGTCGTGCCGGCCTTTCGAGCCGGCACGTTCTCCTTGCCAGTCGCCGCTCAGGCCTTCGGCAGGGGCATTTCCTTGACCGTCGAAGAGTCGGCGGGCGCGTCACTGCCGAACCACTTCTTGTGGATCGCGGCCAGCGTGCCGTCCTTCTTCATCGCGGTCAGCGCGTCGTTCAGCTTGCCGAGCAGCGGATGGTCCTTGGTCATCATCAGGCCGTACTGTTCGCCCGTCTTGATGCGTTCCTTGACGACCAGATCCTTCATCTTGGTGAAGGCGTACTGCATGCCCGGAATGTCGCTGACGGCGGCATCGACGCGACCGGCGCTGAGATCGAGCAGCAGGTTCTGCTGAGTGTCATAGCCCTTCACATCGCTGAACCCATCGGCTTGCTGATGCGCCTTGACCCACGTCTCGCCGGTCGAGCCGGAAAGCACGCCGATGATCTTGCCCTTGAGGTCGGCCTCGGCCTTGATCGGGCTGTCGGACTTGGTGGCGATGCCCATGTCGGAATCATAGTAGGGCTGGGTGAACGACTGCGACTTCAGCCGCTCCGGCGTGATGGTGATCGACGAGATGGCAACGTCGATGCGCTTCGACGTGGTGGCGGCGAACAGCGCCTGGAATCCGAGATCGGCGATGTCCGTGGTCATGCCGATGCGCTTGGCGGCCTCGTTGACGATGTCGACCTCAAAACCCTCGAACGTGCCGCTCTCGTTCTTGAACTCGAAGGGCGGGTTGGTCGGATAGGCGCCGACATTCAGCACATCCGCCGCATAGGCGGTTGCGGGGCCGGCGGCGATGCCGATGGCGGCGGCGAGAAGAAGCAGGTTACGACGCGTGAAGTTCATTTTTGTTCCCTCTGGTTGTTGATCGGGCGGGTTGGTCCCGCACGGTTTCTTGCCACCCCGCTCCCAGCTGGGCGTCAATTCATGGCAGCGCCCATGCGATCGAGCGCGGTTGCGATCTGGTCGCTATCCCGGCAGACGCACATGCGCAGGAAGGCTGCTGAAGAATTTCCGAAGAGATGGCCAGGCGCCAGCCCAACCCGCGCCGTCTCCAGGATTTTTGCGCAGGCCTGCCGTGCATCGCTTTCGCCTTCCATGGCGAAGAATGCATACATGCCGCCGCGCGGTTTCGTGGGCAGTACGATGCCTGGAATCTGCGCAAGCCTGTCATAGGCGAGGTCGAGGCCGGTCTTGATCCTTTGCCGGATCTCCTCGACCAGCGGCTCGCCCTGGCGGATGGCCGCGACAGCACCGGCCTGGATCGGGGCGGCGGTGCCGCTATTGACGTACTGGGTCATGGCGCCGAGCTGGTCGGCCACGCCGGATGGGTGCGTCAGCCAGCCGATGCGCCAGCCGGTCATCGCCCAGGCCTTTGAAAAGCTGTTGACGGACAGCGCCCGGTCACCGTCCTCGGCGATCTGCAGGATCGAGGGAGCAACGTTGCCGTCGAAATAGAGTCGGCCATAGACCTCGTCGGAAATGATCCAGATGCCCGTGCGCCTGCTGAACTCGAGCAGCGCCTGCATCTCCTGGCGCGACGCGGTCCAGCCGGTCGGGTTGGACGGCGTCGACAGGAAGATTGCCCGCGTGCGCGCATCGCAGGTCGCAAACAGCCGGTCGAGGTCGAGCTGCCAGTCGCCCTTGAAGTCGAGCGAAAGCGGACGCGGCTCGCCGCCGATCAGGTGAATGGCATTGTGGATGTTGGGCCATTGCGGGGCGACATAGACAACGTTCGTTCCGACATCGACGAGCAATTCCAGCGCCAGATAAAGCGCCTGCATGCCGCCAGGCGTCACCGTCGTTCGTGCAATGGGGATCGACCGGCCATGCAGGCGCGTCTGGTATTCCGAAAGCGCTTCGTTCAGCGGACCCAGGCCCCGCATGTTGGGAACGTAGAATGTCTGGCCTTCATCGAACGCGGCCTTGGCGGCATCGCGGATGAAGGCAGGGGTCACCATGTCGCCTTCGCCGTACCAGAGCGCGATCACGTCGCCCAGTTCGCGCGCGCGTACGGCAAGGTTGGCGATGTTTTCGGTGTGAAGGTCGCGAATTTGGGCGCGGATACCATCAAAGGCATAGCGCGCCATGGACGTTGACTGGGGCGGCATGAACGACAAGTACAAACCCCTCTTACGGCACGGGAGCCACAATCGTTAGGGAATGCTTATCCAAAGTGCCAGACTTTTCAAGGAAAAAGTTTTAAGCTTAAAAAATTATCGGTGCCCTGTCCCGCCGGTGCGCTTAGCTGCCTTTGCCTCGCTCCAGTTCGGCTCGCGCTGCAATGCGACCGGCAGCGACGCCCGCCCCAAGGAACATCGCGTCGCTGGCCAGTATGAAAAAGCTGGCGCCGATGGCTGCCCATTGGCCGACATCCTCGGGCTTCGCGCAGAATATGCCGGCGATCTTGTCATGCGCGATCGCTACGCCAATGATCGTGCGGATCGCCTCAGCGAGCCGGCTGGCACCTGCGGGCCCGAGCGCATCGATCGACACCGAAAGATCTCCCGGGCCGACGAAGATCACGTCGACGCCGTCGACCGCGGCGATCTCCGCGATATTGGCAAGCCCTTCGGCCGTCTCGACCTGGACAGCGACGACGATCGCTTCATTGGCTGCGGCCAGATAGCTTGGAATGCGATATCCATAGGCGGCCGCGCGGCCAGGCCCCACGCCTCGCTCACCGTTCGGCGGGTAGCGCGAGGCTTTCACCGCCATGGCGGCTTGAGCGACCGTCGAGACGCGCGGAATCAGCACGCCCTGAGCGCCGCTGTCCAGCGCCGCCTGTATTGCTTCAGGCGCATGGCCGGGAACGCGCACCATGGCGGGGACCCGATTGACATCGGCCGCACGGACCATGTTCTCGATCATTTCCCTGGATATCTGGGCATGCTCCCAGTCGATGCAGAGGAAATCGAGGCCCGATTGTGCGGCAACCTCCACCGCGACAGGATGCGGTATCGAGGCGAATGATCCGACGAGATTGCTCTTCGCCCTGCATTTCTGACGGAAGTCACTCATGCCGATCCCTTTCTCATCTAACTCGAATCCATAACCGCAAACAGCAGCCGGGCGAAGCTATTTCAGGCTTGAAATATTTTAGCGTGGCCCTAGCCTGCCGTCATCAGCCCGAGAGTTCGAGACATGATCAAGGCACATCCCCTGCAAGGCCCCAACAGACTGAAGCTCGGCGTCTTTTCGACCAATGCCGATGGCGGGCTTGCGATCACAGATGTGCCGGAACGCTGGACGGCGACATGGCGGGATAATCTGACGGCGGCGCAGATCGCTGACCGTGCCGGCCTGGAGTTCATGCTGCCGATCGCGCGCTGGCGCGGCTTCGGCGGTCGCAACAAGGTGCGGGAATGGTCGTTCGAGACCTTCACCTGGGCGGCCGCTCTTGCCGCCGCCACCGAGCGGATCGGCCTGTTCATGACGGTGCACGTGCCGCTGGTGCATCCACTCTACGCCGCCAAGTCGCTGGCCACCGTCGACCACATCAGCAACGGTCGGGCAGGGCTCAACATTGTCTGCGGCTGGAACCCGAAGGAATTCGGCATGTTCGGCACGCCGCTGGTCGAGAAGGGTTATGACCAGGCGGCGGAATGGATCGAGATCGTTGAAAAACTCTATGCTTCGGACGAGCCGCTCGACTACGAAGGCACCTACTATCGCCTGAAGGAGGCGGTCAGCCGACCGGCCAGTCTGCAGGTTCCACGGCCGGTGACGATGAACGCTGCCTTCGGCGGACCGGGCCGCGATTTCGCCTCCGCCAAATGTGATTATCTGTTCACGACCTTTTCCGAGATGGCCGACGCCGGCAAACATGTCGTCGATATCCGCGAGCGCGCCGACAAGCATGGGCGCGACGTCGGTGTCTACACCGTGGCGCATGTCGTCTGCCGGGAGACCATGGAAGAGGCGCAGGCCTATTACAACAGATATGCCGTCGACATGGCTGACCACGATGCCGTCGACGCCCATATGGCGGGCAAGAAGGAGTTCTCGCAGTCTCACGATCCGCATGCCTATGACCGGTACCGGCAGCGTTTCGCTGGCGGCGCCGGCACCTATCCCTTGGTCGGCACACCTGAGACGATCGCAGCCGACATGGCTGCCATTGCCGAGCAGGGCTATCAGGGAATTGCTCTGTCCTTCGTCAACTACACGCAGGAGCTGCCCTATTTCTGCGACCGCGTGCTGCCGCTGCTGAGGCGGGCTGGGCTTCGCGAATAAATTATTCCAGGAGGACAATTGTTCCGGGGATTGGCTATTCCGGGATAACGGCGGTGGCCTGGATTTCAATCTTGGCGCGGTCTTCGACAAGCGACACCACCTGCATGGCGGCCATGGCCGGGTAGTGCCGGCCGATCACGGCGCGATAGGCCTCGCCGAGACCCCTGAGGTTGGCGAGGTATTCTGCCTTGTCGGTAAAATACCAGGTCATCGAGGTGATGTGCTGCGGGCCGGCTCCCGCCTCGGCAAGAACAGCAACGACATTCTCAAGCGTCTGGCGCACCTGGCCGACGAAATCATCGGTTTCGAACTGGCATTGCCCGTTCCAGCCGATCTGCCCGCCGACAAAGACAAGCTGCCCGCGCGCGGCAACGCCGTTGGCGTAACCGACTGGTTTGGCCCAGCCTTCCGGCTGCAGGATTGTGTGCATGTCTAGCCTCTCGCTTCTCTAAACTCGGTTCGCAAGGTCAATCCGACCTGCATCCCTCAACGCCGGATACGGCCTCAGGAGGCCCCCATCACCTGCCGGGCGATCACCACCTTCTGCACGTCCGACGCTCCCTCGTAGATGCGCAGCGCGCGGATCTCGCGGTAAAGGCTTTCGACGATATGGCCCTTGCGGACGCCATCGCCGCCATGCAGTTGCACGGCCTTGTCGATCACCTCTTGCGCCTTGTCGGTGGCGAATAGCTTGGCCATCGCCGCCTCACGAGTGACGCGGGCAGCGCCCATGTCCTTGGTCCAGGCGGCGCGATAGACCAGAAGGGCGGCTGCATCGACATCAAGAGCCATGTCGGCGATATGGCCCTGTACCATCTGCAACTCGGCCATGGGTGCGCCGAACAGTTTGCGCTCGGCCACCCTTCTTATGCTCTCGTCCAGCGCACGCCGCGCGAAGCCTAGCGCTGCCGCGCCGACGGTCGAGCGGAACACGTCGAGCACCGACATGGCGATACGGAAGCCGTCGCCGGGCTTGCCGATCAGCGCGGATGCAGGAACGCGGACACCGTCGAAGGCGAGCCGCGCCAGCGGATGCGGCGCGATGACTTCCAGCCGCTCGGGGATGGTCAGGCCTTTCGTCTCGGCCGGCACGATGAAGGCGGAAAGACCCTTCGCGCCCGGTGCCTCGCCTGTGCGGGCAAAGACGGTGTACAGATCGGCGATACCGCCATTGGAAATCCAGGTCTTTTCGCCATTGAGGATATAGCTGTCGCCGTCCCGGACGGCCGCCATTTCCATGTTGGCGACATCGGAACCTGAGCGCGGTTCCGAAAGCGCGAAGGCGGAGATCGTCTTGCCGGCGCGGGTTCTCGCCAGCCAGTCCTGCTGGTCACGCGTGCCGAACAGGCTGAGCGCACCGGTGCCGAGCCCCTGCATGGCGAAGGCGAAATCGGCCAGCCCGTCATGGCGGGCGAGCGTCTCGCGTGTGATGCACAGCGTGCGCACGTCGAGCGGCCCGGGGTTATCGGTGTCGACAGCGGTCGGCTTCAACCAACCGTCCTTGCCGAGTTTTGCCACCAGCTCACGGCAGGCGGCGTCGACATCCTGGTGATCCACCGGCAGGTTCTTCGCGCACCATGCCTCCAACTGCTCGGCCAGCGCGCGATGGCGATCCTCGAAGAACGGCCAGTTGAGAAAACTCTTGTCAGCCATCAATTGCCCTCGAACACCGGCTTCTGCTTGTCGACGAAGGCGTTGTAGGCGCGCTCGAAATCGCGGGTCTGCATGCAGATCGCCTGCGCCTGCGCTTCCGCCTCGATCGCCTGGTCGAGACCCATCGACCACTCCTGGTTCAACTGCGTCTTGGTGATGCCGTGCGCGAAGGTCGGGCCGGAGACGATGCGCGCGGCCATGTCGAGCGCGTCGGCTTCGAGCGCCGCGGCATCGACCAGCCGGTTGTAGAAACCCCAGCGCTCGCCTTCCGCCGCTGTCATCGTGCGGCCGGTGTAGAGCAGTTCGGCGGCACGGCCCTGGCCGATGATGCGTGGCAGGATCGCGCAGGCGCCCATGTCGCAGCCGGCAAGGCCAACGCGCGTGAACAGGAACGCGGTCTTGGCTTCCGGCGTGGCGATGCGGATGTCGGAGCTCATGGCGATGATGGCGCCGGCGCCGACCGCGACGCCGTCGACCGCCGCGATGATCGGCTTGCCGCAATTCAGCATCGCCTTGACGAAATCGCCGGTCATGCGCGTGAAGGTAAGCAGTTCCTTCATGTCCATCCTGACCAGCGGGCCGATGATGTCGTGGACATCGCCCCCGGAGCAGAAATTGCCGCCATTGGGCAGGAACACGACCGCGTCGACATCGTCGGCATAGACGAGATCGCGAAACGTGTCGCGCAGTTCGGCATAGCTTTCGAAGGTCAGCGGGTTCTTGCGTTCGGGCCGGTCAAGCCTGATCCTGGCGATCCTGTTTTCGACCTGCCAAAGGAAATGCTTCGGCGTGAGAGCGGCCATCCGGGTCATTCGCGTCCCTCCCAATTGCTGCGGAACGATTTCAGCATGCCGCTGAGCCGCCGTGCATCGTCCTCGCTGACGGTGCCCAGCAGTTCGCCGATCCAGCCCTCGTGCGCGGCGGCGATCACGCCGAAAGCCTTTGATCCTTCCTCGGTCAGCCGCACCATCGAGGTGCGGCGATCACCGTTGCGGCGTGCGCGGGCGACAAGTCCTTCCGACACCAGCCGGTCGACGATCCCCGTGACATTGCCGTTGGACACCAGCAGGAAGCGCGACAGGTCGCTCATCAGCATGCCCTCCGGGGCGCGGTAGAGTGCGGCCATCACATCGAAGCGCGGCAGCGTCGTGTTGAATTCCTGCCTCAGACGCTCACGCAGCTCGGACTCTATGGTGCGCGACGCCCGCAACAGGCGCACCCAAAGCCGCAGGCGATCCTTGCCGGGGCCGGACGGGGCGGGGAGAGGACCTGCTACCATGTTTCTCCTCCCGAGATGGAAATCGTCTGTCCGGTGATCGACTGGGCGGCATTGGCGCATAGCCACAGCACCGCCGCCGCAACCTCCTCGGGCTGGATGAATCGTCCCTGCGGATTTGTCGAGGCAAGGCTCGCCCGCGCCTGCTCAGCCGAGCGGCCGGTCTTTTCGATGATGCGCTGGATCGAATCCTCCAGCATGTCGGTTTCGACGAAGCCCGGGCACACGGCGTTGACCGTCACGCCCGATTTGGCCGTCTCGGCTGCCAGCGCCCGCATCAGGCCGACGACACCATGCTTGGCGGCAACATACGGAGCGACGTAGGCGTAGCCCTTGAGGCCTGCCGTGGATGCGATGAAGATAATCCGACCTGTCTTGCGCGCGGCCATGCCGGCCAGCGCCGGCTTCACCGTCAGGAACGAACCCGTCAGGTTGACGTCGAGCGTCCGCTGCCAGTCGTTGAGTGCGGTCTTGTGCGCCGGTGCGCTACCGGACATGCCTGCATTGGCAACGACGATATCGATAGGGCCGCGCGCGGCTTCAGCCATCTCGTAGAGGGAAGCCGTCGCCGCCTCGTCGGTGACGTCGGCGGCGATGCCAAAGATGCGGTCATTCTCCTTGGCCACCTTCGCAAGTTCCGCTTCCCGGCGGCCGCAGATGGTCACGTCAACGCCGGCACCGGCCAGCGCCAGGGCAATTGCCCTGCCGACGCCTGAACCGCCGCCGGTGACAAGCGCGTGCCGGCCCGCGATCATGCGGCAATCCTCGAAACATGGCGCTGCCCCTCACCCTTACCCTCTCCCCGTGAAGAACGGGGAGAGGGGGCGCCAACGTTGCGGCCAAGTCCCTTCTCCCCGTCGTTCACGGGGAGAAGGTGCCGGCAGGCGGATGAGGGGCAGCGTTGACGTGGCAAACGGAAAACACTCATACTTTCAGCCCCGCCGCCGCATCGCGTTCAGCCAGCCGGTAGAGCTGGTCACGTCCCGGCAGATAGGGATCCGGCCATTTGACGCCGCGATCACCAAGCGTCACCGCCGCATGCAGCGTCCAGTAGGGATCGGCGAGATGCGGCCGTGCGAGAGCGACGAGATCGGCACGCCCGGCCATCAGGATCGAGTTGACATGGTCCGGCTCGTAGATGTTGCCGACCGCCATCGTCGCCATGCCGACCTCGTTGCGGATGCGGTCGGAAAACGGTGTCTGGAACATGCGGCCGTAAACCGGCTTTGCCGCCGTCGAGGTCTGGCCGGCCGAGACGTCGCAGATGTCGACGCCGGCCTCATGCAGCAACCGGGCGATCTCGACCGCGTCAGCCGGAGTCACGCCCTCGATGCCGACCCAGTCATTGGCCGAGATGCGCATCGAGATCGGCTTGCCGGCCGGCCACGTGGCACGCACGGCGTGGAAGATTTCCAGCGGGTAGCGCATCCGGTTTTCGAGCGAACCGCCATATTCATCCGTGCGCCGGTTGGTGACCGGCGTGATGAAGGACGACAGGAGATAGCCGTGCGCGGCGTGGATCTCCAGCATGTCGAAGCCGCAGCGGTCGGCCATTTCGGCCGAAGCCACGAACTGGCCGCGCACCAAATCCATGTCGGCGCGATCCATCGCCTTCGGCACCTGGTTCTGCGGCGACCACGCGACGGCCGAAGCCGACATGATCGGCCAGTTGCCCGATGTCAGCGGCACGTCGGTGCCTTCCCAGCCAAGCCGGGTCGAGCCCTTGGCGCCCGAATGGCCGATCTGCGCGCAGATCTTGGCCTCGGTCTCGGCGTGGACGAAATCCACCAGCCGCTTCCACGCCGCCTCGTGTTCCGGCGCGTAGAAGCCGGGGCAACCCGGCGTGATCCGTCCTTCGGGGCTGACGCAGGTCATCTCGATATAGACCAGACCCGCGCCACCCTTGGCGCGCTCGGCATAATGGGTGAAATGCCAGTCAGTGGGGCAGCCGTCGATCGCCTTGTACTGCGCCATCGGCGAGACGACGATGCGGTTGTTGAGCGCCATGTCACGCAGCTTGAACGGCGCGAACATCGGCGCACGGCGCAAGCTGTTGCCGCCGGCGCCCGCTTGCCGCTGGAACCACTCCTCTGCTTCGCCCAGCCACTCGGCATCGCGCAGCCGCAGATTCTCGTGGCTGATGCGCTGCGAGCGGGTCAAAAGCGAATAGTTGAACTGCACCGGATCGAGGCCGAGATAGCGCTCCACCTCTTCGAACCATTCCAGCGAATTGCGCGCCGCCGACTGCAGCTTCAGCACCTCGGTGCGGCGGGCATCCTCATATTTGCGAAACGCGGCGTCGAGATCCGGCTCCGACTCGACATATTCAGCCAGTGCCACAGCACTCTCCAGCGCCAGCTTGGTGCCGGAGCCGATCGAGAAATGCGCCGATGCCGCCGCATCGCCCATCAGCGCCAGGTTCTTGTATGACCAGCGCTCGCACAGCACGCGCGGGAAATTGATCCAGGCCGAGCCACGGATGTGGTTGGCATTGGTCATCAGCGCGTGGCCGCCAAGATGTTTTTCGAAGATCCGCTCGCAGACAGCGATGGACTCCTGCTGCGTCATCGCGCCGAAGCCGAAGGCCTGCCAGGTCTGCTCACTGCACTCGATGATGAAGGTCGCGGTGTCGCTGTCGAACTGGTAGGCATGCGCCCACACCCAGCCATGCTCCGTCTTTTCGAAGATGAAGGTGAAGGCGTCGTCGAATTTCTGGTTGGTGCCGAGCCACACGAACTTGCATTTGCGTGTGTCGATATCCGGCTTGAACACATCGACGAAAGTGTTTCGCGCCCTGGAGTGCAGCCCGTCGGCGGCGACGACAAGGTCGTACGTCTCCATGTATGGTCTGGGATCGGCAATATTGGTCTCGAAGGCGAGCGTGACGCCGAGTTCGCGCGCACGGCGCTGCAGCAGGATCAGCAGCCGCTTGCGGCCGATGCCACAGAAGCCGTGTCCGGTCGAGACCGTGCGCACGCCATCGTGGATGACGGCGATGTCGTCCCAATAGGCAAAATGCTTCTTGATCCAGACGGCGCTGACCGGATCGTTCTTGGCCAGGTTTTCGAGCGTTTCGGCAGACAGCACGACGCCCCAGCCGAACGTGTCGTCGGCGCGGTTGCGCTCAAACACCGTCACCTCGTGGGCGGCATCCCGCAGCTTCATCGAGATGGCAAAATAGAGGCCGGCTGGTCCGCCGCCGAGAACCGCAACCTTCATTTGTGCGATCTCCTTCTTGCCTTCGCCCACGCGCATCATGGCGCGTCGCGCGAATTGTTTCAAGCTTAAAATTTTTTGATTGAAGGGCCTCTATGGGAGCTGAGGCGGCCGTCACGCCGTCAGCCAGCCCGCATCAATCTCTGGCAGCGGGATGGCTGATATCAGGTCGCGCGTGTAGTCCTGCCGCGGGTTCTCGAACAGGCTGTCGGTGGCGCTGGCTTCGACAATCGTGCCCTGGCGCATGACGATGACTTGCCGGCACAGCCGCCGGATGACCGACAGGTCGTGGCTGATGAAGGCGACGGTCAGGCCCATCTCCGCGGCGAGCTTCTCCAGCAAGGTCAGTATCTGGGCCTGGGTGGACACGTCGAGGCCGGAGACGATCTCGTCGGCCAACACGAATTTCGGCGACAGAGCGAGTGCACGCGCGATGCCAACGCGCTGGCGCTGGCCCCCCGAGAGTTCGTGGCGATAGCGGCTGGCGAAGTTTTGGGGCAGGCCGACACGCTGCAAAGCTTCGGCAACGCGATCCTTGAGATTGTCGCCCAGGCCGTTCTGCTTGAGCGGCGCGGCGATGATGCTGGCGATGGTGCGGCGCGGGTTGAGTGACGACATCGGATCCTGGAAGATCATCTGCAAGTTACGGCGCAGTGGCCTGAGTTCGGCTTCAGGCAGATGGGTGATATCGCTGCCGTCGAAGGTGATGGTGCCAGCGCTGGGCTCCAAGAGGCGCACCAGGGCGCGGCCGAGTGTCGACTTGCCTGACCCGGATTCGCCGACGATGCCGGTGACCGATCCCCTGGGCAGGTCGAAATCGAGACTCTTCAGGATTTCGGTCATCGGCGCCCGGCCGATCAGCGGCTTGCGCGTCATGTCGGGCAGCGCGACCTTCAGGCCGCGCACGGAAAACAGCGGCTCAGTCATGCGGCCGCCTCCAGGAATGGTCGGCCGCCGCGATCTCCGAGGCCAGTCCAGCCAGTACGGCATCGTCCACCGGCTTCAACGAAGCAAAGGGATCAGTGTAGCGCGGTGTCGCCGCCATCAGCGCCCGCGTATACGGATGCTGCGGCTCGGCGAAGAGATCAGCCGTTTCGGCTTCCTCCACCACCTTGCCGGCATAGAGCACCGAAACCTTCTGGCTGATCTTGGCGACGACGCCGAGATCATGGGTGACGAACAGGATCGCCGTGCCATGCTCGCGCTGCAATTGCGCGATCAGGCGCAGGATCTGCTTCTGCACGGTGACGTCGAGCGCCGTGGTCGGCTCGTCGGCGACGATCAGCCGTGGCTCGGCTGCGAAGGCAGCGGCGATCAGAACGCGCTGGCGCATGCCGCCGGAGAGTTCGTGCGGATAGCTTTTCAGCACGCGGTCGGGCTCGCGGATCTGCACCTCGTCCAGCAACTGGCGGGTGCGTTGATCAGCCCTCTGACCAGTCCAGCCCAGGATGCGCACCAGCCGGTCAGTCATCTGCGGACCGATGCGTCGAGACGGATTGAGCGCTGTCAGCGGATCCTGCGGGATCAGCGCCGTGCGCGCACCGATCAGCGTGCGCCGTGCCTTGGGCTGCAGCTTGCCGAGGTCTTCGCCTTCGAGCAGCATGTCGCCTTCGACGATCCGAACGCTCGACGGCAAGACCCCGAGCACCGCCTTGCCGATCATTGTCTTGCCGGCGCCGCTCTCGCCGACCAGCGCACGGACTTCGCCGGGCTGCACGGACAGCGACACCGAGCGCAGCACCCGCTGGCCGTTGGGCAGCACGGCGCTCAAATCCCTGATGTCGAGGCAAGCGCTCATCGCAACACCGGATCGAAGCGCGCCCGCAGCGCCTCGCCGAACTGGCTGAACGACAGCACGGTCAGGATCAACGTGATCAGCGGGAACACCAGCACCCACCAGGCCTGATGTATGGAAAGCCGTCCCTCGGCGATGATGCCGCCCCAGGTCGGGTCGTCCGTCGAGATGGACAGATTGACGAAGGACAGGATCGCCTCGACGATGACGGCAATGCCCATTTCCAGCGACAGTAGCGCCACGATCGAGGGCACGACATTGGGCAGCACCTCGCGCAGCATGATGCCGATGCGGCCATAGCCGGCGATGCGGGCATTTTCCACATAGTCCATGCGCGACTGGCCCATCGCCTCGGCGCGGATGACCCGGCAGAAGCGCGTCCAGTCGATGATGGCGATGGCGAGGATGACGGAACTCAGGCCTGTACCGAGCACGGCGACCAGCAGGATGGCAAACAGCACCGGCGGGAAGGCCATCCAGATATCGACGATGCGCGAGATGATGCGGTCGGCCCAGCCGCCGAAATAACCGGCGATCAGGCCAAGCGTCGAGCCGACGAGGCACGCCGCGATTGCAGCCGAGAATGCGGCGATGAAGGCGATGCGGCCCCCGAAGATCAGACGGGAGAGCAGGTCGCGGCCAAGGCTGTCGGTGCCCAGCCAATAGCCGGGCTCCGCTCCGTCAAGCCAGAAGGGCGGCAGCCGCTCCAGCATCAGGTCCTGCGCCAGCGGGTCTTGCGGCGCGACCAGCGGCGCGAAGATCGCGGCCATCAGCGCCAGCAGCAGCCAACCGCCGGCAACCCACAGCTTTGCGCTCGAGCCATGTCTCGAGATGCGGCCGTCATCCATGGCGCAGCCTCGGATTGAGCAAGGCGTACATCATGTCGACAGCAAGGTTGATCAGCACGAACAGCAGCGCGAAGACCAGCACGATGCCCTGGATCAGCGGCAGGTCGCGGTTGATGACGGCGTCGATCGCCATGTTGCCGAGCCCCTCATAGGAAAACAGCCGCTCGACGATGACCGTGCCGCCGATAAGGAAGGTGAATTGCACGCCGACCAGGGTCAGCGTCGGCAGCGCGGCATTCTTCAGCGCCTCGCGCAGGATGACCTGCGTTTCCGAAAATCCCTTCACCCGCGCCAGCACGACATAGTCGAGGTCGAGCACCTCCTTCAACGACTGCTTCAGCAGCTGCGAGATGATTGCCGCCAGCGGCAGGGCGAGCGCCACCGCCGGCATCAGCATGTGTTTCAGGAGATCCCAGGTCAGGTCGAAGCGCAGCCGAAGCAAGCTTTCGAACAGATAGAACTGGGTGACGAAGGGCAGGTCGAGTTGCGGCGAGACCCGGCCGGAAATGTCGAAGATAGGCACCAGCACGCCAAACAGCAGGATCAACACCAGGCCCCACAGAAAATCGGGAATGGAAAGCGCCGTCCCGCTGGCGATATCGATGCCGGCTTCGATCGCCGTGCCGCGTTCGCGCGCGCCGATGATCGCCGTCGTGCCGCCGATCGCAACCGCCATGACAAGGGCGACGATGGCGAGTTCCAGCGTCGCCGGCAGCCGGTTGAAGACGAGGCCGAGCACATCCTGCCGCAGCGAGATCGAGGTGCCGAAATCACCCCGGACAACCCCGGACAGCCAGATGAAGAACTGCTGGACGATGGTCTTGTCGAGCCCGTACAGCGCTCGCAGGCGGGCAATGTCGGCATCCGTCGCGCCGGGCGGCAGCATCATCGCTATGGGATCACCGGGCGCGACGCGGATCACGACGAACACGACGACGGCCACGCCGAACAGCGTGATGACCATCGTCATAAGTCGGATCAGAAATCTCTGCAGGAGCATGTAAATCTTTGCAGGAGCCCGCTGGCTCCTATGCTTGATAGAAAATGCGCGCCGTCGCAGTCGACGGCGCGCGGCAATTCCAGGTCGATATCAGGCCGGGGTCATCAACGCCGGCAGCAGCGCGCCTGAAAGATGCTGGACCACCTTGACGCCCTTGGCATGCACGACCGGCTGCGCGAACTGCATCAGCGGCAACACATAGGCCTGTTCGGCGATGTATTTGTCGACCGCCTTCCAGCCGGCAATGCGCTTGGTCTCGTCCTTCTCGCCCCACAGCGGACCGATCTTGGCGTCGAGGTCGTCGGTCTTCCAGGATGAGTGTGGTGACGGCCCAAACATGGCGAAGCCGGTCGACGTCGTCGGATCGCCGATGGCGTTGCCCCAGTTGTAGAAGGCCGCCGGCGCCAGCTTGTGCGCCGCGCGCAATTCGAAATGCTTGGCGATTTCATAGACCTCGATCGTCGCCTCGATGCCGACCTTGCGCCACATGCCGACGATCGCCTGCACCATCTCGTAATCCTTGGGCTTGAAGCCCTTGGTGGTCTGGATGGTGATCTTAGCCGGCTTTGCTGGCGAGTAGCCGGAGGCGGCCAGCAACTCCTTGGCCTTTTCCGGATTGTGCTCGACCTTGATCGACGGGTCGAAGGCCGCGTATTCCGGCGTCTCGAGCGTGTCGATGGGCTGGCCGTAGCCGCGCAGCAATCTCTTGACCAGAAGCTGCTTGTCCACCGCCATGACGGCTGCCTGCCGGACATTCTTGTCCAGCATGGCGTCCTTGTTGTTGAAGAAGATCATGCCGATGTCGGACACGTTCTTGCACGTGCCGGCGAGCCCGTCCTTGGCGATCAGCCGGTCATATTCCTCATAGGGGATTTCGAGCGTTACCTGCGAGGACCCCGACTCGATCTCCGCGACCCGGCTCGCCGCGTCGGTGACGAACTTGATCGTCACGTTGTCGAAGGCCGGCTTGCCGCCCCAGTAGTTCGGGTTGGCCTTCAGTCGCAGGAAGGCGTTGCGCTCGAATTTCTCCACCATGTACGGCCCGGTGCCGATCGGCGCCTTCTCGAAACCTTCGGGCCCGACCTTCTCGTAATAGGCCTTCGGCATGACATAGCCGGTCAGGAACGACATCCACTTGAAATAGACCGGGTCGAACTGCACGACATCGCCGGTGATCTTGTTGCCGTCGATCTTGAAGTTGTTGACGTTCTTCCAGACGAACTGGATCGGGTTGCCGGTCTTCTCGTCGCCCGCGCGCTGCAGCGACCAGACCACGTCCTCGGGCGTGAACGGCGAACCGTCATGCCAGGTCACGCCCTCGCGCACCGTCATCATGATCTTGGTGCGGTCTTCGTTCCAGCCCCATTCGGTGAGCAGTCCCGGCGCGAAGGACAGGTCCGGTTTTTGCGGGATGAACTGGTCGAACACCGACTGGTAGAGACCCTGGATCGTCGGGTTGACCGCCGACGGCCCGGTGGTCGGATCCCAGGACGGCAGGTTGACGTTGTAGGCGATGGTCAGTTCGCCCGCTGCCGCCTTGGCGATCCGCGGCAGGCCGATGGCCGTCGCACCAAGTGCCGCGGCACTGTATCCGAGCAATTCGCGTCTGTTGATTGGCATGGTCGTTCCCCTTTTTGGTTCTCTGTTTTCTGAACGCGGCATCGTTGTCTGATCAGTGGGTTCAGGCTGAACTTGTTCATGCCAGTTGGGCAACCGCGCCTTGCCCTTCCTTCACCCCAAATGTGTCTTCGGCTCCTACTTTCCCCCAAGCTGTTGCGCGAGCATGAAGCCAGAGGCGGCACCGGTGCCGGCACCCGGCCATGTCGCGGCTCCCGTGAGATGCAGATTGTCGATCGGTGTGTTCCAGCCGGCAAAGCCGCGCGCGGGGCGAAACAGGAAATTCTGCGCCAGGTGATGGCTGCCGCAAACCTGGTCGCCACCGACGAGGTTCGGGTTCTCGCGCTCCAGGTCGAGAGGAGAGAATACCGATCGACCCAGGATCTTCTGACGAAGACCGGGCGCATAGGTCTCGATCATGTCGAGCACGCGGTCGGCGTAGATCTCCTTGAGTTGGTCCCAATGCGCGGGCGCGATCCTGCCGGCGGCATCGCCGAGGATCTCGGCCGGTAGCATGCGCACCTGCACCCACAGCACGTGCTTTCCATC
Source organism: Mesorhizobium carmichaelinearum (assembly GCA_943370265.1). GTDB lineage: Bacteria > Pseudomonadota > Alphaproteobacteria > Rhizobiales > Rhizobiaceae > Mesorhizobium > Mesorhizobium carmichaelinearum_A. Next base: position 70,795 of record CALRQH020000023.1, read on the forward strand.
AGGTGCGCGCGACGGGTCGACTGCCGTCGGCTGACCGACGACGAGCACCGGCTCGTCCGGCAGCATGCCGGCCATGGCCTGCTGATAGGTGCGCGACATGGTGTCGAGCGAGGGCGCCAGATGCACATAGGCGAATTGCCGAAGCTCAGGCCCGGCGCGCCAGTCCGGCAGATCATCCAGCGCCAGATGGATCATCATCGTCCCCGGCGCGTGGCGGAATTTCTGCATCGCCGTGTCGAAGCCGGCGTCGCCCGAACCATTGGGCAACAATTTGCCGGTTAGCGCCTTGGGTGCGATGCCGGCAATGACCGCCTTGGTGGCGGTATGCGTTTCGCCCGAAGCGAGCCGCACGCCGGTCGCTTTGCCACCGGAGACCATGATTTCGGCCACCTCGGCGCCAGTGACGATCTTGCCGCCGACGGATGTCACCATGCCCGACAAAGCGCGAATGATGGTGTCGGCGCCACCCTTGCCCAGCACCATGCCAAAGCTCTGGTTGGCCATCGATTCCAGGTAGGGGAACACCGCGCCACCGGCGATGTCGGGCGCGAAGTCGAGATGCATGCCCCAGGTGGCGAGCGTCGCCCGCACATGCGGCGATTCGAAGTTTTCCTCCAGCCACGCGCGCGGCGAGGACAACAGCATGCGACCGGTGTCGAGCGCGCCGGACATGCCCTTCTTGCGCCACAGGTTCCAGGCGGTGCCGGCAAGCGCGCGTGCGCTCATCGGCGAACCCAGCAGCCGGAACAGATGCTCGGCCTCCGCCGGGAACGCCGCAACCAGCCTGCGCCATGTCGCGGCATCGGTGGCTGAAAAGGCGCTCATGCGGTTCACGGTCTTTTGCAAGTCGTTGCTGACGCCGAACCAGCGACCGTCCGGAAAGGCGCTGGCGAAACAGTCCGCGACCGGTGCGAACTCCAGGCCCTGCGCTTTCAATTCATTTGCATATTTCCGGTGGAAGGCCGAGCCGGCGAACAGGCTCAGATTCATCGCGCCGAAATCGTGGCGGAAGCCGGGAAGGGTGAATTCTCGTGTCTGGACGGCGCCGCCGATTGTCGCGCTGCGCTCGAAAATCCCGGTTTTCCAGCCTTTGAGCGCCAGATGCGCGGCGCAAGCCAGAGTGTTGTGGCCGGCCCCGACAAAGATGGCGTCAAACTCGCTCACGCCCCGTTCCCATTTCCTTTATGCTTAAAGATAATTGCAGATGCATATGTTTTCGTCTAGTAGGATATTAAGGGCCGCAACGAGCCATCAGCATCAGCTAGAAAGAGGGAACAGAGACCATGGACACGCAAAAACTCCTCGGCGAGGTCGCCGGCCAGCTTCTTTCAGGCGCCATCAAGGTGGTCGACCTGACGGCATCGCTCGGTCCCGACACCCCGCTGATCAAGCTGCCGCCGGAACTCGCCGTCGACACGCCGAAGGTCGAGATCCACACCATCTCCGCCTATGACAAGAACGGCCCATGGTGGGCATGGAATTGGCTGAAGCTGGGCGAACATTCCGGCACGCATTTCGACGCGCCCAAGCACTGGATCACCGGCAAGGACTATCCGGACGGCGCCACCGACACCATTCCGGCGCAGAATTTCGTCGGCCCCGTCAATGTCATCGATTGCTCGAAGGAAGCCGCCGCTGATCACGATTTCCTGCTCACCGTCGACCACATCAAGGCCTGGGAAGCCAAGCATGGCGCCATCAATGCCGGCGAATGGGTGGTGATGCGCACCGACTGGTACAAGCGCAACGGCTCGGAAGCCGAGTTCCTCAATGCCAACGAGACCGGCCCGCACACCCCCGGCCCGACGGCGGAAGCCATCCAGTACCTGATCAGCAAGGACATCAAGGGCTGGGGCTCGGAGACGATCGGCACCGATGCCGGCAAGGCGGGGGGAATGGAGCCACCATTCCCGGCGCACAGCCTGATGCACAAGGCCAACCGCTATGGTCTCGCCAGCCTCTGCAATCTCGACCAGCTGCCGCCGAAAGGCGCGATCCTGATCGCGGCACCGCTCAAGATCGAGCACGGCACCGGCAGCCCGATCCGCGCACTGGCGCTGGTGTCGCGAAAATAGGCGAGGTAGCGGTCTTCGGGAGAAGATCATGCGCGAAGGCGAGGCGATAGGGAGGCAGGTTGGCGGCGCTCGCGCTGGAGGGCTGACCTCGCAAGCCTACCCGCCGCCCACAGGAAACCCCCTATGAACGCGCCCGATCACATCATCGTCGGCAGCGGCATCAACGCGCTGGTCTGCGCGGCGATGCTCGGCGGCAAGGGTGCCAAGGTGCTCATCCTTGAGCGCAACGACCGCATCGGCGGCTGCATGCGCACCGAGGAGATCACCGCGCCCGGCTTCATCCATGACGTGATGGCGACGACCTTCGTGCTGTTCATCACCTCGCCGGCCTTTGCGGCACTTGGCGCGGACCTCGCACGGCACGGACTGGAATTCTGCCACACCGGCACGCCGACCGGCGTGCTGCGACCGGATGGCAGCCACACCGTATTGCGCACCGATCGCGCGGCCAATGTCGCCGCGTTCAATGCGATCGCCGCGGGCGACGGCGATAGTCATGCAAGCGATGTCGGCGGCATCGAGCGCAATGCCGGCCTGTTGTTCGGCCTGCTCGGCGGCAGCCTGTGGTCCTATCCGACGGCGAAGCTGCTGGCCGGTGATGCCTGGCGGCGAAGCCCGCGCGGCCTGGCCGCCTTTCTCGGCGAAGCGCTGGTGCCCGCGCGCGGCTGGCTGGAAAGCACTTACCGGTCCGAGACCACCCGCGCACTGTGGGCGCCCTGGGTACTGCATGCCGGGCTCGGACCGGAAGATGCGTTCTCCGGCCAGATCGCCAGGGTTATCGCCTTCGCGCTGGAGGCTGCGGGCGCGCCGATCGTCAAGGGTGGGGCGAAGAACCTGCTCTCGGCCTTCGAGACGTTGATCATCGAGCGCGGCGGCGTCATCTCGACCGAAGCGGACGTTGCCTCCATCATCCTGACCGGGGACCGCGCGACCGGCGTGCGGCTGGCCTCGGGCGAAACGGTCCATGCGAAGAAGAGCGTTATCTGCTCGGTCACGCCGACGCAGCTTTATGGCCGGCTGCTCGGCGCTGAGGCTCCCAGGGACGACGTCGAAGCGACGCGGAAATACCGCTACGGCAAAGGCAATTTCCAGATCCACTACGCTCTCGACAAGCCGCCGGCATGGCGGGGCGAAGGACTGGACAAGGTGGCGCTGTTGCACCTGACACCTGGCCTCGACGGCGTATCAAAAGCCTGCAACGAGGCGGCGCGCGGCATGTTGCCGGAAGCACCGACCATCTGTGTAGGCCAGCCGCATGCGCTCGATCCGTCGCGGTGTCCGGAAGGCAAGGCGATCCTTTGGCTGCAATTGCCCGAGGCGCCCCGCCACATCAAGGGGGATGCCGCTGGCAAGCTGCGGACACCGGCTGACGGGCAATGGACCGAAGCACTTCGCGAAGCCTACGCCGATCGTGCCGAGTCCATTCTCGCCGGCCATATCGACGGCTTCAGGGACAGCGTCATCGCGCGACGCGCCTATTCGCCCGCGGATCTCGAAACGATGAACATCAATCTGGTCGGCGGCGACCCCTATGGCGGCTCGTCAACCATCGACCAGTCGTTCCTGTGGCGCCCGTTCAAGACCAGCCGCAACCATCAGACCGGGATCAAAAACCTCTACCATATCGGCGCCTCGACCCATCCGGGCGCGGGCCTGGGCGGCGGCTCCGGCTTTCTTCTGGCGGGGAGGCTGTGATGGAACAGAAGGTTCCGGAAAAGCGCCAGCGCATTTCGACCCTGGGCCAGATCGGCCTGCAGCAATTCGCGCCCTATCTGATGAACCGCATCATGGGCCGCTACAACGCCACTTTGCGCGAGGACTTTCGCAAGCAGGGCCTGACCATTCCGCAGGTCCGCACGCTGGCCGTGCTGTCGGTCACCGACGGCGTTACCGTCAACGATCTCTCGGTCTATACGGTGATCGAACAGTCGACCTTGAGCCGCACGCTCGACACGCTGGAAGGCCAGGGCCTGGTGCGGCGCGAGCAGGGTGTCACCGACAGCCGTATCCGCCATGTGTTCCTGACCGACGACGGCCGCGCCGAGTTCACCCGCGCCTGGCCGGCCATGCATGACGCGTTCGAGGCGATGTTCGACGATATCGACGACGCCGAATACGCGGCCTTGATCGCCACGCTTTTGAAGATGCTGAAGAACATCCGCAAGCACGACATCTAGATGTACGCGCCGCCGGCTGCCCGGCGGCAATGGAAGGAGGCCACCATGGCCGAACGGTCTTTTGCCAAGGAAGTCGAGAAGCTTCGGCTCGGCGCTGGCGAGGAATTTGCCGGCGAGGGTATCCTCGCCATCACCAAGGCGCTGCTGCAATGCGGTGTCGGCTATGTCGGCGGCTATCAGGGCGCGCCGATCAGCCATCTGATGGACGTGCTGGCCGACGCGCAGGACATTCTGGGCGAGCTCGGCGTGCATTTCGAAGCCAGCGCTTCGGAAGCTACCGCCACCGCCATGCTGGCCGCCTCGGTTCATTACCCGATCCGTGGCGCCGCAACCTTCAAGTCGACGGTCGGCACCAATGTCGCCTCCGACGCGCTCGCCAACCTGGCGTCCGGCGGCGTCACCGGCGGCGCTCTGATCATCGTCGGCGAGGATTATGGCGAAGGCTCCTCGATCATGCAGGAGCGCAGCCATGCCTTCGCCATGAAGAGCCAGGTCTGGCTGCTCGATCCGCGCCCCAATTTGCCGTCGATCGTCAAGGCGGTGGAAGACGGCTTCGAGCTTTCCGAGGTCTCCAACACGCCTGTCATGCTGCAGGTGCGTATCCGCTGCTGCCATGTCCATGGCCATTTCATCGCCAAGGACAACAAGCGGCCACCCATGACGGTGGCCGATGCACTCGACGCACCGCGCCGCGACACCGGCCGCATCGTGCTGCCGCCCGCCTCCTTCCTGCATGAGAAGGAAAAGGTGCAGAAGCGCTGGCCGGCGGCGGTCGACTTTATCGCCAAGAACAAGATCAACGAATTCTTCGGCTCGGACCACGGCTCGGTCGGCATCGTGATGCAGGGCGGCATGTACAATTCGGTCATCCGGGCCCTGCAGCGGCTCGGCCTTGCCGACACCTATGGCGACACCGATGTGCCGCTCTACGTGCTCAACGCCGTCTATCCGCTGATCGACGACGAGTTCCTGTCCTTCTGCGAGGGCAAGCAGTCGGTCCTCGTGGTCGAGGAAGGCCAACCCAACTACATCGAGCAGGCGTTCGCCGCGATGCTGCATAAGGCCGGCCGCGGCACCAGGCTGGTCGGCAAGGAACATCTGCCGATGGCTGGCGAATATACCGGCCAGGTGATGCTCGACGGCATCGGCGCCTTCCTGCGGGCCGAGACGCCGCATCTGCTGCCGGGCGAAGTGCGTGCCCCCAACAAGGTCGGTGACGGCGTCGACACGGCCGACCTGATCAACGTCGTGCCGGGGCGTCCGCCGGGCTTCTGCGTCGGCTGCCCGGAGCGGCCGATCTTTGCCGCCACCAAGCTGGTCGAGCAGGAACTCGGCAAGCATCACATCGCTTCCGACATCGGCTGCCACCTGTTCTCGATCATGCCGCCCTTCGAGCTTGGCGCCACCACCATGGGCTATGGTCTCGGCCCGGCCTCGGCCTCGGCGTTCAATTCGCCGGACGCCAAGCGCCGCTCGATCTCCTTCGTGGGCGATGGCGGTTTCTGGCACAACGGCCTGACCTCCTCGATCGGCAACGCGGTGTTCAACAAGAATGACGGCGTCATCGTCATCGTCGACAATTTCTACTCGGCCGCGACCGGCGGCCAGGACATCCTGTCGTCGCGCGCCGGCAACAAGACCAAGTCGACGAAGCACCCGATTACCGAGGCGGTGAAGGGCATGGGCGTCAAATGGCTGCGCCATGTCGACCGCACCTACGACGTCACCAGGATGCAGGACACGCTGCGCGAGGCCCTCACGACGGAGGAGAAGGGGCCCAAGGTCATCGTCGCCTCGTCCGAATGCATGCTGAACCGGCAGCGCCGCGAAAAGCCGCTGGTCGACAAGGCGATCAAGAGCGGCGAGCGCGTGGTGAAACCGAAATTCGGCGTCGACGAGGACATCTGCACCGGCGACCATGCCTGCATGCGTCTGTCCGGCTGCCCGTCACTGTCGGTGAAGTCGCTCGACGATCCCTTGCGCGACGATCCCGTCGCCAGCATCGACCAGAGCTGCGTCGGTTGCGGCAATTGCGGCGAGGTGGCCGATGCGGCGGTGCTGTGCCCATCCTTCTACCGCGCCGACGTCGTGCACAATCCGAGCCGCTGGGACCGCTTCCTGGAATCCACGCGCCGCGCCACCATCAGCCTGTTGCAGCGCCGCCGCGAAAGCCGGCGCCTGGCCTTCGCCGATGCTTGACGCTGTCCCCCCATTTCGCCCCAGGGCCGGGGCTCAGGAAGACGAGCGCGTCATCAAGCTTGCCGTGCTTGCCGTCGGCGGCCAAGGCGGCGGCGTGCTGGCCGACTGGATCACCGACGTTGCCGAGCGCAATGGCTATGTCGCGCAATCGACCTCGGTCGCCGGCGTTGCCCAGCGCACCGGCGCCACCATCTACTATGTCGAGATGGCCCGCGATACCGGCCGTTTGCCGGTCTTTGCGCTGTCACCTTCGCAGGGCGATGTCGACATACTGATCGCCGCCGAATTGATGGAAGCCGGCCGCGCCATCATCCGCGGCTTCGTCACGCCCGAGCGCACGACGCTGATCGCGTCGTCGCACCGTATCGCCGCCGTGTCGGAAAAGATCGAGCCGGGCGACGGCCGGGCCTCGTCGTCGAAGGTGCATGCCACCGCTGAAGCCGCGTCGAAACGCTTCATCGCCTTCGACATGGAGAAGATCGCCGCCGACAACGGCTCGATGATCTCGGCCAGCCTCTTGGGCGCGCTGGCGGGGTCGGACGCGCTGCCGTTCACCCGCGAAAGTTACGAGCAGGCGATCAGCGCTGGCGGCCGGGGTGTGAAAGCCAGCCTTGCCGCCTTCGGCGCCGCCTATGATCGCGCGCGCGGCACAACGGTGCCAGCACCAAGGGTGGCAGAGCCAGCGATTGGCGATTCCGCCCCGGGGGCGAATGTCATTGGACCGCAGAACCTGATGCAGCGCTGGCAGGCCCTGGCCGCCCACATCGACGTCATGCCTGTGGCTGTGCGCGACATGGCGCTCAGGGGCCTGCGAAAGGTCGTCGACTATCAGGACATTGCCTACGGGCGCGAATATCTCGACCGGCTGGACAGCGCCGTCGCGCTGGACAGCCCGGAGCACGCCTATGCTCTGTCCATCGCTGCCGCGAAGCATCTGGCCAACGCCATGTGCTATGACGACATGATCCGCGTCGCCGACCTCAAGACGCGCTCGACGCGTGACAGGCGGGTGCGTCGCGAGGTCGGTGTCAAGGACGGCTCGATCCTGCAGGTGACCGAGTATTTCCATCCGCGCATCGAGGAGTTCTGCGGTACGCTGCCGGCCGGGCTCGGCAGCTACATCGAGAACCGTCCGAAGCTGGCCGCCTTCCTCGACAGGCGCATCAACCATGGCCGCCGCATCCGCACCGACAGTTTCGCGGGCTTCGCGGCACTTTGGTTCATCGGCGGCTTGCGCCGCTGGCGCCGCGGCCTGCTGCGCCACAAGGTCGAGGTCGCCCATCTCGAACGCTGGTACGCGCTGGCGCTCGGTCATGTGCCGGATAATTATGCGCTGGCGGTCGAGATCCTCAACTGCCGCCGGCTGATCAAGGGCTACAGCGACACGCATGTGCGCGCGCGGTCGAAATTCGATCGGGTTCTGTCGGCGCTCGATCTGCTCAAGGGCCGCCCCGACGCCGCCGACTGGATCCGCCGCCTGCGCGAAATGGCGCTGAAGGACGAGAAGGGCGACATGCTGGACGGCGCGCTGAAGACCGTGGCTACGCTTGGAGACAGCGCTGTCCGCTGACGAATATGTGATAGGACCATTCGCCCGGCATTGAGCCGGTTGCGTTGGCATGCTGTCCTCGGGGATGTGAATCATGGAGGACGCGATCATGCTCACCAGATACATTCTGCCATTGCCACGGCCGCAGGCACATTGATGCTGTCGGACGTCGGCTCGCAGGCGCTGCCCATGGCAAAGCCAAGTGCCGCTCCGCTGCCGATCGAAAGCGTCGGCCGGAGGCGTCCGCCCTGTAGCGTTGTGGGCGTTTCCGCTAGAGGTGGCGTTCCCTGTGACGCCGCCGGCCTTCTTCACGCGATGAGATCGCGCATTGGATTGACCGACGCGGACTCCGGAAACACCTTGTCGCCAAGCACGGCGGCGGAAAGACCGAACTGGTCGGCGAGAAGGCCCTTCAGCACCGCTCGGACATCACTTGTCGGCGCAAGGTCGCGTTGCTCATAGAGCTGAGCCGGCTTCAGCCCCGGCCAATCGGCGATGACGCGTCCGCCCTTTATCGCGCCGCCCGCCAAGAGCACCACGGTGCCGGTGCCATGGTCGGTGCCGACGGTGCCGTTGATGCGGGCCGTGCGGCCGAACTCGGTGATGGCGACGATAGCCGTGTCCTTCCAGCGCTCGCCCAGCCCCTTCTCGAATTCCTCGAAGGCGCCGTCGAGGCCACCGAGCAGGCTGGCGAGCCGTCCGGTCGCGCCGCCTTCGTTGACATGCGTGTCCCAGCCATCGAAGGCAAGTGCTGCAACGCGCGGTCCGTCATCGGCCGCGATCAGCTTGGCCGCGCCCTGTGCGGCCTGCCGCATGCCGGCAGCACTGTCGAGGCCGCCCTTGGGCTTCATGGAATCCATCTTGTCGCCCAGGGCCATCTTGTCGGCGTCGAGTCCCCTCTTCAGGGCCACGGCAAGCACCGGATCGCGATGGCTGTAGAGATCGAGGACGCGCGCCGCCAGATTGTCATTGGGTGCCGGCAGGTATTGCGGCGCCCAGCCGAGCACGGGTGCCGAGCCGCGTATCACCAATGGGGTCGATGGGCCGACGGCGAGGCCACCGAGCGTTGCGACGCGGTCGCCGGACGGCAGGTTTTCAAGTGCTCGGTTGAGCCAGCCTGTGGCGACATGGCCGGGGCCGGCAAAGCCGCTTTCCAGTACATCCTGTCCGTCGAAATGCGAGCGTTCGCGATAGCCGGTCGCCGCCGCATGCACGACAGCCGCCTGTTTGTCCTTGAACAGGCGCGCAAACACCGGCATCGCCGGATTGACCGCGAAGAAACCGTCCAGCGGCAGCGCCGCATGCGGGCCGGCCAGCGACAGGGCGATGTCGCCGTGCAGGCCGGCATAGTCGGGATCCCCGACGGGGCCGACCGTCGAGAGGCCATCGAGCGCGCCGCGAAGCACGATGACGATCAGGCGCGGATCGCGATTGTTGGCCGCGCGGGCAAAGCGCGGCATGTAGGCCCAGGCAAACAGCGCGCCGCCCGTCATCAGGACAGCACGGCGGGAGGGATTGGGGATTTCGCACAACAGGCTCATCGCATCATCTCCGCTATCGTTCTGGAACTCATCTTCTCTGGAATTCGGGCGCCATCAGCAGCATCGCCAGCCCTTGCTGCTTGGATTCGGCCTGCGCGATTGCTTGCCGCGTCTCGGGTGAGGCCGAGGGGCCGATGACAGCGTTGAGCGTGTCGTTGGGATTGCCGATGTTCTTGACCTGACGGGCCGCCTGCCAGGCAATGTCGAGACGGATCTTCATGCCTTCCGCCGACGCCCAGGCGTCGGCCTCGTCGGCAAAACCGTTCGGCCCCGGTGGCTGCCATAGCGGCTCGCCGAGCGCGTTGAGCCAGCCGAGCGACTGGTTGGGGTTGTTCGCCGGATCCGGGCCGGCCGCCCTTCTGATGGCAACAATGAAGTCAAATGGCGCGCGCATCTTGGCCAATGGCGTGGACCAGGCCTCCGGCATGTCGATCAGCGTTGCCGCCATTGCCCGCAGGTCGCCATCGCTTTTGACAAAGACCTTGGCAAGGCGGGCGACCGCCGCCGGCGGCGGATTGTCGGCGATGAAATGGCGGGCCATCTGGGTGGCGATATGCTGCGCCGTCGCCGGATGCCGGGCGATGTCGTTCAGTGCCGCCTCGGCCTGTCCCTGGCCGCCGGCGGGATAGGTCTTGCCCAGCAGGACTTCATCGCTCGGCTCATGCGCATTGGCATTGAAGACGAAATTACCGGGCTCGCCCAGTCGCCCGTCGCGCCCGCCGATCATCCAGCCGGTGAGGATGCGGGCAAAGCTGGTGACGTCGGCCTGGCTGTAGCCGCCCCCGACGCCCAGCGTGTGCAATTCCAGGATTTCGCGGGCGAGGTTTTCGTTGAGGCCCCGTTTGCCGTTGTTCCCAGCGCGGGACTTCGGACCCACCGACTGCTGGTTGTCGAGGTAGAACAGCATGGCCGGGTGATGCTCCACCGCCAGGAGCATGTCGGCGAAGCGGCCGAGCACGAAGGGGCGGATTGCCTCCCGCTCAAAGGCGCCGGCGCTGGCCCGGATGATATTGTCCTTCGCCACCGAAATACAAAAATGGTTCGACCAGAAGTAGACAAGGCGCTCGACGAACCCAATTTCGGCCTTGAGCGCCTTGTCAAAGCGCGCCTGGGCTTCCGCCTGGAACAGCTTCGCCTCGATGGGTGGCGGGGCAGGGGGCGCAGCTGCGGGTTTGGCGGGCACCGCTGTGGGTTTGGCGGATGCTGCGGCGGGTACTACGGCGGCCGGCGCTGCCGGCGCCACGGCAGGCTTGGCGGCCGCTGCGGGCAGCGGCATCGCCGGGGCATTCGCCATGGTTGCCTGCCGGGTCAAGCTTGTAGCGATGTCCAGCTTGCGCTGGAAGCTTGCCGCCATGCTGGCCTGGATGGCGGCCGTGCTTCCCAGCAAGCCGGCATAGGCCGGATCATCGTAGGGGATCATGGCAATGTCGGGCTGCCGGAGTTCCGCCTTCAGATAAGCGCGCGGATCGCCTTTGAGATCGCCCTTGAGTTTGTCCAGGTCGCCGGGCCGTGCTCCGAGTCCGAAACGGTTGAACACCACAAGAGCCGCATCCGGCCGGGTGGGTGAAACAGGGGCAGCCAAATCCGGTCTCCATCGTCTGGATACTGAGGCTTTAGGTCCAGCAGGCCGATTCTGGTTCAACAGACAGGAGGTCCGGGTGCCGGCACTCGACCGGCACCCACTATCCCTTCGATCCTACCAGCGGTGCCAGCGATGCCACCGGTGGACGGGATGCCAGTAGTAGGACGGGCCGTAATAGTAGCGAGGATAGACGATCACCCTGCGATAAGGCACGCAGCGCCCCCAGGGATTGGGGTGCCAGCCCGGGCCGCAGCCATAGGCCACGTGCTCCACCAACCCTGCGGTTGGGCCAACCTGCACCATCGGCATCGCAGACGAGGCCGCGACGGTCGTAAAAGTTCCGCCCAGGACAAGGGCGGCGGCTGTGGCGTATTTTGAGAGGCGATTCATGGGGATACTCCGAAATGGTTGCCGAGTTAAAATAACAACCTGTCCGGACCATTTGGCCGGGCATGTCTGTCCCTTCTTCCCATTAAACGGCGGCGCCGGATCTTTCCGTCGCCCGCTGCGATGATTTTATCAGGTTGCCAGAAGAGGGCGGTTCACAACCGCGTCAAGGCCGCATGGAGGGCAGGGGGTTCGGTGCCGAATGCGGCTATGAGCGGTAGTGGATGGGGAAATGGTGCCGCTTGCGTGACTCGAACACGCGACCCCCGCATTACGAATGCGGTGCTCTACCAACTGAGCTAAAGCGGCCCGGGAGGCTGAGACCTCCAAGATGGGCTGGGTGATAGACTCAACCAGCGGCGAATTCAAGATGGGAGTTGGCAATTCGTATCGGCATCGCATTCTTCGCTAAGTGGCACCTATGACGAGAGTGCTGCGGGCGGCTTCGACGACATCGTCGGTGATGACGGTCAGTTCGTTAATCTCGATGATTCTTTCAATTTGGGTGAAAAGCCGGTGCAGGAGCCGAAAGTTACCCCCGGTAATGCGCGCGATTGAGGCGACGGCCTGCGCATCTGTGAAATCCGCGTTGTCGAGTTTGATACCGAGCCGAGCGCCAATGCCGCGTCAGAACGAAAGTCAACTCGTCGCCGGCCAGAGGTCGGTAATGGTGCGCAAATCCTACGCGGCTATAGAATTGCGGGAAGCGAGACAGGCGCTTCTCCATGCCGGGCATGCCGATCAGCATGAGGCCGATGCTCTTACGGCCAAGAGATCGCGGACAAATTCGATTGTGTTCATCGACAGCCGTTCCGCCTCGTCAAAGATCAGAAGCTCAACGTCCTTGTTGTGTTTGTTGATCTTGGTATAGTTTGCCTCGTAATTGAGGCGTTCGTCGATGCTGTCCTCGGCTTGATAAATAAGGTCTCCAAGGTTTTTTGCGCATATCGCATATCGCGTATCGCCAAGGGCAAACTGCGCGGCAAGTCGCGAAGCTGTCGGATAAGCAGCAACAGGAACTCCGACGCATGCACAACGCCGGCGGCTATTCCATCAGTGATTTGGCGCACGTCTTTTCTGTATCGAGGCCGACCGTCTATCGAACTATCAAACGCCAGTTTCCTGCCAAACAGTGACCCACAATGACGACTCTTGATGATCTTTCAGCCTCGCTTCCGAACGGTTTTCATGACGCCGAACTCCAACGGCTCGTGATTGATTATATGAAACGCGAAGCCAAGTTCATCGTTGACATTTGGGTCGGCGACATGGGCACGGAGCAGCGCGAAGTTTACAGACTTGCTGAAGTCACCTTGTCCGGGCTGCTTTTCTGGGTGTCAGAACCGCCCGACGCCAATTATCTTTATGATGTGGCCGGGGGCGAGAGAATTGATATTGGCTCGTTGGCAGAACTTAAGGAGAGAGGCACTTTGAAATTGCCACCTGTTCCTGAATACGCCTTCGCAAATTGGATATTTCTGACCGAATGGAACACTTTCCACTATGTGGCAGCCCAGAGCGCTGGATTAATTTGGATCGGCGACAAGACGGTTCGTGAACAGGCATGAAAAAAATTTGAGCAGGAGGCAAGAGGTGACTGCAAGTAACATAAAATTTCCGATTTAGGAAGCCACTATTTATTAATATCAGGGAGACGAAGATCGGTTCTATGGTTGTTTTATTCTCTTCCAGAATACGTAGGCGTACGATGGGATGGTTCAAATCTACAATTGACGCTCAACATCTCTATAAGTCTTGCGATCTTCAAAGAGCTTGTCGGCCTTTTCACTCGTTACGGTGTACCTTTTAAGTTTCTAAGGGCGGCGCTGCCCGCCCTTTCCCCAGATGGGAAGTCATATTTGGGGAAATCCCGAGGGTTTTTGGTTCGCAGAATTGTCTGCAGAAGGTGATGACACGCTGTTGTCGAGATAGGTGCCACTTAGCGGCCAAAGACCGTGCCAATTACCGATCAAGGCCACAGATACTCGATCGTCATCCAGCGCGGATCGGTGAATTCGGCGATCGCCGCCGAAACGCCCGAAGCCGGAACCTAGACGCCGCCGAACGGCATCTGTGCCTCGTCGCCCACGTTGGGCCGTTGATGTGGCGGATGCCGGATTCGATTCGCGCCGCCACCGCCAGCCTTGTGTCCCTGCACCACAAGGCGCCCTTCCTCCGTCTCGGCGCGGTTCTTCCGAAGCCAGCTCAGCCCCGCTCAACCGCCCTGGCGTGCCGCCTCGCGAATGGTCTGGAGAAGGATGGAGAAGGCAGGCGAGGGGGCGATGTCCGTTCGCATCGTCAGCCCGACCGGTCCCTTGGTTTCATCCGTGTTGACGTTGAGGGCGACGAAGGCGCCGCTGCTGATTTCATTGGCAACGACGCCCGCCGAGATGATCCAGACGGCATTGCTTTGCCGCAGGAAGGCGCGGCCGAAGGAGTCCGACACGGTCTCGATCTCCGTTGCCGGTGCCGTCATGCCGTTGGTGATGAACAGGCGGTCGACGAAGGGGCGGATCACCGATTCCCGCGTCGGCATCAGCACCGGAAATTCGTCGAGCCACGCGAATACGTCCTGATCCGGCTGGAGCAGCGGATGTCCCGACCGCACGACGAACAGCACCTGTTCGGAGTAGAGATGTTCGAAGAAGAAACCGGTCATGTTTTCCGGCGCCGCGAGCCGCCCGACGACAAGGTCCAACGCGCCGACGCGCAACTGCTCAAGCAGCACCGCATTTTCGCCGGTGACGATCTTGATCGCGGCCCCCGTGTTCTCCTTGAGGAACAGGCTCATCGCCAGCGGCATCACCCTCGCCGACACGGTCGGCAGCGCGCCGATGCGGATGGGGTGGCGGTTGATGGCCCCGTCCTGCCGCACGGAATCGACCCCGCGCTTCAACGCGGTGATCGCGGTGCCGGCATGGCCAAGGAAGATCTCGCCCATGCGCGTCACCCGGATGCCTCGGCCGTCACGCTCGACGACGGCGACACCCAGCGCCTCTTCCAGTTCACGCAGGGTCTTGGTTACCGCCGGTGGGCTGACATGCAGGAAATCCGCCGCTCGCACCACGCTTCCTTGGCGCGCGACCTCAAGGAATGCCTGGAGGTGCCGGAAGCGGATGCGGCTTTCAGACATAAATTTCCTAACCCCTGAGTTAATGAAACGCCGAAAAATATCATTTTACCGAACCAAAAGCCTGGTGCAATGTGGTGTTGGAGGATCGAAATCGTGCCATTCGTCAACATTGGCGGCATCACGCTGCACCATCGCCATATCAAGGCGAACGGCAATGCGCGCCCGGTCGTGTTCATCAATTCGCTCGGCACCGACTTCCGCATCTGGGACGAGGTTGCGGCTGCCTTGCGCGGCGAAATGCCCTTGCTCGTCTATGACAAGCGCGGCCATGGGCTCTCCGACATCGGCGGCGGCATCCGCTCCATCGACGACCATGTCGACGATCTCCTGGGCTTCATCGATCATTTTGGCTTCGGCAAGGTCTTGCTCTGCGGCCTGTCGGTCGGCGGCCTGATCGCGCAAGGGCTCTATGCCCGGCGCCCCGACGTCGTCGACGCCCTTATCCTGTGCGACACCGCCCACAAGATCGGCACGACCGACAGCTGGAACACACGCATCGCAACGGTCGAACACAATGGCATCCAGGCCGTCGCCGAAGGCGTGCTCAAAGTGTGGTTCACGCCGGCCTTCCATTCGAAACGTTCGGCCGAGCTTGCCGGCTGCCGCAACATGCTGACCCGGCAACCGCTCGCCGGCTATGTCGGGACTTGTACAGCGGTTCGCGACGCCGATTTTACCGAGATGGCCAGACGCATTGCGGTCCCCACGCTTTGCATCGTCGGCGACCAGGACGGTTCGACGCCGCCCGAGCTGGTCCGATCGCTGGCGGACCTCATTCCCGCCGCGCGCTTCGAAATCATTCGCGACGCCGGCCATATTCCCTGCGTCGAGCAGCCGGACGCAATGGTTGCCCTGATCCGCGATTTCCTCGCATCGCTTCCCTCTGGAACAAAAACTCATGGATGAAGCTCCCCACAATGCAAGCCGATACCAGGCCGGGCTGGCGGTCCGGCGCTCCGTGCTCGGCGATCCGCATGTCGACCGCGCCGAAGCGGTCGCCACGGATTTCGACCAACCCTTCCAGCAATTGATCACCGAGACCGCGTGGGGCACGGTTTGGGCGCGGCCGGGCTTCACCAGGCGTGAGCGCTCGATCGTGACCCTGGCGCTGCTGGCCGCACTTGGCCACGACGAAGAGGTCGCCTTGCATGTGCGCGCCACCGTCAACACCGGTGCCTCGCGCGACGATATCTGCGAGACGTTCCTGCACGTCGCTATCTATGCCGGCGTGCCGGCCGCCAACCGCGCCTTCAAGATCGCCAAGGAGGTGTTTTCGGAAATGGATGGGGGCAAGGCTGGCCATGTCGGCTGAGTCCGGTTCGAACCGAAGGCCGGAAACCGGCGCCTTCTTCCAGCGCGACCGTACCTGGCATCCGCCCGCGCTGACGCCTGGCTACAAGAGTTCCGTGCTGCGCTCGCCGCAGAAGGCGCTGCTGTCGTTCGACAATACATTGTCGGAGATCGCCGGTCCGGTTTTCGGCCACGCCATGCTCGGCGAACTGGACGACGACCTGATCCACAATTTCGCCAGGCCGGGCGAGAGCGCCATCGGCGAGCGCATCATCGTCTACGGGCGGGTGCTCGATGAGCGCGGCATGGGCGTTCCCGGTGTGCTGCTCGAGTTCTGGCAGGCCAATGCGGGAGGCCGCTACCGTCACAAGCGGGATGGCTACCTGGCGGCGCTCGACCCGAACTTCGGCGGCTGCGGCCGCACCATCACCGGCGAAGACGGCGGCTATGCCTTCCGGACGGTCAAGCCTGGTCCCTACCCCTGGCCGAACGGCCCTAATGACTGGCGCCCCGCGCATATCCACTTCTCGGTCTTCGGCCATGGCTTCGCGCAGCGGCTGATCACCCAGATGTACTTCGAGGGCGACCCGCTGATCTGGAAATGCCCGATCGTGCGCGGCATCGCCGACAAGGCGGCCATCGAAGCGCTGACCGCTATCCTGGATACGCGGGCGACGATCCCGATGGACGCGCTCGCCTACAAGTTCGATATCGTGCTGCGCGGGCGGCGCTCGTCGCTGTTCGAAAACCGGCTGGAGGGCAATTGATGGCGCAATCCATTAGCCGGCTGAAGGAAAGTCCCTCGCAGACAGCCGGGCCCTACGTCCATATCGGCCTGACGCCCAATTTCTGCGGCATCGGCGGCGTCTATGCGAGCGACCTCGGCGCTTTGATGGTCAACGAGAAGACCAGGGGCGAGCGCATCGGCCTGCACATCCGCGTGCTCGACGGCACGGGCACGCCGCTTAAGGACGCGCTGATCGAGATCTGGCAGGCGGACAGCGAGGGCCTCTACAACTCGCCTGCCGAACTTCGCGGCGCTGCCGATCCGAATTTTCTCGGCTGGGGCCGCTGCCCGACCGACATGGACACCGGCCTGTGCGTGTTCGAGACGATCAAACCCGGCCGCGTGCCTTTCCGCGATGGCCGCCTGATGGCGCCGCATGTCAGTCTCTGGATCGTGGCGCGCGGCATCAATATCGGCTTGCAGACCCGGCTGTATTTTTCCGACGAGGAAGAGGCCAACGCCGAGGATCCGATCCTGGCGCGCATCGAACACCGCATTCGCGTGCCGACGCTGATCGCCGAGCGCAAGGGCGATACCTACGTCTTCGACGTCCATCTGCAGGGTGAAAAGGAGACGGTCTTCTTCGACAGCTGACCGCTCATGACATGACCGTATCGCCATTCGACCATCCGCTGTTTTCCGGCCTTCTCGGCGACGAGGAGACGGCGCGACATTTCTCCGTCGAGGCCGAGATTACAGCGATGCTGGCTTTCGAACAGGCTTTGGCTCAGGCCGAGGCGGAAAGCGGTGTCATCGCCAGTGATGCTGCTGACGCGATCATGTCGGCGCTCTCCTCGTTCCGGCCGGACACCGCCTTGCTTCGGGCCGGCGTCGCCAAGGACGGCGTCATGGTTCCCGAACTGGTGCGCCAGATCCGCGCGGCGATCGGCGAACGGCATGGGGCATCCGCTCATTTCGGGGCGACCAGCCAGGATGTCATCGATACCGCCCTGATGCTTCGGCTGAAGCCCGTGGTTGAGCATCTCGGCCTGCTTCTGACCGAAAACATCGTGCGGCTTACGACACTCGAAGATCGCTTCGGGAGCAGGGGGCTGACCGGCATGACCCGGATGCAGCCGGCGATCCCCATTCGGGTTTCGGACCGCGTCAATGCATGGCGAGCGCCGTTGCAGCGGCATCGGCAAAGATTGGCGGAACAGTCCGCCCGGCTGCTCGTGGTGCAGTTCGGCGGCGCTGCCGGCACGCTGGAAAAGCTGGGCGAGAAGGGGCAGTTGGTGCGCGCAGCACTTGCCGCCAGGCTTGGCCTTGGCGATGCGCCGCAATGGCAAAGCCAGCGCGATGAGCTCGCCGATTTCGCCGGCTGGCTGTCGCTGGTGGCCGGCAGCCTCGGCAAGTTCGGCCAGGACATTGCGCTGATGGCGCTGAGTGTCGTCGATATCAAACTTTCGGGCGGTGGCGGCTCGTCAGCCATGCCGCACAAGCAGAATCCGGTGAAGGCCGAGGCCCTGGTGGCTCTTGCCCGCTTCAATGCCACGCAAGTGTCCGGCATGCATCAGGCACTGGTCCATGAGCAGGAACGGTCGGGCGCGGCGTGGACGCTAGAATGGCTTCTGCTGCCGCAAATGGTCGTGGCGACCGCGGCTTCGCTACGGCTCGCCGCCGAACTGGCCGGGCAGATCGAAAGCCTTGGGCGTTGATGCGTACTCAGGTTGTCATCGTCGGTTCGGGACCATCCGGCCTGCTGCTCGGGCAACTTCTGGCCGGCATCGGTATTGAAACCGTCATTCTCGAGCGTTCGAGCCGGGAGCATGTGCTTGGCCGGGTCCGCGCCGGCGTGCTCGAACAGGGCACCGTCGAATTGCTGGAAGAGGCGGGCGCCGCGAAAAGGCTGCATGCGGAGGGGCTTCCGCACGGTGGTATCTCGCTCGCCTTCGATGGGCGCCTGCATCGCATAGACCTGGCGGTGCTGACCGGCGGCAAACACGTCACCGTCTATGGCCAGACCGAGGTGACGCACGACCTGATGGACCAACGCCACGCGGCGGGGCTGACCACGATCTATGAGGCGTCGAACGTCGCGCTCCACGATTTCGACACCGATGCCCCTTTTGCCACCTACGAAAAGGACGGAGTCTCCCATCGCATCGATTGCGACTTCATCGCCGGCTGTGACGGCTCTCATGGCGTCAGCCGAAAATCCGTGCCGCAGGGTGCGCTGAAAACCTTCGAGCGGCAGTATCCGTTCGGCTGGCTGGGCGTGCTGGCCGAGGTGCCGCCGGCCGATCATGAATTGGTCTATGCCAACCATAGCCGAGGCTTTGCGCTGTGCTCGATGCGGTCAACGCATCGCAGCCGCTATTACGTGCAATGCCCGCTCGACGACCGGGTCGAGGCGTGGTCCGATGACCGCTTCTGGGATGAACTGCGCAGCCGCCTGCCGGAGCAGACAGCGGCTAGAGCGTTTCATATTTTGACGGAAGCGTAACCGGCGTTTTTGAAGTAGTTCCTGCATTCGGCTGCCTCGATGGTTTCGACCAGGTGGCCGATGTGGCGCCAAGTGTCCTCGACGGTACGTTTCTTAGCTTGGCGCATCCAGTGTT